>JACRCQ010000018.1 GCA_016218915.1 Deltaproteobacteria bacterium
CCTACGTTTGGCACGGCATGCCGTGCCAAACGCAGCCACGGCGGATGCCGTGGCGCTACGGTTGCGAAAGAACGCAGGATCTGTGGGCTTCGCACATCGCCCGTGATCCCCCAATGCACTTCGGGCACGCAGTACTAGAACGCCCCGAAGAGCGAGACCGTTCCCGGCCCCAGGCCGCAGGTCACGCGAAGCGGCGGTCCGTCGCCGGTTTTCGGCGGGGCAGCCTTGGATGGCGGTGCGGTCCACAGCAGCGCGCCGCCTGTGGCGCCGAGCAACCCCGCACCCACCCACGAGACGTTGGCCCATGTGCGATAGGAAACCGCGCGATCGTGGGCGTCCTGGTTGGTCGACCCGGATTCCACGAACTCGTCGCGCGCGCTCCACCCCTGCAGGCCGAGGATGATCGCCGCACCCGAGAAGGCCGCAGCACCACCCAGTGAGATCCAGCCAAGCGTCTTCTGCGTGAAGAGCTTGCTCGATGACGGCCGAGGGGCCGTGGTCTTGGAGGCAGCCTCGGAAGTTGCCTCGCCCCCGTCCGGTCGAAGCTCGACCAGGAGCGGATCGGCACTGCTCTGCACCGGGTAGTATCGAGTAGCGCCGCTGGCGTAGTCCACGCGGACGATATGCATGCCAAAGGGGAGGTGCGCGCGCAAAGGCGTGTTGGCGTATTGCAGGTGCAGGACGCTCACGCGCGCTGGGACCGGGCTGCGCATCTCCACTCGGCCGAGAGCCTTCTCGAGCTGCTTGAGCTTCTTGGATGCATCCGTGGTCTGCGTGTCATTGAGTCCGCCGAAGGTGAGAGCTTCGAGGTACGCATCTGCAGCCCGGGCTTTCTCTCCTGCAGCCTCCCAGGCAAGACCGGCGTTGAAGATGGTGGCGCCGTGGGGCATCAGCCTGTAGGCCTTGTCGAAGGCAGACGCAGCAGCGGTGAAGTCGTTCTTCTCGAACGCTTTCGATGCGGTCTCGAAGAGCGTGGCAGCTTCTGCGGCCTTGTCCTGCGCGATGGCTGTGGCAGGCGCTGCAGCGGTGCACGTCACCAGAGCGAGTCCAGCGCACACGCCGCGGGCGGTCCGGAGGAAGCGAAGGCGGGTCCGTCGAAAGCTCGTTCGCTTCTGGGTCGTACTGTCCCGATGCATGGTCTACTTCGACTTGGAATAGGGATTGGTCGCCAGCGGCGGGCGCCCTGTCTTGGAGGACCCTTTTCCGGATACCAGCGGGAACTGTACCACGACCTCACGCGCCCCTGCCGCAAGCTTCATCGTGGCTATGCGCCCGTCGAGCGAAACCGCCTCGAGCTTGCAGTCCTTGCTCCGCTCCGCCGACTCCAGCAGCAGGTCGAAGTCGCGCGCACCGCCGCCGACCTGGACAAGGCGATCGTCGACGCGCAGCCACCGCAGCGGCGCATTGGCAGACACTGCGACTGCACCTGGCGTCTCGACCACAGTGGAAGAGTCCCGTGGGGCCGGATTCGCCGAAGGCACCTCGGCCGCGGACGCGGCGGGGGTGGTGGACAACTCCGTGGAGGGGCCAGGCGTCACTGGCACGGACGAAGCGGTTGCGGCGGGGCCAGACGAGCTTCGCCAATGCCACACAACGAGGCCGGAGGTCACGACCCCAATGGCGACGAGGGCTCCGGCGACAGCCTTGAGAACGAGGGGAGCGCGGGGCACTGGTACGGAGGTGCCTGCGCGCGCCACCGAGGTCGTGTCCGTCACTGCGCGTTCGGGTTCTGGCCCAGCGGCAGCAGGGGACGCGGTCTTTGCCTCGACCGGAGGCTCGGACGAGGCTGGGCCGGCAGGAGCCAGAAGCGCGAAAGGCGGAGGAGGCACGTCCGGGATCGAGCTTTGCGAAGCCCGCGACATGTGGATTGGATTGCTGTCCGAGTTGATCCCGGAGATCGATTCCTCGAAGGAACGGGCGAGCGTGCCCATCTTCTTTCGCAGAGAGATGATCTCAGCAGCCCGACGCTCACGCTCGGCCAGCTTGGGGCCCACCATGCGCTCGACGTACTCGCTGACCTCGATCGAATCGGGAAGAGGGCAATGCGCCTGGCACGCTGCCCTGAGCTCCTGGGCAAAGGCTGCGGCGGTGGGACAGCGCGCGGCGAGATCCATGGTGAGCGCGTCAGCGACCGCATCCTCGAATGCTGGCGCGATGCTCGGATTGACCGTGCGAAGACGCGGGGGAGCCTCGGTAGCGACCTTGAGAAGGGTGCCGACCTCGTTGCCTTCCGGATACAGCTTGCAGCCTGCGAGGATCTCCCAGGCCACGATCCCTGCGGCCCAGACATCGGCGCGACGGTTGGTGTGCTGGGCGCGCGCCTGCTCCGGAGACATGTACTTGGTCTTGCCTTTGACCACGCCGCTCAGGGTGTGCCCGAGCCTGGTGGACGCCTTGGCGATCCCGAAGTCGGTCAGCTGGGCGATGCCATCAATGCCGACGAGGATGTTCTGCGGGGAGAAGTCACGATGCACGAGCCCGAGGGGACGGCCCTTGTCGTCCTTGAGCTCATGGGCAGCGTGCAGCCCGATCAGCGCATCGATGAGGATCTTCAGGCCGATGCCGACCGGGAACGCTTCGCTGCGAAGCTCTGCCTGGCGCCGGAGGTGCGACAGGGTGTCGCCGTGGACGTAGTCCATCACCAGGAACAGCCCCAAGGGGTCGTCGCCGACGTCGAGAACAGAGACCACGTTCCTGTGGCGTATGCGTACAGCCAGCTTGGCCTCTTCCAGCAGATCCGCGGCGAACTCCGGGTTCTCGCGCAGGTGGGCATGCGTGAGCTTCAAGGCGACGTCGCGCTCGAAGCCACCGGCCCCCGCGGTGCGCGCGAGGTACACCGTAGCCATTCCGCCGCTCGCAATGGGGAGCAGAACTTCGTAGCGCCCGACACGCTCTGGGATGGGCGCGCTGCGGTCGGCCTTGGGCCCTGGACTCATCCTCGCGACCGAGGATAGCACGTGGTGTTAGGGACGGACACGTTCACGCGCCGGGGTCCTTCACCCCAGGGCCTTGCCGATCAGGGCGCCAAGCCTGGGGCAGCAGCTCTCGTACTTGAGATCTGCCGAGCCCTTCGCGTCCACCGTGATCCTCACATTCGTGGCGGTCTTGCCGTGCTCCGGACAGAGGATCCCCTCGAGAGTCGATTGCACCTGGCTCGCCATGGTCCGGAACGGTGCCGAGATGCGGGCGTCCTTGACGTCCTCCAGCGGCACCGCACGACCACGCATGAAGATGGTCACCTTGACCTGCATTGCCTCATGAAAGCGCAACTCCGGCGGGTGGGCGAGGACAAAGTCGGGGAGATCGGAATGGCGCTTCGTCCGTAGGTGATCGTAGAACACGGACTGGAAAGGACTCGACATGGAACGAAGCTACGCTCGCGAGGCACGCGCCTGGCTCGAACACCTGTGTGACATGATTGACGAGACAGGGCGCATGGCGCGCGTGCGCACCGATTGGTGGGCCGTTGCGGTTCCGATGGCCCTGGGCGTGGCAGCGACGCAAGCCTCGTGCAAGACGAGCAGCGAGCCGATGCGCCCGACCAACCCGCCGCCCGAGATCTGCATGGATGGTCAGGACAACGACGGCGATGGGCTTTCCGACTGCGCGGATCCGGACTGCCGGGGAGCATGCGCGCCGGTGGCTCTGTATGCAGCACCTGCGCCGGAGCCGCTGCAGTCGATGGAGCACGACTGCGGAGACGGGCGCGACAACGACGGCGATGGGCTGATCGATTGCTCGGATCCGGACTGCGCGGGATTCTGCAGTGGTGCCGAGTACGCGGCGCCTGCGCCGATCGAGCCCACGCCGCCACCGCGCACGCGACGGGAGACCAACTGCAGCGACGGCATCGACAACGATGGCGACGGCCTGACTGACAACGCCGATCCGGACTGCCAGCACTTCGCTGTGCCTGCCTATGCGGCGCCGCCTCCTCCGCGTCCGCCGACCTCGCGCAGAGAAACGCAATGCCATGACGGACGGGACAACGACGGCGATGGGCTGGTGGACTGCGCAGATCCGGATTGCAGGGGAATTTGCGTGGGAGCTGAGTACGCGGTTCCCGTGGAGTGAAGGACGAGCGCCGGGGCTGGCAGGTGTAAGGTCTGGCGGGGGCGCATCGTTCTCGATATGGTTTGCGCAGGTGCCGTGTCGGCGTCGAACAAGGTGGGCCGCAATGGATCACGTCCGATTCCCCCGAGCTGTCATCCTCCTCCTCGTTGTGCTGGCGTCGTGGCTGAGCATGGGCTGCGGGGCGCGGATGGTCGCCCTGACGCAAGAGATCCGCTACCAGAACAACCTGACCGATGAAGAGCTCAAGAGCCTGCAGTTCTACCTGTCCGATGACGTGACGCTGCGGCGCGTGGTCGAGTCGCAGGATCGACGCATCACGGGAGGCCACAAGCTGCAGCTCGTGGCTGGCAAGATGGTCGAGGAGATCGTGATCGAAAAGGGCACACCGGGGGTTGCGGTCTCTGTGGGGCCAGACGCGATCGCCGTGAGCTTCGAGCCAGATGCAGCGCTGCAGTTCTCGCTGCGTCGGACCGCTGACGCGGGGATCGATGCAGGGCGCTACGGCGAGGGTCCCAATCCCTTCCCGGGCAACAAGGGCGATCAGCCGCAGCCGTTCCCGGAATCGCGACCGCGCTCAGGACCGGAGACCGGGATCTTCTGGATCGGGCTGGATCCTCGCACCAACCTCGTTCCGTATCTGGGCAAGCTGTTCGAGCCGGTGGGCGACAAGACGCTGCAGGCGCACCTGATGGTCAGCGCCGAGTCGCTGGAGAACGTGTCAGAGACCAAGCGCGTGCTGCCCGGCATGCGCTTGCCGCAGAGCGCACCGCCCGCACCAGCCACGAAGTAGCCACGCGAAATATCACCCGCACCAGGCGCGTCTGAGTATCCTTGGCGCGTGGCAGGCTTCACAGGTTGGTGCTGGGTTGACGATAGCGGCGTGTTCCGTCACGCCCGAACCGAGGAAGTCCGGAGCGCAATCGCCGCCGGATCCGTCACGGTCGACATCCTGGTCTGGCGCGAGGGGATGGCTGCGTTTCTCCCTGCGCGCGTCTTTGCAGCGTTCAGCGATCTGGCCACCGGGGACTTGAGCCAGGCGGCGACGCCGGGGAGCTCCGCGCAGCTGCCTGGCGAGCCGATCGAGCCCACCTTGGAGCAGCAGGCGGCGTATCGGCGAACCATGGCGGTCACCGCGTCGTCCGTTCCCGCAACTTCATCCGCTGCGCTTCAGGGCGCGGTCAAGACGGCTGCGCGCGCGCCTCGCTCCGAGGCGCCGCCCGCTGCGCGCGCGGTGAGGCGCCCCTCGGTTCCCCCATCAAGGGCAGCATCGAAGTCCGCTGAAACGAAGGAGCATGTCCTGGATGACATGCCCACGGCTCGCAAGGCGCCTTTCCCTTCAGAGGACACGCAGGAGGACATGCCGACGATCCCGCGCGCTGGGCTTCCGCTGACCCAGCAAGCGGTCGACGAGCTTTTGGAGCCTGCCAAGGCAGCTGCACCTGCGCCCAAGCCAGAGCCCGCCAAGGCAGCTGCACCTGCGCCCAAGCCAGAGCCTGCCAAGGCAGCTGCACCTGCGCCCAAGCCAGAGCCCGCCAAGGCGGTGGAGCCGAAGACCGCGCCCGCGAAGCCTGCTGCACCGGAGCCCAAGGTCGAGCCCTCGAAGGCACCGGAGCCGGAGCCAGCGCTCGCAAAGCCGATCGAGGCGAAGCAGGCGGAGCCTGCCGGCAAGCAGGCCGTCGCTGAGGACAAGGACGATGCGCCGGAGGAATCGACCGCCAAGTTCGCTCCACCCCCGCCGGGCTTCAGAGGCGTGTCTGCGGAGTTCTTCAAGGAAGGTGAGGAGATCGAGCAGCGATGGCCGCGGGAAGGATCAGCCTCGCAGCCCGACCTGATCTCGTCGGCTCGGATCTCCATGCCAGGACCTGAGATCGAGATCCAGCCACTCAGCCTCTGGCAAGGGATCGGGCTGCGCGTGCGCCACGAGAAGTGGTTCTGGTGGATGGTGGCAGGCTTGGGCGCGATCGTGCTGCTGGGCATGAGCGGGCTGCTCGTGCCGTTGTTCCGCAGCAAGCCGGAACCCATGGCGCCCAGCAGCCCGGCGGGGCCAGAAGGCGCGACCGCAGCCGCGGCGCCCGGCGCTGCCCAGAGCGCGCCTGCGATCCCATCTTCGGCTCCGGCTTCTGCATCGGTCGCGGCATGCGTGGTGGCCCACGCGCCGGAGCGCGTGGCGAACACAGCATGGAAGGAAGTGCTTCCCGAAACGTGGGTGGCTCAGGATGGCTCCCGATTCGCGGTCGGCTTCGCCGCTGGCGTGCTCAAGGCGGCGGGACTGGTGATCGAGCTGCCAAGCTTGAGGGTGAGCAAGACGATCAACAAGCCGGCGTTCCGACCGATCCGGCGCGTGGTTCCCCTGGCCCAGGGCAGCGAGCCTTCCTTTGCGGTGGACGATGACGATCCGACGTTGCGAATGAAGAAGCCGGTGACCGTGCCTTCCACGCGTCCGGCGAGGGTCGGATGGACCAAGGACGCGCTGGTGGTAGCGGAGCGGGGCTCCAAGGCCACGACGTTGATCTGGGCGCGGCCCGCAGGGGATCCAGGGGATTCGGTGCGCGCGTTCGGGCTCGGCTCCTCGGGGCTGGCGATGGCGTTCCGGCAATCGGACATCCTCTGGATGGGATTCACGGACGAGACGTTCAAGCCCAAGGGTTCATTGCAGCGGGTGCAAGGCACAGGCACCAAGGTCTCGAGCCCGAGCCTGGGATGGAATGGAAAGGAGGCTGCGATCGCCTTTGCCAACGAGTCCAATGGCGCTTGGCAGCTTCGCGTGGCGACTGCGCGTCCAGGCGAGCCTCCCTCGGTATCGGAGCCTCTTGCCATCCCACCAGGTGGGCCCGGAGGTCTGGTCGCGTCGCCATCGATCGCTTCCGTGGACGATGGCCGATGGCTTGTGGTCTGGACCGAAGGGGATGGCAATGCGCGCGTGGTGCGCGCGCAGACGTGTGACGGCCAGCTTCGCCCGGCAGGTGCGCCCCTGGAGATCTCCCCACCGGCAGGCGGTGCAGGGCAGGCCGTGGTTGCGATGGCGAGCGGCAAGGGCGCGGTTGCGTACCTGACCGCGGCAGGCGCAATCCATCAGGTCTGGGCGACGTCGATCGCGTGTCCTTGAGGCGGGTCAGGGCACTTCGACGATGAACAGGTCCATCGGCTCGTCGGTTCCAGCCACGAGGCGTCGCGGGTTGTACGGGAAGGTGAAGTTGCCGTACAGCGGGCTGTGAGGTGCAAATCGGATGAGCGCCTTGTCGAGGTCGTAGACGTACAACCCTTGCCCGCTGCCGATGGTAAGGATCTTCCCATCAGGCCCGAGGGAGAACAGGCTTCCTGAAGTGGCGCGGACCCCGTGCATGCGACGCACTGTGCGGGCATCGAAGTCGACGAACGCGTACGCATCGTAGACGCCATCAGGGCCGTCCACGAACGTGATGAGCGCGTGATTGCCCGTGCTGTCGAACACCATGCTGCTCGAGGTTGGCACCATCCACACGCGCTCGATCGACAAGTCCGGGTACCGCACGCAGACCATGCCTGTCTCAGCGCCCGTGCAGGTGCGGTTGCCAGCCGGGGAAACGACGTCGTGGGTGCCAGGCTCTGCGAGCGGGCGGGCCTGACCCGTCCTGCCGTCGATGAACGCAAGCGTGCGGTAGCCCTCTACCAGCCAGCGCTCGCCGTCGAGCGACACGTGGCAGGTCCGAGCCTCCCTGGCAGGACCCAGCGCCGCTGGCTTGGGCTCCCCGATCTTCCAATGCCAGAAACGCGCGTCCGGATCATCAGACTCCTGGTGGAACACGATCCTGTCGGTGCCGAGGAAGGCTGCGCCGCAGATGGCACCATCGCGCGAGGCCAGCGTGCGCCCTGTGGCCACATCGAGCAATGCGAGCCCGCGGGTGCTCCAGATCAGCACTCGAGCGCCATCTGCGGAGAAGCGTGCGCTCGGTACCCACACGTTGACGCCAACGCCGGCGGGATTGCCTGGGGTGAAGAGGCGCGCCACGTGGCTGTCGTCCAGCACCCAGCTTCGACCATCCGGGCTGAGCGCGATGATCCGGGTCTGCTTGGCAATCGGCTTGAGCTTGAGCGTTCCGCCGGTCCTGAATCGGATCGCAGGCCCTTCGGTGAAGTTCGGAGCGGGCGGCGGCGGGTAGCGGTCGGCGGGCGGCTCTGCGGTCAGAACAGCCGACGGTGCCGGGTGCGGAGCGGATGCGGGCGGCGGGCGGCGGGGCGGAGGCGGAGCTGAAACGATGGGACGCACCGGAGCGCAGGCCGACGCAAGCAGCAGCGCGATCAAGGTCATCGGCGGGTGGGCGCGCATGAGCAGGTATCAGGATACCAGGGTTGCCTCCTGAGCGGTTGGGACGGCGCAAGCGCTCGGTGCTTCAGCCGCTTGTCGTGCTGCCTTACGCTCACGCCCCACTTCCCGTTCCTCCGCGGCGAGCCATAACCATCAGAGACGGAGGAGGCGGCGACATGGCTACGAAAGACCGCGTGAACGATCTCATCGAACCTGATTCGAAGCCCTCGGGACAGCCCTCGCTGATTGAAGTGCACGAGTCGTGGCTCGACCCGAAGGAGGTGGCTGCGCGCGGGGACACCCTTCCCACCATGCGCCCTCCGGCGATCACGCTGCCGGATGAGGAGCTGCTGGACGACGACGAATCCTTCCCTGACATGGAAGGGGTCACGATGCCGCAGCTGCGCAAGCTGCTCGGCTCGTTCGACGAGGAATCGCTCCTTGCGGAGCTGTCGGTGCCAGCGCTGGAGGAGCCGGAGGAGCAACCACGGCCAGCTCGCAGATCGAGCCACCCGCCCCGTCGGACGACCACATCTCCGCCAGCGCGGATGCCGTCCCAGCTCGATTTGTCGCTGCTGCCCGTGTTCGAGGATCTTCCCATCGACGCGCGACGCATGTTCCTGGACAGCTGCAGGGAGCACCGCCTGGCGACCACGGGGAGATTCGATCGCTTCGACACGATCCTGGTCACGCAGGGGGCGGTGCGAGTTGCGCATCCGAGCGAGGTAGGACGGCCGGTGGTCTTTGGCCCTGCAGATCTGGTGACCCGGCGCGCTTCTACCTCCGTGGGTGCGCCTCCTACGATAGTGGGCGCGCGCCCGCATACGGTAGTGCTGGTATGGCAGCAAGGCGCCGTGGAGCGAACGGTTGCACTGTGTCCCTGGTTCGGAGACGCCCTGGCCGAAGAGGGAGATCGTCTGCAGACCTTCCTGGCCTTGGCGCGAAGCCAGACGCGTGCTTTCTGGCGCGAGACAGCGACGCTCTCGCGGCTGACGCGATTCGAGTTCCGATACCTGCCGCCGCATGCGCGGCTCCAGGATCGAGGCACAGCCGTGCGATCGCTCGCCTATGTTGGGACGGGCGAGATCGAGCTGATCGACGACGGCGCGGTGGTGGGTCGGGTGGCTGCAGGGGATATCGTGTTCGGACCGCAAGTGCTTGCGCACGCTCCTGCACCCATGTTGGCCCGTGCGTCGAGCGCGGGTGCGGCGGTGCTGCTTGCGGACACGGAGGTGACGGCTGCGGCGTTGGACGGTTTGCCCTTGCTGGCGGCGCAGCTGAAGGGAACTTCGTAGTACACGTTCTCGACGTGCGCGCATCCTCGCCGAGAAGCGCGATTGCAGCGTTTGTCCATGGCCGGTATGCTGGTGCTCGAGGTGAATCCATGAGCCGAAGAGCGCTGGCAGCGGTAGTGCTGATCGCAGGCCTGGCAGGGTGCAGCTCCGACGATGCGAGCACCAACTCCACGCCCGCTCCGGGCCAGGACAGCGGGACCGACGCGGTCGGGACCGACGCGGGCGGAGCGGCTGGCGATGGCGCAACGGCCAAGGATGGTTCGCAGGATGGACCCAAGCCCGAGGGTGGCGCTGGCAAGGATGGCGGAGGCGGTCAGGGCGGTGCTCCTGACGGTGGAGATGCTGCGACCGAGGCAGAGGCAGACGCCCCGGCCGGACCGCCGACCGTGCTCTTCCCGCGGACGTCCATCGAGGCTTCCGAGCTGGCGATCCTGGTGAACGACGACGATCCGCAGTCGGTCGCAGTGGCGGACTATTACCAAAAGGCGCGGGGCGTGCCTCCAGCGAACGTGATTCATGTCAAGGCGCCCTTGGCGAACAACTGGCCGCAGGCTGACTTCATCGCGGCCAAGGTGCAGGTGGACAGCACAGTCCCGGCTGGCGTGCAGGCTTATGCGATCAGCTGGACGAAACCCTACCTGGTGGACTGCATGTCGGTGGTGAGCGCGTTCGCGCTCGGCTTTGACACCAAGTACTGCAACACCAAGGGAGGGTGCCAGCCCACAGCCGCTGTGGACTACTACGACTCGGACTCGACCCACCCCTTCACCGATCACCAGATTCGCCCTGCGATGATGCTGGTGGGTGCGGACACGGACAAGTCCAAGGCGGTCATCGACAAGGGCGCGGCTGCCGATGCGACGTTCCCGACCGGAGACGGGTACTTCCTACGAACGACCGACACGGCGCGAAGCGTGCGGTACCCTGACTTCCAGAGCACGGTACAGGAGTGGACGCACGCGGACGGGCTCACGCTCCAGTACCTGGACAACAGTGGTGGGACTGGGTCGAACGTGATCGAGAACAAGAGCAATGTGCTGTTCTATCTGACCGGACTGGCCAGCGTGCCGTCGATCGACACGCTCCAGTACCTTCCCGGAGCGGTGGCGGACCATCTGACTTCCTACGGGGGGCAGGTGCCGACGAGCGGGCAGATGAGCATTGCGAAGTGGCTGGAAGCAGGGGCGACGGCGAGCTTCGGAACCGTGGTGGAGCCCTGCAACTACCAGCAGAAGTTCCCTGTGGCGAGCAAGCTGCTCCACCACTACTTCCGCGGCGAAACCATCCTGGAGGCGTACTGGAAGTCGGTGCACTGGCCGGGAGAAGGGAACTTTGCCGGCGAGCCGCTGGCAAAGCCCTGGGGCTCCAAGGCGAGCTTCGCTGCGGACACGCTCACGATCGAGACGACGATCCTGCGCCCGAACGTCACCTACGAGCTGAGGTCAGCGCCAGCCGCGACCGGGCCGTGGACCGTGGTCGTAGCGGGCATCGTGGTGACGCAGTACCAGTTCAAGACCATCACGCACCAGCCTGCGACGGCGGCGTTCTACAAGCTGGTGGAGGCTGGGCAGCCGTAGCGTCATCTGCAGGGGCATGCCCAAGTAGAGCACCGATTCCTTGTGACGTCTGGTTGCCTTGGGAGACCAGAGGCGGGCTTGTTCACCTCCCCCCTCACGACACGCGGCGATCCGCACTCGCCCCCTCCTCACCGCCGCGTCCCATGTGTGCGGCGTGGTGGCGGGAGGAGAGGGCTACAAGTTGCTCAGCGCCCGCACGCTTCGGCCCCTCTCCTGCCGCCGCAATGGGTTGTCGTGGGATGCGGCGGATCAGGAGAGGGGCTCGCCCGGATCGTCAGCTCAGGGCGGGGGTGAGGTGATCAACCTCGACGCGGGTTCAACCCCAAGAATCGGTGCTGAGCATGGCCTGTGGACTCATCTTCCTTCGCTCTTGATCACGCCAGCTCAGCCGTGCACTCCGGGCACTTCGAGGCCTTGTCAGGAATGCTCTTGGTGCACTTGGGGCAGTCCTTCATCGCGGGAGCGGGCGCAGGCGGGTACAGCTTGTTGACGGCCCGCACGAGGAAGAACACGACCACAGCCACGATGAGGAAGGTGAGGATCGTGTTGAGGAACAAGCCGTAGCGCAGGGTCGAAGCACCTGCGGCCTTGGCAAGCTCGAGCGTGGCGTACGGCCCAGGGGTCTTTGCGCCATCCTTGAGGACCACGAAGAAGTTCGCAAAGTCCACTCCGCCCGTGAGCACACCGACCGGCGGCATGATGATGTCGTCGACCACGGACTTGACCACTGCGCCGAACGCACCGCCGATGATGACGCCCACCGCCAGGTCGACCACATTGCCGCGGAGGGCGAACTTCTTGAAGTCCTGGAACATGAGGCTCCTCGTCTAGTTCGCTGGCAGGCCGCTGCACACAGTGAATGCCGGATCGCAGTTCTGGGCGCGGCAATCCTTGCAGGGCTGGCTGTTGGAATCCGCAATGCACTGAACCATGCACTTGGATGCCGCGCACTTGATCTCGGCGCCGAAGCACGTCGCACATGCGTCCGAGATGCCGGTCTGCTGGATGATGCAGTTCTTGGTCGCAGGGTCGGCGCCCATGTTGCTCTTGGCGCAGTCGCCAACCTTGGTCTGGAAGTCGGTCGAACCCTGGATGATCGCCAAGTCCGCCGTGTTGGTGCATGCACCAGACCCGGCCTCGAAGGGCGCGTCGCCGCCGGTCTCCACAGGCGCGTCGAGATCGCCGCCGTCCTCCGATGTGCCGCCTGTGCCAGCGGTCCCAGCGCTGCCTCCTACACCTCCGGTTCCTGACGTGCCAGCGCTTCCGCCCGTGGCCGTACCCGCTGCGCCGCCGGTCCCAGCGCCGCCGGTCCCAGCAGCGCCTGCGGTTCCGCCGGATCCTCCTGTTGCCGGGTTTCCTCCCCCAGGTGACGAATCACTGGAGCTGCAAGCCACGAACCCCACAGAAGCAATCGCAACGATCACACCCGCAACGAAGAAGCAGCGTCGCATGAGATATCCCTTTCCCTGGCATACAAGCTGAGGTGGCATGTCTGCCGCACGAAGCAACATCCGTCAAGACCGCGCCCGACAACCCCGGCCGTCACTTCAGGGGGATGTCCGTGAAGTTCCAGTAGTTGAGCCCCTTCTTGACGACCTTCCCTTCGTGCAGGTCGATCGGGCTCCAGGTCTCGTCGATGGGAGGGAAGATCAACGTGAATTCGAGCGTGCCCCCTGGGGGGACCTTATTCTTGTTCGGGCTGATTGCAAGGCCGGTCGCAGAGCGAAGCTCGAGCGTGCGCGTCTGATCGGCTGCCTCGATGAAGAACGTCTCGGGCTGCCCGGGCGGAGCCGTCGAAAGCTCGGCGGTCTGGCGATCCTTGTTGCGGTACTTGACGGTCACTCGCGTCTCGGTCGGAGTAAGGGCGATCTGGCTGATTCGCAAGGTCGGGTCATTGTCGCAGGGGAAATCCATGTTGTAGATGCGATCGCCGGCCTTGGGCTTGGCCGTGGAGGTCACCGGGGTGTTCTCCTTGGACTCGCTTGACGTGGGAAGCTTGCAGCAGCCGGTGACAGCGAGTGCGGCAGCAGCGACGACCAGTATGCGGACCATGAGCATGATGACCTCGTTGGATTGGGCGAACGGCGCATCCTATCGGATCTGCACCGCTCATAGCGAGCGCCGTCGAACGATCGACCGGCTGTGGATTCAGGGACTGACGTGAAGCACGAAAGGCTTGGACAACGTCAGCCCGACCTGCAGCACGAAGGAGTACTCCCCTGGCTTGACCCCACCGCGGGCCACGAACTTGTAGTGGAATCGCGCTGTCTCGCCAGGCCCCAGCGAATCCCACTTGTCGTCCTTGATCTCCTCGATCGTCTCCTTGAAGCCGTTGTGAGGCTTTCCGTTGACGAGCAGCACGGACTTCTCGAGCCCCGCGTGAATCGGCTGGGCTCCGGTGTTCGTCACGTCGAACGTGAGCATCAGATCCTTGGCCTCGGCCGACGTCATCTCGGTCTTGGGCCCGGATACCTTGACGGTGATGGGGAGGACCTGTGCCGGCACCGCATCCTCGGGCGCCGCAACAGGCGACAGTGCGGCGGTCGCAGAGGGCTTGGACTCAGGCGCGGACACTGGGGCAGAAGAGGGTCTCGGTTTCGCTGCCTCGGCCTTGTCCGTAGCCGGTGGAGCGCTCGGCGACTGCGCCGCTCCTGCGCCACAGGCAGCTGCGAGCGCAGCGATCACGAGGAGGCTGGCATGAGCTTGCACGCAGCGAGTTTCCGATGGATGCGTGCGCGACGTCAAGGCGTCTGCCGAGTCAGGGCTGGGGAACCGGCGCGATCATGTGAGCGTTGGCGCCACCCGGCATCTGGTAGCTCGTGTAGTTGCCGTAGCCGTAGGCTTGAACACCAATCGGCGCCGTGGAAGAAACGCGGTGCAGCCCGCCCGTGGGAAGAGCCAGGCGCGCGACGCTCATCCCGGAGCTGCCGATCGCGGTCCAGGAAGAACCTTGGACAGCAACGCCGTCGAGCATGACCGTCGCGCTCGATGGTGCGACGACGTTCACGTAGTTGGTCTCGTAGTCGACCGGCACGGCGAAGGTGTACGCGTCGCGGAACTGCTCCACGGCAACCACGTAGCTCTGGGATGGATCGCCCTTCTGATCCGGTGGCTGCGTGCTCGGATCCACGATCCCCGCGCCTGCCATGAAGGCGACCACGAGGATCTCCTTGTCGCCGCTCACCTTGAAGTCCACAGGCTGCATTCCGAGATCCAGCACCATGCCGGCGTCGAGCATCGCCTGGCCACCCGTCACCCCCGGGGCCGTGATCGGAGGATCAAAGGTGACCTTGGTGTTGTTGACGTTGCCGATCACCCGGACGCGCTGCGACGGAGCCTTGATGCCGTTCGGCGCAGCAGGCAGCGACACGACGTACTGCTTTCCGAGAGTCTCGGCAGGAGGCACGGTCTCCTCGAGGTGATCGCAAGCGGCCGTGTCGCTCGGGAAGTCGCGGCAAGGCATGCCCGAGATGACCTGCACTGGAGCGGATGCGGAGATCAACGTACCGCTCAGGTCGTCGGTCTCCAGGCTGCCACCGACCAGCTCGAGCACGTCGCCCGCTTGCATCGTGACCGAGGTCGACATGCCTGCATTCATCGCACCCAAGCCGCCTCCTGCGAGCGTGCTGCCCTTGAGCGTGAGTCCGACGTTGGTGTTGTCCTGGGTCGCCGTGATCACGATGTAGGAAGGCATCACGCCTTGGCCGTTGGAAGCCCAGCCAGGCGGCCCTGCGACCCGGTAGGTGCCCGTCAACGACGCGGTGGGCAGGAGCATCGAGGCATCGCTGGAGAAGGAGAAGCAGCCGATGGACGTGAGCGAGCTCGAGCAGTTCTGCAGCCCTGGGCATGCAGTCCAGCTCTTGCCAGGTGGGCCGTTGACGCCCTTGTACTCGATCGGGTTGAACTGGAAGACAGCGATCGCCCGCGTGGAGGACAGATGGTAGGCGCCTTTGTTCTCCCTGACGCTGGAGGTCGGTGCCGTGGCAGTGCCGCACGTGTCGGTGTCAGCACCCTTGAGGCTGGCGACCCAGGGAAGGTAGATCGGCTCGCTTGCGCCTGGGGCCACGTTGATCTGCAGGTTGAATCCGCTGGGTCCGTTGACCTGCACGACGGCAGGAAGCGAGCCAGGATTCACGGCGAGGACCGCAAAGTCGAAGATGCTCCACACCAGGTTCGCAGTGACCGTGGGCCAGAACTCACAGCCGATGTTGGAGCGAAGCGAAGCTGCAGTAGCGCAGTCCTCAGGATCAGGAGGCGCACCGCCCGTGCCACCGGTGCCGGATGTGCCGGCGGTTCCCCCTGCGGCCGAGCCTCCGGCTCCAGCTGTGCCGCCGGTGCCCGCGGTTCCACCCAGGCCTGCGGTTCCACCCTCACCAGCGGTTCCACCCTGGCCGGCAGTCCCGCCGCTGCCCGCAGTGCCGCCTGTGGATGGATTTCCTGCGGTCCCTCCGGAGCCTGCGCCACCATCGGGCGAGCCGCCCTGACCGTTGTTGGCAAACAGCGAATTGTCGCTTCCTCCGCAGCTGCATGCGGCAACAAGGGTGGCTATGGAAAGGCTAGCGAACCACAGGGTGGCTGAACGCATGGAAACCTCGGGGCAAGTCGGATGGGTCAGGAAATGCGGCAGGTGATACGTGCGTGGAAGTGAAGATCTGCCTCGCTATCGATGGTTCACCGCAGCGGGACGTCGGTGAAGACCCAGTAGTTGACCCCCTTCTTCACCAGCTCGCCTTCGTGCAGATCAATCGGGCTCCACGATGCGTCGATGGGGGGGAAGTAGAGGGTGAATTCCTGGGTCGCGCCTGGGGCGACGCGATCTCGCACCGGGCCGTAGGAGATGCCCGTTGCCCGCACCAGCCCGTGACGTCGCGTCTGATCGGCTGCCTCGATGAAGAACGTGTCCATGTGTCCCGGAGGCGCGGTCGAGATCGTGGTCGCCTGCGTGCTGGTGTTCTGGAAGCGGAGCTTGACGCGTGTTTCCTTGGAGTTGACGACGACCTGGGTGATGCGCAGGCCCGGCATGTTGTCGGCCGGGAAGTTCATGTTGTAGACCTTCTCGGTCGGGGCCGTGGAGGGGAGCTTGCAGCAGCCGGCGACCACGAGCACGGCGAGCAGCGCGACAATGTGGCTGAATCGAAGCATGAGGGACCTCCCATCGGACGGCTGAGGAGGCGCGATCGTACAGGAATGGAGTGGGCTTTGCCAGACGCGCCCGGTTCGCGCTACCCTGCGCGGCATGCGTCGTTTGATCCCGTTGTGCGCACTTCTCGCGTTCGGTTGCGGCTCGAGCGCCCCGCCGGCCAAGGCTCCGACCGAGGCTCCAGCCACCTCTGCCTCCGCTTCCTCTGAGCCCTCCTCGAAGCCGGCGTCCGATGAGACGAAAGCTTCGCAGGAGCCCAAAGGCGTTCCTACGGCGTGCGAGGGCCCTGCCGATGCGTGCGTGATGCCGCCTGGCTTCGTCAAACGCATGTGCGCTACCGCGTGGCCTGATCTCGCCCTCGCGTTCTACGCCAAGGGCACGCCGTGGAGGCGCGCGTACGTGGCAGTCAAGCAGGCCGACGCTTTCAACGGGTTCGGCGGTCCGAGCTCCGAGGAGAAGCTCCTGTTCGAGGAAGAGGTGCTGATCATCGGCGAGCGAAAGCCGAACACAGGAGGCATGTCCGTGAGCGGCGTGGGCGCCAGCTACGACCTGCTGCGGTGGGATGGCACGTGCGCCACGTTGTCTGCGCAGGAAGTCACCCTTCGAAAGCCGCCCAAGCCCGGGCATGCGAAGGTGCCGTGGCGCAGCCTCGACGAGTCGACGCAGAGCGCGATGCTGAAGGATGATCGGCTCGCCAAGGTGGCCGCAGAGCGCAAGAAGGAGTGCAAGGGCGCCACGATGGGAGAGGTGTCGGCCAAGTGCGAGAAGGCGGAGCGCGGGCTCAACGACCTCGTGGTCGAGGCGGTCCGCAACGGCGTCGCAGTGCCCCTGCCCGCCAAGCTTCCGTGAGCCATGAACGTCGGGCCTGCACGGGGCTGCCTGATGCGCGCGCTCGCCGTCCCGCTGGTGTGCGCTGCTCCAGGTCTGTCCTGCGGCTCGAGCCCCCCGCCGATCGCAGAGGCGCCTGCGACGGTCTACAAGTTTGCCGGGGCGCCTCCCCCGAAGCCGCCTGAGGTCGAGGAGGCACCGGCCGTGGTGGAGCGTCCTCGCCCGCGATCGGAATGGACCGTGCTGTCCCGTGGGAAGGATCTTGCCACTGCCCTGCGGGAGCTGGCCCGCGATGCAGCGTCCAAGCAGCTGCTGCCTGTGGTGTTCGTGGGCCAGAAAAACTGCGAGCCGTGCGAGTCGCTCAAGTCGTACCGCAACGACCCGAGGATGCAGGACGCGCTGCTGGGCACGTCGATTGTGGAGGTCGATCTCGGACGCTGGCCCAGCTCGGAGCTATCGATGCTCGGGATGAGCACGCACGCGATCCCGGCGCTTTTCGTGCTCGACGTAGGCGGACAGTACACGGGGAAGATGATCACAGGGGGAGCATGGGGCGACGACATTCCGGAGAACATGGCGCCGCCGTTGACCGACTTCTTCCTGCGAGCCAGGCAGCCCTGACTACTTCTCGGTGATCGGACCGTCGGAGGGAAGAGCGCTCCAGCGGAAGTTGTCGATCAGCACGAGCGAGTCCCAGGCCATGTCGCTCGTGTCCCAGGTGATGAATCGGAGCGTGATGGTCTCTCCGGGAACCACAGGCGCCGTGGTCGTGAGCCACACGGTGGCGCCTCCCTGCCCTTCGTAGCCGGTCCCGTTCAGCCCGGCCCATCCATCGGGACAGGTGTATCCACTCTTGGGATGGCAGACCGTGAAGAACTGATTCGAGTTGACGCTGATGTAGCTGCCGTTGGCGTCGAAGCAGATGTTCTTGTCCGCTGGAATGGGCGTCTGTCCAGGCCCGGGCTGCCACGTCGAATCCAGCAACGTGACGAAGAAGTCGTTGAACGAAGTGCAGGTCCAGGTCGTGTACTCCTGGGAGAAGAACCGGAAGTTGAACGAGAACGACTGAGCGTTGGACGGCGCCTTGAGCTGAACCTGGAGCATCACGTCGTCGTTGACGTTGTTACCATTCGGGCAGTTGGCGCTGGTCTGGGGAAGGGCTCCATTGTGGGGAGCGAGGAAGTCCGGCGGCGCCGCGCCTGCGCTGTGCGAGAACGAAATGGCGTTTGTCGGATCAGGATCCGACGAGTCGCGTGCATGGCCCGACGAGAGCGAAGCCATGGTCGCGCCTCTTTGCGGAGCGTTGGATGGATCGGTACCGAAGTTGTCTAGGACTCCGAGCTGGTTGTTGTCTACCGCCGCGCCGCCCACGGCCTTGCCCACGAACGGGGTGCCCACGATGCCCCACTTGCCGTTGTCAGCCAGCTGGCAGAGCTCCATCGCGTTGAGCAGATCCAGGGCCGTGATTCCAGCGTGCTTGGCCGCTGCGGAGCAGATGGCCACAGGATCCTCGTCGACCTGGCCATCGCAGTTGTTGTCGACGTTGTCGCCCGCCACCTCCACTGCGCCTGGATTGACCAGCGCAGGTGAGCCGCACACCGGGCCAGGAGCGTCGCAACAGTCGCCGTCACAGCGCTTCCAGCCGTCACCGTCCGCGTCCACCGAATCGTCGGGCTGACCATTGCAGTCGTCGTCGAGGCTGTTGTTGCAGATCTCCTTGATGGGAAGGACCTCGTTCTCGCACACGGTCCATCCGGAGCCGTTCTGCTGGCAGGTCTTGGTGCCACCCTTGCAGATTCCGACGTTCTCGGTCCCTGGCGCGCCGTCGTAGCAGGGCTGGGTCTCCCCAGGATTGCACACGCATCCCTGGCCGCCGGTGACCGCTGTCTCACAGCCGTTGGCCGGGTTGGTGTCGCAATCCTTGTATCCATTCTCGCAGGCACCGAGCGCGCACTTGCCACCTGTGCACGAGCCGGCCGCATGCTGGAACGTGCAGGTCGTGCCGCAGGCTCCGCAGTTGGCCGGATCCGAGTCCACGCCCACGCACTTCTCGAGGCAGCAGGTCTGCCCGCCCGAGCATCCGTGCTGCGCATTGCCGTCCTCGCATGCCACGCACTTGCCCGTGTACGTGTTGCACCAGGGCGTGGCAGACGTCGAGGAGCACTCGGTGTCGGTCTTGCACTTGCCGCCCGAAGTCCCTCCGGAGCCGCCCGATCCCGAATCGTTCGCGGCCGCGCCGGCTGCTCCGTCGTTCTTGCCGGCGTCGCCGGCAGCTCCGCCCTTGTTCGACGGTCCCGCGAACGCACCGTCGTTGCCTGAGCCACAACCCGCAGCCGAGGTGAAGCCCACAGCGATGAGCGCGGTCACCGCTGCTGCGGCGAACCTGAAAGAGTGGATCGCAGCCACCTGGGATCTTCGGAGCTTGGGAATGGTCATCGCTGCCTCCTGGTTCAACGAGGGTATCATCGATTCGGATGGAAGGGGCACGGCTCGCGCCTTCCGAGAAAAGGAGCGGTTCTGAAGACGGAACACCGGGCGATTTGTTGGACGATCAGCGTCGGGGCTGCGCTGGGATGCCTCGGTGCCACGGCGTCCGCCGCAGTTGCCCGGTGGTGGGAGTCGAATCAGCGTCTTTCTGATCCGGCGTACCACGAGAGTGCTAGCGAGGCGCAGCTGCGGAGCACGGCTCACGACGTGCTCCGGTTCCCGTTCGGGAACGATCACGACGCGTGTCTCCTGCTGATCCGAGTGGGGGACGCGAGCTCGCTTCCCTACCTGGAGAAGGCGATCCGGAGGCACAAGGGGAAGGCCCCGGGGATCATGGAATGCACCGAGGCGCATTGTCGGGAGGCTCTTTGGGCAAGCCTGCGCCGCTAGGGGGGAGGGCTACTGCTGGATCGAAGCGATCGTGGTCTCGATCCGGAAGTTCGATTCCGTGGTGTGCCGCTCGGCGTGGAAGAAGTCGATCGCGTAGGTGGCGCACTGGGAGATGCCGAGCGCAGATGCCTGGGTGTCGAGGTTGATCGACTGCGACTGCGCGCCGTGAATGCCTCCCAGATTGATCGCCAGATGGCCGTTGATGAACACGAACACGTCGTCGTCGCCTGTGAACGTGAACACCTCGCCCCCCTGGTACTGGAAGGTCGAGTGGATCTCGAACGTGAAGTGGTAGTTGTGGCTCCGCCCCTCGTTGCCGAACAGCTGGCCATCGATCGGGAAGAACGCGTTGTTGTTGAACAGGTACCGAGGGGGATTGGACCCGGTGACCAGGTTGAGCGTGATCGTCTGCTGCTTGCTCAGGTTCACCCCGGCGGTGTTGTTGTACCACTGGTCGAAGAGCGCCTTGCTGTGCGTGGTCACCGTACCGCTGGCGCCGCCAGCATAGACCGGCTTCTGATCCGAGCCGATCAGCGGTCCCACGATGTTGGGGTCGGTTGCGATCGTGTACTCGAAGTCCAGATGCCCCGGCACCTTGAAGTCCCGGATCGTTCCGGTCATCTGGATCTGGGTCGGAGACGCCGGCATCGTGCACCCGGACCACACGCCATTGGTGCAGACTTGCGTGCCGAGGTTGCACTTGCCGCACGACTGGACCAGACCGTCGTCGATCGAGCCGTTGCAGTCGTTGTCCTTGTTGTCGCAGATCTCCACGGACGGCTTGGGCGCAGTGCAGTTGACCCACGCTCCCAGCACGCACGTCTCGAGGCCGCTGCCGCAGATCGTGCTGCAAGCCTGGCTCAGCCCTTCGTCGATCGACCCGTTGCAGTTGTTGTCCACCGCATCGCAGACCTCGACCGTGGGCTTGGGCGCAGTGCAGTTGACCCACTGGCCGGCCGCGCACGTCTCGATGCCCGCACCGCACACCGTGCTGCACGCCTGGGTCAGCCCCTCGTCAATCGACCCGTTGCAGTTGTTGTCCAATCCGTCGCAGGATTCCGGGAGCACCGGCGGTGCGCTGCAGTTCACCCACTGGCCAGCAGCGCACGTCTCGGTTCCGCTGCCGCACGCGGTGCTGCACGCCTGAGTCAGCCCTTCGTCGATCGACCCGTTGCAGTTGTTGTCCGAGCCGTCGCACGTCTCGGGCTGCGGAGTCGGCGCATTGCAGTTCACCCACTGGCCAGCAGCGCACGTCTCGGTGCCGCTGCCGCACACGGTGCTGCATGCTTGCGTCAGTCCCTCGTCGATCGACCCGTTGCAGTTGTTGTCCGCCCCGTCGCAGACCTCAGCCGCAGGCTGGGGTGCAGTGCAGCCTACCCACTGCCCGGCGGCGCACGTCTCGGTGCCGGAGCCGCACGCCGTGGAGCAAGCCTGGCTCAACCCTTCGTCGACCTGCAGATCGCAGTTGTCGTCGAGATCGTTGCACGCTTCGGCGGACGGGTAGACCGCGCCTGTGCACGCTCCCCAGGTCCCGTTGTCGCACGACTGGGTGCCTGCCTTGCACGCGCCTTTGCCTGGCAACCCAGGGTCGCCCGCGTAGCAGCCCTGCGTTGCACCCTGGGAACAAGGGCATTGCTCGTCGACCTGCCCGTTGCAGTTGTCGTCCAGCCCGTTGCCGCAGACCTCCGCGGGAAGACACCCGCTTCCTCCCGCGCCCGCGGTGCCGCTGCCGCCGGCGGTCCCTCCGCCCGTGCCCGCCACACCGGCAGTGCCCCCGTTGCCCGTGCCCGCGCTGCCGCCGTCGCCTCCCGCACCCGCAGTGCCGCCATCGCCTCCGGCACCCGCAGTCCCTCCATCGCCTCCAACCCCAGCAGCTCCTGCGCTGCCGCCGTCGCCTCCCGCACCCGCAATGCCTGCGCTGCCTCCGTCGCCCGCTGCTCCTGCAACACCGCCCTGGCCAGACGCGCCCCCTTGACCTGCCTGGCCGCCCGTTGCGGTGCCGCCAGCACCCGCACTTCCACCGGCTCCAGCCTTCCCGCCGGAGCCGCTCGACCCTGCCTTGCCTGCGTTGCCGGCCTGGCCTGCCTTGCCGCTCGACCCTGCCTTGCCCGAGGTGCCTGCTGTCCCCGCAGACCCGCCCTTGCCGGCTGTCGCACCCGTCCCCCCAGCCCCGCTGTCCGTGTCCTGGAAGTCGGTCGTTTCTGCGTCGCTTCCGCATGCCAGCACGGTGGTGAACATGCACACCACACCGGCAACCCCAAGCCCATGAAGACCGGATCGAAGTAGTCTCATGAAACGAAGGATCTCACTGCAACGCGCTAGCCGCAATAGACACCGGACCGGGGCATGGGGGATCACTCGCGACCCGACAGCCTGAACCTCACCCCCCCAGCCCCCCTCTCCTTCCTGATCGTCAGGAGAGCGAGGAGCCGGAGAAATGCCTGACAATGTTCAGTTCCGTCGGCTCCCCTCCCCTGACGACGACGAGGAAGGGGAACGCACTTCTACTGCTTGCAGCACAGGGTGATCGCCTGCGTGGGTGTCATCGCTCCAGCAGACAGGGGAGCGCCGGCCGTATTGCACTTGCCGACATTGACCAGGGACCATCCTTCGAGACGGAAGAAAGCCGAAGTGCCGACGGAATCCTGATTCTGCTGGCAGTTGCCGCCTGGCTGAAGAGTCACGGTGGCAGTTCCGCTGCACGCGGTGTTCGAGTACCAACCAACGCCGGCGGGCGTGCCAGTCTGCGAGCATGCGCCTGAGTTGCTCGGTCCGCAAACGCAGGTATGGGTCTCGCAGTGCCGCGTGTCCGTGACGTTCCCATTCCAATAGGTGGTTCCCACCGGATACGCTCCTTGGCACTGCGCGGTTCCGTTGAAGGCGACGCAGGGGCCGGTCTCGGCCTGGGGTTTGGGGACGCACAGGTGGGAGGTACCAGGGCAGGCACCGCCGGTGGAGCGGAAGCAGGCACGCGAGGAAGGTGCCCAGGTGTAGGGCGGTGCGTTGCCGAACGTGCCAGGTGTGCAGGAGCCCTGCGTCGGAGCCACGGCAGTCGCGCCGCACCAGGATCCGGCGTTGGCCGTGGCAGGGACGCACTCTCCGGCATTCACCTGGGTCGAGTTGCTCGAGGTGAGGCAGGATGCATTCGAGCCGCACGCGACTTTGGTTCCGCAGGTGACGCCGGTCGGGACGCTGCACGTGCACATGCAGGAAGCTGGCTGTGGGTTTAGATCTGCGGAGTCGAACAGCTTGAGTGCAGGGTTGTTGTAACCCGGTGCGCAGGGGGCGGTCGGATCGTCGTTGACGAATCCCACACCCACAGAGCCGGTCAGCGGAGGAGGAACGCACTCGTAGCCGTTGCACTTCGGATCAGCACAATCGACGAGCCCATCGCCGTTATTGTCGATTCCGTCGAGGCAATCCTCTGGACCGGTGGTGGTCCCGCCCGTGCCAGCAGCTCCTCCCGTGCCCGCAGCACCGCCAGTTCCTGCGGTTCCAGCCACACCCGCGGTTCCGCTCGTACCGGCTGCTCCGCCCACGCCGCCCGCGCCCGCGGTACCCGCAGAGCCACCCTGGCCGGATGCGCCGCCTGTACCCGAAGAGCCTCCGAGACCGGCAGATCCTCCCGCGCCCGCTGTTCCGCCTTCGCCAGCGGAGCCTGCTTTCGCTCCTGAGGATCCCCCTTCGCCCGATGCGCCACCTGCGCCGCCCTTGCCCGACGACCCGCCAACGGAAGCATCGCTTCCGCCCGTGCCGGAAGTGCCTGCGAGCCCTGCTGCTCCTGCAGCGGCGTCCGCACCTGCCGTGCCTCCGGTGGCAGGTGAATCTGCAGCGGTGAACTCGCTCCCGCATCCGATTCCCAGCACGCCAACCACACCGAGCGTGCTGATCACCTGCAAGACCATCCGGCTCATGGATCGCGACCTCCAGCTCACAGAGTAGCTGGGAGCAGGGGCAGACGCTACTTGAACTCAGACAGATCCCGCTCGACTTTGTCAGGTCCCTTCTTGGCCGGCGGGACATCGGACTTGGCCGGGGGCTGATCCGCGGGAGGCTTGGTGTTCGCAGTGGCGCCCTTGCCTGCAGGGGGCCGTGACGACGAGGCCGCAGTGGGAAGGTCCACACGCGCGGGAAGCAACCCTGCGAGCGTGATCGCCACGGTCTGCTCGGCAGTAACGTTCTTGAGGGAGAGCTTCACCACGCGCGTGGTGCCCGGGGCTCCGGACAGGTCGATCTTCCCACTCTGGACCTGTGCACGGGTTCCATCCACGGTGACCTCGACCCCTTCCGGGCCGACCTCCAATGGGAAGGTCTTGCTCTCCACAGAGGAAGCCGAAGAGGATGGCACCGGCACTGCAGTCTGGTCGTGCGTGAGTCCGACCGGCACAGGCGCGTCCTTGTGCATCCTGCGCCACAACAGGAAGCCGCCGGCTGTCAGGGCGATGGCTCCTGCCGCAACCAGGGGCACCAGCAGGTTGGACCTGCGACGTCGCTCCTCGCTGGCCGCAGTGACCGCTGTGCCCGTATTGGTGGAGGACACGCGCAGATGCTCCACCCCCATGCTGACCTTGGAGGCAACGCTGGAGCGCAGGTCGGGCGACAACGGAGTGAGCATCTCGGAGGTGACTGTCGGGGTACCAGGGACGATGCGCGCGAGTGCATCGCGCATCTGGGAGCCGTCCTGGTAGCGTTGGGCGAGATCGCGAGACATCGCCGTGTGAACGATCTCGGCGAGCTCAGGAGGCACCCATGGCGCGCGATCCTGCAAGGGAGGGATGTCCGAGGTGACGATCGCGATCAGCAGCTCACCGAGCGCGGTCATGTCCTCAAAGGGCAGTCTTGCGCTGAGCAGATTGTACATGACCACGCCCAGGCTCCACACGTCGGAGCGCGCGTCGACCTTGGAAGCGCCTCGGGCCTGCTCCGGCGACATGTACAACGGTGTGCCGAGCATCGAGCCGGTCTTGGTCAACGCGCCCAGGGCGTTGGAGTTGTTCTTGCCGTAGCCCTCCATCTTGACCTTGGCGATCCCGAAATCCAGGATCTTGACCACCATTCCGCCTGTGTCGCGCGTGGTCAGGAATAGGTTTCCGGGCTTGATGTCCCGATGGATGATGCCTGCTTCGTGTGCACGCGCCAGCCCGGTGGCCGCTTGCAGGGCAATGGCGGCTGCGGCCGAAGGCTCGATCGGCCCGACCCGGCGTACGGTGTGCTCGAGGTCCTCTCCGGCGAGGAACTCCATGACCATGTAGGGGAAGCCTGTGTAGGCGTCGGAGCCGGAGTCGAAGACCTGGACGATGTGCTCGCTTTCGATCTGCGAGCTGGCGCGGGCTTCGCGGTAGAAGCGACGCACGAGCCCCTCGTTGAGCGACAGCTCGGGCGAGACCAGCAGCTTGACCGCGCAGCGCTTGCCCGTCTGCTCGTGGCGCGCCTCGTAGACCGCTCCCATGCCGCCACGTCCGATGAGACGCAGCAGCACGTACTTGTCCCCGATCAGGTGCCCGATCAGGTCAGGGTTCGGCGTGATCGGCCCACGAATGCGAGGAGGAGGAGGCGCTAACTCGCTCGGCTTCTTGGCTCCCTGCTCCATGATCGTGCTCGTCCGCGCCTCCACCACGCGTGGCGGTACGGCGCCACGCGGCAAGTGTAGCAATGGGTGACACCTCCCTCAAGTGTCGCTGGTGAAACGTGGAAACAATGTCTGGACCACGCCCAGGCTCCCTGCGTCGATGCTGGATAACGCCGTCCGGGCTGTGGTACTTTGCTGGCTCGTCGGGCGGGGATTCTTGCGGTTCCAACGGGGTGCGCATGAAGATGCGATCGTGGTTGCGACGGTCCCTGCCATGGGTGGCGTTGCTCTTGGTGGCCGGATGCAACGGATCATCGGCTGACGCTCAACCGAACGCCGCCCGCGCGGCGGGCCACATCCCGCTTTCGCGAGAGGTCCAGAGCCTGTGCACGGGGTGCATGCCCCTGCTCGCCATGGCTGCGGATCATCCCGCCGAAAGCGTGTCTGCCTCCGAGGGTGACGACGCCGCGTTCGTGCTGGGCGGCGATCATCGAATCCCCGTGCCCGGCCATGAGGTCGTAGCCAGGTTGCCGCGTTCCTCGGAAGGGTTCTTGCGCCTGTACACCGCCGGTCTGAAGGAACCCGTACGCGTGCGACGTACCGGCGTCGCGCGAGCCGTCGGCGTGCTGCACTCCGGCACTGTGGAATACCGCGGCGACGGTGTGGATGCCGATGCCCTCGTGTTCGAAGCTGCAGGCACCATCGAAGAGCTGGTGATCGTCCGCCGAGCCGGCACCCTGATCAGCTACGAGCTCCAGCTGCCAGCAGGCGCCTCCATGCGCTCGGTCAATGCTTCGACCGTCGAGATTCGGAGAGGCGATGCGGATTGGCTCCGCTTGTCTGCGGATCGCGCGTGGGATGCGGACGGCGCGAGATTCCAACCCACGCTGCAGCTGCAGGGCAATCGCGTCGCGCTGACCCTCCCGCAGGACGTCCGGTTGCCCGCAGTCGTGGATCCGTCGTGGGAGAACTCCCGCCGCATGCAGCAGCCCCGCTTGCGTCACGCTGCTGCGCTGCTCCCGTCGGGCAAGGTGCTCGTCGCAGGAGGATGCACGGAGTTCGAATGTGAAGGAGAAGGCCCGACCGCCACGGCTGAGGTCTACGACCCGTTGACAGGCACGTTCTCGAATACCGGCGCCATGGCGAAGCCGCGTCACTCCTTCTCGATGACGGCCTTGCCGTCGGGTCGAGTGCTGGTGGCAGGCGGATGCCAGGACAAGACCTGCGACAAGGCCGACGCGTCCGCGGAGCTGTACGATCCGTCGACGGGCGAGTTCTCGCTGCTGACATCCACGATGTCGTCGGTGCGCTGGAAGCACACCGCTACCCGGCTTGCTTCCGGTCAGGTCCTGATCGCAGGGGGCTCTTCGGGGTCGGCCACAAACTCCGAGCTCGCGACGGCCGAGCTCTTCGACCCTGCCGGAGCGGGCACGTTCACGCCGGTCGCCGCGATGTCTGCCGCGCGAGCGAGCCACACCGCCACGCTGCTGCGCAATGGCAAGGTGCTGATCGCAGGCGGAACGTCCTCAGGATCGTCGCTGCAATCAGCCGAGCTCTATGACCCCGCGGGCAAGGCGTTCGCTCCCAGCGCGAACCTGGCGGTCCCGCGCGCCTGGCATACTTCGACCGGGCTTCCGGATGGCACGGTGCTGATCGCCGGAGGCTGCAACGGCTCGAGCTGCTCGTCGCACAGCCTGCAGACCGCCGAGCGGTTCGACCCGGCGGGCAACGCAGGCGCAGGGACGTTCAAGACCATTGCAGCAAATCTGGCGGTAGCCCGTCGCAGGCACAGCGCGACGCTGCTGCCGACTGGCAAGGTTCTGCTCGTTGCTGGATGCGTGATCGACCAGCCGTGCTGGTCGGCTGACTTGACCCGATCCGCGGAGCTGTTCGATCCCGTCACGGAGACCTTCCAGATCACGCCACAGCCGGACGGGATGCGAAGGGACTTCACGGCTACTGTGCTTTCGTCGGGGCGGGTGCTGATCGCCGGAGGCTCGGGCGGTGGCATGGCCTTGAAGGCCTCGGAGCTCTTCGACCCTGTGGGGCTCGACGCGACGGTGACCACGCCCGCAGCAGCCAGCCCGTCAGGCTCCATCACGTTCAGCAAGATGTCCTTGGCAAAGGGCCGTCTGGGGCAGTCTGCCACGCTCCTGCAGGATGGGAAGGTCCTGGTGGTCGGCGGAATCCCTTGCACCGATGCGAGCAACCCGCTCGTGTGCGGGCTGCCCATCGCCGCAGCGGAGCTGTACGACTTCAAGACCGACACGGTGACCACGAGCGGAGCAGCGAAGACACCGCGACTGGCCGCGTACACGACCGTGCTCAGCGATGGCAAGGCCCTGGTGATCGGGGGGTGCGACAACGGGGGGTGCACTGCGCAGTACGGATTCAAGGGGGCGCTGGACAGCCTCGAGGTATTTGATCCGACGACCGGTGCGTTCACGCTCGTGCAATCCAAGATGAGCGTGGTGCGCACCAATGTGAAGGCTACCCTGCTGTCGGACGGTCGAGTGCTGATCTCCGGCGGCTGCACGCAGCTCCAATGCTCCGAGGGGGGCACGGAGTTCAGGGACGAGCTGGAAGTCTACGACCCGTCGGACGGCTCAGTGCAGCTCGTGGGAAAGCTGGCGCGCGCCCGCGCATACCACTCGGCCACAGTGCTCGACTCCGGAAAGATCCTGTTCGCAGGGGGTCGCGACTACAACGGCTCCGTGGACGTCTCGGAGATCCTCGACCCGCAGACGATGACGCTCACCCTGGCGGACAGCACGATCGTGCCACGCACGGCTCAAGCGGCTGTGCTCATGCCGACCGGCGCAGTGCTGCTCGCTGGTGGGCTGGGAGCCAGCGGATTGAGCTCCTTTACGAGCACTTCCGAGTACTACCAGCCGCTCGGGACCTCCTCGCTCATCCCGCCCATGAAGCAGGAGCACTTCTGGCCCAATCCTCCTGGTGCGGTCCAGCTTCCCACAGGGAAGATCGCGCTGTTCGGCGGATGGGCCGTGACCACGTACTCCGGCACCGACGCAAGCCCGACCGACCCGGACAAGAAGCGCGCAGCCGAGGTGTTCGACCCGATCGCAGGCATGGGCGTGGGTGCCTTTGCGTACGCAGGCATGATGCAGGAAGCACGCACCGTGCACAGCGTCACACGTCTGCCCTCCGGCAAGGTGCTCATGCTGGGCGGATGCCAGACCGAGGACCTCACCGGCACGTGCCACAACAACCAGGTCTCTGCGACGCTCGAGCTGTACCACGACGGGCTGGTGGCGGATGGCGCATGGCGTCCGACGGTCGTGGCTCCGTCGACGGCGATCGCGACAGGCAGCACGGTCCAGCTGACGGGCACGGGATTCACCGGCATCCCAGGAGGTGGCTCCGGGACGTCGTCGGACTCGGAATCCGGACACCCGGTAGCGTTGTGGCTCCCGGACTCGGGCGGCTACCCGCTCAGCGGGGAAGTCACCGGGTGGACCGATACATCCTTCACGTGGAAGGCTCCCCTGACAGCGCGTCTGGGGCCTGGCTGGCTTCACGTCGTGGTGCAGGGGACGGCAAGCCTCGGCGTGCCAGTCCGGCTTTCTGCCGCGGCGCAGGCTGCGCCCTGCAACACGGGAATGCAGTGCTTGAGCGGGTTCTGCGCGGACGGGGTCTGCTGCAACAGCGCCTGCGGCGCGCCCTGCAACGCATGCACGGCGGTCAAGAAGGGCGGCGGGCAGGATGGCGAGTGCGGTCCTGTGGCAGACAGCACGGATCCGGATTCCGATTGCGAGCAGCAGCAGTTCTCCACGTGCGGCAACGACGGAGAGTGCGACGGGGCTGGCGCTTGCCGCAAGTACAAGTCAGGCCTGCAATGCACCGAGCCCTCGTGCGTGCTGGGCAATCTCACGCCCGCCGGGACGTGCAACGGCGCAGGCAGCTGCGTCTCGAGCCAGATTGCGCCTTGCTTCCCGTTCCTGTGCGATGCCGTCGGCAAGGCCTGCTCCACGTCTTGCAGCAAGGCGTCGGAATGCGCCGCAGGTGCCGTGTGCGTTGCAGGCACCTGCCTGGCTCCCATCGACAACGGCTCGCCCTGTGTCGCGCCTGAAGCCTGCAAGAGCGGGCAGTGCGTGAAAGGCGTCTGCTGCGACGCAGCCGCCTGCTTCCCGTTCTCTTGCGACGCGACAGGGTGCAAGACCGCCTGCGTGGACAACAGCGATTGCGCGACCAGCGCCCGCTGCGACGTCCCGTCCAAGAATTGCGTGTCCGGCGCGGCGTGCGCTGACAGCACGACGGCAGTGGACTCGCAAGGCAAGAGCGTGCCGTGCTCTCCCTACCAGTGCAAGGCAGGGCAATGCGGAACGCGGTGCACGGTATCGGCCGACTGTGTGCCAGGCTTCACGTGCGATCGCGCTTCCGGCACCTGCGTACAGCCCGAGCAGCCTGTGGCCGAGGATCAGGGGTGCTCCTGCTCGGCCGCAGGGTTGGCTCGTCGATCAGGCGCGGCCTGGACGCTCGCGCTGGCCCTGGGCGGAGCGCTGCTGGGTCGCCGCCGCAGGCGCGCTTGGATCCTTCCCATCGTCGCCTTCCTGCTCTTCGCAGCGTCGGCTTCCCAGGCCGCAGACCCGCCTTCCCCTGCAGGGTCATCGTCCCAGGCGCTGCCCGCGCCTGCGGCTCCACCGGGGTCTGCGGGCGCTTCTGCGCCGGATGTCGAGGCCGCCAAGGAGAAGGCAAAGGCGCGATTCGTGCGCGGACTGGAGCTGGTGCAGAACGAGGCCTGGGATGCGGCCCTTGCCGAGTTCCTGGCCTCCCGCGAGATCTACGCGACCCGTGTGGCAGTCAAGAATGCTGCCATGTGCCTGCGGCAGCTGAACCGGTCGCCCGACGCGCTCGCCATGTACCAGGAGCTGGTGCAGCGGTTCGGCTCGAATCTCTCGGCGGACGAGAAGCGCATGGTGGACGATGCGATCGCGCAGCTCAGGGAACGCGTAGGGGAGATCGTCGTCGCCACGAACGTCCAGGGTGCCACCGTGATCGTGGGCGGCAAGGAGCGAGGCAAGAGCCCCATCGCAGACCCGGTGGTCGTGGATGTGGGAACCCACACGGTCCGCGTGTTCAAGGAAGGCTACCTTCCCTTCGAGGCGCAGGTGGCAGTCGCGGGCAAGCAGCGCAAGAGCGTGCAAGCCACGATGCAGGCCCTTGCAGCCTCAGGCACGCTCGCGGTCGCCGAAGCAGAGGGAGGGAAGTTCCAGGTGGTCGTGGACGGGGCCGAGATGGGCAACACGCCCTGGACCGGAACGCTCGCGATCGGATTCCACGTGGTGATTCTTCGGGGAGAAGGCGCCATGGGCACGCCGCCGAGCGCCGTAACGGTCGAGTCGAACCGGACGACCCGGCTGACGCTGCGCGCGGTGAGGCTCGATGCCGAGCTGCGCGTGGAGCCGACTCCGTCCAATGCCCGCGTGGACATCGACGGCGTGACGGTCGGCAACGGTGTGTGGGAAGGAAGGCTCGGCAGCGGCACGCACCGGGTGGAGGTAACTTCCGAAGGATTCCTCGCCTGGCGAAAGGACATCACGCTCGGCGCACGCCGCGAGGTGCAGCGGGTCGTGCTCGATCGCGACCTGTCCGACCCGCGCTGGAGGGAGGCCTTTCGCGGCTATCCCTATGTGGAAGCCCTGGTGGGCGGGGCGATAGCGCCGTCCTTCGGCGGCTCCATGGACAGCGCATGCAGCAAAGGCGATTGCTCGGAGCGCACACGCCCCTGGGGATTCGTGTTCGGCGCACGCGCCGGCTACCAGGTTGCTTCGGCCGTGGGGATCGAGCTGATGGCGGGCTACCTTCGCCTGTCCGGCCAGGCGACGCGCAAGGCCACTGCCACGGCGGACTTCCCATCGAGTTCGACGGACTACCACGAGACGACGCTGCTGACCGGCGCGATCTTCGGAGCCGCGGCGGCCGTTCGTCCACTGCGCGATCAGCCCTTGCTCGCGCGGCTTTCGGTCGGCGTCATGCGAGCGCGGGCGACCTTCACGAACGAAGGGACTTTCTCCGGAGGGTCCCCCACGCCGGTGTCCTTTCGCCTTTCCGTGCCCGAGAGCGGGGAGGACCTCTGGGTTCCCTGGGTCGGGCCCGAAGTACGCTACGGCTACCGGGTGTCCAAGTCGTTCGTGGTCGACTTCGGCATCGCGCTGCTCGTGATGTTTCCGCCCGAGACCCTGCGCAAGGGGCGTACGCCCCGGGATCTGGAGCGCGGTGTCCGCTCCCAGGTGGTGCCGGACGTGACGCTGCCTGACAGCACGGTCGTGCGACCGGGCACCGCGGTGCTGGACCGGGAGCACGGCTTCGGAACCTTCCTGTGCATCCTGCCGACCCTGGGAGGAAGGTGGGATCTGTAGGCTTCAGCGCACCTGCCGGAGCCAGTACTGATCGGTGCGCGCCTCTCCCTTGACTCGCCCTTCAGCGCGAGCGTGCAGCATCCCATCGGCTTCGTGGGTGTAGATGATCCTCTGTGGGAAGTCGTGCTCCGGATTCTCGAACACGACCTCCTCCGGCTTGGCCGAGACCATCCGAAACTGGGTGGGCGCGCGTCCCTTGGGCCAGGCTGTGAAGATTACGTCCTTGTCCCCCTCCTCGATGGTCATGAACTCGAAGAAGGTCGTCTTGCCTTCCTTCACAGTCCTTCCCAACCCTTGCATGGATCGCCCCGAAGGCATCGACCACATCTCGTCGGTCTCCCCCTCGGGGGTGCTGCCATGCCAGGCGCCGGCCATCCATTGAAGCGGGGCCAGCTTGCCTGCCGAGGACGGGTCGCCCACGAGCATGGCGGGGTGGGACTGCGAAGCGCCGCAGCAGGGGAGCAGTGCCAGCGCGAAAAACAGGAGCGCGCGTTTCATCATTCGCATCGTAGGGGCGAGGCGCGCGCCAGCGCAAGGGCTCGCGCAGCCACAGGCCCTGCGCGCCTGTCGCGACAGGGGCCCGTGTGTTGACAGGCTGTTTTCAGACCGGATACCGTCCGCGGATGCTCAGGTCTTCAAGCGTATGCGCGCCGTTGCTCGTACTATTCGCCGGATCGTGTCTCGTCGCTTGCGGTAGCGACGAAGCAAGCTCGAGCCCAGTGGGAGCAGGCGGCTCCGGCGGCTCCGTCGATGCAGCCATCGATTCGGCCAGCGGCGCAGGCGGCAGCGCGGGCTCTGGCGGCAACGCCGGCACCGACAGCGGTGCAGCCGGCCAGGGGCAGGACGCTTCCAACGACGCTCCAGCGCAGGATGGCAGCGACGCAGCCGTGGACAGCGGCCCGACTTGTGGGCGGGTGCCGGGTCCGGAAGATGCCGATCGGATCGCGGTCGTCTCTCACCCCTATGACACGGCTGGCAAGAAGGCCGAAGTCTACGAGCTTCTGACGCTCAACGCGGCTGGCACCCTGGCCTACACGGGCGAGAAGTTCAACATGGGACGCTCGTACATGGGCAACGTCGTGTTCACGCCGGATGGCAAGGTCGGCATCGTCTCGCAGGACGAAGATGGAACCCTGGGCTCGTTCCGGATCAACGCCGCGGGCCACGCCGAGGTCGTGCAGGCGAAGTTCAAGGGCGGGTTCTACGCTGGGCCCATCGTGATGCACCCCTCCGGCGACAGGCTCTACGTCCTCGACTCCGAGTGGGCGAACATCGGCGGCGGCGTCTACTCCGTGCGGATCGGCTGCGACGGAACCCTCACCGAAGAAGGGAAGCTCATCGAGGCCAAGCTCCCCTACTCGCTCGTTCCGATCCCCGGCAAGCCGGGGCAGGCGGCGATCGCGGCCAAGGATCTGCTCAGCTCGGCTGCGGGCGACGACGCGCATCTGGTCACCATCGAGCCGTCCATCCAGAAGCTGGCGAGCGCGGATGCCTTTGCCGACGACCAGCAGATCATCGCTTCAGGCGCTGCGACACCGGATGGTAAGTTCGTGCTGTTCGGTGACAACAACGAATACGGCACAACGCCGAACCGCATCGCTGTGCTCGAGGTGGGCGACAGCACCCTCACCATGAAGCAGATGTTGCCGGACATGCTCGATCCGCTGGCCATCCTCGTTTCGCCCTACGAGGACGTGGCGATCGTGGTCAGCGGCTACGGCAATGCGATCCAGGTGCTGAAGTACGACGCATCCAATGCGACGACGCCCTTCTCGTTGGTGGGCCCGCTGTCCTACAAGGGGGCCAAGCCCCAGCTTCCCGGTGGGGCTGTCATGGTGGACCGAGGCACGCTCAAGGGCCGCGTGCTGGTCGCGGAAAACGAGGGCGTTCGCATGGTGCAGTTCGCGCAAGGCACCGGGGTCTCAGACCTCGGGGTCCTGCCGAGCGGCGGTGGTATGGAAGGAATGGTCGGCGTCGTCGGGGTTCAGCCCTGAGGCAACAGCTCGTAGAGTTGTCGAGGATTCATGCAGCAAATGCGACCTGGCTCTGGCATTCTCGTCACCCTCACAGCAGCGGCCTTGCTGTCCGGTCTCGCCGGATCCTGCACAGCGGATGATCCAGCGTCGCAGCAAGTGGTTCCGAGCGACCAGGACGCGAGCGCGGAAGCAAGCGGGGGCAGCGGCCAGACGTGCAAGCCGCAAACCTGCAGCACATCCGGGATAGAGTGTGGGGCCGCGCCGGATGGATGTGGAGCGGTCATCCACTGCGACGACTGCCCGGCTGGCAAGGTGTGCGGAGGCGGAGGCCCGAACCGTTGCGGCGTGGAACCCTGCACGCCTGCCACATGCCTTGGGTCCCAGTGCGGACCCGTATCGGATGGTTGCGCCTCTGTGCTCGATTGCGGCGTGTGTCCCGGAGGTTCGCAGTGCATCGCGAGCGCCTGCGTGCCGACCGGCGCTGGCGGATCGAGTGGACAAGGTGGCGCCGCAGGAGCCGCAGGCTCCCAGCCCCCGTCCGGAGGATCCAGCGGCACCGCAGGCAGTGCAACGGGAGGTGCCGCAGGCTCCAAACCGAACGGCGGCAGCGGCGGCGTGGCAGGCAAGGGTGGTGCCGGCGCAGGGGGCACTGGGGGCAAGCCCCCAGCGGGCGGGAGCAGCGGAGCGGGCGGGAGCAGCGGAGCGGGCGGGAGCGTGTGCGACAGCGGGCTGGGCGGGACCGGAGGAATGCCGACCTGCTACGAGACAACCGCGTTCTGTTGCATGCCGACGGACTGCTGCTCCGGCGTCTGCCAGAACCATGCGTGCTGCAGGCCGGCGATCTTCACTTGCGACTACCCCGAGGACTGCTGCTCAGGCATTTGCGGCGCTGACTACACCTGCCAGTAGCGTCTCCCAGAAAGCGCAACCAGCTGCCAGACAACCCCCTTCGAACGTGGTAGAGCACCGATCCCTTCGACGCGGATGTCGAGGCGATGTTGGAGCCGCTCCATGCTGCATTCGTCGACTGCTTCTGGCTCTGTCCTGTTTTCGTTGCTGCTGCTCGCCGCATGCGGGGCTGCCTGGGGCTGTGCCACGGGCGAGGATCCAGGACCTGAGCTGCAGGGCAACGCGGGTGCTGGGGCCGGAGCATCGGACGCTGGAGTCGGGGGCAAGGCTGGCAGCGCTGGTCAGGCAGCAGGCAACGGTGGGGGCGGGGCGGCAGGCGCGGGCAACGGCGGTGCTGCCGGCACGGGCGGCTCTGCTGGCAACTGCCATGCCGTGATCAACGAGCTCATGGCCGGCTCGAACAGCTCTGCATCCGACGAGTTCGTCGAGATCTCCAACCCCTGCTCTTCGAGCCTGGATCTGACCGGCTGGAGGCTCGTGTACCGATCTTCATCCGGAACCACGGACGTAACGCTCTACAAGTGGACGTCGGGGTCGATCGCCGCAGGCGGATACTCGGTGATCGCAGGAACGGCCTACACCGGAGGTGCAACCGCAGATGGCGTCTTTGCCTCTGGCGGGCTGGCATCCGGTGGCGGCGGCGTGGGTTTGCAGGACGCGGACGGTGCGGTCGTTGATTCGTTGGGGTACGGGAGCGCGACCAACGACCTGATCGAAGGCAATCCAGCGGCAGCTCCGCCGGACGGGCAATCGGTGGGGCGACTGCCTGGCCTCGCGGACACGAACGACAACGCGGCAGACTTCCAGACGTTCACGTCGCCATCGCCGGGCGCTGCGAATTCGCCTTAGCGGCCAGGCGGAGATGCATGCCACGCCAGCGCTTCCACAAGCGGAAGCGTGGACGATTTGCTGCTATACTGCGCTGGAAGGGGACACGATCATGAGCCAGCGAACGCGCGCGCGCAGGAGGCTGTACACGGGCGGAGCCCTGATGGTGCTGGCGCCCATCGGCGTTGCCAGCTGCGGAGGAAGCACGAGCACCGAAGACAAGGTTGCTCCCCAAGATGCCTCCGCGGATCCGTCGGCCGATTCCAAGCCGCTGTCCGATGCCCCGCCCGAGGTGATCGCTGTCGTCCCCTACGAGGATGTCGCTCCGCCCGATGCCATGGCTATCGCCCCCGCGGATGTGATCGTCTCCGAGCCCGCTGTGGATCAGTCGAATCCCGAAGCATCGTTCGACGGCCCGATCGCCATAGCGCCGTATCCGGATGCGAGCGACGAGGTGTGGGACGGGCCCATGGCGATCATGCCGGTGCCGGATACGGGTGCCGAAGGGGGCAAGGGCGCGTTCTGCAAGAACGACAACGACTGCGAGAGCTCGCTGTTCTGCGATCAGCCGATGTGCGTCATCGCCTGCGATCCGAGCTGCCAGCCGCACCCGTGCGATCCGCAGAATCCGAAGTGCGACGCTGGTTCGACCTGCGAGCAGGTTGGAGGCGAGAACCTCTGCGTACGACATTGACCCGCCTGCGTCCCTGCGCTCCCTCGCGCGCTTTTGCGCGATCGCTGCCTGCGATCCTCGAGCAGCGCACGCAGGAAACAGCGTTTCGAAGGAGCCTCGGGCAATGGCGTGCGCGGTTCGTACGCGATCAGCAGGCGCCGCACCTGCGGTTCGTGGTCTGGGTCGCAACGCGCCGCTGCAACCTGCGATGCCGCTATTGTGTGCTGCCCCGTGAGCAAGGCTCGCAACCCGATCTCACCACAGCCGAGGTCAAGCGCATCTTCGCTGAGATCGCCCAGGACTTCGATGCGTCCCGAATCATGGTCGGAATCACCGGCGGAGAAGCCACGCTCCGGCCGGATCTGGTGGAGATCGTCGCCTTCCTGGTCTCCCTGGGCTTTCGTACCGTGGCCGTGGACTCCAACGGTGTTCGCTACGGACGTCATCCTGATCTGATCGACCGGCTCGTGCATGCAGGCATGCGATGCCCGACCATCTCGGTCGACGGGACAGGCGCGGGGCAGCGGATGCTCCGCGGGGATCGGAGCGATGGACAGCTTCCCTGGAAGGCGATCGAGCATGTGCAGAGGCGCTACCCGAAGCTCGGGCTGACCACGATCTGCGCCGCGTCGCCAGCAAACCTCGCCGAGGTTCCGGGCGTGTTCCGACGCTTCGAGGAGCTCGGCATCGCGTTCGCACGCGTCTCTCCCATCTTCCCATTGGGAAGAGCGGCATCGGACCCGAGCGTCGTGCTCGCGCCCCCGAAGCTCCGGGAGCTGCTGTCCTGGCTCGCCGAGCAGCGCACCGCCTTTGCAGCAGGAAAGCGGGATCTCGAGATCGAGTTCATCGACGACGGGTGGTGCGGGCTGGAGTGGGAAGGTGGGTTGCTTCGGAGCAACTTCCTGTACTGCCGCGCCGGGGTCACGGTGGTCGGGCTCGAGCACGACGGACGCATCGTGGGCTGTCCGGTGATCCAGAGCGGGTTCAACGTGCAGGGAGATGCGCGCACCGAGCGGGTGTCGACCGTGTGGAAGAGGCGCTTCGAGCGCTTTCGGGAGCGATCCTGGCTGAGGACAGGTCCTTGCGCGACGTGCGGCGATTGGGAAGGATGCCTCGGAGGCTCGCTGCACAATCGAGGAGATTGCGGAGAGCTCCTGCGGTGTACGGCGAGGATGCTGCGCGGTCAGAGCTCCACGCCGACCACGGCGCCGCCGCCCTGACGGTTCTTCGCGTAGGCCTTGCCTCCATGCGCTTCCGCGATGCGCCGCACCAGGGCGAGCCCAAGCCCGACGCTTCTGCCCTCTTCGGACTCCTTGCGCGCGCGATGATAGAACGCCTCGAAGATCTTCTCCTGCTCGCCTGGCTCGAAGCCCGGCCCGTTGTCCTCCACCTCGAAGGCCACGCGCCCGTCGCGCGTGGTGACGCGCAAGGCTTCCACGCCTTCTCCATGACGATTGGCATTGTCGATCAGGTTGGCCAGCACGCGCGCGACCAGGGTCGGATCGCCCTCGAAGGTCGGAGCGTCGGCCTCCACCACGAGCTTGGCTCCATCGACGCCTGCCCGCTCGAGAGCTTCGCGAGCCAGGTCGACGGCGTTCAGCGTCTTGCGTGTCATGGCCGAGAAGTCGAGCCTGGAGCTTGCCAGCAGCTGGCTCACCAGCACATCCACCTCGACCACTTCTCGATCGATCTCGTCGAGGGTCTTGGTGTCCAGCGCCTTGTCCCTTCCCATCTCCGTGAGCAGGCGCATCCGCGCCAGGGGCGTTCGGATCTCGTGCGACACCGCGGCGAGCAGGGCTTTCTGATCTGCGAGCTGACGCTCGATCCGGGCGGCCATGTCATTGATCACCTCGGCGAGGACCCTTGCTTCGCGATAGGAATGATGACCGAGCACCACGCGGGTGGCGAGCTTGCCTTTGCCTATCTCCCCTGCAGCAGAGGCCACCACGCGAAGCGGGCGCGCGAGGCGTCGTGCGATCAGCCCGGACGCTGCCCAGAGCGTCAGCACTGCGAGCAGAAAGGGGGCAGCTGCATACCATGAGGTGTGACGATGCCTTGCCATGCAGACCGCCACGGTCCCGATGCGCCTGCCGTCGCGCAGCACCGGGACGCTGACTTCGCCCCGCGGGCACTTGCCACCTGCGGCGGCCAGCACTGCGCCAGCTTCGTCCCGCACCACGATGTCGACGTCGAGGTCATGGTAGAACGCTTCGGCCAGGCGCGCTCGCGCCGCAGGGTCCTCCCAGACTTCGGCAAACCTGTTGCCCACGAACGTGCGCGCCCGGGCCACCTCCTGCTTCCACGGAGACTCGTCCAGCATCATGTGGAACACCCCGAACACCACCCCGGCCGTGACCAGGATGGTCACCGCGAACGAAAGGAAGAGCTGCCTCTGCAGCGAGGGTCGCCCGTGGTGATGCCGATGGTGACGGTGGATCAAGTCGGCTCCTTGACCAGCACGTAGCCCACGCCCCGGACCGTCTTGATGCGCCTGGGCGTGCGCGGATCGTCGCCGAGCTTCTGCCGCAGATGCGAGATGTGCACATCGACGGTTCGCTCACCCACGGCCACGTCGCCCCGTCCTGCCTCGGCGAGCAGCGACTCGCGCGGAACCACCCTTCCTGCCCTGCGGGCGAGCGCCACCAGGATGTCGAACTCCACACCGGTCAGCTCGATCTCCTTGCCGGCGAGCGTGGCCTGACGCCCGGGCACGTCGACGACCAGGTCGACCACACGGATCTGGTCCACCACGGAGTCCGGGCTTGCCCGGCGGAGCACGGCTCTCATCCGGGCAAGCAGCTCCCTAGGGCTGAACGGCTTGGGAAGGTAGTCGTCAGCCCCGATTTCCAATCCCACGACCCGGTCGGTCTCGTCGCCTCTCGCAGTGAGCATGACCACCGGGATCCGGCTCTTGTCGCGGATGCGCCTGCACACCTCCAATCCATCCATGCCCGGCATCATCAGGTCGAGCAGCACCAGGTCGAACACATCGGACGCCAGCGCGGCGAGCCCCCTCGGGCCATCCTGGGCCCACGTGACCTCGAACCCATTCGACTCGAGGTAGCTCGCCAACAGCTCGTGCAGCCGCTTGTCGTCGTCGATGAGCAACACGCGCCAGGGCATGCGGGCAGTCTACCTCGGTGCAGGAGCATTGCGAGCAGCATCCACGCACAGCTGGGCAACGTGTCGCTCGAACGCGTCGTGGCGCCCATGCATCCGGCACCCCAGGTGCGCGAACCCTGCTGCGAATCCTCCGATGGTTCCCAGTGCGAGCAGCACGATCAGGATCTTCCTTCTCATGGTCCTTCTCCTTGGATCAGTGGCATCGGTACGGGTGGCCGCCCCACGGTCCGCCCCAGGTGTGACCTTCCTCGATCATGTCCGCCAGCGTGCGGCGCTGGCGGTCGTCGAGCGCCTCGTGCACGGTCGACAGCGCGCGCTCCGCAGCCTGGCTCATCGTGTCGAATGCCGACTGAAGCCTGGATCGGGCGGCTGTCAGCGTGGAGGCGTCCATGGCCGGCTGACGCATCGCCTCGGCGAGCGCCTCACGGGCAGAGCGAGCCTCCTTGTGGACCTGCCGGCCGGTCTGCATCAGCTCCTCCACTGCCGATACGATCACCTTCTCCTGGCCCGGGGTCGTGTCCAGCCGCACGAACAGGCCGCGCAGCATGGTGCGCGGACCGAATCCGCATCGTCCGTGAATGTGACCGTGCCAGCCTCCCCACGCGCCGCCGCCGCAGCAGCCATGGCCGTGGTGACCCTTGCGGATCACGTGGATCAATCCGAGCAGACAAGCGGTTCCGAGAACAAATCCGAACATTTCATCAACCTCCTGGGCGTCTGTCGCCCTCGCGAGGCTGATGGTGCAGCGGCCATGTCAAGGAACTTCCCTGACGATTGTGAAGAAGTGCAAAGGAGCCGTCCGGGACGGCCTACCGCGCCACAGGCGTGCCGCACTCCGTGCAGAATGCGTTTCCTTCGAACAGCGCAGTGCCGCAGCTGCTGCACCGCGGGGTGGTCAGCTCCACGGTCTCGCCCTTGCGCAGACGCTCCAGATCCTGCTGGGGAAGGAGCCCTTCGAGCTGCGCGATCGGGTCTTCGATGAAGGATTCCTCGGCTGCCACCATGACGTCGTCGGCGTCCGAGAGCACGCGGTGCCCCAGGGCCAGGTCGCCCAGCGCAATCCCCCGCCATTGCGTTGCAGGCGCAGGCTGCTCGTCCGCTGCCTCGAACCGCACCAGCAGCACCGAGATGTTGTCCTTGCCCCCCGCATCATTCGCCAGCGTCACCAGCAGCTCGCACGTCTCATCGAGGTGATCGGTCAACCCGATCACATCGAGAATCGTCGAGTCATCCACCATCCCGGTCAAACCGTCGGAGCACAGCAGCAGCAGATCCCCGGGCACCGCGCGCTGGCTGAGCACGTCGACGTTGACCGTGTCCTTCATGCCCAGGGCGCGCGTGACCACGTTCTTGGGCAGGCGTGCGACCTGCTCGGGAGTGAGGTTTGGGCGCAAGGCGAGCGCTTCGTTGACCAGGGAGTGGTCGCGGGTCAGCTGCTCCATCTCGCCGCCGCGGATCCGGTAGCACCGGCTGTCGCCGACGTGTGCGATGTGGACCATGTCCCCGCTCACGAACAGCGCAACCACGGTGGAACCCATGCCTTTGTGGGTGACGTGGCTCTGCGAGATCTCGAATACGTCCGCGTTGGCCTTGCGAACCGAGCCTGCGAGACGAAGCGGGTCCTGATCGAGGATGTCCTCGTCTTCGTTGGCCGGCAACAAGGCCTCGCCCCGCGTAGCCTCGAAGAAGTTGCGCATCGATGCGCAGGCCAGCGCGCTCGCGACGTCGCCGGTGGAGTGCCCGCCCATGCCGTCCGCCACGATGTACACCCCGAGCTCCGGGGCGAGCAGCACGTGGTCCTCGTTGTGCTCGCGCACGCGACCCGTGTCCGTACGCCCCGCAGCCAGCACGCGTACGCGTGCGCCCGAAGTAGTCACTGCGTCGCGCAACTCCCTTTCAGCCATAAAGCAGCCTCTGGTCCGCGGCGATCCTGCCACGATAGCGTCTTCGAGCAAAGAACGATGATGCTCCGGAACGCTGGAGGCGTGCCCGCGCCGGTGCAAACGCGAACCGAATCGCCCGTGGCACGCTGCGTGCTGTGCCTGCCCGCATGTCCTCGAACCACCTCGTCTCGGCAACCCTTGGATCCCCACTCTGGACGCAGAAATCCGCTCGTCCGCCCCTGCGCGTGCAGGATGTCACCTCGTCCCGATTCCGTCGCCTCCTGCGAAGAACTGGCAAGCTGTCCGATGCGCGCAGGATGCGCGGCGTCACGCTGATCGAGGTGCTCATCGTGGTCGCCATCCTCGGCCTGATGTCAGCAGCCGTTGCAGTGGCGGTCATTCCCACAGGCGAACGCGCCAAGGTCGACATCGCGGTCCAGAACGCCCGGGCGCTTCGAAACGCGGCGCTGCAATGGCGCACCACGTTCGCCAAGGCAGACTGCCCCACGGTGCCCACGCTCCTGCGGGACAAGGTGCTCGATCGATCGGGCAAGACGCAGGATCCCTGGGGCGCTGCGTACAGGATCAAGTGCGAGGACGATGAGATCTACGTGTCCTCGCTCGGAAAGGATGGCAAGGAGGGTTCACCGGACGACATCACCGAGCCGGCCAAGGAAGGGCGGTAGGGTGCACAAGGATGGAGCCGCGACCGTCAGTCAGAGGCTGTCTCAATACCCCCCCAAGCACGGAGCACTGCCCAGAATTGCCGCTGCCCGACCGCTTGGACTCCCCGGGTTTGCATCGATGAATCGGCGGGCGTGCGGAGGGGGTGCCGAGCGAAGCGAGGCGGGGGAGGTGATCAAAAAGTTCGTCAACAGAGTTGTGAGACGCCCTCGTCAGGGAGCGGGCGCTGAGTCAAGGCTCCACCTTCAACGGCCTCGCCGGCGCAATCGCCCGCGCGGCCTCTTCCCACGCAAGCCGCGCATGCGCCTCTGGCACCGTGAATTGCCCGGCCATGCCGAATCGTATCGGAACCTCGACCACGTGCGGCAGGTCGCTCTCGTTGGCTGACCATCGCAGCAGCAGCGCGCCCTGCACCTGACGCATCCCTTCCACGCGATCCGCAAGACGCGTGCCCGGAGGCAGGGGAATGCGCGCGTCGATGGAGGTCGCCCTGCCCACCGAGTGCCGCAGCACCACGCGGACCCGGGAGGTCTTTCCGGATCGCGCATCGGTCGGCCACGTCACGTCGAGCTGCACAGGGCTCGCGATCTCCCCGGGTACACGCGACCACGGGCGCACGTCCTTGCGCAGCAACCGCGCAATCACCCCCTGCCCGTCTGTCTTGATCCTTGCCTTGCTGACCTTGTCGCCGAGTGGGAAGGGAAGCGCCAGCCCGGCCCCTACCTGGACCTGACGGCTCTGCTCCCCCACTTGCACGGTGACCCGCGTGGGCGCAGCGGAATCTGACGTGGCAGACAGGAATGCCCGCACCGCGGAGCGTGTTGCCAGCGAAGAGCCATATCCGCCCTGCGCATCGCGCTGCGCGCCAAGCCATGCGAGCAGCCGCGCCCTCGGAGCAGCGCTGGCCTTGCCCAGATCCACTGCACGCGCCAACGCGGCATAGACCAACGAACGCGCGGTCCGGTCCCTGGCCGCGCGGCTGGGAAGGCTGATCATCCCCGACGGGCGGAGCGCCACGACCTCCCGCAGCCGATCCGCAAGGGCGCCTGCCACGTGCACGCGATGGGGACGCTCTGCCATTGCCAGGATGGCACGGGCATAGGACACCGGATCGCCGGACTTCATCACCAGATCCGAAGCCGTGGTCAGGAAGGAATCCCAGCACGCGGGCACAGCACCGCCCACAGGCGCCGGCTCGGAATCAAGGTACTCCAGCGCAGTGGCGAGGGTCGGAACCCCTTCGGGAGGACAAGCCGACGGCTTGGGGAGAGCATCTTCCTTCAGCAGCGTGCCTGCTACCCGCGCGCGCACGTCGACATCCTTCCAGCCTGCCCGGGGAAGCTTCGCAGAGTCGTAGACCTTGATGCGTCCAGCTGCCCGCCGCACCACTTCCGCGGCTCGCACGGCTGTGCGGTCCTTCTCTCCTCCCCGGGCCAGGGCCCAACGGTGCACGCGCGCTGCCACTTCGAGCGAGTCGCTCATGCCCTCGGGCGTGCGCATCCGATCCGGATCGAGCGCCTCGAACGCTGCAAGCACCGAGGGCTCGAAGCCCCGTTCCAGCACCAGGGTTGCTGGGCCTGCGGGGCGCGACCATGCAGGATCCCCGGACAGGGAAATGTCCTGCTCGCCATCGACCCACACGACTTCCGTCACGTCCGTGGGCTCACCGGCCAACCCGACCTTCCACGTTTCCTGCACAGCATCGTTGCCCACGCCCGGCGCCGAAACCTTCAGCTGCAAGGTCGCCTCCCCTGCGCGCGGCGCCTTGACGCGTACCGTGGTGCTCGCCGTACCTTTGGCCGGGATGTCCACCACCTTCGAGGCGTCAGCGGGCCTGGCCATGACCGCAACTCCACCCACGGTCGAGGCCACGGAGGCACGTACCGCTGCGTCCGACCGGTTTCGAAGCGCCACCAGCACCTCCCCTTCGTCCCCTTCCGTCCACTGATCACCTGATTCGATCCGTGCGGAGAGAGGAAGGGAGGCAGGGACCTCGAGCAGGTAGGTTGCAGGACGCGCCTGATCTGGAATGCCGATCAGCGCCACGCCGTAGGTCGTGTCGAGATCGCCCAGCGGCGCCGAGATCTGCACGTGGCCGTTGGCATCCGTGCGCACAGGCTGCAGCCACACGGCTTCCCCCCGCACGACCGACGTAGCACCCATTCTTACCATGGGAGGCTTGGTGCGATGGCTGGAGCCGAGCCGTCCATGGCCGCTGCCAAATCCTTGCCCGGTACCGGTCCCGGCTCCGTGCCCAAGCTTCGTTCCCGTGAACTCCTCCAGCAGCGACTGCCAAGCTGCCACGGTCGACTCAGCCACCTCCATGTCGAGCTTGCCATCGACGACCCGATCCTCGCTCGAAGCCAGGGCATAGGGCGATCCGGATCGCAGCACGCGCTCGAACGGATCGCGCACGTCGTCCGCAGTGCCGATCTTGCCGTCCGGGCCCGGAGCATGCAGCTCCATCCCCTTGACGGTCAGGAAGGGAAGACCGGGCCCGTTCGCACGCACGAACTGCATGGTTCCTCCCCAGGGATCGAGCAGGGCGTGATCCGCGAGCTTCCCTTCGCGAACGATGCGGCGCAGGATGGCTCCGGGATCGCGCAGGGCAGGCTCGTTCGGGTCTGTGTAGTGCTCGCGAATGTGGTTGCGGACCTCCACGAGCACGCGCAGGAGCTTCAGACGCGTGACCCTGCGCGCGACGTTGTCGAAGGTGACCTGCGGGTCGATCGCGACCGCGTCGACCAGAGCGAAGGGTTCCCCACCCGGGGTCTCCGGCGCCTTGTCCATGGCCGAGGTCACCAGCGTCCAAAGCTCTGGATTGAAGTCCCACCCCTTGGCGGTCTTGGCCCTCGTGTCGCGCAGGCGCTCTGGCGACTCCGTGGACTCCATCACCGCGCCCTCAAGCGAGTGCACAACATCGGCGAACGCCTTGGTCAGGGCGTCGTCGACGTCGGCCGCAGGATCGAGCATGGCGTTGACCGTCGCAGAGGTGAGGTCGCTGAGCCTGCCTCGACGAGACGCGTCGAGGGAAGAATCCCCCTCGAGGAAGGTGTCGCAGCGCTTCTCCTCCACGCTCACGGCCGAGCACAGCGAACGTCGCGTGTCCATGGACACGAGCCCATACGCGCTCCCGCCGCCGTACATGTCGAAGACCACCGCTGCCACCGTGCCGGGAAGCCCGTGGCCATGGCCGTCGGTCATGTCGACGTCCACCAGGACCGACCCTCCGGGAACCGGGCGCCCCCCTGCGAGCTTGGCGCCGAGGGAAGGGAGGATCTTGGGGATGGCGAGCACCGCGGTCTGCGCCTTGCGCGCCTTCTTCTTGTTGCCAGGGGAGACCGCTGTGACGGTCCACACCCCGCTCGCATTCGCGGGCAGGAGCACGTCTGCCCCTTGCTCCCCGTCCTCCATCCACCCGCCCGATGACATCGCGTCGTGGTTCGACTGCATGGCGATGCTCCAGGGCAACCCCTTCCCACCGACCACCTTGACACGAACCTTGTCACCAGCACGGGCCACGGGCGGCTCCACGAGCACGACTGCGTTGGCTTCCCTGTCCACGCTCACGCACAGCTCGTACGGGCTCGTCCGCTTGCCAAACGCTTCCACGGTACCTTTCGGGCGCACGGTGAGCGTTGCCGCAACGCCGCCGGCGCACGGCCCCACGCTGCGCGCGGTTCCGATGTCTGCCGGGACCTTCCACAGGATCTCCGCTTCACCGTCCGCGTTGGAGGTGACCTCTGTGTCCAGCCCGTGCCCCTTGACCGAGAACGTCGCCTTCACGGGCTTGTAGAATCCATCGAGCGCCTGGATCAGCAGGCGTTGCTCGAGCCCGGGCACCAGCGCCCGGTTGTTGGAAAGCAGGTTGATCGACGGCGTGGGAAGGCCGACGGTCAGCGTCTCCGAGGCCTCCAGGTCGCGACCGTCGACCGTGGTCTTGATGATGAACCGCATCTCCGTGCCCACGATCGGCGAGACCGTGGTCGGCGCGTCCATCGGGATCTCGAACCGTCCAAACCGATCCGTGGTCGCGGTCTTCTCCCACTTGGCGACGTCAGCGGGCGGATTCTGCCCGCGCAGTCCGGTCCAGTACTTGACCGGATGGCTCGCAACCGGCTCGCCGGTCGCGTCGTAGACCTTTGCCCAGAACGAGGTCTTCTGTCCGGCGAGTACCGAGCTGTCGTTCCACCTCGCGCTGACGTGCGGCTGCCCGGGCGTCTCCTCCCGAGGCGAGAGCGTCAGCTGATCCTCCCCTGAGTCGCTCTCCTTGATCCCTGGAACCCGCGCCCGCAGCGTCCACTTCCATACCGGCTCGTCGATCAGCGGGATCGCGATGCGCCCGGTTGCACTGCCTGCCTGGTCGGTGGTCAGCTGGACCGTGTGGCGCACCACGCCGCCTTCGAGCAAGGTCAGCTCCACGGGTGCCCGCGGCGTGGGCGTCTGCGTGGTCGCATTGCGTACCAGCACCCAAGCCGGGACGAGCGTGCCTGGCACGACTCGCGTATCGCTGATGTATACGGACACGTCGTAGGGGCGAACGCGCGCAACCTTGACCGATCGCGTTCTGCGATGTTCGCCGGACTGGATTCCGATCAGCAGCTGCAGCTCCCGCGCATCGCCTTCTGGCACCGGCACTTCGAGATGGACTCTTCCCGCCTTGTCCGCGACCGCCTGCACGGATGCCACGGACGGGGCGTTCTTGCCGAGGCTCTCCGGATCCCACACGGCTTCGAGCACGGCGCCGGGCAACGGAGTCAGCGAGGTCACCGTGGGAAAGCCGTAGACCTGCGCCTGCACGCTCAGGATGCCGCCAGGAGCTGCGCGCTCCGGCATGTGCAGGAAGACGTCGAGCCCTCGCGCTGCCGGATCCTTGTACGCCGTGGCAGCATCGCCGCTCCCCACGGTTCCCACGATTCCAGCGGACAACAAGCACGCAACGACCGAAGACCCAAGGCGTTTCATGCGCGGAAGTGGAACGCGATTCGTCGCGGCGGTCCAGGGGATTCCACCCGGATCCCGGATCCCTGGTATACCTCTGCGCATGGATCCTGCCCCACAGCCGCGTGACCTGACGTGGTTCAGGCTCCTCGCGCTGAGCGCTGTCTGGCTCGCAGCAACGCGACTGCTCCCGCGCTACGCGATCTACCTGATCCCGCTCAGCCTCGCGCGGCACATGACCCTGCAGGCCTACCTCATGCTCGTGCAGGTCGTCGTCACAGCGATCGGCCTCGGCCTGGCAGCGCTGATCCTGCGCGCACCACGACGCGGACTGGGGCTTGCCTGGCCGGCGGGCTACCAGCTCGCGATCGTGATCGCGGCCACGCCGATCATCTTCGTGGCCGCTTCGTACATCGCCATCGGCGCTGCGTTCCGAACGTTGATGGAGGAGATCGCTCGGGGCGGCGCCGAAGTGTCGCGCCAGAACGCTGGCGAGTTCGGACGCTCCCTCAAGCAGGACCCGGCTGTGCTCACCGTGGTCTGGAGCGCCATCCTAGCGCCGATCGCAGAGGAGCTCCTGTTCCGCGGCGCGCTCTGGTCGTTCGTCACCGACCTGACGCGACGGCTGCTGCGCGCGCCTGACAAGGCGAGTGAATCGTTGTCAGCGTTCCTCGATGAGAGCCCGGTGGTTCGTGCGCTGTCGACCGTCAAGGATTGGCTGCTGTCTGGAGGCATCGCAACCGTGCTGTCAGCCGGGCTGTTCGGCTGGATGCATGCCGACATGCCAGGCGGCGTCGGGATCGTGCGCGTGGTGTCCACCACTTGCCTGGGGCTCGCCTGCGGTGTGGCACGCCATCGGACCGGAACCGTGCTCGCAGCGATCGTCGTGCACTTCACATTCAACGCGCTGTCGATCGGGCAGACCCGTCGCTGGTGGATCGTCGGCGGCTTCTCCAACTACTTCGGCGTCTCGACCTTGATGTCGCTCGTGGCCGGGCTGTGCGCGATCGGGATCACGATCGGGGTCGTGGTGCGGTACCTGATAACCCCGCGTGGCAAACCCGCTCCGTGACGAGGGCGTCTCAATACTCCGTTGACGAACTTTTTGATCACCTCCCCCGCCTCGCTTCGCTCGGCACCCCCTCCGCACGCCCGCCGATTCATCGATGCAAACCCGGGGAGTCCAAGCGGTCGGGCGGCGGAGGGGGTAGGGAAATCGAGGCGGTTCCCGCTCTGGCCCC
>JACRCQ010000021.1 GCA_016218915.1 Deltaproteobacteria bacterium
CCCGCGACCATGCCCCGGCGGTTGAACCCGCGACCATGCCCCGGCGGTTGAACCCGCCGTCTGTACGTTGGCCGGTTGCGCTAGTCACAAGGCCTGCCGGCCTCTCGGGTGTCGGCGCGACGCTGGAGGCCGATAGGCCTTGAATCCGCGTAGCTCTCAAAACTCACAGACGGCGGGTTCAACCGCCGGTGATGAACGACCGTGGTGTCGTGACGCCGGCGATCAACGCCGACGATTAACGCCGGCGATCAACGCCGACGATCAACGCCGGCGATCAACGCCGACGATCAACGCCGGCGATCAACGCCGACGATCAACGCCGACGATCAACGCCGGCGATCAACGCCGACGATCAACGCCGACGATCAACGCCGACGATCAACGCCGACGATCAACGCCGACGATCAACGCCGACGATCAACGCTGACGAACGATCATTTCCACCCATCCGCGGGTGCGGATGCGGATGGCGCTGGCACAGCCGGAGCGGGTGCGGACGCTGAAGGCGCGCCCGCTTCCTTGGACGGAGCGTTCGAGATGAACAGGGGCTCAGCCGACGTCGTCGCACTCGGATAGGAAGAGACGTCCAACGGCTTGGGAGGGGGCGGGGAGCACGAGCCGGCGATCACAAGTGCGACAGAGCCAGCGGCGAGCATTCCGAGGGCAGGACGGATCATGGCGCTAGAGTCGGATGTTGGCCGTACAAAGGTCAAGATCGTTTACGGGCAGCCGATGGACTTGGGATCCAGATCCTTGCACTTGTCGCGGGGCTGCAGCGCCCACGTGCAGTAGTCGAGGTGGTTGATCCCCACGATGCTGTTGAAGTGCTGGGCTGGACCGAACTCCGGCGCGCCGTCGGTCGTGTAGTAGAACTTGTCGTGCACCTCGAGACCCGAGCCCTGCAATGTGATCACGCCGTAGGGCCCCACTGTGCCGCCGTCGAAGTTCTGCGCGGTCACGTTCGTGATCCTCACGAGCAACCCCTGGTACTTGGGATCGCCGGTCTTCAGATCCGCGGGATTGCTGACCTCCACCGGCGCGGGTGCGCCTCCTCCACCGGTCTTGACCACGGAGCATGCCTTGACCTGGATCTGCTTGGCAGGCGTGGGCGCGGTGCAGGTCGACGGCGCGTAGGCGTCCGTGTCGCCTGTGATGTCGAGGACGTCGCCAGGCATGATGCCATTGGGAATGTCGCTGCCGGTGTCCGGGCAGGTCCCTGCGCCGCCATCTGCGAGCGTGGTCATGTTGTCGCCGTAGCTGACCACCATCGTGCCATAGGGCTGCGTGGGCGCCTTGACGAACACGCCCCAGAGGCAGGTGCCGGTGTTCTTGCTGCTATAGACGACGAGCTTGCGGGTCGTAGCGATGGCGCCCTCGATCCAGACAGTTGTTCCGGCTGCCACTTTGCTCGTGGCTACGTCGTCGACCGAAGCCCACGTGCCTGAAGCTTTGCAGGAGCCGCCGCCGCCGCCTTCGCCCGCGTGCCCGCTGCTTCCCCCAGCAGAGGTGCCGCCGCTTCCGCCCGCAGAGGTGCCGCCGCTGCCCCCGGCAGACGTTCCGCCGGTTCCGCCGCTTCCGCCAGCGGAGCTGCCCGCGCTGCCGCCAGTGGAGCTGCCCCCAGCGCCACCTTGGGACGTGCCGCCGTTGCCGCCGGTGGGCTGGCCGCCTGCCTGGCCGCCGAGGCCGCCTTCCTGGCCCGCAGCTCCGCCCTTGCCGGCGTTGCCGAAGACGGGATCCTCCCCTTCGGCGCAACCTGCCATGGCAGATGCGATCACCAGCCCAGCCCCAGCCACCCCCAAGCCAATCGTTGCCCATTTCATGGCGTCAACCTCGCATAGGAAAGAACGACACACTGGGCATACCGCGCGCGGGGCCGCTTGTCACGCCGCGAAACAGGGGACGATTGCAGGGTGAACGTGCGAGAGGCGGGCAGCTCAGTGTGCGGCGACGAAGAGCGCTGCGAACAGGAAGACGGCGAGGATGATGCCGATGACGAAGAGGGCAGCGGCGAGGATGTAGCCGACGATCTGGACCAGGGAAGCCATGGCGAGCTTATCCATGGCAGCCATCAGGTGGCCCATGTCATTGCCCTGGGTGTTGCTGATGTTCTTGAACGAGCTCGCAGCGCTGGCAAAAAGGGCTCCGATGATGATCATCGCAATGGCGCCCGGAATGCCGAGCACGCCGTTGGTCACCCCGAGGAACCAGTTGCCGATCAGCGAGACCGCGCCAAAGATGATCTGCATGATTCCCGCAGTCATCAGGCGTCCAGCCAGCTTGTTGACCTTCTGGTTCTCCGTATCATTGAATTCGTAGAAGCCCGCTCCAGAGCCCGGTACGCCGTATTGCATCGGTGGTCCCATTCCGGGCGGGGCCATTCCCGGGGCCATTCCAGGAGGCGGCATCCCGAGCGGGGCCATGCCAGGCGGAGGCATTCCAGGGGACATACCAGGGGGTGGCATGCCGGGTGCGATGCCCGGCGCTTGCCCATACCCCATGGGATCCGGAGGTGGTGGCGGGGCAAAGCCGCCCGGCGCACCGCCCATGGGAGGCTGCGGGACCGTGCCAGGCCCGGGTGCACCGAATCCAGAAGAAGGCGGCTGAGCAAGCTGCGTGGGCTGCTGCCAGCCACCCGGCGGATTGCCACCGCCCGGCGGTCCTGGCGGATATCCCGGCGGCTGCCCTCCCTGACCAAATCCGCTTTGCATCGCTTGCCTCCTGGGCTGGCAATACACCAGGGCTTGGATGGCAGGCAAGCAACAACGCTGAGCGCATGGCTCGACCAGTGAATGGATCAGCGCACTTCGACCATCCGCGAGAACGCCACGGGCTCCTTGGACAGGTACTCGAGCAGATCCGCTTCTGCCTGGTCGGCCTTGGGATGCCCAGTCGCCTTGTAGCAGGAGAATCGATAGGCCAACGTGGGCTCTTCCCAGGTGACGTGCGGCCCGAGCAGCTCGAACAGCTCGCGGCATCGCGCCTTGATGTCGAGTTGCCTGGACAGATGCACGAGCGTGTCTTCCCGATACTCGTTAAGAGCTTGTGCCGCGAATGGCTTCTTGAGCAGATCGAAGAAGCGCGCCGCGCGAGCCGCATCCCGATCGGACAACGTCTCGACGAGCTTCAGTGCCCGATACATCACCGCGAGCCAGGGCCACGGGTCGTGCTGCAATGCGGTGAGTGCACTCTCCAGGAGCCTGCAGGCGTCCTCGGGACGATTCTGCACGTATCTCAATCGCGCCATCACCGTGTCGGCCTCCGCAGGATGGGTGGCCCGAAGCTGGTCAGCGTAGATCTCCGCGGTCGCGTCCTCCGCATCCGCAAGGGTCTCGCCGAGCATCGCAAGCTCCATGGGCCCCACAGGGCTGCGAGGCTGCTGGCGGAAGTTCGAGAGCGCAGCCGCGAACTCTCCTTTCACGTAGTTCTGGAATGCGAGAATCCGCTGCGTCGTATCCTGATCCATGGGCGGCGACGTGCGAGGCGACTCGCCGTCGACCACCGGGATCAGCTCTCGCTCCTGCTCCACGCGCTGCCAGTCGACCTCGCCGCGCACCTCGGGAAGGTCCTGCTTGACCGGGCGTGCAATGTCGATGATGTCTTGCGTGTCGAACCGCACGCGGGAGTTGAGCGAGCGGGCAAATCCGAACTCGATCAGGATCTGGTCGTCGGTGTTGAGCTGGCCGCCTCCGGCCGCCGCAATGGCGGCCCCCACCGAGGGACGAGCTACGTAGTGCCCGAGGAATCCCTCGAGTGTGGTGGTGCGCCAGGACATGGCGAGCGCAGTGCGATAAGGCTCCTGGGAGATGCGCGCGCGCAGCGCTGCCGCGTCGTATTGCAGCGGCTTCATGGATCCGACGAGCACCATGTCAGCGCGACGCAGCTGCCACGTCTCCACGACCGGGAAGACCGATGCGAACGTCGCATAGATCGTCCGAATCGTCTGGCCATCCACCTCGTAGCCCTGCACCCATTGCAGAAAGAGCCCATCCGGGTTCAGCCGAGCCAACGCGGAGCGGTAGTACTCCTCGGTGAACAGGCTCGCGATGCCGGATCGGTAGGGATTGGACGGCTCGCTGAGCACGACATCGTACTGCGTGCGAGTCGTCTGCAGCACCTCCCGGGCGTCCCCTAGTATGATGTGGACCTTCGGGTTGCTCAGCACGTCCTGGTTCACAGGAGCGCAATCGCGCGCCACCCGCAGGATGGTCGGCTCGAACTCGACCACGTCGACCCGCTCCAGCTCAGGGACCTTCCCGAGCCAACCCGCCGTGCTCCCGGTGCCGAGACCGATCACGATCGCGCTCTTGGGGTGCGGATGAAGCGCTGTGCCGAGCAGCCCGCCCATCACCTGCGTGGGTGCGTCGGCACGCGCATTGCCATCCACCTTGCCGTTGACCAGAAACGCGAACGATTGTTCGTTGCTCACCCCGACCGCGCTCTCCACGCCATCCTGCTGCCATACCGTGAAGTGTTTGCGTGACTCGATCCACCTGCGAATCGCATTCGGGTTGCTGACCGACTCGGCTCCGACGCGTCCAGCGCCAATCGGGCTCTGGCGCCAGGCCGCGCTGGGCCCGCCCGCACGAAGCATCAGGATCGAAACGACCGCGAGCAGCAGCGGTGCCGTCAGCCGCACCCAACGTCGCTCCCTGTGCGCGGACAGCGCAATGGCAGCCACGCCGAGCGCGACCATCACGATCGTGACCATCCGCCAGCATCCGGTCGCGGTGAGCCAGGGAAGCAGACCGAAGCCTCCTGCGAGCGATCCTGCGATCGCGCCCACGGTGTTCGAGGCGTAGGCCCAGGCAACGTGTCGTCCGACCGACTCGCGTCCGCGGCCGAGCAGGGCGATCAGCATCGGGAACTGGTAGCCGGACACCAGCGCTGCGGGCAGGATCACGATCAGCGCGATCACGCCCCAGCCGGCGACATAGCCCCAAAAGCCGAAGGCGCCGATGGCGCGCAGGTGGATGGCGAGCACGGCGATGCGATCGCCGAGCGCATAGGGAAGGGCGATGAAGGCCCCTTCCAGAAGGCAGGTCATCGCGAACCCGAGGATCGTCGGGGTGCGCTGCTGGCCGCGCAGCGCGTACAGCCCGCTCCCCAGGCCGATTCCGAGCAGGGCCACGGCCAGGATCAAGCCGAACGTGAACACAGTGCCGCCCAGGATTGGCCCGAGCATCCGGTACCACACCAGCTCCATCAGGAAGAACGCAAAGCCCACCACACCCGAGGCCACCAATACGAACTCCCCTGGCGCTGCAGCGTTCTCCACGGTGGCGGTTGGAGCCGGAGCCGAGCGCTCGCTGGGAAGGGAGCCTGCCACGATGCGAGCCACGAGCGCGACGACGAGATTGACGAGGCAGGCCATCCACAGGGTCACGCGCGTGCCGAACAGCTCGAGCATCACGAAGGCGGCGAGCAGGCAGCCGGTGACCGCGCCCAGCGCATTGAAGCCGTACAGAATCGCAACGCCGCGACGTCCGTGATCGCGCTCGGTCTCCACCGCGCGCGCAGCAGCCGGGAGTGTGCCTCCCATCAGGAGCGTCGGAATGGCGAGGACGAAAGCCGACAGCACCAGGCGAAGCACGGTCCCGCCTGCAAGGCCGAGCACCGTGGTGCCGCCCAGTCCGATGTAGACCTTGCGCGAAAGCCACAGCAGGGCCGGCGTCAGCGCAGCAGACACGGCGACACCGGTCTCGAGGTTGGCGTAGAGCAGGAGCGGCTCAGGGTGCTTTTCCGCCCGCTTGCCGAGGATCAGCCCGCCGATGCCGAGCCCGCCGATGAACACGGCGATGACCGCGGCCGACGCCGCGGTGGAGGCGCCGAAGATCAGCCGAAAGTCCCTCTGCCAGGTGTTCTGGTAGATGAGGGCGCACATGCCGGAAAGCAGGAGCAGCGGGGCGACCTTGATCGCGCGATTGTCCATCGGAGGCCGCGGAGTCTAGCCCACGACGCTGAAATCACAACGCTGATCCCTGACGCGATTCCAGGTCAAATGCGCGGAGGCGGCCCGTAGCCGATCATCGTCCCCAGCTCCAGCTCGATGCTGCGACCTTCCACCACGCCGCCGTCCGCGGTCACGCCGATGACCAGGCCGACATCCGCGAAGAGCGACACGATGGGCGCGGTCCATGACGAGTCCTCCCACGCGCTCTGCCATTCCCGCTCACCGGGGCCGCCCGGCTCGCGATGCCAGATCCTGCCTGCAGCACCGACCCAGCATCCGCCAGCCGCATCCACCACCGCTGACGAAAGATCCGCGTGCCCGGCAACCGTCTCGGTCCATACCCGCTGATCGTCACGCAGCACCGCTGCACCGTCGACCCCTGCAACCAGGCCTATCTCGCAATCCGGATGGCCGCCGCAGGCGAGGAACGCCCGCACCTTGGGAGTCTCCAGCGGCGTCAGCTCGAACTCGAGCGGCGCAAAGATCGCGGCAAAGCCGCTGCCATCCACGCGGCGCCCAGCCAGGAGCCAGCGCGCATCGCCGACCCGCGCCACCGAGCTGAGCGCGGCAACGCCCGCGATCGGAAAGGGCTTGATCCACCGACGCCCCACCAGCGTGTGCAGGCTCGTCGTGCGCTCTTCGTCGGTCGCCGCGATGATCGCGAGGTCGTCCAGATCGCCACTGAAGAGCTTGACCTTCATGGTGTCGTCGCCCAGCCGGATCACCTCGCGCACGCCTTCCACCGTGTAGGTGGCAAAGGTGGCAGGCTCGCAGCCGATCAGCCACTTGCCTGCGGCAAGCCGACGGACGAAGCGGACGCTTTCCGGGTCAGGGAGGCCTTGCATGGGAGCGGGTTGCCAGGAGGTGCCGTTCCAGAAGACCAGCCCCTGCGTGGTTGCGGCCAGGCACCTGCCATCTCCATCCCACGCCACGCTGCGGATGATGTGGTCCGTGCCCGGCATCTGCCGCGTGAGCCACTGCCAGCCTGGAATGCTCTGGGCGCGCGGGCTCGTGAAGATCTCCACACGCCGGGCCGCCGGCCGCAGGCGGCGCGAATCGGTGCGCAGCCATGGAAGCAGCGCCGCAGCATAGGCATCCGCATCGGCCGGACGATTGCCTGGCTCCGGTGAGCTGGCCCGGGCGAGCGCTGCATCGATCGCCCGGCACGCTGCCTCGCGCTGGCGCAGCTCCGGCGACAGACGCCCTGTGTCGAGCAGGCTGCGCCGCGGTGCGGATTGGTACTGGATGATCGCATCGGAGATCGTGCGAACCGGGAAGTACTCCTCGCCCGTGAGCAGGAAGAACGACACCGCAGCAAGGCTGAACAGGTCGCTGCGGGGCGACAGGTTCGCTTCGTCGCTCACGATCAGCTCCGGTGCCGCATACCCGGGCGTGCCGACAGGTATGCCCCCGAACGTGCCCGCGACCCCAGACGGCCGCGCTACGCCAAAGTCGGCAACCTTGAAGATCTCCTGATCGCCAAAGCCGCAGCACAGGACGTTGTCCGGCTTGATGTCCCGATGGATCACGCCCACCTCGTGCACCGCCATCAGCCCCTTGGCGAGGCAGGAGATCGCATGCGCTGCGCGCGCGGGATCGAACGCGAAGCCGGTTGCGCGGATGCTCGATGCCACCCGATCGGTCAACGTGGTCCCTTCTGCGCCTCCGTGGATGTACTCCAGCGCTATCCAAGGCAGCTCCGTTGGAGGGTTGTCCTTGAGGATCCACACGCTCCCCACGTCGAGCAGCTTGACCACGAAGGGCGTCGCAGGCACTCGCTCGTTGAGCCTTCCCAGGGCCACGGCTTCCTTCTTGACGACCAGGGCAGCGGTCTCCCCGAAGTGATGCATGCAGGCCGGACGCATCACCTTGATGACCACGGGGCACTGCCCTTCAGGTGCGGAGCGCGTGGCGAGATAGGCGATCGCCATGCCTCCTTCCCCCACCTTCTGCCCGAACCGGTACACCACTCCGGGCGTACGTTCGGATCGAACCACGTTGCCGATGAGTGCCAGCAGCGGGTCTTGGGGCGGGGGAACCGACGTCATGGAGGCAGGCAGTATACACTCCTGGGGCGGGCACACCCGCGCGTATCGCAGCGCTGGACTCCCAGTCCGGTGCGATCCGGAAGAGATTGGGATAACGTCCCTGTCGTGCTCGACAGGATCCTGGCAAGCCTGACCGCTGTGCGGACAGACCTGATCGTGGGGGCGATCGTGATGGTCGTCTCCTTTGCCGCAAGCTTGATCCTGGTCACCGTCGTGGTCGCGCGCCTTCCCGAAGACTACTTCGTGAGTGCGCGATTGACGCCGCCACCGTCGCAGTCGGCTCTGCGACGATGGTCCGCTGCAATCGCTCGCAACCTGGCTGGCGCGCTCTTGATCGTTGCCGGCGCGATCATGTCTGTCCCTGGCGTACCCGGTCAGGGAATCCTCACCATCATCATCGGCCTGTTGCTGGTCGACTTCCCCGGCAAGAAGAACCTCGTGCGACGGATCGTGCGTCGCCCCAGAATCCTTCGATCGCTCAACTCCATTCGCGCACGATTCGGGAAAGCGCCATTGCGCGTCGATGCGCGCGAGTAGGTCGTTCGGGCAGCCCATGGCGGTCCGCCACCGGAAAGTGGCGGGCGCCACCCCCGGATTCGCGCAAGTCCGCGATTGGACACGATGCGGGCGACGGCATCGGTCTTGCCAAGGACCTGGACCGGAGGTGAATCCGATGCGTATGCGTTCCCTGTTTCTACCGTTCCCTGCCCTTGTCGTCCTGCTTGCGTCCTGCGGCGCCTATGGCGATGGCGCTCCCACCGAGTCCGACTTGCTCGAGCAGAGCGAGCCGATCGTGGGAGGGCAATCGGACAGCGGCCACGATCCCGCCGTGGTGGCGATCGACCTTGGAAGCAAGGGGTTGTGCACAGGAACCCTGATCGCGCCGCGCGCAGTGCTCACGGCCCGGCATTGTGTCAGCTACACACTGCCGGACCTGGAGTGCCCTTCCTGGAGCGCGCAGATCAGCAAGGACCGCAGCCCTGCCTCACTGGCGATCCGGGTCGGCAACGACACGAAGACAGCTCCGGTGGTCGCCCACGGCCAGGAGCTGGTCGTGCCACCCGACGATGTGCTGTGCGACCAGGACATCGCAGTTGTGATTCTCGATCGGGAAGTCCTGGGCGTGCCCCCGATCGCGGTGGATCTCAAGGGCAGCGTGAAGTTCGGGGACCGGCTCCGCGTGGTGGGATTCGGCCAACGCGGCGACACGGTCGCTGCGGGCAAGAAGTTCACCCGGAACAATGTCCGGGTGCTGCAGGCCAGCCCTGCGGAGTTCTGGGTCGGCGAGTCGGTCTGCGCGGGCGATTCCGGCGGACCTGCCTTGGACTCCGCCACGGGCGCGGTCCGGGGCGTGGTGTCACGCGGCGCAGAGAGCTGCGAAGGCAAGGAAGCCCTGAACGTCTACACGCGCACCGACGCCTTCGCGAAGCTCATCCGATCCGCGCTCGACAAGGCGAAGTCGTTGCCGTCGGCTGTTGCCTGCGGCCCAGGGCACCGTTGCCCGAATGGATACCATTGCGGCGCATCGCACCATTGCGAGAAGAAGTGATCGCTGCCGCCCCCGATGCGCAGCGTCCTGCCCCGGCGTGGAAGGTGCTGGCATCTGGACCCTGTCCTTGCTACTCGATGGCTTGGTGGGGTTTCCCCGGAGAGCAGTGCGAATGAAGAAAAACTACGTGCTCGATACGAACGTCCTGCTGCACGACCCGCAGGCGATCTTCAGGTTCGAGGACAACGACGTCATCATTCCCATCTTCGTGATCGAGGAGGTCGACCAGTTCAAGCGTGACGGCACCGAGATCGGGCGCAACGCCCGTTCGGTATCCAGGCTGCTCGACGGGCTGCGGGCGCGCAACGGCTCGCTGGCAAAGGGCGTCCCGCTCGACCACGGCGGGTCGTTGCGCGTGGCGCTGCCGCCTGTGCGCTCGGTGCTGCCCGTCGCGATCGATCCTTCCAAGGCCGATCACCTGATCCTGCAGACCGCGATCGAGACACGGGATGGCTCGCCGGATCGACCGACGATCCTCATCACGATGGACACGAATCTGCGCATTCGCGCCGATACGCTCGGGGTGAAGGCGGAGACCTACGAGAGCCAGCGCGTGCAGATGGACGAGCTGGACTCGGGTGTGATGGAGATCGACGTACCCGGAGCGGAGGTCGATGCATTCTACTCCCGGGGGGAGATCGCCCCGCCTGCGGGCAACGTGCTGAATCCGAACGTGTGCGTGCTGGTGCGCGATCAGGCGGCTCCGAATCATACGGCGTTGGGAAGGTTCGACGCAGCCAAGGGCAAGATCGTGGCATTGCACGTTCCGCACGACGGCGTGCTCGGGCTTCGTCCTCGCAACCGCGAGCAGTCGTTCGCGCTCGACCTGCTGCTCGACGACAACGTCAAGCTGGTGACCCTGGTCGGCAAGGCGGGGACGGGCAAGACCCTGCTGGCGCTGGCAGCGGGGCTCAAGCGCACGGTGGAGGACGGAGTGTTCACCAGGATGCTGGTGAGCCGTCCGATCATCCCCCTGGGCCGGGACCTCGGCTTCCTTCCTGGAACGGTCGAGGAGAAGCTCAACCCGTGGCTTCAGCCGATCTTCGACAACCTCGAGCTGCTGTCCGGGAGCGGGAGCGGCAAGAAGCTGCCGCCGATGTCCAAGCTGATCGACGACAGCCTGATCCAAGTCGAGCCGCTCACGTACATTCGCGGACGAAGCCTCCCGCATCAGTACTTGATCGTGGACGAGGCCCAGAATCTGACGCCGCACGAGGTCAAGACGATCATCACGCGGTCGGGCGAAGGCACCAAGGTCGTCTTGACCGGCGACCCCTACCAGATCGACAACCCCTACGTGGACAGCGCTTCCAACGCCCTGACCATCGTGGCGGACCGCTTCAAGCAAGAGCGCCTTGCCGGACACATCGTGCTGTCCAAGGGCGAGCGCAGCGAGCTGGCAGAGCTCGCAGCCAATCTTCTCTAGAAGGCTCCAGGCCAGCCCTTTCAAGGTGCCAAATCGGCGTCGCAGAGACGCGGCGATGCCGCGGACGCACGAGCACGAGCACGAGCACGAGCCCGAGCACGAGCACGGCCCTGTAGCCTGTAGCCCGAAGCCTGTAGCCTACCTACACCGGATCTCGTCGCTTGAGCACGATGAACAGCAGGATCATCGTCGCTATCGTCATGGCGGCCATCACCGCAAATGGGATCCAGATCTGGTCGTATTCGGTGAACCCCCAGGCGCCATTGAAGGTGTCGCTGGCGATCTGCGCCGTGGCGCACTTGAACTTGCCGTTGAACACGTAGTCGCCCGCGCTCTGCAACGAGGGATTCTTCAGATCGATGACCCACGACGAATCGTCGGCGATCGCGATTCGCTCCTGCGCGACCACGCCTTGAAAGCCCCAGCGTGCAGGAATGACGAACATGGGCCAACGCAGCACGGCATTGGTGGTCATCGGCACGATCATTCCCCCGAGCACCACCTGCGGAATCAGCGCGATCGGAGTCAAGGCCATGGCCGCTTCGCTCGAGGTCACCACGGTCGACAGCAGCAGGCCGAGCGCCACCGAGACCCCGGAGACTGCCACGAGGTTGGCCAGCTCGATGCCAAAGGCCACAGGGCCTCCGTTGAACCCCAGCAACGGAAAGACGATCACCAGCAGCGCGGTGCACTGTACGACGCAGAAGAACACGAGCAGCAGGAACTTCGAGAAGACATAGTTGAACAGCCCGAGGTTCACCATGCGCTCGCGCATGTAGATGGCCCGCTCGCTGACAATCTCTCGCGCGGCATTGGAGGTTCCGAACCAGACCGCAGCCACCACGAGGAAGAACGCGGCAGCCGAGTTGTCGCGCGTGGAGGCCATGCCGGTCAGCAGATCCGCTCCGCCGGTCCCTCCGCCCTTGCGCGAAAGCTCCTGCATCGCCCCGAGACACCAGCCCGGGATGCCGGCCTTCTGGAAGCCGAACACGAACGCGAGCAGGAATCCGATGATCGGCGCCTGCAGCAGCATGATCCAGAAACCGGACGTGTCCCTGCGCTTGGTCGTGAAGTAGCGGCTCAAGAGCAGCCTGAACTGCCCCGTGGTCTTGGGTGCACCCGGTGGGATGTAGCTTTGCATCACGCCCGCGCCCACCGAGCGCGGACCTGAATACATCTTCTGGTAGGTCGGGCTTGCCTTGAACTCCTCGTGCCATTGCTTTGCGCAGTAGTTGCGCGCGACGCCTCGAGGCGTCCGAGGATCCTGCGCCTTCATCTGCTCGTAGACGGGCGCCTCGCGCTTCTGCAGCACGTCGAACATGTCGCGCGGATTGTCGATCTTCTCAGGCTTGCCGATCGTGTCCAGGTACTTGCCGAAGAACTGGTACGAGTCCGGCTTCGTCGGCCCGTAGAACATCGGCACGCCGCCGTAGCCGAGAATCAAGCACAGGTTGAACTGCTCGTACTCGTCCTTGGCCGGCTGGTGGATCGTCATCACGATCGTCTTGCCCGTGGCCTTGGCCAGATCGTGCAGCAGCTTCACCAGCGCCGTCGTGTCGTCCGCCGCAAGCCCTGACGTCGGCTCGTCGAGGAACAGGATGACCGGGTCGGTCACCAGCTCCATCGCGATGTTCACGCGCTTGCGCTGCCCGCCGGACAGGACCTTCTTCTCGGGCTTTCCGATCTCGAGGTTCTTGACCCCTTCCAGCCCCAGCTGCGTGAGCGTCTCGGTGACCCGTCGATCAATCTCCGCATCCGAATAGTCAGGCGGCAACCGGAACCGCGCCGAGTACCGGACAGCCTCGAACACCGTCAGCTCCGGATGCACGATGTCGTCCTGTGGCACGTATCCGATCGACCCGCGCAGGTTGTCGTAGATCGCGTACAGATTCTCGCCGTTGATCCGCACCAGCCCCGCGGTCGGCGGCAGATAGCCGTTGAGCGTCAAGAGCAGCGTGGTCTTGCCAGCGCCCGAGGGCCCCATCAGCGCGATCATGTCGCCAGGCAGCGCCTTGAACGACACGTGGTCGAGCAGCACGCGCTGGGCGCCCGGGTTGTCGCGGTCCGGAACCTCGATCAGAAGGTCCCATGCTTCGATCTCGTAGAGCGGACGGCCAGACCACTGGCTGACATCCGGAATGATGACCTGACCGGTGCCGGATTCCGGGATGTTGACCACCAGGGGCATGGGGCCGACGTAGATGCGCTCGCCGTTCTGGACCGGAATGCGCTTGTGCGGCGGTATGCGCTGACCACGGACGTAGGTGCCGTTGGCGCTGCCGCGATCTTCGATGAAGACCTGGCCGTCGGCGTTGATCAAGACCGCGTGGCGGCTGGACACCTGCGCGTGGTTGCAGACGATGTCGTTGTCCGGCGTTCGGCCGATCGTCTGGAAGGGCTTGCCGAGATCGAGGCTGCCGATGACCGTGCTGTGCTTGCGAGGGCCTTGCGGCGGCGCTTGCGCAGCAGCCGCTGCAACCAGACCCGCTGGAACCGGAGCCGGCGCCGGCGAATGGATGGGAGCTACTGCCCCTGGGGCCACTGCAGGCCCGGGCTGCGGTTGGCCGCCTGCCATCGCGCGCCCCACCTGCAGCAACGTCGCCACAGGGATCGCAACAGGGCCAAACGCGATCACACCGTTCGGATCCAGCGGCGTGGGCGTGCCCGGCTGGATCTTGCCCGCACCTGTGTACGTCCCGCTCGTCGACCCCTCGTCGACCACCATCATCCGATCGAACATCAGCGTCGCATGCCGGCTGGACACCGACTGATGTCGAATCACCAGCGAGGCCTTGGTCGGCTCGCGTCCCACCACCACATGCCCTGCCTGCGGCGCCGGCATCAAGGTGCCGCGCTCCATGAGCATCAAGCCGATGGACGGATGGTTGAGCGGCACGTTGACCTGGCCGCACGTGAACACGGTTCGCAGATCAAAAGGCATCGAGCCGCGCGGCTGCATGGGCTGGCCGCCCGCAAACGTCGGCCCAGCCCCAGCGTCCTGGAACACCAGCTGACCGGCGCCCTGATTCACGATCCGGGCGTGCTCTGGTGCAACGCCAGGACCGGAGAGAACGATGTCGCAGTGAGGCGCGCTACCGACGAGGATGGTCTGCTTGCCGAAACCTGGAATCATGTTCGACCCGTTTTCTGGGCAGTGGATGACAATTCAGCGCCCCGCTGAGCGCGCGGTCCGGGGGACCGACGATGGTGCTGAGGGCGCGCTGGCGGCATCCGGTCGCGTCCGCGTCGTGGAGTCCACGAGCGGATCGGCGGACGCCGCAGGTGCGCTCGCGGAGGGGCGCGGCCGGGGGTCCTCGACATCGATCTGGTCTGAGCCGGCGCCGCGCGACACAGCCCAGAAGAACGAGGCGACAACGAGCACCAGGCCGCCGAGCACGAGAACGGCGCCAGCGATCATGAGCCCTGTGGCCTTGGATGGAGCAGCCGCGGGCTGCTGGGGCCAGACGGCTCCGGGCGCACCCTGGATCGGAGTCGCGCTCGCCCCGGGCAGGGGCACCGCAGGTCCGCTCGCATATTGCTCGTCGATCATCGTGGGCGCCGGACCGGCTGGCACCACGGGCGCGAGCGGCGACCCTGGTTCATCGGCGAGCGTGGGTATCTCCGGCACCGTGGCCGCAGGAGGCGGCAATGCGCCCCCCGGCGGCAGCGGAAGCGCGGCCTCTGACACCGTCTCAGGAATGGTCATTCGCAGCCCAGGCTCGGGCGGAGGCTGGCCTACCTGGGCGAGCAGGACCGTGATGTTGTCGTGCCCGCCCCGCGCATTGGCGAGCGCCACGAGCTGATCGCAGGCAAACGCGAGCCCCCTGAGCTGGATCGCCTGCTGCAGCACTGCGAGGATCTCGCTGGGCGCCACCAGATCGCACAGCCCGTCGGACGCCAGCAGCAGGATGTCGCCGGGCGCATGCGGGATCGGAGTCGGGCGAAGCTCGACCTCGACATCAGCGGTCATTCCGAGGGCGCGCGTGATCTTGTTGGCATCCGGGTGTCCGACCGCGTCCTGCGGCGTGAGCACGCCAGCATCGATCAGCTGCTGGACCATCGAGTGGTCACGCGTGATGGGATAGATCTGGCCCGCGCGAACCATGTAGCCGCGGCTGTCACCGACGTGGGCAACCTCGATGCCGCCAGGGTGCACAAGCACGGAGACGCAGGTGGATCCTGGACGCAACTGGTTTTGCGGCGGGCCACCGAGCTCGTAGACGGCGCGCCCTGCGATCTCGATCGCTCGCTTGAGGGCAAGCCCTGGCGCAGGGTGGGGCGCGTCCATCTCGCGAAAGATGGTCTGGATCGCACGCTGGCTTGCCTCGCGCCCCGAGGCGTGCCCCCCCATCCCGTCGCACACGACCAGCAGGTAACCGCAGGGTACCTCGGCGTACCGAGAGGCATCCTCGTTGACCTGCTTGTCGGGGTCGAGTCCAGGGTCAGACTTGTCCGCGACGTTGAGTGGGACTCGGCTGTTCGAGACAGCAGGCTGGACCATGGCCCGCCGAGGCTACTCCAGACGCACCAGAAACTCGACCGGTCCGAAGCGGAGCATCGATCCAGGCGGAACGGGCGTGTAAACCCCGGGCTGGAGTCGATTGCCGTTGAGGTACGTGCCGTTGTTGCTGCCGCCATCACGCACCATCAGCTGGCCCCCCTCGAACTTCAGGGTCGAGTGCACTGCAGAAACCCGGGGCTCCTGGAGCAGCACCTGGCAGCGCGCCCCATCGCGTCCGACGTTGCATTCCATGCCCGGGTTGATCGGGAACGTCCCCGCAGCACCAGAGATGACGGCTCGACTTGCGCCGCCCATGCCGCCCCCTGCGTACGGGTCAGGCGGAGCCTGGACCGCTGCCGGCTGCGCGCCGGTCAGCCCGTAGTTGGGCGGCTGGCCGCCGTACATGAAGTCACCGCCCGGTGCTGCTGGCGCAGGTCCACCGCCGCCAAACGGCGCAGGTCCAGGGGGTGCACCGCCACCAAACGGCGCTGGTCCAGGGGGCGCGCCGCCACCAAACGGCGCTGGTCCAGGGGGCGCACCGCCGAATCCGGGCTGGCCCATCGGGGCACCGCCGAACGGCTGTTGAGGCGCGCCGCCGAACGGCTGCTGCGGAGCGCCGCCACCATACGGTTGCGGACCACCGGCGACCACGGGAGCAGGCATCCCGGCCGCCGCGCCGCCGCCGCGCTTCTTGCCGCCGGTCAGAAGCATCAGCAGCAGGAGCATGACCACGATCACCGCAAAGGCGATTCCGCCCACGAGCATGAACGGGAAGGGCGCGGTTTCTGCCTTCAAAGTGATGATGTTCTTGGCGTCCGCAGGGCTGCCACGCGCCGCCTTGTTGTCGAAGATGACGAAGCGCGTGACGTAGTCGCTGCCGGACTTGACCAGGATCTTCTCGGAAGACGGAGCCTCGAACTCCACGAACGTGTCCGTGGCCTGCAGCGCCTTGCCATTCATCTTGCGCGCGATGAGCTGCTGCTGCGCGCGCTTGGCGGTCTCGATGTCGCCGCCTTCGAGCGACGGCGGCAGCGCTTGATCCTTGGGCACGAAGTAGACCTCGGCGCGCTGCTTGTCGCCGCCCCAGCAGAAGTCGCCCCACACGCGGAACGAGCCTCCAGGCGCCACAGGGTTCTTCTTCGCCTGGTCCGCGGTGTACTGGTAGTTGACGTCGAGAGGCCAGGTGGTCGGATCGATGCCGACCGGGACTTCCTTGAACGACGAGTCCCCGATGATGGGCGGCTTGACGTTGTTGAAAGCGAGCTGGAACGTCTGGGTGATGTTCGCTGCGATGCACGACACGCGGTACTTGACGATGTTCATCTGGTTGAAGCGGTCCTGCACGGCAGCAACGATGCGCCCGGCGTGGCTGCCCTGGCCCATGCGCATGATGCTGTAGAAGCCTCCGAACTCCGGGTTCGCGAGGTTCTGCATGAACTGCTGGGCGTTCTCCTTGAACTCCTCGTATCCGCCCGCGGGAAACAGGATCGAGATGACCGGCAACGGAGTCTTGGGCAGGGAGCTGTTCGTGTCGGGGAAGCGCCCAGCGGACATGATCTGCTTGAGCTGCTCGGCACCGGGGCCGGTCGAGAGCGCGTCGGTCCCAGCCACGCCGTTCGAGAGCACCACGAGCGCCTGATGCAACGGCACCTTCACGTTCGTGCCCACGTTGCCCAGCGACTTGAACCCGTCGTTGACCGCGGTCTTGATGTGGTTGAACAACGGGCGATTGTTCCGCGGATTGCTCGGGTACAGCCCGATCGAGTCGACGAAGCCATTGACGTTGGCGCGGGCCGAGGCCGGCTGCCATCCGGAGCTCTTGCCTACCTGCGCATCGCCGATGGCGACGACGTAGACGATGTCGTTCGGGCGCATGGCGTTGACGAAGGCATTGGCGAGGGCCTTGGCATCGTTGAGACGTCCGCCCATGGAGCCAGCGGCATCCACGATGATCAACCACGCGGTGCCGACGTCGGGCTGCCGAAGGCTGTCGCCCCACCGGGACTTGGACACGAACTTGGTCGGTCGCGCCAACCCGTCGACCGTGACCAGGAACTGCGCATTCTTCTCGGGAAAGGGGAACGGGGTGTACAGAGCCTTGGGCTGCTCGAGGGCTTCAGACTGGCAGTCGTAGAGCGAATCGCCGCGCATCGAAGCGCAGTTGGCGATGACCTCGTTGACCGGCTTGCTCTGCACCAGGTCGACCACGACCGTGAGCACCGGCGCTCCATCGGTGAAGCTCGCTCGCGGGTCGATGCGAACGATGTGCGCCTCGGGGGCTGCGAACAACCGCGTGGAGACGAACAGCAGGATTGCCAGAAGCGACAGCGCGACAGGGATGGACCGAGTACGCATCTGCATTTTCCCCGAACCGGGCAGAGGGTCTGCCCGCCTTTCCGAGCGCAACGCGCCCGCGGATGAGCCTAGCGCGACACCAGCCTGACAGCCGCATTGTATGCGCCAAAACGGATTCGGTCGCCATCGTGCAGCTCGATCTTGCCCTTGTATCCCACGGGCTGATCGTTGACGAACGAGCCGTTGGTGGACCCTTCATCCTCGAGCACGACCGCGTTGGCGTCGCATGTGATCGTGGCGTGGCGCGACGACGTCGTGGGATCTGCGATCTCGATTTCGAGGGTCTCGCCCGAGCCTGCGCGACCCAGGATGTTGCGACCCATGAACAGCGGCCAGAACACGCCGTTCGAATCCGCGTGGAAGCTGTACAGGAACCCGCGAAGTGCGCGCCGTACAGCGCCTGCTGGCGTGGTTGCAGCAAGAGCCTCGTAGACCGCTGGCGACTGCTGCGCTGGCGTTGGCCACCCCTGCTGCTGGGCCGGTGCAGGCGCAGCGGGCGGCGCTGGCTCGGGCGCTGGCGCCGCGAATGGCATCGGCTGCGCCGCAGGCTGGGCGTTGAAACCGTAGGGCGGCTCAGGCGCTGCCGGAGGAGCCGGAGGCTGCTGCGGGAACGGACTCATCGCTCCGGTAGGCGGCAACGGCGCAGGCGCAGCCATCGGCGGATCGGCAGGATAGGCCGTGGCACCGAACGCGTCGCCCCCCGCGAACTTCATGTCGCCGAGCGTGATCGGATGTCCGAAGCTGCAGTAGCTGGTGCCCTGGGGGACATCATGTCCGAAGTCGCACTTGCCCGCAACCGGCGCGCTTGGCTGCTGCGCGGGCGACGGAGCCGGACCATAGGGAGAAGCAGCTGCTGCAGGGGCTTGCATCCCAGCTTGCGGAGCCGGGGGCGCGGCTGGCGCCGGCGCAGCTGCTTGCGGGCTCGGCGCCGGTTGGAACGCGTAGCTTCCGTCTGGCAGCATCCCGGGAGGGGGCGCACCGAACGGCGGTTGCGGAAGATTCGGTACAGGCGCTGCTGCCGGGGGTGCATAGGCGGCAGCAGGGGTGTTGCCCATGCTGGCTGCTGTGGTAGCGAACTGCGCTTGCGGCTGCATGGGGGGGCCGATCGGTTGCGGCTGCGCAGGTTGAGCCTGCTGCTGCGCCGGTGGACCGAACGGCTGTTGTGCCGGCGGACCGAACGGTTGCTGCTGCGCCGGTGGACCGAACGGTTGCTGCATTTGCGGGGCCTGGGGCTGCTGTTGCGGGTCAGCAGCAGGCGCGCGCGCAATGGGCGATGCGCAGGAGCCGCAGAAGTTGTCGGAAGGTGCAGTCTGAGCGCCACAACGGGGACAATAGGTCGTCATCGCAGATGCCTCATGCCGCTGGATTGGAGAGCGGGCATGATAGCTTCCGAAAACGGCAGAGCGAAGCCCTAGTGTGATGGACCGGACGCAATGGCAGCGGCGCGGGGCAAGGCCCGTGGGGTGGAGCTCGAACCTGGAGCAGAAAAGGCGGGGCGAGAGCCTTGCGAGGCCGGGTTGAGGCTACTGCTGCGCCGTGGTCTCGGCCGCCGGCGTTGCCGCGACCTGGGTCGACAGGTCGCGTCGGGCCTTGAGACGAGCCTTCTTGCCGGACAGATCGCGCAGATAGTAGAGGCGTGCGCGACGGACGATGCCGTGCTGGACGATTTCGATTCGGCCGATGTAGGGGCTATGAGCGGAGAAGATGCGCTCTACGCCTACGCCGAAGCTGACCTTGCGCACCGTGAAGGTGCTGCGCAGGCCGGCGTGACGGCTGCGAATGACCACGCCCTGGAAGACCTGGATACGCTCTTTCTCGCCTTCGACGATCTTGTAGTGCACGCGAACGGTGTCGCCGACGCGGTACGGCGTCAGATCCTTGCGGAGCTGGACGCTCTCGAGGGCTTCGATCTTGGGCAGGTTCAGCATGAGAGTGTTCCTGAAAAGAGGGGGAGCGCATTATGCACATCCCGGATCTCAAGTCAACGCGCACCCGACCGACCCTGGGATAGGGGACGGCGGGGGGGCGGGAATGTAGCGCGGATGGGGCAAAACGCCACCGCAACCTGCATTCGAGATTTCGTGGGCTGGCAGGGCTACGGGCCATCTGTTCACCGTTGGGTCGCCGCTTGACGCTCCAGGCCGAGCGGGCGGTAGACTGCCCCGCATCCTGGGCCCTGGCGCGCCTGGCTCGCCACAACTCGCCCAGGCATCCACTCGTCACAAGGAAGGATCGCGATGGGAAAGCTCGAGGGTAAGGCTGTCGTTGCACAGGGTGGCGGACCAACCGCCGTCATCAACCAGAGCCTGGTCGGAGTTGCGCTCGAAGCGCGCAAGCACTCGCAGATCACCCACGTCTACGGCGCCCGCCACGGCGTCAGCGGCATCCTCGCCGAGGACTTCGTGGACCTGTCGCAAGCCACCTCCCACAACCTCGAAATGGTCGCAGCCACGCCGTCCTCGGGTCTCGGCAGCACCCGCGACAAGCCCAATGCCGAATACTGCGAGAAGATCTTCGAGGTCCTTCGCGCCCACGACGTCCGCTATTTCTACTACATCGGCGGCAACGACTCGGCCGACACCTGCCACATCGTCAACGACAATGCGACCAAGGCCGGCTACGAGCTGCGCGTCATCCACATCCCCAAAACCATCGACAACGACCTGCTCGTGACCGACCACTGCCCGGGCTACGGCTCGGCCGCCAAGTTCGTCGTGTCCGCCTTTGCCGGCGTCAATCTCGACAACTATGCCCTTCCCGGCGTCTACGTCGGTGTCGTGATGGGACGCCACGCAGGCTTCCTCACCGCGGCATCGGTGTTCGCTCGCAAGTACCCAGACGACGGCCCGCACCTGATCTACGTGCCGGAGCAGGTGTTCGATCAGGACAAGTTCCTGGCCGAGGTCGACAGGGTCTACAAGCAGCACGGGCGCTGCGTGATCGCGGTCTCCGAAGGGATCATGGACAAGTCCGGTCAGCCGGTCATGACCTCGCTGCAGAGCAGCGTCGAGCGCGACTCGCACGGCAACGTGCAGCTGTCAGGCACGGGCGCGCTCGGCGACGCGCTCGGTGATCTGGTCAAGAAGAAGCTCAAGATCAAGCGCGTGCGCAGCGATACGTTCGGCTACCTGCAGCGCTCGTTCCTGTCCGTGGTGTCCACCGCGGATGCCAACGAAGCGCGCGAGGTCGGCGAAAAGGCCGTGCAGTACTCGGTGTGGCACAACGTCGACGGCTCGGTGGCGATCCGCCGCACCGGCGACTACTCGGTCGACTACATGCTCACCCCGCTCGACACGGTCGCCAAGGCCACCAAGCACATGCCCGAGGAGTTCCTGCAAGGCGACCACGACGTGTCGATCGCGTTCAAGAACTACGCGCGCCCGCTCATCGGCAACTTCCCGCACTACGAGCGCCTTGCTGCGCCTGGGGTCAAGAAGCTGCTGCGATAACATTGGAGAGGAACCACCGAGGTCACAGAGCCCACAGAGTGGGGAGGGCTGGTACGCGAGGACCGTGGGCGTCCCTCCCACAAGACTCCGCGACCCCTGTGCTATCTGTGGTCAGTCTCTGGAGCCAATCGGCGTCGCAGAGACGCGGCGATGCCGCGTCGAACGCATGCGCGCCAGTGGCGCGCCGACTTTGGCTCCGTTGATTGGACTTCGAACATTTGAACGCGCACGTCGGTTGGGCGCTGCCACCGCGTCTTCAGGGAACGCGTGTTGGCAAGATCGCGGAGAATGTCACCTTGGAAGGCCTGGCCTGGAGCCTGCAGCCTTCGCTCAGGCCGGCTGCGGCAGGCGCACGGTGAAGACCGCACCGCTCTCGGACGATGACGCCCGGACCGTGCCGCCGTGCTCCTCGACCACCTTCTTGACGATCGCGAGCCCGAGGCCTGTCCCTCCCGCCTTCTTGGTCACGAACGACTGGAACAGGCTCCCCTCGATCTCCGTGGGGATGCCCGGGCCGGTGTCCGAAACGGAGATCACCAGGTCCGTTCCGTCGCGCTGAACCTCGATCCCGAGCGTGCCCCCGCCCTCCCCCATCGCTTCCAGCGAGTTGCGCACCAGGTTGTGGATCGCGCGCGTGATCTTCCCCTCGTCGAACCGCGCAATGCCGCGATCGCCGATGACCATCTGCAGCTTGACCGGGCGATCCTTCAGCTCGTGCTCGATCTGCGCACGCATCTCCTCGAAGTACTTGGACAGGTACACGCGGCTGACGAACAGGGTCCGCTCACCGCGCGCAAACGCAAGCACCTCGCGCTGCATCGCGGTGATGTGGTCGAACTGCTTGAGCACCAGCTCCGAGTATTCTGCGCGCAGCTTCAGATCCTCGGTCATGCTCAAGAGCTGCACGTAGCCCGCAATCACCGTCATCGGGGTCTTCAGATCGTGCAGCACGCTCGACAGCAGCCTTCCGATCGTGGACAGCCGCTCGGTCATCTCGCGCGACTGCCGCGCGCGAAGCAGGCTGATCGCGGTGGTGGCGTTGACCGCCACCAGCTTCGCAAGCTCCGTGTCGTCGCCCGCCAGCTCCCTGCCGTTGGTGCGATCGTAGAGCGCCAACGCGCCGATCGAGCTGCCGTCCTCGGTGGTGAGCGGCACCGCCACGACCGAGGCGACCTCGAATCCGAGATCGCGACCGTCCGGCAGCGGATGCGCCGCACCTCCCGCAGCCGGCTGCACCAGCTGCGGCCCGTCGTTCATCGCCTTCGCGATCGCGCTGCCCGCCGCAGGTGTCATCTTGCTCCGGACGCCGAGCTCGCTCTGCCCCGCCTTCACCCAGTACAGCGTGTTGCCCTCGTCTTGCGCGGAGACCACGAGCAGGGCACCGGCCGTCACCCGCGTCGCACGAACCGTCTCGGTCAACACCGCCGACGCAAGCTCCTGCTCCGTCGCAGCCCGCGCCATCGCGCTCTCCAGGTCGAACAGAAGCTTGAACTCGTCGACCTTGCGCTCCAGCAGCTCCTGCGTCTCGCGAAGCTGCACGTTCTTCTGCACCACCGACATGAACAGCTTCGCGTTGTCGATGGAGATCGCCGCCTGCGTCGCCAGCGAGTTGAGCAACGACTCGTCGTCAGCGCTGAACTCCCCGCCGCTGTCCTTGTTGAGAACCTGCAGCACGCCGATCGTCCTGCCCAGATGGTTCTTCATCGGCACAGCCACGATCGATCGCGTCTTGTACCCCGTCTGCGCGTCCCAGCTCCGATCGAACCGCTTGTCCCGGTACGCGTCCTTGACCCGTATCGGCTTGCCTGACTTGACCACCGAGCCTGCGATGCCTTCGCCCACCTCGAGCCGAATCGCCTGCACCTTGCCGCCCACCACGATCCTGGACACCAGGTTGCCCGACGCGTCGTCGATCAGGTACGCCGTGGCCCTCTCGGCCTCGAGCAGCTCCGCGGTCTTCGCCAACACCAGCTCGAGCAACGTGTCGACATCCAGAGGCGAGCCCAGGGCCAGGGCTACGTCGCGAAGGGCTGCGTTCGCCTTGCGCTCGCGCTCGAGCTGCAGCTTCAGCTCTGCGATCTTGCGGTCGCGAGGATCAGCAGCAGCCGGAGCACGGATGGAAGCCACGGCGGCAATTCAAGCACGGGGCAGGGTGAGAATCTACTGGGCCGGCTCTGCTCGCGGCTTTCGCTCACGCGGACGATTGCGAACCACCAGCTTCGGAAAACGCGGACGATACTGGGTGGCGTACTCGCTGAGCGCGATCGCATGCATCGCGTTGGTGGGGCAAAGGTTCACGCAGTTGTAACACAGCGCGCAGTTGCCGCTTGAGGTGGGGAACGAGCCTGGGACAGCCTTGATCCTGCCGGTGGGACAGGCCCGCGCGCACAGGTTGCACTTGTTGCAGCGCGACTTCCACAGGTACGGCCAGTACATGTACCGGAAGAACGTCCGGGCGATCCACGGATGGTTCAGCGGCACCAGCGGAGAAGGCCACACCCAGAACCCAAGCCCATCGATCTTCCCGCTGGCAAACGACTGGCCCGCCTCACGCGCTACCCGCAGGTCCGAGGGGCGCGGCAGAAGCGAATCGAGCCACGCCCACATGCGCCTGGGGCCGATGCGTATCGTGGTCACGTTCACCGGATACGTGCCGCCGAGCCTGCCGCAAGGCCGGTAGCCCTTGAGCAGCAGTATCAGCCACGTCAGCAGAAACGCGTTCTCCGGGCCGCCAGCTGACGTGTGCAGCACGTAGGCAGGCTTGCCTCTTCCCCTAGGCAGATCCCGCAGCAGCATGTCGTGCAGCGGGAAAGGGGGATTCCACCCGATCACCGGATAGGCCACGACCAGCGAATCCCCCTCGAGCTTCACGCCGCGCACATCCATGTGGTGCTGGCGGTGCACCGTGACCGAAGCGCCTGCCTGCTGCGCGCCCTCTGCAAACGACTGCGCGAAGTGCGCCGTGTTTCCGGAGTAGGAGCAGACGATCAGATCCACGTTGCGCGCGCGCGGCGGCACGCGCAGCCCGTACCACGCGAGCAAGACGAGGCTCACCCCAGTGCATGCGAGCGACGCGATCCGGAATCCGTCCAGCGCCATCTGATCCGGCGCCGCCATCCATGCGGCTGTGCCTACCAACGCGAGCAACACCGCCAAGCGCGAACGTGTCCTGACCGCGACAGCGCTCAGCGTCCATCCCACGAACGACGAGTACCAGGCCGTCCCGCCAGGAGGCACCCACACCATCGCAACCAGCCACACCCCGGGCAGAATCGACGTCTCCATGACCGGCGACCAGGCGCGGTGCGAAAGCGCCACGAGCGCGCATCCCGCAAGGCTGACCCACCACCACGCGACAGGGTGTCCTCCCTGCTCAGCAGCGAGCAGCGCGCCTGACGAAGCGAGCGCCAGCGCAAAGACGATCCATTCCCAGATCCTGCGATTCATCCTGCTCCGTATACGGCTCCCCACTTGAGCAGACAGAGGGTCGGGAGGGAAGATTTCTCGCGCCCGATAGGTGCAGGACAACTAGCAATAGGCAACACGGGAATTCCAATGCGAATCGGGAATGACGGAGCCCGAGCGACGAAGCCACGCCGGCTCCATTCCATGTTCTATATTCGCGTTCCTGTTCCCTATTCCTAGTTCCTAAGCGGGCATCTGTCCTCTGACCTGCGCGCTGGTCTTGCCAAACCTTCGCTCGCGCGACTGGTACCACTGGATCGCGGCCTTCAGGTGATCTTCGCTGAAGTCCGGCCACAGCTCGGGCGGGTAGTGGAACTCCGAGTACACCGACTCGTACGGCAGGAAGTCCGAGCTGCGCTGCTCGCCTCCGGTCCGGATCACCAGATCCGGGTCCGGTAGCTCTGCGGTCCACAGGTGCGAGCGAATCCACTTGTCATCGACCTCTTCCGGTCGAAGCTTGCCCTGCGCCACCAGCTCCGCAGCCTGACGTGCTGCCCGGGCTACGTCGTAGCGCCCGCTGTAGCTCAGCGCCAGGGTCAGACGCATGTCCTTCCCATCCTTGGTCTGATCCATGAGCTGATCGATCGCCCTTCGCGTGACCGGAGGCAGGTCTTCGATGCGCCCGATGGTCCCCACGGAGATCCCCTTCTCGCGCAGCTCAGCAACCTCGCGTCGGGCAAAGCGCACGAGCAGGCGCATCAGGGCAGTGACCTCCACGCGCGGACGCGCCCAGTTTGCCAGGCTGAAGGCGTAGAGGGTGAGGTACCCGACGCCGAGCGCCCGGCAGCCTCTCACCACAGCGCGCACGGATTTGGAGCCTTCCCGGTGACCCCAGTGACGCGGTGCACCGCGGTTCATGGCCCATCGGCCATTGCCGTCCATGATCACGGCCACGTGTTTCGGGATGGGGAGCGCGGTTTCTGCCATGCTCATCCGATATCACGTCACTTCTTGCGCGGGGAGGGCGGCAGACGGAAAGACTCCACTGCCTGTCGGATCTCCTTGTCCATGCCTGGGAACAGGGTGGCGGCGGTAAAGCCGGCGACCTGGAATCCGCGGTCCTGCGCCACGATCGCAGCAAACCAGTACTCGATCGCCTTGCCGTCGATCGTGGAGCTCAGGCGCATCAGCCGCGTGTGCTGCGGGTCCCAGGCCATGGGTTCGCGGGAGATCACCTTCAGATCCGAGGAGCGCTCCCGCAGGTTCTGCAGCACCGCATCGGTGTAGGCCTCGATGGGCAGGACGGAGCCAGGAGCGTGCTCAGCCACCACGAACACGTGCGCGTCCTTTTCGTGCCGGACCATCCAGCGATCGATCAGCGGATTCTCCTTGCGCACGACGTCGGCTTTGCGCAGGTGCCACCGGTCGGACGGCGCTTCGAGCGTGTAGGGGAAGGATACGCCGATCAGATGCCCGACCGGCGCAGGCTCCACCTCGGCCGGAACCGGCGGATCGATCACCTCAGGGGGAAGCTCGAACGAGGTGATCATCTTCTCGAAGTCGCCAGCGATCTTGTCGAACGACTTGGCAGGCGCAAAGGCCACGACCTGGAAGCCGCGATCATAGGCGGCGTACACGCCGAACATGTATTCCAGGTCGAGCTTGTCGACCGTAGCGGTGACCCGCGCGACGCGCGCCTGCTCAGCCCTTCCCTCGATGGCAGCCCGGTGCTTCAGGCTGAACTTCGTTGAGGCCTTCTTCGCGTTGTTGAGAACCTCGTCGGTGTAGGGATCGAGTGGGACCACGGCGCCCGGTACGTGCTCTGCGATCACGAGGATGTGGGCATCGATGTCAGGGCGGATCAGCCAGCGGTCTGCGAGCGGATTGTCCTTCTTGGCGAGCGAATCCTTGCGCACGAACCAGCGGTCGTCAGGAAGCTTGAGCGAGTAGCGGACCGCATGTCCGGTCACGGTCTTGGAAGGGATCGGCTCGATGGCGCCCGTGGCCTTGAGCACCAGGGCTGCGAGAGGCAGCTTTCCCGCTGTCACGAGCAAGAGCGACGCAGAGGCTACAGCCAGGTAGAGCCCGAAGACGATGGAGCCCACGAGCAGCCGCGCTTTCTTCGCGTCGCCGATCAGCAGCAGGAGCATCCCGGTGGATGCCGCCACCTGGAACACCGCTGCGAGGGGATCGGTCATGACGTACAGAGCGGTGAAGACCACCAGACCGAGCGCTGCCCGGATGATCGCGAGCGTGGCGAGCTTGCGATTGCCGACCAGCAGCGTGATGCCGATCGCGATGTCGAGCAGCGCAGAGCCGAGGAACATCCCCGGACGAGGCCCGCCAGCGTCAGGCAAGAACGGCGTCAGCGTCGCTTGCGCGAGCAGGAAGACCGCATTGAGGATCAGCAACGCGCCGGCGATGCGCTGCCCGAGGGTCGCCTTGTTCCGATCCGGACGCGGGGTGTTGGCCGGCGGGGCGACCGGGGAGAAGGGCTCACCGGCGGGGACGGGTTGGGTCATGGCGAAGGGATGGTACGCGCCCGGGCTCAGGGGACAAGGGTGCACGTATCGCGTGGCCGAAAGCAGGCCACTCGAGTTGGTCCTCGTTGACGATGACTTTGACGTGGCGGTGGACGTTGACGGCGACGACGACGTGGACCTGGACGGGCCCGTTGAACTCAGATCAACTTGGTCAGCATCGAGACCACGGCCTCGAGCAAGCGAATACCCTGATCGTACGATGCTGCCGCCGGCCCCGGACCATCGGCCAGCGCCCTCCGCGATGTTTCGGACGACAGATTCGGCCGCCCGAACAAGTTTTTCCGCGCGATCCGCATGCCCTTTGGGTAGCTGCTCGACGGCACGCGCCCTCGTCAAGGCGTCTCGTCCAAGTCCACGTCGCCGTCGCCGTCAACGTCCACGCCAACGCCAACGTGCGCTAACGCCAACGCCAACGCCAACGCCAACGCCTGCGTCAACGATCACCCGATGCAGGTGAACGGCAGGCGACCGCACCTGAAGGGAACTGGCGCCGGGGCTCGGGGGCGCGCGAGTGAAAGCGGTTGGACGCGAGGGGAGGCAGGCGTTCCCCCCCTTTACCTCGCCCCAGCCTTGCCGTACCTTCTTGGAAGACCAAGCGCGGGGTGAGCGATGACCGATGCCAGGCCGAAAGGTGCGGTGGAGGGTCCGCTGGTGATGGAAGGGACGATCGTTCCTCCATTCCCGATGTGGCGCATCGTGATGACGCTGAGCTGGGACCGGCTCAGCCCGAGCGCGGATCTTGAAGTCTTCTACGAGGAAACGGACGAACGGCAACCCCGGGCGCTGGTCGTTGCACCTGCCAAGGACCCGACCCTGCCGCTCAGAAAAGCGCTCTTCGCCGAGGCAGAGCTGTGGGTGCGCGTGTACCCCAATGCGAAGCTCGAGTTCTTCGACATCCGGATCTCGCGCAAGATCGTGCAGAAAGGCAATGTGCCCGGGGTTCTGCGCACGCTGTACACCAAGACCTACTCCAAGGAGCGGCGTCCTCTCGATGTCGCAACCGCCAAGGTCAAGGCGCATGTGGAGAGCATCATGAGCCGCCAGCGGCTGGCTGCGAACAGCTTGGCAGAGGAGGCTCATGTCCCTCCGGCCCGCGTGGTGCGGCTGCTTTCAGGCGGACGCGTACCGCTCGCGGATCTTTGGGCAATCGACAAGGCGGCCCGGAGCCTGGGTGGCGATTTCACGCCCATTCCGCCTGTGATCACGTGAACATCCTCCTTGCGCGCGTCGGCACATGAACATCCTCGTCTTGCCCGTGTTCCCATGAAGATCCTCGTTCCGCTCTTCTGTCCTCCGGGAGGGACATGGGGAAGCTTGACCCGTGTCCTGGCTGTGGGGCATGCCGCTACAGCCCGTGGACACCAGATCGCGTTCTGCGCTGCTGGCCCGCTGGGAGAGCGGCTCACGTCGCTGGGGTACCGCGTCTTCCCCATGCCGCAGGCGACCTACCTCGGGCTGCCAAGCGCCATCTCCAAGCTCATCGAAGCCCGCAGCCAGGAGTCCACGCCGCCGGTCAAGCCAGGCAAGTCGTTCGGAAGCATCTGGCTCGTGCTCTTCTTCACCGGAAGCGGCAACCTGCGCTTTCTCAAGAAGCTCGTGCGCGAGCAGCTCAAGGCCGTGGAAGCCTTCAAGCCTGACCTCATCTTCACCGAAGGGGATCTCGGCGCCATGCTGCTCGCCCAGATCACCGGCCTGCCGTTCGCCTCTACCTATGCCTCCGTGTTCCAGGTCGGAGTGGGCTCGTTTCCGTGGAAGCGACTGCGATCGTCCGTCGCTTCCGTGCTGCGTGACTACGGCAAGCCGCCTGTGGATCCCCACGAGCTCATCATGAATCGCCAGACCCTCAAGCTCATCCCTTCGGTTCCCGAGATGGAGGAAGTCGAGGCGGGCAGGGATGACGTCGTGTTCACCGGCAGCCTGTATCGCTCTTTTCGCGCTGCATCAGATGCTGCCTTTGAGCCCGAACCAGGGAAGCGATACGTGTTCGTCTACGTCGGGACAGGCTCCATGACCATGACCTCGCTCAGGAAGGTTCTTCCTGTGGTGTTTCCCGAAGGGGCAGGACCGATGTGCCTGGTGGGCGCCCAGAGCATCCAGGGCGAAGAGCGCCTGGGCAACGTCGTGCTGCGCCCGTTCTGGGACGCAGAGACGCTGCTGCCGCACTGTGACTGGACCGTGTGCCACGGTGGTCACAACACGATCATCCAGTCCCTGTCCCACGGCGTGCCACTCCTGGTGTTTCCTGGACCGATCTTTGAGCGTCGGTTCAACGCGCAGATGGTGCACAAGGGTGGAGCTGGGCGCTGGGGCGAGGTGCCGGACTTTCGCCCGGACTGGCTCGCCGAAGCGCTGAGGGCCCGGGAAGGTTGCGCTGAGCGCGCAAAGGTGCTGGGCAAGACGATTGCGTCCCTGGGCGGGGCTGACACTGCGATCTGCGCGATGGAGCGGTGGGCGGGGAAGGCGAGCTGAGAGCGCGCGGATGCGCGGCAGCGTCCCCGTGGTATCCTCGGAGCCGTGGCCCCAGACCCTGCTCGCAAGCGCGCGACGTATGAAGACGTGCTCAGCGCGCCGGAGAACATGACCGCGGAAGTGCTCAACGGAGAGCTGCTTTTGACGCCGCGTCCCCGTCGATCCGCGCTCCGAAGTGCGACTGGGCTGGGCTCGTTTCTTTTCGGAGCATTTCATGTGGGCGCGGGTGGTCCCGGCGGGTGGACCATCCTCGACGAGCCGGAGCTGCACCTCGGACCTGAGCCGGACATCGTCGTGCCTGATCTCGGGGGCTGGCGCGCCGGACGTCTGATCGATGACGATGAGGTCGACGAGCTGTTCATCACGGTGGTGCCGAACTGGGTCTGCGAGATCCTGTCTCCAGGGACGTTCCGCATCGACCGGATGAAGAAGATACCGATCTATGCGCGCGACAGGGTCGGGCACGTCTGGCTCGTCGAGCCCCGGGAGAAGACGGTCGAAGTATTCCGGCTTGATGGCACCGGCTACCGGCTCGTGGGAACCTATGGCGGGGACGACGCGGTGCGTGCGGAGCCGTTCGACGCTGTGGAGATCCCGGCTGCGTTTCTGTGGGGGAAGTAGGGACGATCGTCACGGCGCCGAGAGCCAGCCCGTGCGACGGTTGTTCATTCCACCCGACGTGGGCTTGGGGGACTTGGCCAGCCCGGGGCTTCGGGTCTGCAGCGCAACCAACTCGATTCTTTCCCCTTGCGTGCCGCGGGTAATGTACATCACACCGTCGCCGGCCAACGTTGCTGCGTTCATGTTGCAGCCAGCACCCAAATCGAGTGACCAGTCTTCGTCTAGCTGGGAGGAGTACGCGTGGAGCGTGAGCACACTCGCCGTTGACGGAGAGGCGCTGCAATTTACGCTATACAGCGTTCCATCCGCCCCGGCCGCCGTTAAGTATCCCTGCAACGGCTTCGGACCGAGCAGGGCTTTGCCCTCGGCAGAGTAGAGATACGCGAAAGCTTGGTCCGCGACCCAGTTGCCCGGGTAGTTTGCGACCACAAGCGTGTTGTCGTGGCGGACGAGCGCCACGTACCAGCTCCCTGATGCCTTGGGCAACGACCACACGACTTCCATGCAGGGATTCAAGAAGTGCGTGTGCAGCTCGGACCGGTCTCCGATGATCTCCGCCGAATCCGCCAGGAGCCCGTCGAACGTGGCCCCAAAGATCGTAACCGGCTTGCCGTCAACAGTCGGAGCGGCAAACGCTTGCCCCGTGACGGCGTCGTACGGGGCTGACCCCGTGTTCGAAGTGCCAGCCCAAAGAAAGAACGTGTCGCCTATACCCGCGGTCAGCAGAGGAGCGCGATAGCTCTGGCTGGTAGCCAGCTCCTTCTTGAATCGCCCTTTGCCATCCGCGCTGTTGATGACATGGAGGAACCCGTCACTCGCAGACACGTAGAGCCCTCCATCAGGGCTCAGCAACATCCTCGACGCGTAGACCGTCTCCGTGCCCATGTCCAGGTTCTTGCCGAGCGGATACTTCCATCGCAGGTTTCCGTTGGGGTCAACCGCATTGACCGTGAGGCCCGCGAAGTAGAAGTTGCCGCTTGCATCAGCAAGTGCCGGGGAGCCGACTTGCGCTGCCATGTCAAAGAACTCCCCCACCTTCGTCCCTGACCTGTCGAAAACAGATATTGCGTGCTGTCGGGACACTCCCAGCCGGTCGCCGGCCAACACCGTGTCGCCGGCTTGAGTGCCAAAGCCGATGTCCCTACGCCAGAGTTCCCCCGGCGTCTTGGAGAGCGAGGGAACCACAGAGCTTGCAGGCACTATCGGAAACTTGCCAACACACCGGGGTGGAAGCACGGCTGCTTCCGGCTCGGCTTCCGACGACGCGTCGCCAGAGGTGGCGTCCGGATGCTCAAGCGCCCCGGGCGACAGAGGCGCCGACTCGCCGCAGGAGAGCGCAGCGGCTAGCGCGATCCCGCTGGTCGCTGCAGCCACACGAACGACGCGAGCTGGCGTGTGGAAACGCGTTGCCGATTTTACGGCGGCGGGCATTGGTACATGAGAGCGCATGAGAGCTTCGCTTTGAGAACAGGTTCGTCGCCCTGACCCCGCACTTCTCCGTTGATGATACCATCCATGTAAGGCGTCGCCCCCGAAGTACCCCCGTTCGTCTCCCGCCCCTCCAGGTCCTCACGCCCTCGGCAGCAGCATCCTGAACTCCACTTCCTGCTCGCGCTCCTCCACCTCCACCTTGCCCCGGTGCGCTTCTGCCACCGCACGCACGATCGCAAGGCCGAGCCCGGTGCCCCCCTTCTCGCCCCGGGTGGTCACGAACCTGCGGAACAGGCGCTTGCGAATATGTGGGGCAATCTTGCCCGAGTTCACCACAGACACGATCACATTCTGATCGTCGTGTCGCACCCGCAGCTTGGGCTGCGCGCTGCCGTCGCCGTGCACTATCGCATTGTCTATCATGTTGTCGATCGCGCGCGTGATCCAACGCGGGTCTCCGCGCACCGGCGGCGGGTCTTCGTCGAGCGAGAGCTCGAGCGTGGCCCGCGAAGCGATCGCCTCGGAGCAGCGGCGAGCCAGGGCCGCGACGTCGACCTCGTCCTCGGTCTCGATGCCGCGCGATTCAATCCGGGCCAGAGAGAGAAGCTCGGCCAGCAGCGCTTCGATGCGTCCAGTGGCCTCCCGGATCCGTTTGACGAAACGTGCTGCTTCCTCAGGCTCTGCGAGGGCGCCTTCGTCGAGCACCTCGGCCGCAGCGCGGATCGCAGCCACCGGGTTCTTGAGCTCGTGCGAAAGATCCGCGGCAAAGCTTTCGACATACGGGCGCCCCTCGAGCTCGCGTCGCATCTTGTCGATCGCCTTGGACAGGCGCTTGACCTCGAGGCCGTGGGCAACCGGAGGCTGGGCCTTTCGCTCCCCCTCGCTCACGCGCACGGCAAACGCGGTCAACGACTCGATCGGCGCTGCGATGGCGCGCCCGATCAGGGCCGCAGCGATCGCCGCTGCCACCCCGAGGATCGCGCTGATCAGCAGCACCACGGGCGCAAAGTCCCCGAGCAGCCTGCGCATGATGATCGTGGGCTTGATCACCTGCACATGGCCGATCACCCCCACGCGCGTCTCGATCGGCGCTGACACGGACACCGTGCCCGGATCGTCCTTGCGCGGACCATCGTGGAACAGCTCCCGCCCCTTGTCGTCGAGCAGCGAGAGGCTGAGCCGGGCAGGCCCGCCGCGCTGACGCTCGAGCGTGAGCGCTCGCGCGATCCCCTCGAGCGTGGCTCCGCTGGTGTCGATCTGCCCGCCGATCGACGCTGCGAGCGTGGCAGCTTCGTCGCGCGCAGCCTCGCTCGCAAGCAGCGTGGCTCGCGATTCGATGCGATCGAGCACGAGCAGCCCGAGGCCAAAGGCGAACGCGCCCACGATGAGCGCGAGCGCCACGAACACCTGCAGACGAACCGACAGCCCTTCGGTACGGCTTCGCACGAGGCGCGAAGCCATGAATGCCATCAACAGGATCAGGCCGACCGCGCCCGAGAAGGCAACGATCAGCCGAATCACGTCCGCCCACCCTCAGAGGCGGCCGAAGTGGCGATCCGGTAGCCGACGCCGCGCACGGTCTCGATCAGGTTCGGATCGCCACCCGCCTCGACAACCTTCTTGCGAAGGCCTTTGACGTGGGAGTCCACGGTCCGGTCGGTGATCGCGAAGCCGTCGCCCCAGACCTGATCGATGAGCTGCGAGCGGGTGAACACGCGACCTGGCTCGGTCACGAGGCAGGCGAGCAGGTCGAACTCCACGCGGGTGAGATCCAGCACCCGGTTGTCGAAGCTGGCGCGACGGGTCACCTCGTCCACGCTGATCGGCAGGGCCATGGGGGGCGTGGAGCCTGTCGCCCTGGGCACAGCCGGAGCATCGGGCGGCTGGGCGCGACGGAGCACTGCGCGAACGCGCGCAACCATCTCCCGGGGCGAAAAGGGCTTGGTCACGTAGTCGTCGGCGCCGGTCTCGAGGGCTGCCACCCGGTCCGCTTCCTCATCGCGGCTCGACAGCACGATGATGGCTGGATGGGCGCCGGACCTGCGGGCTTGCTGGATCAGGTCGAATCCGCTGCCGTCAGGGAGCATCAGGTCCAGCAGAACCAGATCCGCCTGAGCGAGTTTGCCGTTCGCAGCGGCCAGGGTGTCGGCGATGTCCACGGAGAAGCCGTCCCGACGCAGCGCAAAAGCGAGCGATTCCGCGATTGCAGGCTCGTCTTCGACGATCAAGACGTTGGACATGCGCTGGTTCTCCGGCAAGCAAAGGGAGGGAACGGTCTGGGTTGGGGGACGACGTACCACTTTGGATGGGGCTCGGCCAACCTCGGACGCGGGCAGGGCACATTGGAGGAAAAACGCCCGAAGAGGGTGAATCGCCCGAGTTGGGAGGGGTGATCGACCCTACCTGAGGCAGGTGAGCCAGAACATCTCGATTGACGGTTGGCTTGACGGGCCAATGGAGGTACTCAGCACGACCATGCAGTTGCGTCCCGCCGCGAGCCCTTGCTTAGCCCGGAGGGAGACTGCGGTCCGAATCGATGCGCTAGCGGTCGAGCCGAGCGAGCGCACGACGAAATCCGACAACGCGCTTTTGATGATGCCGCCGAAGGCGGCTACAGTACCGAGCGTGCGCCGATCGCACGAGTTGCTGCCCGGCGCAAAGCGTGGCCCCGAGCATATTTGGGGCGCGAGCCGCCCAAGGCGGCAGGAAGGAAGTCTCGGATGAGCGACAACGAAGGGACCAAAAAGCCCAAGAAGGTCCTGGGCACGGTCCACGTCGACCGTGATCGCTGCAAAGGATGCGCTTTCTGTATCGAATTCTGCCCGACCCATGCGTTGGAGCTCGACAAGGGATTCAACGCCAAGGGCTATCACCCACCGGTGCTCGCGCGCCCCGATGACTGCAACGGCTGCGACTTGTGCGGCCTGTACTGCCCCGACTTCAGCATTTTCGGGGTCATGACCAAGGTAGCTTGATTCGGAGGTCTTCTCGATGGCAGCAGACCCGACTGGAGTGCTGACAGGACAGCACTATCTCGACGGCAACCACGCGGCATGTGAAGGAGCCCTGGCAGCTGGCTGCCGCTTCGCATCCGGGTACCCCATCACCCCGTCCACCGAGATTGTCGAGCGCATCGCAGCTCGGCTCCCTCGCATGGGAGGGATGTTCATCCAAATGGAGGATGAGATCGCCGCATCCATCACGCTGCAAGGCGCTGTGTGGGGCGGCAAGAAGGCACTCACGGTCACCTCAGGCCCCGGCTTCTCGCTGATGATGGAGCACATCGGCCTGGCAGCCATGACCGAGTGCCCCTGCGTGTTCATCGACGTGCAGCGCGGCGGACCGTCGACCGGTCTTCCGACCCTGCCCGGGCAGGGGGACATGATGCAGGCCCGGTGGGGCTCGCACGGCGACTACGAGATCATCGCCCTGTGTCCCGAATCCCCGCAGGAGTGCTTTGACACCACGATCGAAGCCTTCAACCTGGCAGAGCAATGGCGCGTGCCGGTGATGGTGATGATGGATGAGTGCGTCGGCCACATGACCGAGCGCGTCATCATTCCCTCGGCCGACAAGCTCAGCGTGCTCGATCGCCGGTGGACCACCAAGAAGCCAGGCGAGTACCGCCCCTTCGACGTGGGCGCGGATCTGGTGCCGGACATGGCAAAGGCAGGCGATGGCCACCGGCTGTTCGTGACCGGGCTGACGCACGACGAGCGCGGCTATCCGGTGATGAACCACAAGGCGCAAGAGAAGCTGGTGCGTCGACTGGTGGACAAGATCCGTCTGAACGCCGACAAGATCGCGCACTACGAGGAAGACCAGATCGACGGCGCCGAAGTGGTGGTGATCTCGTACGGGATCACGGCGCGCGTGGCGCAGCGGGGTGTGCAGATCGCCCGCGACAAGGGGGTCAAGGTGGGCACGATGCGGCTCATCGTGGTCTGGCCTTTCCCTGAGACCCGCATCCGGGAGCTTGCCCAGAAGACCCGCGCCTTCGTGGTGCCGGAGCTCAACTACGGGCAGATGTCATTGGAAGTGGAACGCGTGGCAGCCGGCAAGGTTCCAACGGTGTTGGTGCCTCACGGTGGCGGCGAGGTTCACGACCCCGAGGTGATTGCAGAAGCGATCATCAAGGCTGCACGGTCGGTCAGCTGAGGCGTTCGGAGGAATCCATGTCGGACACTGCTACCAACCCCGTCAATCCGTACCTTCGACTGGAACGCATGCCGAGCATCTGGTGCCCGGGCTGCGGCATCGGCACGAGCGTCAACTGCTTCGCCCGCGCCCTGACCCAGGCCAAGCTCGACCTGAAGATGACCTCGATCGTCTCGGGCATCGGCTGCACCGGACGCGTCTCGGGCTACATGAGCCTGGACTCGTTCCACACCACGCACGGCCGGGCGATTCCCTTTGCCACCGGCCTCAAGCTCGCCAATCCGGACCTGAACGTGATCGTCTACTCGGGCGAAGGCGACCTGATGGCGATCGGCGGCAACCACTTCATCCACGCCGCGCGACGCAACATGGACCTGCTGGTCGTGTGCGTGAACAACTTCACCTACGGCATGACCGGCGGCCAGGTGAGCCCGACCTCCCCAGGAGGCGCGACCTACACCACAGCGCCGTTCGGCCAGTTCGAGGAGCCCTTCAACCTTCCGCACCTCGCCGACTCCTGCGGCGCCGTGTACGTCTCGCGCTGGACCACCTTCCACGTGCGTCAGCTCACCAAGAGCATGCGCGAAGCCATGACCAAGAAGGGGTTCCGCTTCATCGAGGTGATCTCGCCGTGCCCCACGCTCTACCAGCGCCGCAACAAGCTGGGCGACGGGCTCGATGCCATGAAGTTCTACAAGGAATCGTCGGTGGTCAAGAACGGCGCTGACACGCGCGATCTGAACATCGGCTTCCAGACGCCGATCACGGTCGGCAACTTCGTCAACCGCTCACGCCCCTCGTTCATCGAAGCCCAGAACAAGCGCTACACCGAGGTGTTCGGGCCCAGCTACAAGCCGTACCCCGAAGGGCCGCACGGCAACGGCGCCAACGCCTGACAGCGGGAGGAACCCAGATGGCAGTCACGGAGATCAAGTTTGGTGGCTTCGGCGGTCAGGGGATCATCCTTGCAGGCATGATCGTAGGCAAGGCCGCAGCCCTGTACGACAACAAGGAAGCGACGCTCACCCAGGCGTTCGGACCGGAAGCGCGCGGCAGCGCGTGCAGCGCCCAGGTGGTCGTCAGCGACTCGCGGATCCTGTATCCGTACGTCCATCGTCCGCACATCATGATGCTGATGTCGCAGGACGCCTACACGCGATTCTCGCCCGAGCTCGCCAAGGGCGGAACGCTCGTCATCGAGGAGGACCTGGTCAACCCGGTGCCTCTGCCCGAAGGCGCAGTGGTGTACAAGGCTCCGGCCACGCGCATCGCCGAAGAGCTCGGACGACGCATGGTGCTCAACATCGTGATGGTCGGCTTCTTCGCATCGGTCACCAAGCTGCTCAGCGCAGAGGCTGTGCGCAAAGCCGTGCAGGACTCGGTCCCCAAGGGCACGATCGACCTGAATCTCAAGGCGTTCGATCGCGGCTTCGAGTGGGGAAAGAAGATCGCGAACTAGCCCCCCCGCTTCTCAATCCCACAACGTCGGAACGAGCCCGCTGGACGCAATCGTCTCGTCGGCGGTGATCAGCGGCACGCCCGCTGAGCGGGCCGCAGCGATCACCAACCGGTCGAACGGGTCGGCGATCGACGACAGAAGTGCGAACTCGACGGTCTGCTCGAGGTCCAGCGGCAGCACGCAGAAAGCAGGCTGAGCCGACAGCAGAGCGCGCAGCTCGGCAGGTCCGATCACCCGTCGACCGGCTTCCCGGATCAGGGACAGCTCGACGGCGACGATGGCCGGCACGAGCACTTGCGCGCGGCCAAGGTCAGCCTCCCGGAGCAAGCGCAGGGCTCGTCGCCCGAGGCGCTTGGGCTTGGAAGCGTGCCAGACGAGCGCGTGGGTGTCGATGCATGCGCGTTTCAACGCGTGCCTCGCCCTGCGCGCGCAGCGCGTGCCGAGGCAAGCGCTCTGGACGCCTTGCTGCGAAGCGCCTTGAAGTCCTCGAGCTCCGGCGCTTCGAGGTCTGGGAACATCCCCATCGTAGGGGCGGCACGCGGCGTCTTGTCCGCAGGGGGCTGCACGTGCGCGCGGATCAGGCGGACGACCTCGGCGGACACGCTTCTGTCTTCGCTGCGCGCACGGGCACGAAGCGACTCGAGCAGCGCAGGATCGATCCGAACCGTCATGATGGTGGTCCGAGCCATGTATTCTCTTGTAATACAGCCCCGACATCGCATCAAGGCTGTCAGCTTCCCCGGTTCGAATCGCAACGCAGGTCAAGAAGGCGCCTGCGGGTTCGAGGTATCGTCGTCGAAGACAAGGAAGTGCGATGGCGACCCAGTGGGAGAAACGAAAGGCCGTGGACCGGATGCAGGAGGCGATCGAGCAGCGCCTCGGCGAGCCGATCACCCTGGCGCAGCTGGCCCACGCCGCCCGCTATTCGCCCTACTACGCCGCCCGCATCTTCAAGGAGCTCACCGGAAGGACCCCGTTCGAGCACATCCGGCTTCGACGCTTGTCCGCTGCAGCGATGAGGCTCGCGAGCAGCGACGATCGCGTAATCGACGTCGCGTTCGACTTCGTCTTCGACTCGCACGAGGGCTTCACCCGGGCCTTCTCCAAGTGCTTCGGGCTCACTCCCGCGGAGTTCCGCAGGACTCGCCCCGAGGTTCCGCTCTTTCTCCCCGCTTCGGCGCGGGGCTTCTACTCCAGACGACTCAAGGGAGAGACCACTATGACCGACAAGAGCAAGCCGAGCGTCGTGTTCGTGCAGATCCTCGAACGCCCTGAGCGCCGCATGATCCTCAAGCGCGGCAAGAAAGCCACCCACTACTTCGAGTACTGCGAAGAGGTGGGGTGCGACATCTGGAAGACGCTGTCCAGCATCGAGAGCGCCATCCACGAGCCCATGGGGTTGTGGCTGCCGGACAAGCTGCGTCCCGAAGGGACCTCCAAGTACGTCCAGGGCGTGGAGCTGCCCAAGGGCTCGACCGCTGCCGTGCCCGAAGGCTTTGAGGCGATCGACCTTCCCCCGTGCCGGATGCTGGTGTTCCAGGGTCCGCCGTTCAAGGACGACGACTTCGAGGAAGCGATCGGCTCGCTATGGGATGCGATCAATGCCTACGATCCAGCGTCAATCGGCTACGGCTGGGCTGACGACGAAGCTCCCCGCTTCCAGCTCCAGCCCATGGGCTACCGCGGCTACATCGAAGGCAGACCCGTGCGCGCGCGATGACCGGCCGCTGCACCCCCCAGACATGGGCTAGGGCGCGCAGCACACCGTGATCGGTCCTTCGCCGGCGACCGTTCCGATCAGCGATCCCCCGCTGATCGGACACATTCCTTCGAGTATCGAGGTCACGTTGAAGATGGCCGACTCGAACAGATTTCCCTGGTTGAGCGGCGCGCAGCTCGTCCCGTCCGCAGGCACCGGATTCACCGGGCCCGAGCAGTCCGGAGAGCCGTAGACCGCAAACGTCCCCTGGCAGGTTCCTCCGATCGGACTCGAGCACTGGCACGCGGAGCACTGCCGCGTATCCGAGATGCTCGAGTACAGCATCACCTTGTTGGGGAAGCTCGCAGGACAGGTCTCGGCTCCGGACTTCCAGATGCAGCTCTGGGGCAGGAAAGTGGTTGGAGGTTTGGGGACGCACGCGCTCTTGGAACCAGAGCAGCCTTGCCCTGCCGGCGCGCCGGAGCAGACCCGCGCCTGCTGCGACCACGTCGGAGTCGGGGCAGACAGAACACCTCCGGACGCTGCACACGCCCCTCCTGACACTGTCGGGAGCATGGCCCTTGCCGAATCGAACTGCATGGTGTCCACGAACGACTTGCAGATTCCCACGGAGAAGCCAGATTCGGTCTGGCTCGGAGCAGAGCCGCAATTTCCGGGATCCCACAACTGCAACGTTGGAGGCACGCAGACCGACACCTGGGAAGGGGTGCATGCGCACGGGCTGCAGCTCGCCTGCTGTCCGGTCGGATTCCCTGTGCCGGCGCTCTGCCCGTTCGGCCACTCCATGGGACAGCTCGGCGCCTGATCGTTGATGCCGAGAAGGCCGGGCCCCTGCCACGTGAGGGGAGCAGGCTCCACGCATTGGAACGCCGAGCAGGCCGGGTCCTCGCAGTCCACCAAGCCGTTGCTGTCGTCATCCACACCGTTGACGCAATTCTCAGCGCCACACGGCTGACACGAGCCACCGCAGTCCACGCCTGTTTCGTCGCCGTTCTTCACGCCGTCCAGGCACGACTCGCACCCTGTCGACGTGCACTGGTGACCCCCGACACACTCGCTGTCAGGGTCTGTGCCAGCTACCACGGATGCGCATGCGCCCTGGCTGCCGCCTGTCTTGGCAGCAGTGCATGCCATGCAGGTCCCCTTGCATTCCTGATCGCAGCAGACACCATCGACGCATGCAGAGCTGGAGCAGTCGCTCGAACCGTTGCACGTCTTTCCGTTGACGCACTTCGCGCAGGTTCCGCCGCAGTCGACGTCAGACTCGGTGCCATTCTTCTTGCCGTCGCTGCAGCTGCCTGGCGCGATCTCTCCGGCGCTCTCCAAAGGCGCATCTGCGGAATCGCTCTTCGCATGATCGAGCGGAGCGTCCACGGGGCTGTCCGGGAGACTGGCCTTGTCCTCGCTGAGGGTGTCGTGCACGGCATCTGGAGCAGCGTCCGCACCTGAGTGCCCCCACGGAGGCTCTGCAAACGCCGAGTCGAAGTCGATCGTGCAGCCTGTCCCGAGGAGCAGGGCCATAGCGAAGCAGAGCAGGGGTGCGGACTTGGCAGCGCGCGACCGCATTGTCCTCTGGGCCATCGGGCGATTGTACCACCTTGCGCAGAGGACCGCCGGACAACGAGCTTCGCCCGGGTCAGGGGCCAGCGGTGGCCGTGCGCTTGCCGATGCCGATCAGGAAGATCTCGACGCTCTGCTTGCGGGTGGCATCAGGACGCATGAGGCGCACCTCTTGGTAGGCCTGACGGAGGCGCGCGCGGACCTCTTCGAATCCGCCGCCCATGAACAGCTTGCCCACGAATGAGCTGCCTGGATGGCCGAGGTGCACTGCCACGTCGACCGCCCGCAGGAACAGCTCCTCGCTGCGCGCCGCATCGGATTCGCGGTTGCCCGTGGTCGAGGGTGCCATGTCCGAGAGCACCACGTCGTAGGGCGCATACAGGGCGAGCTGGTCGTTCTGGAGCGACAGGGCGTCGCCCTGGATGAAGGTGCACCCAGGTCCGAGGGTCTGTGCGAGTGGCTGAAGATCCACGGCGAAGAGGCGACCCGAGGGGCCGATGCGCTGGGCGGCGAACAGCGACCAGGAGCCTGGGGCAGCGCCCAGGTCGAGCACGCGCTGGCCCGGACGCAGCAGCCTGGCGCGGCGGTCGATCTCCTCGAGCTTGAAGACGCTGCGCGCAGGGTAGCCCTGGGCGCGGGCCTCGCGGCTGTGGTGATCAGCGTGTCGATAGGGATTGTCGCGGCGGGGCATGGGGGCGGCCTTCGCGTACGCGCGGGCCTGGGCGGCCGCGTGCTACTTCTTGGCCTTGGGCTTGCCGCCCATCTTCTTGACAGCGCCGCGCACCATGACGATGCCGTTCTCGGTGCCGGGAACTGCGCCGTCGATCAGCAGCATGTCCGTCTCCGGCATGATGCGAACGATCTTGATGTTGAGCGCGGTGCGGACCTTGTCGCCGTGATGTCCAGGCATCTTGAGCCCGGGCAGCGTGCGTCCAGGCGTCATGTTCGTACCGATCGAGCCGCCGTGGCGCTTGTACTCGTGCGAGCCGTGGGTCATGACCGAGCCGGCCATGTGCCAGCGACGGAACACGCCGCTGAAGCCGCGACCGCGCGTGACGCCCTGCACGTCGACGATCTGACCGACCTCGAAGATCTGATCGATGGGCAGCTTCTTGCCGATCTCGAAGCCGGCCGCGAACTCTTCGGAGCAGCGCAGCTCGCGCAAGACGCGCTTGGGCGTGACGCCCGCCTTCTTGTACATGCCGGCTGCCGGCTTCTTCGTGTGCTTCTCCTTGCGCTCGTCGAGCCCGAGGATCAGCGCGCTGTAGCCGTCCTTTTCCATCGTGCGCTTGCCAACGACCACGGTCGGCGCCTCGATGATGGTCACCCGATCCACGGTGCCGTCAGCGTTGAAGATCTGGGTCATGCCGACCTTGCGGCCGATCGTGCCGGGGTGCTGATTCATGATGGGTCCTTGCAGGCTTCGACGACGAAGGTTGATGAGACGGTGAGCGTTACGCTCTTCCCCCGCGCTAACCTCGCAAGCGCCGGTACCGAAGCCGATGTACCAGGGGGCACGAAGCCCCAGGCCGTCAGGGGACCGTGCAGTCTAGGCAAGAACTGGCCCAGGTCAAGCTCTGCGGACGGCCGCAACGGATTTGGCCGCCTGCAGGGCTGATCTGCGGCCGAGTCCGATCGCCTCGCCTACGCATGGCCCGCGGGAAGGCAGCCGCAGATCTCGCAGACCTCAGCAGATCCCCGCAGAAGGGATCAGAGGGCTGGCCCTCCAGGTTCACATCCAGTGACCCCAGCCCGCGGGAAGGCAGCCGCAGATCTCGCAGACCTCAGCAGATCCCCGCAGAAGGGATCAGAGGGCTGGCCCTCCAGGTTCACATCCAGTGACCCCGACGCGCCAACCCCTGCGATGATGGGGTTTCCCGCAAGCTCCGCGCGCCCAACGAGCTACAAAATCCCCCTCCAATTCTCCTGTCTCCCCCAATCACCCTCCAAGTCTCCCGTCTCCCTGTGAACTCTCTGCCCTGCAAGGTGACACCCTAGGGTTTCCCGCAAGCGCCGCGCGCCCAACGAGCTACAAAATCACCCTCCAAATCTCCCATCTCCCTGTGAACATCTCTGCCCTGCAAGGTAGCCCCCTAGGGTATCCCGCGAGAGGAGCGCGCCCAGCGAGCTACAAAATCCCCCTCCAAATCTCCCATCTCCCTGTGAACTCTCTGCCCTGCAAGGTGACACCCTGGGGTGTGACCGTGCTACCAAAGGCCCATGCGGCTCTACACCTTCCAGCATTCGCCCAACCCGCTCAAGGTCCGCCTGGCTCTCGCCGAGCTGGCTCTCGATTGCGAAATGGTCGAGATCAACCTCTTCAAAGGCGAGCACCGCTCCGACGAATTCAAAGAGGTCAATCCTCACCAGAAGGTGCCTGTCCTCCAAGAAGAAGGGCTGATCCTGCGCGAGTCCAACGCGATCCTCACGCACCTCGGCCGCACGCGCCACAGCGAGCTCTGGCCCCTGGAATCGCGCTGGGAAGCGCTCGCCTCGCAATGGCTCTTCTTCGAGAGCTTCAGCCTCTCGGTTCACTGCGGACGCATCTGGTGGACCGATGTCGTTGCCAAGGCGATCGGACGTCCGGGCGCCAACGAAGCGCTGCTCGCCGACGCAGTCGAGGAGCTGGAACGCTCGCTGGACGTGCTCGAATCGCACCTGTCGACCCGGCAGTTCCTGCTCGGCAAGTCGATCAGCCTGCCCGACTTCTCCGTCGGCGTGACCGTTGCAATGCTGCGCGAGACACGCCTCGACTCCGCGGATCGCTGGCCGAACGTGATCGCCTACCGCGAGCGGTTGCGATCGCGTCCGAGCTGGACCCAGGCGGGCGGCGACAAGATCCACCAGTTCGGCTGATCAGGGCGATCGCGCTTCCCGCGCCGCCTCCGTTCGCTCGACCCAGACCGCGCACGCGACGTCGCCCATCACGTTGATCACCGTGCGCCCCATGTCGAGCAGCCGGTCCACGCCGAGAATGATCGCGATGCCGTCCGGCGGCACTCCCACCTGCGCCATCACCGCCATCAGCAGGGGAAGCGAGCCCCCTGGGATCCCTGCGGTGCCGATCGCCGCAGCCACGGCAAGGCAGATCACCGCTGCCTGGCTGGCGAGCGAAAGGTGCACGCCGAAGATCTGCGCGACAAACAGCACGACGGCGCCCTCATACAATGCGGTGCCGTTCATGTTGATCGTTGCGCCCAGCGGTAGCACGAAGCCGCTCACTGTCTTGCGTACGCCCAGCTCCTGCTCGGCGACCCGCATCGTCGTGGGAAGCGTCGCGTTGCTCGACGACGTCGAGAACGCCGTGACCACGATCGGAATCGTCTTGCGGATGAACTCCATCGGGGACATCCGCGCCATGGTCCTGACCAGCACGGGATACAGGATGAAGAGCTGGACGAGGTAGGAGCCGAGCACGAGCATCACGAAGATCGCGAGCCTGCGGAGCAGGTCGATGCCGAACCGCGCGGTCACCGAGAAGACCAGGCAGAACACGGCGTAGGGAGCGAGGCGCATGGCCAGCTCCACGATGCGTACCATCGCCTCTGCCACCGCTTCGTACAGCCCGGACAGGCGCCCTTTGTGGGGCTCGGGCAACACGGACGTCGCCCCTCCCACCAGCAGCGCCATCACGATCACCGGCAGCATGTCCATCTTGACGGCAGCGGCGAGGATGTTGCGCGGGAGAACCGAATCCAGGAGCCGGTTGACGACCCCGAGCAGAGTCCCGACGTTCTGCTGGTCCGCGGTCTGGCGCAGATGCGCAGCGTCACCTCCGTACGCCGTCATCAGCTGCTGGCGCACCGCATCGTCGAAGCCTTCCCCGGGCCGGAACACCGCCATGACCGCCAGGCCGAGCGCGACCGAGAACGCCGAGGTGATCAGGAAGAACGTCAGCGTGCGCCCGCCGATGCGCCCCAGATGTCGCATGCTCCCCAGCTGGGTCACGCCCAGGGCGAGCGAGCAGAACACCAGAGGGACCACGACGGCGAACAGCAGGCGCAGGAAGAGCTGTCCGATCGGGTGCGCGACCGCATCGATCAGGTAGCCCACGATCGTGCGGGCGCGGTCAGAGCGAAGCGCGATCTGGTTGACCACGACCCCGGCGACGGCACCGGCGCCGAGCGCGGCGAGGATCCGGGCGTGCAGCGATCGACGAGCCTTGGGGGGTTCGGTCACAGCGCCATGCTAGCCGAGGAACCGGGCGCGCGGAGAAGACGTTGCTACAGGGCGACTTCGCGGAAGGTGATCTGGTTCTGGTCAGCGATGCCGAGGCCGAGATCGCCTGCGATGCGGATGTAGGTCGGCTCGCGCTTGGCCTTCTTGAACGTGGGCATTCCCTTGTCGGTGCGGATCTTGTCGAGCAGCTGCCAGCCCACGATGTCCTGCGCCACCGGGTCGGTGCTGATGTACAGCGCTTCGTGCGGGATGCGCGCGTTCTTGTCCTTGTCGAGCGGCCCGCCGTTGTAGATCAGCTTGTATCCGTCGGTGATGTGCAGACGCACCCGGCTCTTGATCACGTCCTGCGCGTAGAGCAGCGGGATGTACGGACTTCCGCCCATCGCGTGGAACGCCTGCGGATTGAGCACGCAGCCGTGCGTCATGTTCTTGAGCGCTCCGGTGTAGCCCGTGATGCTGTGATCCTTGATCAGGGGCACGTTGATCACGGCGGTGCAGTCCGTGAGCTGACGGCAGAAGCGGGTGTTGACGCCAGACACGCGGATCTCGGGCATCACGGCGTCTTGCGTGTTGTGCGTGTAGCTCTTGACGCCCGCAGGCAGGACCTTGTCGCTGATGCGCGTGCCGGACAGGAAGGACGGGTACTGCTCGAAGACGTAGATGTTGGCTGCGGGAACGCCGGCTGCGAGCACGCCTTTGACGATCTCGAGGATGAGCTCCTTGTTGGAGCCCATGGTTGCGCCCTTCTGGGCTGCGATGCCGTTGACCTTGATGGCGACCTTGTCCGCCGGGTGGACGAACTTGCCGAACGCCTTTCCAAGATCCTGCTCGCCTGTGAACTCGGACATCAGACGGGCGAGCATCACGCGCGCAGCGTCCTCGGTCGGCCACAGCTGGTTGGGCTGGAGCGTGTTGGACTTGGCGACCTTGATGACGCGGCCAGGAGCTGAGTAGGGAACGAACCCGGCTGGAGGCTGCGCGGCCCAGCTCTGCGGTCCGGCACCTGGCGCCTCAGCCGACGCGTCCTCGCCCTTCTTCTTCTTCTTGGGCTTGGCCAACGCTTCGCCGGCCACACCCACAGCGGCCGCTACGCCCACGGCTCCGCCCACGAATCCCCGTCGAGATAGAAGCCCCTCACGCTCGCCTTGGCACTTGGACATCGGCTCACCTTCCATGCAACTCGTATCGCGCCAACTATCACGTCGTCCGCGATCGGGCAAACCACCGGAGGCGGCCAACGCGACCACGGCACGGGCCGAGGTGATCTAGGCCGGATCGACCGATCGACAAGTGTCGAGCGGTTCGTCCGCGCAGATCCCCGGGGGCCAGACGCAGCGCGGATCAGCGTTGCTGCACGCAGAGGTTGCGGCGCTGGGCCGACTTCGCGGATGCTCGAGCTGTGAAGCACGTCGCAATCCACACGGCCCCCTTGTTGGCAGCGCTCGTGCTCGCCGGATGCGGCGATGGGAGCACGGCGCCTTCCCCCACGGACGTGAAAGACGCGGCAGCGATCGACGCGTCGGATGCCTCGCTGGATGCTTCGGGTGACCCGGCCGAGGCTGCGAGCGATTCGGCTGAATCGTCAGCGCCCGACGCGTTGCAGGACGCAGCCGGCGATTCGCCGGGGTCCGATGCCGACGCTTCGGACGCGCCGCTGCAGGTGCAGAGGGTCTACGGCGTGACGATCGACGACGTATCGGGCATGGCGGACATCCTCGACTCGTTGCAGAAGCTCTCGCACAAGCCCACGGCGCGCGTGGTGTTCGACGAGTTCGTGCCCGCAGCCGACTACCAGGACCCGGTCTCGCAGATTCACGCCGTCAGCTTCGTGATGGGAGAGATCCTCGACTCGGAGTTCGTGGATCAGGTGACGGTCGCGGAATACTCAGCCCGAACCGCTGAGTACCTCTCTGCGCTCGGCAACGACGTCGACGTCTGGGAGGTGGGCAACGAGATCAACGGCGAGTGGTTGGGAGCCACCTCGGACGTGGCGGCGAAGATGACCGCAGCGTTCGACCTGGTGAAGCAGCAGGGCAAGCGCGCAGCGCTGACCCTGTACTACAACGAGGATTGCTGGTCCCAGGCCGACCACGAGATGTTCACCTGGACCGAAGCCAATGTCCCGGCGTCGATGAAGCAGGGTCTCGATCAGGTCCTGGTCAGCTACTACGAAGACGACTGCAACGGTCTTCAGCCTGACTGGGCGACCGTGTTCCAGAAGCTCGCCACCATGTTCCCCAACTCGCAGCTCGGGATGGGAGAGTGCGGCACGACCGACCCTGCCAAGAAGGCGGAATACGTGCACCGCTACTACACGATGAAGGTCGCGCAGCCGCGCTACATCGGCGGGCAGTTCTGGTGGTACTTCCGGCAGGACATGGTTCCATCCACCCTGCCTCTTTGGACGACCCTCGAAGCAGCGATGTCCGAGTCTTGATCGGTCAGGCAATTCCCAGGACTTCGCGCAGCTTCTTGCTCGCCTGCCGCGAGACCTCCACGCGCACGCCGTCGCCCAGCACGGCCAGCAGCCGGCCTCCCTCCACCCGCTCGAGGCGCACCACGCGGTCGAGGTTGACGATCGCCTTGCGGTGCGCGCGGAAGAAGTGCTCTGGATCGAGACGTGTCTCAAGCTCGGACAGGGTGAGATCCGAGCTGTAGGTCATGCCCGGCGTGTGGATGGCGACCATCTCGTTGTCCGCCTCGAAGTGGGTGATGTTGGCCACAGGCACCAGCACGATGTCCTTGAGGTAGTTGACCGGAATGCGCTCCAAGAACCGAGGCCGCCCGATCGAGGTCATCATCCGCTGGTATCCGTCGCGGAATCGCTCCTCTGCGTTGCGCTCCATGGCGCGCTCGACCGCGCGGCCGACCTCGCGGTCTCCGAACGGCTTGAGCAGGTAGTCCACAGCGCCCACAGCGAAGGCATCGAGCGCGTACCGGTCGTAGGCCGTGGTGAAAACGACGTAGCGGGGCGTGCGCGGCAGCTGCGAGAGCACCTCGAATCCGTCGATGTCCGGCATCTGCACGTCGAGGAACACCAGCGCAGGGTTGTGCCGGGTGATCAGCGCGACCGCCTCGGTGCCGTTGGACGCCTGTCCGAGGAGCTGGACCGTAGGCCATTCCTCGAGCATCCGGATCAGGCGGCGGCGGGCCCGCTCTTCGTCGTCGACCACCACGGCTGTCAGCGGCTCGGTCACGCTGCTCCTCCCTTCGGAATCGCGAGGACGGCCAAGGTGTGCTCGCCATCGCTCGCGGTCTTCACTTCGAGTCGCGCCTTTCCCCGGTAGACCAGGGCAAGACGCTTGCGCGTGAGCTCCAGGCCGATCCCGCCCTTGCGCTCGCCGAGGAACGGTCCTGGGCTCGTGACGGCGAGCACGACCTGATCGCCCAGGACCTGGACCTCGACGTGGACCTCGCCGCCCTGCGGTCGTTTCTCCACCCCGTGACGGACCGCGTTTTCGCACAGAACCTGCACGGCGAGCGAAGGTACACGCACGGGCTCTGCGGAATCGCACCGATCGATGCGCACACGCAAGCGGTCGCCAAAGCGCACGCGGCACAGCTCCAGGTAGTCGGCGCACAGATCCAGCTCGCTCGACAGGGCGATCATCGGCTGGTCGGCGCGATCCAGGGCAGCGCGAAGCAGCGCGCTCAGACGCACCACGCACCGCTCGGCCTCCAGCGGATCTTCGCGGCACAGCTCGGCCACGAGATTGAGCGCATTGAAAAGGAAGTGCGGATCGAGCCGGGACTGCATGGCGAGCATGCGCGACTCCTGCAGCGCATTCCGAAGGGAGATCTCGCGCTCATCGTGGATCTCGAGCCGTCGCTCGAGCTGCATGTGCCGAGAGATTCCCCACCCCGAGGCTGTGAAGAGCGGAATGGAAATCACCACGGAGCTCCACGCGGAAAGGTGGGCGTAGGCTGCCCACAGAAGCCGGTGGGGATGGGGCACCATGGCGTCGCGGACCGCAAAGAACACCGCGAAGCCGGTCACGACCACCACCGACGAGATCGCGATCACGGCCAGGGCTCGGAAGAAGACTTCGACGGGGGATCGCTTCAGGCCCCACGGGAGGATCCAGAGCCAGGGCAACGGGGAGATGAGCAGCGCGGCAAGGCCCATGGCCAGGCCGAAGAGCAGCCCGATCGGGTGGCCGAGCCCCAGCCATTCGATCACGCCCATGGTACCGGCCACGCCGAAGGTAACCAGCAGGCGACGATAGCTGAGCAGCTCGCGCAGCGTTCGCATCACCTCGGCGCGGGGCTGTTCCATGGTCGGCTCGATTCTAGGCCACCAACGGCAGCCGCACCACTTGCATGGGGCCGGCGGCGTGCTGCGAAGCGGGCTCTTGCCACCGGCTGCGCCCACGCTCCCCCATCCACCAGTGCAGCTCCACGAGCGGGTGCCACATCGCGTGCGTCATGCCCATGGGTACCAGCGCACGCCAGATGACGTCCCACTTCTTGTACAAGGCCGTCATCGCGAGATACGCGCCCCCACGCGCGACCTCGCTGAAGGCGCTGTGCGATCGCGGCCGTCGGGCAAGCACGTTGCTCCACGAATACAAGCTCCGGTAGGCGCGTCGATACCCTTCCTCGAGCTGCTGCGGCGTCATCTTCGCCGGACGGTACACCACGTGCGCCGTGTCGTACCTGGTCCAGTCGCGCGTGAGGATCCTCCCCTGCCTGTCCAGCTCCTCGAACAGAGGCGTGCCCGGATAGGGCGTGAGAATGTGAAACGTCGCGCATTCCAGCCGCTGGCGCACGATGAAGTCGATCGTGCGATCGAACACGTCCGGCCCGTCGTGATCGAAGCCGAACACGAAGCTGCCGTTCACCTCGATCCCGTGCTCGTGGAGCAGCGCTACGGCGCGCTCGTATTCGGAAGGGGGAAGCGTTCGCTTGCGCTGCTCGCGCAGGTTGTCGTCCGAAAGCGTCTCCAGGCCGATGAACACCCCCTGGCAACCGGACGCTGCCATGCGACGCACCAGCCTGCGGTCGCGAGCCACGTCGATGGTGACCGCTGCGCTCCAGAGCAGGCGCCGCGTGGCGAGCGCAGCGCACAGCTCCATGCCGTACGCCGGATCCGCCATCAGGTTGTTGTCGGTGAACACTACGAACCGTTCGCCGATGGAGTCGATCTCGGCGATCACGTCGCTGACAGGGCGCTTCTGGTAGGGCGCTCTCAAGCCGCGAGTGGCGAGGTAGCAGTAGCCGCAGCGCTGGGTGCAGCCACGCGTGGCAATGATCGACGCGCGGGTCAGAAAGGCCCCTTGGGGAAGGACATCGCGACGCGGCCACGGCGACTTTGCGTAGTGCGGAGCTGCGAAGCTCCCCTCCACCACTGCACCGCCCCGTAGCTGTCCGCTCCTCAGGCCTTCGAGCACCTCGGGCCAGACGTGGACGCCTTCGCCCACGACCACCGCGTCGGCGTGCAGCCTGGCCTCTTGGGGCAGCGCTGTGACGTGCAGCCCGCCCAGCACCACGCGCGAGCCGAGGCGTCGATATCGATCCGCGAGCTCGTAGGCCCTGTGCGCAAAGGCGGTGTGTACGGTGATCCCGACGATTTCCGGGAGCGGACGGGTGGGCGGCTGGCCGATCGACAGGTTCTCGTCGTGCACCCGCACGCGCCATGGCGACGGCGTGGCTGCCGCGAGGGCCGGCAAGGCGAGGGACGGTGTGAGCGCGTGTCGGGCCGCGCTCGAGCACGGGTTGCGGGCGTAGCGAGGATTGATCAGCAGGACGCGCCCAGATTCGGTTCGAGAGGTGGAAGTGGTTTGCGAGGTCATCGACAGGCTCCCTGGCTTGCGCTTTGCGCTTCTGCCTGGAGTCTGCGCGCCGGAAAAACGTGCTGCGATACCGTCCCGGGCGAACGGTCGGGGCACTAGGGCGAACGGTTGCGGGCAGGTGGCGAACGGCGGGCCGGCCCTGCCCCTGGATCACGAGGCTTGATCGGGATCGCGATCGCTCCCTACACTCTGCCCGGTGAACATGAAATCGATCCCTTCTCGCACGCTCGACGTGACTCGCACTGCAACCGTCATCCTGCTGGGTGTCGCGCTCTGGATCCTGGCCGGGTGCGGCGGTGGGCTGAAGCTGACGCCCATCAAGAGCACCAGCGAAAAGCCGAGCAACGTCGCGGTCTACTTCAAGGTCGAAGCTTCCAACGGCGAGCCCATCGGTGGGCTCAAGGCCGATCAGTTCAAGATCTACGAGGACGGCGCGCTCGTTTCGCAGTTCGAAAGCAAGCAGACCATCCTCAATCCTGAAGTGGCAGCGTCGCACTACACCATGCTGCTCATCGACATGAGCGGGAGCATCTCCGAATCGGGAAGCACCGACAGCGTGGTCGAAGCAGCGACCGCGTTCACGCAGAAGGTGGAGAAGTACCAGAAGGTCGGTGTCTACGCCTTTGACGGCAGCGATCAGATCTATCCGATCGCTCCCTTCACCAACTCGGCTGCCAGCGCGACCGCTGGCATCAAGTCGCTCAAGGGGTTCAAGGCCAAGGATCCGAGCACCAACCTTCACGGCGCCGTGATCAAGGGGATGAAGGAGCTGGAGACCGCCCTGTCGCACGCCGAGCATCCGATGCGGTTCGGCACCCTGGTGGTGTTCACGGACGGCTCGGATCGGGCCGGGCGCGTGAGCAACGACGACATGCGCAAGGCAGTGAGCGACACGCAGTACGACGTGTTCGGCATCGGCCTCGGCGTCGAGATCAAGGAAGACCAGATCAAGCAGGTGGGCAAGAACGGCACCGCGATGGCCCAGGACAAGAACCAGGTCACCAACGCGTTCGACACGATCGCCAAACGCATCGAGTCGCAGACCAAGGCCTACTACCTGCTCAGCTACTGCTCGCCGTCGCGCGCAGGGGAGCACGAAGTCGAGATCGAAGCCATCGCGACCGATGCGGACGGCAAGACCGAGCGCAAGGGCCGGCTGTCACAGCGCTTCGACGCCACAGGCTTCGGGCCGAACTGCGATCCGAACCGTCCGCCCAAGTTCGACACGAGCAAGGGGGATGCCCTGTCGCCCAAGGACAAGGACGAGCCGAAGAAGACGTCAGGCTCCATCTCCGTGGGAACGGACACCAAGAAGAGCTCACCACCTCCGTCGAACCAGCCCAAGCCGGTCAAGCCTGGCGACGACTTCAATCCCTGATCCGCCGCGGTTTGCGTAGATCCGGGCACGGCCGCGGGGCGCGCTGTGTCCGAGCTTCGGTGCCGTGCCCCTACCCGCCGCAGCCCCGCGGTTTCGCTGATGCATGTGGCGGCCGCCACTTTCCGGTGGCGACCCGCCGCTATCGTCGATCACCCTCTGATTCTCGGCAGATAGCGGCGCTCGACTCCAGCGATCCCACATTTCGACCCTGGCGCCGCCACCTGGCCTCGCGCGTTTTTGAGCCATTTTGCAGACCAATCGAGTTGGCCCGTCGTTCGCAATGCCCCCTGGCGACCCTGCGAAGCCCGAGCGCGGTGCAAGGGCTCGATGGGGCGTCAGAAGAGGTGTGAGATGGATTCCAGCAAGATGAAGATTGTCTACACGATCACGGAACGCGGCGAGCGCAGCTACTGGACCAGGATTGGCGTCGCGTACGTCAACCGAGACGGCTCACTGAACATCAAGCTCGAGGCCGTGCCGGTCAACGGAACCATGCAGGTTCGGGACTGGACTCCGCGCGAGGATCAGGCCGGCTCCGAGGATCGTCTTCGCAAGGGCAACGGCAATGGCGCCCAGAGCTCGGCTCCGCAGGCCGACGATCTGCCGGACGCGTTCAGCTGATCCGGGGGATGAGCGATGCACGCCTCGATGGGAGCTCGGGGCGCAAGTGCGGCGACGGCCGGATCCCCGATCCGGTCCGTCGCCGGCGCAGTTGCGCCTGCCTCGGAAAACCGCCTGGCAACGCTCTGGAGCAAGGCCCTCGGTTCCACCTGGGTCCGCCCTGCAGCGAAGCTGGTGCTCGTGATGACGCTGGTGGCCGGGCTGTCGTGGATCGGGTCGCGCGCCAACGCTCTGGGCGTGCGCATCCCTGCGCTGGCCGCTCCGTCCGGAAGTCTCTCGCTCGCGTCGCTCGCACCCTCCCCAGCGTCGGCGCGTCCTACCGAAGCCGCAGATGCGGGCGCGGTGGGTCCGGAAGCGGCAACGCCGAGTGGGCCGGGAGTGCTGCCCGATGGACGGGTGGTGCTCAATCTTGCGAGCGAAGACGAGCTACGCAAGCTGCCCAAGGTCGGGCCCAAGCGGGCCAGCCAGATCGTGGCGCTGCGCCAGCGCATGGGCAAGTTCAGATCCACGCGCGATCTGCTGCGAGTCAAAGGGCTCGGGCTGAGGACGCTTCAGAAGATGCAGCCGATGATGGTGCTCGATCCGCCCGTCGAGGGCGCAGACGGCGGCAGGTGACGATGGCAGGGGCCCTGCCCGCGTCGATGTGGGCAGGGTGCCGGCAGGTGCAGGAGAAGCTCAGGCCTTCTTGGTCGCGCGAGGCTTCTTGGCGGCAGGGGCGGCCTTGGCAGCGGGAGCAGGCTTGTCAGCCTCTTTTGCCTTGGTCGCTGCTGCGGCGCGTGCCTGACGACGCGCGAGGCTGCGGTACATGTCGAACAGACGCGGCACCGGGTAGCGCTCGAGGCGGCTGCGGTATCCCGCATCCTTGGTGCGCTTCTCGATCTCGATGATGGCGTCGATCATCTTCGCGCGCGTGCCGAACTTCTCCTTGACCGCACTGAACGTATCGAACAGCCGGAGCAGCTTGGCGTTGGAGACGGTCTCCAGTCCCTTGGCGGCATTGAGTCGGTTGACCCACATGTCCTCGTTGGTGAACTGGGCGAGGGCTTCGACGAGCTTGGCTTTGTCGCCGAACCGGTCCTTGACGATCTGAAGGGGGGTTTTCTTCACGGCTCCTCCGGGGAATGGTGCGCGAGATGACTCGCGGGGTTGGGGTGTGGCGGCTATCTAGCAGAGTCGACGACGACAGGCGAGCCCTGAACCTGGGGCGGGCAAACCTGGCAGCGGGATGTACAATTCCGCCGGAATACGCCCGGACCGCCATGGATGCGCGCCCCAAAGGACCGGTTTCGAGTAAGATGCGCCCCGGCCAACCGTTGCATGGGTGGCGAAGGGAGAACGGCATGCATCGACGACCGTCCCGAGAAGGAAACGGCATGCGCCGCTGGTGGTGGATTCCATGGCTCGCTGCGCTCACCGCGCTGTCCGGCGCGCTTGGGTGCGGCGGTGCGTCCTACAAATCGGCCGACATGAGCCCGTCACGCAACTACGGGGGCGCCGCTCCTGGAGCGGTCGCCGAGACCGCAAAGGAGGCACCCGCTGAGGCTGACGAGCCGATGGCTGCGCCCATGCCGGCAGCGCCCGTGGCCGCGGGAATGCCCGCCGGAGGCTCGGACAGGGACATGCGCATGGCCCAGGGCCCTGCGCCCAAGAAGGCGGTTCCGCCGCCCCCCAAGCCGAACGAGCCGAGCACCCAGCCCACGACCCCGACGCAGCCCAAGGAAGTGGCTGACGCTGCGCCGATCATGCAGATGCTGATCTACACGGCGCGTTTGACCATGGCCGTCTTCGAAGTGGACAAGTCGCTCGCAGGCGTCGAGACGCTTGCCCGCGAGATGGGCGGATTCCTGGCGCGCCGCTCGGATCGCGAGATCGTGATCCGCGTGCCCACCGCCAAGTTCTTCGACGCGCTCAAGAAGCTCGATGGCATGGGCGACACGCTGCACAAGGACGTGCAGGTCGAGGATGTGACCGAGCAGTATCTCGACATCTCGCTTCGTCTGAAGAATGCGCGCGAAGTGCGCGACCGCATCGCGGCGTTGCTGGCCAACGCGAAGACGGTCGAGGATTCGCTGCGGGTCGAGCGGGAGCTCGAGCGGCTCAGCGCCGAGATCGAGCGCATGGAAGGACGCTTGAAGTTCCTGCGTGATCGCGCTGCCTACTCCACGATCACGATCTCCTTCCAGCCGGTCCAGGTCGAAGACCTGCAGCGGCAAAAGGTCTTCCGTCTGCCCTTCCCGTGGCTGTCGGAAATGGGGCTTGGACGGCTGCTGAACCTGAATTGAGCGAGGGCGAAACCATGGCACACCGGATGATTTCTCGAGCTGTCCTGGCGGTGGCCGGCACCCTGGCCATCGCAACCGCGTGCGGATGCGGCAAGTCGTTCGTGATCCCCACAGCGCCCGGCTTCGTGAAGCTGGAGGACCAAGAGCCCGCCTACGACTACCGCGCCACCACCGCTGACGGCGTCGTGGTCGGCGTGCGCGAGATCAAGCACGAGCCCAAGGGCGACACCGCATTCTGGGTCCAGGCCATCAAGAACCAGATGCGCTCCATGTCCGGCTACGCCTTGCTCGAGACCGTCGAGGTCACGACCAAGAGCGGGCAGAAGGGCACCCAGATGAGGTTCGGCCACGACGAAAAGGGCGAGCCCCTGCTCTACTGGGTGACCGTGTTCGTCACTGAAAAGAGGATCTTCGTGGTGGAATTCGGCGGCACAAAGGCCCAGCTGGATCGCCAGGCCACGCAGCTGGCCTGGGTCCTGGAGAACTTCCAGGGCAGCTGACCCTCCGGCTCTGGCGTGACCCGGGAGCGCGTGCGTGGTAGAGCGCCCGCGCCATGTCTGAACATCCCCGCGTACGGTTTGCCCCCTCTCCGACCGGCTACCTGCACATCGGCGGCGTGCGAACCGCCTTGTTCAACTGGCTGTGGGCACGGAAGAACCACGGCACCTTCGTGCTGCGCATCGAGGACACCGACCAGGAGCGGTCCACGCCCCAGAGCATGCAGGTCATCCTCGATTCCATGCGCTGGCTCGGCCTGGATTGGGACGAGGGCCCTGAGGTGGGAGGCCCGAACGGCCCCTACTTCCAGATGCAGCGGCTGCACCTGTACCGCGAGTACGCCGACAAGCTGATCGCTTCCAAGCGCGCCTATCGCTGCTACTGCACCAAGGAAGAGCTCGCAGCCGCCCGCGAGAAGCTCAAGCAGGAGAACCCCAAGGCGAACTTCGTCTACCCTGGCACCTGCCGCGATCGCACCGACCACCCGGATCGCCCTCACGTGGTCCGCTTCAACATGAAGGGCGTGAACCGCGAGACCACGACCTACCGCGATCTGGTCTTTGGCGAGGTCACCACGCCCAACAGCGCGCAGCAGGACTTCGTGATGCTGCGCAGCGACGGGGTGCCGCTGTACAACTTCGGCGTGGTCATCGACGACCTGACCATGGGGATCACCCTGGTGATGCGAGGGCGCGACCATATGGTCAACACGCCGCCGCAGATCCTGCTCTACGAGGCCCTGGAGTGCGCAACGCCCGCCTTCGCCCACTTGCCCATGATGCTCGCGCCTTCTGGTGAGAAGCTCAGCAAGCGTCATGGCGCTGTGAGCGTGGGCGAGTACGAGACCAACGGCTTCCTGCCCATGGGCGTGCTCAACTACCTCGCGCGGTTCGGCTGGTCGCACGGGGATCAGGAGATCTTCTCGCGAGGCGATCTGATCGACAAGTTCGACCTCGAGCATCTGGGCCGTCCTGACGGACGCTTCGACGCCAAGAAGTTCGCAGACGTGAACTTCGAGCACCTCAAGGAGGAGCGTCTGACGGATCTGGAGTCGTATGCGCGACAGGTGCTTCCATTCCTTGCCAAGCGCGGGCTCGATGCGGTGGATCCTGGCAAGCTTCGCGCGGCGATTCCCACGATCCGGCAGCGTGCGCGCACCTTGATCGAAGCAGCGGAAGCGCTCGACTTCTATCTTCGCGACAAGCCGGTCTACGACCCGGCAGCGGTCAAGAAGGTCCTGACGCCCGAGTGCGTGGACAACCTCGAGGCCGTGGCAGGCGCGATCGAGTCGATCGACAAGTTCGACCAGCCAGGCATCGAGGCAGCGATCCAGGCGTTGCTGACTGCGCGCGGTCTTCAGATGAAGGCGATTGCGCAGCCCGCGCGCGTGGCGCTCACGGGCAAGACGGCGAGCCCTGGCTTGTACGAGCTGATGGAAGTGCTGGGTCGCGAGGCTTGCCTTGCGCGGTTGCGCGCGGGCATCGAGCTGGCCCGCGGCGGCAGGAGCTGACGGTCCTGGGCCCGCCTAGCGTATTCGGCGATCCCAACGCAACCAGCGCGTTTCACCGCTGGCTCGAGTCGCCGCTCGTCAAGGCGCCCCTGCCCATCCCCATTCTGCTGGCGATCGCGCCAGTGATCTGGCTGTTCTTTCGCTCCACGTGGCGCGAGCTCGACGCCGAGGCGCAGCGCTATCGCGGCGAGTGGGTCGCCAAGGGCAAGTGGGATCCGCGTCCTGCGGTTGCCTTCGCGATCCTCGCGGTCGTCCTGACGGTCCAGGAGTACTACGGCGGGCGCTACTTCTACGACACGACGATCCGGCCGTTTCTGGCGGCGCACCAGACCGGCTGGATCGGGGCGGTCTTCAAGCTCAGCAAGTACGACGAGCTGTTCGGCTACGCCTGGTGGGCGTTCGCTCGTTGCTTCGGCTACGTGATCGTGCCGCTGCCGATCTGGAAGCTGCTGTTCCCGCGCGACAGCCTGCTCGACATGGGGTTGCGCATGCGCGGCCTGCTGCGCCACACCTGGATCTACCTGGTGTGCCTCGCAGTTGTGGTGCCGAGCATGCTGCTGGTGGCCCGCCAGCCCGACTTCGGCACCTACTACCCGTTCTACAAGCTCTGCTCGCGGTCGTGGCTGGATCTCGCGCTCTGGGAGGCCATGTACTTCGCGCAGTTCTTCGCGCTCGAGATGTTCTTCCGCGGCTGGCTGCTCGGAGCGTTGCGAAAGAACCTCGGGTCTGCGGCCATCTTCGCCATGGTCGTGCCGTATTGCATGATCCACTACGGAAAGCCCTACCTCGAAGCCAACGGTGCCATCGTGGCCGGCATCGTGCTCGGCTCGCTGTCCATGCGGACCAAGAGCATCTACTCGGGATTCCTCGTGCACATCACGGTCGCCCTTTCGATGGACCTGCTGTCGCTCTGGCATCGACACGCGCTGCCGCATGTCTGGATCGCGCCGTAGTTGATTCGACGACGATTCGATGTCGATGACGCCCCAGGGTCCTACAGCTTCAGGCCGATCTTCTGCACCAGCGGCGCGAAATCAGGGTCAGCCCGAAGCTGCGCGTCGGGCTCGTATTGCGACTTGCCGAAACCGCGCGACCGCAGCAGGCGCTCGAGGATCGCGCGCTCGTTGTCGCTCAGCGGCACCTTCGTCCGATCGCTTCTGCGCACCAGCTCGCCGGTCCACCAGCGGTACTCGAACTCGGTGATCGGCGTGCACCCCTCCTTGAACGAGCACAAGCCGCCGTGCTTGCGCAGCACCACCTGCCATTCCCGATGCACCACGTCGAGGTAGTTGCGGTACGCCGTGATGAACGCGTCGATCGCAGGCCCAGGTCGGAGCTCGTCTGGAGTGGGAGGCTCATGCACGTGCAGACGACCGGACCAGGCGTAGTCGTCGAACAGCATGTAGCCGCCGTCCCGGAGCAATCCCCACGCAAGCACCGCGTCCGCAAGCACGTCGTCAGCCGTGTGCGAGCCGTCGATGTAGATGACGTCGAACGAGCTCAACGGCAGCTTGCGCAGCTCTACCTGCGACGAGCCCTGGATGGTGGTGGCCTTGCCTGCGAGCCCGCTCTTTTCGAGGTTGGAGAGGTAGATCGCCTTGGTGTTTCCCAGGAAGATGTCGATGCCGGTCAGGTGCGCGCTCGGGTGCGTGAGGATGTTCTCCAGCATCCAGAGCGCACTTCGCCCCTCGAACACGCCGATCTCGAGGTACTGCAGGTCCGCTCGTCCGCGCAAAGGACCCAGCACCTGCGACCACATCGGCACCCGGTCCGAAAACCAGTCTTCGCTGAAGGTGTAGGCCTTCTGATAGACCGCCCCGCCATCCATCGCAGCAGCGAACGCACCGGCAGCGCCCGCAGAGCCTGCTGACGGAATGGGCTGCGGATTCTTGCAGCTCACGCCGCCCCAGATGGTCGCAGCTGCAGCCACCACGCCGATCGCGCGAAGCGCTTTCCCACCGAGGTTCATCGCTCAACCGCCCTCTTCAGGAGCTTGGTCGTCGTGCGATCCCGCCGCTGGGCCCGCCATGAGCTCTGCAGCGATCCGCCCCATCACCAGGGCGCGCGATCGATTGTGCAGCCTGGAGCGGTACAGCTCGGCGAGGGCTTTGGCTGCAGCAGCGGCAACCGGGCGCTGTTCGCCTTGCCAGGGAGCCACGCTCAGGCGCTTCCACAGGATTCGCTCCAGGGATCGGGGGCGACGGAACCACAGCAGCCGGCGCAGCCCTTCGATGGGGTCCGGCCAGGTCGGATCAGCGTGAAGAGCGCGAAAATACAAGCTCATCGCGGCAAAACCGCCACCGCGTTGGGTGGACAGATGGCCTGCGGCCTGGTGAAGCACCATGGCTCGTTCCCGCGGGCTGGTGGCTTCGCGCGCCTTGGCCCGCGCCTGCATCGCGCTCTGGGCCAGGCTGCCCACAGCGCCCACGCCTTTTCGCACAGGACGCATGCGCCAGAGCAGAAACGCCATGAACACCAGGGCGCCTGCCAGTACGACGATGTTCTGCCAGTCCATCATGACTCCGGAGCGTTCATAGCCGGAATTGCGCAGAAGGGCGAGTACGCGGCGCCCTGGAGGCCGCGGGTGCCGCAAACGAGCGCGATCCATTCGGGCATGATTCGGGCGGGTCGATGGTTGATCAGTCCGGAAGAAACCCTTGGCGCCGGGCCATGCCCCGCATCAAGAAGAGTTGTACGGGTCTACTGCGATTGCCTACAATTCGAATACCGTCGGTTGCATCCATGCCGCCAAGCCCCCTGCCCCGTCCCCTGCTCTCCTGCATCACCGCCCTGGCGCTGGTGATGGTTGCGGGCAGCGCGTCGGCGGACATCTTCACGTTCACCGACAGCAATGGCGTCGTGCATTTCTCGAACAGCCGGTCGGACGCGCCCGGCTCCAAGCTGTACATGAAGACCGCGCCCAAGCGTCGAACGGACACGGCCGTGGCGCCGTTCATGCCGAGCGACACGTCGCCCGAGCGCTTCGCTCGATTCGACGAGCCGATCCGGCAGGCGGCCACGCTCTACCAGATCCCTGCGGAGCTGGTGCGGGCCGTGATCAAGGTGGAGAGCGACTACGATCCGCGCGCAGTTTCGATCGCAGGTGCCCGCGGGCTGATGCAGATGATCCCGGCAACCGCCGAGCGCATGCAGGTGCGGGACATCTTCGATCCGCGCGAGAACATCTTTGGAGGCGTGCGATTCCTTCGCGTGCTGGCCAACACCTTCAACGGCGATCTTCAGCTGACCATCGCTGGCTACAACGCGGGCGAAGGTGCGGTGATGCGCTACGGCGGCATCCCTCCTTTCGAGGAGACCCGCATGTACGTGGCCAAGGTGCTCTACTACTACAATCGCTACCGAGCGATGTCCGACGCCTTCCAGGCGAGCTCGACGCCGCCGACCGAAAACGCGCCCTAGCACAGCGCCCCCAGCCCGATGCGGTGGCTCAGGATAGGGGCACGTGCACGTGCGTAGCTGAGTCAGAGAGAGGTGCCGGGCTGCGCGGCCGTCAGCGACCAGAGCCAGTTGTCGAGCAGCACGAGCGAGTCGTACCACTGATCTCCTGTGTCCCAGGTCGCGAAGCGTATCTCGATGGTCTCCCCCGGATTGACGTTGCCGTGCGTGGTCAGCCAACCGGTACCGCCGCCCAGCCGATTGCTCGAGCCACACCAGCCCGGATCGCCGGAGAACTGCGGTGGAGGGTTCAAGGTGTCGAACCCGGTGCCCGCCAGCTCGGTGATGCCGAGACAGGTATTGCAGTTGCCCGCCACCGAGCCGCCCCCGCAGCCAGTGGGGCCGTTGAGACATTGGCGGAACAGGCCGGTGTTGCCGAATGCGAGGTTGACGCCGACCGGGTAATAGGGGGGGCCGGCAGGAGCCGGGTCATAGAAAGCAAGGTTCCTGTCCGTCGGGTTCGGCGGATTGCCGGTGAAGGTCGAGTTGAGCAGGGACACGAAGAAGTCGTTGTATGGACTGCAAACCCACTCCGGGTACTCGCTCGAGAAGAAGTAGGGCATTACGCTGAAAGATTGCGCGTTCGTAGGCACGCGAATGCGGATCTTGAGCATGATGGGATCATGCGCGACGTTGCCGCCCTGCGGGGCGGGGCAGCCCGGGGAGTTGGGTATCACGCCGCCGTTGGCTGCAAGCCAGTCCGCTGGAACTCCACTGCTGGTGCCCATGTCCTGACCGCCCTGGAATGCTGCGAACGCGGGATTGGTGTCGTTGCTGTCCGCAGCGCGTCCTGTCGACAGGACCGCGACGCGTGCACCCGCCTTCGGAACGATTGCGGTGCCGAATCCGGGCCGGATCGATCGCGACATCGCAGCGGGGACTCCCGTCCCGTCCGCCCGGAAGAACCCCGCGCTGATCACGCCCCACTTCTTCTGGTTCAAAGGAGGCGTCTCCGTGGTGAACTGGCACAGGTCGATCGCCCTCGCGTAGTCGAGAGGATCAGCCGAATTGGAGGCAAGTGCGCCGTCGCAGGTGGTCAACCCATTGTCGATGGTGCCGTCGCAATCGTCATCGACGTTGTTGCCTGGGACGTCGAACGCTCCTGGATTGACAAGTGCTGGGATCGAGCAGTTCGCAGTGGTGTCGCAACAGTCCCCCTGGCATCGAGTCCAGCCGTCGGCATCGCTGTCCGGCGGATCGTCCGCACCTCCCACGCAGTCGTCGTTGACGCCGTTTCCGCAGATCTCGTCGATCGGAAGCACTTGCCCCACACAAGCCGACGTCCCGGTCCCAGTCGCGTTGCACGTCGCGATGCCAGCCTTGCATGGCCCCACGCCAGCCGTCCCGTTCGGGCCTTGGTAGCAGGAGGTCTGCACACCAGGAGTGCAGGTGCACCCTGCGCCCCCTTTGCCGAACCCGTCGTTGACGATCCCGTTGCAGTCGTCGTCGAGCGAGTTGAGGCAAGAATCCACGTCAGGAATGATCTGGCCGATGCACGGCCCCCATGCCTGCCCGTCCGCATTGCAGGTCTGGCTGCCTGCAACGCAAACGCCCTTGCCCAACGTGCCCGCAGGCCCGGTGTAGCAGGTCTGCTGCGCGCCCGGCGTGCACGCGCAGCCGGCGCCGCCCTTGCCGAATCCGTCGTTGACGATCCCGTTGCAGTCGTTGTCGATCGCGTCGGTGCAATGGTCGGTCGACGGGACAACCTGGCCGTTGCACGGTCCATTGGCAGTGCCCTGTGCGTTGCACTGCGCGGTGCCCGACTTGCACGCGCCCACGTTCAGCGTGCCTGGCCCGCCGGTGTAGCAGGTGGACACAGCGCCCGGGAAGCACAGGCAGCCGTTCGCTCCGGAGGAGAAGCCATCGTTGGTCGTGCCGTTGCAGTCGTTGTCCAGATTGTCCGTACACACGTCAGGGCTCGGAACGACCGTTCCCTGGCAGGGTCCGTAGCCGGTTCCCATCGAATCACAGGTCTGGGTGCCTGCTTTGCACACTCCGACTCCAGCCGTGCCCGGAGGTCCGGAGTAGCAGGTTGCGGTCGAGTTCGGCGTGCATTGGCACCCCGCTCCACCTGCTTCGTTGACCTCGCCGTTGCAGTTGTCGTCCACAGGAGTCAGGCACGTCTCAGGCGTGGGTAGCACCTCTCCGATGCAGCCGCCCCACGCCGTGCCCGCGAGGTTGCACACGTGCGTTCCATCCTGGCACGCACCTACATTTCTCGTGGAGGGAGGCCCGTTGTAGCAGGGCTCCTGCGACTGCGGCACGCACACGCAGCCCGGCCCGCTCTCGTTGGTCTGGCCATTGCAATCGTCGTCCACCGGCGTGTAGCAGCTCTCGGTGGTGGGCAGCACCTCGCCCATGCACGCTCCCCACGCTGTGCCCGTGCTGTTGCACGTCTGCGTGCCACCCTTGCAAGGGCCGACATTCTCGGTGCCGGGCGGGCCGCTGTAGCAGGGCTGCGTCGCATTCGGAACGCACGAGCATGCGCCGCCGTCGCCGGATGGAGTCTCGCAGCCGTTGGCCGGAACCTGATCGCAGTTCTCGAACCCGGGAAGACACGCCTCCAGGCCGCACTTGCCGCCGAGGCAGGTGGACGTGGCATTGGCGATGTTGCAGGCATATCCGCACGCCCCGCAGTTCTGCACGTCGGTCCCGGTGTTGATGCACTTGCTGGAGCAACAGTCGAACCCGGTCTGGCATCCATGCTGCGGCGTGCAGCCCGGCTCGCAAGAGTTGCTCTTGCACACCAGGCCGAGCGGACATTGCGTGTCGTCCGTGCAGCCCACGCACTTGTGCGTGTTCGGATCGCAGGTCATCGCGCCGGCATCGCTGCCAGCCGTGCAATCGTCGGCAGTGTCGCATCCAGGCGTGCACTTGATCGTCGTCGAATCGCAGTACATGCCGTTCTGGCACGTCGAGGGATCGGCCGGCTTGCACTCGACGCACGCGCCGGAAGCCTTGTCGCAGTACGGTCCCGCAGCGTTTCCGACGCATTCCGTGTCGTTCTGGCACTTGGCCGAGCCGTCACCGCTTCCGCCGGTTCCTGCCGTGCCGCCGGCTCCGTCGAGCGAGGTGTCGAGGCTCGTGTCCGTGGGAGCGTCGGACGGCCCCGAATCCTTCACGCCACCGGTGCCGCCGCCGCCAGCGGTCCCGCCCATGCCCGCAGTCCCTGCCGTTCCCGCAGCTCCGCCTTTTGCGTCCACAGGCGCGTCGGTCGAGCTGCCTCCGCTGCCTCCGACACCCGGCGTGGGTTCGGTGGAGCCGCTGCTCGAGCAGCCCATGGCGGCGAAAGTTGCCGCTGCCAGGAACACGACCCAACGAGGACGCAAACCCCTGCTGCCCGAGCGAGTGCCAACGAACTCATTCATGATGAGCGTCCTTTCGAAAATGGCTGCACTGCGACGTGCAGATCTCGTAGCCCGTGCTCTCATGATAGCCGATCGCTCGAGCCGCAACCCGCACCGAGTGGACTGGCGCGGCTCTTTAATGGGCCCCCGCTCATCAGCGCGGAGCGTCAGCCGCCGGACCGATCGCGATACAGCGCCATTGCGCCGCGAAGCTCCTGGATGACGCGGGTGCGCAGCGATTCCGGCTCGACGACTCGAGCGGTTTCACCAAAGCCCAGGACCCAGGAGGCGACTTCGGTTGTGTCGGCAACCATCATGTTGAGGCGTACACCGCCGCCCCGAAGCTGGGTCAGTCGCTGGGATGGGTGGACCCGTCGGGAACGGACATATTCTGCAACTTTTGGAGCAAAATCGATCACGACCCGGACCTTGTCCTTGCCTCTCCAGATCCCGAACTGCCCTTGAAACCAGGCATCGATGTGGAAGTCCTCGGGTAGCTGGAATCGCTCCGTGGTGGAGAACTCGGCGTCGTGCATCCGATCAAGCGCAAACGTGCGAATCTCGCCTGAGGCCAGGTGCTTGCCCACTGCGTAGACCGCATCCTTGTACATCACCATGGCGTAGGGATGGATCACGACGGAGCTGACCTGTCCTTGCGCATCGCGGTACTGGCAGGTCATGGGCCGCAAGTCCGCGACCGACTGGTAGAGCACGTCCAGCTCGTCGGTCTTGGACGCATAGTCTTTCGGGGCAAAGGGCAAGTACAGGAAGCGCTCTTCGAGCCGCGCGTCCGCCACCCCAGCGTTGGGCCCACGCCCGGGTCGATTGGCAAGCGAGGTGAGGTTCTTCACCGCAAGATCGATCTCGTCGTAGAGCGCCGACCCCTTCATGGGCTCGAAAAGACGGCGGGCCGCGAGCAGCGCGTAGGCCTGGGTGCGCCGCATCTCGACTTTGCGCGGGCGTTCCTCGGGGCGCAGGCGCCACAGGGGCGCTCCGCTTCGGGCTGCATCCTTTTCCAGCTCGTATTCGCGACGCACCTCCTTGAGGTAGCGGCGGGCAGAGCGTGTCGTGACCTTGAGTGCCTCCGCGATTTCCTGCAGGGACATGCCTCTGGGGCGCTGCATGAGCATTTCTCGCAGAGCGTCCAGGCGGCGGTGCTGCGTGAAGCTGCCGAGGGGACGTCCACGTCGAGGCTGCGGGTCGGTCTTCACGTCGGGGCAATCTACACGGGTTGAGAAAGCCAGCCCACAGGGACGGCAGGGGCTCGGTCAGGGACGGACGTGTAGGCAAGGGGGGGCCCCTGTACGCATGGTCCGTGTCGCAATGACGGCTACGCCGCGCTTGAGCGGCAGGATATGCTGTGCGAATCTTGAAAGGTTCAGCAGGCCTCGGGCCTGCACTTGCTGACAGAGAGGAGCTTCAGGCAATGGGCAATACGCTCCGGGCACGACACCGGGCCACGAGTCCACGCGGTTGGAAGTTGGGACTGCTTACCGGACTTGGGCTTATCGGCGCTTTGGCGGCGACCAAAGCCAACGCACAAACGTGCCTCGTCAATGGGGTGCAGTCACCGGCGAGCTGCTACTCGAACAATCCGGCTGACTGGCCTGCACCCGCACGGCCGTACTTCATGGTGGTTTTCGACGTCTCGGGCAGCATGATCCAGTGCACAAATCCCGCGACGACGTTCCCGAACCAATGCCCGGGCGGGGCCACGCCCAACAGCTGCGGATTGGTGCCGAGCCGCATCAACGACGGCAAGTGCGCGCTTCGCAAGATGGTGAAAGCGTTCAGCGAGGTGGACTTCGGTCTGACGACGTTCACACAGACCATCCAGAACTGCGGGACCACCTCCCCCTACGCGTGCACGCCGTATGCGGTGGATGGCGCGATGCCGGAGCTCGCCAACGGCTGCCAGGTGACGGCTGCCTGTCTCGCCGGCACCGGCGCAGGCGCCCACGGCGGCACGGTTCGCGTTCCGCTGCCTGTCACCGGCACCACGATCAACAACATGATCAAGTGGGCGGATGACGACTGTGAGAACGGCAACGAGCTGCTGCCCGCAGGTCCGACGCCGATCAACGGAGCTCTGCGCGACGCGGCTGCGCACCTGCGCACCAACGCCGGTTCGCTCACTCCCTCCTGCCGTCCGATCAACGTGATCCTGATCACGGACGGCGGCGAGACGTGCGACGGCACCACGACCGAGAATCGGGCCAGGGACGCGGCGGCCGACCTTTACAACAACGGGTTGAACGACGGGTCGGGTCGGCACGTGAAGGTCTACCCGATCGGCTTCGGCGGCGTGACCGCAGCCGAGCAGACCGCGCTCAACGACATCGCGAAGATGGGCCAGTGCGGCGCGCTCACCGGCGCGTGCGCCACAGCCACCACCGCGCTCACCGCCAGCAACGAAGCGGATCTTTCCCAGAAGCTGTCGGCGATCATCTCCGGCTCCATCCAGCCCGAGGAATGCGACAACATCGACAACAACTGCAACGGGTGCGTCGACGAGGGCTACCTGCACTTCTGCGACACGGGCCAGACCTGCTGCGTGTGGGCGAACGGCACGCAGCGCCAGGCGTGCATCACGTCCTACAAGAACTCGATCCAGACCAATCCGCCCAACGGAAACCTGGCGCTTCTGCCCTGCACCACCGCTGCGCAAGCCAACGATTGCGCCTACTGGAGCTGCTACAACCCGGGCGACCTCTGCGACAACGTCGACAACAACTGCACCCAGGGTGTCGACGAAGGGTCGACCAAGTGCGGCACCCCGCCGCATTGCCCTGTCGCCGAAACCTGCAACGGCGAGGACGACAACTGCGACGGCTACATCGACAACGCAGCTGGATCGAGCGTGCCCTACTCGATTCCGGGTTGCCTCAAGTGCAACAAGACCGCCGAGATCTGCGACGGCTGCGACAACGACTGCGACGGCATCGCGGACAACAACGTCGCGCCCTTGACCTGCGGATTGCCTTCGCCCCCCAACTGCGTCGGAACCCGCGCCTGCAAGCCACCAGGGGCGGTCTTGACGCCTGGAGGCTGTCTGTCGGGTGGACCCGGGGACTTCTGGAGCACCTGCGTGACCAGCCCGGCCAACGAGATCTGCGACGGGCTCGACAACAATTGCAACGGCACGATCGACGAGGGCATCCCGCCCACGCCGTGCGAGATCCCGGGCCAGCCCGGGCTCAAGTACCAGGACGACGGCTTTGCCACCAGCCAGTGCAAGAAGGGCCAGCAGCCCTGCAACGGCCAGTGCGCGGGCTGGATCGGACCGAGCCAGGAGGTCTGCGACGGCATCGACAACGACTGCGATGGCCTCGTCGACACTCAGGACTCGGACATGATCGGCGGCGGTATCCCTTGCGGAACGTCGACCGGAACCTGCTCCAAGGGCATCACCGCCTGCGTCAACGGCGTGCTGATCTGCCAGGGCGGCAGCCAGCCGCAGCCTGAGGTCTGCGACGGCTTCGACAACGACTGCAACGGCTTCGTCGACGACGGCGTTCTTCAGGACGCCCCGTCGGCAGCTGACAAGCCCTGCTGGAACCTGCCGGGCAGCGGTTGCAGCCCGGTCTGCTCGTACCTGTCGGCCCAGTGGTGTCCGCCCCCAGGCGGCACGTGCCACGACCTGGGCTCTCTGGTTTCGCCGCCCTGCGCGCTCGGCTCCCTGGCCTGCCAGGCGGGTGTGTGGAAGTGCCTCGGCGGTCTGGCGCCGGACGTTGAGATTTGCGACGGCGTCGACAACAACTGCGACGGCACTGCGGACAACGGTCTTGTGACGACGGTCTGCGGAACCGATGTCGGCGAATGCACGACTGGAACGCAGTCCTGCACCAACGGCGTGATCACGTGCGACGGTGCGGTCGGTCCCACGACCGAAATCTGCGACGGCAAGGACAACGACTGCGACGGCACGATCGACAACGGCATCTCGATCGGCACGCCGTGCGCGCCGGTGTACGACACCAACCTGTATCCCGGACCTCGTGACAAGGGGCAGTGCAAGCCTGGCATCACGGAGTGCGACAACAACGGCCAGCAGATCTGCACGGGCGGCGTGGGCCCCAGCCCAGAGATCTGCGACGGGATCGACAACGACTGCGACGGGCAAGTGGACGAAGCCGGCCAGGCGCCGGACGGGATCAACGGAACCGAGCAGCCGGGGCACCCGGAGAACAAGATCGGCGAGAAGTGCGGCAAGGAAGAGGGCGCTTGCGAGCCCGGCACCTGGGCTTGCTCCAGCGGCCAGTTCATCTGCAGCGGCTCGATCGATGCGCAGCCAGAGGTGTGCAACTGCATCGACGACGACTGCGACGGCCAGATCGACGAGGATCCGGCTCCGAACTCGGGCGACCCTGCGCTGTGCGGCACAGGCAAGGAGTGCGTCAGCTACAAGGACGGCTGCCAGTGCGCGGCCAAGTGCGGCGGCGGAGAGTACCCCTGCGGCACCAGCGGCACCTGCCAGCCCGTGAACAAGAGCGGGACCGAGCCGCCTGTGAGCGCAGGCAACCGCTGCGTGACCGAGCCCTGCTCGGACTGCTCCAAAGAGACCGTGGTCTCGGGCGGAAAGGTCGAGTGCGCGCCAGAAGGCACAGTGCTCGACGGCGGCGCCAAGCCGCCGGTGTGCGTGTGCAAGGGCCAGGCGAACTGCCACAACCCCTGCTACGGCGTGAGCTGCACGACTCCGTTGGTCTGCACCGACTACGGCACGAATGCCGGCAAGTGCGTGAGCGACAACTGCTGGAACATCCCGTGCCAGACCGGTCAGGCCTGCCACCTCGGCTCCTGCAAGGAGAATCCCTGCAAGCCGAACAGCTGCAAGGATGACGAGCAGTGCAAGCCCAACTTCGACACCAACAAGCCCGAATGCCGCGCGAGCTGCGCTGGCATCCAGTGCAACACCGGTGAGGTCTGCGAAGCCGGCAAGTGCAAGGCATCTGGTTGCACGCCGCCTTGCACGGGCGACAAGGTATGCGCTCCCATGGCCGCAGAGGCGGGCACCGAAGCCGGCGCCTACCAGTGCATCGACAGCAAGTGCAAGAAGGACGACGCAGGGGCTGACCCGTGCAACGGGCAGGGATTCTGCGACCCGATCACAGGGTCGTGCGGAGATGATCCCTGCACCGGCGTGATCTGCCCCACCAATCAGAGCTGCCTCAAGGGCGAGTGCGTCGCGAAGATCAACGAAGCTGGACCCGACACGGATACCGGCACGGGCGGAGCCGCTGGCTCCGGCGGCGGCAGCACAGGAGGGACCGGGCAGGGCGGCGGAGCGCTGGCCGACTCCGGAACCTCGCAGGACAAGGGCAAGTACGGCCTCGCCACCGGCGGTGGTGGGTGCGCGTGCAAGGTCAGCTCCAATTCTCGAGGCGCTACCACGGGCGTCGCAATCGCAGTGCTTGGGCTCGGATTGCTCTTGAGTAGAAGACGCAAGCGCCAAACCCGGGCATCGAGCGTCGAAGTGGCCGCGACGAATGCGAAGCGTGGAGGCCAGCGATGAAGACAACCAACCTTGGACTTCTTCTGGCCGCAGCGACGATCACCCTGGCCGCGACCACCGGCTGCACTACCGAGTCTTTCTGCTTCGCCAACTGCGGACCGGACGCGGGCGAAAACGGGGGCGCAGGTGGCACCGAAGGCGGAGTACCCGGCGACGGGGCGGCCAAGGACGGCGACGCACAGATCTGCTTTACCTGCAACGATTCGGGCGGCACCGGAGGTGGCTCGGGTGACTCGTGCACCAAGACCAACAACGGCACCGAGATCTGCGACGGGCTCGACAACGACTGCAACGGCCAGACCGACGAGAACTTCGATCTGACCAAGGATCCGCACAACTGCGGCATCTGCAGCCTGGTCAACCCGGAAGCCGATTGCGCCAAGAAGATCAAGAACGCCGAGCACCCCCTGTGCACGGCCACGGCCGGCCAGCTCGGCAAGTGCGACTACGACGTCTGCCTGCAGGACTTCTGGGACCTGGACGGGGATCGCACCAACGGCTGCGAGTACTACTGCGTCAAGAAGGGCAACACCGACAGCACCTGCGACAACGTCGACGACGACTGCAACGGCAAGTTCGACGACGGGATCAACAAGTGCTCCGACGGGAGCAACTGCGGCAAGTGCGGCCGCAATTGCCAGGGGCATGCCCATGCCACGGGCAAGTGCGTGACCGCGGATCCGCCTCCTGCGGTGTGCGACGACACCAACACCCACTGCGAGATCGCTGCGTGCGAAGCGGGCTGGATCGATGCCAACGCGCTGTTCAACGACGGCTGCGAGTACCAGTGCACGCCCACCAAGCGCACGGATCCCTCGGACCCGACCACCTCGACCACCTGCACGCTGGGCGAGACCGGCTGCGGCATCGAGTACTGCGACGGGCTCGACAACGACTGCGATGGCAAGCTCGACGCAGCCGATCCCGACATGATCGACCCGGTCAAGGGCGACCCGCTCCTCGGCAAGGATTGCCAGGGAAGCGCCACAGGCGAGTGCGGAAAGCCTGCCCACAAGGGCATCACCAAGTGCGTCCAGGCAGCGGTCAAGTGCTCCGACGACAACACCGGCTCGGTCGATTGCACGAACGACCCGAACCTGTGCAACAACACCAACACGCCCTACTGCATCGACTCACCGACCCCTCCCGGCAAGGTGTGTGGCACCAAGGTGTGGGCAGTCAACACGCAGCCCGAGCTGTGCAACAACCTCGACGACAACTGCGACGGCGTGGTGGACGGACCGACGAGCGACTCGGGCGCCAAGTGCGGCTCGAATGTCGGCATCTGCAGCCAGGGCATCTCGGCCTGCTCCAACGGCGCGCTCGTCTGCAGCGGCCAGATCACGCCGCAGGCAGAGATCTGCAACGGCGCTGACGACGACTGCGACGGGGTCATCGACGGCGTGGCAGCGTCGCCTGTGGTGACCTGCGGCATCGACGCCGACTGCGCCAGCGTGGCAAACGCCCACTTCTGCATGGTCCGCTCCGGACCAAGCGACAAGGTGTGCGCTGGCCTCGCGATCGACATCATCGACTCCAACCAGAACCCGCTGCCCTGTGACGTTCCGCAGTCGGCCCCGCTGGGCTGGGACACCCCCTGCAAGGCAGGTGTGCTCAGCTGCGCAGGCGGCGCCAAGATCTGCGGCGGCTCGGTCAAGGCCCAGGCCAACAAGGACTCCTGCGGCCACGACCTGAACTGCAACGGGCTGAAGGATCCCGACTTCGACCTTCAGACCGACGTGAAGAACTGCGGCACTTGCGGCAATGACTGCGCAGCGAGCCTTGGCGGCCACATCGCCTGGACCTGCGTCGGAGGCACTTGCACCGTACCCACGGTCAACAAGTGCGCTGCCGGCTACATCGACTGCGACGGCAACGCCAACGACTGCGAGAAGGCGTGCACGTTCTACTCGAACCAGGAGCTGTGCAACGGGTTCGACGACAACTGCGACTGCAACGTGGACGAGATGAAGGACGGCGCGCACCCGAACGGAATCGTCGCGCCTTCGCCTTCGCAGATCTGCGGCGTGAGCCCTGCGGCCTCTGACGCGGGGTGCACCACGGGCGTGGCTGTGACCTGCTCGGCCAGCAAGTGGACCTGCACCTTCCCGGCAGGCTACTGCAACACCGGCAATCCCCCGACATGCTCGGCCACGCAGGACATCTGCGACGGCCAGGACAACAACTGCAACGGCAGCATCGACGAGAACTTCAAGCCGCCCATCCTGGCCCAGGGCTACCTCGGCCAGGCGTGCCTCAGCGACGACAACGTCACGCCGAAGCATGGCCTCTGCCAGCAGAGCGGGACGTTCAAGTGCGATGGTACCAACGCCACGGCGTGCATGAACTCCTCGAACGTCAAGATCGCCGGCGTGCCGCTGGCTTGCGGCACGGGCCCTGGACAGTCCGGATACGCCTGCGACGAGCTGTGCGACGGCAAGGACAACGACTGCGACGGCGTCGCGGACGAGCCCTACATCGCCAAGGGCAACAACGCGGCCTACTGGGTCAAGCCCGCTGTCGTCAACACCGGCACCGTCTGGGTCTACGCCAACGAGGCGAGCCGTCCCAGTGCGACCAACACCGTTCCGGGCACCGGCAACGGCTGGTGGCGCAGCTCAGGCATGCTGACCGACCAGCCTGCGGCACCGAGCGGCGTGACCCTCGACAAGACGCCTGCCTGCTCGGCCACAGGCAAGATCCCCTGGTTCAACGTCACCGGTCTCGAAGCGCAGCACGTGTGCAAGGAGATGGGCGGCCGGCTCTGCAAGAACAGCGATTGGACCAAGGCGTGCCGGGCTTCCGCTACGACCTGCAACTGGGCATTCGACACGAATTGCACGACGTTCAGCGCAACCACCACAGGGCCGTGCAACCTCAACGCCTACGACTTCGATCCAGGCACCGCGGGCGTGCAACACGGCCTGCTCCCCACGGCATTCCTCGCGAACTGCCACGCCAACTGGGCAGGCACGCCGCCCCAGATCAACGACCTCACGGGCAACCTGCGTGAGCTGACCTGCGGGGGCACTCTGAACTGCACGGCTGCCCAGACCTCGTTCGTGCTCATGGGCGGAGCGTTCAACACATCGGATCCAACCGGCGAAGGCGCGAGGTGCGATTTCACGTTCTACAACGTGGATCAGAACTTCAAGCTCTACGACGTGGGCTTCCGCTGCTGCTTCGACTCCAACCCCGGCTGACCTCCTCCTGCTCCCGCGACAACCTGTGCCCGGCCGCGCTTCCGTGGCCGGGATCCGTGGCTGATTTGCGCGCGGTCCGTAGTAGACTGGGCACCATGGTAAGTCTTGTCGAACTCATCGCGCGCAAGCGCGACGGCGGGGAGCTGGCCCCGGAAGAAATCCACAGGGTCATCCACGCGTTCATGGCCGGCGAAATGGCCGACTACCAGATGTCGTCGCTGCTCATGGCCGTCTTCCAGAGAGGCATGAGCGACGCCGAGACCGTAGCGCTCACCGAAGCCATGCTGCGCTCGGGCAAGGTCATCGACCTCAGCCACATCCCAGGAATCAAGGTCGACAAGCACTCGACCGGAGGCGTGGGCGACAAGGTGTCGCTGTCGCTGGTCCCCATCGTCGCAGCTTGCGGAGTGCCCGTGCCCATGGTCTCGGGTCGCGGCCTCGGCCACACCGGAGGAACCCTCGACAAGCTCGAAGCCATCCCCGGCTTCCGCGTCGACCTCGATGTCGACCGCTTCGCCGCCACCGTCCGCGACCTGGGCGGCTGCATGATCGGCCAGACCGCCGAGATCGCGCCGGCCGACAAGAGAATCTATGCGCTCCGCGACGTGACTGCGACCGTGGAGTCGGTCCCGTTGATCGTCGCGAGCATCCTGTCCAAGAAGCTCGCCGAAGGCATCGATGCGCTCGTGCTCGACGTCAAAGTGGGCAAGGGCGCGTTCATGAAGGACATCGATCGCGCCCGGACCCTCGCCCATGCCCTGGTTCGCGTGGGCACGCGCGCTGGAAAGCGCGTCGTGGCCCTTCTGACCCGCATGGAGGAGCCCCTGGGGCGGACCGTCGGCAATGCGCTCGAGACTCGCGAAGCGATTGACCTGTTGTTCGGCCGCGCACCGGCAGATCTGGTCGAGTGCACCGAAGCCCTCGCCGTGGAGATGATCCTGCTCGGAGGCAAGGCGGAGAGCCGCGAGCGCGCGCTCGCCATGGTCCGCGATTCCATTCGAACCGGAAGCGCCGCGCGCAAGATGGAGAAGCTCATCGAGGCGCACGGGGGAGACCCGCGCGTCGTGCAGAGCACCGACCTTCTGCCCAAGGCGCCCCTCGTGGAGACGGTCAAGGCCAAGGCATCCGGATGGGTCAGCGCGATCGATGCGCTCGAGATCGGGCTGTGTGCGGTTGCGCTGGGTGCAGGTCGGACCCGCGCCGATCAGGCGGTCGATCCTGCCGTGGGCATCGTCATCGGGGCTGCCCATGGCTCACGCGTGGAAGCGGGCGATACGCTGGCCGAGCTGCACGTCCGGAGCGGGCAGCAGGCGGACGCGGTTCGCGATCGGGTAGCAAAGGCGTTCCGGCTCGAGTCCGCTGCGCCTGCGCCCAAGTCCCTTGTGCTGGAGCGCATCGAGAGCTGAACGCCCCGTCCATCGGGGAGACTGGCGGCAGGGAATGGGAGCGAGCCTGGCCCAGCAAGACATCCGGTTGCTGATGCGCGCAGCGGCTGCGCACGACGACTTCGCGTCGACCGGACTGGTCCGAGAGGTTGCGACGGTGCTGGGCCGTGGGGGCTCCTTCGACTGCGCTGGACTCCTGCTGCAGGACGGGCACCGCTCGTTGCGCTTCTTCATGGTGGGGCGAAACCCGGACGAGCAGGCCCCCCTGGGCTGGGGCCAGAGCATCTCGTTCGAGGGGGCGGGCTCGCTCGCCGCGCGCCTTCACCCGGGTCCCGCGGTGTTGATGAAAGCTTGTGCCGGCGATCCGATCGGGGACGCGCTGATCGCGGCTGGATTGGGCGGTGCGGCCCTTGCTCCGATCGCGACGCGATGGGTGGGCGCAGGGCTGCTGTGCGTGGCGGCGCGCGAGCCTGCCGCCTTGCAGGTGGACCTCGACCTTCTTGCGCAGGCTGGCGAGGTGTTGGGATTGCTGCGCATGCTGCGGGACGGGGCGCGCGAGAGCGTGGAGTTCGCAGGCCTCGAGCAGCTCGACTACCTGGCGACCATGGGCAGGTTGTCCGGGGGGCTCGTGCACGAGGTGAACAACCCGGCGACGTTCATCGCGCTGGCCGCGGGCCAGATGGAGAAGGTGATCGCACGGTCCGAGCGGGCCGAAGAGCTTGCGCCCATCGCCTCGCTCGCCCACGAGATCGCAGAATCGACCCGCCAGATGCGCGCAGTGGTCTCCGAGTTCCACGTGCTCTCGACCGTCGCACGCCACGCGGTCTCGGGCTCCGTCGACATCGGCAAGATGATCCGCGCGTGCGCGACCTTGACCACCGTGGCCTGGCGCACGCCTGCCAGGATCGAGGTGGACGTGGGAGATCTGCCCTCGTGTCCCGCGAGCTTCGCGTCCCTCGCCCCGGTCGTGGTCAATCTGCTGCTCAATGCCATCCAGGCGATCCCTGCAGGCAAGGACGAGTCGCAGCGGATCCAGCTGAGCGCCGTGACGATCGGCGAGCGTCTGCACGTGACCGTGCGCGACACCGGCACCGGCATTCCTGCGGATGTCCTTCCCAGGGTGTTCGACCCGTTCTTCACCACACGCCCTGCAGGCCAGGCCGCAGGGCTGGGATTGACCCTGGCACGCGAGACGGTTCGACGGCTCCACGGCGAGATCACCATCGAGAGCGCGCCGGGCGAAGGAACGTGCGTGAAGATCGAGCTGCCGATCGACTCCGGGTAGCGCTGCGGCGATCAGCTGATCTTGCTGCCCGGCGGGAGCTCCACGAGCGAGGTCATGAGCGTGAGCTTGTCGCCATCCTTGGCGCACAGCAGCATGCCGTTGGATACCAGCCCCTTGCCGAATTTGCGGGGTGCGAGGTTGGACACGACCATGATGCGCTTGCCGATCATCTCCTCGGGCGTGTAGGTCAGCGCGATTCCTGCCACCAGCCCGCGCGGCTCTGGCTCCCCGAGATCGACCTTGAGCGACAGGAGCTTGTCCTTGCCCTTGACCTTCTCGGCCGCGATCACCACGCCGAGCCGCAGATCGAGCTTGGCAAAGTCGTCGTACGTGATCTGCGTCGTGGCCCCAGTCGCGTCTTGCGCCGTGGGTGCAGCCTCCTTGGCTTGTGCGGGGGGCGCTGGCGGCGCCGCACCGTCACCGATGCCCAGGCTTGCGACGAGCTGAGCCTCTCGCTCCTTGTCGATGCGCGGAAACAGGGGTTTCGCATCTCCGAGCGCGCGACCCGCGTTGCCCGTGGCAGCTTCCGTGGGCCACAAGTCCTTGCCGATCACGGGAACGACCGGCCCGAGCCCGAGCTGCTCGCGAATCTGGTCGGCGATGCCCGGCATGACCGGCCAGATCAGGATGCTGACCGATTCCATGACCTCGAGCGCCACGGCGAGGATCGTTCCGAGCCGGGCGAGGTCGCCTTGCTTGGCCGCTGTCCAGGGAGCAGCGCGATCGATGTACTGGTTGGCAGTGCCGAGCAACGCGAAGATCGCGTCCAGGGCCCGCTGCGGCGCCACAGCGTCGAACGCGACAGAAGCCGCTGCGGATTGCGTGCGCGCCTCTGCCAGCAGGTTGGTCTCGAGCTCGGTCAGCTCGCCGCGCGCGGGCAGCTTGTACTCGGGGAGCTTGCGGCATTGCGGCAGAACGCGGTTGAGCAGGTTGCCGAGCGCGTTGCCCAGCTCCGAGTTGTAACGCTGCACCAGGTCCGAAAGGCTGAAGTCGCCGTCCTGGCCGAACGCGATGGCGCGCATCAGGTAGTAGCGAACCGAGTCGATTCCGAACGCATCCGCGAGCGCCACCGGCTTGACCGTGTTGCGCAGCGACTTGGACATCTTCTGGCCGTTGAAGGTCAGGAACCCGTGCGCGAAGACCTGCTTGGGCAGCTGATCATCCGAGAATCCCGCGGCCATCAGGAACGCGGGCCAGTAGATCGCGTGGAAGCGCAGGATGTCCTTGCCCACGAAGTGGATGTTCGGGGGCCAGTACTTCCTGAGCTCCGGTGGCTCCTGGATGGCAGACCAGTAGTTCGGAAGTGCATCGAACCACACCCACATCACGTGCTGGGGGTCGTCGGGGACCGGGATCCCCCACTGGAACGTCGTGCGCGAAACGCTGATGTCGTCGAGCCCCGAGCGCACGAAGCTCATGACCTCGTTGAGCCGCGACGGAGGCGCCACGAAGCTGGGGTGCTCCTCGTAGAACTTCAGCAGGCGCTCCTGGTACTTGTTGAGCCTGAAGAAGTAGCTCGGCTCCTTGACCCGCTCGACCGGCTTCTTGTGGACCGGGCAGACGTTGTCAGGCTGCTCGAGCTCTTTTTCCGTGTAGTAGGCCTCGCAGCCCACGCAGTACCAACCTTCGTAGGCGCCGAGGTACAGATCGCCCGCGTCGCGCACCTTGCGCCACAGCTCCTGGACATGCTTCTGATGGCGAGGCTCGGTCGTACGAATGAAGTCGTCGAACGCGCACGACAGCATGGGCCACGCGTCCTTGAAAGGCTGGGCTGCGCTGTCGGCAAATGCCGCGTTCGTGATGCCTCTCTCCTGCGCGACCCGCTCGATCTTCAGACCGTGCTCGTCGGTGCCGGTCAGGAAACGCGTGTCGTCGCCGCGCACGCGGTGGTAGCGCGTGAGCACGTCGACCGCGATCGTGGTGTAGGCCGTGCCCAGGTGCGGCACGTCGTTGATGTAGTAGATCGGCGTTGTGGCGTAGAACGTGGACATCGGGCGCAGGGTTTACTGCACCTGAAGCGTTCGGGCAATCCGGGCGGGCCCTTGGGCTCAGGGCTTGGCGCGGACGGAACGGGGGCCTTCGAAATCGCCCCGTAATTCGCCGGACGACGCGCCCGTGACCCGCTCGTCCCTGCGGTCCAGCCACCGCAGGACGTAGTAGTTCACCACGCCGATGACCACCATCAGCAGCAGGAACAGCGGATAGGAGACCCTCCAGTTCTCGCTGCCGGTCATCATGCTCCACTCCGACATGCCGCCCACGCCCGCAAGCAGCGTCAGCGGCATGAAGACCGTGGTGATCAGCGTGAGACGTCGCATGACGCGGTTGGTGCGATTCGCGACCATGGTCATGCGGTTGTTGATGATCGACAGGTACATCTCCATGTCGCTGGAGATCATCTCCCGGCAGATCTCGGCGATCTCCAGGTAGCGGAACACGTGGTCGTGGATGTCGCGGAAGCTGAAGATCGCCTTGTCCGTGACGAAGGGCGAGTCCTTGCGGCAGATCCGGGACAGCACTTCGCGCTCGTGCAGCAGGCTCTTTCTCATGGACAGCACCTGACGTCGCAGGTGCATGAGCCCCTCGGGCTTGTAGGACGCCGGGTCCCGCAGGATGGCCTCTTCCGCCGCATCCACGCCGTCCTGCAGCTTCTCGATCGCGCTGAGCTTCGAGTCCACCACGAAGTCCAGCACCAGATGCAGCAGCAGGTCCGGCCCCTTGCGCACGTTCCCCATGTCGAGCTGGATCGCGGCATCGAACCTGTCGCCGAGCAGCCTCTGCTCGCTGGCGCTCCGATGCACCGTGAGCAGGAACTTGGTGCCCACCAACACGTCGACTTCCTCCACGATCAGCTCGCCCCCCTCCCAGTGGAACGTGTTGAAGAGCACGAACGTGTACTCCGGCAGCAGGTCGATCTTCGGAATCTGATCGTCGTCGAAGCAGTCCTCGATGGTCAGAGGGTGCAGGTGCAGCGGCTCCGCCAGCGCATCGAGCTGCTCGTGCGTGGGGTTGAACAGATCGAACCACACGTAGTCGCTCCCCTGCATGGCAGCGAGCGCCTCCTGCTGGCTCGCAGCGGGCGTGAGCTTGCCCTTGGGAGATACGATCGAATACCTGGTGTCTGCCATCCGGCCCCCTGTGCTCGCGCTCAGCTCCAGCCGCCCCCGACCGAATGCAGGAACTCGCGCTCGTCGACCACCTGGAGCGTGCCAATGGTCCGGTCCTCGCTGCCGTGGATCTCGACCCCGGTACGGCGCACGCTGGTGAGGTACTCGACGATCTCGGGCGTGATCTCCTCTCCGGGGACCAGCACGGGGATGCCGGGCGGATAGGGGATGACCGATTCGCCGCTGATCTTGCCCACCGATTCAGGCACAGGCACGCGGATCTTCTTGGCGAAGAAGGCGGCGCGGGGCACGAGGACCTGACGTCCCATCGGTGGGGTCTGCAGCGCCAGGATGTGGAGCAGCTGGCTGGTCTGCACGCGCGGGCCTCGGAGGCGCTTCGCCATCTGCTCCAGCCCGGTCACGCAGCGATCGATGTCCTCGCGCGTGTTGCCTATCGTCACCACGAGCGTCACCGTCGTCGCGCCTGCCATCTCCGCGCTCACGCCGTAGTCGTCGTGCAGCAGCCGCGCTGCCCGGTATCCCGACACGTTCAGCCCTGACACGTCCACCACCAGCTTCGTCAGGTCCACGTCGACCACGCTTCGGCTCTTCTCGATGATGTCGCGTCCGATCGCGCGCACACCCGGGATCGCATCGATCCGCCTGCGCGCCTCCTCGCACATCTCCAGCACTTGATCGAGCAGCGAGTTCTCGGTGATGTGGCGAAGGGCTGCCTCGAGGGAGGCGGTGAACAGTCGCGAGGGATTGGACGGGCCGATCAGGCTGATGGCCATGCGCAGCATGTGATCGTCGACGCGGTTGCTTCCCACGAGCAGGACCGAGGACTGGGCGCAGGCGCCCAGGATCTTATGGGTGCTCTGCACGGCCATGTCCGCGCCCGCCTTCATCGCCGACATCGGCAGGCCGTCGTGGAAGCTGAAGTGCGGCCCATGCGCCTCGTCCACCAGCAGCATCGCATCGGCTTCCTGCACCACCCGCTTGACCTCGGCCAGATCCAGGCAGAACCCCTGGTAGGTCGGGTTGGTCACCAGCACGCTGGTGGCATCCGGGTGCTCCTGCAGCGCCTTCTGGATCTGCTGGGGCCGGATGGTGAAGACCAGACGCAGCTCCTCGCTGATCTCGGGCTGCAGGAACACGGGGGCGGCGCCGGACATGACGATGCCGCCCAGGACCGACTTGTGCGCATTGCGTGGCACGATCAGCTTCTGGCCGGGCTGCACGCTGGCGAGCACCATTGCCAGGTTGCCGCTCGTGGTGCCGTTGACCAGCGGATACGCCGCGCGCGCGCCAGACACCGACGCGATGAACTCCGACAGGTTGTCGAGCGCCTGCACGTGGGTGGCGTGCGACATGTGGTAGCTGTCGAACTTGTAGACCTTGTCCCCGAGGCTCGACGGCTCCGGGGGCCCACCGCCGCGTCCCGCGCCCACACGATCGAATGACAAGCGCCGCGGACGCGGATCGATCGTGGACAGCAGCATCGGATCGAATTCGCTGGCGCTCATTGGTCACCCCCGACTCCCCGAAGGTAGCTTCGGTGCAGAATCGTCCTTCGCTCGTCCACGACCTGGATCACCTGCAGCGTCGGATCGTTGCGCCAGAACTCGGTCGCGTCCCGCGCCCCTTCCGCGATCACGTAGTCGACCATCTCGCTCGTGATCTCCTCGCCCGGGAAGATCAAGGGCATGCCGCTGGTGTGGTGGGTGACGATCTCCGAGCAGACCGAGCCCACGCTGTCGCCGAGCTTGACCGCGCGTCGCGCCGCGAAGAACGCCGCACGCGGAGACAGCACCAGCTTGCTGCTGAACACCGGGTAGGGTCTCTGCACGTTTACGTACAGCGGCGTCTGACGTCCGTAGGTCTCCACCACCGCTTCGAGCGCGTCGATCAAGCGGTACGCGTCTTCCTCGCTGAGCTGGAATCCCACGGACAGAATGAGGTTGTTCTCTTCGGCACCGTCCACGGTGATGTCGTGCTCGTCCTCGAGAAGCTGCGAGAAGCGGTACCCGCTCAGACCCGATTCGGTCACCGAGATCGTCAATCGCGTGCTGTCGATGTTGTCGACGTCGGACCGCCGGAGCATCTCGTAGCCGAGAACGCTCAGGCCTTTGAGACGGTCGATGGAGCCTGCGATCTCTCGCGCGAGGCCGATGCAGTGATCCAGCATCTCGCGTCCGTGCTGCACGGCGTTGTGTCGCGCCAGATCGAGCGACGCCATCACGAGGTACGACGGGCTCGTGGTGGTCATGGTCTGGAAGACGTTGCGAATGCGGCCCCAGCGATCGCCGGGGTCGGCCCGTACGTGAAGCACAGCCCCCTGCTCGAGCGCGCCGAGACAGCGGTGCCAGTCCTGCACCACGAAGTCGGCCCCGGCTTCGATGCTCGAGATCGGCAGCTTCTTGTGGAACCGGAAGTGCGCGCCGAATCGCTCGTCCACGATCACCTTCAGCCCAGCCTGGTGCGCCATCTCGACCATCTCGTCGAGATCCGGCGCAAAGCCGTGGTGCGATGGGCTCATCAGCAGCAGCGCGCGCGCCCGCGGGTGCTGCTGGATCGCCTTGCGCAGATCCACCAGGGTCATGTTCTCGAGCAGCCCGAGCTCCCGGTCGAAGTTGGTGGGCGTGAAGACCGGGATCGCTCCGGACAGCACGATCCCAGCCGCCGCCGATCCGTGCACGTTGCGCGACAGGATCACCTCGTCGTCCGGATCGCACCCCGACATGATCGCAATCTGCAGCCCGATGTCCGGCCCATTGACCAGCATCATCGAGTGCGATGCGTCGAACGCATCCGCGATCAGCTCCTGCGCGCGCGCGATGCATCCCGATGCGTCGTGCAGCGAATCGATCTCCGGCCCCACCAGAGATGCCAGATCGCGCAGGAAGGCTTCAGTGCCAACGCGATCACGGAACTCCGGCAGCAAGCCGCGACCGTACTTGTGCCCGGGGATGTGGAATGGAGCCTTGCCCATTCTCACGTATGCATCGAGCGCCTCGATGAGTGGCATCGTCGACTGGTCCAGCCGCATGCCGCGTTTGATAACGGAATCACAGCCCGCGCGCCATAGCTAGAGGCTGTCGCACAGGTGACGCTTCAGCCTTCAGGCTTCAGGCTTCAGGCTTCAGCCAGATCGAGGGGCAAAAGTCGCTGAATTCTCGAGGACCGGTCTGTCCCGGGGCCTGCAGCCTGCGGCCTGGAGCCAGTAGCCCTTGCACGACAGGCTCCAGCTACGGACCGACCACCCGATTTCGCCCCTGCTGCTTGGCCGCGTACAGGCGCTGATCCGCCACGCCGATGAACTTTTCCGGCGTCGGCTCCCCCTCGCAACATGCCAGCGTCGCCACGCCGATGCTCACCCGCACCGGAATCGGCCGGTCCTCATGGACGATCCTCGCCGTTTCCACGATCGCCCGGATGCGCTCGGCAAGCGCCCATGCACCCCGTGCGTCGATGCCCCGAGCCAGCACCACGAACTCCTCGCCGCCGTACCGGCAGAATACGTCCTCGATCCGGATCGTCCTGAGCACCAGCCCTGCCACCCCCACCAGCACCCTGTCGCCCGCCAGGTGCCCAAACTCGTCATTGATGCTCTTGAAATGATCCAGGTCGAACATGAGCAGTGCAAGATCGGTCTTGTGCCGCACGGAGTAGGCGACCTCTGCCGCGAGCCTCTCGTTCAGATGCTTGCGGTTGAACACGCCGGTCAATGGATCGCGCACGCTCGACTCGTACAGCTTGCGCTGCAGATACTCCTCGTCATCGGCTGTCAGCGCAAATCGAAGCTGGATCGATGCTCCCAGCTGCACCCGATCGCCATCGCGCAGCTCTCGACGCGTCACCCGCTCGCCATCCACGAACGTGCCGTTGCGGGATCCGAGGTCTTCCACGACGTAGCAGCCCGGCTCCCGCGTGATGCGCGCATGAACGCGGCTCACGTTGCCGTCGTCAATCCGTATCGCGCATTCGATGGAGCGCCCGAGCGTGGTCGACGCCAGCAGGGAGAACACCTTGCCGGTCTCCGGGCCGGAGATCATGGTCAGCGATGCGCGATCGCGCGTGGGCGCCTTGGGCTTGAGCCCCAACGACGACGTGTTGCGGGCAGGAGGGGTGCTGTCTTCGTCATTCCATTCGGGGGCCGGTTCCGACGCGCGGTGCGGCGGGCGCTCGCGTGCGTCGCTCCCGTGCCTCCCCGACGCATCAGCGGGGCTCACGACGCACCTCGCGACGCTTGAACCCCAGTGCGATCTGCCTGGACCCCAGAAATCCCCTGGCCCGCCCTTGAGGGCTGTACGCCGTCCATGAGGCTCTCACATCTCATCGCACGTTCCGCCGATTCACCTCAACCTACCCAACCCTCTGCCGAAGGAAAACGCACCGAGACCATCTGTAGCAAAAAAAGGGAAGGCCACGTGAACAGAATCCTCCCGACAGGACTGCTGACAACGCTGTGGAATCCTGGACGGTCTGGTTTGTCCCTTGACCGCTGCACGGCTTTGAGGCTTATGCGCTGAACCATGATGCCGCCTACCCGCCGTCGAAACCTCATCATCGTTGCGGTGACGGCTGTCGTCGCTTCCGGGCTGGTTTTCGTCGTGAGCAAGCAGAGCCGCGATCGACGCAAGCAGGAAGTGGTTAACGCGTGTAACAACGGGTCGGCGCAGGCGTGCAGCACGCTGTGCAACGATCCCAAGACCCCGTCCGCACATGCCTGCCTGCAGCTGGGGATGATGTATGCGGAAGGAACGTCCGGACAGACCAAGGATGAGGCTGCCGCCGTCCCCTTCTTCACCCGCGCCTGCGACATGCAGGACCAGGAAGGGTGCGCGAGGTACGGACGCGCCCTGTTCAACGGCATGGGCGTGAGCAAGGACGAAACGCGCGCCTATGGCATCCTCATCAAGGCGTGCCAGGCCGACAACGCCTACGCCTGCGTCGGCGTCGGCATCGCCAAGCTCTCCGGCAGAGGAACCGAACGCGACCAGGATGGCGCAGCCGGCTTCCTCAAGAAGTCGTGCGACGCAGCCAACATGCGTGGATGCTCGGAGCTGGCGACCGCGCGATGGAACGGCTGGGGTGGGGCCAAGGACGAGGTCGGAGCCGTGGCGCTGTACAAGAAGGCGTGCGACGGCGGAGAGCAGCGTGGCTGCGCTGGGCTCGGCCTGGCTCAGATGTTCGGCCAGGGAGGCCTGCAGAAGGATCCCAAGGCCGCGATCGAGCTGCTCAAGAAAGCCTGCGAAACCACTGCCAAGGATGTCTGCGCCGCGCTGGGCGGCGCCTACACCCAAGGCCTCGGCGTCGAAGCTGACCTGCTCAAGGCTTCCGAGTTCTACAAGATGGCGTGCGACAACGCCGCCCCGTCCGGATGCGCAGAGCTCGGCGAAATGTACGTCAACGGCAAGGGCGTCAAGCAGGACCCCAACCAGGGGCTCGCGCTGTTCAAGAAGGCTTGCGACACCGGGCTGACCGCAGGCTGCGTGGCCCTTGGCCAGGCTCAGCTCATGGGCATGGGAGACAAGAAGGAGCTTCCCGAGATCGCCGCGCTGTTCAAGAAGGCGTGCGATGACAAGTTCCCGCCCGGCTGCACCCACCTGGGTACCCTCGAGATCGAAGGCGCCGGCGTGGAAAAGAACGAAGCGCAGGGAATGGGAAGGCTCAAGCTCGCCTGCGAGCAGGGTCACGCCCCTGCGTGCACCGCCTATGGCATGTCCCTCGAGAAGGGCGTCGCTTCCCAGAAGCCTGACAGCGCTGGCGCCCTCGAGAACTATCGCAAGGCGTGCGCTGGCGGCGATCCGAACGGGTGCGCCTTGGAAGGCGCTGCGCTCGTCGAAGGCCGCGTCACCAAGCAGGATCTCAAGGGCGGAATGGCCAAGCTCGAAGAAAGCTGCAAGCAAGGCTCTGCCCAGGGTTGCAGCATCCAGGGCACAGCCCTGCTTCTCGGCGTCCAAGGCAAGAAAGGCATGAAGCAGGGCTTCGAGATGCTCGCCTCGCTCTGCCAGGCCGGCGATCCCAACTCATGCATGAGAGTTGCCGGCGCGTTCGCCGAAGGACGCGGCACCAAGCAGGATATGGAGAAGGCGCGCGGGCTTCTGGAGCAGACCTGCAAAGCAGGCTTCCCCCCTGCGTGCGAGCTGCAGAAGCGCCTCCCGCCCAAAGAGTAGCCCGCTCAGGACACCCAGAGCTTGTACAGGTACAGCACCGTGCTGGTCACCAGCAGCGCGTCTACCCTGTCGAGAATCCCACCGTGCCCGGGCAGGATCGCTCCCGAGTCCTTGACCCCCACCGATCGCTTGAGCAACGACTCGCCCAAGTCACCAAGCTGGCCGAGAAAGCCTCCGACCACGCCGAGGGCAATCGCGTGCCCCAACGGGAACGTCGGAAGGAATGTGAAGTGCGCAACCACTCCGCCCGCCACCGCGCCCGCCAGTCCGCCGATCGACCCCGCGATCGTCTTCTTGGGGCTGACCGCCTCGTACAGCTTGCGCTTGCCCAGATACCGCCCGGCAAAGTAGCCGCCTGTGTCGGACAGCCAGGCGAACGCAAGAGCCACCACGACGTAGCCAGGGCCTGCGGTGCCCGGTTGATCCCGGCGCAGCAGCGCGAGCGTCGTCAGCATCGCCCCCACGTACAGCGGGCCGAAGCAGGTCGCGCCGATCCGCAAGGCGCCCGTCTCGATCTTGCCGAGTCGCCAAAGCGGCACGAGCAGCCCGAGCAAGGGCACTGCCAGCACCATGGTCAGGATCACCTTGGCGTCGGTCGTGAAGAAGTACACGCAGCATGACACCGCCAGCGTGAGCATCACTCCGATCACCTGCGCCACCCGGTCCCCTGGCCAGGTCATCTGGAAAAGCTCGACCGCTCCCACGCATGCAGCTGCTGCCACCACGAGGAACAATCCCCACGCCGGTCCGAGGTACAGGAGCGCAAGGATCGCGGGCACACCCACGAGCGCCGTCAGAAGCCGCACTGCCAGATTGCTCGCCGCCACGCCTTCAGCCTTTTTCCAGGGCACGCATTCGTTTCACGGGCGCAGGGCTAGCACGCCGCTGCCTCCCGGGGAAAGTCCCGAGATCACCCCGGGGGCTTGCTGCCTCCTGGGCGGAGTGGACGACCGATCAGCGCCTCCCACATCCCTCGCTCGTCACGACTCGCCAGCACCGTGGAGAGCGAAGCCAGCGTCAGGATCATCGCCTGCACAGGGGCGTCCACCAGAACCCCAGCCAGCAACGTGAGGGTCAACGCCCCGATCACCGAGGGAATTTGCCTGCGGGTAGCGAGCGCGGCCACGGCCAGGGAGGGTGAAAGCACAGCGAGGAACATCCCCATCGCTACCGGTAGACCTGATGCGGGCGATGGCAGCAGGGTCTCGAGCGCTCTCCACACGAACGCCCAGCCGTTGGCCGAAGGGGTCTGCGCGCCGCGGGCTGCTGCCCAGGTCAACAACACCGAGACTGCCAACGCCCCCATCGTCGCAGGGGGAATGATCGTGCGTCGACGTGTCGCGAGCCAGACCAGCGCTACCAGCAGGGCAATGCCGTGCACCAGTACGGCGAGAGACGAGAGCGCAGCGGCGATCACAGGCATGGTGCCTGGACGCAGCATCACGGTTCCGCTCGCCACATGTAGCAGGCCCGCCAGCCCGGTGACCGCGAGCACGACAGCCACGGCTCGGGTTCGCGGCTGGAGCATCCCCTGGATGGCCCCGATGATCGCTGCCACGGATGCCATGAGCCCCACCAGGATGGCGCCCGGGTTGGGAAGCGCTTTTCGTGTGGCCCAGATTCCCAGGAACAGCACGAGCACGGTCTGGGGCACGAGCAGGGCGCGCACGAACAGCGAAACGCGATTGTCGCGCGCGACCACCAACAGCGCGCCGATCGCCAGCGCGGTGACGGCAAACGCCAGCCCCTGGGAGGTCACCCCGGCCAGCTTGTCAGCGTACCAGATGAACTTGTCGATCCCGTTGAAGGAGCCCTTGAGCGCAGGCGCAACCACGCGCCCCAGCACCAGCGCCACCAGCCCGAGCGCAGCAACCGGACGGATGAGGCGCCCTACCTCCGACGCCGTGCTCGGAGCATCCGCGGTTGCGGGTGTGTCGACCCGCTCGGTCATCCACGCTCCCAACCGCTCATCGCCCGCAGGTCCTCGGCCAGGACCCGCAACGCCTGATCGTGCAGCAAGTCCTGCATCCGCTTGCCACCTGCTTCTTCCACGATCGCATCGTCGTACTCGTCGGCGATGGACGCAAGGTCCCTCAAGGCGACCAGAATCTCGTCCTGGTCCAGCGTGCCGCCGCCGAGCAGCGTGTGGTTCAGGGTCACGCACGAGTGCTTGCGAACGTAGCCAAAGGCGCCGAAGCGCAACCTCGAATTCAGACGCAGCAGCTTCAACGCCAGGTCCGGCGTCATTTGCACGTCCATGGCCAGCTGAGCCGTGAACCGGACCAGCGCCCGATCCGGCTCCCACGCAAGCACCTGGATGTAGACATAGGCGCTGCCCTGCCGAACCACGTAGAAGTTCGGCTCGACCTGCTCGAACGCAGGGCTGTTGCCCAGCGCTTCCTCGATCCTCGCGCACGTGACCCGAACGGCCTGATCGCTCGCCTTCATGGCACGCGCATCCTAGTTCTGCGTGCGCGAAGTGGATAGCGGGATCTCCGAGATTTGACCACGGAGCTCATGGAGCCTGCTGACCTCTCAACCCTGGGAACCAGGCAAAGGCAGCAGCCGGATGCCGTAGCGGCTGCGATCGCCCCCTGGGGCAGGCGCAGGCGGCACACCCTTCTCGCGCGGGTCCGACGGCTGCCCAGGGGTGGGCGCGGGCTGGTTCGGCTGCTGGAGCGGCGGCGGACGATTCAACATGTAGGGACGCGCGTTCATCGTCGAGCACGCGAAGATCGGGTTTCTGTGGAACTCCCAGTGCAAGTACACGTTGCCGTCCGCAGAGAGGATCGCCTCGGGCGGCTTGCCAAACGGCTGCGATCGATGCACCGAGTCGAGCGCGGCAATGTCAAAGGCCGTGATCCCGCTGGTCCGCGTCACACCCATCCTCACGATCCGCCCCTGCTCGCGATCCACCACGATCTCGAGCGCCGTGAAGATCTTCTGATCGTTCATCGGATGCCCCGGCGGCAGCCCGTCGAGCGAATCAAGGAACCCATCGGCAAAGATCGGATGAATCTTGTTGTGGATCGAAACGAGATAGGTGCCGAACGGAACGCGCGCCGTGTTCAGCGCGGTCTGGTTGCCCGGGCGAACCGACGAAACGTAGTTCTCGATCGCAGGGCGCCAACGCTCGAAGGTCGAGGACTGCCAGGAGCCGCGGTGAGCGGAGCGACGTCGCTCGCCATCTGCTGCGCGTTCCCTGCGAAGGGTGTCTGCACCCACGGAGGCGACCACGTCGCGCTGGTTGAGATTGAGCTGCACACCTCGCTCGTTGGGGCCCTTGCCGAGGCCGAGCCCAGGCACGGTTGGAACGGGCGGCGCCTTGGCAATCGCGGAAGATGAAGCCTGCGGCCCGCCGGGCTTGCGCCGCGGATTGAGCGAATAGCCGCCCTTGTCGGCTGCAACGACGTCAGGGCCTGCAGCTCCCTTGTCCGGATTCGGATTGGTCACCGGCGGTGGTGTGGGCTGCGGCTGCGTGGCCGGCTGCGGACGAACGCCATTTCCGGGCGCAGGCGGCGTGGGGGGCTTGGGCGGAGCATTCGGATCCACGGTCGACTTGGGCGCAGGAGGTGCAGCGGGCAACGATGAGTTGTCCTTGCTCGCTTCGCCCGGGGCCTTGTTCGGCTCGCCCGGATGATCGTCCGAGTCGCCCACCTTGTTGTGATCCGAGTTGCCAGGCGACTGCGTCGGCCCTGCCTTCTGCCCGCCGAACGTCGGCTTCGGGTCGTCCTGATCGTGCGATGTGGCGCGCGCGACCGACTGCTCCTTGACCGTGTTGGCTTCGTCGCCCACGAAGGGCGCGTTGGGATTGTCCTTCTGGTTCTTGTCCTTGACGTGCTGCTTGACCGCGATGCGCCCATCCTTGGGCGGTGGGGGTGGCGGAGGAGGAGGAGGCGGAGCTGGCGGCGTGGGCAAAAGCACGATCGGCTTGGGCTCAGGCTTGGGCGGCAGAGGCTTTTTCTCGGGCTCCGGCTTGGGCTCAGGAGGCTTCGGCTTCTCTTTCTCCGGCTCCGGAGGCTTCACCTCGGGGGGCTTCGGCTCAGGCGGGGGCTCGGTCGCCTTCGGAGGCTCGGCTGGAGGCGAATCCTCCACCAGGCTCACTTCGAACGTTCCGCTGCCCTTGACGTCTTGGCGAACACCCTGCGCAAAAAGGCGGATGTCAGCGATCTGACCGAGCACGCGCGATGCCAGCTCCGCGCTACCGCTCCACAGCACGTGCGCGAGCAGGGCCGTACAGACCCAAAGCACGAACGGTACGCGGTATTCACGCGACATGCTGGTTCCGGACTGGCGTGCGACGCCCTTGACCTACTCAACAGTGATGCTTGTTGGAGCGGGTTACGTCAAGACACGAGGCCCGAAATCCCCTCAAACCTTCATGATCGCCTGCCAATACTCGTCCACTTCCTCAGCCGTGAACACCCCCGCGGATTCGTCCTTGAATTTGCCCGCACTTTCGACAAATCGCAGGGAATGCACCCTGGCTCCGGCCACCGCAACCACATGGCCGGTCCTCTCACCACACAGGTCACTGCAGAGCATCAGGACAACCGGCGCCACATGCTCGGATGTCACGTTGTCGAACCCTTCTAGCACCGGAAGCGCCTCGGTCATCCGCGTCTTGGCAAGCGGAGCCACCGCGTTCACCGTGATCCTGTGCTTCTGCAGCTCGATCGATGCGGTCCGTGTGAGACCGTGAACGCCCGCACACGCTGCCGCGAGATTGGCCTGGCCGAATCCGCCGAGGTAGCCCGGCAGACCGGTCATGCTCACGATGCGTCCGCCTCGGGCTTGCACCACCATCTGACGCGCTGCGGCCTGGATGCAGAGGAACGTGCCCTTGAGGATACCGGTCACCACGGAATCCCAGGCCGCTTCCTCCATCTTGACCAGGGTCCGATCGCGCACCACCCCGGCGCTGTTGACCAGGATGTCGAGCCCGCTGTAGGCGTCGATCGCGGTTTGTACGGCAGAGCGTGCGCCTTCGGCGGTCGCGATGTCGTGGTGGCTTGCGACCGCCTTGCCCCCTGCCTGGGTGATCTCGTCCACCACCGCATCCGCAATGGCTTCGTCGTAGCCGATTCCATCGACCTCGCAGCCGATGTCGTTGATCACCACCCGCGCGCCTTCCCGGGCCAGCAGCAGGGCGACCGAACGTCCGATGCCGCGTCCTGCTCCGGTCACGAGAGCGATCTTGCCTTCGAGCAATGTCATGGGGGTGGGTTGATAGGCCTGCGCGCCGGGTGCGACAAGGAGCAATCCGGTCCGTCTTGCTGGTGCAACCGGCGAGGTTCAGGCCTTGTGCGGGGTTGTGCGCGAGCAGGAAGTGCGACTAGAGTCGCTGCTCGTTCTGGCCCGGAAGGCCTCTGAGAGGAGACTACGACGATGACGCAGGCGCAAACAGAGCAGTACAACATGGCTGGTGGTGGTTTCGGTCCTCCTCCTGGAGGGGCGCCCGGTGGATACGCGCCTCCGCCCGGCGGATATGCTCCCCCTCCGGGAGCTCCTGGTGGCTTTGGCGGACCGGCCCAGCCTCCGATGGGCGCTCCTGCTCCGGGTTTCGGCCCTGCACCGGGCTACGGACCTGCGCCGGGCATGGGCTCGCCGGGCGGCGTATCGCAGAAAGATCAGGGGACGGCCTTCCTGCTCTCCTACTTCCTGGGCGTCTACGGCGCGGACCGCTTCTACCTGGGCCAGACCGGCCTTGGCATCGCCAAGCTGCTGACCTGCGGTGGGCTCGGCATCTGGGCCATCATCGATCTCATCATGATCGGCATGGGCAAGATGAAGGATGCGCAGGGGCTGCCTCTGCGTCGCGAGCCCCCGGTGGGCAACCCGACCAAGGACCAGGGCACCACCTTCCTCATCTCGGTCTTCCTCGGCATGTACGGCGGCGACCGCTTCTATCTCGGCCAGACGGGCCTCGGCATTGCCAAGCTGCTGACCTGCGGCGGACTCGGCATCTGGGCGATCATCGACGCGATCATGATCGGCATGGGCAAGATGCAAGATGCGCAGGGCAATAGCCTGCGCTGGCAGGATTGATCAGAATCGCCGCGGCAGATGAAACCGACGAACCTGCGACAGGTTGGTTCACCTCCCCCCGCCTGAGACGAAGCGATCCGCACGAGCCCCCTCCTCACCGCCGCGCCCGATATGTCGGCATTGCGGCGGGAGGAGAGGGCGACAAAGATGCTCAGGCCCTCGCGTTGGCCCCTCTCCGGCCGCCGCCGGGCGTTGGCCTGGGATGCGGCGGACCCGGAGAGGGGCGTGCGCGAACCGCCAGACACGGGCGGGGGTGAGGTAGTCAAATCCGACGCGGGTTCAACCTGGCGCCACAGCGGGCGATTTGAATCTGTACCTCGCCGCTTCGGAGCTAGCGATGTAAGCTTCCGGGGTGCGTCCTTCCAGGATCCTCCTCGCGGTCCTCCTCGCGGCATCTGTGCCCGCTGTCTGTGCGCTTCCGATATCGGACGCGAACGCGGACTTTGATCCGTCCGGAAGGCGACGTCCCGGCGGGCGGCCCGGGCCTGCGGCCAAACCAGGACCCGGCACGCGACCGCCTGGAGCAGGGCGCCCGGGCAATCCTGACGCCGCGGCGACCAAGGGCCCGACCGCAGATGCGTTGATCGCCCGCTACACCGGCATCGTTCTTCAGCAGCCGACCGCACCTTTCCCGCTGCAGCGCCTCGCCCAGCTCTATCGCGAGCGTGATGGCGACACCAAGAAGCTCCTGGAGGACTTCGAGAAACGCGTTGCTGCAGGCGGCGCGGACGCGGGAGCGGCTCGGCTCGTGCTCGCCGGGATCTACAAGATCGAGAACCGTCTCGACGACGCGGCGCGCATCTACCAGGAGGTGATCGCGGCGCGTCCCAAGGATCCAGGGCCGATCCAGGCGCTGGCGCAGCTGCAGCTCGATCGGAGCAACCTGACCGAGGCGCGCAGGCTGTACGGCGACGCGCTGGCGCTGCTCACGACGTCGCAGGACAAGGAGGGGGTGCTCCGCACGCTGCTGAAGATCTCGCTCGATCAGCGCGATTTTCCGGGAGCCAAGGGGTACCACAAGGAGCTGATCAAGCTCGCGGGCGGCTCGCTTTTGGTCAAGGCCGAGCTTGGACGCGAGCTGATGAACCGTAGCGAGTTCGCGCAGGCCGAGGTCGAGTACCGCGAGGTCGTGACCGCAGCAGCAGGCGACAATCGCGCCCTCGCCCCTGCACTTGCCGACCTGGGAAGGGTGCTGACCAAGGTTCGCAAGAACCAGGAGGCGATGGAGGTGCTCAAGCGGGCACTTGCAATCGCTGGCAGCGAAGCAGGCGTCCGGGCCGAGGTCTACAACATCATGACCGAGGCCTACCGGGCAGAGAGCAAGCTGCCGGAGCTGATCACCATCCTGGAGGCGGACAAGGGGCAAAGCGACTTCCACCACCTCAACACGCTCGGCCTGCTCTACGAGGAGACCGGCCAGGTCGACAAGGCGCTCGCCACCTACAAGAAAGCGCTCGGAGTCAATCCGCGTCACATCGACACGCGCCTCAAGGTCATCCACATCCTGCAGGCGCAGGGCGAGCTCGACCAGGCGATCAAGGAATACGAAGCACTCATACGCTCGGTGCCGAACAACCCGGACTTCGTGTTCGAGCTGTGCGACACGCTGATCCAGCGAGGTGATCGGGCCAAGGCGCTGCAGCTGCTCACGCAGGCCGAGGGGCGCTCAGGGGGTGACGACGAGCAGCTCGCGCGGGTCGCGGACTTCTACGAGCGTATCGAGGAGCACGCGCGTGCGATGCGCATCCTGCAGCGGCTTGCTGCGAGCGGCACGCAGGATCCCCAGTACGTGATCGACCTCGGGGATCGCTACTTCCAGGAGGGCGATCACAAGAAGGCGATGGACACCTGGGCGCGCATCAAGGTGATCATCCCGAACCGGGGCAAGGCGCTGTCCACGCTCGGGGAGGTGTACCTCGAGCACGACATGGCGAAGGAAGCGATCGAAGCGCTTCGCGAAGCAGCCGGGCTGGAGCCGGACAACCTCCGCTACAAGAAGAACCTGGCGCTCGCTCTCGAGCGCACCGCGGTGTCGTCGGGCGAAACGCGGGGACGGAGCATGCCCAACAGCTCGCGCTACCAGGAAGCGCGAAAGCTGTGGGAAGAGGTCCTGGCAAAGGCGGTCTCGACCGGGGACAAGGCCCAGGCGCGAGAAGCGCGCATGCACATCGTGACCATCTGGTCGCTCAGCCGCGAGCTGCCCAACCAGATCGCAGGCCTGTCGCGACGTTTCGCCGCCACCCCCCCGGACATCGATGCTGGCTGGATGCTCGCCGAGGTGCAGATCCGCATGCAGCGGCTGCTCGATGCAGAGGCGACCCTGGTGAAGCTCACCTCGATCGAGAAGGGCGACTCGGACCTGTTCCTCACGCTGGAGCGCGTGTACGTGCTCGAGCACAAGCTCGACGATGCGATCAAGACGCTCAAGCACCTGGCGGAGATCGATCCGAAGCGTGCGCGCCAGTACTACCAGCGCATGGCCCAGTACGCGGCGGAGCTGTACAAGGACGACGACGCGGTGGCGTACGCGGCGCAGGCGGTGGCGTTGGCGCCGGACGATGCGGACGGGCACAAGAAGCTCGGCGAGATGTACCGTCGCAGGCAGGACAACGAGCGCGCGATCTCGGAGTTCCGGGCAGCGATCACCAAGAACGACCGCCTGTACCTCGTGTACTTCGATCTCGCGGAGCTGTTGCTCGCACGGGCGCAGCCCGAGGAAGCCGACTCGCTGTACCGTCGCGTGGTGCGCGCGTGCCCTGACGACGAGCTTGTCGCGCGGGCCGCACGCTTGTCGATGCAGCTCAACCTCGGACGCGGCACGCTCGAGCAGCTCGAGCGCGAGCTTCTCCCGGTGGCTCTCGGGCATCCGCAGAAGCCCTTGTATCGAAGGCTGCTCGTGGATCTGTACGGGGCCATGGCTTTCCCGCTGGTGCAGCGCGTGCGCTACGGCGCGCCCCAGGAGGCATCATCGGCACGCGACCAGCTCACCAAGATGGGCGCGCGCGCGGTCAAGCCGCTGCTCGATGCGCTCAGCGACGAGAACCAGCAGCAGCAGACCATCGCGATCGAAGTGCTCGCCTTCGTGGAGAACAAGAACGCCGGGCCGTCGCTGTTCGCCTTTGCTTCGGGCAATGCCGAGCAAAACCTGCGGGTGCGCGCCATGATCGCGTGCGGTGCGCTGCGCGATCCGGCGCTGCTCCCCAAGTACAGGAGCCTGCTGATTCCCACCGGCGACGCGCCCCCGATCCTGGGCGGGCCGATCGCAGTCGCAGCCGCCTGGGGCGTGGCCCGCATGCAGGACAAGAAAGCGGTGCCGCTGCTCGTGGAGCTTGCCAGGGGAAGCACGCCCGAGCTTCGTGCGCTGGCCCTCATTGGCCTGGGCGCCTCCCAGGACAAGAGCGTGGCCGCCATAGCTTCCGAGGTAGCGGCCTCGCCGGATGCGGGCAACGTGGCGCGCGCCGCTGCTGCTTGGGCGCTGGCCGAGATGGGCGCTGTGCAGCATGTCGACGTGCTGCTGGCCATGGCGCGCAGCCAGGACTCGCTGCCCCGTCAGACGAGCCTTCTGGCCCTCGCCAAGCTCGATCCTGCCAAGGCGCGCAACGCTGTGGCCGAGTCGCTCTTCGACCCCAATCCGTCGGTTCGCAAAGCTGCCTTTGCCGCTTCGGTCGTGCTCGTCTCTCGCGACACCAAGCGGACCGTCGACCCCTTTGCCGTGCCCGACTCGATGGTCGACGTACGCGGCGTCATCGAAGGCATGGTGCCATCGACCGATTCCCCGGCGCAGCGCGCGCAAGCGCTGCTCGCCCTCGAGGAGCCGATCACGCGCGCCGCGATCGATGCCACGCGTACTTCACCTGACCGCGCGCTGCTCGTGGCCGATGCGCTCCTTGCCCGTCCGGGTGCGCCATCGTTCTCGCCGTTCACCGACGGCCTCGAGAAGATGGCCGACGCAGAGCGGACCAAGGCGGAGCAGGCGAGCGCACGCATTGCCAAGGCGCTGGCTCCTGCCTTCACTGCCCTGCTGCGCCATCCCTTGACCGACCTGCGGATCCGCGCCGTGCGAATGCTCGCGCGCGTCGATGACCCGGCATCGCACGTGGCCATCGTCGATGCGCTCACCGACGAAGACGAGGCAGTGCAGCGCGCTGCGCTCGCGGTGTTGAGCGAGATCAAGTCCGATGCTGCGGTCAAGGCCGTAGCGAAGATCCTGGCGAGCAACTCGAACTGGGCGCTGCGCGTCCGCGCTGCGCGTGCTCTCGGAAGCCTCAAGGCGGCCCAGGCCGACAAGGAAGCGGTCGCTTCGTTGTCGCGCGCTGCCAGGGAAGACAAGTTCGCGCTCGTGCGTCAGGCATCGATGGAAGCGCTGACCAAGCTGTCGCCGACCGATGCGCGTCCGGTCCTGGAGGCTGCAGCCAAGAGCGATCCCGAGCCTGAGGTGCGCGCAAGCGCCAGCAAGCTCATGGGAAAGTAGGCGTGTTGGCCTCCGCGCGCACTCGTTGACACGGATCGCACTTCCGCGATAGCCAGAGACTCGGATGTTCGACAGGACGCAACTTCAGCCGATCGTCGCCGATGCCTCCACGACCCCTTCCACGGCCTTGGACTCGGGGCTCAACCTCCTGTCCACCGCACCACCTGTCACGCATCCCATGGCCCTGTGGAAGGACCCGGCGCTGTATCTGGTAGGGCTCGCAGCCTTGTTCGTGTGCCTGCCATTCGCCAGCTACGTCCACTGGTTGGGAGACGAAGGGGCGTGGCTTCACGGGGCAGAGCGGTTGTTGCGCGGGCAGCCTGTACATACGGGTTTCTTCGCGCTCACCCCGGGCGTCTACGTCGTTACCGCTGGCTGGATGACGCTCTTTGGCCCTGGTATCGCGGCAATGCGCACCCTGGCTTTGTGCACCATTCTGGGAATCGCCCTGCTCGCCTACAGCGCCTGTCGATCCGTTTCCGGCTCCCGCCCACTGGCCGCCTGCTGCGCCATCGCCTGGGTGCTCACCACCCAAGGGACCTGGACCACGATCAGCCACCACTGGATGAGTGCCCTGGCCTGCATGGCCACCCTCGTTGTTGCCCTGTATGCGGTAGAGAACCCCTCCAGGGCGGTTCCTGCGCTGGTCGCAGCCGGCCTGTTCGCAGGGACGGCAGCCTCTGTGACCGGCACGCGCGGTCTGGCCGCATTGGTCATTGCAGTGGCTGCGTCGGTGCGTACTCCCAAACCTCTTCGAGCCACCCTCGCGCTCACAGCCGCGGTTGCGGTCACGCCGTGTCTGGCGGTCCTGACCATGCTTGCGGCCGGGGCCATCCACTGGACAGACCTGCAAGCCTCGTTTTCGCTCGTGGAGCGATTCGCAAGCACCCAGGGACTCCCCTTTGGTGCGGGCGCCGACCCACAGAGTCGCCCCATCATCGTCCTGTTCCCACTCGCAGCCGTCCTGCTCGCGGGCGTAGTAGCGCGAGGCGGTTGGAGACTGCTCCTGGCTCCGAGGACGGGCGTGATCCTGGCAGCCGCGGTTTCTGCGTTCATCTGCTGCTTCCCTCGGGCCGACGCAGCGCACATCGCATTCAACGCGCCGCTGGCGTTGCCCCTGTTCACCTGGGCGAGTTCGCATCTTCTGGCGCCCTCCTCTGTCGCTCGACGGCTCGCACCCTGGGTGCTCGCCGCTGCGATACTCCCGAGCGGCTGGTCGCTGTCCAAGCTGACCGCAAAGGTCCTCGCACGTCCGGAAATCCAGGTAGCCCGCGGTACCGTCCGATTGGGCGAAGGAACTGACCCGCGCGATCTCACGCGCCTGCTGGCGGACATCAGCAACGTGAATCCCGCGGATAGCTTCTTCTTCTACCCCTACGACCCGATGCTGCCGTATCTGACCGGACGAGCTCACGTGACCGCACAGGATCTGTTCACACCTGGATACACGACGCCGGAACAGTATCGGGCTACGTGCGAAAGCGTGGTCGGCAAGGCCGAGTGGGTCGTCGTGGACAAGCGTTGGAGCGACCCTCGGGTCATCACCAGCGCGTTCCCGAACATCAGCGATGGAAACCCGCCGGAGAAGGCTGCGTTCGAGAAGGCTATCGACGCCTCTTTCCAGACCGTGGCGTCCTACCCCCGCTACGAGCTCCGCAAGCGCACGACCGACGCGACGCCCGAAGCCTGCAGCGGAATCACTCGACAGGCGAGCCTGTAGCTGCCTGGTCGAATGCTGTCGGCTCGTAGCCGGGCGCTCGAGGAGGGATCCACCAGATCCTAGTCCGAGATCACACCATCGGACCCCGGAGATCCGATCCCCCGGCCGCAGAGTCTCCAGGCGCGACGAAGCGGTGGAACGGCCCGACGGCATCCCTCCGCGAGCCCGTTGGTTTCATGCATCAGTCGCCGAGCGTTCTGGCATGCACTCCCGTGGCACAGAGTGTGCACTCTTCGTCGACACACGGTCGCTACCGGGAGAAATGCCATGGGTTGGTCAGCTGCCATCAGGTTGTTCGGTGTTGCGCTTGCCGCTCTGCTGAGTGCCTGCTCGGCTGCGGCTCCGAATGGTTCCGCCGAGTACAGCGTGGATGGTCTTGGGGAAGGTGAAGCTGAGGCTCCTGAGGACGCCATCGATACGACCAGCGATGCGATCACCAGCTCGGTCAATTGCGATACGACGACGATGACCGCCTACAAGGCCGGCTCGCCGTATTCGATCGAGGTCATCACCGTCGGCGGCAAGAAGATCTCGAAGCCGACCGGCCACGCGTTCCTCAAGTGGCAGAAGGCTGCAACAGCGGCTGGTGTCACGCTCACTCTCTCGAGCGGGTTCCGCACCAAGTCCGAGCAGCAGTACTTCTACAGCTGCTACGTGAACTGCAACTGCAACAGCTGCAACCCGGCGGACAAGCCCGGCTACTCCAAGCACCAGAGCGGCAATGCCATCGATGTCGGCACCAACAACTGGTCCTGGGTGAAGTCGCACGCTGCTGCCTATGGGTTCACCGGGATCTCGAGTGAGAAGTGGCACTTCATCTACTACGGCGGCGATCCGGGCGGCCCGTGCGGCTCCGGTGGTGGCGGCGGTACGGATCCGGTGGAGGATCATCCTTCCTGCTATTCGAGCACGCTCGCCAAGACCATGCCGGACAACGCTTGCGTCCAGAGCAAGAACGACCACCAGTGGTACCAGTGCAAGGATGGCGACTGGGTAGACCGCTATTCCGATCCGGAGAAGTGCTCGTCCGAGAACCCGCTCTGATGACCCATCCGTAGCGCCGTCGGATCTCGACGCTCCGCATCCCCATCCCAGAAGTCGGCACAACGAGTGCTAACATGGGTCGTGCCCATGCGTAGATCGCGCTGCTCACTCCTGGTAGCCACCGCAACCCTCGCCCTGGTTGCCACTGCTTGCGCGTCCGATCCTGCTCCGGATCCCTACCAAGGCGCGGCCGGCGACGCTGGCGTTGCCGATGCGAGTCTCGATCAGGACGCCACGCCGTCCGATGTGGGCGTGCTCCCAGACACCAGCCACAATGACGGTGCAGCGGTCGACTCCGGACAAGACAGCCCTCCGTGCGACGCAGGTCCTGCGCCCGCGTTCCTGTCCTGTGGCTCCGGAAAGACGCTCTACCAGGGCCAGTGCCTGTTGCCCTACCAGCCGACGTTGAACGTGTCGGACACGATCGTTGCGCCTGGCGCCTCGGTGGCAGTCGCCTGGAACGGCGGCGCATACGCAAACACGTGCTCGGTCTCCCCATGGCCGAGCGCGCCCGCTGGGACAGGAGCAGCGACCATCGACACGGACACGGCGTTCTCGATGACGTGCATCAACGGCAGCGGAGACTATCTCTCGCCGCAACCCGTGATCCCGGTGCATGTCGAAACCAACCCGGCCCTCCAGCCTTTCCTCCAGGCCATCAACGCCCTGGGAGTCGCGCGATATGCGGCCTGGTCCAAGTCCTTTGGCATCTGGGAGGTGGAATACGACGGCACCGGTGCACCGACCGACAACGTGCCCATGGCCTTTGCCTGGGACAACCCGATCGACGACGATGGCCTCGGGGTCTACGCCGCTGGCCGCGGCTTCAGGTTCGACACGCCGTCCGTGGGATTCCTCACCGTCGATCGCCATGCAGACCCCGCGGACTGGGGCAAGGGCAGCGTCATCTCCCGTCGCGACGAGTTCCTCGACAGCAGCTACGGGCTGACCTTGGAGTTCCGTGCGGCGATCTTCCCGGACAGCGGCATCTACGACGGCGTGGACCACGACGCCTTCCGCGTGCACTACCAGATGGAGAACGGCGTCGTTCTCGGCCTCTTTCTGTCGCCCACTGCGATCAAGGCAGGAGGCTACGTCCTGCCCACCGCGTCCGTTGCCTTTGACACCACCGCCTTCAACACCTATCGCATCGTCCAGGATCCCGGCTCGAGCCATTTCTCCGTGTATGTGAATGACGTGACGACGCCGATCCTCGAGGGCGATGGGACCGACCAGTACCCGGTCAGCTCCGTCGTGGACCACGAGCATCCCACCATCATCATCGGTGGCGAAGGTGTCTACCGTGCCCACTTCACGCTCGACTACGTCCGCTACCGCCGCGGCGCCTATCCGCCCGGCTCTTCGATTCCACCTCCGCTCACCCGAAGCCCGTCCCCGCTCCCTCCGCCGCTTCCTGCCTGCACCTCCGTGGAGTTCCATCCTGGATTCGACGGCACCTTGCTGCCGAACGACCCCGGGTCCGTCGTGGAGGGCTACCAGTCCGCTCCGCCGTCCGGGTGGAAGCTGCTGCCGGGTGGCATCGTCGAGCTCAACGAGCTGCCCCCATCGGGCAACGTCCAGACCGCCTACGTCTCCGCCATCCCCAATGTGCAGGGCAAGGGTGACATCACCATCGAAGCCCGCATCCGCGTGATGCCGGACTCCCAGCCGCGCGGCTTTTCGATCGTCCTGTCCGACGACATGGGCACGGTCACGCTCTTTCTTTCCCCGGACCGCGCAGAGCTGGCGCTTGGGATCAAGAATGTCGGGCTGCGCGACATTGGCATCCAGGCCGCGCCCATGGTGACGACCGACCAGTTCCACCTCTATCGCCTCGTTCGCCCAGCCAATCAGCTCTACGCGCACCTCTACATCGACGATGACCCAGTCCCCCGCATCGTCGATCAGCACGGCGATGCCTCCATGCGTCTCGGGCTGTTACCTTCCCCGACAACGGCCTATCTCGAATTCGGCCACATGTTCAATCCCGAATCCGCACCCGGTGTCCCGCTTCTCGGCCACGTGCAGATCGACTTCATCCGCTGGTCCCCGACTGCGTACGGACCGTCTGCAATCCCCTGAGCCCCGGCTTCACGGCGACAGTTGCACGCGCCACAGCGCCCCTTGCGCTGTGTACAGCACGGCGTTGCCTGCAACGAAGACCTGCCCCGCAACCTCGTTGACTACTGCGAGGCGTTCCACCTGGCGGACAGGGGCGGTCTTGACCTTGCGATACACGCCGCACTTGCCCAGGTCGAAGCAGTCGCTCCAATACACGAATCGATCGTCGACCGCAAAGCCGCCCATGATTCTCGAAAGCACCTGCGCATGCCTGCTGCCACGCTCGGTGGCGACCATGACGTCGTGGCCTGCCCGCCCTGCGCCTGGCGTGTCGAGCACCCCGAAGTACAGCTCGTTCTGCGAGACCAGGAGCCCATACAGCTGCGGCTCCAGCGCGCGCCCTGGAGGCGCCAGCTTTGCGATCGGCACCGCTGGACCGCCGATTGCCGGCAATCGCACGATGCTCTCGGCCTGCACCACGAACAGGTCTTCGCCCACGCGCCGCACCGGGTGATAGCGGCAGAACAGGGCAGGACACTCGGTCGGGCGCAGGTTCTCATTCAGCACCTTGCTCGCCGAGCCGTCGAGCGGAATCGCAGCCAGACCGTTGTCCCCCAACGTGTAGAGCGTGTCGCCGCACAGGCTCGAGTGCGCAGCCTCCGGCGTTGTCCCCGCAGGGCCGCGCAGCGCCTGCCCATGCCCTGATCGGGATTCGAGGTGCGCCTCCACCTTTCCCTTGTCCCAGCACACCCAACGCGCGCCGCCTTCCCCCAGATCAGCCACGAGGTGGGTGGAGCACGTCGCAAGAACCGACGACTCGCCCTTCGCTGTCACTCGCTCGAGCGCGTCTTCGTCCGGCCTGCGCCGCCGCAAGTACGCGGTCCCGTCAGGAGCGACCCACATCTCGGAGGCAGCCCGGGTGACACGCTGGGCAGGCAGATCGCGCTTGATCTCCTGCACCCGGTCCGAGACTTCAGGCGACGCGTCGGGCCGGTCGTTGCGAGCAGAGCCGGATCTGGAGCAGGCAGCCAGCGCCAGAGCGGCCAGAATCGTCAACGATCGAAAGTGAGGCATGGGCATTGTTGCTGTAGACGATGAGCCGTTGTCAGGCAACGGCGCTGGACGAGGAGTATCTGGCATCGCCTTTGGATTCCCCTACACTGCTACTCTTGATGTCCTTTCGGCCAGCCTTGCTCATCGCACTCCTCGCGCTCCCCGCCTGCTCCGGCGGCTCGAGCAGCGATGGCCCGCCGGCGGATCAGACCGACGCCGCAGATGCACAAGACAGCTCGCTGTCGACAGATGGCAACGACGCGGGCGCGCACGAGGCCGATGCCGCGCTGGAAGCCGAGGCGACGACGGACACGTCCCTCGATGCGGCCGATGGCGACGAGCAAGAGGCACAGGCAGAGGCGTCGACGTTCGAGCTGTGCGGGCTGCTGCAGAATGGCGGCGCAGAGTCCGCCGATCTTGCCCCGTGGCAGGTCGACGCTGGCTCCTGGAGCGTGGTCGCGAAAGATGCAGATGCGGGCGTGCAGCCGGCTGAAGGGAGCTACTTCTTGTCGGCCGGGACAGAGCCGGATGCGAGCCTGTGGCAGACCGTCGCGCTCGATACGGTCGCGACCCATCTCGATCAAGGCGGACTGTTCGCTCACCTCACCGTGCAGACCAGGGTGCAGGCAGACGGCGCCCGCGCCTGGCTCGACCTGGAGGCGTTCGACGCCTCCAAGCAATCCCTTGCGAAAGCGAGCTCTGTGCCCCTGGTCAACGCCTGGTGGGGCGAGGGCAAGGTCGGCCTCGAGCTTCCGGCAGGCACCCGATCGCTTAGGGTCGGTGTGAGAGTCGATGGTGCAGGGGCACCGGCGCTCGCGCATGTCGATGGTGCCGCTCTTTGCCTTGATTCAAAGGCGCCTTCTGCTGAGGAGCAGCTCGTGACAGGACCTACCCTGTCCTGGCCCGTGTCCGATGCAATCACCGTGTCGTGGGAGCTCGATCAACCTGGACCGGCCTTGAGCGTTGCTTACGGACCCACCCCGGCGCTCGGCGAATCCACGGACGCTTCGGCCCAGGGACACCACTACCAGGTGCGCCTTGCAGGGCTCGCGCCGGACACCGACTACTACTATCGGATCCAAGGGCTTCCCTATCCCGGAGAGCTCCACAAGTTCCGTACTGCGCCGCCATCAGGCCCCGCGCCCAAGCCCTATTCCTTTACGGTGTGGGGCGACAACCAGGATGGCGTAGACGCGTTCCGCGGCATCGCTGCGCAAATGGCCGCGCTTTCTCCTTCGTTCATGGTTTCCGCCGGGGACCAGGTGCAGGATGGCTCAGAAGCGCACTATCACTCCCAGCTGCTGGCCCCGCTCTCCCCTTGGGCAGCCTCGATTCCGTTGATCGGGGCGCCAGGCAACCACAACACGAGCGGCGACCTGCTCCTGGCGCAATGGGACCAGCACCTGCCGCAACCCGATCCCAACTGCTTTGGATTGCGCTACGCGAATCTCTACCTCGTCTCGGTCGACACCAACGCAGCGCTCGCCGTGAGCCTCCCGTGCCTCAACAAGATCTTTGCGAGCAGCGACTACAAGACCGCAGACCTGAAGGCGGCCGTCCTGCACGAGCCGCCGCGCAACGACTACTGGGCAGGCGGAAGCTTCAAGGGAAACGACTTCGTGCGCCTGTACCTGGAGCCGCTGTTCGTGGCGAGCGGCATGCAAGTGGTCTTCACAGGGCATGTGCACATGTACTTCTGGGCTCCGCCCGCAGACACGCAGGGCATCACCTGGGTGACGACCGGCGGAGGCGGAGGATCCCTGGAGGGGCCTGGCGACAAGACCGCGGACTGGCCTGAGCTCGACAACGGCGTGTTCGTGTTCCGGCATCACTTCTTGCGCGCCACGGTCCAGGGCAAGTCGATGCAGGTCGATGCCATCGCGGACACAGGCGAAACGCTGCACAGCTTCACGGTCGGCACGCCGTGAGGTGCGCCTTCGACTTCAGTGCTATGTAGCCACGCAATGAAGATCGATTCCCTGGAGATCGCCGTGGCCATCGGCGCTGCGAGCATCGTCGGATGGCTCGTCATGCGCGCGCTCGCTGCACGCCCCAGGATCTCCAGACGCGAGATCGTTCCGATTCCCGAAGCGAAAGCAGGAGAGAGAGCTGTGATCGCTGGCACGGCCCAGGCCGCGGAGCAGCCTGCCAAGGCGCTGATCTCGGGCGAAACATGCGTGCTCTACCGCGTCGAAGTGCAGCACTTCGTGCACCGCGACGACTACGAAGCCTGGGATCCCATGCTCGACGACGAAAGCCGAACCGACTTCGTCGTGTCGGATTCGACCGGCAAGGCCACGGTGCGCGGCGGTGTCGCTACGCTGTTGGCGCCCGCCTCGCTGGCCTGGAATCAGGCGCAAGAGGGCTCGCCGGTCCTGGACCTGGTCGCTTCCCGAGGCGAGAGCACGGTCCAGAAGATCCGATGGCGCGAGTGCGTGGTCCGCGCTGGAGATCCGGTGCGCGTTCGCGGAATGGTGCGTCGCGACAACTCGTTCGGCAACGAGATCGTCATCGATGCACCGGATGAAGGCTGGGTTGAGATCGAGCCGGGCTGAGAGCCGGCCTAGGGCAGGATGTCAGCGGCGTGGAGCAGGGGCAGCAGCGACACGAGCTGCCGCAGGTCGAAGCGCTCCCCTTCACGACCAGGCTTGGCAAGGCTCGCACCCTGGAAGCTGCCGTTCGATGCGCTCCACTTCGCCGTGAGCTGGTCGGTGCGCACCTCGAAGTCGTCGCCGCTGCGCGACACCTTGTAGACCGCACCCGCGATCCGCGCCACCAGCGAAGGCGTCTGACGCGTTCCGTCGAACACGAATGCATCATACGGCGCCTTGTCGAACCCTTCGCGATCCAGATGCAACCTCGGCTTGTCGCGGTAGGGCGCCCCTGCGGTGGGACAGAACGTGGTGCAGTTTCCGCACTCGTTGCAGAAGTCCGCCACGTTGATGATCTGGATCGGCTGCCGCAACCTGAATCGATCGTCTGAATCCGTCTCCAGCCGCCCGTCTCGCACCACCAGACTCGGAAGCTGGAGCGTCATCAGCGGCGTGAACCAGGCCTGGTTCGCCCGGTTCGGGCACACGGTCACGCACAGAGAGCATACCTCGTCGCAGTCGAGGCACCGGTTCGCCTCCGCTACCGCAAGCTCTGCAGTCAGCGTCGGCGCCACCTCCTCGAAGCTCCCCCGCTTGTCCAGGGCAAGCACGGGAAACGCTGCGGGCAGCACCTTGCGCGACTTCTTGTCGAGCGCCGCAGCCGGCGCGATCTGCTTGTCCAGAACAGGCTCGCCCGGCAGCGCGAGCCCTTGCGCCCGCGCGATCGACGCGGCGATCGTCCGCCCGTCCGCAATCGCCTTGATCACCGTCGCAGGCCCCCGTGACACGTCACCGCCCGCCCAGATCCCGGGAATCGACGTCTGGCCGTTCGCATCCACCCGCAGCGTCCCGTCGCGCAAACGCTCCACCTCGATCCCGTCCAGGCAGTCGAGCTGCGACTCCTGGCTGATCGCCACCAGGATGCTGTCGCACGCGATCGTCTCGATCGCACCATCGATCGGCACCGGTCGTGGTCGCCCGGACACGTCCCGCTCACCGAGCTTCATCTTGTTGCATACCAGCCCGGTCACCCGGCCTTGCCCGTCCCTCGCGACCTCCACAGGCGCCAGCAGATCGCGAATCTCGATCCCTTCATGCACGCACTCCTCGATCTCGTCCGGATCTGCAGGCATGTGCTCGCGCAGTCTGCGGTACACGACCGTGACCGCTCCGCTCCCAGCGAGCCGACGAGCCGTGCGCGCGGCATCCATGGCCGAGTTGCCGCCGCCTACCACCAGAACGCGCGAGCCGATCTCGACGCGCTCGTGGCTGCGGACCGCGTCGAGGAACTCCAGGCTGTCGAACACGCCCTTGGCGTCCTCACCCGGGATCTCGAGCTTGCGTCCTGTCTGCGCACCCACCGCAACCACGAAGTTGGAGAAGCCCTGCCCGCGAAGCTCGCGCACGGTCACCCGCTTGCCGAGATGCACCTCGGCGCCCAGCGCCTGCACGCGATCCACGTCGACCCGGATCGCGCCAGCGCCCAGCCGGTACTCTGGGATCACGCGGTTCGCCATGCCGCCCGCATCCTTGCGCGCATCGAACACGGCGACCGGCATCCCTGCCAGGCGCAGGTAGTACGCGGCTGAAAGGCCAGCGGGCCCAGCCCCGATGATCGCGGTGCGAGGCATGCCAGGTTGCTCCACCACCGGAGGAATCGATCGCGAGCCCGCGTTCGCAGCCGCGAAGCGCTTGATCTCCCGGATCGCGAGAGGGGCGTCGTAGTGGTTGCGTATGCAGCGCTCGGTGCAGGGGTGGTCGCACACGCGTCCTGTCACCGATGGCATCGGGTTGGTGCACAGGATGACCTCGAGCGCAGCCGCAGGCCGCTCGTTTGCCACCAGGTGCAGGTAGTCCGGGATGTTCTGGTGCGCAGGACACGCTTCCTGACACGGCGCTGCAATGCAATCGTAGGCCCCGAGCTTGCGCGTCCCCTTGGGAACCGATCGCCTCGAGGCCTTCGCGTAGCGCCCTTCCTCCAGCACCGCCGCAGCATGCTCCGCGAGATTCTTGCGAGCTTGCGCCCCTACGTCCGCGCCCTGCCCAGGCGCGATGAACGCGTCGAGGCTGCCCGCGCCCTTGCGCGTCATCTCCGCCTGAAGGTTCTGCACGTACTGCTGCAATCGCCCGTAGCCGCCTGGCTTGAGAAGGTCCGTGCACACCGTGACCGGCGCCATGCCGTCCGCGATCAGCCGCGAGAAGTTCAACGCATCGGCTCCGCCGCAGAAAGAAAGCGGCACGCTTCCGTCCAACGCCTCGGTCACCAGATGCGCAAGCGTCACCGTCAGCGGGTGCAGCGCGCGCCCGGACATGTACATCATCTTCTCGTTGGCCGGGAACACCGGACGGTGGTTGACCACCTCGAGCGTGTTCGACAGCTTGACTCCGAACGTGGCGCCGCACTTGTTCGCCGCATCGCGAAGGTTGGCCACCATCTCGATTGCGTCCTCGAAGCGCGGATCATGCTCGAACGCCGCATCCGGCACGGTGATGTCGAAGCCATTGCGCTGGTTGAGGATGCCGCGCAAGCGCTCTGCGCCCAGCAGCGTGGGATTGAGCTTCACCCAGGTGTGCAGCCCCAGCTCCTCCAGCAGGTAGCGCGCGATCCGCTCGATCTCCTTGGGCGGACAGCCGTGCATGGTCGAGAGCGTGACGTGGTTGGTCATCTCGGCCGGGATCTTCAGGTCTCGCACCTTGGGATGGACGCGAGCGACCTCTTGCACCGCCTTTTCGAGCTCCTGGGGCGCAGACCGCATCCGGCTCACGAACTTCTGCACCTTCTCGGTCTGGATTCCCTTGAGATCGTAGCCGACGCTCATGTTGAAGAGCGTGGCAGGCCCAGGACGTCCCAGCCTGTCGGCCAGCGCGTGCAGCAGCACCCACGCCTTGAGGTACTCGTCGAACGACTGCTCGAGCGACAGCTCCTGCGACCACTCGCAATTGTACGTCACGTCCTCGGAGTCGATGCATGGACGAGAGACCTTGATGGCGTCGAGCACCTGCACGGTCTTGAGCTCGATGAAGCGCGCACCGCAGAGCCACGCAGCCACGATGTTCTGGGTCAGCTGCGTGTGCGGGCCGGCTGCGACCCCGAGCGGGATCCCGAGCTTGCGCCCGAAACGCTCCGTGGCGAGACGATCGTCAGGCTCGACGATGTTGGGGCGCGGGATGCCGAGCACGGTCTCGCGCTTGTCCAGGTCGTCGAAGATCCAACGGGCCAACCATCCCAGCGGCGCCGGCCTGAATTCCTTTTCCATCGGTCCTCTCCACGATTGCAGACGCGGCATCGAGCCACGGCCCGGAGCTGCGGATTGCGCATGATCCGAAGCCCGTTCGTGTACATCGGCTGCAGCCGCGCGAGAAGCGACAACCGACCCCAGCAAGGATCACGGTTCAGGAACCGACGGCAGGATCAGGGAAAACCGTCCAGCGAGAAGCCGTCGAGGTTCATTCCGCCATCGCCCAGACTCGCTGCGCACCGTTTTCCGATGCCGATATCGTAACACTTGAGCCCGGCGCAACACTCCGCACCCGGCGCGCTGCAGTCCTGGAAGTTCGCAACGCATCCGGCATCCGGCGACCCTCCCTCTGGCAAGTCGTAGACGCAGATCTTGCCAAATCCAAGGTCCGCACAGTTGGTGCCCGTGCAGCAGAGCGCCCCTGGTGCGCTGCAGTCCTGGAAAGCAGCCGTGCAGTTCGCGTCCGTGGGCCCGCCTTCCGGCTTTCCACCGTCCAGCACATCCGGAACGCACCGCTGCGTGATCCCGATGTCCAAACAGATCAACCCGGTGCAGCATATCGGGTTGATGTCGCACTGCTGCCACTGCTCGATGCACGCGGTCTCAGGCGCAACATCCTCGGGCGCTGTGTCCACCGCAACGTCGGGCTTGGCTCCGGCTGCGCCGTCGCTCTTGGTTCCCGCTGCCCCGTCCGGTGTGGCTCCGCCTGTGCCGCCCTCCACCACGTAGCCGCCCGATCCTCCTGTCGCAGCGTCGCCAGGGTTCTGCTCGTCGTTGTTCGACGAGCCCGAGCATCCGACCCACAACGCGCACCCCAACATCACTACGGTCGCACCGATATGACGGCAGGTCATGACCCACCTCCCAAGCAAGGTGTCTGACGTCCATCCTACACGCTTCGCAACGGAATTCGAGAGGGTCGCGCTCGCTGCTTTCAAAGCGACTTCAGGCTTACCACCTCGTCACAAATCACCACAATCAACCTGCGCGGCCCGTGCGCTGGAATCACCAGCACCTTCTCGATGTCTGCCGTGCGGCTCGGACCTGTGACGATCACCTGATAGTCGCCCCACGAGCGTCCGGCTCGACGACGCACCCGCTCGCGCATCGCCTCGGCAAGCGTGTCCACGTGCGCGTCCTTGTGCGCAACCACCACGTGCGTGTCCACCAGCGTCGAAGCGCGACCTGCCGCGCGCTCCTTCAGGTCCAGGAGCAATCCGCCTGTGTCCGCAATCCAGAGCGCTGCGGACGTGATGCCGAGCGCATAGTCCTTCTTCGTCGAGCGCTCGCCCTCCACGAGGACCGCTTCTGGCGGGTGTACCTCCATGAGCTTGCGCAAGAAGTGCCGCGCTTCCACCGCAGTCGCGAAGCAGTGGAGCTCGGTCTCCCCAGATGGGCCCAGCTCCTTCAATCGCTTGCGAAAGCGATCGAGAGGGCTTTGCGTGGGCTGCATCGGCAGCGACGTCCTCGGCTTGGCTGCCCTCGAAGGCGCCTGGCGCGGCTTCTGCGGTTCCTGCGTCGACGGGTCGCCACGATGGTCCTGGTACCAGCTGCTGAAGGACTGCTCGGGCGGTTCAGGAAGATCGCGCGTGTGCAGCCACGCTCGCGCCGCCGGTGCGATCGGCGCCAGCGGGCGACCGAACCGGTAGGCCCACGTCGCTGCTCGCATGAGCGGCTCGCTCTTCATCAGCTCGGTCGCTGCGCCCAGCGTCCAGCCAAGCTCGGTCGCATGGCCTTGCTCGGTCAGGCGCGCCCGAAGCTGCAGCAGACGCTCGTGAAGCGGGATCGCGACCGGGCAGATCTCCGTGCACGCGCCGCACAACGACGAGGCGAACGGCAGATCGCCGTATCGATCAAACCCTGCGAGGTGGGGAAGAAGCAGCGCGCCGATCGGGCCTGGATAGGCACCGCCATACGCGTGTCCGCCCACGTTCCGGTACACCGGACAGGCGTTGAGGCAGGCGCCGCACCGGATGCACGTCAGCACGTCGCGCTGCTCCGGATCCTTCATCAGCTTGGTGCGCCCGTGATCCAGAAGCACCACGTGCATGTCCGGGTGAGCGTCGGCGAACAGCGACACGTAGCAGGTCTGACGCTGCGCCGTGGCTGACACCGGCAGAAGACGCAGCAGCACGCTCAGGTCCTCGTCGCGAGGAATGATCTTGTCGAGCCCTGCCAGCACGATGTGCCGCTTGGGAAGGCAGGTCGTGAGCTGGATGTTCCCCTCGTTCTCGAGCAGCACCACGGTGCCAGACTGGGCCACCAGGAAGTTGGCGCCCGAAATGCCCACTTCCGCACCGAGAAATCGATCGCGCAGCACCTTGCGCGCAGCCAGCGACATCTGCGTGGCAAGGTTGACCCGCGTTGCTTCGTCGACCTTGCGCCCTTCCTTCACCCAGTCCGGCGGCTCGATGTCGAGCTTGTCGTGGAAGATGCGGGCAATGTCCTCGACACTGAGGTGGATCGCAGGCGCTGTGACGTGGGAAGGGGGCTGATGGGCGAGCTGAACGATGAGCTCTCCCAGATCAGTCTCGGTCACTTGCGCGCCCTCGGCCTCCAGGGCGTCGTTGAGCAGGATCTCCTCGGACGCCATGGACTTGCTCTTGGTCACCCGCTTGCCGATCTGGCGAACGAGGGAGGCGATCGTGCGCTGGGCATCTTCCACGGTCTGCACCACGGTGACGTGCACCCCGCGTTCGCGCAGCTTGCCGATCAGCTCCTCGCGCAGCTCGTCGTGACGATCGAGCGCTTCCAGGCGGATCTCGCGTGCGCGTTTGCGAAGCGCTTCCCAGTCCGGGATCGTCTCGACCATGTGCTCGCGCTTGTCGAGCGTGCGAAGGGTAGCGCGGTGGACCTTGTCGCCCACGGACCGGTCGACCAGCTTTTCGCGTGAAGCGTCGCGCATTCGGCCGTGGCTCATGACGCCTCCAGGCAGGTGTAGCTCATGACGCCTCCAGGCAGGTGTGGCTCATGACGCCTCCAGGCAGGTGGCGAGCACCTCGGCAACGTGCATGGGACGGGGCGAAGCGAGCTGTTTTCGCGAAAGAACGCCGGACAGCTGCATCAGGCAGCTCGCATCGGTCGAGATGAGGAAGTCGACGTCAGCGGCGAGGATCGGCTCGAGCTTGCGCTCCGCCATGGCCGTGCTGATTTCAGGGAATTTGACCGAGAAAGTGCCGCCGAATCCGCAGCACCAGGTATCGGCTTCGGTCTCGACAAGCTCCAGGCCGTCGACGGCATCGAGCAGGGTTTGGACCGCTGGAGCGGCGTGCAGCTCGCGCCGTTGGTGGCAGCCGATGTGAAGGGCAGCCCTTCCTTCGAGCTTTGCGCCGAGCTCGGACAGGCCGAGGGGGCCGGTGAGGAACTGGCAGAGCTCGAAGGTGCGTGAGCAGACCGGGTCATTGCCGATCAGGGAGGGGAAGTGATTTCGCACCATGGAGGTGCAGGAGCCGGACGGGCTGACCACAAAGTCGAAGCCCCGGAACACGCGGCAGAAGCGTTCGGCGAGGGCACGCGCTTCGGAGCGGTGGCCGGCATTGAACTGGGGCTGGCCGCAGCAGGTCTGCTCGTGGGGGTAGGCGACATCGAGACCGAGGTGCTCGAGGAGGCGCAGGGTTGCGATGGCCGCCTTGGGGTAGAAGGCGTCGATGAAGCAGGGGATGAAGAGGCCGATGCGCACGCAGATGTTTTCGGCTGCTGAGGGGCGCTTGTCAATTCGGGGCGCGAGCGGGGCTTGACCTAGCGGCGGGCGGTGATAGAAAGGGCAACCCCCTGAACTGGGGGTGGTGGCCAGGTAGCCAAGTGGTTAGGCAACGGTTTGCAAAACCGTCAAACGCCGGTTCGAATCCGGTCCTGGCCTCGAAGAATTGGGGGGATGGGGTGGACAGGGGCGGTGGTGTTTCCCGCCGGTTGCCTGGGCGCACCCCGGCCCATCGAGTCCCGTCGCCGAGAGCAAGGCCGAGCCTGCTCCTATTGTCGCGACACGCTCGGCTTGAGCGACACCTCAGAGTCGCTCCCATTTCGTTTGTTTCGATCGTTGCGTTTGCTTCGTTTGAGCCCTATGCTTGGATCATGTCGACCGCAGCCGCCCATCTCCCTTCGCCCACAGAAGCCCAGCAGGCCCAGGAAGCTCTGCGCGCCCTGTCCTCCATCAAGCAACGCGGTCCGCGTTCGCTTCAGGTCGTCAAGAACCGCAACGAGAACGTCACCGTCACGGTGCCCAAGGAGGCGTTCGACCTGTTCCTGGAGATCCTCGGTCACCTTGCGAATGGCACCGCTGTGAACATCGTGCCCGTGCATGCAGAGCTGACGACGCAGCAGGCTGCCGACATGCTCAACGTTTCCCGGCCGTTCCTGGTCAATCTGTTGGAGTCCGGCGCCATCCCCCACCGCAAGGTTGGCACGCATCGGCGCGTGCTCATGGCCGATCTGATCGCGTTCAAGCAGGCCGACGACGACAAACGCAAGGCCGTCCTCGACGAGCTTGCCGCACAAGCCCAGCAGCACGGTCTCGGATACTGACCGATGGCATTTGGGGTCATCTACGACGCTTGCGTGCTGTACCCGGCCGCACTCCGGGACTTCCTGTTGCGGGTTGCGCGGACCGGTATCGTGCGTGCTCGATGGTCGGAGAAGATCCTCGATGAGTGCTTCAAAGCCATCTTGCGGGAGCGCCCGGATCTCAACCCGGAATCTCTGGAGCGCACGCGGCGCTTGATGCGCGAAGCGATCCCTGACTGCATCGTGTCAGGCCACGAGAACCTGATCGATAGCTTGACCTTGCCCGATCCAGACGACCGACATGTCCTTGCCGCCGCCATCCGATCCGGGGCGCAGACCATCGTGACGTTCAACCTCAAGGACTTCCCGGCGAATGCGTTGGACCCTTTCGGAATCGAAGCACGGCACCCGGATGACTTCATGGTCGATCAGATCGGACTCGCACCAGGGCTTGTGGTGGGCGCGCTGCTCGAACAGGTGGCTGCGTTGCGCAACCCACCCATGAGCCGTGAGCTGGTGCTCGATCGGCTCCGAGACCAGGGGCTCATCCAGACGGTGGCGAAGCTGCGGGAGCTATCGGGCATGGGGTGACGCGTTGTGAATCTCGCTCACCCTCGAACTTGTCTAAAATGCAGGACTTGACCCACGGATCAAGCTGGCGAATTTAGACAAGTCGCCAACCTCCCCAAGTGGCCGATGGTCTGGCGCAAGTCTGGCGCGGAAGCAGCTCAGACGTGAGGATCAGCCGAGCAACGACCACACCCAGGCCAGGAGCTGGAGCAGGTTTTCCGAGGTCACGGTCATCAATGTCGTGAGCAGCCGCAAGCAGGCATAGAGTGGCAGCGAGGAAGGCCTTTCGGAAGCGAGGAGCGGGGCGATGCGCTCGATGGCCCTCCAAGCGTGCTGGCGATCCCTATCCTTGCGGAGCCGAAGAGAATGACAGCCACGACCAACCGCTACTGACCTCCCATCCGTGAGTTGGCCCGAGAGCAGGCGGGCGCCTTGCCGAGCGTCACCCGGATGCCCCTTCGCAGGGTACGGCTTCGGGGCCTTGCGATGCTGCGCGCGCACGCCTCCTTGTTGCACGAAGCGCATGCCCGCATGCAGCCGGTCGACGGTCGCGGGGGTCACGGACTCGCACGGCGGCGGTGGGGTTTCGGACGGCTGCGCGAGAGCCGCGAGCAGGTCGAGGAGCTGTGCAAGCTGAGCGGGGTCGATCTGCACCGTGAGCGTGATGGGAGCGACCAGAATGACTGGAGGTCGAGGGGCTTTCATGGGCGCCTCACGCCGCGATTGGGATGTTTGCCGCTCGGACTCCTCCGCGCCCCGATGCAGAAGCCGATTATCAAGCAGCGCGATCGTGCCCTGGTACAGGGGCAACCCCGCCAGGGCGCGCGCGATGAGTTTGCGGTCGGGGGGCTGGGGAGCAGGCGTGCCTTGGGAGAGCGGAAAGCGTCTTGTGCTCATGGGTTTTTGACCTCTTCGGGCAGTGTGGCCACGAGGCAGAAACCCTCACGAAAACACCCCCATTTGCTATTTGGGGGTGCGAGCCGCTACCGGCTGGACTCGGTCCGCTTGCGCCTGCCGGCTGATCTATTCTGTTTTGCGTTCTCGTTCTTGAACAGCTTGTCAGCCCGACGAGAGTCATAGCCGAGCGCTTTGTAGGCTGCGATCACGGTCTTGTCGGACGGCTCATCGAATGCCGCTCCCACCGCTACATTCATCCGGTCCACGGCAAGCCCGTGCCCGCCCCATGGCATCCGCGAGTAGATGGACGCCTCTCGTTCCTCAACGGTCTTGTCGGTAGCCAGATCGCGGAGTTCGATCGCCAGCCACACCGCGACGTCCTTTCGCGAGCGCCGATCGTCCGTCGAAGGGAACCGGCCTTCGTAACCGGACGCCCGACCGCGCGCGGTGACCGCAGCCGCCACACCTCCGTTCTTGATCAAGTCGAGGTCGTGAGCCAAGGCACGCGCACGGGACTGCTCGTTGAAATGTGGCGTGCCGATTCCGGGCGGGATCGCCCTCGTGCTCTCGCGCGCCCACTTCCGAAACAAGTCCAAGGCCTTTTCGTCGAATTCGAGGGTCGGATAGGGATCGAGGTACGCGGGGAGAATCAAGCCTTTTCTGAGGGCTCCGTGGAGCGCATGGCAAATCACCTCCACCGTGCCGCAGTCCTCCGCGTGCTTCCGGTACGTCTGAGCGATGGATCTGGCGGTGGGGGTGCCATCACGGTCAAAATCCGCGGCGCACCGTTGATTCGCCTTGCGCACGTAGGCACACCCGTTCACTGCGCGGCTCAACCCCTGCGCGATGTGCTGCCAAGCCTCCCCGATCGAGGTCGGCAGGTTCTTCCTGATCGATGCAAGGTCGGCCGCAATCTTCGCCGCGATTTCTTCGCGTTCGGCTTCGTCGGCTCCCTTGCCCGCAGCGTCATCTAACCCCACACTGGTCATCGTTCGTTCCTCGCGCCCGGTCGTGCTCGCCAAAGTCGCCGGCGCGCACCTATGTTACCACCTCCCCGCGCTCGCCCCTCGCAGCCCAGGGTCGACCACGCAAGACCCTGCGAGTTTCGGCCTGAGCGACCGCGGTTCAGCCACGATCGCGCTTACCGCTCCGGGCTTCCGCGCTCGGGCTAACCCTGGGGTCTCGCGAGTTGCACCGCCCGTGAGGCAATTGTGCGCTGCGCGTTCCCTTTGCTACCCTGTCGCGGGACTCGACAGCATGGCGATACTCGACCTCCTGCGGAAAAAGGCACTGCCCGCGCATCCGATCGTTGCCTACGCGCTCCTCGACGCCCCTCGTGAGCCTGATGTTGAGGAGATAGCCACTGCGCTCCGCATGGGGGACGCCGGAACAGATGTTGTCGTCCCCTCCGAGGGTGCCGCACGCGGGCTGACCGTTGCAGGGGAGGGCTTCGCGCTAACCCTCATTCCCATGCCGTTCCCGTGGTCCGACCTCGAAGGTCCTTGTGCGACAGCGTGGTGGTGGCCCGAAGCAGCGGACGTGCTCCGGTCGGCCAACGCGCATTTGATAGTGGCGGCCACTGGAGCGAGCGGAGATCCCTTCGAGCGCCACCTGCGAGCAACCAGCGTCGTCGCCGCAGTCATTGCGAGCACGAAGAGCCTCGGCGTCTATTGGGGCGGAGCGGCGACAGTGCATGCAGCCGCCGAGTTCACCGCCCAAGCAGACGCCGCGTCGCGCGAGCTTCTTCCTTTGCGCCTCTGGGTCGACTTCAGGATCGAACCGCAGGGAAACGATCACTTCCTCTTCGCCACAACGGGGCTCTCCGCGTTCGGTTTGATGGAGGTGGAGTGCGTAGCCCACGTGGGTAGCCCCGACGAGATCGAACGACTTGATGGAAGGGTTTTCAGTGTCGCGCACTACCTGTGCGATCACGGTCCAGTCTTGCTGGATGGGCACACCATCGGAATGTCGGAGGACGAGCACATCCAGATTCGCCACCAAGCGTCGTGCTGGCCGGGCCGCGGCAAGGTGATTCGCCTCTATCTGTGAGGAGCAGCGAGCTTTGACCCGATGAGCATGAGCATCGGAGCCAACCCCGCTGGTCCGCGGAATGGAGTCTCGAATAGTAAGCGAGTGGGTGACCGCTGAACGGGGCTGAAGGCTCGCCCGAACTGCAGTACGCTTCGGATCGATGCCCTGGTGGTGCGTGCTGTCAGCGAACGGGGAGGTGCTGCACCGGCATCCGATCGGGCTCGACACGATCGTGGCAGGCATCTCGTGGCACAGGCACGACCCTGCCGCGCCATCCTTCTCGTCCTGGATCCCGCGGCTGGCGCATCCTGCGCTCACAGTGGTGAATTCGGCAATCGACTGGGCTGGGGACCGGTGGACGAACATGCGCGGCGGACCACCCCCAGATCCGGTCAGCTTCACGGAATTCACGCGGGGAACTCCGAGGCTGAATGCCTGCGTTATGAATTCCGCCACCCACGGTATCCAGGAGGAGCCGTGGCGAATCAAGGCCAGGAGAATCTCGGATTCGATTCGGCAGGGAGAGAACACCGTGCGATTCCTGCACCCGAACGACGTGGTCACGCTCTGCATCACCGACGACCCGGCGATGACGACGCGCCATCCGGTCCGGGTGCGTGGAGCAATGCCTTTGCGCGACAGCACCGTGGCCATCGAGATCGTGTTCCACACCGGGCAGCCGGACGACGCACTTCGTGTCGAAGGCCGCTACGGCGCCGCTTCGGTGCACGCTGCAATCGAGGCTCGAGGTGGGAAGAACTGCCGGGTGAACGGTAGCGCATTCGCGGACGTCGACTCGCGACATCAATCACGGCGCTTCGAGTTCGAGGCTCTGGACTGGCCGCTGGACATCGAGCTTCGCGTTGCAGGGCAATAGCCGACCTTGGGGCACCCAACGCCCCCGACTCAGTGAAGTACACCGCCGATCGCGCGTCGCCTTCGTGCTCCCATCATGGGTGCACGATCATTCCCCCTACCTCTCGAACGTCACCACATACTGGTACGGCAGCTCCACGGCCAGCTCGCCCGTGTGCTTGAATCCTGCCGTGGTCACCAGCCGGATCGTCTCCGCACGCGTGAGCTTCATCGACGCCGGCGGCCCTTGCGGAAGATCCCCTTCCTTGAACTCCACCACCACCAGCCTCGCGCCAACGCGCGCCTCCTGGTGCATCCGCGCCAACCACTTCGCCGGATGCTCCACGTGATGAAGCACGTCGCACAGGAAGATCGTGCTCGCTTCCCCTGACACCGTCGGATCCTCGGGCGTCGCCAGCACCGCCTGCACGTTCCTCGCCCCCTCGCTCGCTGCCCGCTGCTCCAGATAGCGGACCATCTCCGGCTGGACGTCGGTCGCAATCACACGACCGCGCGGCACCTGTCTCGCCAGACGCATCGAGAAATACCCAGAGCCGGCACCGATATCCACCACCGTCTCGTCGCCCTTCAGCCCGAGCGCCGCCACGATCGCGTCCGGCTTCTGCCACTGCGCCCGCTCCGGACGCTCCAGGAACTCGAGGTATTTCTGCGGGCTTTCAAAGGGCTTGTGCGCGTGCCCTGCCATCTTGCCGTGCATCGGGCAATCAATCGGCGGGCTTGACGACGCAGTCGCAGGGCCGGATGGCGGCGAGCTTCGACAGGCACCTGTCACAGCCACCAACCCACAGACCCCAACCCGTACCAACGACCTTGCGTGCTGCGTGAAAATCACGCACCTACTGTGCCCTCAGGCGGGCCAGACGGCCATAGATGGCCGCACGATCCGATCACATCCTCGCGTGTGAGCTTCGTTCGGCGATTCCACTTTGTCCACATAATCGGACGCGGCTCCAAGTAGTTCTCATGCGAACGGGTTGCCGCCTTGCACGGGGTTAATCCCGCGCGGTACAGTTTGAGTAGATTCGATCGCGCGCGGTGTCACCCAATCGCGGTGCTCATCCCCGGTGAGATGACCCACGCGAACGATCGAAATTCGCCTGGATTTCATGGCTAGATCGCTGAGCCCCCCGCGTCCCTCCACAGTGCCGCCTCCCGGCATCCCGCTGGATGATGCCTTTGACGACGAGTCGGGCGTACACGACATCCCGCTGCCCGCCGCGGTCGACTCGCAAATCCCCACAGAGCCGCCGCCGTCGAGCGACGAGATCCGCCAGGTCTTGTTCAACGGCTTACCAACGCTCGAGCCTGCGGAAGCGTCGACCCAACCGCCGGCTGTCAGAGCCCAGCTCCCCACGCTTCGCGACGAGTCGTCGACCTCCCCTGCCCCAGCGGGCGTCGTCGCACAGCTCTGCAAGGCGTCGGGAGAGCACGTGACCCAGCCAGCTCCGGACTCGGACGCGGCGGTTGAGCTCTACACCGACATGGAGCAGTCCGGCGCGTTGCGCGCTGCTTCGATCCCCACATCGCGGCCAGCGGCCAACGAGCCCCCTCCCCTTGCCAATCTGGAGCTGGCAGCAGCTCGTATGAAGGATTGCTTCGGCGAGGGTGATTACCAGGCCTGTCTTGAGACAGCCGAGCAGATCCTGGCCCGAAACCCCAACGACGAGGGGGCAGGGAGCTACGCACGCACCTGCCGGCGCCTGATAGAGCAGCGACACGCCGAACGCATCGGCGACCTGTCGGCCATCCCCGTGGTTGCCGTTTCCCAGGAGCAGATGCGCTGGCTTGCGCTCGATCACCGCGAAGGCTTCCTCCTGTCTCTGATCGACGGTCACACGTCGATCGAGGATCTGTGCGACATCGCCGGCATGAGCCGCGTCGACGTCCTGAAGACCATCGCCGGGCTCATCGACGCAGAAGTCTTGCGCCTCGACGCCTAGACTCTCAGCGCCATGAAGACGAATGCGAGCCGGCTGCTCGAGAAGATGGCGATCGCCTTCGAGCTTCGCGACTACGAGGTCGATCCCGAGGATCTCTCCGCTGAGAGCGTCGCTCGCAAGGTCGCCATGCCTGCGTCGCAAGTGTTCAAGACCCTGGTGGCTCGGGGCGATCGCAACGGCGTCTGCCTGGCCGTGATCCCAGGCGACACCGAGCTCGACCTCAAAGCGCTCGCGCGGCTCAGCGGGGATCGCAAGGTCGATCTGGTCCCGCTCAAGGACGTCCAGCCTCTCACCGGCTACATCCGTGGCGGCGTCACAGCCCTGGCGTGCAAGAAGGACTACCCGGTCTTCGTCGACGAGAGCATGGACCTGTTCGATCGCATCTCGGTGTCTGCGGGCACGCGCGGCACGCAGATCCTGATCGCCCCCGCGGACTACGTGCGAGCCGTCCGGGCCAAGAGCGGCCCGATCTCCCGTCCGAAGTCCTGAAGTTCGCGACCAAGCGATGATGATGCCGGTCGGGCCTGAAGTGGGATCGCAGGTTGCCCAATCGATCGTCCAGCGATTGCCGCTGGAGCCTGCAGCCTGGAGCCTGAAGCCCCCACAAACGCCTACTCCGACGGATCCTCGCGCTCCGAAAGCGCACGCGCCAACGTGTTCCTTCCCACGCGCAGCGACTTCGCTGCCCGCGTCTTGTTCCCCTCGCACGCCTGCAGCGTGGCATCGATGTACTTGCGCGTCGCCTCTGCGAGCGACAGCCCGATCGCGAGCCGTACTTCCCCTGCCGACGCTGCGCCGCCGGCTCTGGGACGCTTGGCGCTCGGAAGCAGCGCTGGCGTGATCCTGGCGTCGGTCGATAGCACCACAGCGCTCTCGATCCAGTGCTCGAGCTCGCGCACGTTGCCTGGCCAGTCGTGGGATCGGAGGATCGCCATGGCCGACGGCTCGATCACGGTCGGCGGACGCCCGTGGCGACGTGCGTGCTCGACTGCGAAGTAGTTGGCGAGCTGCTCGATCTCGTCCGTGCCCCGCTCCCGGAGCGGAGGGATTTCGATCTCGATCACGCGCACCCGGTAGTACAGGTCCTCGCGGAAGGTCCCCTTGGCAACAGCGCCCTCGAGGTCGCGGTGCGTGGCACACAGGATGCGCACGTCGGCGGTCAGCTCCTGCCGCCCCCCCACGCGCTCGAAGCGTCGATCCTGCAGGAACCGGAGCAGCTTGCCCTGCATTTCCGGCGGAAAGTCCCCTATCTCGTCGAGCAGCAGCGTGCCGCCCCCGGCAACCTCCACGCGTCCAGGTACCCGGCGATCCGCGCCGGTGAACGCGCCCCGCTCGTGGCCGAACAGCTCGCTCTCCACCAGCTGCGCAGGCAAGGTCGTGCAATCCACGGTCACGAACGGGCCGGATTGCCGCAGCGAATTGACGTGGATCGCGCGTGCGAGCAGGCCCTTTCCTGTGCCGGTCTCGCCGCGGAGCAGCACGGTCGCATCGGATCGCGCAGCCAGCGCGATGCGTTCGTAGACCGCCTTGAGCGCCGGGCTACGCCCGATCACGTGGTTGAACGGGCCGCGCAGCACCAGCCCGGGCCCTGCCTCGTCCGCAGCCCGCAGCGTGGTCAGCGACAGCGCTCTTCCGAGCTGCATCGCCAGCGCCACCAGGTACCGCTCGTCCTCGTCGTCGAACACCCCTTCCTTGCGATTCAGAAGCTGGATCACCCCGCGAACCGGCGCACGCGCGTCCTCGCGGATCGGAGCTGCCAGCATCGAGCGCGTGGTGTACCCGGTCACCTTGTCCGCGCTCGGATCGAAACGCGGATCGCGCGAGGCATCCTCCAGCCGCAGCACTTCACCGGTGCGAGCCACGATGCCGGCAACCCCCTTGCCTGCGGGTTGGCGCAGCTGCGGCACTTCAGGGAGCAAGGCCACGCGCGTCACCAGGTCGCCGCGCTCGGCATCGATCAACCAGACCGTGGCGCGGTCTGCCTGGAGCGCTTCGGCGACCCGTTCGCAGGCCATCGACAGCATGGCATCGAGGTCCACCTCGCGCGCGAGCAGCGTGGCCAGATCGACGAGCAGGGACAATCGGCTCATGGCAGCGACAGCATAGCCGCCCTGGCTCCCCGAAGCATCAGAGCTTGGGACACTCGGCAGGCAGAGTCTTTCCGATCCCGTAATCGCAGGTGAACTGCCTGCGCTTCACCAGCCCGCCACCCTCGATGTCGTACTCCGTCGCGATGTGCGTGGTGCCGCTTCTCCCCCACGTGCGAAGGGAAGGTGGAGTCGACTGCGTAGAAGGAGCCACGTCGATCCAGGCGCCATGCACGCTGCCGAGCTTGCGCAGACACCCGGCCTGGCCGCTGTACACGTCGTAGGTGCACCCTCCGGAGCCGCAATCGTCGAGCGGACAGTGCGACAGCTCCAGCCCCAGATTGCCAGCCGCAGGAAGCTTGTCCACCTGCCGCGCGCCTGTGCGACACGCCTGCGAAGCGAGCTGCTCGTGCGTGGAGCACGCCGGAGCTGCGCTCGCCGAAGGCACGGCAGGGGCGCTGGCCGCATCTGCAACCACTTCGGCCGAAGGGCGGGAGCAGGAGCCAGTCGCGACGAAGATCGCTGCGGCAACCACGCTGGCCGCCCATTTCCCATGCCGCGCTCTTGTTGCCTGGCTCATGCGAGTCCTTGCTCCGTTTCGAGCTGTCGTAGCGCCGGTCTGCCCGGAGTTCCAACTATCTCCTGCCCCCGGTTGCGATTGCCCGGGCAAGTGACCAACATGCTCCCGATGATTTCGGTCAGCGACCTGCACAAGCACTACAGGGTGCACAACCGCCCCCCGGGCGTCATGGCAGCTCTGAAGTCGCTCGTGCATCGCGACTACAAGGAAGTCAGGGCGGTCGACGGAATCACCTTCTCCGTGGAGCCGGGCGAGCGCGTCGGCTTCCTGGGTCCCAACGGCGCCGGCAAGACCACCACGCTCAAGGTCCTGTCCGGCCTGCTTCACCCGACCCGCGGCCAGGTCCGCGTCGGCGGCTTCACGCCCAAGGATCGCCGCGATGCCTTCCTGTCCACGATCACCCTGGTGATGGGCCAGAAGCAGCAGCTCATGTGGGATCTGCCGCCGTCCGAGACCTTCGAGCTCAACCGCGGCATCTACGACATCTCCCGCTCCCGATTCAACGAAACGATCGCAGAGCTTTCGAGCTGGCTGGAGCTGGGCAGCCTCGTGAGCAAGCCCACCCGTCAGCTCTCGCTCGGCGAGCGCATGAAGTGCGAGCTCGCTGCAGCCTTGATTCATCGTCCTTCCGTGCTGTTCCTCGATGAGCCCACCATCGGCCTCGACGTGTCCATGCAGTCCACGATCCGTGCGTTCATCAAGCAGTACAACGAGCGCTACGGCGCCACGCTGATCCTGACCAGCCACTACATGGACGACGTGACGGCGCTATGTCCGCGCGTGGTGGTGGTCGATCGGGGCAAGCTGTCGTACGACGGCGGGCTCGAGGAGCTGGTAACCCGCATACGCCCGGAGAAGCGCGTGATGCTGCGTCTGGACCGAGACGTCGACGCTTCGGCCTGGGAGGGATTCGGCAAGGTGGTGTCGACCGAAGGCCGCAGCGTGGTGCTGCAGGTGCCCAACGAGCAGGCGAGCGCGATCATCACGCGCGCGCTCGACGCGTTTCCGGTGGAGGATCTGACGATCGAGAACGCCCCGCTCGAGGAGGTGATGAGCGAGCTGTTCTCGCGCAGCCGCGCTGCCGCCGAGGAGGGCGACACGTGAGCCTGCGCAACACCGTGCGCGCGATGCCGGTGATCCTCAAGGTGAGCTTCTCCGAGGCGCTGGCCTATCGCGCCGAGTTCATGATCTGGGTGCTGACCACCACCATGCCCCTGATCATGCTGGCGCTCTGGAGCGCCGTGGCGAGCGAAGCGCCGGTAGGACGCTTCGGGCAGACGCAGTTCACCGCCTACTTCCTCTCGACCTTCATCGTCCGCCAGCTCACCTCGTCGTGGGCCGCATGGCAGATGAACTACGAGGTCCGCCATGGCGTGATGTCCATGCGCCTGCTCAAGCCGATCCATCCCCTGTGGTCCTACGCCGCCGAGCACTGGGCCGCGCTGCCCATGCGGCTGGTCGTTGCCATTCCCATGGCCGCCATCGCGCTCGCCGTCGTTGGAGCGCGCCAGCTGCCGTCGGATCCGGCGATTTGGGGGATCTGGTGCGCATCCATGGCAGGCGCCTGGCTCATCGGCTTCCTCACCGGTGTCACCGTGGGGTGCCTGAGCTTCCACCTCGAGAGCAGCGTCAAGGTCATGGACGTCTGGTTCGCCCTGTTCTTCATGGCGAGCGGCTACCTGTTTCCCATCGTGCTGCTCCCGTCTGCCATCCGTCATGTGGTGGATTGGCTCCCGTTCCGCTACCAGCTCGGGCTTCCCGTGGAGATCATGACCGGCGCCTACGATCGCGCAGGCGCTCTGTGGATGGTCGCCAGGCAATGGGGGTTCGTGCTGCTGCTGCTCGGTCTTGCGACCATCGCCTGGCGCACAGGGATCAAACGTTTCGAGGCGTACGGGGGCTAGGCCGTGCTTCGCTACGCAACCCTGCTCTACGTCCAGATCCGCGCCTCGCTGCTGCTCGCCCTGCAGTACCGGTGGGACTTCGTGATCGACGGCGCGATCTCGGTGCTCTGGGCCGTGACCGCGCTGGTGCCGCTGACCGTGGCGTTCGGGGAGCGCGCGAGCATCGCAGGATGGACCTTTGGAGAGGCGCTTTTGGTGCTCGGCTGGTTCACCTTGCTGCAAGGGATTCTCGAGGGCGCCATCAACCCGAGCCTGGTCGGCGTCGTGGAGCACATCCGTCGGGGCACGCTCGACTTCGTGCTCATCAAACCGGCTGATTCGCAGTTCCTGGTGTCGACCGCGCGCTTCCTGCCCTGGCGGGCAACCAACGCGGTGACCGCTGCGGCCGTGTTCGTCTACGCATTCCGACGCATCGGGCACGGGCCTTCGATCCAAGGCGTGGCAGCTGCGCTCGTGCTCTTCGCAACGGCTGTGCTGCTCCTGTACTCGCTGTGGATCCTCACGGTCAGCGCAGCCTTCTACGTGGTCAAGGTCGACAATCTCACCTACCTGTTCGGAGCGGTGTTCGACGCTGCGCGCTGGCCATCGTCGATCTTCAAGGGGGCGCTTCGCCTGGTGTTCACGTTCGTGATTCCGCTTGCGCTGATGACGACGTTTCCGGCGCAAGCGCTCCTCGACAGGCTCTCCTTGCCGACGCTCGCAGGCGCGATCGCAGGAGCCCTTCTGTTCGCCGGAGCCGCGCGGTTCGTGTGGCTGCAGTCGATTCGCAAGTACACGTCCGCGAGCAGCTGACGCCTCCTGCTCCTTGCGACCCCGCCCCATTTCGTCCTATTTCAACCAGGGATCGTCATGGCGGCCAACCTGTCCCAACCTTACCTCGAGGCTGAGCAGCGCTACCGATCTGCCACGTCGACGGAGGACAAGATCGCTGCTCTCGAGCAGATGATCACCGAGCTGCCCAAGCACAAGGGCACCGAGAAGATCTACGCCGACCTCAAGACCAAGCTCGCCAAGCTCAAGAAGGGCGCGGACAAGAAAGGCGGCGGCCCAGCCCGAAAGACCTCCGAATACGTCATCGAGCGCGAAGGAGCTGGTCAGATCATCCTGCTGGGGGCTCCCAACACCGGCAAGTCGTCCATCGTCGGAGCCACCACCAACGCTCCGGTCGAGATCACCGACTACCCCTTTGCCACGCGCAAGCCGATCCCGGGCGCCATGAAGTTCGAAGACATCCGGATCCAGCTCGTGGATGGCCCTTCCATCGCCCCCGAGTTCTTCGACCCGTTCTTCCCCCCGCTCGTTCGCCTCGCCGATGCCGCACTGCTGTGCGTGGACCTGTCGAGCCCCGATTGCCTCGATCAGCCGGATCAGATCCTGAAGATCCTCAGAGAGGTCAAGATCGAGCTCGTCGCAGGAATCGTCGCAGACACCCAGCGCAACACCTCGCCTCGATTGCTTCCCACATTGCTCGTGGCCACCAAGGCCGACGCGGAAGATGCCGACACTGCGCTGGAGCTGTTGCGCGAGACTGTCGGAGCTCGCCTTCCCATCCTGCCGATCTCGGTGCGGCAGCCCGAGACCCTCGCAGCGCTCGCGCGCGCGTGCTTCGACATGTTCGGCATCGTTCGCGCCTATTCGAAAGCCCCTGGCAAGGAGCCTGACATGTCAGCGCCCTTCATCCTCACCCGGGGCTCGACCGTGCTCGACTTCGCGCAGAGAGTGCACAAGGACTTCCTGGCGCGTTTCGGGTTTGCCCGCGTGTGGGGCACCGGCAAGTACGACGGGCAGCGCGTCGCTCGGGACTACGCGGTCCAGGATCGCGACGTCATCGAGCTGCACATGTCGTAGGCCTCCGCGGGTCTGCAGCCCGCTCTCGGCGCGCTCGGAACCGGTCAGGGCAGCCAACCGACCCGCCTGCTGTGGCCTGGTCGGTATCGCTCTTTTCTGCGCCCCCCTTTCTTGGCCCGATTCAGCTGCACTCACTAACCTTCGAAGCGAACTGGAGGCTTCGTATGCGCAAATCCCCCGTCTTCCTGGCCCTGGCTCTCCCGCTGTGCTTGGTCGCCTGCTCCAAGAGTCCGAAGGATCGGCTCCAAGGAAAATGGCTCGGAGACTCGATCAACAATGCCGAACCCGAGCAGACCGCTGACGTGACCGCGTGGGTCAAGGGCACGAGCCTCGAGTTCAAGGGCGAGAGGATGACCGTGACCATTCCGGCCGAGCAACCTCGCAGCGGCGAGTTCAAGGTTGCCAAGGTGGATGGCAAGAAGGTCGTGCTGGCGGTGAATCGAGAAGGTGGCGCAGACTCGACCACCCTCGTGTTCGCGGACGACGGCTCGCTTCAATGGGACGTGGGCGAAGGGCGATTCATCACCATGACTCGTCTGAAGTAGTCCTGTCCGCCATCCCTTGGGGGGTAGGAGCCGCATCCCGCGCGCTCTGCCTTTCCAGGGTCCGCTTCGCTGCGCACTCCAGCCAATCGTCATCCACCGCCACACGTCCAGAGCATGATCTCGCGCTCTGATTTGGCCTAGACTGGCGCTGCCATGAAGGATCCTGCTCCCGCCGACTTCTACGCCCAGCTCGTGCGCGAGCTGCAAGCGCACGCCTATCGCTACTACGTGCTCGATGACCCCACGGTCTCGGACGCCGAGTACGACCGCCTCTACCAGCAGCTTGTGGAGCTCGAAAAGGCCCACCCAGAGCTGGTGAGCGCTGATTCGCCGACCCGACGCGTGGGAGACCGACCTCGCGACGGCTTCGTGAAGATCACCCGTCCCATCAAGATGCTCTCGCTCGACAACACGTATTCCGCCGCAGAAGTCGCGGATTTCCACAAGCGGGTGGTGGCCGGGCTCCCTGATTCCCAGGTGCCGCAGTTCTGCGTGGAGCCCAAGCTCGACGGTGCGAGCGTGGAGCTGGTCTACGAGGACGGCCGATTGGTCCAGGCGACCACGCGGGGCGACGGCGAGGTGGGCGAAGACATCACGGACAACATCCGCACGGTTCGTGGCCTCCCGGTGCGCATCGACGCCAAGGGCCGGCTCACGTTGCGCGGCGAAGTGGTCATCTACCGGGCCGATCTCGAACGGATCAACAAGCAGAGGGAGTCCGAGGGCGAAGAGCCTTTTGCCAATCCCCGCAACGCGGCTGCAGGCAGCTTGAGGCTCCTCGACCCGCGAATCGTGGCCGCGCGCCCGCTGCGCGTGCTCCTCTACCAGCTCGTCGAGGGCGCTTCGATGGTCTCGCGACACAGCGAAGCGCTCGCTCACATCGCCAGCCTCGGTCTGCCTACCCATCGCAGGCACAAGGTGTGCTCGTCGAGCGCCGAGATCCTGGAGGCGATCTCTGCCATCGATCAGGCGCGTGCGGGCTACCCCTTTGAGACCGACGGGGCCGTGATCAAGGTCGACGCATTCGCCCAGCAGCAGATCCTCGGGGAGACGGCGAAGTTCCCGCGCTGGGCCGTTGCGTTCAAGTTCGCAGCGGAGCAAGCGGAAACGACGGTGCGGAACATCGTGGTGCAGGTGGGAAGGACCGGCGCCCTGACCCCGGTCGCGGACCTGGATCCAGTGCTGCTCGCAGGCACCACGGTTTCACGCGCGTCGCTGCACAACTTCGACATCGTTGCCGGGCTCGACGTTCGCGTGGGCGATCGCGTCGTGATCCAGAAAGCAGGCGAGATCATCCCGCAGGTGGTTTCGGTTCGTGTGGGTGCGCGAACCGGCCAGGAAGTCGCGTTCCGGATGCCCGAGGCTTGCCCGGTTTGTGCAACTCCCGCGGTACGCACCGAAGGACAGGCGGCGATCCGGTGTCCCAACCGTTCCTGCCCAGGGCAGCTCAAGGCGGCGCTCCACCACTTTGCCCGTAGATTCGCGATGGATATCGACCACCTCGGCCCTGCGGTCATCGAGGCGTTGGTCGACCGCAAGCTGGTTCGCGACGTCGTGGATCTCTACTCGCTCAGTGTGGAGCAGGTAGCTGCGCTGCCGAGGCTGGGCACCAAGAGCGCCGAGAACCTGATCAAGGAAATCGAAGCATCCTGTGAACGACCGCTCGAACGCTTGATCTGCGCGGTGGGCATCCCGCAGGTCGGGCAGGTAGCGGCGCGGCAGCTGGCAGAAGCTGCGGTAACGCTGGACGTGCTTCTGTCCTGGTCGCCGGAGCAGGTGCGCGAGCAGGTGGGGCGGATCCACGGATTCGGCCCGACGATGGTCGAAGAGGTGGTGAAGTTCCTGCAGGACGGTGCCCAGCGGGCTCAGCTCGAGAAGCTGCGCGCCCGCGGCGTGGGAAGGCCCCAACCCCTGCCCAAAACCTCGGCGCAAGGCCCGCTTTCGGGCAAGTCGTTCTGCGTGACCGGCGTGCTTTCCCGAAAGCGCGAAGACGTCCACACGATGATTCGGGATGCGGGCGGCGCCGTACATGACAAGATCAAGAAAGGCACGACCTACCTGGTCGCAGGGGACAAGGTAGGCAAGAGCAAGACGGACGATGCGAGGAAGCACGGCGTACAGGTGATAAGCGAGGAAGCGCTCTATTCGTTGATCGGGCTGGCAGGGACCGGCAAGTGAAGACGTCTTGCTCGCCCCGCTCGCCCCTTTTGGCGTATCGTCTCGGCGCCGGGCCGCGCCCGGCAAAGCCCCATGGTTCCTGCGATGCAGTCGCTCACTGAGCTGAAAGCTGGGCGGTTTCTAGGCCGCTACGAGCTTCTGATGCCCGTTGCACAAGGGGGCATGGCTGCGGTGTGGGCTGCGCGCCTGCAGGGGACTCGCGGTTTCCAGAAGGTGGTCGCCATCAAGACCATCCTTCCGACCTTGTCCGACGATCCCCGCTTCGAGCAGATGTTCCTGGATGAAGCCGGTCTCGCCTCGCAGATCCGTCACTCGAACGTGGCGCAGGTGCTCGACCTCGGCGAGGACCAGGGGCTGCTCTACCAGGTCATGGAGTGGATCGAAGGGCCGCCGCTCAGCCAGCTCGTGCGCGATTCCCCAGGCGGACGCGGCCTTCCGCGCCCGATCGCCGCCAAGATCATGATCGGCGTTTGCGAGGGGCTCCACGCTGCCCACGAGATGCGCGACGACACTGGCAGGCTCGTCGGCCTGGTGCATCGCGACGTGTCCCCGCAGAACATCCTCGTTTCGATCGACGGAGTCCCCAAGGTCGTGGACTTTGGTGTCGCCAAGGCCACCAGCCTTTCGTCGGCCCGCACCGCGACCGGCACCTTCAAAGGCAAGCCTGCCTACATGGCGCCCGAGCAGATCCTCGGCGGCGAGGTGGATCGCAAGGCCGATGTCTTCGCTCTGGGCGTGGTCCTGTACCTGATCACCACCGGCAAGCACCCGTTCCGCGGCGACACCGAGATGGCCACCCTGCATCGGATGGTCGACCCCAAGCCCCCGCCAAGACCGTCCGAGATCGTCGAGCGCTACCCGACCGGCCTCGAGTTCGTGGTCATGAAGGCGATCAGCAAGCAGCAGAACGAGCGCTATCTGACCGCTGCCGACATGGCGCGCGCGCTGCAGCAGGCCGTGCCCGAAGTGCAGGACGTGGGCGACACCGACGTGGCCGCATGTGTGCGCGAGCTGAGCGGTGCAGGGCTCAAGAGCCGCTCCGAATCCCTCAAGCGTGCCCTTGCGGAGGCGGATCAACGCAACCCCGTCTCAGGCCGCGGATCGTCGCCTTCCTTCAACCCCGTGCCCGAACACGTGGCAATTGAGATTCTGTCTGCGGATATCCAGACCGATCCCCGCGGTCCGAGCGTGGCGCCGTTGGACGTCGGCACGCCGAGCCAGCCGGTTTCCGCCACGCCTGCCCGCCCGGCTCCCAGGCGTTCCAAGGTGTTGCCCGCGGTATTCGCTGTGGTTGCCTTTGTCTCGATCGCGATCGTGGTAGCAGCCGTGCTGACCTGGCGCGCGCGTCGACTTCCCCCGATCGCAGCAGCGCAGGTCCCCTCGGCTCCAGCATCGTCCACGCCGCCCGCTGCTTCGGAAGCCGCCTCGGCTTCGCCCGACCCGTCGGCCTCTGGAGTTGCGCTCGACGCACTTCCACGCGCGCCGGTCGACCCCGAGCAGCCGCGAACCGCCGGAGGATTTCCGAGGGAAAAGGCTCGCGACGCCGGAGCGATTGCCACCCCGGAACCATCGGCCAAGACACCTTCCAAGGGCTATGTGCCGAGCATCCGCGATCCTGGGTTTTAGCCAGAGGCTGTTGCACAAGGGCTGCAGGCTCCAGGCTGCGGGCTCCAGGGCAGACGGGTCGTCGTGATTCCAACGACTTGGGAACCTCGATCTGGCTGAAGCCTGAAGCCCGAAGCCTGAAGCCTCTCTTCTGCAACAGGCTTTAGCTAGCAGCACTCCTTGAGAAGGTCGGCCTTGAGCTGCGCGACCGCTGGCGCCATTCCGACCGGGAACACTGCAGGGTGGCGCAGTCGCTTGTAGGGCTCGGGCAGCGACAGCAGACCGCTTCGGACTCTTTCGCGTGCCGGGGCCAGGTCCTCGTCGGGTCCGACGCGCGTGCCAGCTCGAATGACCGACGAAAGAAGCGGGACTCCGGACTCCGCGCCTTCGATCGGAACAGGGATGCCGGTCTGCAGGTATCCGACGATCACCGCTTCCTTCGCGGCCTGGATGCGCTCGCCGACGCCGTGCATGATGTCTGCAATCGGACGTCCTTTGCCATCCAGATAGCGGATGAGCAGCTTGCGCCCGGGCACGGCCGTGATGTCCGGAATCGCGCCCAGACGCGGCAGCCAGATGCCCCCTTGCTCCAGCGCCACGAGATCGATCCGGGCCTCGAGCCCCGCAGCGGCGTGCGCAAGCCCTCGCGCAACCCAGCCACCGGATCGCACACCGAGACGCTGCATCTCGGACAGCACTTCTTCCTCGTCATCCCCTGGGCCTAGGTGCATCAGCACATCGTGGGTGGATTGTGCGAAGTTCCATCCTGATCCGCGCGTGCCTTCGTTGGGACCCACCAAGGCAAGCGCCTCGGTCGAGGGGGAAGCTCGCAGCGGTATCCCGAGTTTCGCGCAGGCAGCCGGGCTCTGCGTGAAGGTCACGCCGCCTGCGACCGCTGCGCGTGCGATGGCCAGAGTCTGCTCGAGATCAGGAGCAAGCCACGAAGATCCATCCACCACGGTGGTGCCTTTGGCGGCGAGCACCAGGCGCGTGGCACGCGTGGCCACGGTGCTCGAAGCCAGCAGGATGTTGCGCGCGACCTCTGCGAGAATCCACGCCTGCCACAGCGGGCCTTCCACGGTCGCAAGGGTGTCGCCGGGAAACAGCAGCGTCCCGTCTGCAGGCACGTTCACGTCGACCGCGCAGGCTGCCGTGGACAGGAGTCTCCCCAGCGCCGGGCTGATGCAGCCGCTCTGCTCAGCAGCCTGGATCTCCGAGGCGGTCGGCGTGATGCGCTCGATCGATCGCACGAGCGGAGCCACGCCGGCGCACACGAAGAAGCCCCAATGCTGAGGCAGCTTGCCCATGGTGACGTCGATGGTCGCGCGCCTGAGCGCCACCTCGCCGTTGACGAATGCAGCCGCGGCAGCCAGGCCTCGCCCGCTGGCAAACCATGCTGACCGGAGATCTGTGTGCATCACGCGGCCAGCATAGCGCATTTGACGGCTGCCCCGCGCGAACCCAAGATGTGGGGGTTCAACATGCGAGACCTGAGCGAAAGAAGCAGGCGCGTTCTGCATGCGGTCGTGGTCGAGTTCATCGAGCATGGCGAGCCCGTGGGCAGTCGCATGCTCACCGAAAAGCACTTCCGCGACCTGTCACCGGCCACCATCCGCAACGTGCTCGCTGAGCTCGAGGAAGCCGGTTTCCTCTACCAGCCCCATACTTCCGCAGGCCGCATCCCCACCGAGCTGGGCTTCCGCTTGTTCGTCGATGGGTTGATGCTCCTGTCGAGCCTGTCCGGGCAGGAGGAGGCCGAGATCCAGTCGCTCGACGAGCTTTCGCCTGGGCCGAACCTATTGCAGGAGAGCGGGCGCGTCCTTTCCGAGCTCGCTGGCGTGGCGTCCCTGATCATGGCGTCCCATGGCGACAAGCGCCTGCTGTCCGAGATCCGCTTCATCTGCGCCCATTCCTCCAAGGCGCTGCTCGCGGTCCTGATGTTCCGCGACGGGTCCGTGGAGACGCGCTTCGTCGATTGCGACACGTTCCCGACCGACGGGGAGCTGGAGCGGGTGCACAACCTGCTCAGCGAGGTGGTGCACGGTCGGACGCTCGGCCAGGTTCGCGACATCTTCGCGCACAAGCTCGAGAGCGAGCGGGTCGAGATCGACGCGATCAGCCGTCGCGCCTTCGAGCTCGCCATGAAGGCCGCGGACAACGTCGTGCAAGAGCCAATCGTCGTGATCCAGGGACAAGACCGGCTCATGGATTCCCCAGATTTCCGCGACGTGGATCGGTTGCGCCAGCTCGTGCGCGCGCTGCAGGAGAAGAAGGAGATGCTCTCCCTGCTCGATCGGACCATCGGCGCCAGGACCGTGCAGGTGCTGGTGGGTCGAGAAGCCGGCGAGCTGTCGCAAGGAGCGCTCAGCTTCGTGCTTGCCCCGTTCACCGAGGCAGGCCAGCCCCTCGGCATGGTGGGAGTGCTCGGCCCCACCCGAATGAACTACCCGAAGATGGTCCCGCTCGTCTCAGCCACGGCGGATGCGGTATCTGCTGCCCATGACCGCGCGGTGAACATCGAGCCGCGCAAGCTGGTGCGACGGCGACGGCCGGGGCGCCCGACCTGAAACGCCCTCTCATGCAGTGCGGCACGCTGCGCCGCGCGCTGGCCTCTGCGGGTCCATGCTAAGAATGCTCTGTGCGCCGCTGGCCAATGCTCTGCACCTTGCTCGCAGCGGTCCTGGCCGCAGGATGCGATGGGATCCGTCCGAGCACGTTCACGGCCGGCTGGTCTGACCCCGTTGCCTCGGCAAGCGTCAGCGCGAGCGCAGCGCCTGAGCCCGAGTCTGAGCCAGGGTCCGAAACCCCACCCACAGCGACCGAGGAAGAGCAAGCGCCCTATCAGGGACTGCAGGTCTTCGATGACTGGCGCACCCACCACACTTCGTCATCGCCCTGCCCTGCTGAGATGGTGTTCATCAAGGACTTTTGCATCGATCGGTGGGAGGGCTCCCTGGTGGAGGTGACTCCAGAAGGGGTCAAGCCGTTTCCACCCACGCACAGGCCGGAGCAGCGACGCATCCGAGCTGTGTCGCGCCCGAACGTGATGCCACAGAGCTACATCGCGGGACACGAAGCCCAGCGCGCGTGCGAGATGGCGGGAAAGCGCTCGTGCACGGATGGGGAATGGTTTCGAGCGTGCGAGGGGCCCAAGGGAACCATCTTTCCCTACGGCACGGTGCTGGACAAGGAAGCCTGCAGAGGGGATCGCAAGCTCCACCCGATGCACGAGCTATACGGCGAGAATGCGGGCCAGGAGATCTGGATGGTCGAGCCCATGAACAACCCGGCCATCAACGAGCAATTCGACACGGTCGCGCTCACGGGCTCGTTGCCCAAGTGCGTGGGCCCCTGGGGCATCTTCGACATGGTGGGCAACCTGCAGGAGTGGACGAACGATCCGGCCGGAACTTTCCGCGGTGGCGCGTACTCGACCAACAATGCTCTGGGTTGTCAGTACTCGACGACCGTGCACGGTTTCGGCTACCACGACTACAGTCTCGGATTCCGCTGCTGCAGCGAGCCGTTCAATCCCTGAGCGATACCCCTCTTGAGCCCGACGCGGGTTGATGGCAAGCACGATCCATCTGCAGGTGCAACACCATGACGGCTGACAAATCAGCACGCGGCAAGATCCTGGTGGTCGACAACGACGCGTCGGTCGCGATGCTCATGTCGGCGTTGCTGGAGACCAGCGGGTACGGCGTGATTTGCGCTGACAGCAACATCGGTCTGAATGTGGCCCGCAAGGAGCGCCCGATACTCATCTTCCTCGATGGGAGCGCGTCGCAGCGCTCCGGTGCGAGCCTGTACCGCGAGCTTCGCTGCGACCCCGAGCTGCAGCGCGTTCCGGTCGTGATGCTGTTCGACTCGCCTCCGCCGCCTCGCCGCAGCGGCAGCCCGCAGAAGCGACTTCCACCGCCAGATGCGTGCGTTACGCGCCCGTTCGCCCCGTACCTGCTGCTCGCAACCGTGGATCACTTGCTGCGCGCTCGCCTGTCGATCAACTGAATCAGGCGCTGCGCTGCGTCCCCCGCCCTCGATCATTGACCCATTCCGCAGACCGGGGGATGACGTCTGCGTGAAATCGTCCCCGCGCACCTGCCGCCTCCTGGCCCTCGGCGTCCTCGCTTCCTCCCTTCTTGCCGCGTCGCCCGCACCCGGCGCAGACCCGGTGCACCCCGCACTCGTCGAAGCCCTGGCCGCGGCTCGCGCAGCGCGCGGACCTGAGCGCTACACAGCGGTCCGGTCGATCTGGAAGTCCTGGGACCAGACCGATCCCATCCAGGTCGAGCGCGCCCTGGTGCAGGTCGCCGAGGATCCGCAAGGCGATCCCGCGTCGAATGCCTACGCATCCCTTCTGCTCGCCTATGCGCGCAGACGCAGGGGTGATCTCGATGGCGCCCGGGCTCGCATCAAGTCCCTCGGCTACGTCAGCCAGTGGCTCGTCACCGGACCTTTTGACAACGACGGTCGCAGCGGTCTTGCCCGGGTGTTCGATCCAGAAGGGCAGCTCGGAGCAGCGCTCGACCTGCAGCGCGTCTTCGACGGCAAGGAGCGCCCCGTGCGCTGGCGCGCAGCCCCTGACGTCCACCCCTATGGCTGGGTCGACTTCGGCGATCTCCTCCGACCCAAGGACAAGATCTGCGCGTACGCCGCCGCATTCGTCCGCAGCAAGGCCGCGCGCGCACCCGCTCGCCCCGCAAGCGTCTGGATAGGCGCCGCCGGTGCCTTCAAGCTCTTCTGGAATGGCGAAGAGGTCCTGTCCGACACCTCGTACCGGGAGCTCGACGCGGATCGGATGGCCGCACCCGTCACCGTCAAACCAGGCTGGAACCAGCTCACGGTGAAGGTGTGCGGCGACGACAGCACGCCCATGATGTCCGTGCGCCTTGCGGACGATCGCGGCGCGCCGGACGCGACGCTCGAAAGCTCTGCGGATCCCAACATCGCCGGGCAGGCGGCCAAGAACCTGGCAAAGCCGCGCCCGGTCGTTGCCAAGGGCGAGCCCGTCAAGGTGGTGCTCAAAGGCACAGGGGACAAGACGAGCGTCGAAGCACCGGTCGCTCCTCCCACGCGCGCGAATGCGCCTGGTGGAGTCCGCGGTCCCCTGCAGGAATTCGCCAGGATCGCAGCGCAGAAGCCTGCACCCGCTGCAGCGCTCGAAGCCTACGCGCGCTACCTGCTGCTCACAGGCGGCGATGATCCCACCGAGAACCGCGCTCGGGAGCTGGCACGACGCGCCGCCGACCAGGCTCCATCCCCAGAACGTCTCCTGCTCGTGGCAAGTCTCGCAGAGGATCGAAACCAGGAGCGCGAGTGGATCGACAAGGCGGTTCGCCTTGCCAAGGATGATCCCAAGGTGCTGCTCGCGCAGGCTCGCCTCGCTCGCCGCAGCCCCAACTGGCGCGATGCGGTTCCCTTCTTCGATCGCGTGCTGAAGTCAGACCCGGACAACGTGGAAGCGATCCTCGGTCGCGTGGACCTCTACAACGAGGCAGGGCTCAAGCGGACCGCGCTGGTGATGCTCGAAAAGGCCATGGAGCGGAACCCACGGGCCGTGAGCCTGCTCAGCGCCTACGCAGCGCAGCTGTCGAGCCTGGAGCGGCAGGTCGAGTCCGACGAGGTCTCGGACCGGTACAGCGCCTACCGATTCGACGACAACACGTGGCAGGTGTGGCGCATCCGGCTGGCTGTGGCGCGTCGTGACAAGACCATGGCGGAGCACTGGATCTCCAGGATGCTCGCAACTGACCCGGGCTCTTCCCACTCGCTGGGCGTGGCCGCGCGCGCCTACTGGGGTCTCGGCATGCCGGATCGCGCGCTCGCCATGTTCATCAAGGCGCTCGATCTCGCCCCAGAAGACACGGAAACGATGAAGGAGATGGCCAGCGTGCTCGGCGAGATGGGTCGCCGAACCGAGCAGGTCCAGCTGCTTCGCAAGATCCTCGTGCTGCGCCCGCAGTTCAAGGAAGTGCGCGAGTACGTCGAGCACATCGAGCCGCCCCGTCCCCGCACCGACGAAGCCTACGCTTGGGAGCCGAGCAGGTTCCTCAGCCTTCGCGCAGCTCCTGCCGGCGGCTACAACCAGCGCACGCTGCGTCAGCTGCAGGTCACGACCGTGTACGAGAGCGGTCTTTCGAGCCGCTTTCATCAGGTCGTCTACCAGCCCATGACCGACGAGGCCGCAGCCTCAGCGCGTCAGTACGCCTTCGCCTACCAGGCCGACCGCCAGTCCGTGCAGCTTCGCGCAGGCAAGGTCTACCGCGCAGATGGTCGCGTCGACGAGGCCACCGAGAGCAATGAAGGGCCCAACGACAGCCCGGACATCGCCATGTACACCTCGGCTCGCACCTTCTACGTGCAATTCCCGAGGCTCAACGTGGGAGACATCGTCGAGCTCCGGTATCGCATCGACGACGTGACCGCGCAGAACGCATTCGCGGACTACTTCGGCGAAGCGGTGTTCCTGCAGTCCTCGGCCCCGGTCAACAACGCCGAGTACGTCGTCATCGCCCCAAAGAGCCGTCCTCTCTACTTCTCGGCCTCCACGCTCCCCGGCATCACGCGCGAGGAAAAGGATCTTGGCGACAGCCGCCTCACGCGCTTCTTCGTGCCTTCGGTCGCTGCCATGGCCCCGGAGCCGCACATGCCGCCCTGGTCCGAAGTGCTCGGTCACGTGCACGTGTCGACCTACCGGACCTGGGACGATGTGGGCAAGTGGTACTGGGGCCTAGCCAAGGATCAGCTCACACCTGACGACGAGGTGCGCGCTGTCGTCGATCGAATCACCAAAGGGCTCACCACAGAGCAGGACAAGGTCCGGGCGATCTACGACTACGTGGTCCAGCGCACCCGGTACGTCGCTCTCGAGTTCGGTATCTACGGCTACAAGCCACGACGTGCTTCGCAGACCTTTGCCCGCGGCTGGGGCGACTGCAAAGACAAGGCTGCCCTCATCGTCACCATGTGCCGCGTCGCTGGCATTCCTGCCTCCATGGTCCTGGTCCGAAGCGGCATGCGCGGCGACTTCCCCGCAGAGCCCGCCAGCCTCGCGCCCTTTGACCACGCAATCGCCTACGTTCCGTCGCTCGACCTGTACCTCGACGGCACCGCGCAGTTCGCAGGCTCCAGGGAGCTGCCCTCGTTCGACCGGGATTCGCTTGCGCTCGTCGTGAGCGAGCAGGGCTCAAAGCTGGTGCATCTGCCGGATCCGCCCGCAGATGCCACGCAGCGCGTGCGACGGGTCGAAGCCACCATCGCCCCCAATGGGGCAGCCACCATCGACCTGCGATTGGAGGCCACCGGCGCGTTCGCTGCCCAATGGCGCGATCGATACCATGGCGCATCCACACGCCGGGATCGGGTCTCGCGCGACGTGGCAGCGGATCTGCCGGGTTTTGAGCTTGCGGCCGGCGCCGCAGGGCTGGAACCCGCTGATTTTGACGACATCGAGCAGCCCGCTCGGGTCCACGTGCGAGGAAAAGCCCCAACCCTGGGTCGCAAGGACGGCGACGACCTTTCCCTTCAGGTCGCATCGGCCGATCGGTTCGTACCCTCTCTCGCTTCGCTCTCCCAGCGCCACCAGGACCTGAGGATCCACTTCAAGTCCACCCTGGATGAAACCTGGACCCTGAAGCTCCCGGCAGGGATGGTCATCAAGTCCCTACCGACGCCAAGCAGCGCGACCACGGACGTTGGGGCCTACGAGCTGTCTGTGGACCGCAAGGAGGGCGTGGTGGTGGTCCACAGCAAGGTCTCGTTCACCAAAACCCGAATCAAACCCGCCGAGTACGCGGCCTTCGTGAGCTTCTGCGAGCAGGTGGATCGGGCCTTTGGCCAGCGCCTGGTGATCGGAAAGAAGTAGCTGGCCGCCTGACCTCAAAAAAAATCCCAAGACCGTGTCACAGGGAAAGGTCCACATCCGATGCTAGGATGTGACCATCGCGATGCCCTCCACCGTATCCGCGCGTTTCCAAGACCTGTCGGACCCGTCGTTGCGCAAGGGACTCGAGCAGATGTTCCGCTCTCGAGTGCCGGCCTCCGAAGTGGATGACCTGGTCCAGGCAACGTTGACCGACGCCTTGGCGTCCAAATCGGTCCCCAAGGAATCCGAGGAGGTCCGTCGCTGGGTTTTCGGCATTGCCAGGCACAAGATCGTCGATTTCTACCGGCGATCCAAGCGCGAGCGCCCAGGCTCGCTCCCTGAGATCCCAGTGGCCGGAGCGCCTCATGGTGCCAAGGACCTGATGCACTGGGCCGAAAAGGAGCTCGCAGACAACTCCCAGGCTGACGAAACCCTCGACTGGATGCTGCGCGAGGGCGACGGCGACAAGCTCGAGAAGATCGCGGAAGAGGACCAGGTTCCAGCTCCGAGAGTCAGGCAGCGGGTGAATCGTTGGCGCAAGCATCTGCGCGAACGCTGGGCTGCAGAGCTCGCGGCCGTGGCTGCCATTGCGGTGGTTCTGGGTGCGCTGTGGTACGCGTGGCGGCATCAGCCGCAGAACCCGGTCGTCGAGGTTGGACCGGACAAGTCCAATGTCCCGCCGGTCGACTCTGCGATGCTGCGCGCCGTAGACCTGCGGACGCGCGCGCTGCAGGAGTGTGAGAAGAGGGAGTGGCAGTCCTGCCTGAACGGGCTCGACGAGGCCGCCAAGCTCGACCCGACCGGCGACCGCGCGGATCAGGTGGTCAAGGCGCGCCAGGGGGCAGCCGATGCGCTCAAGGCTCCCGAGGCTCCCGCGCCCACGCCATCCTCGAGCAGCAACACCGACCGCGCGCCAACCAAGGAGCTGTCGCCCATGCCGACCGAAGCTCCGCCCATGAAGATGGCGCCCAAGTCCGAGGAGAAGACGACGCCTGCCCCCAAGAAGAAGGGGCCCACGACCAGCGAGTTCAAGGACTCCAAGGAATGGGAGTTCAACGTCGCTCCGACGAACAACGCGCCGCCCGCCACCAAGGACGCGCCGCAGACGCCGGCACCGCAGCAGACGACGGCCCCACAGCAGACCACTCCGCAGCAGGCGCCCCAGAAGCCTGACGACGCGCCGATGCAGCAGAGCCAGCCCAAGAAGAACAAGGGCGGCAAGCCTACGTCCGGTGGCAAGGAGAGCGGCTACGACTGGGGCTCAGGCAAGTAGAGGCCCTTCAACGCCGCAGGTACACGTCGAAGTCCTCAATCGTCGCGACCCGGCTGTACTGCGTGTCGATCAGGTTCTTCAGGTCCCAGAATCCCAGCAGGCTCGCCTCTGAATCGAGGCTGTCGCCCGTGACCACCGGGAACACGTCTCGATGCTCCACCACGATCGCGCGCGGCGGGCTGCGGCGCAGATCTTCCATGAGCCGACCTCGCGATTCTTCCCGGAACCAGGCCACGCGCTGGGGCACGTTGTAGATGTACCGGGTCGCAGGCATTCGCTGCGCCACGTCGTAGATGAACGGCTCGAACCCCCAGATGTACACCGGATCCGTCGGCGCAGTGTTCGCCTGCAGCCATCGGACCACCTTCATGTTCTGCTCGTAGTCCACGTCCGCAACGCTGTAGAGCTTGGCAGCCACGCGCTCTCGGGCCGCTGCGTCGCCCGACATCAGCACCGACGTGCGCTGCCAGCTTCGATCCCAGAACGTCTCGCCAAGATCGCGCGTGGCCGTCCGCGCCCGCGCGAACAGGTAGAACATGCCCACGAACAGCACCACGTACGTTGGGCCGCGACGCTGGCAGATCCGCCAGAGCTTCCACAGCCCGAGCCCGCCGATGAACGCTCCGAGCGGATACGTTCCTGCGAAGTGGTAGGGGAAGAACTTGGATTGGATCGCGATCCCCACCAGGTGCAGAAACACGATCCCCAGGATGAGCAGCAGCCCACGCGTCTCGCGGCTGTCGGTCCTCGCAAGCCCCAGCGTCAGCGCCATGCCGATGAACAGCGGTCCCGCGCCTGCCACCGAGAAGTATTCGAAGGCGTAGTACAGGTAGTTTGGCCACCATTCCGACGACCAGGTCGTGGACCCGTAGCCCGGCGCGAACACGAAGAGCGTCTGGTACAGGTCACCCCACGCTCCGCGCGCTTTGAAGTATGAGACGCACAGCAGCAGCGAGAGCAGCGTCCCGGCTCCCACGCCCACCACGGACATGGCGCTTCGCTTCCAGCTCAGCCCCTGACGCCGCAGCTCCAGCAGCAGGTAGATCGAGGCTACCAGCGACGCTCCGCCCATCTGCGGCTTCATGAGCCCAGCCAGCCCGAAGCAGGCGCCGGCTCCGACCCACATCGCCCACGCCCTGCGTCGCAGGCCTTTGTCCGGCGCGAGGATCTTTTCGTCCGTCACCAGCACCAGACCGATCACCGTGAGCACGCCGCCAAACGATTCCGGCTGCGCGGTGTGCCAGAACTCGAGCTGCGCATCCACCACGATGGCAACCACGGCGCCCATGAATCCGGCAAGTCGTGTTCCGAACAGACGCCGCGACAGGGTCATGAAAGCGGGCACGAGCGCTGCAAGGCACAGCGCCTGCAACAGCCGGATACCCCATTGTCCTGGACCGAAGACCGCGCGCGCCAGGGCGTAGACGAAGAACACGCCCGGCGGCTTGAAGTCCCACATGTCGCGGTAGGGCATTCCGCCGCGAACCATCGAATCCGCAACGACCGCATAGATGCCCTGATCGCGGCCGTACTTGTACTGAAGCACCTGCAGCAGCGCGAAGAGCGCGAGCGCGATGCCCCCGGCGATCAGCGCCCGATCGCTCCAGACGCAGAACTCGTCACGCGCCTCGCTGGCAGTCTCGCCCGTTGCAGGGGGGGTCGATGCAGACACGCGGCCGTCCTATCACGAGCCTTGCGCTAGCGCAGCCTGTTCTGCAAATCCCGTCGGCTAGAACCGCGATCCCATGGGCGCCGCAGGCGTGGTGCCGAATCCGACGCCCACGATCAGTCCCACGAACGATACCGTGGATCTGGCGAAGTGCTCAGCTCCCGCGTTGTCGACCCACCGGATGTCGCCTCCGTACAGGTGCGCCTCGGTGCAGATCAGCAGCATGCCCGGCTGACCGCAGAGCAGTGCAGAGCCGATGTCCACAGGAGACCCTGGATCGCTGCCCGCATCGATTCTCTTGCCGCTCGCCTCCAGGTGCAGCCAGGTGCTGTGCAGCGCGAGCGTTCCTCCTGCCGCAAGGGAGCTCCCTAGCCTGCGCCGACCGTCCTCGCCCGTGCTGTACCTGCCGGCCAGCACAGGTCCAGCCGAAGCGCGCGCCTCCAGCATCCAGTCTCCGGCAGCGTGCTGCCAGCCCACCTCGCCCGTCGGGAGCTCGATCATCGACACCCACAGCTTGCTGTTGCCTGTCCCCATCAGGTGCATGCCCGCGCGAAGGAAGGGCCCGCTCCCCTCCCCCTCCATCCTGGTCTTGCTCGTCTGAAGCCGAAACCCGAACGCTGCATCGAGCTGCCCGAGCATGGCAGCGCCGGAGAAGCCGAGGTTCAGGTTGAACCGCGGAACGAACGGGCCGCTGGTGTAGTAGTTGCTGGACCGCATCCAGGCGAGGCCGAACTCGGTGACTTGGGAAGACTGGCTGCCCCCGCGCTGCTCCTGGATACCCCAGTACAATCCGACGCCGAGAAGCGCGTGGTCCGGGTCGCCTTTGGACTTGCTCGGTCGTGAGGGCGGCTCCGGACCCCGCGGCGGCTCCGGGGACGGCTCAGGAGAGACCGCGATCAGCAGGGGTCCCTCGGTGGCGAGCGCCACAGACGGGATGGGTGTCCATGCGATCGCAAGAGGAATCAGGAGCGACATGGCAGCACAACGCTGGGGGGTTCGCGCAGATTACACCGCAGAGTCGCGGCCGCCAGGGCAACTTCGGCGCGCGCTGCCGCGGGTTGTGCGGGACCGAGGCTAGTTTGCGAGGATTGGATCGCGGGAATTGCGGGTTCGGGCCGTGAGCGCCTCGACCGGAACCAGAGCGGGTTGATGCGCAGCAGGCGCGCGCAGCCCGGTCTGGAAGAACGAGCCCGTGATCGCTCCGAGGCTCTTTCCGAGCTTGCGGCGGTGCTGCTCGTGCAGATCGTATGCGAAGCGATCGAGCGCTTCGGTGTCGATCGGGTCGCCATTGAGCGCGAGCACCAGGTACGGAAGGTTGATCTCCTCGATCGCCTTGCCGTACTGCGCCTCCGCGATCTTGCACGGCATGCACTCGTGCGGACCGACCACCACGACCCCTTCCACGAGCCCTTCGTGGAACTCGTGGATGGGTCCGCCCATGGTCAGCACAGCTTCGCCGGTGAGAGCGGGATTCACGTAGGGGCGCCCGGCCGCGACCGCTTCGGGCACGGTGGATCGCTTGCCCCAGCCGAGGTGGCGCGCAACGCGGTCGTACATCAGCCCGAGCGAGCTGCGCTGGACGAGGCCGGTCAGGCCGATCGTGATCGGGTCGTCGTCGACGCGCATGGCCCGATCCAGGACGCGATTCTCCGCGAGGTACGAGGTGTACTCGAGCCACTCGATGAAGGGCGCGAAGCGCACGCGAATGCCGCGGGCTTCGAGCTTCTCCACGATGAAGTCGTTGGCGAACGGATCGAGGCGGACGTAGATCTCGCCGACCACAGCCACGGTCGGAACGTCCTTGACCTTGTTCTTCGCGGCTGCCATTTCGCGTGCCGCCCGTTCGAGCACCTGGCGGGTCCCCCACATGTCGCCGAACAGCTCCTTGAGCCCGGAGGCCATGCCGCCGCGCGCCGGACGTTCCATGCACTCGACGATCTCGCGCGAGGCCTTCTCGAAGATCGCGTTGGCGCTGCCAGGCTTGCGCTCCACGGGCCGGACGTCGAACAGCATGGCCTGAAGCAAGTCGTAGGCGCAGAAGCCGACCCAGACCCGGATCGAGAGCTCACCTGACATGTCCCGGAAGTAGTCGCCGTCGTCCGGGGAGAAGACCTTCACTCGATCGCGCCACCCGGTCTGCTCGAGGGCGATCTTGTGCAGGGTGTTGTAGACGCCGAACCGGCAGGGGCCGTGCGCCGTGGGCATCAGCAGCAGGAACTCCTTGTCGCTGTCGCGATCCCGCTCGAGCCGGTTGAGCATCGTGCCGAGCGTGAGCATCATCGGCACGCACTCCTTGCCCGAGGTGTGCCTGCGTCCGGTGCGGACGTCGTCGCGCGTGCTCAAGGGCAGGGTCTCTGCCTTGAGCCCTTCGCCGCGCAGGGCTGCCGCCGCGACCTCTGCGGCCGGCCCCATGCGGGGAACGAGCACTGTCGCGTTCCTGCTTCTCGCTTCGCTCAGCGACATCCGCTCGCCTGCAAGCGCTGGCAGATCGGAGCGTGCGTGCTGGTTCGACGCTTTGGAGCGCAGGTCCGAGTCCACGCAGTACAGGAACGCCTCCATGCGCGTCTTGGTGCCCGCATCGCCCGAGTGTCCGTCGGTCTCCACCACGGTGAACGGCTTGCCGCGCATGATGTACGCGTAGAAGTGCAGCGTGAAGCTGTCAGGCCCGCAGGCGTAGTTGCTCGCGAACACCGAGTAGAGCCCTGGCGTGCGCCGCACGAAGTCGGCCGCGCGCAAGTTGCGCTGCGTATGGGCCCAGTACTGATCCTCGTGGATCGGCAGCTCATCGGGAACCGGAAGGCAGTCCACCGGGATCGGAAGCGCGCCGAGTGTCCTCAGGATGCTCGGCACGTTCGAGTTCAGGACGTCGTTGTAGATCGTGTAGGGGCGCCCGAGCACCGCGACGGGGACGACTCTCTCGCGCTCGCAGAAGGCGAGGGCCTCGCGCCCGATCTCGATGCACTGCGCGTCGAACTTCTTCTGCGCAGCCACGCCCTGGCGGAAAGCGGTCTCGAAGCGATCGAGCGCGCCGAGCGACTCGGCGAGCGCGCGCATCGACTCGCGGAACGTAGGGCTGTCGTAGCCCTTCTGCCCGAATCGAATCGTGGGACGCAGCAGCTTGGGCGCGTGCGCATCGGTGATCAGGCTTCCCACCAGATCCGGCATGGCCTGGATGATCGGGCAGAGCGTGGCGAAGTGCTCGCCTGCCACGCGCGGCAGCTCCTGCAGCATCGGCATCAGCAGGAAGTCCGGACGCCCCTCGGCCAGCTCGAACATCACGCCGTGCGCGAGCTGCATCGGTGCGCAGTACGGGATCCTGGCCCCCTCGATCCCGCGCTTGAGCGCCGCGCCCCCTGCCTTCTGCAAGACTCGCGTGTCAAAGCCGAGCGCCCGCACGAACGTCACGAACATCGGCATCAGCTGCTTGAGCGAGAACTCGTCGGTCATCCCCACCACGCCGCGCCCTTGATGCGCAAGGGCGTTGGCGATCGACTGATCCACGAGCATCTCGCGCTCGCGGAAGGGGTCAGGCGACAGATCAGGCAGCTTGGCGCGCCCGCTCCCCCGATCGTACAGCGAGCAGTTGCCGCCCCACAGGAAGCGCTGGGAGACCCCGTTGACCCGCGTCGTCAGACGATCGATCCGGCACTTGTTGCCCGAGCCGCCGCACCCCTTGGTCGACTTGCAGTTGAACGTCTCTTTGGACATCACCTGCGCGGTCATGAACACCGATGCATCGATGGGCTGCGTGTCGACCTGCTTGTGCAGCAGCTCTTCGCGGGCGAGCATCGCAATGCCCATGGCGCCGATCGTGCCCGGGTTCGGGGGCACGACCACGTCGCGGCCGGTCTGGCGTGCAACCGCTGCTGCCAGCGCCGGGGAGCTGAACGGCATCCCCTGGCAGAAGATTCGCTGGCCGATGCTGCGCGTTCCCTTGACCCGGTTCAGGTAGTTCTGGATCACCGAATCGTACAGACCAGCGATGATCGCGTCGCGCGACTTGCCCTGCGTGATCGCTTCGTCGATCACCTCGGCCATGAACACCGAGCAGTGCTGGCCCAGGGAGATGCCTTCGGACGCCAGCAGGGCGAGCTCGCCCAGCCGTCGCACGTCTTCGCCGACGCCTTCGAACTTGGTGCCCTGCTCCGCGATGAACGACCCCGTGCCCGCGCTGCAAGCTTCGTTCATGGCAGCGTCGATGACCCGTCCACCCTCCAGACGGATGTACTTGGCGTCCTGGCCGCCGATCTCGAAGATCGTGTCCACTTCGGGATCGATGAAGGTCGCCCCGCGCGCGTGCGCTGCAATCTCGTTCATGATGAACACGCGATCGTCGCCGTAGCAGGTGCGAAGCAGCGACCCGACCACCTCACGGCCGGAGCCGGTCACGCCCAGACCCGCCACGAGCGCCGTCTTGCCCAGCTCCGAGCCGATCCAGTGCCCCATCAGCTGCTGCGCAGCGGTGACCGGCGCACCTTCGGTGTTGAGATAGGTCTCCCACACGGGCTTGTCCGTCTGCGCGTCGATCGCAACCATCTTGGAGCCGGTGGAGCCGATGTCGAACCCGAGGTAGACGCCGGAAGCTCGACGATCCTGCTGCATGCGGTCGGCGGTGATGCGGTGGACCCGGTCGAGCGCATCGCGAAGCGGTGGAACCATCTCCAGCGCAGTCGCAGCCGTGCTCACCAGCAGCGAATCCATGTCGGGCATGGCGCAGTCGTGATCGAGCGCGTGCGTCGCAGCCCCGATCGCTTCCAGCATCAGGTCCTCGCTCTTGCGCGGCGCCAGGCGCATCCCTCGATGCGACAGCCACTGGCCGATGGTGCGACGCACGCGGGCCGAGTGGGTGACTCCGCCGGTCAGGACGACGTCGCGCGGTGCGATCCTCGAGCGGACGAGGGTGAGCACGTTCTCGCAGACCGCATCGTAGAGCCCGGCCAGGATGCGGGCTCGATCCTCGCCCTTGTTGGCGAGATGGGTCATGTCGGTCTTGAGGATGACCGGGCAGCGCCCGGAAAGAGGCGAGGCCTGCGCGTGGTCGCACAGCTCCGAGGCTTCCTGCACGCTCATGCCGAATCGACGGACCAGCTGGGACAGGAAGTTGCCGGTTCCCTGCGAGCAGCGCGCGTTCTGCTGGAACCACTCCTCGCCGTGCGCGCCGAGCTCCAGCACGCTGAAGCCATGGCCGCCGATCGACACGACCGTGAGCGCGTCCAGGTCAGGGTGCACGAGCCTGGCCCCTCGTCGAAGCGCGGCCTTGGTCGGCACAGACTCCACGTTCAGGATGCGCCCAAGACGTCCTGTGGCAGCAATTCCGGCGATGGTTCGTCCATCGAGCCTCGAAAGGAGCGCGCGGACCGCAGCCTGCGGGTCCTTGTTGTGAGGCGTCTCGAGCTGGTCCGTGATGACCAGTTGGCCGGCGCGCTTTTCGAGTGCGACGAGCTTGACGGTCTCGGCGCCGACATCAATGCCAACGAACGCTTGGGTCATGGGATCGGTTTGATACAACATGACGCGTCTGTCAGGTAGACCCTTTGTGTGAGGCATGGCGGTGAGCGTTCTGGCAATTTCACGCTCACTGTTACGCGGCGAAGGCTGAACATCCGTAATGACGCATGCGTCATTGAGACGTTTCACGAATTCCGTCGGGGCTGGCAGACTGACACCGACGTCATCGAAACTCGTTCCAAGATCGCTCGCGCCGACATCAGGGGAAGTATCCCACCTGCAGCCAAAATCGTGGCCCCCTCCGCACCCTTGCACGCCCCACGACGCCCACGCCTCGCCTCGACCTGCACTCGCCCCATGCCCCGCTGGCAGCTTGCGCTCGCCCTGATCCTGCTAGCCCCTGCATGCGGCGCGTCGCGCCCCCAACCGCTGATGGGCAACACGCGAGCAGGGGAAACCGACCGCAACTGTGTGCTGCGTGCGTTGTGGCAGGAGACCTGCTGCAAGCCTTCTGATGGGCAGGAGCTCTGGTTCGGCGTGTACTTCAGGATCGACAGGCCCGCAGGCGAGATCGCGGCAGACGCTGCAAGCGACGCAGCGTTGGAGAGACGAAGACTACTTCTTCAGAGCGCGGGCCAGATCGCCCTTGGGGTCGTCGCCCGTCAGCCGCAGATCGAACTTGTCCTGCAGCACGCGGAACACGTTGGGCGTGACGAACGCGGGTGGACGAGGTCCGATGGTGATCCCCTTCACGCCGAGCGAAAGCAGGGTCAGCAGCACCGCGACAGCCTTCTGCTCGAACCAGCTCACCACGAGCGTCAGAGGCAGGTCGTTGACGCCGCAGTTGAACGCCTTGGCGAGCGCAACCGCCACGTTCACCGCACCGTACGAGTCGTTGCACTGCCCCATGTCGAGCAGCCGCGGCAGCCCGAGCAGCGTGCCGTAGTCGTGGTTGCGGATGCGGTACTTGCCGCACCCGAGCGTGAGAATGAACGAGTCTGGGGGCGTGGCCTGCGCGTAGTCCGCAAAGTAGCTGCGCCCACGCTCTGCTCCGTCGCACCCGCCGATCAGGAAGAACCGGCTGATCTTGCCGTCCTTGACCGCCTGCACGATCGTCGGCGCAGCCTCGAGCAGCACGCTGTGATGGAAGCCCACGGTGGACGTGCGCACGATGTGCTCGACCAGGGGCTTGCAGGTCTTGGCCTTCTCGATGACAGGGCCGAAGTCGTTGTCCTTGATCCGCGTTCCACCCGGCACCGCGGTGTAGCGCGTGGTGAAGAGGCGGTCAGCGTACTCTTGCGGCGGGATGAGGATGCAGTTGGTGGTCGCGACGATCGGTCCGCTGAATCCCTCGAACTCCGAGTACTGCTCCTGCCAGGCTCCGCCGTAGTGACCTGCGAGGTTCGGATGCTCGCGCAGCTTCGGGTACATGTGAGCGGGGAGCATCTCGCCGTGCGTGTAGACCTTGATGTTCGTGCCCTTGACCTGCTCGAGCAGGTCGAACAGATCGACCATGTCGTGGCCGGTCACCAGGATGCCGGGCCCTGCCTGCGTACCTTCCTTGACCTGCGTAGGGCTCGGCTTGCCGAGCTTCTCCACATGGCCCTCGTCGAGCAGCTGCATCACGCGCAGGTTCTGACGCCCGAGCTCCATGGCGATCTCGAAGAGCGCTGGAACCTCGAAGTTGACGTTGGTCATCGTGGAGAAGAGCGCCTCCTCCATGAACGCGCTGACCTTCTCGTCCGTCTTGCCGAGCCGCCGCGCATGCGCCGCATAGGCCGCCATGCCCTTGAGACCGTACAGAATCATCTCCTGCAGGCTCTGCACGTCTGCGTTCTTGCCGCAGATGCCCATGCCGTTCTGACACCCGAATCCGCCCCTGGCCTGCTCGCACTGGTTGCAGAACATCGTCCATACCTCCGTAAGTGGTTTCTACGCGCACGCCGAGAGCGTCAGCGTGCCGGCTTCGGGCCGTCCGCTGGCCTGCACTCGCAGCGCCTTGGTTGCGAGCCCATCGTGGTCAACCTCGGCCGATCGCGCCTTGACCTGGATCAAGCCGCGTGCGCATTTTCTTCGTGAAGCGCATTCAAAGGCGGCTCGTATTCGACGGGCGTAGATGCCTATAGTGCGCCCGATGCCTGATGCAGCCCCGTCGATCCTGCGTGCGAGCCGCTTCTTTCTCGGTGTGAAAGGGGCGTCGTTCGATCGGCTTGCCCACATGGCGCAAGTCCGTCGCTTCGCCCGCGGCGCCGCGATCTTCCGCGAGGGTCAGGAATGCCCGGGTGTGTTCGTGGTGGGCAGCGGCCTGGTGCGTGTATTCAAGACCGCGCCGAGCGGACGCGAGCACGTGCTCCACCTCGTGGCACCTGGCGGAACCTTCGCGGAGGTCGCAGCGATCGCCGGCTTCGAGACTCCTGCGAACGCGGAAGCGCTCGAAGACACCGTGTGCGCGCTTCTGCCCGCTCCGGCGTTTGCACAAGCGCTGCAGGACGATCATCAGCTGTGCCTGCAGCTGATGGGAAGCATGGCAGCGTGGGTCAAGCATCTGGTCGGCCTTCTCGAGGACATCGCGTTGCGCGATGCGACAGGACGTCTTGCGAGGTACCTGCTGAGCGAAGCGATCGAGCCCCAGGACGTCGTCCGCTTGCCCAGCCTCAAGAAGCATCTCGCTTCGCACCTGAACCTCACCAGCGAGACGCTCTCGCGCACGCTGCGGAGGATGTCCGATGCAGGCGCGATCGAGTCGCGTGACGATCAATCGTTGGTGATCAAGAGCCGCGCTGCGCTGGAGCAGTGGGCACGCGGCGAATTCCCCCAGATCTGATCGCTCTCGAGCTTCGCGCTGCGTTCCCCTTTGCGTCTCGCCCCCGCAATGCCACAATTCGCGGTAATGGAACTGCCCAACGATACGTCCATCCGGTGGCTCGTACGGCGCTACGCAAGCCTGCTCGCCCGCGACACCGACCGAAAGCACAAGCTCGTCCTGCCCACGGGCGAGTTCTTCCCGGACGCGTTCGAAGGAGATCCAGGGAGCATCAACCTGCTCTTCTGGCGCCTGCAGGAGCATGCGTCGCTGACCGATCTCGACGTGGAGCTGCGGCTCGTCGATGACCGCGATGCAGAAGCTTCCGGCTGCAAGTGCGGCGATGGAGGGTGCAAGGACGGCGGGTGCAAGGATGGTGGGTGCAAGGACGGCGGATGCGGAACCGGGTCGTGCGGTTGCGGTTCGTCCAAGCATGGGGACAAGACCCTGGCTCCGGTCGTGCAGCTTCGCGACGGCGGCTACCGCGTGGACGTTCGACTGAGCGACGCCAAGAATGCGACGACGCTGACCTCGGCGATGGCAACGAGCCTGGCGCACGCGTTCGTGCTCGAGACCGGTGGATTCGAGTCGTGGCCAGAGGCCGAGTGGATGAGCACCTGCGAGATCGCGGCAACGATGCTCGGGTTGGGCGTGCTGCTGACCAACGCCTCGTACATGTACTCCAAGGCCTGCAAAGGCGTGAACATCGATCAGGCGACCTCGCTCGATGTGAGCGAGCTGTCCGTCGTGCTCGCGCTGTTCGTGGCGCTGGGCGAGCACCCGCACGGCCGCGCGGTCCAGAACCTCGATCCCACGCAGCGAGAGGCCTATGACGAGGCGCGCATGTGGGTCGATTCCAACGCCAAGATCCTGCGTCGGCTTCGTCGCGACCCCGGCTCCGTGGCCGCTGACGAGCACCTCACCGTGGAACCCGCTCGTCCGTGGCTGGCTCGCGTGCTCGGGCTCGGCGCCAAGAAGAAGAAGACCGTGGACCTCAACGACGAGGAAGCGGTCGCCCAGATCGCAGCGTCGATGGCTGCCAAGCGCAGCGGCGCCACCAAGCGCGAGGAAGACCCGAAGATGGCTGAGCTTCGTGCGCTGGTCGACGAGTCGCTGACCGAGGCGCGGAGCAGCGCAGCCGAGGAGTAGGACTCGCGAGCCGGCTGGGCGGGGGTGAGATGCCCGAGCTTCCTGACATCGTGGTGTACATCGAAGCGCTCCAGCGTCGGATCCAGGGGCAGACGCTGCAACGGGTCCGTCTCGCAAGCCCTTTCGTGCTCCGGACCTTTGACCCTCCGATCACGAGCGCGAGCGGCCGGACCGTGGTGTCGCTGGAGCGGATCGGAAAGCGGATCGCGATCGGCCTCGACGGCGATCAATTTCTGGTGATCCACCTGATGATCTCGGGGCGACTTCGCTGGCTCGCCCCGGGCGCGAAGGTCCCGGCTCGGCTCGGCCTCGCAGGCCTGGACTTTGCTGCGGGCACGCTGGTGCTCACCGAGGCGAGCACGCAGAAGCGCGCGAGCCTGCACCTGGTTCAAGGGCGCGGCTCGCTGCAAGCGTTCCATCGCGGCGGCCTGGAGCCCCTGGACGCCACGCTCGCGGAGTTCCGGACAGCTCTGACCAGAGAGAGCCACACGCTCAAGCGCGCCCTGTCGGATCCGACCCTGTTCAGCGGAATCGGCAATGCCTACTCCGACGAGATGCTGCATCGCGCCCGCCTGTCCCCGGTCAGGCTCACGCGCCAGCTCAGCGATGAAGAGATCGAGCGTCTGTACCTGGCTTGTGGCGACACGCTCCGTCAATGGACCGATCGGCTTCGGCGCGAATGCGGGGAAGGGTTCCCTGAGAAGGTCACGGCATTTCGCGAGGACATGGCGGTGCATGGCCGCTACCGCAAGCCTTGTCCGGTGTGCGGGACGAGCGTGCAGAGGATCCGGTATGCATCCAATGAGGTCAACTATTGCCCGCGGTGTCAGACCGAAGGAAAGCTGCTGGCGGATCGGGGATTGTCCCGGTTGCTCAAGGGCGACTGGCCGCGCAGCATTGATGAGCTGGAAGAGCTGCACGAGCGACGCAGCGCGACAACCGCGGAATAGCTGTCTGTACGTGGAGGTTGTCCTGAACGCTGGCTCGTCGCATCATGCGTCTCCCCCATGAGCGAGCAGGACCCTCTCTCCCTGATCGGACAGACCCTCGACAAGGTCTATCGGGTCGACGCGCTCGTGGGAGAGGGTGGATTCGGAGTCGTCTACCGCGGCTTCCATCTCGACTTCGAGCAGCCCATCGCCATCAAGTGCCTCAAGATCCCCGAGGACTTTCCAGGGGACATGCGCGAGGCGTTTCTTCGCAAGTTCCGCGAAGAAGGCAGGCTGCAGTTCCAGCTGTCGCAGGGAGCCATCGGCATCGTGCGCTCCATCGCACTCGGCGACACGGTCACGCCCCGCGGCGTGTGGGCTCCGTTCGTGGTTCTGGAGTGGCTCGACGGTCAACCGCTGTCCGATGATCTCGATTCCAGACGAAAGCGCGGGCTCAAGGGGCGTCCTCTGACCGAAGTCCTGGCGCTGCTCGAGGTGCCGGCTCGCGCACTCAGCTACGCTCACGAGCGTCGGGTAGCTCACCGCGACATCAAGCCCGCAAACCTGTTCATCCTCCCGTCGCAGAAGCCGGGCGCGCCACCCATGCTCAAGCTGCTCGACTTCGGAATCGCCAAGGTGATGACCGAAGGTGCGAGCGCATCGCGTGCCAACGCCACCATGATGGGGTTCTCGTCGTTCACCCCCGACTATGCGGCACCTGAGCAGTTCGACCCCAAGTTCGGCCCGACCGGACCCTGGAGCGATGTCTACTCCTTTGCGATCGTCACCGTGGAGATGCTCACCGATCGCCCGGTCGCGGACAGCACGGAGCCGGTGGAGATCCTCCGCACAGCGATCGATGCAACGCGGAGACCCACGCCTCGCGCGCGAGGCGCGCAGATTCCAGACGCTGTGGAAGCTGTGTTCCGTCAGGCTTTGGCCGTGGCTGCCACGGATCGATTCCCTGACATGAATGCATTCTGGGAAGCGTTGGTATCAGCGGCCAGGCTCCCCACCGTCGGCCAGATGAATGCCCTGACCCCGGCGTCGCTCCCGATCGTGCCGGGCGTGCCCACACCCGCGTCGCTGGCTGCAGCACCCTCGACCAAGCCGCAGAATCCCCTGGCCGCGACCGTGGGGATGGGACCACCCATGGGCATGCCTCCGTCGGCCGCAGCGATGGGGCTGCCTTCACAGCAGCAGCCGATGGGCGTTCCATCGCTGCAACAGCCGATGGGCATGCCTTCACAGCAGCAGCCGATGGGGATGCCATCGCAGCAGCAGCCGATGGGCTCGATGCCCTACGGTCCTCAGCCGGTGTCCTGGCAACAAGGGCCGGTCATGCCGCAGCAGCCGATGTACCTGGGCGGCATGCAGCAGCCCTGGCAGCAGCCGTTCATGCAGCCGCAACCCCCGCCCATGCAGAGCGGGTCGGGCGGCACTGCGATGTGGCTCACAGTCCTGATCCTGATCTTCGTGGTGGGAGGGATCGTCGTGGGCGGCGTGATGTGCACGTGTCTGGCGCTGGTGTCGAACAACCCGCCAGCGGCCCTGGATTCCGGCTCGCAGAACGCGGCATTCAAGCGGTAGTGAGCGCAAAACGCCCGCGCCGATAGACCACGATGTACGAGGCTGCGAGCACCACGCTCGTGGCCACCACGACCCACCACAACCTCACGGGGCTCGCACCCTGCCCTGTGACCGCAAGGATGCTGAAGGGAAGCTGGAACACCACCATCACGATCGCGTCGATGATCATCGTCAGCCGGGTCTGTCCCGCGCCTTGCATCGCGCTGCCGAGCACGATGCCGATGCCCAGCGCGATGTAGGAGGGCGACACGGTTCGCAGATACCCCATGGCAATCTGCACGACTGTCGGCTCGTCGGTGAAGAACGCGACGACCGTCTCACCCACGAAACGGAAGGTCACCGCGAGGGCGATCATCGCCAGCGCGTTGTAGCCGGCAGACAGCCAGCCGCTGCGGATGGCTCTCGGACGCTGCCCTGCGCCGAGATTCTGGGCGACAAAGGTCTGCGCTGCGCTGCCCCAGCCCATGCCCACGAACAGCGCCAGCGTCTCGAGACGGAACACCACGCCGAGAGCGATCGTTGCGCGCTGATCGGTTGCCGTGGTGAAGGCGCGCGCCACGAGCGAATGGGTGACCAGCATGGCCAGGATGCGGACCACGAGCTGCGTGCTCGCAGGCCACGCCACCTGCAGGATGCGCCGGATCATCTCCGCATCAGGGGCAAAGGACCGCAGCTTGCGCACGAGCTTGAAGCGCCACTCCACGGCGACGATCAAGGGAACGAGCACAACCGTTCTTGCGATCACCGTGGCCCAGGCTGCCCCTATCAGCTCCATCCGGGGCAGGTGAAGCAGGCGTGCGATCGGCGGCCCCCACGAGAAGACCGTCGGAGCATCGCCGGGCCCATAGACGAGCAGAACGGCAAGGACGAGATTGATCACGTTCGCGCTCACCAGCATCACGACCGGGGTCTTGCTCGAGCCGAGGGCGCGCTGGATGGCGGTGACTTGCAGAAGGAAGAAGATCGAGTAGCTGCCCCCTACGATCACGCGCAGGTAGGTGGTCCCCAGCTCTGCGACCTCCCCCTTGGCCCCCACCAGATCGTGCATGATGGTTCCGGCGAAGCCGATTCCGATCAAGCCGAACACCAGCCCCAGCACACCCACCAGCAGGAGCGACTGCCACGCCACGGATCGGACCTCATCCCCCTCGCCCCGCCCGTGACGCGTCGCTACCATCGCTGCGGTGGCGATCGACACGCCGTAGCTGATGATGGTCCCAAGGGCTGCGATCTGATCGCAGATGCCGATCGCGCCGAGCGAGGGCCCGGCCAGCTGCGCCTCCAACCTCGAGATCAGGTAGGCGTCCACCAGGTTGAACGTGGTCTGCAGCCCCATCCCGAGCGCGAGCGGCACACCGAAACGCGCCACCTCGAAGCCCAGCGGGCCGCGGAGGATTCGTGTGGTGGCTCGGTCGTGGGTCTGCAAGACGCGCCCTACTCGTCTTTGGAATCCGACGCCTGCTCGCGTCGGAAGCACAGGTCCGGAATGCCTAGGCGTCGACGCCGCGCAAGCGTAGCGCGCACGAAGCGAGCTGTGACCGGATCGTTGTAGCCGCTCGCATCCGGAAGCTCAGGCTCCTGGCGCTGGTAGAAGCGCACGATGCGTTTCATCAGAAGCTCGCGCAAGTACTTGCCCACCAGCGAGCCGAGGGCCACCAGCGGATCGCTTCCGTCAGCATCTCGCCGAAAATGAACGATCCCTACCCCGGGAAACCCGTAGCTCGAGCAAGCTCGCTCCTCGCCGAGCACGGTGTGCAGCCTGTCGCCGAGCACGGACATGGCCGGGACGTATCTCTGCAGGCCTCCGACCTTGCCGCAGACCACCTCGATGTCCTGGCAGGCCTCGGCGCGCGCCGCGAGAATCAGGCGCTCCATGGCATGCAGGTCGGACTCGAAGCGCCCGCAGCCGTTGTGGCGAGCCTCGTTGAGCGCCCGGACGCAGACGATCAAGCTTCGCGCCCACACCACGTCGATCCCCCGACGATCGAGCAGGTCGAGGTCCTGGCGTGCTGCATCGACCTGGGCTTCGTCGGCTTCAAAGCCCTCTCCCTCGGCAGACCAGCACTGGGTCAGCCCGAGGTCAGGGCACATCGAGACGCGCTGGTGGCGTTGCTCGAGCGCGAGGGCCTCCACCAGGGCGTCCGGGCTCGAAGCCCTGATCTTGCATCTCTCGGCGACGGCGCGGGCCCATGCCTCCGCGAGTGCAACCTTGCCGTGGCTCACCAGGGCCTTGGAATCATCGAGCCGCTCGTGCAGGAACCGGGTGCCGTCCTGGCGCAGGCCTTGGCGCGCCGATTCGCTCACTCTCGCCATCACGGCGGTCACGAGCATCGGCCCCAATTGCGGCCCGAGTCCGTTCTCGTCGATGCCGGCATGCCAGGGCATGATCCGCGAACCTTAGCCGAACGAGAGCGCGCTTGCTAACAGGGCATACGCCACGAATTTTCCCCTTCCAGGCTCTGGGGGATACAAGGAGCCCATGCGACCTCGCCACACGCTTGCCTTCGCGCTCAGTGCAACGTTGCTGTTCGGATGCCTCGCCACGCAGTCCAAAGGGGCCAAGCTGCAGGACGCCGCACAGAACCTGAACATTGCGACGCGATTTGGCAGGATGGACATCGCCAGCGAGCTGGTGGCTGAGAAGTCGCTCGTGGACTTCAATCGCAAGCACATGGCCTGGGGACGTGACGTGCGCGTGATCGACGTCGAATTCCAGGGTGTGCAGCTGATGAGCAAAGACGAGGCGACGGTGCTGGTCGCCGTGGGGTGGCAACGACCGGACGAGCAGGAGCTGCGCACGACCCAGGTGATGCAGAACTGGCAGTACGGGGTCAAGGGCTGGAAGCTGGTGGACGAGTCGCGAGCAGCCGGCGACGTCGGGCTGCTGGGCGAGAAGATCGACGTGCTTCGCCCTGACAAGCGGGCTGACGTTCACTTCAAGTCGGTGACGATTCCGTCGCCCTATTGACGCGAGGGCAGGTTCGGCCCTGGGCAAGCAGGCGCGGCGAGCCCGCCTACGCGGGACCAGGCGCAGCCGCCGCCGGACAGGTCAGCCTTCGGCGCCTTCCGCGGGCTTGGCTTCGGGCACTGGCGGCGCTTCGGGAGCCGGTGGAGGCGCAGCAGCCGAAGCCTTCTCCTTCTTGGAGGGCGCTTTTTTGGCAGCCACGGGGGCAGCCTTTCCGGCAGCAGCCGAGGCGGCGAGCTGGCGCTTGTCGCGCGCGAGCTTCTTCACCTGCGAGTGGCGCCGCTTCATCTTCTGCGACTTCCGTCGATCTCTCTTCGCCATATGTGCGTCTCCTACGTGCCCTGACGCTCGGCCAGCCTTCGGCCGGGCGTGCGATGTGTCCATTGCATCGGACGGCAGAGGCCGTCCGGGAAGCGGCCGAGAGGTTCTCACACTCGGCGCGCGGGGCGGCAACTATTTGTGCAGATCGACGCGCAGATCAAGCGCTTGTTTCGCGGGCCTGCGAAACGCCACCTGAACCTCAGCCTGACGAGGCTCCTTCGAGGCTCTGCTCACGTCCACGTATCTCGAGTCGGTAACGACTGTTCGCGGTCTCGATGAAGAAGACATCAAGCCCAACCACGCGAAGAACACGCTTGACCGGCGTCGTTACATACTCGTGCAATCCGTCGGAGAACTCGATGACGATGACGGATCCCTTTCGTGGCGCCCTAACCAGGCGCCCCGAGACCGCGCGCGAGCCTCGTCCGAGCTTGCGAAGCACGACCAGCACACCCTCATGGTAGCACCGGTGTCGCTGCCGTCTACATGCCAGGTGTGCCTTGTCCTTCTTAAACCTGAAGATGCCCACCTCCGGCCACTCCTTTCAGGGTCAGGCCGACCGGTCACCGGGCCCGGGTCCGGCTCCTTTCGTGGTGTCCATCCGTTCATGGGCAACAGAAGGGCTCGGGCCGGTGCACCAAGAGCCTGCTTCACCTTGCGCGCTCGCCCAAACTGCAGGAATCTTGACCGTTCGCGCAGCGTTCCGGTAAGGGCGAGGTAGATAAACATGGCCCTGCCTGTCGCTGTCCCAGTTCCACGCGTGTTGCGCCCCAGAAGAGCTGCCCCGTCGGATGCAGTCCGACCCACCCGCGCCGACATCAATCTCGGCAGCCTGAGGCATAACTTGCACGTCGTAAGACGATTCGCCGGAAACTCGCTTGTCTACGGGGTGCTCAAGGCGGACGCCTACGGCCATGGTGCACCCGCCGTCGCCCGTACCCTGGAGCGCGCGGGAATCGACGGCATCTGCGTAGCTCTGCTCGAAGAAGGCATCGAGCTGCGCGAAGCCGGGATTCGTGCCCCGATCCTGATCATGGGGGGCTACTACGGCGATGCCTGGAGCGAGGTGCTCGCACGCAACCTCACCCCGGTCGTCTACGAGCCCGCCCAGATCGAAGCCCTCGCCCGCGAGGTGAGATACTACGAAGCTCCGCCCGCCGCCGTGCATCTCAAGGTCGATACCGGCATGGCCCGCCTCGGCGTGCGCTTCGAGCGACTCGAAGAGATGATGGACGCGTTTGACCAGTGCCCTGAGGTCAAGCTCACCGGGATGATGACCCACTTTGCCAACGCCGACCGCGGCGACCTGCATCTGACCGACGAGCAGTGCGGCGTCTTCGATGCGTCCGTGGCGATGGCAGAGAAACGGGGCCACAGCTCGCTCATGCGCCACGCTGCCAACAGCGCTGCCCTGATGCGTACCGAACGCTACCGCTACGACATGGTGCGTCCGGGGATCGCCCTGTTCGGCGTCGAGCCGTCCCCGGACCTGGCCAAGGACCTGCGTCCGGTCATGCGCGTTCGCAGCGAGATCATTGCCCTGCGCGACATTCCCGAAGGGGCGCCTGCAGGCTACGGCTCGACGTGGTGTGCCACGCGCGCAACACGCATCGCAACCATTCCGATGGGATACGCGGACGGAGTCAATCGCAGCCTGTCGAATGTGGGGCGCGTGCTCGTTCGCGGGCGCTCCTGCGCGATTGTCGGCAACGTGTCGATGGACTTGATCATGGTCGACGTGACCGCGATCCCAGGCGTGACGCTGCGCGACGAGGTCGTCGTGCTGGGATCCCAGCAAGGTCCCCTCGGCTCCGACACCATCACACCTGAAGAGATCGCCCACGCGTCAGGGACGATCCCGTGGGAAGTGCTGACCGGAATCTCCCGGCGCGTGCCCCGCTTCTACCGCGAGCCGTAGACGATCCGGATCAGCGCTCGCCGACTCGGAGCGATTCCATGTGGCTGCGCACGATCGCCATCAGCTCGTCATTGGTCAGGATGTGATCCTCGGACTTGGCCTTGACGAGCACTGCAGCCACGAGCTCGTTGGTCGGCGGAATACCGTGGCTGTGCAGCCAGTGCACCACGTTCGACGCCCCGGACATCCACCCGATCCCGATCTGCTGCGTACGTCCGAACCAACCCGCGGGGATGCTCGAGTACACCCGGTCCGCCAGCCATTGCTGCCCCTTGGTTTCGGCTTTCATGATGGCCGACGCATGGACGCCGGTGGCTGTGCGGAATGCGTCGCGCCCCACCACGGGGTAGTTCACAGGCACGGTCCAACCCATGATCGAAGCGGCCATCTGGCAGTAGGCCGGCAGCCCGCGCAGATCCTGCTCGTCGAGCAACCCGCAGAGCTTGAGGTTCACCAGCAGAAGCTCCATGGGCGCGTTGCCCACGCGCTCGCCAATTCCCAGCGCTGTCCCGTGCGCGCGATCCGCACCGCACCGCAGCGCGTGGAGCGCGTTCGCCAACGCGAGCCCCCGGTCGTTGTGTCCATGCCAGTCGATCCCGATCCCTTTGGCCCCGGTCTCGGCGAGCACCAGGCGCGTGAATCCGATCAGCGCCTCCACACCCGGGGGCGTCGCCTGTCCCACGGTGTCCGCAAGACACACCCGCCCGGCGCCATGATCGATGGCGACCTTCATCATGGTGGCAAGTACTTCCGGACGAGATCGCGTCGCATCCTCGATCACGAACGCGACCCGGAGCCCGGCTCGCACCGCCAGATCGATCGCTTCCGACGAAAGCCGCGTCATCTGCGGCAGGTCCCAGTCCTCTGTCAGCTGACGGATCGGGCTGGAGCCGATGAAGACATAGACCTCGATCGCGAGGCCGACGCTTTGGGATATGTCGATGATCGGCCTGACGTCGGCGACCAGGGTCCTGCCTGCAGCGACGGGTCGAAGCCGCATCCGGCTGCGTTCGATCTCGCGGCACAGCCCGAGCGCGTGATCGCGATTGCGCTGGGACGCACCTGGGAGCCCGACATTGGCGACGTGGATGCCCACGGCGTCCATTCGGTGCAGCAGGGCGACCTTGTCTTCGAGCCTCGGATCGATGACCGACGGGTTTTGCAGGCCGTCTCGAAGCGTTTCGTCGCAGAAGCTGAGGTCAGCGGGATAGCCTGGAGCCCGAGCCACATGCTCGTTCCAATCGTACATCAGGTCTTCCGCGGCAAAGCCGCCAGCTCGCTGCTCAGGCATCAAGGGATCAGTATAAGGGCGAGGCTGCGCGGGAGCGAGATGGGAACGCGCCGAGCCGTCCGAAGGACGGACGGCCCGGTCTTGCGCATGGCGTTGCTGGGAGCTCGAATCAGGGAACGATGTCGGCGTCGACCTGCGGGGCAATGTCCCGGGTCGAGTTGAACAGGTCGGCAAAACCCTTGACCTGCGAGTAGGTGGAGCCGGAGGTCACGAAGGCGCCGGTGCCTGCCCACAGGAACTTGCTGGCCGTGATCTGGTCCGTGCCGCTCTGCAGCCCTACGCCCGTGCCAATCACGACGCCGGTGACGTTTTGCAGACGAACGCGGCAGGATTCCCACGATGCGGCGTTCGCGCCAATCAGATCGCCCACGGTCACGTCGAGCTCGGGCAGCGGAGCCACGGAACCCGTCTTGGTGACGGTCGCGCCGCTCTTGATCTCGGCCAGGCCGTTGTAGACCGTGTAGGCACCCTGGATGTCGAGCACGTCGCCAGGCACCCATGTGGGAACCGTCGCCCCGGTATGCGCGAAGATGCAGTGCCAGGGTCCGGGCGTCGCATCCGACACGTAGAAGCCGTTCGAGCTGCCCACGGGCTTGCGTACGCCAAGCACGATCACACCGTTGATCGTGATCGGATCATTGACCGCCGCCGTCTTGCGGACCACGTCGATCGTGGTGGGTTTCGCGGCACACTGGACGGGCCCAGGATTCGCTTCGTTGGGGCACTTGTCACACGCGTCGCCGTGCCCGTCGTTGTCGGCGTCTTCCTGGTTCGGGTTCGGTACATCCGGGCAGTCGTCCGATCCATTCTTGATCCCGTCGCAGTCGATGTCGTTCGAATCCCAGTTGTACGTGCATGCGGAGTTGTTGGCATCGAACGGGCACACGTCGCACTCGTCGCCGATCGTGTCTCCGTCGAAGTCCTGCTGCTTGCTGCTGTCCAGCGGACGAATCGCGTTGAACACGTCCGGGCAGTTGTCCTGTGCGTCCACCACGCCGTCGCCGTCCTTGTCGTTGGAGATCGGGTACTGACCCGGACGCATGGGAACGCAGCTCGGCTCGTCGGTCGGCGTGCCGCAGAAGTAGAAGGGATAGGCTGCGGCGACCGCTGCCGCAGCACTCGCCAAGGTGATCCCGGAGCCGATGCTCGGATCGCTCGATACGCAAGCCTTCTTGGCGACGCCGCACACGCCGGTGGCCCAGGCGGGATTGGTGCTGGCATCAGACGCCACGGGCATGTCCTCGCACGACGCCTTGCCAAGATCGGTCAGGAGCTGCGAGTCGCCGTACATCACGCGTCCGCCGCGGAGCACCAGCACCGTATCGGCGAGCCCGGCGAGGGTGACGGCCGCGTGCGTCTTGTTGACCTTGCCGTTGAAGATCGAGATGTCCGCGACCCAGCCCTTCTTGAGCATGCCGATCGCGTTGTGGAAGCCGGTGGCAAAGGCACCGTTGGTGGTGACCATGCGCCAGATCTCTTCCTCGCTGAAGTAGCCATTGTAGTTGTTCGTGTTCAGGTCGTGCACGCACTGAAGCTCGCGCGTGATGTTGATCGACCCGCTCGGCGCCCAGTCCGTGCCCAGGGCGATGATCGCGCCTGCCTTGTGGAACAACGGCACGCGCGCCGTGTCGCCGTACAGCACGATGTTCGAGCGCGGCGACCAGATCAGCTTCGTGCCGTCCCGGGAGAACGTCTTCACGTCGTCGGCAATCATGCCCACGCCGTGAATCCACGCCGCACGCGAGAATGACAGGTCCGTGGTCGGCTGCGTGTTGCAGATGAACTCGTTGCGTGCCGCCAGGTTCACGCCTTCCGAGACATGGGGCGTGTAGAAGGCATTGCCCTGCGCCCCCGACGTGGTCTCCGGGCTGGGATAGGCGCAGCCTGACGTGAGCATCGTGCCGTTGGAATCGCCGAGCGGGAACGTGTCGTAGGTGCTCGCCGCTACGGTCAGCCCCTCCAGCTTGCCGCCCTGGTCGAGATTGCGCAGGATGCCCGAGGCGCCGTTCGATCCGTTGATCGACGTCGCGCCGCTCATCATGAACCGGATCTCGACCGCGGTCTGGACCGACTGGCTTGCGCCGCTCGCGGTGGGGATCTTGGGCTTGCCGTTCAGCCCCTGGCGCCATTCGTGGCGGTGATCGTAGCGGGCATTCTTGAGCGTCGCGATGTCTCCGGTCCCGTAGGGACGGTTGTTTCCGTAGGTGACGTGATCGTGGGCATTGATCAGCCCGGGGCTGATCACGCCCTCGGGACAGGTCACCTTCTTGGCGCTCGCGTAGTTTGCGTCGCTCGAGCAGCTGCACCCCACGCACGCAATCGCACCCTTGTCGTCGACCAGGACTTCGCCGCCGTCGTAGACCGTGTCAGGTCCGAGAACCACGCCGCGGTACGCCGTGTAGGCGTTCGGAGTGGCTGGCGTCGTCACTGTGCACGTGCCGGTGGCAGGCGGTGTGCCGAGCGATCCGCACGACTCCACCTTGCTGACGTTTCCTGGATTGGGAACGGTGCAGGTGTTGGGAATGCCGCCAGCACCAGCTGTACCGCCGGTGCCCGCGGTCCCCGCAGCGCCGCCGGTTCCAGCGGTTCCCGCGGCTCCGCCCTGCGCGCCGCCCGTTCCAGCGGTTCCCGCGGCTCCGCCCTGCGCGCCGCCGGTCCCCGCTGCGCCGCCACTGCCACCGCCATTTCCAGCGACGCCGCCTGTTCCCGCCTGCCCCGCGCTGCCGGCAGAGGCGTCGCCTCCTCCGGATCCACCGGTGACGACTGGGTCCGATGAGCTGTCGCTCGAGCAACCGCCGATAATCACCAGCGATCCAACCGTGATCGCGAGCACACTGGTCAACCAGGTCGAACTTCGCATGAGTACCTCTCTGAAGGAGAAAGCCGGGTCTCAGCCTGAAACCCAGGGCAAGCGACTATGAGAAACCGCCTTGGAAGCTCACGTCAAGTCACGTTCCTCCGAGCTTCCAGGGCCAACTTGGTCCTTCGGTGTGACACGCCAAAACGCCGAGCGCGAGATGAAACTTTCCGCCCCAATCATGCGTGCCGGCACCCGCGCGCTTTCACACTTCCAAGACCTACCCCCTATTGCAGGGGCAAGTAGTCGCGCTCGGCCCGATAACCCCTCGCTGCAAGCACCTGGACCATCTCCTCGCGCGCACCAGACGATCCCACGCACAAGAGCACCAGACGGCCATCCGGGCCGGTCAGCGTGTCGATCCCCACCACCGGCAGCCCACCGGCCACAACCCGCCCGATCTTGCGGGGATCGATGTCGATCAGATCATCGACTGGAACGCCAGCCCGGCGCAGCCCACCGGCGTGTTTCCGGCCAAAAGGCCCGGCTCCCCACACTCGAGCGTGTCGCCCCGCCGCAAGGGGCCCGAAGACCAGATACCGATGGCGCAGCGCGCGATGCGCATCGGCGCGATACCGCGAGTCGGTTCGCGTCAACCTCCCTGCGCTGTCCCGCCACTCCACCAGGACCTCGTCGTCGTGTCCAATCGTCTTCCCTGCTTCCATCACCCGCAGCCACAACTCGTAGTCTTCCGGGAAATCGCCGTTCCGATATCCGCCGAGCTCCGCGATCACCTCTTTTCGGAAAGCCACCGAAGGATGCGCCACCGGTGAGTCGATGAATCTCGCCTGGCGGATCGCGTCGGGGGTGCGCAGGCTGTTGAGCCATTCGACGTGGCGCTGCATGCCCGCGCCTGGGTCGTGCGCACCTGGGCTGTGTCGGACTCCACAGGCCACGACGGTCCAATCCGGCCTGTCGTCGAGCAGGCGTACCTGGCTCGCGAGACGCTCGGGCATCATCCGATCGTCGGCATCCAGGCGAGCGATCAACGGGGCCCGCGCCTCTGCGATCCCCCGATTCAGGGCAGGTACCAACCCCGCCTCTTCGAGCACCACGACGCGCACGCGTTCGTCGCCCCGCGAAAACCTCTCTGCGATCGACAGGGTGTCGTCGGTGCATCCGTTGACCACGACCACGACCTCGTGATCGGTCAGCGTCTGCTCAGCGATCGACTGCAGCGCGTCAGCGAGCGTTTCCTGCCCGTTGCAGACGGGCAAGACCACACTGACGAGGGGGTTCATGGGGAGTTGGGATGGGCCCGGGGCTGCAAGCCGAAGCCTGCAGCCCGCAGCCGGGAGCCTTCTCAGGCGTTGGAGACAGCCTTGCCGCCCTTTTCCTTGAGGACGGCATGCGCCGCCGCAAGGCGCGCGATGGGCACGCGGTAGGGCGAGCAGGACACGTAGTTGAGGCCCACCTTGTGGCAGAACTCGATGGACTGCGGGTCACCGCCGTGCTCGCCGCAGATGCCGAGCTTGATGTCAGGGCGGGTGGCCTTGCCGCGCTCACAGGCCATGCTCACCAGCTGTCCCACGCCTTCTGCGTCCAGGCACTGGAAGGGGTCCTTGGCGAAGATGTTCAGCCTGACGTAGTCGGGCAAGAAGCGCCCGGCGTCGTCTCGCGACAGCCCCATCGTGGTCTGCGTCAGGTCGTTGGTTCCGAACGAGAAGAACTCGGCGGTCTTGGCCAGCTCCGCAGCCATCAGGGCTGCACGCGGCAGCTCGATCATCGTGCCGTACATGATGCGCGGCTTCTTCTGGGAGCCCTTGAAGACCTCCTCGTACGTGCGATCGAACAGCTCCTTCTGCAGGTCGAGCTCGCGCTTGGTCATCGACAGCGGGATCATGACCTCGGCTTGCACGTCCACGCCTTCGTCGGCGCAGATCTTGGCAGCCTCGAAGATCGCGCGGAACTGCATCTCCGCGATCTCGGGGTAGCTGATGGCGAGACGCACGCCGCGGTGACCGAGCATGGGGTTGAACTCATGCAGGTCGGCGTTCTTCTTGAGCAGCTGGGTGACCTCGACCGCCATGGTCTTGGACAGCTCGGTGATCTGGTGGTTCTCGTGCGGCAGGAACTCGTGCAGCGGGGGATCGAGCGTGCGGATCGTCACGGGCAGGCCGTTCATCGCCTTGAAGATGCCCACGAAGTCCTCGCGCTGGAACGGCAGGAGCTTGACGAGGGCCTTGCGACGCTGCTCCTCGGTCTCGCTCAGGATCATCTCGCGTACGGCAGCGATGCGATCCTCGGCAAAGAACATGTGCTCGGTGCGGCACAGGCCGATGCCCTGGGCGCCGAACTCACGCGCTACCCTCGCATCCTTGGGTGTGTCGGCATTGGTGCGGACCTTGAGCTTGCGGACGCTGTCCGCCCACTCCATCAGGGTGCCGAACGAGCCTGTGAGCTGAGCGGGCACGGTGGGCACGGCCCCCTGGTACACGCGTCCGGCCGAGCCATCGAGCGTGACCAGGTCGCCCGCCTTGATCACCACGGTCTCCTTGGGCTTGCCCGCGTCGTCATAGACCGACACGGTCATCGTCTGGGCCTTGTAGTCGATGTTGATGGCCGAGCAGCCGGCCACGCAGCACTTGCCCATGCCGCGAGCGACCACGGCCGCGTGGCTGGTCATGCCGCCGCGCGCGGTCAGGATGCCTTGCGCCGCGTCCATGCCGTGGATGTCCTCGGGCGAAGTCTCGGTGCGGACCAGCAGGACCTTCTTGCCCTCCTTGGCCTGCTTCTCCGCTTCGTCGGCCGTGAACACGACATGGCCGGCGGCTGCGCCTGGGCTCGCCGGGAGGCCCTTGGCGAGGAACTTCTTTTCCGCCTTGGGGTCGAGGCGCGGGTGCAGGAGCTGATCGATCGACGAAGGATCGACGCGCAGGATGGCCTCTTCCTTGGTGATGATCCCTTCCTGGGCCATCTCGACGGCCATGCGCACGCTGGCAGGGCCGGTGCGCTTGCCGACGCGGCACTGGAGCATGAAGAGCGTGCCGTCTTCGATGGTGAACTCGATGTCCATCATGTCCCGGTAGTGCTTTTCGAGCTTCAGGTAGATGTCCCGCAGCGTGGCATACGACTGCGGCATCTTCTCCTCCAACGAAGTACCTTCGTTGCCCTTGGCCGTCGCCGCTGCCTTGGTGATGTCGAACGGTGTACGGATGCCCGCAACCACGTCCTCACCCTGCGCATTGGGAAGCCACTCGCCGTAGAACACGTTCTCGCCAGTGGACGGGTCGCGCGTGAACGCAACGCCGGTTGCGCTCGTCTCGCCGAGGTTTCCGAACACCATCGACTGAACGTTGCAGGCCGTTCCCCACGATTCGGGGATGTCATTCATCTTGCGATAGGTCTTGGCGCGCGCGTTGTGCCAGCTGCGGAATACGGCTCCGACCGCGCCCCAGAGCTGCTCCTTGGGATCGGACGGGAAGTCCTTGCCCGTGTGCTTCTTGCAGATGCCCTTGAACGTCTCGACCAGGCTCTTGAGGTCATCGGCTTCGATCATCGAGTCCGGCACGAGCTTCTTGAGCTCTTCGGCGTTGATCTTGCTGATGTCGATTCCCTTGCCCTTCGCCACCTGACGGCGAACGACGTCGATCTCCACCTCGAAGTGCTCCTTCTTCACCTCGAGGACGATGTCGCAGTACATGGCGATGAACCGTCGGTACGCGTCGTACACGAAGCGCGGATTGGCCGTCTTCTTCGCCAGCCCGGCCGCGATCTCGTCGTTGAGGCCCAGGTTCAGGATCGTGTCCATCATGCCGGGCATCGACGCGCGAGAGCCGGAGCGCACGCTGAACAGGAGCGGATTGTTCGCGTCGCCGAACTTCTTGCTGAGCAGCTTCTCCACGCGGCTGAGCGCGTCTTCGACCTGTGCAGTCAGCCCGTCGGGATACTTGTTTCCAGCAGCGAAGTAGGCTGTGCACACTTCGGTGGTGATGGTGAATCCAGGCGGAACCGGAATGCCAAGGTTCACCATCTCGGCGAGGTTCGCGCCCTTTCCCCCGAGCAGGTTCTTGTCTCCAGCGGAGCCATCGGCCTTGCCACCCCCGAAAAAGTAGACGTGCTTGGACATGTTCTCGACCTCACGTGAGAAGGTTGAAGTGCGCGACTCCCGAGCTTCGTTCCGAGATGGCGCGCATCAATCGCAGCCGGTTTTCGCGGACGATCAGGTCGTCCGTCATCACAAAGACATTGTCGAAGTAAGCACCCAGAAGCGGCGCGAAGTCGGCGATGGCCGCAAAGGCCGCAGGGAAGTCCCGTGCCTTTTGCGCCTCACCCAGCTTTGCGTCAAGCGCGCCAAGCGCCCGATACACTGCCAATTCCGTATCGTGCGTTCCACCAGCCAGTCCGCCCGGATCCACCGGATCCCCGGCAGGCGCTTCCTTGGCGATATTCGTCGCTCGCTTGAACACTTCGCCCGCTTTCGAGCGAATCGACGCGTCCAGCACGGCAAGCGCCGCTACCCGGTCCCGCACGTCTGTCGGCCGATCGTGACCCGCCGCCAGGCATGCATCGACCACGTCGTTGGGGTATTTCTCGCACAGCACGCCCCGAAGTCGATCGCGGAAGAAGTCCGCCAGCTTCGATAGAAGCCCATCGACTCCCAGCTCCATCTTCTTTCCCTCGAATCCGTCCCGAGCCGCTCGGCAGGCGTCGCGAATCGAGATTCCCCAGCTGCGATCCAGCAAGATGCGAATCACCCCAAGACATGCCCTGCGTAATGCATACGGATCCGCCGCTCCTGTGGGGCTCAGCCCGATGGAGAAACAGCCAACCAGCGTGTCGAACCTGTCTGCCAGCGACACCAGCGCTGCTGCATCTCCCGGCGGCGTGCTGTCAGAAGCGCCCTTGGGCTGATAGTGATCGCGAATGACGTCCGCGACCGCTTCGGATCGCCCCTGCCCCTTCGCGTAGACCCTGCCCATCTCCCCTTGGAGCTCTGGGAACTCTCCCACCATCAGGGTCGCCAGATCGCACTTGCACAGCCCGGCTCCGACCTGCGCCGTCTCGATCACCGTGCCGCTGCATCCAGCCATGGCGCCGAGCTTTCCGACCAGACGCTCCATGCGCTCGACCTTCTCGAGCACGCTGCCGAGCTTGTCCTGGAAGACGATCCCCTTGAGCTGCGCGCGCCGCTGCTCCAGCTGGACCTTGAGATCCTCCTCGAAGAAGAAGCGCGCATCCGACAGCCGCGCTCGCATGACTCGATCGTTGCCTCGACGGACGTTGTCCACGTTCTCAGCCGTGCCGGCCACGGCGAGGTACATCGGCGCAAGACGCCCCTCAGCGCTTCGCGCGCAGAAGTAGCGCTGGTGCCCCTTTGCCACGGCCAGGATGACGTCATCGGGCAGCGCAAGGAATGCAGGCTCGAACCCTCCGACGATCACGTACGGCTCTTCTACGAGGAACAGGTTCTCGCGCACGAGGAAGTCGTCTTCCACGAGCGCGACGCCAGCCTTGGTGCACGCTTCCCGCAGACGCTGGAGCATCATCTCGCGACGCTCGGCAACGTCCACGAGGACATGCGCTTTTCGCAGGGATTCGACGTATTCCGAAGGCTGGCGGATCACGATCTCGCCGCCTGCCAGGAACCGGTGTCCGCGCGTGACATTGCCGGTCTTGAGCCCAGCGAACTCGAACGGAACGACCTCGCTGCCGAGCAGGGCGACCAGCCACCGCACCGGGCGGCCGAAGGTCACGTCGCTGTCGCTCCAGCGCATCGACTTGCGGAACGGGATCGCTGCGCAGACCTCGGCGAGCATCGGGCCGAGCAGCTCACGTGCGTCACGACCCTTCTCCTGCCGCGTGCCTGACACGTAGGCGCCCTTGGGCGTCTCCACCACCTGCAGCTCACTGACCGGGCAGCCAAGCTTGCTCGCAAAGGCCTCTGCAGCGCGGGTGGGCTTGTTGTCCTTGTCAAAGGCGACCTTTGCAGACGGTCCCTGGAGCTTCTCGCTCAGGTCGTCCTGACGCACGGCGAGCCCTTCCACCAGGAGCGCGACACGTCTGGGGGTACCGAACACGCGCAAGTCGCCGTGCTTGAGCCTGAGCTGGCCGAGCCGCTTCTTGACGAGCTCAGGCAGGACGTGGAGCGCATTTTCGACGTACGAAGCGGGAAGCTCTTCGACGCCGATTTCTACGAGTAGGGTCTGGGTGTCGGACATGTTGGATGGGCCCGGCCTGAGGCAGGGGCGCACAACCTAGCAAAAAACCTTGGGTCGTGGGACGGCCATCCAGGAACCCCTGCGCCCGGCTCTGGCATCGGCGCGAATTCAGCGTCAGACTCGCTCCGCCGCGCTGCCACCGTCGATCGCGCGGTCCAGGAGGGCGCATGAGCCTTGCGAGCATCAACCCAGCCACCGGTGAAGTTGTCGAGACGTTCCAGCCGCTGTCCGATTCGGCCCTGGAGCAATGCCTGCAGCGCGCTGTCTCTGCCTTTTCTGCTCAACAGACCACGACTTTCGCCCAACGTGCCCAATGCATGTCCCGGGCGGCCGACATCCTCGAACGCGATTGCGACAGGCTCGGACGGATCATGACTGCTGAGATGGGCAAACCGCTCAAGGCGGCCATCGCCGAGGCTGCCAAGTGCGCCCTGGCCTGCAGGTACTACGTGGAGAATGCCGAGCGCTTGATGGCCGACGTGCACGTCAAGACCGATGCGACGCAGAGCCTGGTCCGCTATCAGCCCCTGGGAACGATCCTCGCCGTGATGCCGTGGAACTTCCCATTCTGGCAGGTGATCCGCTTCGCCGCACCAGCGCTCATGGCCGGCAACACCGCACTTCTGAAGCATGCCTCCAACGTGCCGCGCTGCGCCCTTGCCATCGAGAAGCTGTTCCTCGAGGCCGGATTCTCCGAAGGCGTTCTCCAGACCCTGCTGATCGGATCGGACAGGGTACCCCGCGTCCTCGCTGACCGGCGGGTCGCCGCCGCAACCCTCACCGGAAGCGTGGAGGCTGGGCGCAAGGTTGCTGCCCTCGCCGGCCAGCATCTCAAGAAGACGGTCCTGGAGCTGGGAGGAAGCGATCCGTTCGTCGTCATGCCTTCAGCTGCGATCGAGCAGGCCGCGCGCGTGGCCGTCGATGCACGCGTGGTCAACAACGGCCAATCCTGCATCGCTGCAAAACGATTCATCGTGGCCGAGCCGATCGCTGACGAATTCGAGCGCAGGTTCGTGGAACGGATGCGACAGCTCCGCATGGGAGATCCCATGGAACCCTCGACGGACATTGGCCCTCTGGCAACCGAGGAAGTGCTGGCAGACGTCGAGCAGCAGGTTGATGTCTCCGTGCGCATGGGCGCTCGTTGCCTGCTCGGCGGCAAGCGTGTGCAGGGCCGTGGATGGTTCTACGAGCCCACGGTGCTCACGGACATTCCGACGGATTCCCCGGCTGCGCAGGACGAGATCTTCGGGCCGGTCGCTGCGATCTTCAGAGTCAAGGATGCAGCGGAAGCGATCCGGATCGCCAATGACACGTGCTTCGGTCTGGGGGCGAGCGTCTGGACACGAGATCCGAGAGAAGAGGAAAGGTTCGTCAACGAGATCGTGGCGGGCATGGTCTTCGTCAACCGGATGGTCATCTCCGATCCCAGGATTCCGTTCGGTGGCGTGAAGGACTCAGGCTACGGCCGTGAGCTCGGCGCGCTCGGAATCCTGGAGTTCGTCAATGCAAAGACGATCATGATCCAGCGCGATGCGCCTGCATGAGGGGTGATCAGCGAGCGCTCGTGAGATTGTGGGCGCTTCTCTCCATGCATAGGGCACGATAGGATGCGTGCGAGCTCGGTTGCCGGGAGGAAACATGTCGCACGATCCAGGCCATTGCGTTGCACAGACTCGGGGCACTTGCGTCTTGCGAGCCTCCTGGATCGCAGCGGCTGCGGCCAGTGCTGCGGCGTTGACGATCGTCGTTCCTGGGCTCGGCCAAGTACCTCCAGCAGCAACCGGCCCAGCGCCCTCCACTTCGCTTCAGCCGCTGCCGCCTCCGCCGCCGTCACCGACGCAACCACCGCAGGTCGTGTGGCCGCAGACCACACCGCCGCGACAGGGGACGACGGTTCCGGGGAGCAGAATGCCGCCGGGCTACACCCCCCCCGGATACGGACAACCACCGAGCTACCCGCCAGGCTATGCGCCTCCGGGTTACGCGCCGCCAGGCTATGGAACGCACCCAGGGTATCCGCAGGGCAGCCAACCACCGGGATATCCCTATGCGTACCCGTATCCGAATGGGTATCCCGGGCCGGCCACGCTCCCGTTCGTGGAGGGCAAGCCGCCGCCCGCCGGCTATCACGAAGAATCGAAGGTCCAGAAGGGCCTGGTGATCGGCGGCGCGGTCACGTTCGGCACCTGCTACTTCCTCACCCTGCTCGCAGCGTCCGTCATCTCCGAGGACAACAGGAACTCGTGGGACAGCTCGAAGCGGGATGATTCCAAGGCCTTGCCTTTGTTCATCCCTGCGCTCGGACCGTTCATCGGGCTCGCGACGCTCGATCCCAGCTCGGTCGGAGCCGGCTGGCTGATTCTCGATGGGCTGGCGCAATCCGCAGGGCTAGGGATGCTGATTGCAGGGCTGACGACGCGCTCCAAGCGCTATGTGCGCGACGACATCCTGACGATCGAATGGAGGCTCGCGCCCGTGGTGGCCGGTTCGCATACGGGGCTGGGCGCGGTGGGCAGGTTCTAGCTGGGCGGCGCGGTGGCTGATGACGTCAGGGCCGGGGCGGCGGCGCGCTGAACGAGATCCGCTCCGTGGTCTTGGCTCGCTCTTCGATCACGGCGAGCAGGTGCGGGAGCATGGCGCGCACCGCTGCACCCCTGTGGCTGATCGCGTTCTTCTCTGCGTCGCCGAACTCCGCGAGCGTACGCGACCCGCCCTGCACCACGAACAGCGGATCGTAGCCGAATCCCCCGGCTCCGCGGGCAGATCGCGCGACCATCCCCTCGCAGACACCTGCGACGGTGGTGGTGGACGGTCCCCCGGGTGCCCAGGGATCGACCAGGCAGAGCACGCAGCGGAAACGTGCGGTACGCGCTTCCTCGGGCACTTCATCGAGCGCCCGGAGCAGAGCCGCATTGTTCTCCGCATCCGTGGCGCGATCCCCGGCGTAGCGGGCGCTGCGAACGCCAGGGGCTCCCCCCAGCGCATCGACCTCGAGCCCCGAATCGTCGGCAAGCGTGAGCATCAACGCCGCCTCAGCGACAGCTTGTGCCTTCTTGATCGCGTTGGCCTCGAAGGTCGCCCCGTCTTCCACCACCGGAGGCAGGTCCGGAACCACGTCCGCGATGCCGAGCAACTCGACCGGCAGGTCCTGCAGCAGCTCCCGGAACTCGCTGAGCTTGCCCGAGTTGTTCGTGGCGATGACGAGGCTGAGCTTGCCCATGTTCATGCGCCACCTCGCGGGATCATCAGCGCCTCGACATCCACGCCCAAGTCCTTGAGCGCGTCGGATTGGACCCTGTGCAACCGTGCGATTCCCTGAAGTGCGAGATCGATCATCGAGTCGATCTCCGCCCTGGGCACTGCCTCGCCTTCGGCAGTGCCCTGCACTTCGACGATGGCCTGGCGCGCGGTCGCCACGACGGTCAGGTCCACGCGCGCGGTGCTGTCTTCTGCGTAGCAGAGGTCCAGCGCGAGCCGTCCGTCCACGTGCCCTACGCTCACGGCTGCCACCTGGTCGCGCACGACCGGAACCAAGAGCTTGCCGTCGCGCCGGAGCTTCGCCAGCGCGAGAACCACCGCGATCCAGGCTCCGGTGATGGACGCGGTCCGCGTTCCGCCGTCCGCCTCGAGTACGTCCGCATCGAGCGCGATCGTGCGCTCGCCAAGGCGATTCAGCTGCAGAGCCGAGCGCAGCGAGCGGCCGATCAGACGCTGGATCTCCTGCGAGCGCCCGCTGATCGGCTTGTTCCTTCCCTCGCGCGGCTCGCGACGTTGCGGGTTGGCGCGCGGGTGCATCTGGTACTCGGCCGTGACCCAGCCCCGGTTCGATCCGCGCATGAACTCCGGCACGGTCTCGTCGATGGATGCAGTCACCAGCACGACGGTGCCGCCGGCGCGGTACAGGACCGAGCCCTCCGACAGCCTATGGAAGCCAGGTTCGACCTGCACGGGTCGGATCGAGTTCGGGTCTCTTCCCTGACGCTTGGACATTGCTGTCAGCCTTTCGATGGTGTTCGGGTCCTGCGGCGCAGTTCTGGTCGAAGCGGTCGCAGACGGCAAGACTGCATCATGGGCTCGCAGCCTCCAGCGAAGCGGTGGGCAGCTCGATGACGAAGCGCGTCCCCTGGGGAGCAGCCGGCTCGCAGGCGATGCTGCCATGGTGGGCTTCGACGATCTGCCGGGTCACGGCCAGCCCGAGCCCTGTCCCCCGGTTCTTCGTCGTGAAGAACGGATCGAAGATGTTCTGGCGGATCTCGTCGGGGATCCCCTGGCCGGAGTCTTCCACCACGAGCCGGACGCGCTCGCCTGATCGCTCCACCGCAATTCGCATCGTTCCGCCTTTGGGCATGGCTTCGCGCCCATTGCGGATCAGGTTCGTCAGCGCCTGCCGCACCTGCGTCTCGTCCGCCAGCACGTCGGGAACCTCTGCGATCTGCAGCTCGAGCGCGACCCCGGCCCGGTCGAGCTCAGGAGCCACGAACGTCACCATGTCCGACACGATGTCGCCGAGCTTCTCGGCCTCGAATCTCGGCTTGAGTGGACGCGCCAGGCTCAGGTACTCCTCGGACAATGCGCTGAGGTGATCCACCTCGCGCTTGATCGCCTGCACCAGCTGGCGTGCTTCCGTGTTCGTCTCGGGCGCGGTCATCTCTTCTTCGAGCAGCTCGAGATTCAGGCCAATGGACGACAGCGGGTTGCGGATCTCGTGGGTGACGTGCGCGGCCATTCGGCCCACGACCGCGAGACGCTCGTGCTGCAACCGGTCGCGATTCGCCTTGGAAATGGCTGCAACCATGCCCTCGAAGGTCGCTGCCAGCTCCCCGATCTCGTCAGGCGCCGCCACGACCTCGCGTGGGGTCATGTCGCCGCGGGCGACAGCGTTGGCGCGAGCCGTGACTGCGGCAAGTGGACGAAGCACCCGGCGTGCATGAAGGGTCATGCCGATGCCGACCGCCATGGTCAGCAAGGTCAGCGCGATCAGGCTGCCGATCCCGAGCCGCTCCCGATCGCGCGCGTCCGCGATCAGCCGATCCATCTCGCGCTCCACGCGGGCCTTGAGGTCGCGGAGCCGACGTGCGCCCTCGGTCTCGTGCGAAAGCAGCACGGCGCGATACTGCTCTGCACCAGTCCGATCCGTTGCCAGCGCGTCGAACAGCCTCGTGAGCTGCTCGCGGTCCCCATCGAGAAATCGCTCGATCTCCAGGGTCTCAGCCATCACTTGCGAGGCGAGCTTGCGCGCATCCGGGTCTGCCGACGGCGCCACGCCGGAGTCCGCCGCAGCACGCACGCCGGCGAACATCGAGGGACGGACCCTGCGCGCGGTCTCGATCCACCTTCGAGCATCCGACGGATTCTTGGCTTCCGTGATGTGGTTGAGCTGCGCGCTCACCAGATTCTGGTTCTCGAGCGCAGCGCCGAGCGACAGGAGCAGCGGCACGTAGCCGGTTCGAAGGAGCTCGCTGTCGCGCGCGGTTCTGCGCTGCGTGACGATGCCGTATCCGAGGGTGATCGCAAAGGCGAGCATCACGGCGACAAAGGACACCAGCAGTCGCCCAGCGACCGTCTTGCGTCGCGGCCTCGTCGACCCACCCTTCACCATCGGCGAGCCGGTCACCATCGGCGTCCCATCCATCCACGTCCAGTCCGCGCCCAGGCGCCCCCAGGTCGCGTCGGGCAGCGCGAGGCTTGGCCTTTCGGCGGGTGGCACGCTGGTGCGACGGGTGGCATGGGCCGTCTGCATGCCACGCCCGCCCGGGCGCGTCACGTCACCCGACCCCTGGAAAGACGGGAACCTTCGGGGCCGAGCTTGCGCTCTGAACATTCTGTTGTTACAGAATGTAAGTAACGAACCAGGAGGACCCCTTGAGCCTCGTCGCCGTCCTGCCCTCCTCCGATTCCCAGACCCACGACCCGCTCGCCACCGGGATCGATGCCGACGGTTTCCCCCTTTCCTCCCGGGAGCTCGGGATCGCTGCCAGCATCGCTGAAGCGCTGGTTCCAGCGGGCTTGCTCACCAGCGCGGGTGGAGAAGCAACCGCACAACGCCTGCAATCCACGCTCAGCCCCCTGCCCTCCCGTTATGTCCGTGGCTACAAAGCCCTGCTGTGGGCCGCTGAGCTCTCCACGTTGCCCGGCTACCGGCGCCCCTTGTCCCGGCTCGACCCTGCTGTGCGCGCTGCCTACCTGGAGCGATGGGCTTGCTCGACCAACCACATGCTCCGGAACATCGCTCGCGGCGTGCTGCTTCCCATCCGCACCGCGCATTTCGACGATCCGGTCTTCTACAAGAAGGTCGACTGCCGCTACAGGTTCCCCACGCCGGCGGTCGAGCCGATCGAGCGCTGGATGCGCCAGGTCACCGAAGGTTCGCGGGTCGAGGAGGACCTGGAGCTCGAGTGCGAGGTCGTGGTGGTCGGCAGCGGCGCCGGGGGCGCTGCGGCAGCCTACGAGCTTGCCAGCCGCAACCGCGCCGTCTTGATCCTCGAGGAAGGCCACTACTTCCGCCGTCGTGACTTTGATGGAAGGCCCAGGACGGCCTACAGGAACCTGTATCGCGACAACGCGATCTCGGTGGCCCTGGGAAACGTCGGCATGCCCGTCTGGACCGGGCGCGCCGTGGGCGGCTCCACGGTGATCAACTCAGGGACCTGCTACCGCACACCCGAAAGGACGTTCAACCGCTGGCGCCTGCAATACGGCCTGACCGAGTTCTCTGCGGCGTCCATGGCCCCCTACTACGAGCGCGTCGAGTCGATGCTCGGCGTCGGACCTCCCGACGAGCGCTACCTCGGCAATGTGGCAAAGGTAATCGCGCGAGGCGCCTCGAGCATGGGCCTGCGCCACGGCCCGATCACGCGCAATGCGCCCGGCTGCGACGGCGCGGGCGTGTGCGCATTCGGCTGTCCCACGGGGGCAAAGCGCTCTACCGACGTCAGCTACATCCCGGAAGCGCTCAAGCGCGGTGCTCAGCTCGTGTCCGAAGCGAAAGTGGAGTCGATCCAGGTCGTGGACGGACGCGCGCGGGGCGTGACAGCCAGGCTTGCGTCGGGCCGCACCCTCAAGGTCAAGGCACAAGCCGTGGTGATCGCTGGCGGCGCCCTGATGACCCCGCTGCTGCTCAACCGCAACGGCCTGTGCAACCAGAGCGGCTGGCTCGGCAGGAACCTGTCGATCCACCCAGCGTCCAAGGTCATGGCGACGTTCGACGAGAACATCGACATGACGCACTCTATCCCGCAGAGCTACTCGATCGAAGAGTTCGCGGACGAAGGGATCATGTTCGAGGGAGCGTCGGTTCCTCCGGAGATCGCCAGCATGGGGATCTGGTTCGTGGGCAAGAAGTTCACGGAGCTGATGGACGCGTACCGCAATCTGGCAGTCTTCGGATTCATGCTCCAGGATCACTCTCGCGGACGCGTGTTTCCAGGTCCCCAGGGCTCGCCGATCGTCGCCTACAACATGAGCCGAGCTGATGCACGCCGCATGCAACGCGCCATCGAGATGCTGTGCGAGGTCTATCTCGCAGCGGGCGCCAAGCGCGTCCTGCCATTCGTCGACGGTCTCTACGAGATCCGCAACCGGTCGGACCTGGACAAGCTTCGCTCCATGACGCTACGGCCGGGAGACTTCGAGGTCACGGCCTACCACCCGCTCGGAACCTGCAGGATTGGAACGGATCCCAAGCGTTCCTGCCTGGGCCCGGACCACCAGGCGCGCGACGTCAGCTCGCTGTACGTCGTGGATGGCAGCGCGGTTCCTTCTTCGCTCGGCGCCAACCCGCAGCTCACCATCATGGCCATGGCCCTGCGCGCCGCCGAGATCATCGATTCGCGTCTGGATTGACTCGCGCGACGCTCAGACCTGCACAGGCTCCTCGCGGTGGGGTTCGGAGCGGCGCAGATCCTTCTCCACCAGCCCGTCGCGCATGCACACCATCCGAGGCATCCGCTCTGCGAACGCCGTGTTGTGCGTCACCACCACGATCGTCGTCCGCCGCTTCTTGTTGATCGCGAAGAACAGGTCGTGGATCGCCTCGCTCGTGGCGCTGTCGAGATTGCCCGTGGGCTCGTCCGCCAGGATGATCGGCGGCTCCAGGAACAACGCCCGAGCGAGCGCCACACGCTGCTGCTCGCCGCCGGAGAGCTCGCCCGGACGATGGGTCGCGCGGGTTCCGAGCCCCACCTCCTCGAGCAGGGCGCGGGCGCGCACCGCGCTCTCGGAGCGCGTCTGCCCCTGAATCAGCCCTGGCATCTGCACGTTCTCCAGGGCCGTGAACTCGGGCAGGAGGTGATGGAACTGGAACACGAAACCGATGTTGCGGTTCCGAAGCCCCGCAAGGCGTGCGCCGCTCAGCTGGGTGATGTCCTGACCCGCGATCAGGATCTGCCCCGTCGTCGGCAAGTCGAGCGTGCCGATGCAATGCAGCAGCGTGCTCTTGCCCGCGCCCGAGGGCCCCACGATCGCCACCACCTCCGCCTCGTCGATCTTGAGATCGATTCCGCGAAGGACCTCCAGCGGGCGCCCCATGTGGTGGAACGTCTTCTTCAAGCCTACGATGCTGACGAGCGGTTGGGTCACGGTTCGCCTATTCGTAACGCAAGGCTTCGACCGGGCGAAGCTTGGATGCAGCAAGAGCTGGATAGATGGTCGCGATGGTGCAGATCACCAACGCAGAGGCTGCCACCAGCAAGTAGTCGCCCCAGTTGATCGCAATGGGGAGCCGATCGATGTAGTACACGTCCGGATCGAGCCGCAGCCCGTACCACGACAGCCCCAGGCACAACGACACGCCTGTTGCCACGCCGAAAGCGGTTCCGATGGCGCCGATCACCACGCCCTCGAGCATGAACACCTGCATGACGGCACCGTCGGTCGACCCCAGGGCCTTGAGAATGCCGATCTCCTTGCCCTTCTCGGTGACCATCAGCAGAAGCGTGCAGATGATGCAGAAGCTCGCCACTGCGATCGCGATCGAAAGGATGATGAAGGTCGCGATACGCTCGAGCTTCAGCGCGCTGAACAGGTTCTTGTTCAACTCCCGCCAGTCGCGCACCCGAAGATCGGGCCGCGCAACCGCTTCCTCCACCAGCGGGCGCACCTCGCTCGCCCGCTCTCCCTCCGTCGCGCGAATCTCGACCCCGGAGATGTTCGTGCCCATGCTGAACAGATCCTGGGCCACGTGCAGGAGCACATACACGTGTGTTGCGTCGTACTCGTACATCCCGCTGTAGAAGATCCCGGCCACACGGAAGCGCCGCATGCGCGGCATCACCCCCATGGGGCCCAAGTCCCCCAGCGGCGAGATCAAGCTGATCTCGTCTCCCACGTACACGTGCAACGTCTTGGCGAGCTCGCGCCCGATCACCACTCCCGGACGCACCGGCGCAGACTTGAGCACCGCCTTCAAGTCCGCATCCAGCCCGCCTCCTGACCAGGTGCCCATTCCGAGGTCCGGGCCTCGCAAGAACGGCTCCCCCCCGGGCCCGTACCCGATGACCTCGTCCGGAGGTATGTGCTGCAGACGCTCCGGATCCACGAGGTAGTCGAACTTGCCGACCTCGATGTTCTTGCGCAGATCGATCACGTTGCCGATCGAATCAGGATCGATCCCGCGCACGAGCGTGCCGGCGGTGTTGGCAGCAGACGACCCCATGGCTTCGCCAGAGACGACCGGTGTCGCGGCCGCAACCCCGTTGACCACCCGAACCCGGTCCAGGGTCGGCTGCCAGTCCGCAAAGCCGCCCTTGGCTTGCGTGTCGATCGTGATGTGAGCGTTGTTGCCCAGGATCTTTCGCTTCAGATCCGCGCCGAAGCCGCCCATGATCGACACCACCGAGACCAGCGCGCAGGAGCTCACTGCCACGCCGGCGATCGACAGAACGCTGATCACGGTGAGGAATCCGCTCTTGGTCGCGCGTACGTGCCGCGCGCTCACGAACGACACGAAGCTGCGCCCCTCGAGCACGTTGAGCACCACGGGCATCAGCAGCGTCATCACGCCGAGCAGGAAGAACACGCCGGAGAACAGCGCCACCATGCGCACTACCTCGTGGCGCATCACGAAGTGCGTTCCCCTGGCCTGCGGTAGTCGCGTCGAAATCGCAGTGAGCACGCCGAAGGTGAGACCGAAGAGCACCGTGGCTCCTCCGACGAGCGGCTTTCGGTACCGACGAATCCACGAGATGAATCGGGATGGACCGCGATCCGTGGCCGGGCCCCCCATCGCAAGCCCCCACACGCCTTTGACGATCCCGAGGAACCCCAGCACCATGGTGGGGAAGCCGGCCAGGCGCCAGTTGCGCGCGACGAAACCGGCAGCCTCCTTGGCAGGGTGCAGCGTCTGGAAGATGGCCAGTGCGACCCCGACGGCAATCATCAAGGCGCCGATGGCAATGTCGCGGCGAGGGCTGGGTTTGGACATGGTCAGCGTTCAGGTCGCAGCAGCGGGAAGAGTATCACCTCGCGAATCGAATCCTGGGCCGTGAGCATCATCGTGAGCCGATCGATGCCCATCCCGAACCCGGCCGTGGGCGGCAGCCCGTGCTCCAGGGCCCGGATGTAGTCCTCATCGTAGTCCATGGTCTCCTCTGCGCCACGAGCCTTCTTTGCAACCTGCTGGCGGAATCTTTCAGCCTGATCTTCAGGGTCGTTCAGCTCGCTGAACGCGTTGCACAGCTCCTTGCCATGCACGAACAGCTCGAATCGATCCACCAGGCTCGAGTCCCCGCCCGCTCGCGTCTGACGTCGCGCGAGAGGCGACACGTCTACCGGATGGTCGGTCACGAACACCGGAATGCTCTTGCCATCCTGCTGGAAAAGCCGGGGTAGATTCGGCTCGACCAGCAGCTCGTAGAGCAGGAACACCCGCTCGCCGTGGCTGTCGCTCATGGCCATCTGCTTGCGCGTGGTCGCATCAAGGCCGACAGACGGCTCGGATCGTCCCTTGTCGAAGGCCTGCTTCAGAAGCTCCGGATCCTTGAGCGCCGCCGCGGTCACTCCGGCCGCCCGCATCTTGTCCGCGAGCGAGCGGGCGTCCTGCTCCAGCGCCTGGTCCACCTCCGGGTCCAGTCGCATCTCGAGCAGACCGATCATCGTCTTGCGCACGAACGGCTGATCGAGCCGGAAGCTCCTCTTTTCGACCCACTGCGCGTGCTCGGACGGCATCTGCCGCCTCAGCTCCGCGTCCGTGTGCCGAAGCATCTGCTCGGTCATGTCCATCAGCGTGTCGTACGTCGCGTACGCCCGGTAGAACTCGAGCATGGTGAACTCGGGATTGTGCCTCGTGGACACCCCTTCGTTGCGGTACGCCCGCCCAAGCTCGTAGACGCGCTCCAGCCCGCCCACCACGAGCCGCTTGAGGTACAGCTCCGGCGCCACCCGCATGTACAGATCGAGATCGAGCGCGTTGTGGTGCGTCGTGAACGGACGCGCCGTCGCCCCTCCCACCAGGGTCGTCATGGTCGGCGTCTCGACCTCGATGAACCCCAATTCGTCGAGGAATGACCTCAAAGATCGAACGATGAACGCCCGCGCCTTGAAGATGGAGCGCACGTCGGGATTGGAGATCAGATCCACGTATCGGCGCCGGTACCGCACTTCGACGTCGGTCAGGCCGTGCCACTTCTCCGGAAGCGGAAGAAACGCCTTGGTCAGCAAGCGAAGGGACGTGGCCTCGACCGACAGCTCGCCGGTCTTGGTCACCATCACGCGCCCTGAGACCTGGACGTGGTCCGCGACGTCGATCTCCTCGAGCCTCGAAAACGCTTCGCCAAGACAATCCTTGCGACAGAACAGCTGGACGTCGCCCACTCTGTCCCGCAGCCGCAGGAAACCTGCCTTGCCAAAGGAGCGCGCCGCCACGACCCTGCCAACCACGGTCACCTGGTCCGCCCAGGGTGCCGACGCGTTCAACGCCTGCACCTTCTGTGGATCGTACTTGTCGTCCTCGCCCCGCGCGCTGACGTAATGCACGCGCAGCGTCTCGAGGTCGGTGATCGCCGACGGATCGATGTCGTTGGTGAATGGATCCTCGCCGCGAGCGCGGATCTTCTCCGCCTTCGCGATGCGTGCAGCACGCAGCGTCTGTTCCGAGGTGGCCTGCTGGGGCTGGGCCGGTTCGTTGGGGGTTTCTTTTGTGTCTGTCATCGGGCGAATCGGGCTCTAGCGTGATAAGTACGGGTTGTCCACGGAGCCCTTTGCCTTGCCCTCGGAAGCAGACCTCGAGCTGATGAATCTGGCCCTGGAGCAGGCAGATCTCGCTGCCCTCGACGGCGACGTGCCGGTGGGGTGCGTGGTGGTCGACGACCAGGGGCAGGTGCTCGGACGTGGGAGAAATCGGCGGGAAATCGACAAGGATCCCACCGCCCACGCAGAGCTCGTGGCGCTGCGCGAGGCTGCCCGGACCCAGGGCACCTGGCACCTGTGCGATGCCACGCTCTACGTCACCGTCGAGCCGTGCCCGATGTGCGCAGGCGCCATCGTCAACGCGCGGGTCCGTCGCGTCGTGTATGGCTGCGACGATCCCAAGGCCGGCGCAGTGCGCTCCCTGTTCACCCTGCTCGGAGATCCGCGGCTCAACCATCAGGTCGAAGTCGAGCCTGGCGTGCTCGCGGACGCCTGCGCGGATCGACTTCGAAGCTTCTTCGCCGCCCTTCGACGCTCCGGCAAGAAGTAGTCAGTCGGCGGGACCAGGCGCCGACGCTTCCCCGTCGGGCGAGACCGACTTGCCGTTGCCCGACTCGCCGCGGATCGGCGGCCCACCGAACACCACCCACTCGTCAAGCGCGCTCTGCGCGTCCTCGGGCGTCAACCAACTCCGCTTCTCCGCGTTCTTGATCAGCTTCCAGATGTATTTCATCCACCCCTCCGAAAGCCGTCCTCCGCTTGCGAAGTGCTGGGTCTTGGGTTGCGGGAGGATGGACGAGAGATACAGCGCCTGGCCGGGCGTCAGCTCTGACGGCGCGCAGCGGAAGTAGTGCGCCGAGGCGGGGCCGATCCCGTAGAGCATCGGCCCGAACTCCACCACGTTGAAGTACAGCTCGAGGATCTGCTCCTTGGTGAGGACCTGCTCCAGGTACATCGTGAGGATCAGCTCTTGAAGCTTGCGGGAAACCGTCTTCTTGCGCTCCAGGTACAGGTTCTTCGCAAGCTGCATCGATAGCGTGCTCGCTCCGCGCACGAACGCGCCTTTGATCAGGTTCTCCCGCACGGAGTTGTGGATCGCTTCGTGGTCGAAGCCGTGATGAATCCGGAAGCGCGCGTCCTCCGTGCTCAACACCGCCATCTCCATGTTCTGGCTCACGCCGCCGATGGGCGTCCATCCTGGCGTCCCGGGACCAGAATCGATCTCCACCTTCTTGTTGTCGGGTCCGTACACGGTTCGCTTGAAAGCCTGCTTGAAGCGCTGCACGTCGACATTCGGAGGTACGGACGTGAAGCGGCAGTCATTCGAAGTGCGGTAGTCGAACTGGAAGTCCTTGGGACGCGACGGATCGAAGCGCAGCTTCCCGGTCAGCGACAGAGTGCCTGCCACGCGCATGCCGTGCACGATCGGCACGAGCGTTTCCGGTAACGAATCGAGCGCTTCCTGGCATGGAACCAGGGGAATCCCGAACTTCGCATCCACCCGGATGCGCCGCTCCGTGTCGCGCTCGAACAAGCCCGAGACGTTGAACTGCAGCGAGCCGACGTCGATCTCGGAGTCCTCGAGATGCAGATGCGATCCGTCGAGAAGCGCTCCACCTTTCATGCGCGCGGCAAGGGACAGGCCCTCCACCGGCGCATCTGCGAGCTTGTCGTGCGAGATCGAGACGCCGGAGGCCTTGAAGTTGCCGTTGAAGACCAACGAGCGGCCGTCTGCATTGAGCTCGAAGTGCGCATTGACCCGAAGCTGCGCCTTGTCTGGGTGAATCAGCCCCAAATCCCTCTCGCGCAAGCCCAGGGTCGCGAGCGTGATCGGCCCGCCGTTGACGTCGACGAGGACCGGGCCCGCGCCGAGGGGGACGACAGCCCGAAAAGTGATCCCAGCGGCCCCAGCGGATGCCCCCGGAGAAAGGTCGACGGTGAGATTGGATTCCTTGCGTTCGACGATCAGGCTGCCTGGGCCGACGGTCGCCGAATCTTTTCCTCGCTCGACATGGACCTCAAAAGCGTCGACGCGGAGTTGGGCGTCCGGGGTCAGGCGAGAAGAAATCGCCGTCGCATAAGTCGCGAGCTTGTCACGAATTGGGGTGGAAGCAGGGGTCGGGGTAGCGGGCTTGGGAGTGAGTCTTGGAGTTGGCGCCTGCGGGGGGTCGGGTTCGGGAACGGGCACTGGGAGTTTCACCGAAGCCTTGATGGAGGCAGCGGTGAGTTTTTTGGCGAGGGGGGATGGGGGCTGGGACCAGGCGAGGTCGAGGCCAGCGGCATCCAATTCGCCAAGCGGAGAGACAGCGCGCACGGTTCCGAGGTGAGCGTGGTCACCGTGCAGGAGGTCATCGACGTTGAGGCCTGAAGCGAGGAGCTCGGTTCCGTCCCCATCAAATCCAGGCCAAGTCAGGTTGAGGTCGTGGAGCGAGACGATTCTGGAGGAGGTAGAGGCAGAGGGGGAATCGGATTTGGGGCGTGATGCGCGCCATTTCTCGATTTGTGAGAGGACGGTCTGGCGGTCAGCGCGCAGCTCGATTCGTCCACCGGAGGCGTCGGCGTTACCGTTGGAGGAGACGCGGACGCGGTCGAAGTGGATAAGGAGGGCTGGGATATCGGCAAAGGATATGTCGACGTTGGAAAGGGAGGCGCCGAAGAGGGCAGGGCGGACGGAGCCGATGGAGATGGAGGCGCCGTAGCGGGCGGCCTGGGAGGAGGCTTTGGAGCGTACGAAGGGGGGGAAGCCGAGGGCGACGCCGAGCAAGAGGAGCACGGCGAAGGAGGCGACGGACAGGAGGATGGTACGCCGTCGGAGCATGGGGAGGGGGAAGGTAGCGCGTAGGCGTTGGATGGCCAAGGCGAGAAGGGGGCGCAGGGGGACAAAAAGCGAAAGCCTCACGCCGTGGTAACGGGTGAGGCTTTCAGAAATAATCCCGGCAGCGTCCTACTCTCCCACACAGTCGCCCGTGCAGTACCATCGGCTCCGAGGAGCTTGACTTCCGAGTTCGAGATGGGATCGGGTATGGCCTCCTCGATATCGCCACCGGAAAACCTTGGGTGTCAGCGACAGGGTCGCAACCCCAACTTCGCGAACGAGTATTGAATCGATGAATGTCCTAGAGAATGGTCAAGCCTCACGACCGATTAGTACCGGTTAGCTCCGTGGATTACTCCACTTCCACACCCGGCCTATCAACCTCGTAGTCTACGAGGGGTCTTTAGGGGCTTGCGCCCGGGATACCTAGTCTTGAGGCCGGCTTCCCGCTTAGATGCTTTCAGCGGTTATCCGTTCCGTACGTGGCTACCCGGCTATGCCACTGGCGTGACAACCGGATCACCAGGGGTACGTCCACCCAGGTCCTCTCGTACTATGGGCAGCTCCTCTCAAGTATCCTACGCCCACGGCAGATAGGGACCGAACTGTCTCACGACGTTCTAAACCCAGCTCGCGTACCGCTTTAATCGGCGAACAGCCGAACCCTTGGGACCTGCTCCAGCCCCAGGATGCGATGGGCCGACATCGAGGTGCCAAACCGCGCCGCCGATGTGAACTCTCAGGCGCGATCAGCCTGTTATCCCCAGAGTACCTTTTATCCGATGAGCGATGGCCCTTCCATATGGAACCACCGGATCACTAACGCCTGCTTTCGCACCTGCTCGACCTGTCGGTCTTACAGTTAAGCTCCCTTATGCATTTGCACTCTACGGCTGGTTTCCAATCAGCCTGAGGGAACCTTCGCACGCCTCCGTTACGTTTTTGGAGGCGACCGCCCCAGTCAAACTGCCCACCAGGCAGTGTCCCCGTCCCGGATCACGGGACCAGGTTAGAACCCCAGATTGTCCAGGGTGGTATTTCAACGTTGGCTCAGCCGAACCCAGAAGCCCGGCTTCAAAGCCTCCCACCTATCCTACGCAGAACAGTCCGAAGTTCACTGCCAAGCTGCAGTGAAGGTTCATGGGGTCTTTCCGTCTTGCCGCGGGTAGAGGGTATCTTCACCCCCAATACAATTTCGCTGAGTCCCTGGTTGAGACAGCGGGGATGTTGTTATGCCATTCGTGCAGGTCGGAACTTACCCGACAAGGAATTTCGCTACCTTAGGACCGTTATAGTTACGGCCGCCGTTTACTGGGGCTTCGGTTTTGGGCTTCGCTTGCGCTGACCCGTCCCCTTAACCTTCCAGCACCGGGCAGGCATCAGACCCTATACATCGTCTTACGACTTTGCAGAGTCCTGTGTTTTTAGTAAACAGTCACAACCCCTATTTCTCTGCAACCGCTCGCCGCTTGGAGCGCGAAGCTCCGCACAGAAAGCGGCACACCTTCTCCCGAAGTTACGGTGTTAGTTTGCCTAGTTCCTTAACCAGGGTTCTCTCACGCGCCTTGGGATATTCACCCCGCCCACCTGAGTCGGTTTGCGGTACGGTCACCAGAGTGGCTCTGTACGCGGCTTTTCTTGGAAGCTTGGGATCACCTAGTGTCCCGGATCAGATCCGGACCTCATCACCTCTCGGGCTATACGGACCGTGGTTTGTCTCTATCGAGTCCTCACGGTCCACCCTACGGGCTTGAACGCAGACAACCTTGCGCTGCGCTAGGCCTACCCTTCTCCGTCCCCGCTTACTTCAACGCCATCCCTGGTGGTGCAGGAATATTAACCTGCCATCCATCACCTACGCCTTTCGGCCTCGGCTTAGGGACCGACTGACCCATGGGAGGATTATCCTTCCCCAGGAAACCTTGGGCTTACGGCGACCGAAGTTTCTCACTCGGTTTATCGCTACTCATGCCTGCATAAGCTCTTCTCAAGGCCGCTACCAGTCGTCACCGTCTGGCTTGTATCTCCTTGAGAATGCTCCCCTACCGCTCTCTTGCGAGAGCCCGCAGCTTCGGTGCTGAGCTTGAGCCCCGTTATATTTTCGGCGCGGGCTCGCTTGACCAGTGAGCTATTACGCTTTCTTTAAAGGATGGCTGCTTCTAAGCCAACCTCCTGGTTGTCAGAGCGTTCCCACATCCTTTCACACTTAGCTCAGACTTGGGGACCTTAGCCGACGATCTGGGCTCTTTCCCTCTCGGCAACGGAACTTATCTCCCGCTGCCTGACTCCCGAGCAGTTGTCACCGGCATTCGGAGTTTGGTTGGGTTTGGTAATCTGGTAGGACCCCTAGCCCATCCAGTGCTCTACCTCCGGCGCAATTCACTCGAGGCTATACCTCAATATATTTCGGGGAGAACCAGCTATCTCCCAGCTTGATTAGCCTTTCACTCCTATCCACAACTCATCCCCTAGGTTTTCAACCCTAGTGAGTTCGGTCCTCCGAGCGGTGTTACCCGCCTTTCAACCTGGTCATGGATAGATCGCTAAGGTTTCGGGTCTACCGCACGC
>JACRCQ010000024.1 GCA_016218915.1 Deltaproteobacteria bacterium
GGGGCCAGAGCGGGAACCGCCTCGATTTCCCTACCCCCTCCGCCGCCCGACCGCTTGGACTCCCCGGGTTTGCATCGATGAATCGGCGGGCGTGCGGAGGGGGTGCCGAGCGAAGCGAGGCGGGGGAGGTGATCAAAAAGTCCGTCGACAGAGTACCTACGGCATGCAGACCTTCCGGTTCTGGGAGCCGCCGCCGCTGGATCGGCAACCAAACGCCGAGTTGGCAAACTTCGCGCAATACGCGCTCGCGTCCTGCATCCCCGCAGCCGTGACCTGCGCTTCCTCGCAGCTCAGAATGCAGTACTTCTCCGGGCTCGACTCGAACGGCGAGCACACCTGGGGATGACCCGTGAGGCATTCGCCAGGAACCGCGCAACAGTCGCTGTCCGCAGTGCAAAGGTGCGTGCAGTAGCCCCCTGGCACCTTGTCCATGCAGACCACCGCGCCGAGCAACTGCCCCCCTTCGACGCCCCCGTCCAGCGCCGGGTAGCACTGGGACGCTGTCGTGCATCCTGAGCCCGCGTTCTCCGTGCCCCCTGCGCCTGCCGGCGGCGGCGAGTCATCCGAGCCACAGCGCACGAGCAAGGCCACTGCCAGCGCGCCGACGATCAGTGTCGCCTTGGAGAGAGCTGAGCTTGGATTGGTTGCCGACCGCATCATCCTTGTTCCTCCATCGGGTGTCGGAATCGAGACCGACCCACCTGTTGGTAGGTCACCGGTCCACGACTCTAGCAGGCAACGTCCATGACGTTCATAGGTTCCTCAGGAATTTGTGCGTCGCGTTGCCTGCCTGCACGCTGCCCCGGGTACTGATCGGGAAGTAGTCCCTGCGCGCACCGCGCGCTGTGCTTCCAGGATGGGCGAATGCAAGCGAGGTATGGGATGAGACTGCGCACTCTGCTCCTACCGTTTCTGGTGCTCTGGACTCTGGTTCTCGGGTGCTCCCACGAGATCGAGAGTCCGTCCGTAACCGCAAACCCAGGCGTCAATGCCGTCGTGCCAGACCTTGTCTGCGTCGAGCAGCTCACCACCAAGGTGGTGATCCATGGCGACGGGTTCACCCCGATGCCGCAAAAGACGCTCGAAGACAAGCAGGTGCTCGCGCTGCCTGCGATCGTGCTCCAGCGCACGAAGATGCTCGACGGTGCCAGCGCCACCGGCTCCGTGACCCTGCCCGACGATCCAGCCAACCCCGCTGCGAGCCGCGTGCACTGGGACAGCGAGCAGCAGATGTGGTTCGAGGTCTATCCAGAGCTGAAGGTCGACGCCGGCGTCTACGACATCCAGGTCACCAACCCTGACAAGAAGAAGCAGGCGATCTTCTCCGGCGGCCTCGTCGCTGTGCCTCGCCCGGTCGTGACAGAAGCTCACCCAGACCCTGATCTGATCTGCACAGCGCAGGGCGACCAGACCATGAAGGTCGTAGGAACCGGCTTCCTGCAGTTCGGTACCACGTACCCTTCCGTTCAGGTCGGATCCAAGATCTTCCCAGGCAAGTCGACCGCAGACTGCACGCCCGTGCCAGGCACCTATGCCGAAGGCACGCTCAACGAGTGCAGGTCGCTTACGTTCGTGATCCCCAAGGGCGCGCTGGATCCCGGCGAATACGACGTTGTCGTGACCAATCCCGCGCCTGCCAACTGCTCCAGCTCCCAGGACGTCGTCAAGCTCCGGGTCGTTCCTCCCCCTACGGTGACCTCGATCGAGCCTGACCTGGTTTGCGACGCGCAGGCCGACCAGGCGATGACGGTCAAGGGCAAGGACTTCCTGCAAGTGGGCGCAGCCCTGCCTGACATCGCGCTGGGAACCGATCCTGCCAACACCTTCAAGGCTACATCTGCGGACGGCTGCACGCCGATCCCTGGCAACTTCGTGGAGGGCACGGTGCTCACGTGCACCACGCTCCACTTCACGATCCCGATGGGCAAGCTCCCGGAGGGTGACTACGCGGTCAAGGTGACCAACCCCAAGCCCGCTGACTGCTACTCCACGGAAGCGGTCAGTCTTCACGTGGCGCCGCCTCCGATCCTGAGCTCGCTCGACAGGCTGTCGATTTGCGACGAGCAAGCGGATCAGACCGTCGTGCTCACCGGCTCCAAGTTCCTGAAGGTCGGCACCGCGCTGCCCACGGTCAAGATCGGGACCAAGACCTTCACGCCGACAAGCGCCGGGGGATGCATAGCCATCCCCGGAACGTTCGTGGAAGGCGTGGTCGAAGAGTGCACGTCGCTCACGGTGGTGATACCCAAGGGGACGTTCACGTCTGGCGACTACCCGGTATCGGTCACCAACCCGCTGCCCGCGGACTGCTCGTCCACCGGTACGCTCAGCCTCAAAGTCGAGGATCCCCCTGTTGTCGACTCGGTGAATCCCTCGACTGTGTGCACAGGCGGCAGCTCCTTCGTGATCAGCGGCTCGGGCTTTGTCGCACCGGTCAAGGTGCAGCTCGTGGCAACCGGGCAGCCGACCCTGGAATCGGTCAATGCGACGGTCAACAGCGGTGGCACGGAGATCAACGCGTCGTTCGGCCCAGGCGCCCAGGTCGGAGTGACCTACGAGGTGGTGATCGTCAATGGAAATGGCTGCACAGACGATCCGCCGCACAAGACGGTGACCGTGGTGCCAGGGCCCATGGTGTTCTTCCTCGATCCTGAGGTCGTCTACAATGGCGTGAACACGCGTGCGACCGTGTATGCGACTGCGCTCACGCTGCCGGTTGCAGGCATCTACATCACGCCGGCCGGGCAGGTTGCGCCCAAGACCGATCTGGTCTGGGCAGCCGTGCCAGGAAAGCCGAACCGCATGCAGGTCACGATCCCCAAGGATCAGCCCCCGGGCGTCTACGACCTGTACCTGAACGACGCCACGACTTGCGCAGCATTCCTGCCGAACGCGCTGACGGTCACAGCGGATCTCACCATGACGATCAAGAGCATCGTGCCGCCGTTCGGCTGGACCCAGACCGAAACCGCAGTGACGATCTTCCGGGACGCTGCGGCACCCGCGCCCAAGGACAAGCCTTTCGTTGCGACGCCGCGGGCATTCCTCAATCCGACCAACCCGCAGCCGACCGACATCGCAATCCCCCTGGAGTCCGTGGCATTCGACAGCGCGGACCGGCTCACCGCCGTGGTCCCCAAGGGGCAGCCGGTGCACGTCTACGACCTGATCGTGGTCAATCCTGATGGCGCTGTCGGCTTCCTGCCGAGCGCCTTCACGGTCGAGCAGCTCGCACCGCCGAGAATCGACTCTGTGACACCGTCCTCGATCGTGGCGGCCACAGGTCAGGTGGTGAAGGTCGCGGGACACGACTTCCGCAACTCCACAGCCTCGCTCACGTGCGACGGAACGGCTGTGCCCTCGAGCGCAATCGTCACCGCGCCACAGGTCTGCGATGCGAACCAGAACTGCACGCAGCAGGTCACCATCGACGGGTCCGCGATTCCCGTGGGCTCGGTGTGCGTGCTGCGCATCACGAACGACGACGGCAGCTACGCGGACTACTCGGCCATCGGCGTGACCGGGCCGTCGCTCAACCTGTCCGCGCCCAAGGCGGGCAAGGACATGATCGTGGGAAGGCGGGCTCTGGCGGCTGCTTCTGGAGACGCAACCGAAGCAGCGCGGTTCGTGTATGCGATCGGCGGAGACGACGGTGCAGCGACCCCTGCTTCGTTCGACTCGGTGGAAGCTGCGCCCGTGGACTTCTACGGTGCATTCGGCGATTTCAAGATGCAGTTCTACAAGCTGGGTACGCCGAGAAGCTTTGCTGCTTCGGCGCGCATCGGCAGGTACATCTACGTGTATGGCGGAGCGAACGGCGCAACCACGCTGGCTTCCGGACAGCGCGCCATGATCCTCAATCCGCGCGAGGCTCCTGCGCTGGATGTCGATGACCTCGCCCTGAACGACGTCGGTCTGGACGCCGGATACTGGTTCTACAAGCTGTCGGCCACGTTCGGGCTGACCGACCTGGACAACCCAGGAGGCGAGTCGCTCCCGAGTGACGAGTTCATCGTCAAGGTGCCAGCCGTGGCAGGCAAGAAGATCCAGGTCGTGCTCAAGTGGGCGGCGCCTGTCGACTCGCTGGGGCAGCCGCTCCCCAACGTCACCGGATACCGCCTCTATCGGTCGCCCACGGTGAACGGCAAGTCGGGTGACGAGGTGCTGATCAAGGAGATCACCGTAGCCAACCAGCTCACCTACACCGATGACGGCACCACCACGCCAGGCGCGGACGTGCCCCTCGCCCTGGGGAGCACGGGCAAGTGGGTGGATCTGCCTGCCATGGGCAAGGCACGCAAGGGTGCATCAGGCATGGCAGCCACGGATCCGGCGGATCCCAACACAGTCCACGTCTACGCGCTGCTCGGACTCGACGACAGCGCCACGCCGGTCGCGCTCGGCTCGTACGAATACCTGACGGTCACGCTGCAGGCCAACGGTCATCAGACCTTCGCAGCGAGCTGGACGGCAGGGACGCAGAGCTCTGCGGTGGGTCGCTGGCAGGCTGGTGCCTGGCTCGTGGACTCGACGGCCACATCTCTTGCCGGACCCAATGTCGAATGGATCTACCTGGGCGGCGGGCTGCTCGCGTCAGGCAATACGGCCAACCGCGTAGAGGCTGCTCTGGTCGGCAACGGCGGGCAGCTCGGGGTGTTCGACGACGCGAACGTGCCTGATTTCAGCGTGAAGCTGGCGGGCTACGGCGTGTGTGCTGCCAATGACCAGCTGTTCACGTTCGGCGGCGTGCAGGCAGGGCCGTCACCCAAGGCCAAGTCCGGGAAGATCATCAGCCCGCTGCCACACCTGGCGAACAACTCGTGGAACGACGAAGGGTTGTCGATGACGCACGGGCGCTACCTGCTCGGCAGCTCGGTGCAGAGTGCGTTCATCTTCCTGCTTGGGGGCCAGACGGACGAGCCCAGCCCTGCGAGCAAGACCACAGAGCTCGTGATCTGGTGATGGCCATCGAGAAGCGGAGGCGAACATGCGTTGCACATTGACGATCGGTTCTCTGGTGGCAGGCCTGCTCGTTGGCGGCACGGCCCTGGCGCAGGAAGCAAATGACGCGAGCAAGCAGGTCACGTCCGAGCCGAGCAAGGGGGGAGCGGTGCTGCTCGGGGCAAGGGTCGGAGGCTTGGTGACATTCGGGGGGATGAACCCGAATGCGAGGGCGGGCATCGAGCTCGGCTACATCTTTCCCTGGATGAACCGCTCCTTTGCCGCAGCGTTGGACATCGACTACGCGGCACCGAAGCAGGCAAAGACGGTAGATGCAGATCCGCGTGTGCCTGGAGGCAGCTACGCGTGGCACCTGACCGAGAAGCAGCTGGCGTTCATGCCTGTATTCATGTACCGGCTCACCAGCCTCGGAAGGGTGGTCCCCTATGCAGGGATCGGGCCCCGCATCTACCTGCTACGGAGCACGGTGCGGGGCGCGGCCGCGGGCAACAACATCAGCGAGACCACGGAGCAATCCACGAAGATAGGATTTGGCGTGCCGCTCGGGGCCGAGTTCCAGCTTGGCCCTGGTGGGCTGCTGGCCGAAGCACTTCTCGAATACGGTCCGCTGGATCACTCGGCCACGGGCAACTCGAACACCGGCGCAGCCACACTGATGCTCGGATACCGATTCATTCTGTAGGAGAAACTAGCAACTGGGAACAAGAACGCGAACAGAGAATGAAGAATTGCTCGCGGAACATGGCGGTTCCATTGCCTGCGACCCATCGCGGTTACTGATCGTTCTCGGTCACGGCCGCTTGGCGCGCTTCGCCTCGAGCTTCGGATGCCGTGATGCCGGGCGGCGACCGCTGTAGGCTCGCGGTGTCCTGCCCGAAGCCCTTGCGGACGCGCTTGCCGTGCTCTTTCTGACCCGCTAGCTGCGGCGAACGTGCAGGCGCCGGGGGCGTCCCTCCGCCTCCCCAATTCTCATATTCTACATCCGCATTTCTGTTCCCAGCTCCTAGTTTTTTCTGGGACCGGCCTGGGCATGGCCCGGTCCGGGTACTACTTCTAGGACCATCTGCGCAACGCGTGGGTGGGTTGCGCGCTGATCCGGGACAAGGAGCACGGTATGAAGCCTCTGCGCACCGTTGGACTGTTCGTCGCTGCTTTCAGCATCGCAGCCGTTCTGGGCGGACTGGGTTGCGGTGGCTCAGATGAGGTCGGCGTGGTCGGCGGCGGCGGCGCGGCCGGCCAGGATGCGTCGGACGGTGCAGCAGGGACCAAAACCGACGCGAACGAGGCTGGCAAGGATTCGACCACAGACCCGGCCACAGACATCAAGACGGATCAACCCGCTGATGTGAAGACAGACCCGAAGCTGGACGCCAAGCCAGACGTGATTCCCGATGTGGTTTCCCAGGATGTCCCAGACGGCCCAACGCCTGATGTCCTGGACGACGTGACGACAACGGATGTAGGTGAAGACACCACAACAGGCGATGCGGCGGATGACTCCGCAACAGCGGATGCCGACCAGGACGCTGCGGACGCCCAGGAAGCTTCCGTCGTTTGCGATCCGACCACCTGCTCGAGCGGATGCTGCAACAGTGGCGCATGCACCCTTGGCTCGCCGACTGCGTGCGGGATCGGAGGCGCCGCGTGCGTGGTCTGCGACCCGGCCAAGACCGATTCCTGCACCAACGGGGCGTGCACCTGCGGCGGAGCCGGCGCTTGCGCGAATGGCCAGCAGTGCGTGTCCGGAACGTGCACCTGCGACCCAGCAAGCTGCCCCAACGGATGCTGCGAAGGGCAGACCTGCATCGCTTCATCGATGACCACCTGCGGCCAGGCCGGATCTTCGTGCGTGGCCTGCAATACCCTGCTCTCCGATGCTTGCACGGCAGGAAGCTGCACATGCGGCAATGGGCCTGGATGCACTTTGGGGCAAGCCTGTAGCAACGGTCAGTGCGTGTGTGATGCGAATACCTGCCCAGACGGATGCTGCGCTGGCAACGTGTGCACTCCTCTCTCGAAGAGCGCATGCGCAGCACCAGGAGCAGCGTGCACAGCATGCGACCCGCTGGCATCTGACTCGTGCACGAAGACCGGCGCCTGCGCCTGCGGCGCCAACGGTCCCTGCGCTGCTGGCAAAGCCTGCGTGGGAGGCAGCTGCGTGTGCGACGCAGCTTCGTGCCCCACGGGCTGCTGCGACGCCAACGGCGACTGCCAGGTTTCGTCCGCTTCAACCTGCGGGACGTCGGGCAATGCGTGCGTGGCTTGCGCCGGCGGCGACTCGTGCGTAGGCGGGGTCTGCTCCGGCTGCGCGCAGACATGCGCTGGCTGCTGCAACGGAAACACTTGCGTTCCTTCTCCTTCGGCCACTTCGTGCGGCCAGGCAGGCAAAGCGTGCGTGACGTGCGATCCGGAGCTTGCTGACTCCTGCACTGCAGGGGCCTGCACGTGCGGAAGCAGCGGTGCGTGCGCGAGCGGGCAGCATTGCCTTGGCGGGCAATGCACCTGCGATGCGCAGAGCTGCCCGAACGGGTGCTGCAACAATGGCACGTGCATGCCAGCGTCCATGACCTCGTGCGGCATTGCCGGAGGAGGGTGCGTGACCTGCGACAGCAACCTGGCGGACAGCTGCGCAGGGGGCGCGTGCCGCTGCGGACAGGGAGCTGCCTGCGGAGCGGGGCAGAAGTGCGTGGCTGGCCAGTGCACGTGCAATGCGAGCACGTGTCCCACGGGCTGCTGCTCTGGCAACGTGTGCAACGCAGCATCGCTGGCGACCTGCGGGACCGCGGGTAGCGCCTGCACCCCGTGCAACTCGTTGATCGCGGACGGCTGCACGGCAGGCGCGTGCACGTGCGGAGGCGCTGCAGCGTGCGGCCCGGGCCTCGCCTGCGTCGGCGGCCAATGCGTGTGCAATTCCCAGAGCTGTCCCTCCGGCTGCTGCCAGGGCAATGTCTGCCAGCCGGGCAACGCGACCTCAGCGTGCGGCGCAGGTGGAGGGATCTGCAATGCGTGCGGAGTCGGAGAGCAGTGCATCGCCGGCTCCTGCAGCGGATGCTCGCAGACCTGCACCGGAGGCTGCTGCACGGGCACGACCTGCAATTCGCCGTCGGTCGCCCACTGCGGAGTCGGCGGGCAGGCGTGCCTGACCTGCGATCCGATGCGAGCCAACGCTTGCGTGAACGGCAACTGCCAGTGCGGCGCCGGGGTCCCGTGCGCGGTGGGGCAGCAGTGCCTCAACGGCCAGTGCGTGTGCAACACCACGAGCTGCACCAACGGCTGCTGCTCTGGAGCCAACTGCCTCGTGGGTGTCAACTGCTCGACGTGCAAGTCGTATCACCAGTCTTGCACCAAGAACACCGACTGCTGCTCGGCCAACTGCACCGGCGGCACCTGTGGTGTGCCTGCGGGCAACTGCTTCTTTGCCAACACGCAGTGCCAGAACGACGGACAATGCTGCTCCGGGCACTGCGATCTCGATGTGGACAACGTCAAGCGCTGCTCGATTCCCAATGCATGCAAGTCGATCGACGCTGCATGTACGGAGTCGGTCCAGTGCTGCACGCTCTACTGCAACCCGGCGACGCTCAAGTGTGCAGCAGGGTCGTGCAAGCACGTGGGGCAGTCGTGCACGAGCAGCACGGAATGCTGCGACAACAACTGCTCCGGGGGCGTATGCACCGGCACCGGCCCATGCGCGACCCTGGGAGAAACGTGCTCCGGCTCGCAGTGCTGCTCAGGTCAGTGCCTGAGCGGACATTGCAGCTTCCACGCCTATTGCAGGGCCGATGGCGATTACTGCGATGCAAACGTAGACTGCTGCAACGACGTGTGCATTCCGGCCACGCATCGCTGTGACGAGGCCACTGGAGCGTGCGTCACGACGTACCAGCCGTGCAGCGGCCTGCGCTCGTGCTGCAACACGATGTGCGTGGATGCCGGACTCGGGACCGGAACCGGCTACTGCTTCCCGATCGGCGGCTGCAAGCCGTACCAGGACATCTGCGAGACGAACAAGGACTGCTGCTCGCTGGAGTGCGGCACGCCGGATGCCTACGGCCTGCGAAGGTGCGTGCGGAGCACCAACTGCCTTCCGGATGGGGACGTGTGCGGCGGACTCGGCGCATCCCAGAACTGCTGCACCGGGGGCAAGTCCGGGTGCCACAAGACGTCCATGGGCGTGTCGCGGTGCTTCCCGAACTTCGGAGGCGCCTGCTACTCCGACGGGGCGGCGTGCAACTTCGGCGACGAGTGCTGCTCTGGGATCTGCACGCCGGATCCGAACTCTTCGACCGGGTTCTCGTGCGGCGCAACTTGCATCCCGCTCGGGCAGGGGACGTGCACCACGGATTCGGACTGCTGTCCAGGAGCGACGTGCCAAGGCGGGATCTGCAAGGACAACGGCACGACCTGCTCGCCCCCTGGAGGGGTGTGCACGACGACAGCGGACTGCTGCATCGGAGACTGCTACCAAGGCCACTGCGCCGCTTTCTAGAACTAGGAATTGGGAACTAGCAAGGCGAATGAGAATGCGAATGGGCGCGGCTCTGGCTGGGCTCATTGCGCGTTGTGTTTGCGCTGCAGCTCACGGGCACAGGCCAGACGTGGCAGGGGCCAGGGTTGGCAGGTGGCATGGGGCAAGCCCCAAGGTAGTGGATGCATCGTACAATCGCAGGGCTTGCCGTGGAGGCGGACCACGGGCAAGCCTGGCGCGTGCACGAGCTTGGATCACCTTTCGGCTTGCCCATGGCACACGACGAATCACCCTTCAGCTCTCATGGCGCACGGCGAATGAGCACGCGTATGAGCACACGAAACAGCACGCGTATGAGCGCGCGTATGAGCACGCGCATGAGCACGCGCATGAGCACGCGTAGGAGCGCGCGTATGAGCGCGCGTATGAGCACGCGTATGAGCACACGAAACAGCACGCGAATGGGCGGAGCGTGGGCGCACGGCTCCGGCTCCGCCCATTCCTAATTCTGAATTCGCGTTCCTGTTCCCAGTTCCTAGTTCCCAATCACCCGCAGGAGCCGCCCTGCTGGCACCGCTTGCCCGCGGCGCAGGTCGTGGTGCCGCAGATGCACGCGCCGCTCGGCGTGTCGCACGTGCCGCCGCCGCCTGCGTCGCAGTCGCCCGTGTTGTCGCACTTGCAGACCGCACCCGAGCAGATGAACCCAGGCGGGCACGCGTGTCCGCATGCTCCGCAGCTGTCTGCCGAAACATTCAGGTCGCGGCAGCCCGATGGAGCGTAGCAGCAGGTATCGTTGGGCCCGGTGCAGGCTGCGCCGCCATTACAGGCGCAGAGATCATTGGGCGTCCCCTTCACACAGGATTCGCCGTACTTGCAGGTCGTGCCGCTGCAGATGCACTTGTCCGTCTGCAAGTCGCAGGTTCCACCGGAGCCAGCTTTCCTGCACTTGGTGTCGGTCCCGTTGCAGCTGCAGATGTTGGGGAGCTTTGCGCCGCAAACGAATCCGCCAGTTCCCTGAAGCTGGCACGAGTTGCCGCAACCGCCGCAGTTCGCTACCGTGCTGCTGCTCTCGCACCCGTTGTCCGGGGTCGGCGTTACAGGCTGCGTGCAGTTGACGAACCCGAGCACGCAGCTTGAAGTGCACTTCCCGTCCGAGCAGGCGATCGACATCACGTTCGCTCCGCCAAGACAGACTCGCCCGCACTCGCCACAGTTGGATGGCGTGTTGGTATCGGTCTCGCAACCATTGGCCGGGTTCGAGTCGCAATCGTGGAACCCCGGGGAGCAGATCGGATGGCAGACGCCAGCCGTGCAGGTGGTGGTGCCGTGGGAGTTCGAGCAGAACGCTGCGCAGGCGCCGCAGTCGGTGATCGTGGTCAGCGGGACCTCGCAGCCGTTCGACGCATCGCCGTCGCAATTGCCGTAGTTGTTCGCGCAGATGATACCGCAGACCTTGTTGGTGCAAGTCGCGGTTCCATGGCTGGAGTTGCATGCCGTGGAGCAGGTGCCGCAGTGATCGGGATCAGCGTTGAGATTCACCTCGCAGCCGTCCGAAGCGGTGGCGTTGCAGTCGGCGTATCCGGTGAGGCAGGTGAACGAACATGTGGACCCGGAGCAGATCGTCGAGGCGTTGGCATAGTCCGGGCACGCGTTGTTGCAGGCGCCACAGTTTTCAGGGTCTGTGGCCGTGTTCACGCACGTGCCTTTGCACTCGATCGTGGGAAGAACGCAGCCAGCCTGACACTTTCCTGCTGCGCAGACCTGGCCGGAGCTGCAGGCATTGTCGCAAGTCCCGCAGTTCGCAGGGTCGGTCTTGGTGTCCACGCAGGTGCCGTTGCACTTCGAGAAACCAGTGTTGCACGCTACGCCGCATTGGCTGTTGGTGCACACCGGAGTTCCGTTCGGCGCCGAAGGGCAGACATTGCCGCACGTGCCGCAGTTCGCCACGTCGGTTGCGGTCGCCACGCAGACGTTGCCGCACTTGGTCGATCCGGCATTGCAGGTGAATCCGCATACCCCGAGCGCGCACGTGGGGGATGCATTGGCCGGAGCCGGGCAAACCGTGCCGCAGTTGCCGCAGTTCGAGGTGTCGCTCTGCTTGTCCACGCAAGCGCCGTTGCAGTTGGCGAGCGTCCCTGAGCACGTCAGGGTGCATTGCCCATCCGAGCACACTTCCGTGACCAGGCACTGGTGATTGCAAGTCCCGCAGTTCGAGGCGTTGGACTGGAGGTTGACGCAAGCACCATTGCACGGGGTGTAGCCTGCGTTGCAGGAGATCCCGCACGCGCCAGCTGTGCATGTGGCAGCGCCGTTGGCAGGCGCCGGGCACACGTGGCCACACGTGCCGCAGTTCGCAAGATCGGTGGAGGTCGCTACGCACGTCCCGTTGCAGAGCGAGAAGCCGGTGTCGCACGCGATGCCGCAAGCGCCGGACGTGCAAGTAGCCTTGCCGTTCGCGGGCGCGGGGCAGGCTGTGCCGCAGCCACCACAATTCGCTGGATCGGTTCCTGTGTTGACGCACTGGCCCGAGCAGTAGGTCAGCGCGCCGCAGGTGCTCTCGCAGACGCCTTTGATGCACACCTGCGCGCCGGTGCACTGGTTGCCGCATGCGCCGCAGTTCGCTGCATCGGTCTGCATGTCCACGCATGCGCCGCTGCAGTTCGCGAAGCCAGTGTCGCAATTGAAGCCGCAGGTGCCGCCGCTGCACGTGGCCGTAGCGTTCGCCGGAGCGTTGCACGACTTGTTGCACCCGCTGCAATTCGCACGATCGGTCTGGGTATCCACGCAAGAAGCGCCGCACTTGGTGAAGGTGGCGTTGCACGTGAATCCGCAGGTGCTCGCAGCGCAGGTGGCCGTGCCGTTGGTGGGAACCGGACACGAACTGTCGCAGGAGCCGCAGTGCGACGCATTCTTGGTGACGTCCACGCAGGCACCGCCGCAGTTCACCAGGGGCAGCGTGCACGTGTCCGAGCAGGTGCCGGCTGAGCACACCTTGCCCAGGGCACACGCTGTGGCGCAGTCTCCGCAGTGCTTGGGGTCGCTCTGAAAGTCCACGCAGCCGCCGGCGCATTCCTTGAATACGAGCCCGTCGCACTTCGCCTTGCACACGCTCCCTTCACACGCGGGCGTCCCATTGACGACCGGGGGGCAGCTGACCGCGCAATCACCGCAGTTGCCCGGATCGTTTGTGAAGTCGAAGCACTTGGCACCGCACGCGTGGTACGGGTCCGAGCAGGCGAACGTGCACTTGTAGCTGCTGCAGACTGGGATTCCGTTGTCAGGAGCTGTGCAGATTGCGCCGCACCCCCCGCAGTTCTTCTCGTCGTCGATGAGCGTCACGCACTCCGTACCGCACACGGTTTCCCCGGACTTGCATACAACAGGTCCGTCCGGCGGAGTGCCGCCCGTGCCCCCAACTCCCCCTGTCCCGCTCGATCCTCCCGCCCCGCTCGATCCCGCTACCCCGCCTGTGCCGCCGTTGCCCGACGACCCCCCTGCACCGCCTTGGTTCGTTCCGCCGGTGCTGGTGTCCGGCCCTGCTTCAGGCACGGCCCCCACCGGAACGCAAACCATCCGGTTCCTGTCGCATTCGAAGCCGGAGATGCACTCGAAGCTCGGCGTGCACGCCTTGCCCGGAAAGTCGCTGTCGAGATCGGTCGCACACCCTGCAGAACCCGCGAACAGACCTGCGAGCGCGCAGGCAACAGCTCTGACCCATGCAGAGGTCGTCCTGGTTGGCAACGTCATCGCATCACCTCGCTAGAAACTGCCTGCTGCGACCAGACCGCATCCGTAGCCCGTACACCCCACGCCTACCCGTCGCGACGAACCTCCTCGCGACGGCTCGGATGGCCCCTTGCTCTGCAGGTCGATCATCAGGAGCACACCGCCAGCGATCGTCGCTGCAGCGCCCACGCCCACCAGCACTCGAGACACGGTCTGCCGGCTCTGCATCGTGTCGTACTTGTCCCGGGCATCCACCTGCGTGGCTGCGTCGCGCGCATCCGACTCTGCACTGCGCCTTGCAAGCTCGAACCCAAGAGAGCCGAGCAGCAGCGCTCCGCCCGCCCCAAGCGTGATCCAGGTCGTGGTCGCCACCTTCGGCGACTCCGCAGGGGGCGGCGCTGACACCACAGGCGGAGGCGCGCTCGGAAGCGGGGCTGCGGACGCCGACACTGTCGGCGCGGGGGGTGGAGCCACAGGCGAGCCGTTGTCCTCGAGCGCAACCGCAACATCGATCGCGCGATCCGGCGGAAGCTCGAACTCCCGCGTCGACTCCCGATAGCCGGTCCGGCTCAGCGTGACCGTGTGCTTGCGAGGCATGATCTCGCCGGTCCACGGGGTGACGCCGACCGGCTGGCCGTCGAGCACCACGGTCGCACCGGCCGGGATCGACAGAACCGTGACCTGCTGCACGCCCTTGTCGCGAAGCTTGCCCTGCAGGGCCAGAACCCGCTTGTCGACTTCGGCGCGATCCGGAGCGGACGGGGCCTGACGCAGGTAGTCGCGGTACCACATGAGAGCAGCCGGCTCGTCACCGAGCTTCTCGTAGGCCTTGGCGATGTTGAACGACAGCGAAGGGCTTGGGACCAGCCGGTTGGCGATCAGGAAGTTGTCGATCGCTTCCTTGTACCGGCCGTCTTTGTAGGCCTGCACGCCGATCCGCAGCCGATCGCGCGCCTCGTCCTGCACGTTCTTCGCCGGCTTGTCGTGGGACGGTCCGCCCGCAAGACCGTCCGTCACGGGCAGGCTCACCGCGGCAACTGCAAGGACAACTCCGCTGATCCAACGCTTCACGTGCCGCAACGCTATCACTCCATGGCAGTCAATAGGGGAGTTTCAGGTCGTCGCCCCCGGGTGTGGCCGCCGGAGCAACACGCTTTTCCTTTGCGCCGCTGGCCGCAGGAGGCGGAGTCTTGACCGTGCGCACCGCCGGGGCGCCCGCCTCGGGCACCACGCTGGTCGGCGCGGTCGCCGACGGGGCTGGCTCCACGCTCAAGGCTGCGCTGGGCGTCTGCGGAGCCACTGCAACCGGATCCGGAGCGACATCGGGTTGCGCGACCGTCGTGGAGCCGGTCAGCCCGGTGGTGGTGCTGCGCTCAGCCGCGCTCGAGCGCAGCCAAACCATCAGGCCCACGGCGAGGACAGAGCACAGGGCCACGGCGCCGAGAGCGATGCGCATGGTGCGGTGTGGCTTGGGCGCGGCTGAGGCGCGCAGGTTGGACTGCGTGTCCACAGGCGCCAGGCTCCCGGGCGTCAGATACGACTGGTGCGTCTCGATCGCCGGCGCCTCCGACGAGATGTGTCCCGTCTTGGATAGAAGCGCCTTGAGCCTCGGCGCAGATGGAGCCTCGGCCGTGGTGGCGAACGCGCTCGACAACGGGTCTGCGCCGCTTGCTGCCACCAGCCGCTCCTGATCGTCGAACCACGCATCCGGGATCGACTTGCGAACCCCATCTGGCGACGACCCGGTCGAGATGACAAGGCGCTCGCCGCTGTCCGACGGGCCCAGCCAGATCGAGTCGAGCTTGCCTCCGCAGATGTCCTCGTCGACCTCGCGATCCACGAGCCATCGCGCCAGCGCAGCACCCATCCTGCGCATGGAGCGCCAGCGATCGTCGCGGTTCTTCACCAGCCCTCGCTGCAGGATCCCCCAGAGCTCCGCGTCGCCCGCTGCCAGATCCGTGGTCGGCGCAGGGTCGTCCTCGAGGATCTTGTGCAGCAGCGCGTTGTAGTTGGCTGCATCGAACGGCGGGGCGCCAGCGATCATCTCGTAGAGCACCACGGAGAACGACCAGATATCCGCGCGGTGATCCACGTTCTCGTCACCGCGCGCCTGCTCGGGCGACATGTACGCCGGGCTGCCCAGCACCGAGCCTGCAGCGGTCAGGTTGTGATGGATCGCGCTCTGAAGCCGCGCGATGCCGAAGTCGAGCACCTTGGGCTGCGTGCGCCCAGACTCGGAGCTGTGCAGGAAGATGTTCTCAGGCTTCAGATCTCTGTGCACCACGCCCTTGGCGTGCGCGGCAGCCAACGCTTCCGCGATGGGAAGGAGCGTCTGCACAGCCTTGATCGCAGCGACTCGAACGCGGCGTTGCAGAAGATCTGCGAGGCACTCGCCATCGAGCAGCTCCATGACGATGTACGGATCGCCCGACTGGGTGGTGCCGAAGTCGAATACGCGGATGATGGCAGGATGGTCGATGGACGCACCTGCTCGAGCTTCCTGCAGCAGGCGCTTCGAAGCCCCTGCCGAGGCGATGTCCGAGCGGATCAGCTTGACCGCGACGTGGATGTCGAGCGCGATGTGCGTGGCCACCCAGACCGTCGCCATGCCCCCTTCGCCGAGCGTGCGCACGAGCCGATACTTCTCGGCAATGAGATCGCCTGCCTCGTACTCACGATGCTTGCGCGGCCGTGGCACCGCAGCCGAAGCAACATTCCGAGGCAGTCCTGACTCTCCCACGTGTCTACGATATCACATCGACACGCATCCGGGTCCCAGCGAAAATCTCGGTTCGAATGAGGCCATTGACCATGAAAGAGGCGTCCCGGCGAAGCGAATCGCCACAGCTGCTCAGCACACAACTGCTTTGCCTGGAAAGCTCATATTCAGGATGATTCGCGAGGAAACGGCGAACGCGGAACCGATCAGTACGGCAGCTTCAAGTCGTCGCCCGGCGTGGTTGCAGGCGGCTTCGGTGGCTTTTCGCTCGCGGACTTGGACCCCGCAGGGCGCAGCTTCCCCGGCGCCACTGGCGCAGGTCCCGCATCCAGCACCGCCGGGGACGACGCGCTGGAGCTCTCCACTGCGACCGGCGTCAGCGGCGGGCTCACGGATGCAGAAGGCGCGCTGCGTGCGTCCTGAGCGGATCTCGCGGGCGATGCCGCGGATGCCACACCGCCAGCGGACGGGTCAGGAGTCACTGCACCCTCGGGATCGGACTGCCTGGAACGCATCACGACCAGCGCGCCAATGCCCAGCCCTGCCAGAACAGCCACCGCAGCGATTGCGGGAACCAGGCGACGCTTGCCCGGGCGCCGGGAGCCGGTGTCAACGGGTAGCAGGCTGCCAGGCGTCACGTTGGTCGTGTGGAAGTCGATCTCGGGCCGCTCGCCGGATCCTGAGATGTGGCCGATCAGCTGCGGTTGCAGGTCGGGCGCGGAAGGCATCTCTCCGGTGCGCGCAAACCGGATCGACTCGCCGCGCGGCGTCTTTCTCGAACCCGTCGTGGATCGCAGATCGTCGAACCAGCCGTCCGCCTGAGACTTCCGATCACCCGAGTCCGTCGATGTGAGCGAACGCGGATGGTGATGCGCGCCGCTGTCGTCTGCAGAGCCCCACTGCGACGCGGTCTTGCGCCCGCAGATGTCCTCGTCCACGCCGAGCTTCTGCAGCCATTGCGCCAGCGCGCTGCCCATGGACCGGATCGACTGCCAGCGCTTGTCAGGGTCCTTGTGCAAGCCGCGCGAGACGATTGCCCACAGCGCTGCGTCGCCTGCTGCCATCTGCGTGGTCGGGACCGGATCGCGCTCGAGAATCTGGCGAAGCAAGGCGTTGTAGTTGCTGGCTTCGAACGGAGGCGCGCCTGTCATCATCTCGTAGAGCACGACCGTGAAGGCCCAGATGTCGATGCGGTGGTCGAGGTCTTCCGAGCCGACCGCCTGCTCAGGAGCCATGTAGGCCGGGCTGCCCAGGATGCTGCCCGCTGCGGTGAGCTTGTGCTCGACCGCTTTCTGCAGGCGAGCGATGCCGAAGTCCAGGACCTTGGGCTGCGTTCGGCCAGACTCGGGGCAGTGCAGGAAGATGTTGTCAGGCTTCAAATCGCGATGGATCACGCCCTTGGCATGAGCCGATGCGAGCGCGTCGGCGACCGGAAGCATGGTCTGCACAGCCTTGACCGCATCGATGCGTGCGCGATGGCGCAGCAGAGCGGCCAGAGACTCGCCCTCGAGCAGCTCCATGACGATGAAAGGTTCGTTTCGGGCCGTGGAGCCGAAGTCGAACACACGGATGATACCGGGATGGTCGATGCCTGCAGCGGCGCGGGCTTCTTGCAGGAGGCGCGCGGCCGCGCCTTGTGCCGTGGTGTTCGCGCGGATCAGCTTGATCGCCACCAGCACGTCGAGCGAGGTGTTCTTCGCGGTCCACACGGTGGCCATGCCGCCTTGGCCGAGCCTGCGCACCAGCTTGTACTTGTCCGCAATCAGGTCGCCCGCGTTGTACTGGCTGAACGATTCCTGCGCGTCACCCGCATCGGGCTCTGGTTTGGATGGCTCCACTTTCGGCATGGCAAGACTCTCTGAGGCTATCACACGCAAGGCCGGGCGACCCGCCATTCCATGGAATTCGGCACGTTCAAACGTTCGACGATCGGTCCGCAAACGCTCACCTGAGCTGCGAGCGCCCTTTGACCTTGCCCGCGCAGCTCTGATATGGATCTTCCCGTGGGAGTGTCTTTGTCATTCGGAGGGAAGTTCTTTCCTGTCGCCCCGGGGGCGTACGTCTTCGGCCGAGATGCTGCCTGCCAGTTTTCCATCGACGACGCGAGCGTGTCGCGCAGACACGCCATGCTGACCGTGCGCGCTGACGGAGCCACGATCGAGGACCTCGGCAGCCGCAACGGCGTGATCGTCGATGGTGCGCCGGTGGTCTCGCGTTTCGAGCTCAAGGACGGAAACCGCATCAGGATTGGGAACCAGGAGGTCCAGGTTCGCGTGAGCAAGGATCTCGCACCGACGGCGAGGGATCGCGCAGATACCCCGCTGAGCGTCAGCCCCTCCCAAAGCGAAGGGCGGCGCTTCCTCGTCGAGACCATGGCGCAGGAGCCAACAAGGACAGGTGCCAGCCCCAGCGAATTCTTCAAGGCAGCGGAGCGCGCTGATCAAGCGATCGCCGCTGGCGACGCGATCGAAGCTGAGAGCATCATCGGCAGAAGACTGAACGATGTCCTCGCATCCATGCGTGCGGGTGCCCGATTGGATGTGCGCATTCCCAGAATGGCCTCGACCCACGCATTGCGTCTCGCCCAGACCCGGCGTAGCCCGTACTGGATCAAGTACCTCTTTGAGCTGTATTCCGCGCTCGAAGTGCTCATGCCGCGCGAGATCGTCGATGGCCTCCACAAGCTCGCGTCCACAGTGGGACCCATCGACATGCGGGCCGTCGACGCCTACGTGGCAATCCTGTCTCGCAGCGAAGGCGACATGGATGCCCAGGAAAAAGGCTTGCTACGCCGTATCGCGATGATCAAGGACCTGGCCAGCCAGCGCTCGGGCGGCAAGCGGTGAAGACTGAAGTGTAGCGAGGGCGGAACAAGCTCATCCCTCCCTGCTATCCAATGCTCTTGGCATGCCGTGGCATGCCCGCCCGAGGCATGCTGGTAGCATGCCGCCACGGCCCCCCGCTAATGGCACTGCCCTCCACCGCAGTTGCCACTGCAGCATTCGTGGTCGTGGGCGCATCCGGCGCCCGCGCTCTTGCACCCGCTGTCGATGCACTCCAGCGCGCCCCACATGCAGTTGGTTTCCGCACACCGCCTGAACGCTGCGCCCGTCACTCCGCAGCCGAGCTTCCAGCCAAGCTCGACCTGCCCAGGAGTGCACTCCCCCTGATTCATACACGCGTATCCGCCCCACTGGCAGCCCTCGCAGGTTCGCGTGTTGGTGCCGCAGTTGCCGCAGGCTCCTGCAGTCTCGGCAGTGCCTGAGGCGCATATGCCCTCGCCGCTGCAGGCGCCCCAAGGTCCCCACTTGCACTGGGAATCGCACGTACGGGTTTGCTTTCCGCAGTTGCCACAAGCCTGCTCGTCCGGCCAGCCAGCCGTGCATTCGCCTGTGCACGAGCTTCCCGCGCTGCCCGCAGTCCCGCCCGTGGGCCCGGCATCAGAACCGCCTGCACCCGCCGACCCGGACTGCCCGGCAATACCGCCGTCCAACTTGGTCCCCGCGCTTCCATCGGGCAACACGCCTCCAGCGCCGCCGCCCCCGGCCTGCGCCTGACACCCGTCGTCCGGACCGTTGCGGCAGTCGTTGTCCACCTTGTCGCCGCACAGCTCCTCTGCGCCACACCGAGTGCAGATCCCGTTGATGCAGATCTGATGCTCCGAGCAGGCAGGGGGCCCGATGGCACCTTGTGCCTCGCAGTGAACCTCGTCGAGGGTCTGCTGCCCCACCGCGAGCTGGCATGCACCGAGCGCGATCGCAAGGCATCCTGCCCTCAGGATGGCGGCTGCGAATTTCCAATGCGTCGCTCGATGGTTCACTTGCCGGCACCTCTGGCTGAGAAGCCGCAGCCCCGAGGATCGGGCAGCAGCGCGTCGGCATGCGGAAAGACCTGATCCAACCTACCACGTTTGCGCCGTCCACGCAGGGGCGCCACCCAGGTCAGAATCGCCAGACCGCGCTCACACCGCCTCCGCCCGGCGCCACGCCGCCAGACACGCGCGGCACGTACCCGGTGGCCGTCTCCGTGGCTTGGGGCTTGGCCGAGAAGAACAGGTACGTCCCCACGCCTGCTCCGACCACGGCCACCCCCGTGAGGATCGTGCTCACCAGCGCCATGTTCTTGATCGGAGAAATGTCGCTATCCGAACAACCCTGCGCGGTCTTGTGACACCCCGAGTCAGCGTCGTCGTACTTCCCTTTTGCGATCACGCCCGTGATCACCGCGCCGATCACCGCCGCACCGCCAACCCCCCAGGAGATGTAGGCAGGCGTGCGATTGGGTGGACCCACCACCGCAGGCTGGGATGAGACCACAGGCTGAACGGAGGCTGTGGGGGGGACCGAGGCAATAGGAGGAGGAGGAGCGGTCTCCGAAGGGGCCGGTGCTACCACGCCCGCGTCGGGATTCTTGTTCTGCTCTTCCACGCGCTTGTACAGGTTCTGCAAACGCAGCTCGATGGTCGGGCGATCCTTGGTGTTGGGATCTTCGGCCAGGTACTTCTTGAGGTAGTCGATGGCGTCCTGGAGCTTGCCCATGCGCTCGTAGACGTTCGCGACATTGAGCAGGATCAGCGGACGCTTCGACAGCTTGTAGGCCATCTGGAACTCGCGCAGCGCGCCATCGTAGTCGCTGGTATTGAAGTACGACTCCCCTGCCTGGAAGTGCTTGCGAGCGTCTTCGTCGCTACCGGCAAGAGCGGGCAGCGACGCGCCGAGAAGCACGAGGCAGCCGGCTGCGATGATGGCTGGTTTGAGGAATGTGCCGAGACTCTTCATGGGTGCTCCTTTCATAGCACCCCCGTGCACGGAGCCAGAAGTATTGCGAGATGAGGGAGCGCTCCAGGGTGCAGAGCGTCAATTCCTTGGGATTGAACCCGCGTCGAGATTGATCACCTCGCCCCCGCCGTGCGCTGACAATCCCCGCGAGCCCCTCTCCTGATCCGCCGCATCCCACGACAACCCGCTGCGGCGGCAGGAGAGGGGCCGAAGTTGGGCCGTGTTTCGCAACGTGTGGCCCTCTCCTCCCGCCGCCACGCTTCAACCATGGGGCGCGGCGGTGAGGAGGGGCGAGTGCGAATCGCTCCGTGCCATACGGGGGAGGTGAACAAACCCGTCGCGGGTCTCCCACCGCTACGGCAAATCTGCCGGTTGGGGAACCGCGCCGCCGGATCGGACGTAGGAGACGATTCCTGAGCTCAGGGCCGACTCGGCCCGCTCGCACGGGCTTGGGCCCGGGCCCGTGGCGTCGCCCTGACAATCCTTGCGACGCCGGTCAAAGCTCTGCTTGATGCCCTTGTCCGACAGAAGCGAAGTCTGGGTCTTTTCTGCGAGCTTTCTCCAGGGAATCGCGGCGTGCCTCGGAAGACCGGGTCGCCGCAGCGTGACCTCGTCGCCGCTGAGCGACACGCAGGTGCCGTCCCACCGCAGTGCGTCGTAGCCGCCCGACGCTCCGCTGACCACCATGCCGCCCGGATTCGAGCGATGCTTGAGCACGATCAACTCCTCGTCAGCGGGCAGCTTGGCGCTGGTCGACATGGCGCCGCCCATGGCGTTCCAGGCATTGACCGGGCGTACGACATAGGCGCGGGTCCAGGGGGATTCCTTTCGGAACAGGACGAGCGCGATGTCAGGCCAGCTGCCGCTGCAGAGCCGTTCGACGAAAGCCTGGTCAGGCAGGCAGACCTTGGCATTCTTGGACTCGGAGCAATGGGTGGGGAGCTCGGCGACGGGCTTGTCTTCCGGCTTCGGAGCCTCGGCCTTGGGCGCGGGAATCGGGTCTGGAGCCGCTGAGGTCGCAGGGACCGGAGTCGGGGCCGGGGGCGGCGGGGCTGCGCCGCATCCGGTGACGAGAGCCGCCGTCAGGAAGGCCAAGGCACGGGCTGGATACATGGAGTCGATGTCACTGACATCGGCTTGCCTTGTCAAGAAGTGGCATTTTCCAGGGGGATGGCACGAGCTAGTACCGTGTGCCCGAAGCGCATAGCGGGTTCCGCCGACCGTAGCGACACGGCACCGCCCTGTCTGCGTTAGGCACGGCATGCCGTGCCCAACGCAGGCACGCCGTGGCGTGCCACTACCGGAACCCTCGCGCCCGACGCCTTGCGCGCCTGGAGAAGGCGTCGCCGGGATCCCCAAGAAACTTCGGGCACGAAGTACCAACGGGGCTCCGCCCGATCTCGATCTCGATCTCGGGCTCGGGCTCGGGCGCGGGGAACCTCTCTGATCTGCAAGGCAGCCCCTTAGGGTCACCAGCAAGCTGGACGGCTCACCCCCGGATCAGCCAGCGTCGTAGGAAGTACCTTGCGGAGGTACGCGTAGTCGTCGTCGCAGAACATCGCAGGCCCTTCCCCCATTTCGAGCCGCTCCCGAAGCGATCGAGCTCCGCCCGAGTCCATCAACCGATCCGGCATGTCGCCCGGGTTGTGGAAGTCAGGGCCGAATGGATCAGCCAGGCCCAACGAGTGCCCCACCTCGTGCGTCATCGTGGTGCCGATCATGGAGCCGAGCGCCCAGATGGCGCAGGCGATCTGGGTCGGTCGATCCGGCGCAGGACAGAGGGCAGTGGATGTGAGCGGCGGCGCTGCGGTGGACATGTCCATGGCATCGACGGGAACGCCGCCCCGATCCGGCCTGAAGGGGTCGAACATCTGATCGAACACCGCGTCAGCGCCGTCGATCTTCTTGGCAAATTTGCCGGGGAACATGCTGAATCCGAAGAACGACTCCACGAACACGCCCCCGTATCCCGGGTAGCCGTCCTCCTGCGTGGTGGCGTTCACGCCGCCGATCTTGTCGTAGAGCCGCAGGTTGTTCTGGTCCTTGCCCGGGGTGTTGTCGTAGCCGAGCAGGCCCAGGCCGTTGGGGTCGGGCCCGCTGATTTCCACGGACTCGAAGAGCGCGAAGTCCTCCGGGATCTGGGGACGGAACTCGATGTTGATGCCTTCGTAGTCGCGACGTGCGACTTCGAAGACCCGATCGCGGATGCGCTGGTCGGCCGCGCGCAGCCCGAAGTGCCGCAGGCTTTCCACGTAGGAGGGCATGAACTTGAGCCACACGACCTGCTTGACCCGATCGATACCGAGCTTCATCGCGACCGGCTTGCCAGCCTCCTTCTCGGCGCCGAAGTGGATCGTCGGCGTGACCGTGCCCTCGAACTTGCCGGAAGCCTCCCGCAAGTTGATCGCCTCGCCGAGCTGATCCTCGGTGTTCAGCACGTAGCGGGCAAGCTGCCCGGATACGAAGTGCGGCAGGAGCGTGAGCGACGCAGGTATGGAGGCAGCTCCATCCGGGGTGAACGTCCCCTCGAAGTCGAGCGTGGTCAGCGACCCCTGCTCGGAGTCGTCGACAAAGCCTCCTCCCTGGATCATCACGTACTGTCCCAGGCTCGCGCTCGAGGGAGACAGCGAGAACACTGCGGGCGGCTGCAGCGAGAGCGTCAGAGGCAACGCGTCGCTGTAGGTGTCGCCTGGCTGGCCTCCTGCGTCGTTGCGCAGCTTCACCGTGCCCTTGAACGTCCCCGGATGGATCCCGGCAATCATCGGGTGGAACGGGAAGACCGCCGTGGTGCGATCAAACGGCTGGGCGGGTTTGCATGGGATCTCCACGGGGCCGACAGGATTGCAGCTCGAGCTTCCTTCGAGCTGGAAGCACCCTTCCACGAACGCACCGGTGGTTCCCTCTGCGCCGCCGAGCAGGAAGCCGTTGCCCTGGACCGTGATCGGCTCGTTGACGAAGCCGATGGAGCCGACGCTCAGCAGGGCGAGGTTCGGCGGGAGGCTGGAGGCGATGGTGAGGCTGACGCTGAACGGCGGAGAGACGTGCTTCTGGCCATCGATGACGGAATCGACCTCGATGTAGGCTTCGCCGGCGAGCGAGCCATCATCTGTCGGCAGCCCAGCCTTGGTCCCCCCCGGCCAATGGATCTCCATGCGATTGTAGTCGGAGAACTTGGCAGGCAGGGTGACGTCGGCAGCCAGGCCTGCAAACGAGCCTCGCAGACGCAGCCAGCTGCTGCCGCTGTCAGGTGGAACGAACGACGAGCCGGTGACGACGATGAGGGAGCCGGCGACGAGCGTTCCTGGCTGCAGCGACGAGATCGGCGGGCCGTCGCGCACCTCGCCCGGCTCGTAGACAGGGGGCGAGTCGGAGCTGCATCCGAGGACCAAACAGGCGACGAGCAGGAGGGGGCGTTTCATTGCTTGGGCAGAGCGGGGCATGCGGTCTGGTTGTTCACGGCGATGCACAATCCGTAGGTGTTCTGCGCGCCAGCCCAACCGTGGACCACGAGGTAGTAGTCGCCCGCTGCGGTCACCGTCTTCTTGAAGTTCTCGTTCGCAGTCGAGCTCTGGCCGTTGGCGTTGTCGCATCCGGCCGTGTTCGTCTCCGTGCAGTTCGTGAGGTCCTTCGTCGCGTCGAAGAACCGGATGTCCAAGTCCTGCAGCGGATCCGTCTGCTGGAAGCCGATCGTCGCGTACACGGTCTCCCCCTTGAGCAGCGACATCTTGAACCAGTCGTCGTTTCCGGCGCAGATCGAGTTGTCGGACACCTTGTGCGACGAGCCGTAGTCGACCGGAACGTTCCTGGCCTGGGCGCGCGAATCGTCGGGCTCGTACTTGTCCGCGGCGCACGACGAAGAGCAGCTCTTGGCCGTCTTGGAGTAGGTGAGCTTGTAGGGGTTCTTGGCGCCGAGCAGCGAGTAGACGCGGAAGAAGTAGTAGGGGCCGCTTACGCACTCGGTGATGGACTCCTCGGAGCCAAGCATGGCCGAAGTCGCGATCGCCTTCCCATCCTTGTCCACCAGCTGCAGGTCGAGATCGCTCGACGAGCTGCCCGCGATCGAGACCGTGACCTCGGTGTCGCCTGCGATGTCGACGACGAACCAGTCCTCGTTGGCGCTTGCGCCGGTGCCAGGGCAGCTCATCACGTCGATGCTGCCAGGGTTCAACCCCGTGGCCTGCAGGATCTGCGTGAAGGAATCGTTGGGCTCGTAGGTGTCATCCACGCACGTCTCGCTCGAGCCGCCGCACTGGAACGACTTGGGGATGCATTGGCGCGCATTGACGCCGTCCAGGGACGGCCACTCGCTCAGCGAGCAGTAGTAGTCAGCGCCCGGGCACTCGGTATCGAGTGTGCACCCCTTGCCGCAGTAGCCCTCGCCCGAGCTGCCGAGCCCGAGGCAGTTGTCGCCGCTGCCACCGCACTGCGTGTCGTGCGTGCACGGCTCGCAGACTCCGAGGCCGCCTTCGCCGCCCGGGTTGGTCACCTTCATGCTGAACGAGCCGGTTGACGGCGATTGCGTGAGGTGATCGCAGTCGCCCGAGGCATCGTCGTTGTCCTGCGCGACCATCACGTAGTACAGCGTCGCAGACGACCCTGCCGGCTCGTTCGCCACCGGATTCGGCACATCCGCTGCCCACGAGCCGCTCTTCGCGTCGCCCGACATCTGCACCATGGTGACCTGCGCCATCTGGGTCAGATCCGGAGATGCGCCTGGATCCATCGTGGAGTAGTAGAGCAACGGCTCGTGCGCGATGCCCTTGTCGTCCTGCACCACCGCATCGATCGTCAGCCCGACCACGGTGCTCTGATCCGCAGGCGAATGCTGCACGGTCGGTGCACCGCCAGGACAATCCTGCTTCAAGGCCTTCTTGAGCACGATCAGATAGTTCTTGATGACCTTGGCGTTGGAGTGATCGTCGGCCGACAAGGTCAGCACGTAGCGATCGTCGGCAGCGATCTGCGCCGGCGTCGGGGTCCAGTACCAGTACGCGTTCTGCGGCCCGTCCTGCTCGATCGTTGCGTTGTCGATCCGAGGCTCCTCCATCGCGATGGTCACTTCCGGCGTGTCGGCGTCATCGACCACGATGCGGACCTTGATGTCCGTGGTCTTGGACAGATCGACGATGGTGCCGGTGCCGAGCGGCTCGCGAAACACGGGAGCCGAGCTGGAAGGCTGGTAGCGCACGTCGATGTTGACCGCTGTCGAAGCCGTGCTCTTGCCATCGGAGACGATGAAGTCGAAGGCGTGGATGCCGATGTCCATCGGTCGCGGCGTCCAGCGGAACAGCGCCGATGAGCCATCCTGCGTGAACTGCACGCCATCGCGCTCCGCGAGATCCGGTATGTCGGCGTTGTACGAGAAGGTCAGTGAGTCGCCGTCCGGATCGCTGCCCGTGATCGTCAGCTCGAAAGCGCTGTTGACGTAGGCGACCTTGTCGCCGATCCCGTCGATCGTGGGAGCCTCGTTCGAGCCGCAACCGGCCGCGAGGGCGGCGGCAGCCACAAAGATGAAGAGCGAAAAGACGCGCCGGATGCGCATGCATGCCTCACTTGGCCGGACCTGAATAGACCGGCTCGCAGTGATCTTACCCTGCCCGGGCGCTCAGGTCAGCCACCGCGTGCATCCGGACCCTCGGACACTCCGGATCCGGCCCCTTGCGCCCCAGAACGAAGCGCGAGACCACCTGGCACCCTCCACGACATGCGTCGCGAACCGGGCATTCATCGCACGGAGCCCCAAGGGCTTCGTGCCACGCGCGCATCGACTGGAGCTCCGGATCGCACACCCACCCCCCGCAATCCGCGCCGGATGCGCCCCAACAGGAGCACGGCATGAGCGATCCGTCGATCGCCACTCCCACCAGATGCCGCCCCGCCTCGCAGCCGAACACCCCCAACCGCGACAACGCCTGGGCAGCGTCAGGCATCGTTGCGAGCCCTTCCGACAACAGCGGAACGAGCGCGCAGTCCACTCGAACCGACAAGCCTGGGATCCCGGAAAGACGTCGCACCAGCGAGAACAGCTCCGAGCTTCGCCCAGGACCCAGTGCGTTCCCCCCGTAGTTCTGCGCGGCCCGCCCGGACGGCTTGAACCGAAGCAGCTGCACCTCCTCGGCTCCGAGCCGCATCACCCGATCGACCGTGGCTTCGACCTGCTCCAGCGCGTCGGCCGCCAGCACCACGTTCACCCCGACATGGATGCCTGCGGCCGACAGCTCGCTGATCGCGCGCTCCGCCGCAATCGCCCCATCGTGCCCTCGAATCCGACCGTACGCGCCAGCCACGCCGTCGTGGCTCACGTTGATCTGCGCAAAGGCGCGCAGCTCGCGCGCACGGGACGCGTCGATGCGCCGACCGTTGGTCGTGGTCACAGGCACCAGCCCCAGGTCACGTGCTGTGCGGGCGACCTCGCCCAGATCCGATCGCATCGTGGGCTCGCCGCCGCCGAATGCGACCGTGGAAACCCGCAGCGCAGCAACCGATCGCAGCGTGGCCCGAAGCTTTTCGAGCGGCGGCTCCGCGCCCGTGGGCGTGGCACCCTGGTAGCAGCTCGCGCACCCCGCATCGCACCGCTGGGTGACCGCGACGTGGGCCTCCAGGGGCAGCGTGACCTCGGCCGGATGCTGCTCCGGATCGAGCCCAAGACGCCCGCGAAGCTCGTGATCGACCCCGACGATCGAGCCGTCGTCGAATCGCACCCACGCACCGAACCGCTCGGGTCTCCACCACATCGTCAGACCCTCGAGCGTGCGCTCAGAACTCGGTGCGCACGATGTCGAGCTTGGGATTGGAGGGGAACGACAGCCCGCGAACCTGCTTGGCAATGCACTGCTCGAGCTCGGGATCGGACGGGAGCGTGGCGATCGTCACGCCGATCACCTGGCCGTTCTTGACCGCAGCGCAGACGTTGACCTTGGTGTCGTTCGGCACCTGGCACGCGTCGAGGAACTTGCCGTCGTTGAGCACAGCCCCGAGCTCTTTGACCGAGAGATCAGGCCCTGACGAAGAGCCGATCGCGATCTCCTCGTTGTTCTGGTCGCGCGCTTCCTCGCAGGTCGTGCCGTCGGACGAGCCTCCTGTGGGGCGGGGGCCCGAGGATGGGGCGTTGGGTTCGACGACGTGCCGCCCGGTGGAAGGACCGGTGGTGGGGGGAGGAGGCGCACCGCCGCCGCAGGCAGTGACCAGCCAGGCTGCCGCCACGGCGCACGAGAATGGCGAGAGGATCCCGAGCGTGATGTTGCGTGCTCGCATGAGTTGCTCCGACCTGTCAGTCCTTGGAATGTGCCTTGGTGATGATGGGATAGACCAGACCCGCGATGACTGCGCCGGCGATCGGAGCGACCCAGAAGAGCCAGAGCTGACCGATCGCCCAGCCTCCGACGAAGAGCGCGGGGCCAGTGCTGCGCGCGGGATTGACCGAGGTGTTGGTCACCGGGATGCTGATCAGGTGGATCAGGGTGAGGCAGAGCCCGATCGCGATCGGAGCGAAGCCCTGGGGCGCTCGTGCGTCCGTGGATCCGAGGATGACCATCAGGAACACGAACGTGAGCACGGCCTCGGCCAGGAGCGCAGCGACCATCGAGTAGCCGCCCGGCGAGTGATCGCCGTAGCCGTTGGATGCGAAGCCGGCGCGCAGGTCGAAGTCCCCTTTGCCGCTCGCGATCAGGTAGAGCACGCCAGCGCCGATGACCGCGCCCACGACCTGGGCGACCAGGTACCAGATCACCTCGCGGGCGGGAAATCGCCCGGAGACCGTGAGCCCCACGGTGACAGCCGGGTTGAGGTGGCAGCCCGAGACGTGGCCAATCGCGTAGGCCATGGTCAGCACGGTCAGGCCAAAGGCGAAGGAGACGCCGAGCAGACCGATGCCGACCTGCGGAAACCCAGCGGAGATGACGGCGCTGCCGCATCCTCCGAACACGAGCCAGAACGTTCCGATCGCTTCGGCCAGGGCACGCTTGGAAATGGACATGGTCGCCTCCCTGCGATGGGTTGGCCGCCCATTGTATTGCTCGCAGCCGGCTGCACAACCCTCAGCTGTCGTTGGGGTCGGACGGCGCCTCGAGAAGCTTGCGAATCGCCTCGTCGTGGGAGTCTCGCTCCTGAAGGCGATCGTACGGCGTCCAGCTCATGTCGAGCTCGAGACGGAACGAGCCTTCGAACGCGTCAGGAGGCGAGCCACGCCAGTCCTCGGGCGAGAGCATGGAGAAGTACAGGGCTTCGTCGTCGCGACGGTACAGGTGATAGACGTGGCCCGGTCGTTTGCGGAAGAGACATGACGCGCGGTGCAGCGAAGCATCGATGCGGGCCTGCTCCAGGATCGAGCGCGCATGCTCCTGCAGCCTGCGGATCTGCTCTGCGATCAGCTGCAGCTTGCCGCCGGTCATGGCGCCGATGGTCTGATCCGCGCTCTGGATCTCGCCGGCCATGCCCACGAGATCCAGGGGTACTTGCCTGCTGAGCGCCCGCGTGGGCGCGCGTCTGCTGTTGTCACCAGGCTCGTCGGGCATGATTGGACCGTCGGGAATGAAGGAGGTTCGTTTCTAGCGTGCGCCCGGAGCCTGTCAATGGAAGCTCCAGGCTCCGATCATTCTCTGCTCTGAATTCGCATTCCTGTTCCCAGTTCCTAGTTGTACTCTTCCGAGCCGTGCCGCCCCGCAAGCCGTATCCCCTCGAGCCCGTGCTCCATCACCGCCAGAAGCAACTCGACGATCGCGCACGAGACCTGGGCGACCGCGCGCGAGAGGCCGCCGCTGCGGCAGCGGAGCGCGAGCGACGGGAGAGGAGCCGCGAGCAGCATGCCGAGCAGATCCGCGAAGTCGGCGCCGAAGAGGCCCGGCGCGCCGACCAAGGCGAGGTTCGTGTCGATGATCTGCTGCGGCTCAACGACTGGCGCGTCGCGCAGATCGAGGTGGCACGCTCGCATGATCGCCGGGTCGCCTCTGCCCTCGAGGCGGAAGACGAAGCGCGGCAGCATGAAGCAAGATCCCGAGAGCAGCTGGCATCGGCAAGGGCCGACACGGAGACCGTGCGACGTCACAAGGACGCGTTCGTGGCCGCAGCGGTGAAGCGCGAGCAGGACGCTGCCGAGGAAGAAGCTGCCGACGTGCACGCCGCGCGCCGGGACAAAGGACGAGCCTGATGCAACCCAAGTTCACCCTGTTCGCCGCGTGGATCGCTTTGTCGTGGTGCTACGGGTGCGGCTGCGGCGCGCGTCCGGGGCCAGGCCTCGACCCTGCTCCTGCCGCATCTTCGGTGCCTGCGGGGGACAGCGCAGTGGCTGCACCGGCGGATGCGTCCGTGCAGGAGTCGAATGACCCTCTGCAGGCTCGCCCGGTGCTCGACGATCCCAGGCTCGCGCAAGCTGCGTCTTCCTTCGCCGCTGGAGACTACCGAGCCGCATCTGCCGCGGTCGGCGCTGCGGTCGATCAGCACAAGCCCGTGGACGTCGAGCTCGCGCGATGGCGCTATGTGCAGGCGCTGCTGCTGAACAAGGCAGGGGATGCAGCCGGCGCCGCGCCTCTGTTCGATGCGGCTGCGTCGATTGCGACCTGGCAGCTCGCTCCCTACGCGCGATTTGCGGCCGCCCGGTCGCATGCGGCCGCTGGGCGCCACGCTGAGGCGGTGCAGCGCGCGGCGTCAGTTCCGGATGACCTGCCCATCAGTGCGTCCGCGCGCCTGCTGCAGGCTGACTCGCTCGACGCTTCCGGGGCGACTCCGGCCGCAGTCGAGGTCTGGAAAGCCCTGCTGCGGGCCAAGCGTCGAGGTCCGCGCTGGGCCGAAATCTCCACACGGATCGCCGAGTTCCTGCTGCGCGGCGAGGCGGATGCTGCACAAGCGCGAGAAGCCGGGGAGCTTGTGCGCGCAGTGACCCTCGAAGCGCCGGCCAGCACTTCGGCCAAGAAAGCAAAGGAGCTGCTCGCCCGTGCTGCGGCAAAGCTGCCCGACGACCAGCGCGCTGCGATCGAGCGCGTGAACCCCGACGAGCGGCTCGCGCAGACCCAGGCCCTTGCCGATGGGGGGCGTCGCGACGAGGCGATCAAGGCAGCAGGGCGCATCCTCGACGATCTCGAGGCTTCGCAGCGAACGAGCAGGATGGCGTGCGACGCTGCGGTGCTCAAGGCGACCGCAGCATCCAAGGGGGGAAAGAAGGCGATCGGCGCCGACGCTTGGAACGACGCGATCCAGCGTTGCGAGCCTCACAAGGGGCAGCTGGTCAACGCGCTGTTCCAGGGTGCCAAGCAGACGATGGCGGCTGGGCGCACGCCCGATGCGGGACGTCTGTACGGACGCGTGGAAGCCGAGTTCCCGTCGCACAGCTACGCGGACGACGCGCGGCTGCGCGGAGCGCGCATCGCACGGCTCATGGGAGACGAAGCGCGCTTCGTACAGATGCTCACCAAGATGCCCGACGACTATCCGCAAGGCGACATGCTCGAGGATGGGTTGTTCGAGCTGGCGCTCCACCAGATGGACCATCAGCAGTGGGCGCCTGCGCTCGCAACGCTCGAGCGCAGCCTTGCGCTGCGACCCGTGGAGAAGCCGTACTTCGTCGCAGGCAGGGCGCGCTACTTCGCCGCTCGGGTCAAGGGCATGCTCGGCCGCGCGCAGGAGCAGGTGCAGGGGCTGCAGCAGGTCGTGCGCGAGCAGCCGTTCTCCTACTACATGGTGCAGGCCTGGTCGCGGCTCGCCGCGATCGATGAAAAAGGGGCTCTCGATCTGCTCAAGCTGCGCGAAACCCAGGAAGAGGCTGGCTCGCTGATGGCAGCGGGCAGCGAGCTGCAGCGCCCTGCGTTTTCGCGTGCCGTGGAGCTGCTGCGCGTAGGCGAGCCTGCGTTGGCGCGCGACGAGATCCTGTCGCTCGGGCTGTCGTCGGACGGCAACGGTCCTGCGCTCTGGACGATTGGCGCGCTCTATGCGCGGGCTGGCGCGCTGGATCTTGCGTTTCGCGTGGCGCGGGCGCGGCACGGAGAGTTCGGCGGTCACTTCCCTTCCGGGCGCTATCGGCTCGCTTGGGAGCTGGCGTATCCGAGAGCGTATCCAGCGATCGTGGATCGGGAAGCGGGACGAGCCGGGCTGCCGATCTCGGTCGGCTACGGGATCATGCGCGAGGAGTCTGCGTTCGATGCGGACGTGGTGTCGTCGGCCAACGCCTACGGGCTGATGCAGCTGATCGTGCCGACCGCGAAGACGGTGGCCACTCCATTGGGGCTTCCGTACGACGGCGAATCGTTGAAGCGTCCGGAGGTGAACATCACGCTCGGCTGTCGTCTGCTGGCGAGCTTGCGCAGCTCGTTCGCATCTGCGCCGGTGCTGGCGATTCCTTCGTACAACGCGGGGCCGGGCGCGACGCACAAGTGGCTCGACAACCGCGGAGCGGTGGACTTCGATCTGTGGGTGGAGCAGATCCCGTACGAGGAGACGCGCAACTACACCAAGCGAGTGACATCGTCCGTGGCGGTGTATGCGTGGCTGTACGAGCTGGACCGGTTCGACGCGATCGCGCGCTTGCCGCTGCAGGTGCGGGACTGAGCGGGCTGGGGGGCGGTTGCCGTCGCGTGCTTCTGAGCCGCCGACACGAAGTGTTCTGCCGACCGCGCGTGAGGCGGCGAGTTCCGCAGGCGGCCGGAGGATGATGCCCGGCTGCACGAGCGAGGGCAGACGCGGCATCGTCTGGAGGCCGCCGAGGATGTCTGAGCCGCCGACACGAAGTGTTCTGCCGACCACGCTTGAGGCGGCGAGTTCCGCAGGCGGCCGGAGGATGATGCCCGGCTGCACGAGCGGGAATCCGGAGGCAGGATCGAGCACGAGCCCGAGCACGAGCACGAGCACGAGCACGAGCACGAGCACGAGCACGAGCACGAGCGTGATCGCGACAAAGCCTACAGGAGCATGACAAAGAGCGAGGGCAGACGCGGCATCGTCTGGAGGCCGCCGAGGATGTCTGAGCCGCCGACACGAAGTGTTCTGCCGACCGCGCTTGAGGCGGCGAGTTCCGCAGGCGGCCGGAGGATGATGCCCGGCTGCACGA
>JACRCQ010000019.1 GCA_016218915.1 Deltaproteobacteria bacterium
AGTCGCCGCGCGGCCATTCCAGTGGAAGTTCACCCGCCGCGACCTCGGCCGGCTGCTGTCCAGAATCAGCGAACGACAGGCCAACACCCTCGCCGATGCGGCGTAGTCCGATACGTCACCGAACTTAAGGGGCGGAGTACTAAGCTACTTTCGTTGAGGATCGAGTTGCGTACTTCGAGTGTGTCAGAGCCAAGTTGGTCGGAGGAACAGGTGACGATACAAGCCGCAAGAGTGGTTCCTTTTCTATGCGCTGCTGCGATCTTTCTTGGGTGCAGCAGCAGCAGCAGCTCGCCTTCGGCCAAGCCGAACGGGCAGCCCTGCACCAGCGATGCTGACTGCGCGTCTGGGTACTGCCCGGGTGGCGCCAACTCGACATGTCGGGATCTGTACGGATTTCTCGAGCCGTGTTACACACCTGGGGGCGCCCCTGATGGCAGATGCAGCGTCGGATCCTGTCGCCCAACGAATTCGCTCGCTCGGTGCACGATAGACTGCCAGCAGGATGACGAGTGCGGTGATGGGCTCTGTGTGAACGCGATCTGCGTGCCCAAATGCGATCCAAGCATGGATTTCTATCTCGCGGTCTGCGTCGAAGGGCGACTGCTGCAATGCACAGATCCCCAGGTTACGACAACGTACTGCGAAGAGTGTGGGTGCCCTGACGGCTTCTACTGCAAGGCGGCCGATTGCCACGCCCAGGCGGACATCGGTGCGAAGTGCACTGAATCGATCGAGTGCAAGACAGACAATTGCGGCGTTCCGAAATCCGCTGCGGCAGGATCGCAGAGCGTGTGCCTGGTTGCCTTTGGAGCCGCGTGCAACGACTCGAACTGCGCTATTTGCATGGGCAATGGAGGCTTCTGTGGCGGTCCGTGCGATCCGAAGGCCGGCGATAGGTGCGGCAAGTACCACACCAGCGATCAGTACAAGGTCAAGTTCGAGATCGAATGCCTCCAAGAATCTTCCACGGGAAAGTCCTACTGTGCCGCCGTTGGAGACGACTGCTCGGTGTGCGCGCAATGGCCGGACGCGCACTGCGGGACATTCGACAACTCAACTCACCCGTCAAACTACTGCTATTGGTGATTCTTCTTCGCGACTCGCTTACCCGCCGGTGGTTGTCCAGAGGCGACGGGCACCCTCCCGCCCGGTTCCCGATATAGACCACGCGACGGCATCGCAATCATGCACATCCGGGTGCGAGCAGGGCACGTGCCGAAACAACGAGCCCCCAAACGGGGCTTGGCTAACCGCGCAGCTGACTTGCATCAGCTGCCGGCTCTCAGCCGGCTGCTTCAACGATAGGCATCCGCGCCGACGATGCACTTCCGCGCCGACGATGCACTTCCGCGCCGACGATGCACTTCCGCGCCGACGATGCACTTCCGCGCCGACGATGCACTTCCGCGCCGACGATGAACTTCCGCGCCGACGATGAACTTCCGCGCCGACGATGCACTTCCGCGCCGACGATGGACTACCGCGCCGCCTTCTTCGCAGGCACCCGCTTCTTGGGGCTCGCTTCGGCCTTGCGTGCAGGCGCTGGCTTCCGCGTCTGGCTCTGCGAGTCGAGCTCCTCGTCGCGGCTGTCTTCGCTCTTTGCCGGCTTGCGCGCGCTGCGGCTCGTCGACGCTGGCTCGCGCTTTTCCGAGGCGCGATCGTTCCTGTTCACCGCGAGCGTGCTCCGAAGCTTTCCGCGAAGCCCAGAGGTCATCGTGTTGATCTTGTAGGCTTCCCCTCGGCTGATCTGGCCGTCGGTCGAAGCCTTGTCCATCACCTGATCGATCCGCGCCACCGCTTCGTCGAACGCAGCGCGGATCTCCTGCTTCCGATCCTCGGAAACCTTGTGGTGGTCGAGCTTCTTTTCGATCTTCTCCCAGGTGGCTTCCACCCGGGCGGTGATGGTCTGCCGGAACTCGTCAGCGTCCATCGGGTAGCGCTGCTCTGCGAGCGCCAACGACGAAAGCGACGCGAAGAAAACGAACGCGAGAAAGGCAACGGTCTTGCGCATGGGATTTATGCCCCGAGTAGATCTGCCGTGACATCAACCAGAACCCAGGGCCCGGGTCAAGGGTCGACGTCCACGGATTTTTTCGGCCTTCCTACGGCGCCGGGCACGCCGTTGCCCCGGCCGACTGGCAGTAGGCCTTGGCCCCCGGCTTCCAGCTCATGTCGTCGCGTCGCAGCCCAAAGTTCAGCCCCGCTGACGTCGCATCCAGGTAGTTGAACCACACCACGAACCCCACGTTCTTCGCGGTCGCCAGGGCGAACGTGTCGGTCACGTACGTCGCCTGCGTAGGCTCGTCCGTCTTCGAATTCGGATCCCCTGCCCCGGTCGTCCACCCGTACTCGCTCAGCACGATCGATGACCCGTCTGCAAACCCTGTCAGGATCCCTTGAAACGCATCGAGCTGCGCATCGAGCTTCCCTGCGACCGGCGCGTAGGCATAGGGGTGGATCCCCACATGATCCCACGGGAACAGCGTGTAGCTCGACGGCTTGTTCGGCATGGTCTTGAACCACTGCACAGCGCCGCTCTGCGCCACCTGCTTCCAGTACTCCTTGGCGACCCACCCATCGGGCACGCCGTTGGTATCGCCGTGAAACAACACATTTCCAGCCACGACCCGTGCAGCAGGGTCCTTCTGCTTGATCGCCATGTACGCGTTCGTGGTGATCACCCCGAGCTGCCTTGGACAAAGAGCCCACGCCGCCTGGCTGTAGTCCACGCCGTAGTCATAGGTGCCGCATGCACCATCCCAGTCCGCATTCGACGCAGACGGCCAGAACGCAGTGGGCCAGTTCAACGGTCGCGGCGCAGCGTCCGGCTCGTTCCAGATCTCGTAGGCGTAGATCCGTCCCTTGAAGTAGTCCGCGATCTCCCCTGCTGCCGTGGCAAAGGACCACGCAAACGCGTTGCCCCCATCGCTGAAGTCTTTGTGCCAGAGCTTCTGCCTCGCTACCGGGTCGTCAGGAGCAGGCAACGTGCAGTAGTTCAGCTCGGCATACACGTGCAGCCCCGCTGCCAGCGCCGTGTTCACCAACCCATCGAGAAAGCCCTTGGTGCCAGCGTCTTGCCAGTTGCAGAACTGCAGCCGCACCATGCCGGCGCCCAACGCTCGCAGCGTCTGCGCTTGCGTTGCATCAAACGTCCCCTGGTCCGGGGACAGCGCACGAAACGGATCGCCGAGCGCCACGGCTCCGCCCGAGCCAGCCGCTCCGCCAACCGCGCCGCCTCCTTGACCGCCTGCGCTCGTGCCGCCTGTGCCGCCCGAACCCGCGCTGCCGCCCGCTCCGGCGACGCTCCCACCTGAACCCGCAACGCCACCTGCGCCGCCTGCACCACCAGCGCCACCTGCACCGCCGACTCCGCTGCCCGCATTGCCCGCGCTTCCTGCAAAAGCGTCCTGCGTGCTCCCGCCTGCGCTCGCGCTGTCTCCCCCACCACCCGCAGACCCGTCCTGGAGCGCCGCATCCGGATGGACAGAGCTGTTCGGAGGCTGGATCTCGACGTCGTCGTAGCCCAGCAGCCCTGAGCACGCAGCGAGCGAAAGCGCGATCGATGCAAGTGCCAGCCGTCGGAAGCTCACGCGCGCCGCCTCCGCCGTGCTGCCACCAGCCCTGCTGCGAAGAGCAGCCATGCGAGCGTGTTTTTCCCCTCTTCTTGCGCTGTCCTGCACCCGCACCCGCCGTCGTCGCCCGCAGCTGCAGGCGCCGCGGTTCCACCATCCGCTGCCGACGCTCCGCTGCCTGCGGTGCCGCTCCCGCCCACGCCGGCAGAGCCCCCTGTCGCGGGATTGCCGCCTGAGCCACCTGAGCCTGAGAAACCCCCTTCCGGCTGCCCAGCGTCGCTCGTGGGGCCCACGCCGCCACGCTCGAATGCCCCGAGATCCGGTCCAGCTCCCACGATGAACCGGTCGTTCACCCCTTCGATGATCGTGCCCACATCGAGCAGCCCGCTGCCTGCAACAGGCGTGAAGTCCCCTGCCGCTGCGTTCTCGTAGGCAGGCTGGATGTTGAAGCCGTGCTGCTCGATCGTGTTCGACGCCTTCAGCTCATCCAGAGTCTTGTAGCGGACATCGAGCCACTTGACGAACCGAGGCTCGCCGTCAGCGCTGTCCGTGTAGAGATCGTCCCAATCGATGTCCACCGGCCCAGCGGGGGTGATGCTGCTTTCAATCACGTAGCGATGGCCTGCCCAGATGTTGTTGCGCGTGATGAAGCTGGAGAATGGCTCTGAAGGGGCGAACGCCTGGGCTTCCACCAGGGCGCTCGGCACGCTCGTGTTGTGGTAGACCAGCATCCATCCCGTGGGCCCGTTGTTGATCTTCAGTGCGTGCTCCTTGTAGCCGTCGATCACGTTGCGGACTGCGAACAAGGGCCCGACCACGATCGGCGACAGGGAAAGGCCGTTGTACACGCCGCGGATGACGTTGCGCCAGAACCGCACGTTCACGCACGCGCCTTCAGGCTCGAGCGCGTCGTCGCCGTGCTCGCTCAGGATGTTGTCGTAGATGTCGGTGTCAGGCGCGATCGTCTCGGACGAGTCGGAGAAGTCCCCCACGTAGATGCCGTTGAAGGTGCCTTGCGAGTGGTTGCGCCTGACGATGTTGCCCCCTGCGCCTGTGACGCTGAACGAGCTCGCCTCCGGGGTGTGCGCCTTGACCGCAGCCCAGGGCCAGGTCCACACGCTCGTGTCGCGCATGGAGTTGTCCTCGATCACGTTGTCCGCAGCAGTTTCCCGCCGAACTCGCACGCCTTCGTTCATGTGGTGGATCGTGTTCTTGCGCACCCAGCACCTGGAGCTGTCGCGCACGTCCACCCCGACTCCGCTGTATTCCGCTGAGCCGTAGTACCTGATCTCGAAGCCTTCGATCACCACGTCGGTCACGGTGTCGATCAGGAACCCCACGGTCTTGGCGGCCACGTGAATCTTGTGCCCCGCAGGAGAGGACCCGTCCTCGAGCTTGATGTAGATCTTGCCCGCACCTGAATCCACGAAGAACCCGCCCGCCAGGCCAGCAGCGGCGGACTGCAGATCCGCGAGGGATTGATAATCGTACAGCCGCAGGTCGTCGACTGCCGCGTAACGACATTCCCCTGTGAACGGTGCGGAGTAGATGCCGCCCGACTCGGCCGTGAAGACCGACCCATCTTCCAGGGCTGCATCGGAGCCGTCGAGGATCGCACCGGGCTCAGCGATGAACCAGACCGGCTGGCCCTGCGCACCGCCATGGCTTTCCTCGATGGTGACCGTCTCCCGATACACGCCCGGAGCCACGTGAACCGTCATTCCTGGCCCTGCCTTGTTGGCCGCAGCCTGGATCGTGGCAAGGGGCGCGCCCTGCGAGCCGTCATTCGTGTCCTTGCCCGTTGCAGCGTTCACGTACAGGGAGGCTCCTGCTGCGACGGCCGGCGCATCCGCGCGCGTGGTCACGGTCGAGGTCTGCTCGATCGGCGCTGCGTTGTCCGGATCGTTGAGCGTGACCTTCACGTCGTAGCCGGTGGCAGGCTCCAGGAAGAGCACGCTTCCGATCGCGCGCGAGCCTGTGACCTTCATCAGGCGATGCCCGGGCAGGAAGGCCGCATCCCCGGTCTTGCGAAAGCTCAGCGCAACCGTTGCGTTTCCGTTGTCGTCGCCCTGGACCGGCGCGGTCACGCCAACGGACGCGATCGTGGGCCGTAGCGTGATAGCGCCGAGCGTGGAGGAGTCGGCCGCGCGCGCAGCAGAGCTCGAGAGCAGCACAAGACCTGCAGCAGCGAAGAACCCGAATTGCGAAGGGACGCGATGGAGATGGAGCATGGATCGATGGTACCTCGTTCTGGCATCATCGTCCTCTACGGCAACATGGCGAACGCGATTGGGATGGCGCCGTCGATAGATCCGCCGGCCAAAGGGCCGGTTCCCCGCCGCGCTGACCCGGCCCGTCCGCTGTGGTATTCACGACCCATGCCCGTTGCCATCATTGCCGAGAAGCCGTCTGTCGCGCGCGACATCGCGGCTGTGCTCGGCGCAGATCGCAACGAATCCGGGTCGCTGGTCGGGCGCGGCTACGTGGTCACCTGGGCTGTGGGGCACCTGGTAGGGCTCGCAGAGCCTCATGAGATCGATCCCACGTGGAAGGCGTGGCGGGAAGATCGCCTCCCCATGATCCCGTCCGAGTGGCCGCTCAAGGTGATCACCTCTGCGCGCAAGCAGTTCGAGATCGTCAAGAAGATCCTGAATCACCCGTCGATCGATCGGGTGGTGTGCGCGACCGATGCCGGGCGCGAAGGGGAGCTGATCTTCCGCTACATCTATCGTCTGGCCGCGTGCAGGAAGCCTGTGGCGCGGCTGTGGATCTCGTCGCTGACGCCGGATGCGATCCGGGATGGCTTTGCCAAGCTTCGCCCTGCGCGCGAGTTCGATGCGCTTGCAGACAGCGCAGAAGGGCGTTCGCGGGCTGACTGGCTCGTGGGGATGAACCTCACGCGCGCCTACACGCTGATGATGGGCGGCGAGCTGTTCTCCGTGGGAAGGGTGCAGACCCCCACGCTCGCCATGATCGTGGACCGGGAGATCGCGATCCGCGACTTCGTCCCTGAGCCGTACATCGAGGTCAAGGCGCAGTTCGGGCCGGACGAGTCTTCCTACTGGGGTACCTGGTTCGATCCAGCGCGCGCGCGTCGCAAGGATGGGGAAGGACCGCCGCCGGAGCGTCTTCCTGCGGATGGGGAGCTGGCTCGCGCGATCTGCGAGCGGTGCAAGGGCAAGGAAGGGAAGATCGCGTCGCTGCAGGGCACCGAAAAGAGCATGCCCCCTCCACTGCTCCACGATCTCACGGAGCTGCAGCGCCAGGCGAATCGTCTCTACGGCATGACCGCAGGCACCACGCTCACCACAGCGCAGGCGCTGTACGAGAAACACAAGCTGATCAGCTACCCGAGGACGGACAGCCGTCACCTGTCCAGGGATGTGGCTGCAACGCTGCAGCCGATCGTGGAGGCGATTGCGCCGCAGTATGCGGGGTTGGTCGCTGACGGCTCAGGGACCCGGCCGCTTTCCCGGCGGTATGTCGATGACGCGAAGGTGACCGATCACCATGCGATCATCCCGACCGGCGGGAAGGTCGGCAGCAAGAGCCTCACGCGCGACGAGCAGAGGATCTACGACCTGATTTGCCGCAGGCTGCTCATGGCCTGGCATGCAGATCTCAAGACCCGGACCACGCGTGTGGTCACGCGGGTCGAATCCGAGCAGGCCGTGGATTCGTTCGTGTCGAGCGGCACCGTGGTGCTGCAGGCCGGATGGAAGGTGCTCGATGTGCAGACCTCGCGCGCGCAGGAAGAGCCGCTGCTGCCGTCAGACCTGAAGGAAGGGCAGAGCCGGCCGGTTCTCGGCCTGGAGCTGCAGAACAAGCAGACCGCGCCGCCCAAGCGCTTCACCGATGCCACGCTGCTCACAGCCATGGAGACCGCGGGCAAGTGCCTGGATGATCGGGAGCTGGAGCAGGCGATGCGCGATCGCGGGCTCGGCACGCCGGCCACGCGTGCGGCGATCATCGAGACCCTGCTCGACCGAGAGTATGTGTCGCGGGAAGGCAAGTCGCTGCACGCGACCGACAAGGGAATTGCCCTGATCCAAGCAGCGCACGAGAAGGTCAAGAGCCCGGCGATGACCGGCGAGTGGGAGCACGCGCTCAAGCGGATCGAGATGAAGGAAGAGACGCTCCCTTCGTTCATGAGCCGGATTGAGAAGTACGTGGAAGAGGTCGTGGGGGAAGTGAAGAACCCGCGCCCCGGTCGTATGGAGCCGCGACCGTCAGGGAGCGGGCCGTCCCCCGCGACGACCGAGCAACGCGTGGAGCCGCGACCGTCAGGGAGCGGGCCGTCAGCGCGCGGGTGGAGCACCAGCCCCACCACCATCGCCTCTGTCCTTCAAACCCACTTCGGTCACAGCGGGTTCCGTCCCTATCAGGAAGAAGTCTGCGAGGCTGTTGCCCAAGGGGAAGACGCCCTGGTGGTCATGCCGACCGGGAGCGGCAAGTCGCTCTGCTACCAGGTGCCTGGGATCGCGCGAGGCGCCACTACCCTCGTGATCAGCCCGCTTATCGCGCTGATGGAAGACCAGACCGCCCGGCTGCGCGCCCTGGGCCTCAAGGCCGAGCGGATCCATTCAGGCAGACCCAGGGAAGAATCCCGCGAAGCGTGCCGCGCCTACCTGCGCGGCGACCTGCACTTCCTGATGATCGCGCCAGAGCGCCTTTCGGTCCCCGGCTTCCCGGAGATGCTCGCAAGGAGAAAGCCGGGCCTGATCGCCATCGACGAAGCCCACTGCATCTCCCACTGGGGACACGACTTCAGGCCAGACTACCGCCTCATCGGCGAACGCATCCCGATGCTGCGTCCTTCGCCCATCATCGCAATGACCGCCACGGCCACGGTGCGCGTGCAGGACGACATCCTCGCCCAGCTCGCCATTCCAGGAGCGCGTCGGTTCATCCGAGGGTTCCGTCGCGACAACCTAGCCGTGGAGATCGCCGAGGTGCCGCCGGCTGCGCGCCTTGCAACCACAGCAGCGATCCTGTCGGACCCGAAGCGGCGCCCTGCGATCGTATACGTGCCCACGCGCAAGGCTGCGGAGCAGTATGCGCAGACGCTCTCGCGCCGCATGCACGCTGCTGCCTACCACGCAGGGCTTCCTTCGGACGATCGGAGCCGCGCACAGGAAGGCTTCCTCAAGGGGAAGCTCGAGGTGGTCGTTGCCACGATCGCCTTCGGCATGGGAGTCGACAAGGCTGACGTGCGCACCGTGGTGCACGCTGCGCTGCCAGGCACGGTGGAAGGCTACTACCAGGAGATCGGGCGCGCTGGCCGCGATGGGCTCCCTTCCCGTGCGATCCTCATGTACTCCTACGCGGACCGTCGCATCCACGACAGCTTCCTGGCCCGCGACTACCCTCCCTCGGACGTGCTCCAAAGCGTCTGGGAGAACGTGCCGTTCAACGGCGCAGAGCGCGAGCTGCTGGTTCGCAACCTCGGAATCGATCCGGAGCAGGCTCGCGCCGCGATCGACAAGCTGTGGGTGCATGGAGGGGTCAAGCTCGACGCGCAGGATCAGGTCTTCCGGGTGAATCACCCGTGGAAGCCGAGCTACGAGGACATCCGCGCGCACCGGGCAGAGCAGCTGGAGCTGGTGTTCGAGTTCGCACAGTCCGCAGGCTGCCGGATGCTTCGGCTGGTGCGCTACTTCGGCGATCGCGACGACCGGGAGCTGTGCGGCGTGTGCGACGAGTGCGCGCCCGCGGCCTGCACGGTCAAGCGGTTCCGCGAGCCTGACGACGAGGAGCGGATGCACATCGAGCGAATTGTCCGGGCGCTCATGACGCGCGACGGGCTCGCGTCCGGGACCTTGTTTCGAACCCTCTTCGAGGAAGAGGGAGTGAGCCGCGACGCGTTCGAGGGGTACATCGACGGGATGATCCGGAGCCATGTGGCGGCAGCGATCGAGGAGACCTTCGACAAGGACGGCAAGTCGATCCGCTATCGGAGAGTTCACCTTCGGGCTGCGCCCGGGGCGTCAGCAGCGTCGCTCGCAGCATGTGTACGGTTGCAGGAGAAGGTCGAGTACAAGCCTGGCAAGACAGGGGGAAGACGTCGATCGCGCGGCAAGCGGCCTGGACCGGACCTGATGGTCTCCACGCACGTTGCGCCTCCAAAGCGCCGCAAGCCTGGCAAGCAGGAGGGGGCAGCACCGAGATCGAAGCCACGCGAGGCAGCTGCAGGCCCCAAGGCACCTCGACCTGATCCCCTGGCCCAGGCCAACTCAGCGCTGGTTGCGAGGCTCCGCGCATGGCGCCTTGCAGTGGCCGGGCAGCGTCGCATGCCCGCCTACCGCGTGATGACCGACGAAGCATTGATGGGGATCGCCTTGGCCCGCCCCCGCTCCGATCAAGAGCTCCTGCAGATCAAAGGCGTGGGCCCGAAGATCGCGGAACGCTACGGCGCCGCGCTCTTGCAAATCGTCGAACGCACCGTGTGACGCGTGGTGTCCCGCGTCCGGCATTCGCATTCGCATTCGCGTTGCCAGCTCTCAGTTCCTAGTTTCTTCGTCAACCGGATCGCCCCAGCCGATGAAGCGCGTAGGCCATCCCCACCAGAGCCACTGTGGTGAGCACGCCTCCGAACGAAGGATTGCCGGTCGCCGACAGGCCGATGCCGACCAGGATGCCGGCCGTTGCCCATACGATCAGGCGGTCTGCGGGGTTCTTGCGAACCTCGGTCACTCGAAGTGCTCCCGACGGGCGATCATCACGAAGTCCCGCACATCGCGATCGAGCTTGTTCTCGGCCGTGATCACGGTCGCTTCGTGCTCGTGTCCTTCGTTGTCGTCGTACTGGTAGTCGGTCGCGTACAGCACTACGAAGTGGTACATGCCGTCGTCGGCCGTTCCGGTCTCGATGCGCAGGGGATCGCCTGGCAGCTGCTTCTTCTTGGTGATCGGGCTGTCGCCGAGCTCGGTCTGGTCATTGGGCGACAGGTACACGACCGCGAACTTCTTGCCCTCGATGGTCACGTCGAGGGTCAGGTTCTTGCCCGCGAGCTTGATGACCTTGGGAGCAGCCGCTTGCAGCCCCTCTTTCTGGAGCGACTCGGCGATAATCTTGGCAGCGCGCCCTTCGTCGATCGGACGCTTCGCCAGCGCTGTCTTCGCGTTGGGCGGGCCGCAGGCGGCGCCGAGCCAGGCGGACGTCACCAGCAAACCTGCGAGAAACCCATGGCGGACGAGCCCAATCCAACGGTCTGCGTTCATGCCAGGACAGTACCCGAGCTTGGGCAATCACGCCAGATCGTCGAGATTTCCGGCAGAATGGCCTTAGCGCCCGGAAGCTTGCGCAGGTCTCTGCCCCGGGGCGGATCGGCGGTCCACCGCCGCTGGGCCGTGCGTCTTGTTGCCAAGCGAGTACAGCCTGCGCAGGTCCCACAACGCGCGCAGGATGCGATCGCGAAAATCGCTGGAATCGTGCTGATTCATGCTAGCCCCCCGGCTGCGTCCGCCATCTGCGACGGCGGCGTAGGCTGTACATTGGGCAGTTTCGCGTTTCCGCAAGGGGGGCCCAGGCTCGTGGCCGCCTGAGGCATCCCCCTGTTCCGGCCACGTGGCCAAAACGCGGGAACAGCGCCCAAGGGCTCATCGTGCTGGAAAGCCAGCCTCGGCTTTCGTACTGTTCGGTCACATGGCCCTGATCCTCCCCTCCCAGCGAGTCGTGCCAGCGTTGGTGCTGCTGGCCCTTGGCGCGTCAGGCTGCGTGCGCGAGTCGGTTCCGGATCCGCGCACCGCCGCCGCTGCCTACGCCGATGCCGCAGCTCGTGGCGATGCAGATGCGATCTACGCCATGCTCGACAGCGAGAGCCGACGCTCGATGACCTTGTCCGACGTCAAGAAGATGGTGCAGCAGGAGCGCGCCGAGCTTGCGGACCAGGCCAAGGCGATCCGATCGCCGCAGGCCGATGTGAAGGCCATGGCGCGTCTGAAGTTCGCGGACGGCGAAGATGCGCTGCTCGAGATCAAGGACGGCAAGTTCTTCATCGCGTCGGCCGATGCGCTGCCCACTGGTGCGAGGACTCCGTCGCAGGCGCTCGAGGAGCTGCGGCGCGTTCTGGCGCGTCGAAGCTACGCTGGCCTGATGCGCGTGCTCACGCAGAGCTCGAGGAGCTCCATGGAAAACGATCTCCGCTCCCTGGTGCAGGGGTTGGAGAATCCGGAAGGGCTCGACGTGCAGCAGACCGGCGACACCGCCGTGGTGAGCGTTCCGGGTGGCCACGTGATCAAGCTTCGCCGCGAGGGCGGCACCTGGCGGGTCGAAGACCTCGATTAGGTCCCACGGGCCCGAAGGCGCGCCGCCTGGATGACACCGACGGCCGGTTGATCCATGGTTCGAGGGTCCTGTGCGCAAGCCCACCCCCAAAGCCCTCATCCCACCGGCGATCCTGATCGCAGTGATCGCCACCCTGCTGTGCCTGGTGCCGCGTCCGGTGCGCGCGTTCGGCGAGTCCGGCGTGTTCGATCCTCGCGTGCTGATCGTGGGCACAGCCAAGTTCGACGGGCTTCGCTCCACGGCGCCGGCGCGATTCTCCTGGGAGCTGACGCGCCGCACGAGCGCGCCGGCCAGGCTCGCACCCGAGATCGTGCGTGCCGATTCCCACACGCTGCTGAGCGAGCCCTTTGCCTGGTGGATCGGAGACAAGGACCCGGGTGAGCTGCACCCGCGCGAGATCGGCATGCTCCGCCAGTTCTTCGCGCTCGGCGGCGTGCTGCTGGTCGACGAGTCGGAGCCGGACAAGAAGGATTTCACCCGCGGCGCCAAGCGCGAGCTCGGACGCGTGATCCCTGACATCGCGCCGATCGCGATCGGCACCGAGCACGTCGTATTCCGCTCGTTCTACCTGCTGCGCCGCGCCGAGGGGCGGGTTGCGGGCTCCCCAAAGCTCGAGGCCATCGTTCGCAACGGCGCCACACAGGTGCTCTTCTCGTCCCATGATCTTGCGGGCGCCCTCGCGCAGTACCCGTCCGGCTCACCGGTGTTCCCGGTCACTCCGGGCGGCGAGCCGCAGCGGGAGATGGCCATCCGGCTATCGATCAACGTCGCGATGTACGTGCTGTGCACCAACTACAAGGACGATCAGGTGCACGCGCCGTTCCTCATGCGCAGGCGCGCGCGAGACTTCTGATGCTCGTCCGCTCGCTGTCCCTGTCCGGTGACCTGTCGACCTTCGCGACCGTGCTCGCGCTCGCACTTGCTGCGATCGGCCTGATTCTGATCGTGTGGGAATGGCTGAGGCACCGAGGCAAGGGGCGCCTGGTCGCCCTGACCGGACTGCTCGCTACCCTCGCGTTGCTCGCCGCTGTCCTTCGCCCGGTTCGCGTCCAGTCGCGCGACTCGACGGTCGGGCCGCGCGTGGTGGTGCTGGTCGATCGCTCGATGAGCATGGCCCTTCCAGGCAATGACGAGCTGCGCGAGCGAGCCGCGGCTGAAGCCCTGCAGGCCATCGGCCACAAGGCTTCCAACGCCCGTCTCGCCGTGCTCGGGTTCGGCGAAGGTTTGGCAGAGCCGTTTGACCCTTCGCGCCCCCTGCCATGGGCCACGCTTTCGCGCAGCGACCTGGTTCCAGCGCTCACCGCCCTTTCGGCGGGCGCCGAGGAGAGCCCGTCCGCCATCGTGGTCGTCTCCGATGGGCGCCTCGACCTTCCCCCAGGCGCGGGCGCAGGAAAGGCTGTGCAACAGGCACTCGGTGCGTTGCGCGTCCCGGTGCACACGGTCGCGGTCTCGACCCGCGTGCCCGCTGATGCATCCATTCGAGCCGTGCGCTCTGCCGGCGCTGCGGTTGCACATCAGCCTCTGACGCTCACGGTCGAAGTTGCCTGCGATGGAGGGCTCTCCTGCGGGCAGCTCAACATCAGGGTCAAGGAGCTGGTCGAGTCTGGCAGCCCGCTGCCCCTGGCCGCAGGCACGGCCCAGCTGGTGGACGGCAAAGGGACGGTGGACCTTCCGATCACGCTCGATCGCGCTGGCGTGCGCGTGGTGGAAGTTGTCATCGAGGAGCCTTCAGGAGACGAGATTCCGGACAACAACCGCAGGCTGCTCCAGTTCGACGTCACGCGCGATCGAGTGCGCATCCTGCACATCGCAGGCAGACCGACCTATGACGTGCGCGCGCTCCGGCAATGGCTCAAGTCCGATGCTTCGCTCGATGTCGTGGCTTTCTTCATCCTGCGAACAGCGGCCGACGACGTGAATGCGTCGACCGACGACCTGGCGTTGATCCGGTTCCCGGTCGACGAGCTGTTCACCGAGCACCTGGCAAGCTTCGATGCGGTCGTGCTGCAGGACTTCCCGTCCGGCCCCTATGGGTTGACGCCTTACTTCAGCAACATCGTGAACTACATCGACAAGGGCGGCGGCTTCATCATGGTCGGTGGGCTCAACGCTTTCGCAGCGGGCGGATATGACGGAACGCCGATCGAGGGCGTGCTGCCTGTGTCGCTGGTGCGCGAGTTCTCGAGGCCGCCGATCGACAACACGCCGTTCGTTCCCGCGTACACCGTGGCCGGACGCGGCACGCCGGTGCTCGAGTCGGTGCGTGGGCTCCTCGGAGAGGATCTACCGACCATGTCGGGCACCAACCTGATCGGCGATCCGCATGCCGGCACCGTGGTCCTCTGGGAGCACCCGAGCCTCAAGGCGCCTTCCGGAGCGCCCATGCCCGTGCTGTCGCTCGGCGAAAAGGGCAATGGCAGGACGCTCGCACTGTCCGTGGACGACACGCACAAGCTTGCGGTGAGCGAGATGGCAGCGCGCACCGCCGGAAGGGGCTACGGCCTGCTTTGGGACGCCTTGCTGGGATGGCTCATGCGCGACCCGCGCTACGAGCCCGCTCGCGTCGATCTCGATCGTCCTTGCCGGGCCGACGTCCCTGCAAAGCTCCGCGTCCGCTCCGTGCCCGGCGTCAGCGGCCCCGTGGCGCTCACCATCTCGAAGCTCGGACGCGCCGAGCCGCCGAGGACCATTCCGATCCAGCAGCAGCCCGAGGCTGGACGAAGCTTTGAGGTGGAGCTGCCTGCCTTGCCCGTGGGCGCGTATGCAGCCACGGTACGCGTGGGCACCGGCCCAGCCACGCGTCGCGACTTTGCTTGCGAACGCGGCGGGGATGAATGGGCAGACTCCCGGCCTGATCCTGATCGCATGAAGCAGATCGCAAAGTTGACCGGCGGTGAAGCTGTCACGTGGAAGGATGCAGGCTCCCTTCCCTTCCCTCCTGCGACCACGATCGCCAGCGAGCGCCACGTCTCCCCGATCCTTCCTCCGTGGGCATGGACCGTCGCCGCGGCGTTGCTCGCAGGGCTGCACTGGGTCGTGCGGCGAAAAGAGGGATTGGCGTAGCAGCGCTACATGCAATCCGGCTTGGGGATGCGCGTGCCGTAGCGGTCGATCGTGTACGGCGGATCGCAGGCGGATTCGGCTGGCGGACGTGACGTTGCAGAGGGCTCCACGCGAGGCGGGGTGGCCACCGGAGCTGCAGCACGCGCATCGGGAACAGAAGCATCCACAGGCGCGGGTCCAAGCTTCACCGGGGGTGCCGCCGCACTCGCCGAGGGTGGGGCTGCGCTCGCAGATGGCGCCACGCTGGCGGGTTGGGATTCGGACGCGATCGCGAGTGCGGGGTGAATCGGCCGCAGGGTAGCTTGCAGAGGTTCGCTACGGCCGAGGCTGGTGGCGATCACCAGTACGATCAGCCCTGCGAGGCATGCACCGGCCGCGGCAGCCACGACGATGCGCCTGGTCTCCGCAGGCTTGGGCTCGGGCTGCGCGGGCCGTGGTCGCGTGCGGGCGATCAACGCACCAAGCGCTTCGCGTGCCGCCCTGGCCTCCTGGAAACGACGCTTGGGGTCGCGATCCACGCAGCGGGCGAACCAGTCGTCGAATCCCGGCACGATCAAGTGCTCGCAAGCGTAGGCGTGCGCGCGCAAGGAGGCTGGCTCGATCGGATCGGTCTTGATCTCACGGAGCAGCAGTACCGGGTTGAGCGGCCCGTTGCAGGACTGCCAGTAGTGCTTGCCGGTCATCAGGCGGAATGCGATCAGCCCCAGGGCCCAGACGTCGGTGGCAGGGCTGATGTCGCGCGACTCGACGGTCTGCTCTGGAGCCATCCACAAGGGCGTGCCCAGGGCCTCGGTCTTGGTCACGGCCGCATCGACCACGAACTTGGCGAGACCGAAGTCCAGCACCTTGATCATGAAAGGCACGCCCTCGCGTCGCGGCGTAGCCATGAAGATGTTCTCGGGCTTGAGGTCACGATGCACGATGCTCACCGCGTGGGCAGCGGCGAGCGCGTGGCAGAGCTGTCCGAAGATGTTGTCGATCTCCTCCCAGGACACATGGTCGCGCTTGTGGAGCCACCGGCTCAGATCTCTTCCCTTGAGCAGCTCCATGGCGATCCAGGGGATCCCGGTCGCGCTGTCCACGCCGGCCGCCACGACCTGCACGACGTGATCGCTGTCGATCTTGGAGCCGATCCGGGCTTCCTGCGCGAAGCGCTTGCGCATTTTTTCGTTGGACGAGAGCGCAGGATTCATGAGCTTGAGGGCGCGCAGGTGTCCCGTGCTCAGCTGCTCGGCTTCGTAGACGAAACCCATGCCGCCTTGCTTGAGAGGGCGCACAACGCGGAACTCGCCGGCAAATACCGTCCCGGGTTCCAGCACCGTCGAGCCAGGCATGGCCGGAGTATCCCGCGGCATGGCGTGCGGATTCAAGGGCGGCGGTGGAAACGAGGGAAGACGGTGAGCAGCGTCACTGACGCGAGACGGACGCGAACATCTTCTCGCTTGCGGCCATGTAGTCGCCGGTGCGGTTCTTCCAGATGTTGACGATGCTCACGAGGCAGCCGCGACCCGGGACCTTGGTGAGCGCGTACTTCACGTACGAGTTCTGGCTGGCTTCGATCGCGGTTCCCTCGGCGGTGACGGTCGACAGGCCGTTGACCATGATGGTCTTCTGCCCGCCGCTCCAGACCACGTTCTGCAGACCCAGCTCGCCCAGCGCGCCGTAGAAGCGCTGCTCGACCGCTCCGCAGTCCGTGCCAGGGGAGAACGCCATCACAGCGCCGCCACCTGTGGGCTTGAACACGGCCCAGTTGCGCGTGTTCTGGGTCTCTTTCCAGCCGGGCGGGATGTCCACCTCGATCGGAACACGATTGAAGTGGAAGTGCGTGCCCTTGGTCGTCCCGTAGTTGGTGTCGTCCGACAGCGTAGAAGGCTTTGTCGGCTCTTCCTCTGTCTTCTTCGGCTTGGACAGGTTGCAGCAGCCCCCGATCAGCAAAGCCAGTACCGCAACGCTACCTGCACCTACCAACATCCCGCGTGTGGACATGTCCTCTCCTCCTGGCGGGAGCATAACCCGAAGGGCTGCCCTTGGGCTACGGCCTTCCGACTCCGGCCGGATTGCCAGAATCCTCGAATCGTGCTTGGCGACAGCCGGTCGCCCCCAACGTTCCAGGATCAGGGCTTGACGGGCAACACGATCTTCGGTTTCTCGGGGTGGGGACGGTACAGCAGCAAGGTTCGCCCGAGAACCTGAACCAACGAAGCATCAGCGTTGATCGCGATGAAGTCCCCTGCATCGCGCGGCTCGATGGGCGATTCGAGGTGCAGCCGGACCTTGATCAGCTCGTGATCGAGCAGGGCCCGCGAAATCGCGGCGATCACGCCCTTGGTGGCCCCCTCCTTGCCGATGCTGACCACCGGCTCGAGATTGTGGCCGAGAGAGCGCAGGTACCGGGTTGCTTTTCCAGTCAGTTGCATGATGGGGATGCTCGGATCGTACGTCACATGGCCTGCCGCGTCGCGCGCTTTTCAACCGGGTAGCGTAGAGACTCGAAACGCTCTATACGGCAGGACCAGTTCTGACGCCTCGCGCGCCGAGCGCAAGGATCGAGTTGCCGAATGAACCCTCCCACAAGGCGAACCTGCGGAATCCTGCTTCACCCCACGTCCCTACCGGGGCCCCATGGGATCGGTAGCCTCGGCGCGGAAGCGCGCGCATTTGTCGACTTCCTCAAGGATGCCGGCCAGAGCATCTGGCAGGTCCTGCCGCTGGGTCCCACCGGCTACGGCGACTCTCCGTACTCGAGCTTCTCCACCTTTGCCGGCAATCCGCTGATGATCGACCTGGAGGCGCTCGTAGCAGACGGCGTGGTGGACGCTGACGAGCTGCGACATGCGCCCGCTTCCTCCTCCAAGGTCGACTTCGGCGCTGTGGTCGCCTTCAAGCTGCCGTTGCTCGCAAGGGTTGCCGAGCGCTTCAACGCGCGCGCCCCAGCTGCCCGAAAGCGCGAGTTCGAGGCGTTCTGCGAGAGCCAACGGTGGTGGCTCGACGACTTCGCGCTGTTCCTTGGGCTGAAGAAGGCGCACGGCGGCAAGCCGATCAACGAGTGGGACGAAGGCGCCAGGAGACGGGCGCCTGAGGTGCTGGCGCGTGCACGGGAGGATCTCGCCGCAGACCTGCACATCCAACGGGTGCAGCAGTTCTACTTCTATTCGCAGTGGACGGCGCTTCGGGACTACGCCCGATCGAGCGGCGTCAGCCTCATGGGCGACATGCCGATCTTCGTTGCCTACGACAGCGCAGACGTCTGGGCCCACCCCGACTTGTTCAAGCTCGACGCCAACCTGCTGCCCGAGGTCATCGCGGGCGTGCCGCCTGACTACTTCTCGGCCACCGGCCAGCTCTGGGGCAACCCGCTGTACGACTGGAAGCACCACAAGGAGACCGGCTTCCAATGGTGGCTCGACCGCCTGCGCCTCGCGCTGTCCACCGCGGATCTGATCCGACTCGACCACTTCCGCGGCTTCGAAGCGGGCTGGGAGGTCCCGGTCGGGCACACGACCGCAGAGCGCGGCCAGTGGGTCCAAGGACCGGGCGACGACTTCTTCGTCGCGGTCCGCGAAGCCTTTGGAAGCCTGCCTCTGGTCGCCGAGGACCTGGGTGTGATCACCGATGAGGTCCGAGCGCTTCGCGATCGACACGGGCTGCCCGGCATGCACGTGCTGCAGTTCGGATTCAGCCCGTTCGACGAGCGCATCTATGCGCCGCACAACAGCGTGCCGAACAGCGTGACCTACACCGGGACCCATGACAATGACACGACGGTGGGGTGGTTCCACAACCTGCCGCACGAGGAACGCCAGATGGTCAAGGCGTACCTCAATACCGAGGGCTCGCAGATCCACTGGTCCATGATCCGCGCGGCGTATGCGACCTCGTCGCGCACGACCATCATCCCGATGCAGGACGTGCTGGGCCTCGGGAGCGAAGCGCGGATGAACGTGCCGGGCGTGGTCGGCGCTTCGTGGGCCTTCCGCATCACGGAGCGTCCTCACGCCGCCGCCGCTGCGCAGCTACGCGAGTTCGCCAGGCTCTACGAGCGGCTTCCTGCGACGTAGGTGGGTCCCGTTGCGCAGGGGCTGCGCTGCGGAGAAGGCTCCAGGCTGCAGGCTGCCGGCTGCAGGCGGCGGGCTGCCGGCGCCAGCGCGGACCGATCCACGCGATTTCATCGCCTTGGGGACCTTGATCTGTTGGAAGCCCTTCCCGAAGCCCAAAGCCCAAAGCCCGAAGCCCGAAGCCCAAAGCCCGAAGCCCGAAGCCTGTAGCCAACCTGTAGCGGCCTGAAGCCTGTAGCCCAGCCCTTTCAAGGTGACTTTCTCCGCGATTCTGCCGACAAGCGTGCCGGTCGACACGAAGCGGCAACGTGGGCAACGTTGCGCAAGACGCGGCGATGCCGCGTCGAACGCAGGCGCGCCGATGGCGCGCCGCTACCGATTGCCTACTGACTTGCCAGCTTTCGCTTCGGCAGATTCCATGCGACGTCTGAACAGCGCCCTGCCGACCCTGCCCCAGGCGTGTGGGTTCGAGGGGTGGAAGTCCTACTAACGGAGTCACCGTAGTGGCGCGCCACTGGCGCGCATCCGTTCGACGCGGCACTGCCGCGTCTCTG
>JACRCQ010000020.1 GCA_016218915.1 Deltaproteobacteria bacterium
GCGGGTTGGACTGCCGGCGCGTAGGATATTCACCGCCCCCCGGCCTGTCGGCCGACCCCCTCCGGATCTGCCGCATCCCGTTGGTACTCGATGCGGCAGCCGGAGGGGGTGCAGAGCGGGATGCCGTCTGTCGGGCTTCACCCCCCCACCGACCGCCGCTCGTCACCCCTGGACGCGGTCGTGAGGGGGGGTCGCTGCGCGAAGCGCAGCGGGGGGAGGTCCCTCCCTCATCGCGAGTTCGCGCGCTTCATCTACCGATCGAATGTGCTGCAAAATGGGATTTGCACCATGAGAATTCGCGAGAGAGGCCCCCACTCGAATGGGCTCCCCCACCCATGGCACTGTGCAAATGACTTGCTCGCCACGACGGACACCTCCGGTTCGCATAGCGAATGCTCCGCCATCAGTCTGACCAATGTGCTGAGTTTTTCGAGCGACACAGGCGCCCCGTTCTCAAGCCCACCGAACATCTCTAGCGTACCAATCTCGAACACCAGGTCGACCATCTGCCCCAGCAATGGATCATTGCTGGCGTAGAGTTCACGCAGATTCGTGAACTCATCCGCTGTCAGACGCTCAAATCCGCCATCAGCATAGTCCTCTGATGCGACAACGACGCTCGGTATCAATTCGGCCGCGTTCTCCTGCCATTCGTCCAGGTCCGCCGTCGACGTGTAGCTCCACAATCGTTTCAGGAGCCATTCCCACCATGAGACGTCTTGCGCTAGCCGCAGAACGGCTTCCTCCAAGCACATGATGGCAAAGGCCACCCGCCCTCTCATTGAGATCGCCCGAAGGATCGCTACGTCAACCAACGCCCTCTCCTCCTAGTACTGCGTGCCCGAAGTTCCTTGGAGGATCCCCGCGACGCCTTCTCCAGGCGCGCAAGGCACCGGGCGCGTGGGTCCCGGTAGCGGCACGCCACGGCGTGCCTGCGTTGGGCACGGCATGCCGTGCCCAGCGCAGAAACGGCGGTGCCGTGTCGCTACGGTCGGCGGAAGGCGGTGGTCGCCAATGATCCCGCCATGCACTTCGGGCACACGGTACTGGAAGTCGGGAATGCCGGCGAACGCATGCGGGCAAAGGAGGCCCTGTCCCGCCAAGCGTTTCAAGCGTCCCAATGTCTTCCTTCCTCCACCACCCACGAACGCTGGTGTCAGCCCGCAGCGCCCCCTACTTATCGCCGTCGTCGAACGCCCCCATGTACGGAGGCGTCACTCCGACGTCCTCGTCGGTTGCGTCAGGGAAGACTCCCATGTACGGAGGCGTCACGCCTGCATCTTCGTCAGATGCATCGGGGAAGACTCCCATGTAGGGAGGCGTCACGCCAGCGTCCTCGTCTCCAGCATCCATCGGCGGGCCACCGTATTCCACGGTCGGCCCGGTATCGCCTGCTGCATCTGCGTGGTCCGGCTTTGCGTCGCCAGCGTCGCCAGCATCGCCAGCGTCGACCGGCGGGGCGCCATAGTCCATCGTGACTCCACCGTCCGTCGCTTCGCCGCCGCAAGCGCCCACGAAGCCGAGCGACACGCCCACGACCGCAGGGGCGGCCTTGCGGCTCGCAGCACGCCATCGCGCCGCCCGCTCGTCGAGCCGTTGACAGACGACCGAAATGACCTGTCTGATCTCGCGCTCTTTCATGGGACTCCCCTTTCGGTACCTGATCCTACGCGCCGCAGGTTTTACATGTCAATCCGTACGAGCGCCTTGTACCCGCCCGGTGCGCCTCGCAAGAACCATGGCGCACGATTCGACAGGCAGGCTAGCAACGCGGGCGCGATCCCACCACGCCCCTTCACGCCGCTCACCTTCACCTTCCCACTCGCATCGCCTTCGATCCGGAAGTCGAGGTCGGTTGCAGGATTCGACAGCGCGCACGAGGCCAACAGGCGTCGCACGCGCGCATCGACCTCGTCGCGTGCGCTCACTGTCTTCATCGTGGGCCGCGACGCGTCGTGGGACGGATGCGCGGCATCCCACGCCTGGATCGCGGTCGCAGTGTCGAAGCGATCCATCGCCTTGCGCGCGACCAACTCGCCCAGCGCGCGAATCTCCTTGCGCGGAACCGACGGGAGATTGCCGATCGATTCTCCTCCGAACAGGTCCAACGAATCCACCAGCACTGTGGTCGCCTCGCTCCGCAAGTCCGCCCCCTCATCGCCCGCCTGCTCCATCCAGGAAAGGACCCTTGCCGCCGCATCGATCGACGACCGCCACGCCCCAGTGGCATACTCCACGCCCATCCACTGGTAAGCCGCTGCCAGGCAGATCGGAACATCGATCTCGGTCAGCCGCGCCGGGCACCCGTCGACCGCATGACGCCACGCAGCCAAATTGGCTGGTGCATCCGTCGCCTCCGCGATCCGATACGCTGCCTCGATCGGCGACACGCGCGGCGGCGGCGCGACCCCGTCCAGCGCCTTGAACGCGGCCAACGCTTCCTTCGCGCGGCGGGCGTCCGAGTGCGCCATCCCAAGGAAGTACCGGGCGTACCAGCCCACCGGCTCGGTTGCGGGCGCAAGCTGCGACGCGGACTGCAACAGCGCCATCACCCGGGCAGGGGCTTGCTTCGGATCCTCTGCGGCCTGATCCTTCTCCCAGAGCAGCTTGGCCAGCGCGAGCTGCACGGTTGCGCGCGACGCAGTGGCAGGGTTCGCTTCGAGTCGATCGAGAGTCTGGATAGCAGCATCGCGAGTCCGATCCGCCTCGGATCGCGCACCGGGCATCTGGCGATCGCGCATCGCGACGGCAAGCGATTGCAGGCACGCGAGCTCAGGGCACGACGCCCTTCGGCATACGTCGACCTTCCGGTCGATCGTGTTGCGTTGGATGAAGGTGCGTTGGAGAGCCTTTCGTCGTTCATCGAAGGCGCGAAAGGCAGCCTGGTCGGCTGCAGGAAGATCACGCTCCACGATCTCTGGAGGAAGGGTTCGCCAGGAGACGTCCATCGGGGACAGGGGCGTAGGCGCCACAGGCGAAATCGCCATGCGTCCGAGATCCATCGGCGGCTGCGTTGGTTTCGCGCGGCCCTGTGGGGCAGGGAACAGCGCGCTCAGAGCAAATGCCTCGCCCGGCGCATGCACGTGCGAAGTGAAGGACGACTTCGCGATCTCCTCGGCGATCGAAGCTTCGCACGGCAGCGGCGCTGAGGCAGTTGCCGACGGCACCGGCGTGGTGACGATCGGCTGGACCCGCGGGACAGGTTGCTGCGCAGGGGCAGGCGCGCAAGAGGAAACGAGGAGACACACCAGGACTGCGCCGCGCCACGCGTCAGAGTGAAAGGTCATCTCGAAAGGCAACCATGCGTGAGCGACGCCCGTCAACACAGACGCCCCCAGCACCGCGCGTCCGTAAAATTCCTTTGAGCGTTCCCTGGCACCGGGTGCATGGCCACCCATGCTAGGGCTTGCCTATGCGTCGACTCCGAAACGCACTCACTGGCATCGTCCTCCTGTCTTTGGGCTGCGACAGCCACTGGCTTGCTGCGGCGCGCGTCGTGGATCCGCACGGCGCCCCGCTCGCAGGGACCAAAGCGGCGTACCTGTGCCCCTCCGATCAATCACCGACTGGGTGGGCAGATCTGTCCCTTGTAGCCGACAACGACGGGGTTCTCTCGCGCGACGAGATGCATCGCTTCGACGAAGCGTGCAAGGTACGGATCGAGCGCGAGGGGTTCAAGACGCGGGAGGTGTCGATCGGGGAGTTCTGCCAATACGAGGGGACGCGGGATCGGAGTTGTCCGAAGCTTCCCGAGATTGTCCTGGTGCCCGCCCGCTGAGGGGCGTCGAACACGCGCACTCGCGGCAGGGAGCGATCGCAAGCCGTATGCACCGCCGGAGCATCAGCTTCGCCCGCGTGCAAGAAATAGTTGAGCCGCCTTGCCCTTGCGGCGAGCCAATCTCCAATCCGTTTGGCGGGAAGACCGTGACCCCATGCGGGAATTCCTCCTCCTGGTGCTCGGCGGGCGAGGAATGCTGCGCCATCACAGGGTTCTGCTACGACCCATCCAAGCCGTTGCTTTGCGCTGTTCCGCCGGTTGGGACGTACTTTCCGTGCGTGCACGACGACGACTGTCCGTTACCAGACGACTTCTGCATGGGGGCGACGTGCGGTGCGCCTGGCGGGTGCAAGAGGCCGCCGACTCCGAGCCAGTGCACCGGGCAGTGGGACCCGGTGTGCGGGTGCGATGGGAAGACGTATACGAACGAAGTTTGCGCGTGGGCGAGCAGAATCGCTGTGGATCACAAGGGTCAGTGCGACGGCTGAGCCCGGCCTGCCCCCCAACATCCCCGCGGCCGTTCCCATGCCGCTCAGGCTCCCCAAAGCGCCCGCTCGTCCACCTTGGCTGCTGGAATGCAAACCATACGTTGCATTATGGGCGGCGAAGGTCAACGTAGGGCCGTCTGTGTGATGCACTATCTGACCCTCACTCTTCCCCGGGGCCGAGCGGAGGCGCTGCAACGCGGCTGGATGTAGGGCTCACGCCCCCAACACCGCGAGCACCCCCTCTTTGTCCCCCTGCCCTGACGCTACCTCGATCGGCGAGCAGGCGTGGCACCCTGACGGGCACGGGCACCCAGCCAGGATCGCCCTCACCCACACCATCACCTCTTCCACGAACGCAGCGTCCAGCGCTTCTGCTACTCCCATCCCCTGGACGAACCGGTCCACCACCCCGACTCCGAACGACTGCGCCGGCACGAACGCTGCCGGCAGCGGCACCACCGCCATCTCCTCCTCGGTCGCAAGCATGTGCGCTGGCAGCGTGTTGCCAATCGATGCCGCCAGATGCAAGTGCGCCTTGGGGCTGATCGACCCAGGAAACAGGATGGCTCGCACGCGCGTCCGGTACTGCGATGTAGTCGGCGCGTAGTTCACCACGCGCCCGTCCGCCTGCAGCACCCCGCTCACCGTCTCCACCACCGTCGCCTCATACGTGGACAGCGCGAAGATCAGCCTGCCGCTCGTCACCTGCGTGGGCGACTCCACCAGCTCCGGCTGGCTGATCTGCACCCCCAGGATCGGCCGGGTCAACGGGCGCGACGCGTCCACCGGCTCCACGTCGATCTGCCCCCGACGCGCGTCATACGCGTGCAGCGGCACTTCGTAGCGGCTCGGCCCTGCCGCAAATACCCGGCCTGGGTAGTAGTGCGACTCCACCGTGACCCGGTCTGCCTCAAAGAGCATCCGGCCGCTGTTCCGATCCATGATGCGCACCACATCGTCGGTGACCGTATTGCGAAGTGGATTGCGCACGTCGCCCGCCATGGCCGGAGCGAGCGGCACCCGCACCACTCCGCTCTGGCTCGGAACCGATCGCAGCGCATGACGCGTGGGAACGAAGTCCGCGCCAATCGCCTGATCCACGAGCGTGCGACCAAAGAGCCCCACGAGCGATGCAAGATCCTGCTCGCCTTCCCGCAGCGCGGCGTGCAAGTGCGCGCGGGCCAGAAGTCGGTTCTGGAAGCCCACGATCGGGCGCAACGCCGGTGGACGGCTCTGCCGGGCAAGCCAGTCGAGCGTACCTGGGCGCGTCAGGAACCGGACCACGGGCGACGGGTCCAGCCCCCACAACGCGTAGTGCACGCCGCCGCTCGGCAACGGCAGACGGTTCGACAGCGCGCGTAGCGTTGCGAGGAACCACGCCTCGCTGAGCTGCCCCGCAGATGCATCCCCATCCAGAACGATATCGCGCTCCAGACGGACCTTCCCGATCTGGACCTCGAGCGCATCAAGATCAAAGTTGCCAAGCGGATCCGAGACCGACATGGACAACCCAGCACGCACCACCGGCTCGGCTGCGCGTCGGACCCAAGGAATTCCGCCCGAAGAAAGGAATGCAGGGTTGGCCGCCCATACCTGCACAGGCGCGGATGCGCGAAGGTCAGACCTCGCCTCCCTTGCCCGCATTCCCGGGAAGATCTGCTCGAAGAGCGATCGGGCAGCGCCGCCGCCAAGCGCGGTTGCCACCACCGACCACTTGGCCCCTGCTGCGCTCAGCGCGAGCCCAAGCCTGCGCAGGGTGAACACGCGATGGGTCACAGCCACCGGCGTCCCCCGATCAAAGCGCGCCACGATCACGAGCCCTACCTGCCTCGCCCACAGCGCGCCGTGCTCTGCCTCGGTCCTTCCCAGCGTGCGAATCCCCTGCGCAGACAGCTCGCTCACGTTCAGGAACGCTGCTGCCGGCATCCTGCGCCCAGCAATGGCTTCCCGCAGCTCCCTGTCTCCCACCACCAGCGGTCCGCAGGACCACAGCCCTGCAGCGCGCATTCCATCCTCGACCCTGTCGCGCAATCCACAACGCGCAACCCCAGAGGCGTCTTGCCGCACATCCTCGGTCACCACCAGGCAGGTCTTCCCTTCCTGATGGATGGTCCGGAGGATCAGCGCTGCGAGAAACAGCTGCTCGGTCGGATCAGGGAGATCCCCCACGATCCATCCTTGCAGCTCCGCGCCTTGCGCCTGGATCTCATCAAAAGCAACGGGCGGAGGTCCGAGCGCGCCAACGCAGCTCCAGAGCTCCGCAGTGCTTCCCCCTGCAACAGGCGCACTGCGGCCTTCGATGGATATGAGAGGCGCGGAATTGGGCATCAGCGCGCCCACCTGCTGCCAGAGCGTGAGCACGTCGACCGGCGCTGCAGGCTGCAGCATGCGCGGTTGCTCCGGAGCCTTTGCCCTGGGCGCCTCGTTGCGCGCCCGCGTCCACACAGCGCAGCCCAGGCACATCACGCCTGCCGCCGCGATGACATCGATCAGCGCCGCGCTTCGGCCCAATACGATCAGAGGCTCGGCACCCGCAGCGGCCAGGAGCACGAACGAGACCACAAGAATGCCAGCGAGCACGTTCGCGTGCGGCACCGCGATCCGCTCGCTTCGCTGCATTCCGCGCTCCCGAAGCGAGAATCCGAGCCACAGCACCACGAGCACAAGAGCGAAGATCAAGGCCAGCGCCATCATCGCGTCGGTCGACGTTCCCCGCGGTGCCCCGGAAGGTCCTGGCCCGACCACGGCATCAAGCCACTTCATCGCGCCGCCCGGCGAGGCAAACGAGGTGATCACGCCGAACGCGGCCACGAGCCCGGCAAGCGTGGCAAGCGCGGGCCCCATGGCGAGAGCAGCACGCGCCGTACGAGGCGTTGGCGGCTTGTCTCCCACTGCAAGGACGGCCACGAGCCATCCGCCGGCCACAATCGCGATGACCAGGATCCACCCTGCGAACAGCATCCAACCGCTCAGGAGCTGCGGGGTCATGAAGCACCTCGCGCCGTATCGGTTGCCCGCTCCGGGGGCCGGATGCCACTGCCGCGCGCGATGTCGTCGAGCCGGTACCCTTCCCACGTGCGGATCAACAGCACCCGGGCAGCCTGGGATCGGGTCCAGAGCACCGAGATGTTTCGCTCTGAGCTGCGAAACACCGCGTCAAAGCTCCCTCGCGCGATCTGGGGCGCAACCGCGAAGAGCGAGGCGAGGCGGATGCCGCGCGCAGGGTCTCCGTGGAGATCGCGCGGCTGGCAGATCGGCGCCAGCGCCTCTGCCACCTGCCCCACGAATCCGCGCAGCTTGACCGATGCAGCCTCGAGCATCTGTGCATCGCCGAGCACGCTCACTTCCTCGAGCGGGTCCACCTGCCAGCTGCACAGCTTGTCCATCCGCCCTGGATCTGCGCACGGCACGTCTTCGGCTATGCCTCTTTCAGACCAGGTCTCCTCCACCAGCCGATCAGCCCAAAGCTCGTTGTCCGTGATGCGCCGCCTGCGTGCGACCCAATCGCTGAGCAGGGAAAGATCAGGCAGGAGCACGTCGTGAAGCACGTCGGTCGCGCCCAGGATCGGACCGAGGTTGTCGCCCGATGCATTGGCCGCAGGACTCTTGATGCCGATGTCGCGCAGCTCCTGGAGCTGGCGGGCGTGGGCATCGAGCAGCGTGGCCCGAGCCACTGCGAGATGGCTGAGCGCGTGATCGGTCGCGGACAGGGCAGCGAGCCGCAGCCTGCGCTTGCGGAGCTGCAGCTGGGCTTCTGCCTGCTGCTTGGTCGTGCTCCCGCCTGTCCTGCCTGAGGCAGCGTCCATCAACGCGTCGCGCCTGCGCTCCAGCTGCTCCTGGACCCGCTTTCGCGCACGTCCGGTCACCAGCCCCATCGCTACGCCAGCCGCGACCAGCCCTGCCACAAGCGCCACGCTCCAGGAGATCGCCTGCTCTTGGAGCATCGACGGGCCTGCCGGGGCAGCGGCAAACCCTGACGCCGACGCAAAGGCCGGGGTGGAGAAGTTGGGTTGATTGGCCGATACGCTCGGCGGCGTGACCGTGATGCGCATCCCTGCGACCAGCCCGATCGTGGCAACCCCGAGCGCTACCGCTGCTGTCCACCCGCGCAAGCCCCGCTTCGAGGGGAGGTCCTCCAACGACGCCTCGACCTCAGCGAGGAAAGGCTCCGCACCAGGTGCGGCAGCCTGCGGGTCCACCCGCACGATCCCTGACGACGAGCTTGCTGCGAGCTGCTGATCCCGGAGCGAGGCCGCTATCTGCTTGAGCCCGAGCTCCACCTCGGGCAGGCGTCGCAAGCCCGTAGTCCTTCCCACCTCGGTCTCCACGAGGTTGGCCACCGCACGCGACAGCTCGACCGTTGCCTCGGCTTCTGCCCTATCCACCGAGCGAAGCGCCTGATCGAGCTGCGCCGTGTCCACCCCGGTCCGTGGGCGTTCTTCGCTCGCAGACCTGAACAGGATCCCGTAGCGGCTGCGAATCGAAGCGTCATCGTCGAACGGGCGCACCTCGATGCGCACAGGAAGGTCCGGGATCGACATTCCCGAGAACGACATGCCGAGCTTGCGGCAATCGTCCGCAGGCGCGCCATCGTCGAACGGCGCGAGCCACCGTGCAGGCGACAGCGACGACACGGCTTGCGCGCCGAGGCTCGGATCGGACACAGGACGCGTCACCCGCTCGACCAGGGTTCGCAATCCATCATAGCCAGTCCGCAAGGCGGCATATTTTCTGATGCGCGACTCCCGGAGGTCGAGCGAAGCGGCAGACAGGAACGCGAACTTCCCATCCTCGGGCGACAGATGGCCGAGCCGCTGGGTGACCGGATCCTCGTCGCGAAGCACGACAAATGCGCTAGCAAACGACGCGCAGCTGATCAGCAGGCTTTCGTCGGACAATGTGCCTGCCGTGGTGTGGCGCGACACGAGCCATACCCTCGAGAGAAGCGGGTGCCCCTGGTTCGTCGCAGCCCAGCGGTCCACCCTGGCAAGCCGTGCCAGCGCCGCCTCGGCGCTCGGGCCAGGCGCAAGAGCAGGCATCACGGCGATGATGTGCAAGGCGGCATTGCGCTGCTCAGGAGGAAGGTTGGACGGGAAGAGCACAGCATACTTCCCACCCACCACTTGGGCCGTCTGCGAGCACAGCTCGACCATGTCCCCTTCGCTGCCTTCGAGCACGTCCACGAAGGCAAACAGGTCGAGCCTCGGGGAGCTGCCCTGGGTCTTGCCTGCGCGCAGCAGATCCTCCAGGACCGCTTCCACCCTGGGCCCGGCCTCCCGCGCGGAGCATTCGATGCAGCGCACGGATTCACTCGGATCGAGGAAGTTCGCGAGGCGCGCGATCACGTCCCTTCCGAGTCGGCCGATGCCCAGGATGACAGTCGAAGCGGGCAAGGTCTAGGCTCCCAGCTCAGCGTCCATGGCCTCGATGACTGCGCGCTCTTCCTCGAGCAGCCTTCGGTCTGCGTCGCGTTGATCCGCGACCGCGAGCGCAAATGCCGCCTTGGCCTTGGCGAGATGGGCGCGCACCTCCTCGCGCAGCTTGCCCCGCGTACCCCGCTCCGCTGCGCGCTGGGACCATTGCTGCGAGGCTTCCTCCTCGAGATCGTGTCGCAGCGTGGGGTCGAGCGCTTCGAATGCGGCAAAGGCTGCTGCGCGATCCTTGGCGAGCGGACGGGATGCGCCGCCATAGGTCCACTTGAACCCTTCTGTGTCCTCCACGACGCTGCCGAACAGGAGGCAGGAGGTGAAGGCCTTGACGCGCCCCTTGCGGCTCTCTGCCGCCTGCCTGGCCTGGCGATCCGCATCGTCGCGCTCCCGCGCCTTGCGCACCTCGACCGGATCCAGATCCGGCAGCCCGAACTGCGAGGCGCTGGTCTCCCAGGCGGCCTCGATGTGCAGCGGATAGGAGCGATTGGGATTGTCGCGCACACTGCGATAGGCCGGGTACATCATGCTCTGGACATTGCGGAACCAGTACACGGGAATCCCGAGCATGGCGCGATACAGGACCAGCGAGTCCGTATCATCCCACCCTTCCACGTGGCTGATTCCGCTCACCACCCCGCGCAGCAGCTTGCCAAGGCACCCCGGCTCGTCGGTGTTGAACCTCGACGCAAGCCCCACCAGGAACACGTTCGCAGGCACCACCGTGGGATCGTCGAGCTTGGTGGAATCGATGTGCGCCAAGAGCGCGCACTCGTCGGAGAGCCGTCGGAGCCGATCCTCGATTCCCTTGTGCACCACATCGGTGGGAACGGCCCGGACTTCGTCGTCGAGCTTCCCCTTGCGACGCAGGTCCGTGAAGTCAGCGCCGCGATCGAGCAATGCGATGTAGCGCTGCTCCAGCTCGAGACCGGAAGCGAGGTCGAGCCGGATGTCCACGAGCGCCTGGGAGTACACCCCTTGCGCACTTTCGAGGAGCGAGGTCTTGACCACCTGCACGATCTCGCTGGCATCGCGCGCCCGCAGCCTGCCGTCCGGATCGCGTCCAGGCGAGAACGCCCCGGTCACGGTGCCGAAGATCTTCTGCGTGTCGAAGAACGAAGCCTTGTCCAGATGATGCTGGTAGAGCAGGTGCCAGAGCCGCTCCTGCCTGCGGTCGTCGCGCATCACCTCGGCATCGAGGTAGTAGGCTGCCACGTCGGAGTCCGGGAACGCCCCTGGATCAGCCCGGAAACGCTCGGTCTCTGCCTCGGCAAGACGCGCGTGCTCGTCGGCAACTTCTGCCACCTTGCGGAACGAGGTCATCAGCGCACCTGCCGCCTGCCGCAGCTCGGTCTCGAAGCTGCGCCAGAAGTAGCGCCGCAGATCCTCGCGGTGATCCTGGGCCAGCTCCTCGTACTTGCGCACAGCGCGCATCTTGGCCGACTGGAAGTCCTTGTTCTCCGAGTCGATCATGCGCTTGGTCCAGCCAGGCGTCGCAGTTCTCGACAAGTCCCCTTCCAGCCGCTTGACCTCTTCCTGCACGAGCGAGCTGTCGAGATCCGCCTTGACCCCTGCGGCAGCGCGCAGGAACTCGCCTTCCGACGGGTCCTCGAAGGGGACGATGAACGGGTCCTTGAGCAGCTTGATCAGGAACAGACGCTGGGCGATCGGGTTGATGTCCAGGTCCTTGAAGAACGAGGCGAAGAAGCGGCCGTTTCGCAGCTCAGCGGTCTGCGCTTCCAGATAGACACGCACGTTGGTGCGCGCGTCCGCGTACTCCTTGCGCAGCACCGCAAGGGGGCGCGCGAGCGATGGGCTCCCTGGGTTGATGGCCTGCCGCTCGATGTCCGGGATCTGCACGAGCTCGTCGAGCCTTCCGTAGACCCCTTCGAGCCGCGCGCGGAACTCGGCTGCCAGGGGTTTTCCCCTGGTGCCGGTCTGCGCATGCACCGCGGAGAAGACCCCTTTCTCGTCGGCCTGCTCTTCGAGATTCGCGCGCCACCCGACGTACTGCTCGAACTTCTGATCGGCAACGAGCTCCTTCTGCTGCGGGTCGAGACGCTCGAAGACCGGATCGCCGTAGGGGACCCTGAACTGCGGCTCGTCGCCGCCAAAGCACAGGAATTCCCGGAACGCTCGTGCCACGTAGCGCAGGCTCGCGTAGCGGATCAGGTCGCGGCGGGGCAGGTGCAGGATCGCGGTGCCGAACGTGGCGTAGAGCACCGAGAAGTGCCCGAGCGCCAGGCTCTTCTGGTGCTTGTCGTAGTTGTCGTACTCGCCGCTCTGCGCTCCGAGCAGCGGCGAGAAGATCTGCAGGAACGAGGCGTCCGCAATCGCTTTCTCGTAGTGCTCAATCGAAACCTGCGCCGGGCGATCGACCAGGTACACGAGATTGAACGGACGCTGGGAGACCTGCTGCCGGGAAGGATCGCGATTGCCTGGATCGTAGTGGAACTCGATCTCGGGCTTGCCCCCGGGATACCCCAGCTGACGGGTGAGATACTCGAGCTCCTTGAGCCCGGCGTAGCCGTTGGCGAGGATGTCCGGGTGCAGCTGCGGCTTGACCTTGTCGAGGAACGCCGTGGGCAGCGTCAGGACCGCGATGACATTGGGACGCCCCCAGCCGAAGTCGGCAATGAGGTCGTACAGCAGGTACGCGATGGGAAGGAATCCACCCGAGCCGGTCCCGCCAGCCACCGACCCGTAGAGCACCACCCGCACGACCTTGTCCTGGTTGTCCCTCCACGGGTTCTCCCGCGCGGTCGCCTGCTCCAGGATCCGGGTCAGCTTCGCGCGAATCCCGGCCCGCGTGTCGTCCTCCAGATTGTAGTACAGCCCCAGCCGGCTCTCGACCCGGATCTGCCCTGCGCCCGCTGCCTGCGCTGCGCGGAACTCGTAGTCCGGATGGACCCATTGCGTGACCAGGCGATCCTCGGGCAGCTCCTGGCGTCCCCGCTTGCGCGCGATGTACGCCCTGCGGTCAAACGACGAGACCAGGAACCTGCAGTCCGCAGGCACGCTCTGGTGCTTGTCGAGATCGTCCTTGTTGGTGTCGATCACCACGAAGTGGGTGAGCTGCTGCACCCGGTCCCAGTTCGGGTGGCGCTTGATCTTCGTCGCGAGCAGGTTCACGACCTTCCCGCCGTTGCCGCCGAGCCCCACGAACAATGTTGGCTTGAACTTGTCGGTGTTCAGCAGACCCATGACACGCCTCTTCCCTTGGTAACAGGTCTCACTCGAATTTCACGTACAGGTTGCCGACGCGATAGACTAACCCGGGCACGAATCCCTGCGCCATCTCCTCAGCCGCGACCGGCTCCCATTTCCCCGTCCTCTGCACCTTGCGCTCCAGCCCGGCTCCAGACCGTATCACCGTCGTCCCGGCCCGATCCGCCTCGATCACGAAAACCGCCTGCTTCGCCTTGCGGACAAAGTCGCCCGTTCCGTTCAACGCAATGCGCGCGTTGCGGTAGAACCCCTTCACCCCGCCCGGAAGCTCCCGCAGGATCAACCCCGACGTCCTGCGCAGCCCCGCCTCGGAGCCTGCCACGCGAATCGCTGCCGCTGGGTCGAAGGAGTGCGGACGCACGATCCCCACCACGACGAAGATGACCACGAGCAAGGCTGCGAGCGCAGCGAGCACAGGCCACCAGCACGGCAGGAAGCCGGTCGCCTGCACCTGGTAGAGCACGGAGACCGTCTTGCCTGACGACCCAAATCGCGGGTCCTTGCCTGTGAGCAGGATCTGCGACGACGGCGCTGATGCCGTGCTCGATCGATCTCCGCAGCATCGCGTGGCGGTCGCGCAGACTTCCCACCGCATCGGCTTGCCCGCGCCACCGACCGCTGCGGCTTCAGAGCCGGCCACCGGCGTGCACGTCAGCTTCATCTCCTGCTCTTCTCGCGCAGGACCGCAGACCACGTCCACGATGTCAGCGTTGGTCGAGCCTGTCAGATCGATCGTGGCGCACCGCCGCGTGGGAAGGATTCCCCCCTTCCACGCACCGAGATCGATCGGATCAGGAGCAACGCGAAGCACCAGCTCCTTGGGGCCTTCCACCAGCACAGGGCGCTCCGCGGAGCGCTCCAGCCAGGTGTTCCGGAAGGTTGCACGAACGTGCACCGAGGTCCCGGACAGCCCCCTCGCAGGAGTCCACGTCCCCACGAAACGCCCGTCTCCCACATGCTTGAGCGGTATCTTCTCGCCCTGGACCGTGGCGACCGCCTCAAAGCCGTCGGCCTTGAAGAACGCCTCGTCCACGAACGCATTGCCGCGAAACAGAAGCCGCGCCTCGATGGTTGCCGCTTCCCCGGCCTTGACCACGGGTCCCGCAGCCAACGTCGCCAGGATGTCGTATCGCAGAATCACACCGTACTCCACATCGCCCTGCGCCTTGGGCAACGACAGAGTCCAGCGGCTCGCCTTCTCCGGATCGTTGGGCTGGCGGAATACCTGATAGTGACGCCGCGGATCCTCGCAGAGCCCGGGCGCGTTGGAGTACTTGAACTTGCAGCCGTTGTGCCCTTGGGCGAGCACGGGCGACGCGCCTTTCGGCCCTGTGAGCGAGGCGGTGAAGGCAGGCCCGGGTTGCGACGATGCCGTGATGGCGAGGACTTCCACCACGTGCTTGCCCACGTCGAAGTCCACCTTGCCGCCCACGGACAGCTTCCCGGTCAGCGGCTTGGATCCGAGCACGCGCGCATAGGCTCCGGTGAACGCCGAGATCAGCTCTGCGGGCCCGTTCAGCAGCACCAGGTCTTCCGGGGTCTTTGCCAGGGGTCGAAGGAACGCCACCCCGTGCGACTTCGCGTCCTCGCTTCCAAACAGACCCAGAATCAACGTGCCAAAAGGAGCGTCCGGCAGCCCGAGGAGCTTGGGCGCCTCGGACGTGTCCGTAATGTCCGTGGGAGCACCGTCGGTGAGAAGCAGAAGGAGCTTTCCGTCGCGATCGCTTCCGGTAAGGATCTTTCTCGCTTCTTCCAGCGCCTTCTTGAAGAGCGTCTGGTTCACGTACTCCGTGGCGCGAATCGCGTCTTCCGCACTCATCCCCTGCGGCAGCCGCGTGGGGTCGATCACCCGCGGAGGCTCCCCGCTCTTGTCCGCAAAGGAGATGACCGTGACGCGATCCGTGGAGCCGAGCGAGACACCCATCATCGCCAGCGCGCCCAGCACCGCAACGCGTCCGGGATCGCTCGCCGGCAGCACCTTGTTCGGCGTCTCGTGATAGGGCGCAGCCATGGACCCGCTGTTGTCGAGTACCACCACGATCTCGTTGCCAGGGCTGCCGAGCGCCGCGCGCGGCAACAGGAGCACGAGCAGCAACGCGAGCAGCCCCGCAGCGATCAAGGCACCACTTCCGCATGGGATTCGGCGTTGGCTCATCGCGCTACCCGACATCCACCCGGAACCAGGTGGAGCCTATCCTGTAGATGGTCGACGATGCCGGCACGTGCCCGGTCGCGAGGTCCTCCACTGCGACCCATTTGCGTGTCTTGCGATCCTGCATCTCCAGGGTTCCGCGCCCGATCAACACCAGCCCTCCGCCCCGTACGGCCTTGAGCAGCACGAGCGCATTGCGGGTCTTCCCGGTCACGCTCCCGTCGTCCATCAATCCCACGCACGCATCCCGGTAGAATCCGCGGCTGGAGCCTGGGCATTCCACCAGCACCAGCGCAGCGGCGTTGCGCAGCCCCTTGTCGCTTCCTGCCACCTTGATCGAGGCCGCGGATGGGAAGCTCGCCGGGCGCAGGATGCCGATGGCGATGAAGATCGCGATCAGCGCGAGCGCCGTGGGGATCATCCACCACGCGTGGCACGAGTACCAGGCACGCGGCGTCACGCTCCAGCGCAGCCTCACCTTGGTCGCCTGCGAAGCGAACTGCGGCGTGCGCGGGGCCACGCGCACCGTCACTCCGTTGGGCGCGCTCTCCCCGGCGCAGCGAGGTGCATCCAGGCACAGGTAGAGCGATCGATCCTTGGGATCGAGTCCGTCGAGCGAGACCTCGGGCTTGAGCGCGCGCTTCGAAGGGCGTCCTGTGGGGCCGGTGTAGGCCAGAACAGGCTCCCCCTTGCACCCTTCCGCCCCTTCGAGCAGCAGGTTCCAGCCATGCTCCTCGGCTGCCTGCGATTGGCTGAAGTCGAGCTTGCGGCAATGATCCGACCAGCCCGAGCCTGCGGGCACAGCCCCGAAGTCGAGCTCTGGAGGCAGAACGAGCTTGAGCGGAAGGCGAATCCGGATTTCGTGGGGACGCATCGACACCACGCCGGACGGCCCCCGGACTTCCACCCACCAGCTCGCCACGCCTACAGCGGTGTAGGTCTGGTCGAACGTGTACTTGTCGTCCGCTGCAGGTTTGCCCCGACCCAGCTCCTTGCCCTTGTCGAACCGCACGACTTCTGTGGCGGCAGCTCCGAGGATCGTGTCCACCTTGTGCCTTGCTGCGCCAGGCGCAGGACGCTGCAATCGCAGCAATCCCGCACAGCGCATTCCCACGTAGCAGGTCGTGGGGAGTCCGGAGGTGTCGAATCCGAGGCCGAGATCGCTCAGGGTCAGCTGCACGGTCTCTGCCGGGCAGATGATCTTGTCGCCAGCCCGTCCGCCAGCGCTCAGAATGGCGGTCTTCGGATCCGGCGCTGGCGGCGGTGTCCAGGAAGCCTCCAGGGTGGCGCTCGCTGCCACGCTTTGCTGCTTTTCGCCCTGCACCTGCACGGAGAAGGTCAACGAGGTCCCTGGCGGCGTCTGCACAGGCGCCTTGCCCGCACTGTCGAACAGAGTCGCGCGCAGCGTGACCGCCTGCCCGGAGGCGAGCGCTTCCCCTGCCCCGGGGGACACGATCCGCGCGCGCAGCGCGCATACCTCGACCTGAAGCTGCACCGGGTCGGAGGAAGGAGCTTTCACACTCTCACCGGGCGCCAGCGTGGGGAGAGTGGGACGGAACTCGATCTTGATCGAGGAGCTCTGCGGCAAGGGGACTTTGGCTACCACCGCGCCATCGGCACGCACCGTTCCAGGCACGGTCGTCTTGCCCCCTTTCCCATCATCGACCAGGAACACGCCACCGCTGAGCCGACGCGTCCCGCCCTTGTCGTCGCGCAGCACCCCCACCACTTCGACCTGATCTCCTGCGGTGTACGGCCCTGGTGAGACCTGATCCACGGCTGGCGACAGCACTGCAGCCGGAGGAGGAGGCGGCGGAGCCACAGGCGTACCGTCGATCACGTGGCCAAAGACCTGGCTGCCATTGTCGTGCAGTCCGAGGCGCGCGCAATCGTACGGATCCGCCATGGACCAGGTCGGGTTCGCCTCCAGGAAGTCAGATTCGCAGGAATCGTCGACTTCGTCGTAGCACGCGTAGCACTTCTTGCCGTCCGTCAGGTAGGCATGGAAGTGCCACCTCCTGTGCTTCAACGCCTGGGCCGGTCGCGCACACGCGTTGTCGCTGTGCGGCGGGTCACCGTCGTAGCCTCCCACGCACCACGTGTTGAGCCGGGCATGGCTCGGCCCTGCGACCAGCAGGATCGCGGTGATCCAGCTGAGCAGCAGGGCGCGCAAGAGCCTCCAGCGCTCGCGCGCGCTCACGATCTGCCCTTCCACGGGTCCTCGGGCTCGACCCGCGTGCGCCCCTTCTTCCCTGGCCCCTCGGCAACCGGCGATCCATCCACTGCCTCGGCCCGTCCGAGCACCGCAGCAGCCGATGGTCTTCCCTGCGGTTGCGCGGCTGCCAAGCCCGGCTGCTCGACCCTGAACTCCACCACGCGCGAGATCCCTACGCGCTGCCCGGCAACGACTCTCCTTCGCTCTCCCGGGGAAAGCCGCGTTCCATCCACGAACGTTCCGTTCGTGGAGCCCACATCGGACACGAACAGGCTTCCATCGGGCTGCAGCTCGAGGAACGCGTGGTGCCCGCTCACCATCTCGTGGTCGATGACCACGCTCATGTCAGGGCGTGCGCCGATGTGGAAGACCGGCTGGCTTACGCGGTAGTAGGCCGGCGCTCCAGGTAGGGCGCGCAGGACTACAAGACGCGTGTCAGGCAGAACCTGGAACGGGTCTGACGGGGTGATCATCGGGGCAGCCACAGGGCCGGGAGCTGCGGGTGGCGTGGGCATGCTCATCGGCGAGGGCATGCTGACCGGCGCAGGCATGGGCCGATAGGTTGCCACCGGAGGAGGCCTGCGCTTCCGGCTTGCCCACACGAGCCCTGCGATCAGACAGGCGAGCGCGCCCGCCCCGATCGCGATGAGCACCCATCGAAGTGCGCTCGACGACTCTCCAGCTGTGGTGCGCGGCGTCGGAACCGCAGACGCGCTCGCAGAAGGGCAGGGGCCGCCGGAAGCGCAAGATGCCGGCGCGCAAGGAGCAGTGGCAGGTCCAGACCCTTGCTGCTGGAACAGGTAGGGCGCAGACCTTGCCAGGGTGCTGCCGGCGCTCGTGACCTCGACCGTCAGCTCGTCGTCGAACGCTGCTGGACGCGGCTGCACGCCGCAGAACGCCAGATCCAGGCGCCAGGTTGCCTCCGAGGTTCGTGCGATCTCCGAGAGCGCGGTCTTGGCCGTGGCGACGTCCTGGGCAGCGATGTCGTGGCCGCCGCTGGCTTCGGCGAGCTGGCGCAGCTCATCGCGGTACTGGGCAAAAGTAGGGCTGTTCTGCGCAGTGCCTTTGAAGACCACCACGTGCACCAGCACGCCGCTCGCGCGCGCCTGCTGGATGATCGACGCGATCGAGTACGCGCGCGATTCCTCGCCCGCGTCGGTGAACACCACCACCTGTCGGATGCCGGTGGGCATCGGCTGCGCTGCACCTGCGGTCTGCACCGCCTCGCTGATCGACGACTTCAGGCGCGTCGCCGGCTGCGCAGGGGCGGTCCGCACAGCATCGATCGCGCCGTGCGAGGCCGCTGCGGTGGTGTTCTCCTTGGGGGAGCTGGAGCCCACGCCAAAGGTCATCACGACCGTTCGCTGGGGAATCTTGGCAGGGAGAGCGTCGACAAAGGAGTGCGCGGCAGCGATGGCGGACGCTCGGTAGGGCTGGAACGAAGCAGAAGCATCAAAAGCGAGCAGCGTGTAGATCGGCTCGCCGGTATCGGCGAGCCGCTCGCTCTTGACCACGCGCGATTGCCCTGACTTGGCCACGCTCTGCAGCACTGCAGGCGGAGCTGCCTGCATGGCGCCGAGCGTGCGCGCGTCGTTGACCTCCACGTGGATCGACGCGGTCCCATTGCGCGATGGGGTCGCGGCCACGATGACCACGCCTGGCGCCGCGCTCGCAGGGGCTGCTACCAGCAGCAGCGAAAGGGCGAGCAACGAAGTGCGAGCTCGCATGCCCGCTCACTTGCCCGAGGGCAGGGACTGCTGCGGAACGAGCAGCAGGACATAGCGCCGCGAGCCGATCACCAGGACTGACCCGTGTCGCATCGGCGCATCGCCGTATTGCACCTTCTGCCCGTCGACCAGGCTTCCGTTCGTCGAAACGTCCACGAACGTCGCTTCGTCGCCGCGCAGAACCATGGTCGCATGCAGCTTGCTCACCTGGTGATCGTCGAGCCGCACCACGCAGTCGGGCGATCGGCCGATCGGGTTGGGCCCTTGGCGCAGCAGGTAGATCCCCGCAGGTTCCACGGGGTTGGACCACTCCACGAGCACGCCGCGCACGGGCTGGGTCGGGGCCACGGCATCCTTGGACGACGCGATGTAGGTCCGGTCGTCAGGCGCTGTGGGCGGGCAGCCGGGCTCCACAGGCTCTGGCTTGCGCTCGGACTGGGTGATGGTGGGCGCGACGCCCGGGGAAGAAGTGGAGTGCAGATGCGACGGGACCGGGGCGACAGGTGGGCGGTAGGCCTGGGGTTGCTGCTGGGGAGGAGCGGCGTTGACGCTCATTCTCCCCTGCGCGAGCGGAGCCTGGACCGGGGCCTGCATCGGAGCCTGAACCGAAGCCTGGGCCTGGGGCGGGACCTGGGGTGGAACCGGCGGTGGAGGGGGCGCCTGGGGCGGACGCTGTTGCCAGGCGACCTGGGGTGGAGGGGGAGTTGCGCGCGCAGCCTGAGCGGCGTCAGGGTCCAGGACCGTCACCCTGGGCATGGGGCTGCCGCATACCTCGCACACCTTGAGGGTATTGGGATTCGTGTGCCTGCAAATCGGACACTGCACTCAGCGCCTCCGCTGCAACTGCTGGTTTCCTGGGGAAGAAACCATACACGTTGGGCCTGGTTTCGTCTATCTGGGGCGATCCTGACGACTGCGGCGCCATCGAGCCGGGACACGATGGAAGTCATTCAAGTTCAGCGGCCGCACGCAGGACAGCGAGCGGCTCGTCATAGAAGCGTCGCGCGATGTCGGGACGCGCCTTGTGGCACGCACGCTCGATGATTGGGACTGCACGAGCACCGAAGCGCTTCAGCCCTTCGAGAACCTCGGACCTCACCCACGCTATCGGGTCTTCCAGAAGCAAGACGACGTCCTCGATCGCGGATTCGTCCTGCCCGTGACATAGAATTCTGACAGCACTCCGCCGCAGATCCGGGATCGGATCGCCCAGATAACTCCGTGCGGCCCGAAGGTAGGATGCGCGGTCCAGCGTCTTTCTGGCAAGCCGGAGAGCGTGGATGCGAACGCGGGGGCGTCGATCGCCCACGAGCTGCAAGAGGAGGTCGGACCATCCTTCCTCCTGCGCTTCGGCCAGCTTCGACATGGCGCGGCGCACCCGTTCCGGGTCGCTTGAGCCCAGCTCTGCTGCCCACCCCGCGCGATCGGTCGCGGCAGGCATCTCGCTGGCCGCGAACGGCGTCGTCCACAGGTTCGTCCAGGCGCGGCGCTCGAGATCCTGCGCCTCGCGTGTGCTCGCCAACGCGACCCGAGCGTGCTCGACGGGTTGGAGCAGGGGAGAGAGAGCGCGTCGGAGCGTAGGTGAGCCCCTCTCAAACCGATCCTGGAACGACGCGACCGCTGCGGGAAACCGCGTGGTCCACGAGGCCCCGTGCAGCAGTGGTGCCAAAACGGTGAGCCCCTCGTCGGTGGCGGCCAGCGGATCAAGCTCCTCGGGCAGGAATCGATCGAGAAGAGAAAGCGGGGGTTTCAACGCCGGCAATCCAGCGTCAGCGGCCCACTCCGTGCTCGGGGCCCCACGGTTCGGCCCTGCGCTGAGCCAATCCCTGAGAGCGAGAAGCCTGCGCTGGTGGTTCATTGGCGCGTCTTTCCCACGTGCGACCTTGCGCTTCTTCGTCTGTTCGATGCGTTTTGCGAGCGGCCAGGAAGTCGCTGCGTCAGGGCCGCAGACTCCAATCGGGCGCATCGACTCCATCCAGTCGAGAGCCGCCCTCCAGGCCCCCCTGGGGGCATCGGGAAGCTCGTGCGCGAGGGCCGGAAGGGTCACGGCATCTTCCAGCGTCCAATCACGCCGAAGCTCTTCCAGCTCGCGTGTCGAGTGCGCGCGAAGCGCCGCCTGCAGCGCGCATGATGCGTCCGGGTCGGTGAGCGCCATCGGAGTGACCCCGAATGCATCCGCAAGGATCGTGCGCCGCACCGCTGCCGGATCGGGAACACTCTTCACTCTGTCGAGGCCCCGCTCAACGTCATCACGGGTAAGAACGAGGCCGCAGGCGGCCATGAGGCCCAGGAGCGAACGAGGCATTCCAGGCTCGGTTCCGAGCGCCTCACGGACACCCATACCCAGGTCGAGTCGCACGAGCGGCGACACATCACCGGCCTCGACGACACGCTCAAGTGCAGGGAGGAGCCTCCATTTCGCATCTCCTTGGACTTCGGAGAACAGCGTGATCAAGTCAGGGAACGCTACGTGGATCCATCGGCGTTCGAGCTCGGTGGGCCGCGCCAGAACAGATACCAGGAGCGCTGCTGGCCGCGTGTCGCGTCGGTGAATCATGAACGCGAGCCACGCATCCAGCCGCGGGCGGAGCTTGTCGAACACTTCCTGGTTCCACTCCGACGCAGGCCAGCGATCGAGCAGCGCTTCGGCGCGTTCCGCACTCCACCGGTCGAGCAGCTCGTCCACCGCGAGGGAGAGCGCTTCCTTGTGCGACGCCACGGAAGTCGGGTGGTACGCCAGGCCCGCCGCTTCGAACTCAACGGTGAGATCTGTCTGCGTGCCGCTGCGGAGCTTCACCTTTCCTTCGGCGACGGCCCGCAACAGGCCCCGCTCCCACCCGGGCTTCTGTCGAGCGACCGCGCGCACCTGGCCCGCCGAGACCCAACCGTCGAGCGCTTGAACGAGTAGCCCTTCCCTTGGCGCGTCGTTCTGAATCGCATCGAGCGCCGCGAGAATCGCAGGAAGGGGCTTTCCGCCCAGCGCTTGCTTCAATGCAGTGCCCAGTGCCGTCCGCAGCCCAGGATTGTCATCGCGACCGAGCCACCCAAGGAGTGCGCCGGCGCACGCTGGCGTAGCGACTCTGGCGAGCGCATCAGCCGCGGCCTTCTTGACACTCATGTTGGGGTGATCGAGGGCGCTCATGCATGCCGCTGCCGCCCAGCTTTCGCCCTCACTCGCCAACGCCAGAAGGCATGCACGCGCTCTCCGGTCGTCGCGGTGTCTGATTCCCTTCTGCAGCTCCAGCGCCATCCACGCTGCGCCGTGTCGCGCGAGCAGGCGCGCCGCAAGCTTCGCAACGTCGCCATCCTCGTGACGGAGAAGGGAACATGCCAGCGCGGGGAGAGCCGGGTGCTCTCGGGAGAGAAGCGACCGGAGGAATACCGCAGTGATCTCTGCACTGGGCAGCGGATCGAGGAGGTTGAGCACCAGCGTCGGCAGAAGGCGGCGCTCGCCGCCCAGTAGACACGGAGGTCGGATGGCTCCCTGCTTTCGCCATCGCGCCGCCATGCTATCGATCGCCGCGACCACTGGCTCCGGGAGCTGCTGACTTTCCTCTCCCAGGGTCACGCGGTTTGGTTCATCCCACGGATCTCGGACCCTGCCGAACCGCGGCGTTGGTGTCCCAGCGATGCGCTCGGCGACGCGCAACAAACCCATCGTTACCGTCGGGAGATCGTTGGCGTCGGCGATCTCGCACAGCGCGATGAGGGCGTCTTCGACTCTGTCGACACCTCGACGGCGTCGCAGCGCATCGCGCTCCTCGGGTGAATGGCTTCCCATCGAGGCGAAGACGCTCGAAGGGAGATGCTTGGGCTCTGCCAGCGCCAGAAGCGCCGTTCGCCGCGATGGAGGAGATCCATGCCACAGAATCGAAAAGGCTTCGCTTTCCCTTTGGTCGTGACTCGACGCTTGTGTGGACTCAGCCAGCCATTGCTCCAGAGCCTCGAGCCCCTCAGTCGACGCTACTGCCTCGAGCAGCTGCAGACTTGCCTCTGGGAAAGTGCGCAACCTCGCGAGCGCAATCGACTGAGCGTCTTCGGAAACCGGAGCGGCGAGGCCTCGGGGAGAGTCGATCGCAATCTTTCGCAGACTTTCGAGGGCCATGCGGATTACTGCAGGACGTCGGCTGGCTCTCGCCACCCGCAGCAGCTCGATCATCATCGGGTTCCGTTCGGCGTCCTGCCCTGAACCCCCCATTCTCGGCAGCAGCGCCACAACGAGGGGAAGCAAGTGAAGCCAGTCCGGGTCGTCGACGTCGAGCTCGTGTACCAGCTTGGCGACCTCGCGGCGTGCTACGTACAGCACACCAGCGAGGGTGTCCCAGGTTGGCTTCGCACTGGCTTCAAGCTGTGCGCCGCGCGACAACAGCTCGAGAACATCCGCTGCTTGCTCACACTGCACGAACACGCCTCGGTGGTGAAGCTCAACAAGCGCTGCGAGAGCCGCTGCGCCGAGCTCATCGGAATCTGCCAGCGACGCAGTGAGCAGCTCAGACAAGGTGTCCCGATCGCCAAGCTTCCCCGCCCACCGGATGGCACACCTTCGGACTGCCGCTGTCCGCGCTCGGAGCAGCGGAGCAAGCTCCACCCACAGGCCTCGCAGACCTGCGGCATCAGCGGCCGCGAACACTTCCTGCTCGTGATCGGACGCGAGTGCCTTTCGTAACCTGACCAGAGGCGCATCGAGCGTGGTCGCCCAAGGCTGGCAAAGTGCACGCCACCCCGCTGCACGAAGCTCGGGGTCGATCGAGGCCATCATCCCAAGCAGGGCTTCGCGCACTTCGCGTATGGGAACCAGGCCGTCTTCCACGGACATGCGCAGTCGCGAAAGCCCGTCGTCACAGCGCACCGCGCCCGGCAGCGCCAGAAGTGCGCGAACCACGCTTGTCGGTTCCGGAGCGTCCAGCAGATCCAGCCCCTGAAGAAGCGCCCGCCAGGGCAGCCCTTGAGCAGCCTCTTCGCCTCCGGGGGGCGCTCTGAGCCATCCCCTCATTTCATCCCGAAGAATTGGCTGAAGAACGAATGCTCTCGCACGATGCGGTCGAACGCGGACATCAAGCGGGTCAGCCACTCCTCGCGCATCGTTGGGATGCAGCTGTACCAGTAGAGGCCCTGAC
>JACRCQ010000022.1 GCA_016218915.1 Deltaproteobacteria bacterium
CGGGGTCTGGGTGTGTAGCATCAGGCGCATCGGGTCCTCCGTGTTTCTTGCTTGTGCAAGAGTTGAGACTCACGAAGGGCCCGACCTATTCATCCATCTCGACAAAAACTGGTCGAAATCGGCTCTGGGACAGACACTAGCTGCAGTCCCCCACGAGCGCCTGGTACAGCCCGGAGCCGCCGTTTCGCCACTGGCAGGGGCCGCGGGCCGGGTCCGACGGATCAGCGGAATCGCACCAGATCACAATCGCGAAGACACCGGAAGAGGCCTGGCAGGGGGGCAATCGATCTGCGAGCGCACCACCGACCGCAGTCTGGCCGGTCGGCCTGTACTCCAGGAACCAGGGACGAGGGCCAACGGTCGTGAACGTCTTCGTGTACTCGAGGCTCTCCACGAGCAGCTGCGGGTCGCCTTCGGGAACCGTGGTCCCGGCGTAGTAGGACCACGCGCTGAGGGGCTTTCCCACGTTGCTGCGCGCGAGATGGGTCAGCTGAACGCGCCATGAATCAGCGCTCGGCGTAGGCGAGAGATCCACGGGAATGACCTGGAATCCCGGCGCCCCTGGGCCACCATACGCTGCGAGAAGCACAGTCTGACCATCAGGAAGGTCTACCTCCGCCTCAGCCAGGCTTGAGCCACCGGCCTGCACCTTGACGCCATAGTGACCGGGAAGCGCCTGGAACCTGCAGCCGTCGACATACGGAGCACGCACGTTCGATGGCCCCGATAGCAGAAAGACAGGCACAGCCGCGTCCAGCCCATAGTCGTTGGGTGCCACCACGGTGATGACCGTCGTGTGCCCGGCCGATGGAAACATCGGAGGCGCCTGGTAGCCATCGCCGCACACGGCGATCTCGCTCGCGTCTGAAGCTTCAAACGCATCGAGCGCGTCCTCGCCTGCCGCATCAATCGCGGTGTCAGCCGCCGCGTCGGTCGTCGCATCCACGCTGCCCTCGGCCGTGGCCTCCTCGGCGGACGCATCCGCCAAGGGCTGCACCAGCGGGGTTCCTTCGGAGGATGAGCACCCCAGAGAGGCGCCTGCCGCCAGAACCAGCATCATCGCGAAGAGCGTGGACGGGTGCATGGACATGTTGCTCATGGAAGCCTGGTCCTTTCCTCGAGTTTCGAGGTCGCCGAACGCCCGCGCAGCTCGCAGCGATCGACATCGTCCTTCTCCCTGGCTATGTCCGCTGGTCCGAGAATTGATCACAGAATCGCGTGATTCAGCTCACCCCCTGCTCCCTGAGATCGTCGCTGCCCTCTCCGAGACCACCGAGATCAACGACTCGTAGGACCTCGCAAAGGACGCAACGCCTTCCTCCTCCAGGCGACCGAGCACCGCTGGCAAGTCGATCCCGGCCGATGCCAGCGCAGCGATCGTCTCACGCGCAGTCTCCAGCTCCTGATCGACCCGAACGACCGGCCTGCCGTGGTCCTTGTACGCAGCAAGCGTTGCAGGAGGCATGGTGTTCACCGTGTCGGGTCCGATCAGTGCCTCCACGTAGTAGACATCCGGATAGCTCGGGTTCTTCGACGACGTGCTCGCCCACAGGGGGCGTTGACGCTGGGCACCTCGCGCCGACAGGTCGGCGAATCCGTCGCCTCCGAAGGTTCGAGCAAATGCCTTGTAGGCGAGCTTGGCATTGGCAATGGCTGCCTTGCCTTTCAAGGTGCGAAGCCTCTCCTGGCCCCGGCCTCCAGCAGCGATCCTGTCATCGAGCAGCTGGTCCACCGCACTGTCCACGCGGCTCACGAAGAAGCTCGCTACTGAGGCGACGGACCGGACATCTCCCCCGGATGCCGCTCGTTTGCGCAAACCGCGGATGTAAGCGCCCATGACCGCCTGATAGCGCTCGATCGAGAAGATCAGCGTCACGTTGACGTTGATCCCGTCTGCAATGGCAGCCTCGATCGCGGGCACTCCGGCCGCGGTCGCAGGGATCTTCACCATCAGGTTCCGACGATCCACGGTGCGCCAGTAGCGTCGCGCCTCGTCGAGGGTCTTGCCTGTATCGTGCGCAAGCTTCGGGGAGACTTCGATGCTGACGAATCCGTCCTTGCCGCGGGTTCGCTCGAACACCGGCATGAACAGCGCCGCCGCGTTGCGGATGTCCTCGACGGAAAGCGCCTCGAAGATGGCCTCAGCGCTCTTTCCCTCCCTTGCGAGCCTGCGGATCGCCTCGTCGTAGATCTCGCTCTTGGCGATCGCCTGCTCGAAGATCGTGGGATTCGAGGTCAACCCGGTGATTTCGCCCTCCTCGATCATCCGCGCGAGGATCCCGCTGGTGAGCAAGTCCCGTCGGATGTTGTCGTGCCACGGCGACTGACCAAGACGTTGAAGGGCAAGCAGTGGATTTGTCATGCGATCTCCCAGGTGCAGGTGAGAGGTTTGTGGAGCCGCAGAGGTTCAGCTGCACCTGGGTGGTGGCCAGAATTCTTTCTTGCGCGTGAGCCCTTGGCACGCTCAAGCGATCACGGGTTCCAGGCGCAGCACCGCTTCAATGCGTCTGCGGCTCTGGCGTTCGCATGGGCTGTACCCCAAGGTCGCCTTTCATGGGCCTCGATCGCGCCAGCACGATGACTTCTCGCAGCCAGCGACCTTCCACCCCCGAGCACCAGCGAATCGAATCCACACGCCTGCGCATCGAGGATTGGAAGAAGTGGGGCCCCTACCTGGCGGAGCGCTCCTGGGGCACGGTCCGGGAGGACTACTCGGCACAAGGCGATGCCTGGAATGACTTTCCGTTCGAGCACGCCCGAAGCCGGGCGTACCGTTGGTGCGAGGACGGCCTGGCTGGGATTTGCGACCGCGAGCAGCGGCTGTGCTTCGGCCTGGCTCTGTGGAACGGGAACGACCCGATTCTCAAGGAGCGCTTGTTTGGCGTGACGGGACCGCAGGGCAATCACGGGGAGGCGGTCAAGGAGTGCTACTTCTATCTCGACAACACTCCGACGCATTCGTACATGCGAATGCTGTACAAGTATCCCCAAGCCGCCTTTCCGTACCGCCAGCTCATCGACGAGAATGGCCGCCGCGGACGTGACGCACCCGAATTCGACCTGCGCGACACGCGCGTCTTCGATCAGGATCGCTACTGGGACGTGTTCATCGAGTACGCAAAGAGCGCGCCTGACGACATCCTGATCCGCATCACGCTCTGCAATCGCGGGGCTGCTTCTGCGTTGCTGCACGTGCTCGGAGTGCTCTGGTTCAGGAACACCTGGTCCTGGGATGACCCGGAAGGCGATCGGCCCAGGCTCTGGTCGCCTTCGTCCCAGCACATCCGGGCGGCCCATCCTACGCTTGGCGAGATGAGCCTCCACAGCCCCCAGGCTGCGCAGCTCCTGTTCACGGAGAACGACTCCAACCTGGAGCGGCTCTGGGGCGTGGCGAACCGATCCCCTTACGTGAAAGACGCCCTGGACGAGGCCATCGTGCGCGGTCGGCTGGACAAGGCCAATCCCGCGATGACGGGAACTCGCGCCGCCGCGCAACACGTGGTGCGCGTGGAGGGCGGCGGGCAAGCGGTCCTTCGAATGCGGCTGACGGCAGCAGACCTGTCCGAGCCGCTCGCAGACTTCGAGCCGGTGTTCGCGATGCGAGCCCGGGAAGCGGACGCGTTCCACGCTACGCTGCATCCTGCATCACACACGGAAGATGAACGCCGCGTGCAGCGTCAGGCTTTCGCCGGCCTTCTGTGGAGCAAGCAGTACTACCATTACGACATTGCGAAGTGGATCGAGGGTGATCCTGCTGGTCCCACACCTCCGGCCAGCAGGCATTCCGGGCGCAACCACGAGTGGTCGCACCTGCACTGCTCGGACATTCTCTCCATGCCGGATAAGTGGGAGTACCCCTGGTTCGCTGCCTGGGATCTCGCCTTCCACTGCATCGCACTGGCCCCGGTGGATCCGGTCCTGGCGAAGCGCCAGCTCGTGCTGCTCTTGCGCGAATGGTACATGCATCCCAACGGGCAGATTCCTGCATACGAGTGGGAGTTCAGCGACGTGAACCCGCCGGTGCACGCCTGGGCTGCATGGCGCGTATACAAGATCGATCAGAAAGTCTCGGGCCTCGCAGACCGAGAGTTCCTCGAGCGAGTGTTTCTCAAGCTCCTCTTGAACTTCACCTGGTGGGTCAATCGAAAGGACGCCACAGGCAAGAACGTCTTCCAAGGCGGGTTCCTCGGAATGGACAACATCGGTGTCTTCGACCGAAGCCGTCCGATGCCCCATGGCGGCACCCTGGAGCAGAGCGATGGCACCAGCTGGATGGGCATGTTCTGCCTGAACATGCTCGTCATCGCTCTGGAGCTGGCTCGGTCCGAGCCCGCCTATGAAGATGTGGCCACGAAGTTCTTCGAGCACTTCATGTACATCGCCGATGCGATGGACCATGTCGGCGGGGACATCGAGCTGTGGAGCGAGCGTGACGGTTTCTTCTACGATGTCCTGAAGACTCCAGGGCGCCCCGCCTTCAAGCTCCGCGTGCGGTCCATGGTCGGGCTCATACCGCTGCTCGCCGTGGAGACCATCGAGCCGCATTTGCTCGACGAACTTCCGAGGTTCGCCCGGCGGATGGACTGGTTCCTGACCCATCGTCCGCGCATGGCCCGCCTCGTGTCGAGGTGGCAGGTCCCCGGCGCTGGCTCACGGCGCCTCCTGGCCTTGCTTCGCGGCCACCGCATGAAGCGAGTCCTGAAGCGCATGCTCGACCCTGAGGAGTTCCTCTCCGAGCACGGCGTCCGCTCTCTTTCCAAGGTCCATGCACACCACCCGTACGAGCTGCAGCTCGGTGACCTGGCGTGGTCAGTCGCATACGATCCAGGCGTTTCCCGGGTCGATCTCTTTGGCGGCAACTCCAACTGGCGAGGTCCGGTGTGGATGCCGGTCAACTACCTGCTCATCGAAGCGCTGCAAAAGTTCCACCACTACTATTCCGACGACTTCCGCGTGGAATGCCCGACCGGGTCCGGCAAGCTGCTGTCCCTGGGCGAGGTCGCTGACGAGCTCGCACGGCGAATGGTGTCGCTGTTCCTGCGCGACGCCAGCGGGCGGCGGGCGTATCTCGGCCCTGACGACACGCGGCAGTCTGACCCCTTGTGGCGCGATCACGTGCTGTTCCACGAATACTTCGACGGTGATACCGGACTCGGGCTCGGAGCCTCGCACCAGACAGGCTGGACTGCGCTGGTTGCCAAGCTGCTGCAGTCAACGCGAGCGCGAGGGCTCTGATCGGTCCGAGGAATGGGTGCGTCGACGACGCCTGAGGTTGAAGCCAAGGATCAGGAGCGCTCCGACGCTGGCGAAAGCGCCACCGGAACCTGGTGCGGTCCTGCACCCACAGCCTCCGGAAGACTCTTCTGGCGCCGCCGGACACGCGCCTCCGTTGCCCGAGGTCCCAGAGCCCCCTGCGCCTGCCTGCGCGCTGCCACCTGCCGCTGGCGCGCCGGCACCCCCTTCAGGAGCGCCGCCTCCACCTGCCTGGGCCCCTCCCCCTCCTGCAACCCCACCGCCGCCGTCCGCTCCGCTGCTGCCCCCCTGCCCCCCGCTCCCTCCTACCCCACCGTCGGGTACCAAGGCGTCATCCGGAAGCGGAGCGCAAGGGCCCATGGAGAACGGAACCGTGATCTTCTTGGTGCTCTGCTTGCCTCCCACCGTGGCGGTCACGGTCAGCTCGTGACGTCCTGCGGTCAGGGTAGTGGTGTCCAGCTCTCCTTCCCACAGAGACGGCGAGCCAGGCGTGTTGGAGAGCGGCACAGGGCTGAGCCCACCCACGGAAGCGGTTACGCTGGAAGGCGCGTCGAGCGAGAAGACCAGCGCGCGCACCGGGTTGTCCACGCGGTCCTTGCAGACCATGTACGCCCATGGATTCAGGGTCTCACTGCCCCGCAGCGTGTGGCTCACTGGCGCGGTGATGACAATGAGGGGCCAGGGAGCCAGGACGTCCGTAGCTCCGTAGATGAAGGCGTTGTGATCCACGACCCCCACCGCGAGATTCTGCTCGTCGCTCTGCCCCAGGCTCTTGAGCTGATTGGACACGATGTACGGGGAGCTCGAAAGATACTCCTCCAATTGATGCTTGTGCCCGTGCACGTAGAACGCGCCACCGTAGGCCTCGAGCAGGGTCGTGACCTCTGCCCCGCCCGGGGGCTCCTCCAGGGGATGGTGCGCGAACACGATCGTCAGGGCTGCGTCCTTGTGCTCCTCCAGCCCGCTGCTCAACGCAGCAATGCCTTCGGCCGTGAACGCGGGCTTCTGGGGTGACATCGCGGGCTGGCCGACGCCCGCGCTGTTGAGGCCGAAGAACGCGATCTTGTGACCGAGCCCGGTGGTGTGGGTCCAGGAGCCATGGGGCAGGCCCGTGGTCTTGCCCTGCAGCGAGTGCCCGAGATACCAGGTCAGGCCGATGTCGCCGTAGCCATCGTGATTGCCAGGCAGGTCATGGTAGTTCGCAGGCAGCATTCCGGCATCGGTGTAGGCCTTCTCGTAGTCGTACCAATCCTCTGGCTCCTGACCTGCGTACAACACGTGATTCAGAGAGCCGTTGTTCAGATCCCCGGTTGCCACCACGAAGACCGGCTTGATCACCTTGTGGCCCTCGCCTAGAACGAACGCGAGACGGGGGAGAGCATCTGGCCCCATGATCCCGGAGCCGACATGGATGTCCGTGATGTGAAGGAACCAGAACACGTCCTTGGAGCCGCGGGCGTAGTGCGCCGATCCAGGCCCATTCGCCCACGCGGGCGTTGCGAGGGAAACCGCGATCAGCCCCGCTGCCAGGGCGCTTGCACGCATTGCTCTGTTCTTTGCCATTGCCGGATCGACGTCGCCCGTCCGAGTCGTGTGCACCTTCGTTGCCACCAGGACCATCCCGGAGCACCGTTCAGGCTACATCATCGGTCCGGCGCGCGTCGAGTCGTTCCGGCTCTCACGCAGGTTCGCTCCATTGTCCCTGGCGCATCCTCGGCCATCCGTGGGAGCCGGGACCACAGCCCGCGCGATGTCCGGAGTCTGCGGATCAGCCCGACATCTGCCCAGCCAGCCATCGATTCGGCCGGCGCCCCATCGCTGGCTGGTGGTTCGAGCGGGTCCATCAACGGCCCGCGCTGGTGAGCGCGAAGGCGCGCGGCTGTCCAGGCGTCGAGCCGCCCGCGGGCAACAAGCGAGCAAGCGGCAAGAGCAGCCGACATCGGCCAGCGAGTAGGGCCAGCGGGCAGAGGCGAGTGGCAAGGGGCAAGCCCAAGCGAGCCAGCGAGCGCTGCCATGCCGGCCACACGACCGCGACCCGCTACCCACTACCCACTACCCCCGGCGCCCTACACGCTCGCCAAAGCGGGGTGAGCGAGCCGCCGCCAGGGGGTGGGCACGCGCGTGAATCTGGCCCAAGTGCGGGGAGGCGGCGGCGAGCGACAGGGCATTGCGAACTTGTGCACGCCGCTACAGCACGACGGCGACGGCTGTGATTCCGGTGGAACATGGACGAACCCAGGCGCAAACGCTCCGATCACGAATCAGGCCTGGGCTCCCACGCTCACCCATCCTCCCGGACGCTCTGCGACCTCGGCTGGGTCGGGCGACGGCGACACGCCGACAGCGCGGTGGTAGGGTGCGGCACCGTTCTGGAGGACATCGTGATCAGACCTACGCCCGCTGCTCGTCGCTTCGCCGTATTGATTGGCTGCTTCCTGTCGAGCTCCGTCTGGAGCTCCGACGCACGCGCCTCAACCTGCGGCAACAAGTCCTGTGAAACCACGGGAACGCCACCGGAAACGTGCACGTCTTGCCCCGCGGATTGCGCGATCTGCACCACGACCGTTCCCACGGTTCAGGTGCAACAACCGGTCGAGCACGAAGCGTACGTGGCCGTGCAGTGCCCGGTTCAGCCTTGCGTCGCAGAGGTGCCGGTAGGAATCACCGTCGGAGCGCACGCGCCGGTGAAGACTCTGAGCTTCGAGTACTTGAAGGACGGCAGCTCATGGCTGACAGGAGCCTACTGCTACCCCGACGATCCGGTCGAGCCCGGGAGCACTTCGTGCCCGAGCTTGGCGCCAGCGTTCGGATTTACGCACACCGGGGCGGTCCTGCTGCCGGCTGCGGAGTGGACGATTCGCATCACGGCCACGGACGTCCAGGGAAACGTCAGCACGACGGTGGATCGACACATCACGGTCCTGCCTCCGAACCAGCCGTCCGCCGGGACCATGGAGGTCACGAGAGTGGAGCCGAATCCCGCGGATCCGATGGTGAAGCTGCGCGTCTCTCCGGACAAGGAATCGGTGGGCGACACGGTCACGATCTGGGGAAAGAACCTCGACACGAACCAGTTCATTGATGCATATCTCTCGCCGGCACCGACTCCAGAGCCGCAGTACCTGCCGGCTGGGGGGCTGCCCGTGGACGAGTGGTGCATGTACAAGGCGACGGTCTTGGAGAGGGGCACGTCGGGCGGCGAATCCTACCTCAAGGTGGCCCTTCCCACGCTTCCTGCGCAAACGCGCTACAGCTGCTTCGATCCCGAGATGACCGACACGGTCGACACGATGACGACAGCGTGGCGTTGGGTGGTGCACGACCGATGGATTCGGCCGGAGCGCGTTCATGAGTGGGAAGCTGTCCCAAGTCCGTACGAACCCGCTGCCGAGCGCGAGCCCTACTTCCACTTCGGCCTCAACAAGTACTACAGGATCTACGGGTTCGGATTCGACAACCAGAAGACCAAGGCCAACCTGAATACCTTCCTTGGGGTCTACCGCTATAATGCATACCTGTGTGCGGGCATTCCCGGCGCCTGCCTCTTCCACTTCCCGGATCCCCTCTACTGGATCGTCTGGCTGCCGATCTTCAAGATCTGGTACGACAAAACCGGGGGGACCTGCGCGGGGATTTCGGCCACGTCGCTTCAGTTCCGCAAGGGATTGCTCGACATCAACGACTTCGATTCGAACGTGTTCTACCCCTTTGGCGCGGACGATTGGGGGGATGAGCACTGGCACTATCCAAGTCAGCTCGGCGCCGCTGTGGACCCGCCGGACGCGACCAGCTTGCTGGCCGTGATCAAGAAGAACCACGGCGTTCAGACGAGCGATGAGTTCCTGTCGCACTGCATCGACGAGATGACCGGAACCATGTCAACCAAGACGTCGGCCACGGACATTCTCGCAGAGGTCAGCAACAATCCCTTCGATCATGTCATGTGCGGAGACGGACATTGCGTCGCCCCCTACAAGGTCGAGGGCAACAAGATCTTCATCTATGACAACAACAACCCGGGAATGGATTGCGATATCCAAGTCACGCCCGGAACCGACGACTACACCTGGAACCCGGCATGCCGTCCCAACGCCAAGCCAGGCCTCAAGGACCTGCACGCGGTGCCGCTTTCGGTCTTCGAGCAGTCCCGTTCCATGCCGGGAATCAGCTTGATCGGACAAGCGCTGATCAGCTTCATCTTCGGTGAAGCGGACGGCTTGTACACCGACGCCAACGGCAAGAGCTGGGGCTGGAAGAGCGATGGAACCTTCGTGGAGGACATGCCAGGTGCAAGAGGCTTGATTCCCTACGGCGCGCCGACCGACACACACAATCTCCCGGTCAGCCTCCCGATGACCTCCGCTCCCACCGTCAAGGTGTCATCGACCGGAGAATCCTACGGTCTGCACCTGGCGCAGGGCGGACGCGCCATCCAGCTCGCGGTGACCGGCTCCAAGGCCGGCGACCAGGACACCTTGGAAGTGGGATTCGGCGCCCAGAAGCTCGAGTCCTTGACCGCATCGCCGCAACGAGATGGCGTCAAGCTGGTGCCGACGCTGGGCATGGTGCTGGGCGACCAGCAACGCGCCGTCTTCCGATGGTCCGAGCTGACCGTGCCCGCAGGGCAGCGCACCCGCTTCGCAGCGCTGCCCGACCGCAAAGGCGTCGAACTCCGGAACGGGTCGGACAAGGCCCTGCAGTTCAGCCTCCTTGCAGTCACAGGGGACGGCCCGACTGGCACGAAGGGCTCCTTTGTGCATGGGCCATTCAACGTGCCGCCAGGTGCTACGCACCGGGCCTTGATCGCCGACTGGCCCGCATCCACGACGCTCTCCTGGGAAGAGGATCAGAACGGAGACGGGACGGCAGAGCGGACAGGCACATCCATCGGAGTCAGCTGCGAGTCTCTTGACACCGACGAAAGCGGAGTGCCGGATGAATGCGAGACCATGATACGAGCCGCGGGAACCGCACCCGGGTCTGATGCCGGCGCTGACGGCAGCGCGTGCCCCGCCTCCTCGGCGACCGGGGAAGACAGTGGATGCGGCTGCAGAACGGCAGGTCGACATGCCTCGCTCGGCTCTGCAGCTCTGTTGCTGGCGCTCCTGTCCTTGGTGCGCAGGGCGGCACGCTCGTCCTCCGCGCGCAGGCATTGAGACCTCGGTCTTCTCAGCCCCCCGGTGCAAGCGAAGGGCTGAGCTGTTCGCACACACGCTCAGGCCCGCAGCGTTTGCGGCCCTCCGAATCCAGTGAGCGGATCAGGCGGTATCTGTCTGGCTGACGCCGAGAATCGTTCACCCGCCCCTGTCGATCCGCCCCCGCGCAACTAGGTTGATCCCCTACGCCAACTTCTCGGGAGGCCTTCGTCATGCGTACAGCTTGCCTATCGTTCGCTCCCCTCGCGATCCTCATCCTTGTCTCCGCCTGCACAACGAGCAGCTCGCCAGGGCAAAACCCGGACCCCAGTGCAGGGGAAGGAGGCGCTGCAGGAGATGGTGGGTCGGCCGGCAACGGCGGCTCCTCCGGCAGCGGAGGCTTGCCAGGCAACGGTGGCTCGTCCGGCACGGGTGGTTCTGCCGGCAACGCGGGCGCAGCCTCTGCCCTGTCGCCCACCACGTTCATCTTCGAGCGAAAGGTCGGCGGCGATCGGGATCACCTCGTGGCCATGGACTTTGTGAGCGGCGACCAGCGCGTCATCACCACCCTCGCCGAAGGTAGCGTGGAAGGATGGAAGATCGACGGCGCAACCGTGTCGCCGGACCGCACCCGCATCGTGATCTCAACCATGTTCGGCGCAACCGCAGAAGACAACGCCACAGGCCTGGCGACCAACCGGCTGTGGAGCCTCGACATCGCAGGAGGGGACGTTCGCCGTTTGACGCCGGTGTTCCCAAACACGCACCCCGGTCAAACGGGATGGCACATCGACATCCGCGACCCTGCCTTCTTCCCAGATGGAAAGTCGGTCATCTTCGACTTCGGAGAAGGCGATTTCCAGAGCGGATACGTTGCGCCCTGGATCGTGTCGACCGATGGAGGCTCGCTGCCGAGCCTGTTCAAGACCAACCTGGACTGCTCGGTCAACGGCAACGCGGCATTCAATCCAGCCACAGGCGACATGCTGCTGTCGCACGTGGTGTGCATCCCGGGCACAGGCGGAGGCTTCTACTTGTATCCGAAGAACGGAGGCGCGCCTGACTACCTGGTCAACGAGGACGGCGTGAGCATGTCGAGCGAGCCCCCTGCCTTCAGCGTCGACGGCACGGTATTCGTCTACACGGCCCGTACCTACTCCGACAGCATCCAGTCCCTCTACGCGTACATCATGAGCGACCGCAAGGTGGTACCCCTGATTCTCGGCGCATCGGGCACGGACATCGTCAATGCCTCCTTTGCACCGGACAACGCCCACATGGTCTACTGCGTCAAGCAAGGAGACCTGTACAACCTGCGCCTGCTCGACTTCGGCGTGGATCCGCCGACCGACAAGGCTCTGACCAACGATGGAGTGAGCTGCGACGCGGTGTTCTGACCGCAGGCAAAACGCTCGCCGTCACCGCAGCAGGATTGCCTGGGCCTCGATCTCGACCAGCAGATCGCTCCGACAAATCCTAGCCTGGATGCCTGTGCTCGCCGGGAATGGGTCAAGCCCCAGCGCCCGGAAGAATTCGTTGCGAACCTGGTTGAATTCCTGGTAGTCGCGCTCGATGTCGCGCAGATAGCAGGTCGTGCGAACCACGTCGTGCCATGTCGCGCCTTCGCTTTCGAGCAGACGTGTGAGGTTGTGGTAGGTCCGCCAGAGCTGGGCGCGAAAATCCCCTGGATAGAGCGTCTCGCCGCTGGGTCCGACGCTGGCAGTGCCGCTGAGCAGCAAGTGGGTGACGCCGCCGGGCAGGTCTACGCGCATGCCGCGCGTGAAGGCGCTTCCGTATTCGCGCGCCTCGTTCAGCACATCCGGCGCATGGATCGCTGTCTTGCTCACGCGCCCGCGCCCCTTCTTTCCGCGCTGAATGGATACCGGACTCGCCGGCGCGTCCGCAGGCAGTCCGAGAGCGGCCCTCTCCACCTTCTCCGCATCCGAGTAGATGGCCTTTGGCCCGACCTTCTTCGACGACTTGCTCACGCCCACCTCTTCAACCCCGGTCCTGCAGTGAATGCTGCACCACGTCATGACGCTGTAGCATGGAGGACGCCGCTTCCGCCATGGCAGATTCGGCCACGACGTCCCCTGCAATGCCGCCCATCCGGACGCCGGGCAGTGGCGGACTACTTGGGATTCGAAACCGGCTCTGTCGTGGCCCCGGTGAGCGAATCTCCGGAGAAGGTGAAGTTGTCCACGAGCACCGACGAATCGAGGACGTGATCGCCTCCATCCCAGATCGCGAATCGTAGAGTGATAATCGAGCCAGGCGTGACAGGAGCTGCTGTCTGCAGCCATCCCGTGGCGGCGTGAGGCCCGCTGGAGCCGGTCTCGAATCCGGTTCCGGCCAGCAGATCGGTTCCAAGCGGGCAGCTGTACTGCTTGCCTCCTGCGTACTGGCTCTTGCACACCTGCAGCATGCTGTTGTTGACGCTGATCGGGTTGGCGTCCTGATCGAACGTGATGTTTCCATCGTTCGATCCGGCCGGCTTGGGGTTCATCAACGTAACGAAGAAGTCGTTGTTCTGGCTGCAGATCTGGTCCGGGAACTCATACGCGAAGAAGCTCAGGAAGAACTTGAAGGATCTGGCGTTGGTGGGCACGCGCAGGCGCACCTCAAGTGCTGCGGGATCACGCGGAGAAGCCGGCACAACGCCGGGACACGACGGCGACCCGAGGCTCGGAATCGGCAGGGCGCAGTCCGTACCCATGTCCGCTCCGGAGACATCCTGGTAACCGGGCATGGATGGTGCGCGCGCGGTTCCGGACGACAGAACGAGCAGGGCCTTCCCCTGCTGGGCGTTGGCGTACTGCCCAAAAGTGGCGAGGACCCCGTGGGAGAGAGGACTCATCCCTGGCGTGCCGTCGGCCTTCACGTACCTTGCGTCAAGAACCCCCCATGTCTTGCTCAGCCCACTCGCGTTTTCGTCCGTGACTCTGCAAAGCCCGATCGCCTTCGCACCCATCAAGGGATTCGAGTCCGCAAGGTCGATGCCGTCATCACACTCGTATGTGTCTCCACCTGGCTTGCCATCGCAGTTCCAGTCTTTCGGTGGGCCGCCATCTGCCGACGCAGCGCCGTCATCGAAAGCCCCGGGGTTCGCATTCGGCTCGCAATCGTTGCAGTCGCCCTGCTTGGCGGAGTAGCCGTCGCCATCGTGGTCCTGATCGTCCATGAAGGGACAACCCGGGTTGGGCGATCCGTCCGAGCCGCTGACACCTACCTCGAGCACCATCCCTCCTTCACTTGAGGTTCCCCCCTGACCAGCCTTGCCTCCTCCGCCGCCCGATGACGCGTCCGGCGAAGAGCCCCCAGCTCCTGCGTTGCCGCCAAGGGATGCTTCCGGCGAATGGCCGCCTTGGCCCGTGTTGCCTGCGCTGCCCGCCGCTCCCGGCTGCGTTGAAGGTTCGTCGCTGCCGCTGCAAGAGAATGCAACCGCGGAGACTGCGCCGATCACGAGCCAGGCTTGATGGTTCATCACCCCTCCTTCATGGCAGCATGCAGCTACTCACACGAACCGATGGTTCCCAGCTCCGAGCTCAGCGGCGCACACACGGCCGAGCCTGCTGGACAATCCTGTAGCGAGCAGCAGAACTTGCGGCAATTGCCGTGGAACGAGGCATCGATGTCGTTCGGCACGCACGTCATCGTGGCTTTGCAGAAAGGCCCGTTGGCAAGATCGCACGGTTTCCCCAAGCCAGCGTCGTTGGGTGCCGGGTAGCAGACGAAGAACGGCGGCTCCGCGCTGATGTCGCACGCCTCTCCGGCCGCGGTGCTGCATGGCTCGTTCGTCAAAGGATTGCAGTCGTAGGGGTACTGCTGGATACAACCCGAAGGCACAGCCCAGCCGGCAGCGCCCCCAGCCCCAGCCCCGCCAGCACCGCCAGCTCCTCCGGGTCCGATCACAGAACCTCCCTGCCCTGCCCCACCCAGACCGGAGCCGCCTTTGGCCGCGCTGCCGCCTGCCCCGCCCACCGAAGAACCGCCTGCGCCTCCCTGCGTTGGCCCTCCGGTACCGTTGCCCCCGTGACCACTCTGCACGATCGATCGTTCCTCCAGCACCTTGCCGCCGCACGCAGCAACGAGCGCCAGTCCCGCCGCGACCAGAAGAAACAAGACCCGCACCCGGCCCATGTGCATCACGACCTCCAGGCGCAGCGTAGATGCTTTCACTGCAATCCGCTACGACGCTGAAGCGAGGCTCTCGCCGCCCACCGCCCCACGTCGCGCCTCACCCAAGAACCAGCAGCGTCCCCGCCATGATCACCATGCCTCCCACCAGACCATAGATGGGCATGTGCCCCTTGCCGTACTGATGCGCATTGGGGATCAGCTGATCGAGCGAAATGAACACCATGATCCCCGCCACCGCTGCATGCACGGTCCCCATCGCTGCTTCGGAGATGAAGGCTCGCAGCAGGACATAGCCCGCGAGCGCACCGGCCGGCTCCGCAAGGCCCGACAGGAACGACCAGGTGAACGCCTTTCGGCGGCTCCCCGTCGCGTAGTACAACGGCACAGAGACCGCGATGCCCTCCGGGATGTTGTGGATCGCGATCGCCACGGCAACCGCAACGCCTCGCTTCGGATCCGACATCGCGCTCACGAACGTCGCCAGCCCTTCGGGAAAGTTGTGAATCCCCACTGCGATCGCGGTCAGCACTCCCATTCGCAGCAGCTTGTCGTTCGCCGGTGGCGCGTCGAGCGCGTCGTCAGCCTTGGCATCGTGTGGGTTCTCGAACGAAGGAACCAGCCGATCGATGATGCCGATCAAGAGCATTCCACCGAAGAACGCCGCGACCGCAAGCAGGTTGCCGCGCCCGGCTCCCAGGTGCTGCGCGAGGCTCAACCGCGCCGATCCGAGAAGCTCGACGAACGAGATGTAGATCATGACGCCGGCGGAGAAGCCGAGCCCCAGCGACAGGAATGTCTTGTTCGCCCGACGCGCTATCAGGGCGATCGCGCTGCCGATACCCGTCGACAGGCCGGCCAGCGCCGTCAAGAAGAATGCGAAGAGCATGTCCGAGTTCATGGAGACGTCGGCCTTCCTGCCGGAGCCGCTACCGGAGTCACCACGATCAGCAATGACACCTCGTATCGCCGTGCGGGAAACACCAACCGTTGCACCAAGGGTCCTAGACACGGCGGCGCGTCCTTGACGACCTCGATCGCGCTCACGGCCCCGGAAGGCTGCACCGTGGCGATGAGCGAAGGTTCGCCACCCCCTTGCGTGCAGCGGCCAATCTCCGAGATCGCCATGTGCAGCACAGCTTCGTAGGGGCCCGGCTCGACGATCCCCCCCTCCTGCACCGAGCCGTCTGCAGCCTTCAGCCTCACCTCGTTCGCGAGCACGCTCACCTTGGCTGCAGGCCCGGCCGCTGCCTTGTCTGGCGCCTCGGCTGCGCTGCTCGAGCTCGTCGACCCCATCGGCACGATACCTGCCCCGGCTTGCGGATTGCCCACCGCTTGCGGAGAGCCGGAGCAAGCGTGACCCAAGGACGCGAACGCGACGATCGCAGCGACAACGCGCGCCGTTCCCTGCCGGCGATCGCCGACCTTGAGGCTGTCCGCCGTCAAACCTGGATTGCGGTCGAGGTTCACTCCCAGCATCCTGTGCTCCTCGCTACTTGCACGTACCGAGGGATCCCATCTCCGGCGCCAACGGCGTACATGCGACGGATCCAGCTGGACAATCCTGTAGCGAGCAACAGAACTTGCGGCAGGTACCTTCGAAAGATGCGTCGGCGTTGTTCGCTACGCACGTCATCGTCGGCTTGCACCATGGCCCACTGACGTTGTCACACGCTTGCCCCAGCTCCAGCACGTTGCCGTCAGGGAAGCAAGTGACCATGGGCTCGCCACCCCCCAGATCGCAGGCTTCGCCCGCAGCGGTGTTGCACGGCGCATTCGTCACCGGATTGCAGTCGTAGGAGACCTGCTCGATGCACCCTGGGGGCACTCCCCACCCCGCACTGCCTCCCGTCGCGCCGCCACCGTATCCCCCTGCGACTCCGGAACCTCCCTGCCCTGCCCCGCCGACTCCGGCGCCGCCCTTGCCCACGTTGCCGGCGGCACCACCCAGGGAAGAACCGCCGGCGCCTCCGTGCGCCGATCCTCCCGTCGCGCTGCCCGCATGGCCGCCCTGCTCTGACATTGCCTCCTGCACGACCTTGCCGCCGCACGACGAAGCAGCAGCCAGCCCCATTGCAATCGGAAGGAGGGAAATGCCCGCGCGGCCTGTGTACATGAGGACCTCCCGGCGCAGCATAGTTGTCTCCTGCGCTTCTGGCCACAGGAACAGGCCGCGGCCGACGTCAACCGGTCGCGGGTCGCTCCGACGGTCCGCTCGCGAGCACCTCGCGTGTCTTGTCGGCGAACTCATCGATCTCGTACGGATTCTGCGGAGACTCCGATCCGCGCTTGCGGACGCACTCGACTGCCTCTCTTCCGTTGCTGGCGACAATCACGTTGTGTCCGAGCCCTTCGCGCAGACGCCGAGTGACCCCTTGTCGCTTCACCTCCCGCCTGTCCTGCGCGCCCGGAGCCAGCGCTTGACCTCCTCCGAGTTCGCGTAGCTCGTCGCGTGACCGTTGCTCGTGAACATCGGACACCGATCCGCAGCCTTGAACGTCTTCTTGTCCACCACGGTCCCTGCCTTGCGGTCGTAGATCACCACCTCCTCGTCGACCATCTCCAAGGGGTAGCTCAGCGCAGGCCCGGTCCCGCTCACCGGCTTGTATCCGGAGCACATCTTGCCCGTCCGCGCCGGAAGCTTTTCGCCCATCGCGACCCAGTCCGCTTCCCGAAGCGTCTTTCCAGGCCCGATCATCTCAGGATTCAGGATGGCGAAAAACAGGATCGTGCGCTGGCCGGGCGCAACCGGCGGCTCCTTGCCAAACGTCAGGGGCTGCGAATCCTTCAGCTTGTCGTAGCCATCGCGCAACTTGCGGTAGAGGGTCTGCGGTGCAGGCTCGATGTCGAGCTCGACCTTGTTCGGGTAGGTGACCTTGACCTTCGAAGCTGGACCGGCCTTGGTCTTGTAGTCGAACGCTTCGGCTGGCGTCATCGCGCCCAGCACCTCGCCCATGTCCATCTTCACCGTCCCGGTTCCGTCCGCACCCACCACCGTCTCCTGGCCTTCAGCCCTGAGCTTCGTACCCTCCGGCATCTTGGCGAATGCCAGCGAGTACGACGTCCCGTCCACGCTCGCCGTGCAGGTCGCGCCGGTCCCTTCGATGTACGCCTGCACCGGGCCCCAGCGGACGTTGGGGGTCACGGCAGGGCCGCTGCTCTTGGGGCTGGCGAGCGGAGTCGGGTCATACGGACGAGGGGGCGCTTTCTTTCGGCAGCAACCGGTGGTCCCTGCAGCAGCCGCCGCCAGGGCAAGCAAGACGAACGCGAATCTCATGGCACTCCTTTACAACGCCCGGTCCGCGGGCTCTATCCCAAGGAGGAGGCGGCGCCGGACTTGTCGCACGCTATTTTTTGAAGAGGCACGCGAACCCCGGCGATTGTCGAGGCTCCCTGTTCAGGCTACGATAGTGGACGGTTCGTGTCTGGATCCCTCCGATGAAGCATCTTCCTCCCTGCATTCTGGCGTCGATCCTGTGCGGATGCTGGCTCATGTCCGCGTGCAGCTCCGACGAGTCGAAACCTGATCAGGGCCGGGAGGTCGTCGCAGCCAAACGCCAGGCAGTCTCCGTGCCAGCCGAGGCGATCTGCGACGCCGTGGTGACCGGCGTGGGTACAGTCGACACCGAGACGGACTACGTACCGCACGTGGTGCAATGCGAGAATGGCGGAGCGCCCCTCGAGGCCCTGAAGGCGCAAGCCGTGGCTGCGCGCTCGTACCTGTACTACTCGATGATCTCCAAGGGTTCGATCTGTGACGGCCAGAGCTGCCAGGTCTACTCCTGCGGCAAGACCCCCACTGCGCTTCACCTGCAGGCTGCCAAGGAAACCAGCGGGCAGATTCTGTCATGGGGCGGGATCGTGACCGTCGGCTTCTACGTCAACGGCGATCCGAACTCTGCCGCACCTTCGTGCAAGGGAGCCCCTTCAGCCACCAATGAGCACTGGGTAACCTACAACGAAGGCAAGTCCGGCACGGACGTGACGCAGACCGAGCTTGGGTGGGTTTTCAATCCAGGGGAGACCGGCTACGGGCAGAATCGCGGGTGCATGTCGCAAAACGGCGCCCACTGCCTGGATGAGCAGAAGGGCTACGACTACAAGAAGATCCTCCAGTTCTACTACGGCGCAGATATCGAGATCCTGGCCCCGGCAGGACCGTGTGTCACCGGAGCCGGCGGCTCTGCAGGTGCCGGAGGCTCTTCAGGCTCGGGCGGCAGCGCAGGAGGCGCCGGACCCACGGATGCATCGACGGACAAGAACGGCTCAGGCGGTACGGCGGGCAGCAACGCAGGGGGCTCCACGAGCGATGGCGCAGTGGCAGAAGCCGCATCGCCGGTGGACGGTGGAGGCAAGGACGGCGGCGGCGCCTACTTCGCGTACCGCTCGCAGGATGATTCAGGGTGCGGCTGCACGACCGCGGGGAGCACGAGCGCGCCGTGGGGCTTCGGCGCTGCCGGCTTGCTGCTTGCGCTGAGCCGCGTCAGACGAAGGCGCCAGTCCCCCGCAGACTTGTCCTAGCTGTCGACCCGCGCATCGTACCGAGCCATGGCGCCCATCAGCAATCCTCCCGACCGTTCCCATCAGCGCTCCTGGATGCCTCGCGTGCTCGCGCCCGGCGAGGATCTCTGGCACTTCGCGTGCGGCACGCGCGCTACCCCTTGGTCCAGCGTCGGAAAAGATCTGGTGGACTTTGCCCGCAAGCTCGGACGCGACGCGCGTGATCAAGTCGCGCGCGAAGGCGTCGCCAGGACCCTCGCCAAGCTGGCGGCTGTCGCCGTGGTCGACTCGCTGCTGATCGAGGACCCGAGCACATCGCTCGCCGACGTGATGTTCCGGGACGATGGCCGATCGCAACCTCAGGAGCCGACGCCCTGGGAGCTGGCCGGGTGCGTGGTGGGGCTGACGCCTCGTCGCCTCGTGGTCATCGGAGTCGGCAGCCGTACGGGCCCGCAAGCTCGCGCCGAGGTCGCGCCGCTTTGGGTGGTGAGCTTCCTGCCTCACCAGATCGGTCCTGAGACCGTTCACGTGCGTCGCCGCAAGCTTGGGCCGCTCGAGGGGCAGACTCTGGTTCTCGGCGACAAGAAGGACTCTGTCGAGTTTGTGTTCGAGTGGCCGGAGGACATCGCGCAGATGAAGGCCATCGCGGATCGGCTCGACGCTGCCATGGAAGCCCGGTAGCGGACAGCCGATCAGGGCTCTTGCTCGAAGTGGGAACGGAGGGTAGGGCGCGGAGACAGACCACGCTGCTAGCAGGCGGCCCAGACCTTGTTCAATGCGCTCTGGATCTGCATGGGCCCTGCCATGAAGGGAGGATCCACCGGCAGTCCGGCTTTGGCCTGCACTTCACCGATGATCTTCTTGCCATCGACGAAGATGAAGTAGAAGCCGTAGATTCCGCAGGTCACCGACGAAAGGCCGAGGATCTTCAACGCGCTCATGCGGTTGTAGCCCAGGAATGCGTTCACCTCGCTCGAGACCTTGAAGTACCACCACAGGGCATAGATCCCACAGGTGCACATCCACAGGAGGAGCATCTTGAATCCGCCACGAATCTCGCCTTTGGGACCACGGGGTGTCGCTGGTGTGCCTTGCATCTGAGTTTTCCTTTCCGAAGACCGGCCGTCATACACCGGCGTGGCTCGGTTGTCCTCCAGGAATCAGCGCCTGCCCGCGCGAACATTCGCTCGTTTCCAAGCCTGCTGAAGAAGCGGAGGTTGCAGCCGCAGCAGCATCCCACAGCGCCGGGATTCGGCCCGTTATCACGGTTTGAGAGGGCCGATGTACGCGGTCGCCGCAACCACGTTGTCATACCACTTCCGCGTCTCGCCATTCGGGTTCGCCTTGACGTGGAACGACAGCCCGAACCGATCGATCTTGAGCGTGTCGACGTCGCGCAGCCTCAGGTTGCCGAAGTCGGCTGTGAGCTTGCCGTCCAGCCAGATCGCAATGCGCCCGTCCCGCAGCCCTGGCGTGTTCGCCTTCACCATGTACTCGTAGCAGTACCACTTGCCCAGCTCAGGAATGACGTCGGGCCGGCTCACGAAGTCCGGCCCGAAGTCGTACGGCAAGCTCGTGTTCGGCATCACCAGACCGGTCGGGAAGAAGTGATCCCCCCAGACATCGCGCTGCTCCGGGTGATAGATGTAGATGTTGAGCTGTCCAGGGGACGCAGTCGTCGCTTCGCCGCGCCAGTTCTCGAGGTTGGCCAGGAACTTGTTCGTTCCATCCGCCTTCACCCCAGGTGTGGCCTGCCCGTTAACGTAGTAGTGCGCTGAGATCATCGAGCCGTTGTGGCTCGACCCGACCACGTCGAACGGCGGCTCGAACTTCGAGTAGTAGCGAAGAAACAGAACGTCGCGCTCAGGTGCCACCACCTTGTCCACCGCATTGCTCAGCTCGTCGGTCTGCTGCGGCAGCTTGAACTCCAGTGCTTGCTTCCCTGCGTAGAGATTCTCGGCCTCGGTCGCTATGCGCGTCTCTGACATCTGGAACACGTTGTCCCATCGGCTCCAGAGGTCCGACGCCTGCGCGTAGCTCTCGAAGTCATCCGCAAAGAGGACCGCAGAGTCTCCACTGATCCCGACGTCTCCAGGATGCTTCGCAGCAATGCCGTTGTCGCCCTCGGGCAACCCGCCGCCCCCAGCCATGCCTGCCCCACCTGCCTGCCCCCCCAACCCAGCACCCCCTGTCGCACCAGCGCCTCCGCTTCCGGCGCCGCTGCCACCTGCGCCACTGCCACTCGCGCCACCGCTGCCAGCGCTGCTGCCACCAGCGCCCCCACCGTCTGGCGCTGCGCTGCCTCCAGCCCCGCCACTCGCGCTCGACGGCGAAGACTCGTCCGAACCGCAACCGGCGCTCGCGCTGGCTGCGACGATAGCGAGGGCCAGGATCCCGAACAGCCCTGTCACGCACGAAGTCCTGCTGCGCATCAGCTGAGAATCGATCAGAATCGTCCGACGCACAACGCACAAATCCGTTGGTAGACTGGCGCCCGCTTGCCCCGCCCCATGTGTCCGACTACCGTGCCGAAACCCTCATGCGCCTTGGACAAGCGTTGAACTCCCTGTCGGCCGCCGCCATCCCGCTCTGCACGATGCGCTGCGCTCCTCCCTGCCCGTGCAAGGACGCAGGAGCCACTGCAGAGCCCCCTCGCATCTGTCCGTCTGCGTCTGCGCTGGCTGTCCCCCCTGCGCCCACCTCGTCCGCAGTTGCGCCGATCAAAGACCCACCCGGTCCGGCGCAAGGCAGCAAGAAGGTCGTGCGAGGCGGGGCGTTCAAGTACGACAAGGATCAGCTGCTGTCAGCAGGAAGGACCTTTGATTCGCCCACCGTGACCTTTGAGCACGTGGGATTCCGATGTGCGCTCGACGCGCCACACTGAGTGTTTGCGGCCGAGAAGAAGGATCAACGTCAGCGCATCGGGAGGCCGCCAGCGGCAATCGCCAGACCGAGCAGCAGGACCAGGACCGACGACGCCACAGGCAGGGCGCGCGCAATGCGGCTATCGGTCCGAAGCTTGACGAACCGCTCCCGCGCCACGACAAAGGCGATGCCTATCGCAGTGAGCACTGTGGCAAGGCCCAGGGAGAATGCGACCAGCAACGCCAGACCGAAGGCCAGACGGTGCAGGGAGATGGCTGTGAGCAGCACCACGAGCGCGCTCGGGCACGGCACGAGTCCTCCTGAGATGCCCAGTGGAATCATGGTGCGCCATCCAGCATGGCTCGGCGGCCCGTGCGTGTGCATCCGCCCGTCCCCATGATGATGCGGCTCGCCTGCGTGCGCGTGGTTGTGCTCATCCCCTCTCGCGCTGTCGCACGCGGCGCCTGAGCGCAGGAATCGTCGAAGGCGCCCGGGCAGCTGCCACGCTGCGATCGCTGCCACCAGCAAGCCAGAGCCGATCTCGAGCAGCTGCAGGATCCGGGCTGTGCCGAACCTGCGCTCGATCCAGAGCGCGAAGAAGCCCAGAGCGAATACCGATGCAGTATGCGAGATAGTCACGGTGGCGCCGAGGACCAGCGCATCGCGCGGGCGCGACCGGGTGCCCACGAGATAAGCGCCCACGAGCGCTTTGCCGTGCCCCGGTGTCAAGGCGTGTCCTGAGCCGAGGGCGAACGAAAGGGCAAGGGCGAAGAGCAGGAACCACGGAGAGGTCACAGGGTTCGCAACCAGTGCGGCAAGCCGCTTGCCCTCGCTCGTCGGCGAGCCGCGCGGCGCTCCCGGCGCTGATGAGCTCCCCAGCGGGCCTGCTCCAGACTTCGGACGCATCACCAGGGTGAGGGAATTCTCGCGCGGAGGCCGGTACAGCTCGCTCGACGGGTAGTCCAGGCGGGCCCCTGCGCGCGGCGCGCGCACCGGTACCGACGACGACACGATGTCCCCAAAGGCCGATTCCAGCGCACCGAGCTCCCGCCAGCCGACCCGATCCCCGAACGTGCTGTCGGAAAGCACCAGCGACAGGTCCGCGTCCGACGCCGGGCGCGGCGCCCTGTACTCGATGGCCACGCGCAAGGTGCTGAGACCGTTCTGCCCCGGAGGAGCCTCCAGGCTGCGAAAAACCGGGCGCAGCGGGGCTGCAGTCCCATTGACGAGCAGCGTCAGCGTCGGCGCCACACGCGAAACCAAAGCATCGAGATAGCGCTCGCGCTCGGCCGGGGTCACTGCGCTGTCGTGATTCTCGTCCAGCGACTCGATCTCCGCGTACGCGGGCAGCTCCGCGAAGTCGAGAAGGTAGTCGACCTCGATCTCGGTCGCGTCCAGCCGGACGCCCGCATACCGGTTCACGGAGGTCATGCCGAGCGGGTGCGCGAGCGCCACCGACACGGCGAACAGGATCAGGGCAGCCGATGCGAGACCGAGGAGCGCTGGGGCCGGACGCATCGACTTCGCTCACATCACGACGAGGTCACGGGGAGTCCAGCCCTACCTCGAGATCAGCAACCACGACGACATGTGGATATGCCGCCAGTTGTTGCCGTTCGTGTAGACCTTCCCCTTCCAGAACCCCTGGTACTCGAAGTTGTTCTCAGCCCCCTTGGTGACCTGCGACGTGATGTCCATCATCACCATCTCCACGTGCTTGCCGGGACACCACCCTCCGCGGCCATACCACCACGTGCCGTACTGGTTCGGCACGGTCCCATCCACGATCTGCGCCATGCACCCGAGCTGGTCGGACACCATCGGGAAGTCACGCTTGTTGTCGGTTCCATTCACGATGAAGTGGTGATCCGTGTTGCAGAACTCCGCGCAGTTGCCGGGGCTCGACATCCCATGGCCGGTGATCACGCTCGCGATCTCGACCTTCTGCGCGTCCGCCGGAATGGTCAGCTTCATCGGTACGTAGTTGTCGTTGTACTTCTCGTCAAAGGTGTGCTGCCCGATGAAGAGCGGAATCGTCTCCGACGGCTTGACAGGCTTTGCCTTGTTGAAGAATCGCAGGCTCGCGTCGATCACCCACGGATCCGTGATTGTCATCTTGAGCTTGCGCACCCCGCCTTTGGCCAGCAGCGGCAGGATGCCGCTCACGTCGTGCACCCATCGCCCCTCGCGATGATACGAGGTAATCCAATGACCGATCTCGTGCGGACAGTACGGAGGCGGCGGCCCCGCATCCGGCTCCGCGTCGGCGGCGTCCGGCTCCGCGTCGGCGGCGTCCGGTGCGCCCGCATCCGGCGGGCTGTCCTCGCACAGATGCAGGAATGCGTCGTAGTCCCACTGCGGACAAACCCCGAACTCCCCTTTGCCTCCGCAGGTCATCGACAGGTCGATCTCCATCGTATCGAACCCTGCCATGGTCGCCGCATCCGGGAGCGTCACCTCCAGGTACGGATCCCCTCCGCCCACCGCAATCCCCTTCCACAGGCCGACCACGGTCGCGTTCTCGGCCGCCAGCCGCTCCTCGCGCGAGGCCTCGAAGTTGTAGTAGACCGGCTCGTTCGCGGCCATCGACACGTTCGGTGCAAACCACCCCTGCGCTGCTTCGTATCTCGAAGGATCCGCGTAGCTCCCCACGTAGCGGATCCTCTGGGACCGATCGATCGCCACGCCCCAGCCAGGCGACACCATGAGCTTGCCGATCCACACTGGCAGGTTGGCGACCGAGCTGGGGATGTAGTGGATTCGCCCTGACCACCACTTCTGCTCCTCGGCCGTGAGCGCGGAAAGCGCTGCATCCACGTTCACCTTGAGGGCGTCGAGAGCTGCGGTGCGCTTCGCTGCGTCGCTCGCGTTCGACGCAAAGAAGTAGTGCACGTTCTTCGGGGTGTTGGCGAACAGCGTCGGGAAGTCGTCGACGTTCTCCCACATGCCGGGTTCGAATCCCTGGTTCTGCTTGGGACGGTCCTGGATGAACACGTAGGAGTCGCACCCGCTCCAGCTCGCCTTGAGGTTCCAGTCTCCTGCTGTGGTCTTGACCGTGAAATCCGACGCCTTGGCGCGCAGCGTCGGATCGCTCGTCACATCCTCAAAGGGACGCGAAGGAAGCTGAAGCTCCTTGCACACGGCGGTCGGGTCTGGCCCTGCCTCGACTTGCGCCTCCGCTTCCGCGCCCGTTTCCACGGCCACGATCGCGTCGGCTTCCTCGCCCGCATCCTCGCCAGGCGTGGTTGCCGGCGGCGCGGCTTCGTCGGAGCTGCTGCACGCCGCTGCGACCACGGCTGCGATGAGAGCGACGCCAGCGAGACCCAGGGACATATGCTTCACGCGCATGATCCCTTGGTAGCGTTGACGGGCGCGGGGCGCAACGCGCAGGGCGAGCGATTGTGGCCCGTCAATTCGAGCACTGCGCCGAGCAGTTCTTCCGCATGCAGTCGGGCAGGTCGAACAGACACCCCTCCCCGGCTCCAGCGTCCACCGCCAGCACTTTCTTGCAGTCCTCCGCAACCTTGTCCGGGAACCCGCAGCTCGCCACCCAGCTATGCACGAGCTGGGTGTAGCTCGCCACTTCTGGATCGTCTGCGCAGCACCGGATGAGCGGCGTCAGGCAGCTGCCCTGGATGCACTTGCCGCATTCCGAGGCTTCGAGCGGGTAGCCGTTCTTGTCCTTGAGCGGACAGGTGTTGCAAGGCGATACCTCCGGGGTCATGCACTTGTCGCGCACGCACACCTTGAAGTTGTGCATCGCAGTCTGGATGGTCGTGCCCTGCTCCACGCCGCCGTCTTCCCTTCGGAACGGGTTGCAGTTGTAGTTGCCCTTGTCCACGTCCGGATCTGCGGCGCAGCTCTCGATGTCGTCGAACGTGCCGTTCGACTTGCGCGTGTCGCACATCGGGATCATCTCCTGGGCGCACTTCGTGTTCACGCAGCTTGCACATGCGCTCGCTCCGGCGTCCACCGCGCAGGTCGCCTTGCACGGCCCGCCGCCACCCTGGATGCAGCTGTCGCGAACGCACACCGACAGGTCCTGCCGGTCGTTTCCCGACGCCCCGCCATCCACGTTGAACGTCTCGCACGGGAAGTCGTCGTAGTAGCTCTTTGCGTTCGGGTCCTTTGCGCACGCCTCGACCCGGCTCAGATCGGTGTCGTACTGATCCTTGCAGGCAACGTTGATGTGCGCCGCGCACGCGTTCGCAATGCACTGTCCGCACGCGGTCTCACGCCCCTCGAACTTGCATTCGCTTCCATAGTCCTTGAGCTGGGCGTCGATGATGAAGTTGCAGGCAGCCCCGGCCGCGACGAGCGAAGGCAGCAGGATCATCGCCAAATGTACGAGCCTCATCAGAAGCTCCCCTGGGCAGAGAGTGCACCGCCGCCAGGCATGGGAGCCAGCCCTACGCTCACCGCGGGCCGCGGCCTTGGAATCGCGTAGAACAACGCCCAGCTGGTCAAGCCCACGCCCAGGCTGATCGTGCTGACCCACCCCCACGTGATCGCTGCGTCGCGCTTGGAAATCCCTTCTGGCGAGCAGTACTGCTTGTCCTTGTTGCAGTACCCCTTGTTCGGATCGGTCACGGCCGACGCATTCACCGAAGCGGCCAGCGCTGCCACGCCGGAGGTGGTCAATGCGCCCAGCGTGATCCACCCGAGCGCGATGTGCACAGGCGAATCGTTGGCAGAGCTCTTCGGCTTGGCCTGCGGCGCTGGACTCGAGGTCCGCTCCGGTCGAGGCTGGCTCCACGTCGACACGGGTGCCGGGCTGAGCGAGTCGTCCACGCACTCGCCGTGCTCCACGTGGTGCCGCGCTCCGCATCGCAGCGGCTCATCTCCTCGCGGCGGAATAGGCGCAGCCCGCGCACGTCGCGAAGCCCCGAGCGGGACGACTTCGAGGCGAATCAAGCCTCCGCACCCATCGGGCGGCTCCTTGTCCGAGCTTGTCGATCGGGCGCAAGCAGCATCGTCACCATCACGCTGAAGCAGCTCTCGCACGGCACTGCTGCTCGCCCCCTGCCCTACGCCGAGCACGCTCGCACCGCCTCCAACAGCCGCGTCAGCCCCTGCATAGAACGTGAACGCGCCCACGGTCACTGCCCCAACCACATGCGTGGCCGCGCTGCAGTCGTCCCCTTCCAGGTCCTCACGCGACACCACCGGATCCGCGAGCTCGAACCGTCCCACCAGCGTCATCTCCACGTTGAGCTGACCCGAGGTCTTGAGCTTGCCTTCCAGCCTCACCGCCCCGATCGGCAGGTTCGCGTACAGCTCGTCCTCGTTGCCGATCTTGAGCCGGTTCTGCTTTCGCGTGAGCGGGCTGTACTGGTACTGCGCCTTGCCGTGGCAACGAAGCACCTGCAGCTCGCAGCCTTCGTAGCGAACCGCAACCGTGCCCTGCTTGCGCAGCGACTCCAGCTTGCCTCTCGCAGCGTCCGGCCACTCCACCACCAGGGGTTCGGACTGGCTCTTGACCACGCCGCACTTCGCTTCCTTTGCAGTCGGGTATTCAGGGGGCTTCGCCAGGGTCGAAGCGACGTTGCCGCCTCCGCACGCGGGCAAGACGATCAAGATCAAGGCTAGGTCTCGAAACCGGCGCATGTGCCGGGGATACTACGCACACTCGCAAAAAAACTCCCTTCAATTCAGGGCCATGCCGCACAGTGGCGCCGTCCGTTGGCGCACATCTGGTATGGTCCCACGTCGATGCCCCTGCTCCAGCAGCGAACGAACCTCGAGAAGATCGGGTTCCGCACCCTCTCGGAGACCGACGACACGCTCGTTGCCGTCCGCACGCGCTTCCATTGGGACTGCGTGCTCACCTTCGTCACGTACATCGCTGTCGTCCGCCGCGTGCCCGGGCTGACCGCCGATATGATCCGCTCGGACCGAAAGCAGTTCCAGCGTCGCGCCCGCAAGCTCGACCCCAACTTCCTTCCTCGCGGCATGCAGAAGGGTCGAGCCTTGATCCTCGCCTACGTCGCGGATCACGCGACTGCCGAGGCGCGAGCCCTGTGCGACGAGCCGACATTTCCCCGATTCGCCGCGATCTTCGTGCCCGCAGTGCTCGATCTCAAGGCCCAGCACGCACACTACTACCGCGGCATTCGGATCTGGGGAGGCATCTACCAATCCAAGCTGTGCTTCCTGGTCGGACGCATCCTCGAGCCGGACCTCACCGCGCATACGTGGCCGATCTCCCTGGGCGGAGCCTTCCTCACCCTGCTCCTGACCTTGATCTGCTTGCTGCTCATCCCTGCGTCCATCGGGCTGCGCCTTGGCTGGACCTCGGCGAGCGCTGTGAGCGGCACGTCAGGCGCCACCGATCTCTTCTCCGCGGGTGCGGGGTTCTGCGTGACCACGCCACAAGAGGTCCGCTGTTGGGAGAGCGGAGGCAGGGGCTCTTCCCGCGAGGCGAAAGCCGTACGCGGCCTCAGCCATCCTCGTACGGTGGCCATGACCCTCAACGAAACGTGCGCGCTCGATGACGACGGCGTGAAGTGCTGGTCGCGCTACTCGCAGGACCCTCCGCAGCTGGTCCCAGGCCTGGCAGGCGCCACGGAGCTGATCGCTGCGGCCGACAACTTCTGCGCGCTCACGCGCGACGAGGTCAGGTGCTGGCGCGACCGAAAGACCCCGGCCGAGTCGATGGTGGGATTGCGGCGCCCCACGCACCTGGTGCCGTCCCTCTTCCAGTACAGCTTCTGCGCCCTGGACGAGCAGGGGCTCAAGTGCTTCAGGTACTACGCCAACGAGACGCCCCCGTTCTACCAGCCCACGTTCTGGCTGACCGGGTTCAACAAGGCACTGGCCGTATCAGCGAACGAATGGGCCAATCGGGTGGTGGTCCTCGATCAGGGACGGCTCCTGTCCTACTACGACATAGCGGGCTCGATGCTGAACACCCGCTCGATCCAGCGCAAACGCGGGTTCGATCGCCCCGTCTCCCTCAAGCCCATGGCCGGATTCCGCAATCCAAAGGCGCTCATCGAGTACTCCATTCACACCTATGCGCTGGACGACGACGGTCTGAAGTCCGTGGACCCGGGAGGAACCCAGGAGGAAGGGGAGCTCGGCATCCCCGGTGGAACGCGCATCCACATGGACCGGGGCGGAACCCTCAACGCCATCCCGCAAGCCGGGCCCGAGGGGCCCACCGCGATCTGGAGTGGACCGGACAGCTACGTGTACAGCAGGGACGAGAAGGGGCAGACCGTGCTGCGATGCTCTGGGTGGCGCAAAGGCAAACGCGACGTATTCGTGGTCCACGGCGTGCGCGATCCCAAGAAAGTGGCTCGGAGCCTCTACGAAGCCTGCGCGCTGGACGGCACCGAGGTGAAGTGCTGGAAGCTCCCGTCGCAGTAGGCGCCGCGCGGGGCAAGTGCGCCGGTGGCACGGACGCAGACTGAGACCTGACGATCGATCCCGGGCATCCAGTCTTCGCTGATGCGCCGCACTGCTCCGCGCCCGTTCCTCCGTCGGCCCGCGTCGGACCGACAGCCCCCGAAGGGGGCTTGGCTAACCGCGCAGCTGACTTGCATCAGCTGCCGGCCCTTCAGCCGGCTGCTTCAACAACGGACATCGCGGACCCAATCCTCGGATCACTCGCACGCGCGCCCTGCGCCGCAACCCGAGCAGTCCAGGGACAACGAGCAGCCATCCCCACGGCACAGCTTCCCCGGGTCCCACCCGGCATCCGCACTTGAGCCCGGTCCTTGACTGCGGAGGCATGCACACATCGAGCGTGGTGCACGTGCCGGTCGCGCAGACTCCCGTTCCTGAGCACGCGCCCGTCACATCGTCCACAAACCGCTTTCCTGCCCGCGACCACGCTTCCTTCTTCACCACGCACAGCTGCGTGGGCTGACACGTGGTCCCCTTGTCGCAGCCGCGCGTGCAAAGGTCTGCCCGGCAGTAAGGACCGCCATGCCCGGTCGCACCCACTGACCCCTTGGTGCAATCCGTAGGGGGAGGCATGACCACGTCTGCCTGCGCATTGCCTGCGACGTACATGCCGGCCATGAGGATCACGGCGATCCCCAGCAGCATCCTTGGCTGTCGTGTCATTCGCACCCCTCACCTCGACTTTGCCACGCGCTCGAGCCCTTCGGTCCGCTGCACCAGGAACCTTTCGGCAGCGGACAGCTCACCGGTCCGCGAGCGGATGGACGACAGGTAGTTCTGAAGCGGCGCGTGATCGATCGACTTGACCTTGCGCACGGCCTCGTAGAGCGCATCGATGATAGGTGCTGGCAACACCCGCTTCGTGTGCATGTAAAGCTCGAAGATGTACCCGATCCATTCCCCCTTGAGCGTCGCGTTCGCGAGCTTCATCGCCTGCTTTGCCGCAAGCTCGATCTCGGCCGGCTCGGTCAGCCGGCTGCCGCGCGCTGCCTGCAGCATCTGGGTGAGGTGACGGGTGAGAAGACGCTCTGCCTGCTCTGGACGCCCTTGCGCGATCGACTTGTCCGCAACGGTGCCAAGCAGGCCCAGCAGGTCCGCGTGCGCCGTGACATCGAGCCGACGCCCCGTGGTGTCGATCGTTTCCGGCGGGTGAACGATGGCATCCTCCGTGTTCGATGGCGAGGAACGCAGCCTCGGCTTCGGCTCCTCCACCTTCGGCGGCTCGTTCTTGAGCCCTTGCTGGAGCACGAACTGCGATTGGCCGATCAGGATCTCATCGCCCACCCGAAGCGCGATCGACCCGTCGACACGCTCGCCGTTGACGTAGACGCCATTGCGGCTGCCCAGGTCCTGCAAGGTCACGCTGTTGGATGAGACCTTGAGGAAGGCGTGCTTTCGCGAAGCCAGACTGTCGTCGAGAACCACCTGACAATCCCCGCCTCGTCCGAGAACGCACCCCCCCTGAGGCAGGGGAATCTCACGGTTGCCGATACGAAGCAGGAACATCCACGACTCCGCCTGCGGGGCGTTCACCGCAGACTGCAATCGACACGATCGGCGAACCTTGAAACAGATCCCGCGGCGCTGCAAGCCAGGACTGAAGGTTCGGGAGGCGCGACGCAGCTGGCGCGAACGCGTATAATGGCTTCGTCGCGGTCCACCCCCGCCAGGACGCGGGAGTTCGAGGTGAGAAGATGAAAAGCCCCTGGCTGTCCGCTGCCCTGGTCGCATCCTTCGCTCTGGCCGCTTCCCCGGCCCTTGCAGAACCGCGAAACCTTTCCATCGGCTGGCTCATGGTCATGGATTGGGACAGCGACTACCCCCAAGCGGCCGAGTGCCTCGTCGCCCACCCGGACAAACCCGCGGACTGGAACATCACCCACAAGAACGTGTGGCTCAGCGATGTGGTCTCCGGCAACGACTCGCTCGACAAGTTCACCCTGGTCGTGACCACCGGTCACGGCAACCTGACATTCACCGATGCCGAGCGCGTGGCCCTCGAGCAGTTCGTGTCAGGCGGCGGTATCCTCTGGTTCGACGACTGCGGGGGCGTGCAGATCGACAACTTCCCGTTCGGGCTCGAGATCGACTTTGCCGCCGAGGTGGGCCTGCCCGCCTGGGGCCTTTGCTACGGCGACAACTTCACGGTCAAGGAGCCGAACCACCCGCTCGTCAACAACCTCTTCGTCATCCCGGCTTCTGCCATGCGCTCGGATCCTGGTCTCGCCACAGCCCAGTGGTTCACCCCGATGGGCGTCTGGGACCCCGCCTATCACGTGGTGGTCGAGGGCAAGGACGTGAGCACCTACGGCTTCTCAGGCCCGGCGCTCATCGCCAACCGCCATGGCAAGGGGAAGATCGTCGCCACGGCCATGGACGTGACCTGCGCTTTGGAGTGCGTCTCCTACGGCCTGTCGGGAATCCCCAAGTCCGACTACGACTTCATCTTCAACATGCTCGCCTGGCAGGATAGCGACGGCGACAACATCTACGACCGTGACGAGGGCGCGTTCACCTCGGTGGACACGGACACAGATGCCAAGCCGGACTACCTCGACTCGGACACGGACGGCGATTCGATCACTGACCTGGACGAGGCTGGCGACGTGGACGTGGACACGCCGCCGATCGACACGGACAAGGACGGCACCCCGGACTTCCGCGATACCGACTCGGATGGCGACGGGATCGACGACAAGACAGAGCACCTGGTCGACTCGAACCTCGACGGATTCCCGAACCCGGATGTGGACGGCGACGGCAAGCCCAACCAGATCGACGACGACACGGACGGCGATGGGAAGCCCGATTCCGTGGAGGGGACGGGCGACGACGACGGCGACACCATTCCCAACTTCGCTGATGCGGACGACAACACACCGAAGAAGGATGCTGGCGCGAGCGGCGCAGGCGGCTCTGGCGGCAGTGGCAACGATGCGTCGATTCCGTCCGATGGATCGGCTGCGAGCGGCAACGGCGGCGCAGGCGGCAAGAAGGATGGGGGGTTGATCGAGGGCGGCGGCGCGAGTGACGGCGGCCCGAACTACAATCACAATGGCGGCAGCGCGGTCGGCGAAGAGGGTGGCTGCGGTTGCAGGACCTCACCTGGCAGGTTCGGCTTTGCCGGATGGTCGCTCCTCGCGCTTGCCATCGCGGGATTGGCGCGAAGGCGGCGTTAGAAGGTTTCCGGATTCGGATTCGGATTCGGATTCGGATTCGGGCTCGGGCTCGGGCTCTGCCGCGGGACTACTTCTTCCTCGGTAACCGCGCCTTGGACTTGGGAGGCTCGACCGGCAGATCCCACGACGACAGATGATCGAGCACGCCAGTCAGGTCCGATGGGTCCTTGCGACGTCCCATCCGGCTCGATGCAGGGCTCGCGTCCACATCGACATCGGCCTTGATCCCAGCCTCGAACAGATCGCTGAAGGAAAGGTGCAACGCTTCGTGCGGCGCAGCTTCGTGGATCGCGGGAGCAGGACGTTCTGACAGGATCTTCGCCACCGGAGAAAGCGGTGCAGGAGGCGGTTCAGGCTTGGTCGGAGCCGGTGCTGGCGCGGGCTTGGTGGGGGCAGGGCCAAGCGGCTGCAACCTGGAGAGAGGCGTACTGACGTGCTTGCGCGCCGGCTGCTTTTCATCCGGTTTGGGCGAGGGAATCGTCGCGGGCTTGGGCGACGGGATCGTTGCGGGCTTGGGCGACGGGATCGTTGCGGGCTTGGGCGTCGGGGTCGTTGCGGGCTTGGGCGACGGGATCGTCGCGGGCTTGGGCGCAATCTTGGGCGGCGGGGGCGGTATCGCGCGCGGCTTGGCCGGGGCTGGCGTAGCCACGACGGGAGGAGTCGGCACACTGGAGATCCGCGGTGGACGCGGCGGAGGTGGAGCCTGGCGTCGCGACGACGGGAGGGGTTGGAGATCTCGCGAGCTCAGCTCCTCGGAGAGCGAGATCTCCTTGGTGCTGTCAGGCGCCTCGCCATCGATCTGCTCGAGCCTGGCCCGCGCAGCGCGCACCGTTGCCCCGAGCCTCGCTGCATCCACAGGGTCGCTTTGCAGCACGGCGGCGAGCGCCTCGCCCATCTCCCGAGCCGATCCGAACCGGTTCGCAGGATTGCGGGCAATCGCGCGGGTTACCACTTCAACGACAGGCAGCGGGACATCCGGGCGCAGGGTTGCCAGGGGAGTGACATTCCACTGGTAGATCGCCTGGATCACTTCGAGATTCGACTTGCCGAAGAACAGCTTGCGCGCTGCGAGGCACTCCCAGAGGGTAACGCCCAGGCCGAAGATGTCGCTTCGCTCGGTCGCACGCTCCCCATTGGCGATCTCAGGCGCCGTGTACGACAGCTTCCCCTTGATCGTGTTGGGCATGGTCATGCTCCCGCGATCCGTGGCGCGCGCGAGCCCGAAGTCCGCGATCTTCACCTCCCCATCCATCCCCACCAGCACATTGCCGGGCGTCAGGTCGCGGTGAATCACCGGGTGGCGCTGCCCCTTGAGGTCGGTCCTCTCATGAGCGCCTTGCAGGCCGCGGCAAGCTCCCAGGCCGATGGCCATCACCACCTGCCAGGGCATGTGACGCTTGTCCGCGTGGTAGGCCTTCATGAAGTCGAGCAGGTCGATCCCTTCGACCCACTCCATGACCAGGTAGTAGCCGTGCTTCTCGTCAGCGGCGAAGTCGAGCACCTGCACGATGTTCGGGTGCTTGAGCTGCAGGCCGACCCGGGCTTCCTCCTCGAACAGCTCGGCGAACTCGTGGTCGCGGTCGTTGACGAGCATGCGCTTGACCGCGACCGGGCGCTCCTCGCCGCGCGCGCGCATCTTGGCACGCCAGACCAGCGCCATTCCCCCCTGTCCCGCGATGCGGATCAGCTCGTATTTCCCGGCAAGAACGGTTCCAGGGGTGTCGCGCTTCATACCAGCGTCGTCATGGTAGCACCCCAGGCCGAAACTGATGAGTTTTCGCCGGGAAGGCGCGGTGGAACGATCCGCCGCATCCCGCTCCAACGCGCTGCGGCGGCCGGAGAGGGGCCGACGCGGGGAGGGGTAGCGCAGGTCCGTTGCCCTCTCCTCCCGCCGACGCGACGTAGCGATGGGGAGTGGCGGTGAGGAGGGGGCGAGTGCGGACCGGCCCGAACCAAGAGGGGGGAGGTGATCAAATCCGTCGAGCGTTTCCCGGAATCAAACCCGTCGCAGGTTTCCCAGGAAGCTCCCTGCCCCCGTCTGCGTACCAGTGTTTGTGGCACCCCATTCACACCCCATGAATCCGCTGTCATGCTATCCTGCCGGCTCGAACAGGATCTGCAGCCAGGGGCGGGATGGCGCAACCTTTGCTTGGCGTGTCGTCGCCAGCCCACCATCAGGGAGGAATCATGCGTAAGGTACTTATTCTCGCTTCGCTCGTCGCTCTGGCCCTCACCGCGGGCGCTTGCTCGAGCAAGAAGGAAACCGTCTCCTCGAATGACATCAAGACCCACGGGATCTATGCGGCCATCGACGTGATCGGCACCAGCACCGGCAACGTGACGGTCCGCGCCGAGCTCAAGGTGGGCGGCGAAGACTCCAACACCCATGTGATCCTGGACAACGGCGACAAGATCACGGCCACGGGCGGCACCGAGACCAAGACCCTCACCGCGTCCTCCGAGGGGCTGTACGAAGCCCAGTTCTCCGGAAGCGAGCTTGATACGGCCTACAAGATCGACTTCCAGCGCCCCAGCGACACATCGGCCCCCAACAGCAACGGCAAGATCCCAGGTCCCTTCGAGATCAGTGCCCTGCCCACCACCAAGCCGTCGCGCGCCAACGATGACCTCGTCATCAAGTGGACTCCGTCCGAGGCTAAGGACGACATCTACATCTACGTCAAGGGCGATTGCATCTACGACTACGAGAATACGAAGATCACTCAGGACCCGGGCACGTTCACCATCCCCAAGGGAACACTGAAGTCCACCGGCGAGAAGGACGGAGAGCCCAACGACTGCTCCCTGAAGGTCACAGTCATCAAGATCCGCCCCGGCTCACTCGACCCGGCCTTCGGCTCCGGCTACGTGCACCTCCAGCAGAGGCGCGAAGCGACTTTCGTCTCCGCCCAGTAACCTACCCATCCACCGCCCGGATCCCCTCCCGATCAATCCCGTCGATCGTGTACGTCGGATCGTTGATGAACGACCCGAACAGCACGATGAACGTGAGCACCATCTTGGCCAGCTGATCGCGGTTCTCGAACAGCGAGCGCAGCATCTTCTTCTGCTGCCCTGTCATGGCCGCCTGGAACGATGCCACGAACATCCCGTCCAGAATGCCGCCAGCTTCTGTGGTGCGCACCGCTTCCACGCCGCCCCCCACGCAGTACTCCATGACCGACAGCAGAAGCTCGCGCTGCTTCTTCACCTCCGGAAAACAGGCGGTGAACAACTCCAGCGCGAGCCATTGCGCCTCGCGAATCCCTGACACCGCAAGCCCCACGAACAGCTTCTCGGTCGTGGAGTCGAGCCGGTCCAGCCCATGCTTGCGAAGCAGCGCCAGGAAGATCGTGTCCTTGAACAGCTGGCTGAGCAGCATCACCCCTTCACGCGCCTCAGGCATGAAGTGGAACCGCCCCATGTTGATCCCCTGGAATCGGGGCATGAACAGGATGTCGAACACAGCACGGTAGAAGTTGAAGTTCGTCACCCCAGGGTGCTGCAGGTGCACGTCGAACGTGTTGTCCATCCGGTCGCAAAGCTTGACGTGCAGCAACTCAGGATGCGCGCGCGCTTCGTCGAGCACCTGCACCAGGTACTTCTGGTAGGTGCCTGCGGTCCGGTTCGACAGAAGATGCAGCAGCTGCGACAGCCGCGTTCGCGTGTCTTCGTCGAGCCCGGCCATCAGCTTCTCCCACCGGGTCTCCATGGAGTGGAACCGCTCGGTCCCCAGCTCCTCTTCGATCAGATCCTCTTCCTTGTCGTGCGCCAGCGCCCCGAGCACATCGATCAGCGTCGGCTTCGGCATGGTCCTGCACAGGATCGCTGCCGTTCGCAGGGGATGCAGGATCCCAGGCGTTCCGAGGCGCCTGCGACCATCCGCGTACCCTTCGCGCAGCACTTCGAAAGCGCCGAGGAGCACTCCCTGATCGCGCTGGTCGAAGTCCGCAGGTCCGAGCACCAGGGCGAGCAACACAGGCTTGTTGAGCGCGCTGGCGCTCAGCTGGTAGTTGATCTTCGCCGACAGCGTGAGGAACTCCTCGATGGTGAGCAGTTCTCGCGTCGAGCCGTTGTTCTCCATGCGGGACTCCTGATGGAAGGAGCCATGCTACCCGCATCCCGCGCGCCGTGTCACCTGCGTCCCTACCCCCGGATCGTCAACCCCCGATTCGCGAACCCTGCGCGATAGACGAGATCGGACAAGTCTGCGCGCGCTTTGTCCGCTCTGGTGCATCGAAGCAGGCATGGCCCGGGTTTCGAGGACACAACGACCATGAGCGCGCCGGACAACGGAACCGTCCTGGCCGGCAAGTACCGGGTCAACAAGCTGCTCGGCGAAGGCGGCATGGGGCTGGTCATCGAAGCAGAGCACCTGCAGCTCGAGCAGCGCGTCGCCATCAAGTTCCTCCGCCCGGAAGCCCTCGCCCATACCTCGCTCGTGGCCCGCTTCGCACGCGAAGCACGCGCCATGACCCGCATCAAGAGCGAGCATGTCGCGCGCGTCATCGACGTCGGCACCCTTGAGACCGGCGCGCCGTACATGGTCATGGAGTACCTCGAGGGCAAGGACCTCGAAGCCGTGGTCGCAGAGCGTGGCCCCCAGCCCATCGACAAGGCCGTGGACCTCGTGCTCCAGGCCTCGGAAGCGCTCGCCGAAGCCCACACCCTGGGCATCATCCACCGCGATCTGAAGCCCGCGAACCTCTTTCTCACCACGCGCGCCGATGGCTCGGACTGCGTCAAGGTCCTCGACTTCGGGATCTCCAAGTCGCGCGACACCGGCTCGAGCACGCCTGACGTGGCCCTGACCCAGACCGCTTCGATCCTCGGCTCCCCGATGTACATGGCTCCGGAGCAGATGCTCTCGGCCAAGGAGGTCGACGTCCGAACCGACATCTGGGCCCTCGGCACCATCCTGTTCGAGCTTCTCACAGGCAGCCCTCCGTTCCCAGGCGACACGATCGAGGAACTGCGCGCCCGCATGCTCACCGGCAAGCACCTCGAGCTCAAGGCGTTCCGCGACGACATCCCCCTCGAGCTCGAGGAAGTCGTCCTGAAATGCATGCAGACCGATCCGAACAATCGCTTCAGCGATCTCGCCGAGCTCGCAACCGCGCTCGCGCCCTTCGCTCCGCCAGACGCCATCGTGAGCATCGACAGAATCAGGCGTCTTCTCGCTCCCAAAGGCTCGGACGCGCCTGCTAGCATCGCCACGCCCTATGGACGCACGGCTGTCGCGCCGTCTGGCTCTGCGACCCCCAGGAGCGCCACGCCGCAGTCGGTCCCGGTCTTTAGCACCCCCGTGTCTGCGCGAGCCCCAGCGTCGTCGAAGGTCCGATGGGTGGGAGTCGCTGTCGCTGTGCTCGTGCTCGCGGCGCTTGGCATTGCCGTGCTCTCCCGCGCCGATGGGAAGGCGGTTACCGGATCACCAGCTTCGCCCACGGCATCGACGGTTGCCGTTGCAGAACCGGTGCCCGCGCCGCCCCCATCCGCGGCCGATCCCGTCGCTCCTGCCTCTGCAGAGACGATCGCTGCGCCGCCACCCGTTGTCGCTTCCGGTCCCGCGCCTACGGGCAAGACCGGGCTGTCAGGACGCACTCCGATCGCTCGCGACAAGACTCCGCGCACGTCGCCCACCACGGAGCAGACTGCGCCGCCGCCGCCGCCGCCAGCCACCACCTCGCAGGATCTGTTCAACACGCGCAAGTGATCCCACGCGACCGTACGGGTGGTTCGCGCATCGAGTAGGAGCAGGACGGATTCTTACTCTCCCGCCACTCGGAAGACAGCCGATGCCAAGAAGGACAACCGCTCTCGGGTTTGCCGTCGCGACGGCGATGCTCACCCTTCTCTACTCCGCGACGACGCGCGCGGATGCCGCCCAGACCGCCGCAGCCGAAGCGCTGTTCGATGAAGCGCGCAAGCTGACGATGGCGGGCAACTACCGCGACGCATGCCCCAAGTTCGAGGAAAGCCAAAGGATCGAGCCGGGCATTGGCACGCAATTCAACCTCGCAGACTGCTACGAGAAGATTGGACGCACGGCAAGCGCCTGGGCTGCATTCCTCGACGTGTCCTATGCAGCCAAGCAGAGCGGTCAGGCAGAGCGCGAACGCGTTGCCCGCGAGCGCGCCCAAGCGCTCGTCCCGCGCCTTGGCAAGCTCGTGATCAACGCGCCGGCAGACGCCGCGGCAGGACTTCGCATCACGCGCGACGGGCTCGTGGTGGGAGCCGGGCAGTGGGCCACCGCTGTTCCGGTGGATCCTGGCAATCACCTGATCGAGGCGACCGCTCCGAAACGCAAGAGCTGGAGCGCGAGCGTGCAGGTATCCGAGGGGGCGGTCGCGACCCTGGCCGTGCCCCAGCTCGAGGTGATGCCAGACCCTCCGCCGCGCACTTTGCCTCCGGCCACCATCGCCTACGACCGATCGTCCTCTTCCGCCTCGTCCACCCAGAAGACGTTCGCTGTGTTCCTGGGGGGCGTCGCGGTGACAGGGCTGACCGTGGGCTCGATCTACGGGTTGATGGCTCGCTCCAAGAACGAAGACTCGATGGCGTATTGCTCGCAGAAGACCCTCTGCTCCGAGCAGGGAGTGAGCTTGCGTGATCACGCGCGCGGGGACGCGGCGGTCTCCACGGTGGCATTCAGCGTCGCCGCAGCAGCGATCGTGGGCGGAGTGGTGCTCTGGACTACTTCTGGAACGAGCAAGAGCGGCCAGGCAAGCGCGCGCGGAGTGAAGGCGGTAGCTCACCCGACCTGGAGCGGCGCACAGCTGGGTCTGGAGGGGTCATGGTAAGGCCGGGCATCTTCCTTCGAGGCGCAGCCTCCTTCACGGTCCTGTCGCTGGCTGCAGGCTGCAGCCTCGTCTGGGACATCGAGCGCGCGGATCTGGACCCTGCAACGGTCAATGCAGGCGACGCTTCGACCGAGGCACCTGCGGCGGACGCGAAGCAGGAGGTCAAGCCGGCACCCGGATGCACGGCGTCCGGAGAAGCCTGCGCCGACTGCATCGCCTCTTCCTGCTGCGAGCCGTACAACAGCTGTCTCGAGGACTCCGCCTGCAACGCTGCGCTGGTCACCTACGACCTGTGCGCAGCCGCGGCACCGGACGGTGGGGGGAGCACGTGCGCGGAGACCTTTGGGACTGCCAGCGCGATTGCCCAGTCTCTCGTTCAGTGCGCGTTCCTGTCCAAGTGCAGCTCGGAATGCAGCTACAAGCGCCTGCGCAGCTCCTGTGACGAATACTGCGCTTGCATGCAGTCGTCGTGTCCTGGTGCGGCCTTCACGCAGGGCACCTGCCTGGAGAGCTGCCCTCTGCTGTCGACGGTGCAGCTCGATTGCAGAGCCTACCATTGCCAGTTCGCAGCCTCGGACCCGGGCACCCACTGCCCGCACGCCGAAGGGCTGAAGGTGTGTCCATGAGCCAGCTGTCGCCCATTTCTTCCATCGCAGCAATCGCCTTTGCCATGCTGGCGGCCACCTGCGCATCGAGCGATCCGGGGTCTTCCGCGGACGCTGCCGCAGGCGCGGCCGGCGCAGGGCAGTACAAGGCCTTTGCCGGATGCACCCGGGAAAGCGCAGTCCCTGCCACGCAAGTCGGTTTCGCGGAACCCGCTTCCTACGCCCCCAGGTGCGTTCGCGTGTCTGCCGGAGCCTCCCTCGTGATCCAGGCCAGCACCATGCACCCGCTGCAAGGCATGACGGACAATGGCGACACGCCGAACCCCATCGCCGAGGGCGAGCCGTCGACCGGGTACCTGCAGGACACGACGTTCACCTTCCCCAAAGCCGGATCCTTCGGTTTCTTCTGCAACGTCCACGGCTCCGACACGTCCAAGAGCGGCAGCATGACCGGCGTCGTGTACGTGGACTGAGACAACCAGCAATAGGCAACACGGGAGATGGAACGCGAACACGGAATGCCGGAGCCGGCGCAGCCCATCCGCGAACCATTCCTACACTTCCCCATTCTCGTTCCCGTGTTGCCCTGTTGCATGTTCCTAGTTCTTCGGGATCCGTGCCCGTGGCCTTGACCTTCCGGATCGGATAGAACTACCCGCTGAGGAGGCAGTCCGATGCGCGCCCCGATCCTGGCAGCAATCACCGTTCTACTCGCGGCTTGCTCTGGCTCCGATGCCGAGGGATGGAAGAGCTTCCCGGGTGTCGTGGTGCCCGGCGGTGGCGGCAGCCCCGGACACGGCGGCAGCGGCGGATCCGGCGGCAGCGTCGGTCAGTGCAACGTCCAGTTCAACACATCGTCTTGCCAATCCTGCATGACCGGCCACTGCACGAGCCAGTGCGTCGATTGCCAGAACAACTCCGACTGCAACGCCATTCTGAATTGCCTGATGGGTTGCAGCGGCGCAAGCGCCACGTGCCAGACGAACTGCGTCAATGCCCACCCAGCGGGCGAGTACATGATCGCTGCCTACCTCAACACCGTCTCGGGTTGCATGGGAACGCAATGCCCTGCCTCTTGCGGAATCGATACCAACTCCTGCGGATTGACCTTCCAGGCGCAGGCCTGCAACGAGTGTGTCGCCGCAAACTGCGTCGCAACGTGCAGGTCTTGCGTGGGGAGCGTCGACTGCATGCGCCTGGTCAATTGCTTGAGCGACTGCAACGGAGACACGAGCTGCAGGCAGAGCTGCTGGGACGCCAATCCCGCGGGCCAGCAGCCGTTGAACGACTTCGCCGGCAACACGGGGTGCGTGGGCACCAAGTGCGCATCCGCGTGCCAGTAGCGCTAGAACTCGAGCCCCGCACTCATCACCAACCGCTGTCCCGTGAAGGAGATCGAGCTCTTGCCCGTACCTTCCGGCGACGAGACCTCCTGCTTCACTGTCTCGACCGAGAAGTAGTGGAACCCCACGTCGCCGCGCAGACGTGTCCCGCCCATCGCGTAGAGGAGCCCGAGCCCGCCCCCTGCCGTCCAGCCGAGGTAGTTGCCTTCCGTCACCGAGCAGCTCGCTCCAGCGGCTCGTATCCCGTCGCACTGGTTCTTCGCATCCGTCACAAGGTCCTTCAAATCGCCGGATGGGAAGAGCAGCAGCAGTCCCCCCTGCCCTCGCAATGCAAGTCCGGTGCGGGAGCCCAGCGGAACCACCGGCTCGAGGATCCCCACGACCGACAGGTCGCTGCCAGCATCGAGCTTGCCGTCGCTGCGCGAGAACTTGGTCGAAGGCACGTAGCTTACCCCTGCGCCGATCCGGAATCCTCGCGTGGGAGCCACCAGGACATCGAGCCCGAACGATGCTGCACTGCCGACGTCGAAGGTGCGCGTGAAGCTCTCTGCCGCGCACGTGTAGCTTCCCTGCGCGGAGCAATCGCTCGCCGCTGTGGCTGAGCCCCACACCGACGTACCGATCCGAGGCAGCAGGATCAATCCCTTGGGCATCTCGCTCGGCGTCGATGTCGTGGTCCCGTGATCCGCCTCCCCTTGCTGCAGCGAGGTCCACCCGCCGGACACCACGAACGCAGCCCAGTAGTAGGGCTTGGCGCGCGCAGGCGTCGCAAGCATCTCAGCCTGCACCTCGCGCATCGCCTCTGCCCTCCCCTTGCCTGCCTGCAGCTTGCGGTAGTAGGCCACCATCAGGTCGCGCGTCGCTTCGTCGTCGACCTTCCACAAGCTCATGATCTGCGTGTCCGCCCCTGCAATGGCCAGCGCTCTGCGAAGTCCGTACACGCCGTCGCCCAGCTCCACGTCCCCCACGCCCGTCTCGCAGGCGCTGAGCACCACCAGCTTGGTGCCCCGAAGATCCATGTCCGCCACTTCCATCGCCGTCGCGATCCCATCATCCCCGCCGCCAGCTCCGTGCTTGTTGGCCCCGGCCAGGATCAACCCCGATCGCAGCAGCGGATCAGCGCTTCCGCCCGGTGCGACCGGAGCCGGAGACGACGTGTCGAGCTCCAATCCGCGGGAGCGTCTGCCCCCGGCTTGCTCGCTCGAGAGGAAGAACCCGTGCGTCGCGATGTGAAGGATCGACGGCGCCTTGGCAGACAGGAGCGCGCTCTTGGTCGCCTCTGCTCCGGTCAAGGTACGCGACCCGCCCAGGATCGCAGCAATCGCAGCCCCTTCCTGCGCGGTCCCAGGAAGCGCCGGGAAGTTCACCTTGGACAGGTCCACGCCCCGGGAGCGCCCGGACGCGCTCGAAGAGCTTCCTTGCCGGTCGAAGTCGGGATTCGCGATGATCAGCGGCGTGCCCGTCCCACTCCCCGGTGCGCTCGCATGAAGCAGGTCGCGCCCTGATGCGAGGTAGTCGAACGTGTAGGTCGACACCAGGAAGCGATCGCTCTCGTCCACCAGCGCACCGAACGGTACCAGGCTCAGCTGGCCATCAGGCGAGATGAAAACCATCTTGTCGCCGCCGAGCGCACCGCGCACCGGCTGCATCACCCGCGCGTCGAGCTTCCTGCCGATCGCCTTGGCATCCCCTGCATCGGGCGACGCCAGCGCACGACGGAACTCCTTGGACATCGCATCGATCTCGCTCGCAGGGCCAAGATCAATCGCAACCGGATCGCCTGCCTTGCGTAGGACGTAGGCGATGTACCGGGGCTTCACGATGTCGAACTCGTCCCCACCCGCTCTGGCCTGCGGTAGATGCTGGAACCGGTAGAGGATCTCCACCAGCGAGGCGCCTTCGGGCAAGCGAGCCTGGACGTCTGCGAGCGTCACAGCATGCGTCTCTCGCCTGAAGTCCGCGCTCTTGGCAGCCACCTCCTCTTCGAGCTGACGGATCGCGGTCTCCAGCGCCTTGATGGCGGACGCGTCGCCGCCGGCGCTTGCAGAGGCGAGTAGCCCATGCGCGACGCGCAGACGCTCCAGGATCTCCTGCTCGCGGGGCCCGAGATTCGCGCGCAGTCGCTCCATCATGTCCGCCGACGCGTCGAGCAGCCTTCCTTTGCGACGAAGCACTGCGGTAGCCCCCATGCGACGTGCCTCCGGGCTGTCCGGCGCCCCGTCTGCATGCATCGACACGGTCGCGTAGAACTGGCCGTTGAGCGTGCTCACGAACGCCCGACGTGCTTGCTCCGAGCCCACAGCCAGAACCCGAACCAGCTCCGCGTCGTCGATCTCGTCCGCACGGCTCTGGACTTCCACGGCTCGCTTCAGGTTGCCCGCGGCGCGCAGGGTGATGGCGAGGTTGTGCATCACCACCGAGCTCTGCCGGCTGGCAGGACCAAAGACCTTGCGCGACAGCTCGATGACCTGATCGTACTGCGCGATCGCAGCATCGACCTTGCCCGCGTGAGACAACAGCACAGCGAGATTGCCGAGCTGCTTGACGTACTCCGGATGCTCCGGCCCGAACGTCGTCCGGGAGGTCTCGATCTGCTTGCGCATCAGCGCTTCGGCATCGGCGATGCGCCCCATGGTCTCGTACAGGTGCGCCAGGTTGTTGACCGCCGCCAGCGTGTACGGGTGCTTCGGGCCAAGGCTCGCGTCGAAGATCTGTACCGAGCGAAGGCGAATCTGCTCGCAGCGTGCGTGGATCGGCGCCCTCTGGTCTGGCGGAAGGTTCTTCGCTTGCGAGCGCAACGCCTCTGCCAGACCGTCGAGCGCCACGGCAACCAGGTAGTGGTCCTTGCCAAGCTTCTGCTCGAACAGCTGCAGCGAGTTCTCGTACTGCTGCTGCGCTTCGGCATACATTCCGCGCATGACCAGGGTGTCGCCGAGGTTCTTGCTCACTTCGGCGTACGACACCGAGTCGGTCTGGTTGATCGCTCGATGCATCTCGAGCGCTCGACGGAACATCGGCTCGGCCCGCAGGAGGTCCCCTCTGCGCTTGTAGACCTCAGCGAGGTTGTTGAGGCTCGTGATGAGTCCGGTCGACGGGCCCGCCTTCTCCGTGATCGACAGGGCGCGCTTGCCAGCGGCTTCGGCGCGGTTGAAGTCGCCCATGTCCGTGTACAGCGTGCACAACCCGGTCAGGTTGGGTCCCAGCTCCGGAGCTTCGCGTCCTACGAGAGACTCGTGCAGCGAAATCGCGCGCAGGTAGTGCTTCTCCGAACTCCGAAAGTCGCCCACCCCGTGGTAGCAGATGCCGAGATTGTTGTTCACCGCAGCGACCTGCAGGCTGTTCGGACCGTGCAGCTTCTCGGCAAGCGCGAGCAGCTCGGTCGCTGACGCTATGGCGTCCTTGTGGCGACGCTCGCTCATCGCCTTGGAGACCGTCGCCTGAAGGATCACGTACCGCATCGTCGCTTGCACGTCGATCGGTCCCTTGGGCTGCGTGGTCGGCTGCGTGGTCGGCTGCGTGGTCGGCTGGGTCCCAGTCTGTGCTCTCGGGTCCTTGCCCGGGTTGCGTTTTTTCCACTCGTCGAGCTTCCTGTTGTACTCCATCACCTCGATCGGGTCGTCGTCCGTGGCCGGCGGCTTGGGTGGTGGATCGGCAGACAGCGCCTGCCCGGCGCACAAGACACAGACAGCGACGGGCAACAAGGCGCAGAGCCTGGCTCGAAGGTATCCCATGAGGTGGGATTCAACATCAGATTAGACGTCCGAACAAGCTCGCGAGTTAAGAGCCGCGCTCGACGAAAAAACCGGACCCTTTGGAAGATGGGGGACTGCGCTCAGGCGCTCGCAGCCAGTGCGGGCAAGGTGGGAATCGGATAGAGAATCTGAAGCTCGTGGGCCAGACGGCGAATCGCGCCACCTGTGATGTCCACACGTCCGCCGCGCTCCCCTGCCTTGAGCCGCTCCTCGATCATCCGGATCGCCTCAGGCGGGAGCTCTGCTTCGGCCGCCGGGTATACCACCGCCTCCTCCATATCCATGTGGTAGCGCAGAAGGTACTCCACGCTTCGCAGCGCCTGCAGCACCATCCGCACCTTGGACGGCTCCTCCATGCGACCCTCGGCGATCAACGTCGCCAGCATCTCGAGCATCCTGTGCGCTTCCATGTGCTCAGCAGCCATCAGCGGGAGCGGCCCTGTCGTCGCTGAGAAGCCGTGTCGCACCATGACGTCGAACAACGCCTTCTCTTCCTTCGGACCGTGCCAGCCGTCGACGAAGGCTCGGAGCAGCAGGACGAAGCGAGGAAGATCCCGCTGATTGCCTCCGCGCTCGATACGCGAAGCACACAGATCCATGCTGTCGAGTACGCGTCGAAATAACGCGTGCTCCCCCTTGAGTACGGCCAGAGGTCCCATGGTTCGCCCTTCCGCCTTTCACTTCGGACAGCGGGCTCGCAGAATTGAAACCCTGCAGGGAGCGTATCTCGTCGTAACTGCTTGCCTGCACTTGCCCGTTGTCCGCTGGACCTCGAACCGTGCACGTCACGTGCCGCTGGTAGCTCTCAGTCGGACTTCACCGGCTTGCCGCCCTCAGCCTTGACGAAGGGAATGCCCTTCGAGATCTCCTTGTAGCGTTTGACCATGGCGTCCGCGCGCGCTCGATCCGTCTTGAAGAGGTTGACCTTCTCCTCAGGGTCTTCGCGCACGTTGTACAGCTCGTATCGCACGTCCTTGCCGAACGCGATCAGCTTGTACCCCTGCTCGTCGATCACCGCCCGATGACGCACGTTCAGGACGTCCGCGGGAAGATCGCACACGATCGGACGCTGCGCCGCAGGCTCGCCCGTGATCTCCGGAACCAGGCTCGTCCCAGGCAGGTCGTCCTGCTTCGGCGCGCCCAGCAGCTCGAAGATCGTCGGCGCCAAGTCGATGTGGGAACGCCACCGCGGGATGCGCTTGGCCTGCAGGCCAGGCACGTAGACGAACAGCGGCACCTTCACCAGGACCTCGTAGACCTCGAACGCATGCTTGAGCAGATCGTGCTCGCCAAAGGCCTCTCCGTGGTCGCCAGTCACGATGATCGCAGTGCGTTTGCCCCACGGTTGCGAGGCCACGAAGTCCAGCACCTTCTGCACCTGCACGTCGGTGAACCACATCTCTTCGTCGTAGCGATCCCGATTCTTCTTCCCCCAGTGCGGCGCCTCTTCGTGGCTGTTGTAGTCATGGTGCGGGTCCATGAAGTGGTAGTAGGCGAAGAAGCGCCCTGAAACGTTCTCGGGACGGGAGAGCTGGTTGATGATCAGCTTCGCGTGGTCCGGGCCGGTGATGTACGGGTCCTTGTCGAAGTCCCACTCGATCTTGGGAACCAGCTCCCAGACATCGAACCCCTGGTGAAATCCGGCGGCTTCCTTGAAGTACATGTGGGCGTGGGCGCCGATCGTCCGCACGTGCTGCTTCTGCAGCGCCTCGGCGAAGAAGTCGTTCTTGAGCTTCCACGTGGTGAAGAACGGCGTGTTTCGCTTGAGCGACGACGGATAGTGCCCGCTCAGCAGGCCCCCCACCGACTTGGCGGTGAACGACGAGATGGAGTAGCCGCGCTCCCAAGAGACCGATTTCTCATGCAGCTTGGTCAGGTTCGGGGCGATGGGACGCGCGTAGCCGTTCCACGGCATGTCGTCGCGCATGGCGTCCACCACCAGCAGGATCACGTTCATCGGCTCCAGCGGCCCGGCAGCGGGGCGTGCGGAAGACGCAGACGCACCAGGCGCGGCAGCGGCGTTGGTGGCCTGCGGAGCCTGTGCAGGCGCGGCGGATTGAGCAGACGCGGACGTCGCGGTCGCAATCGCCTTGTTGGACTCACCCGGAGCCTCGTGCCCACAGCCAGAGAGAGCCGCGAGGGCAAGAACGCCATAAAAGGTCACGGTACGGAATGCCATCCGTCGAACCTGCCCTCAAGAAGGGCCAAAGGGCAAATTCGTGGCAGCCACAGGCCGCAGGGCCCTATCCGCCATCCGCGGAACCCGCCCCGCAGCACCTGAATCCCACATCGTCGATCTTCACGTCCGGCAGCAGCGTGTGCGTCGCCCCGCTTGCGTTCGAACAACGCAGGTCGTCGCCGGTCTCGCGGAAGCCTCCACCGCGAACCACCCGCGAGGTGCCGTTGGAGTCGAGCGTCCACTCGCGCACGTTGCCGCTCGCGTCGAACACGCCCGAAGCGCTCACGCACTGGGCGTTGGCTCCGGTTGCCATGCTGGTGCACAAGCCGTTGCCGCAGCCGCCCACCGGGTGCTCGTTGCCGTTGCAGGACGTCGGGTTGTAGGTCGTGCCATAGGGAAAGTCCGCACTCGATGCGCCCTGACATGCAGCTTCCCACACGTCCCCGGGGCATAGATCGAGCCCGATCGCCTTGCAGGCCGCTTGCGCTTCGCTGAAGCTCACCTTGGTCCACGGCTTGACCCCGGCGCGGGAGCACGCCTTGCCGGAGAACGCCCCCTCGGACTGGGCAGTAGCGTCCGCGCGGCTCGCTTCGTACTTCATGATCTTCGTGCCCTGCACCGTGACCATCTGCGGCGCCGGACACCCCATCGTGCCAGTCCGAAGCGCATACATGTTGCGGTCGTTGGCCCCTACCAGCAGCAGGGATTCATCGGGCGACAGACGCGGCGAGCCCACGATCTCGCTTCCGGAATCGTACAGCCACGACAAGGCGCCATCGGTCTTCATCGCATACGTCTTGCCGTCCGTTGCCGAGAAGAACACGAACCCGGTCGTGGACACCGCAGGTGTCGCATAGGCGAGTCCGGAGACCTCGTACTCCCACTTCTTGCCGAGCTTGCCGTCGAGCCCGTAGACCCGACGATAGGTCGACCCAACGTAGATCGTCCCGTCAGGCCCCTCGGTGGCAGCTCCCCAGATCTGCCCACGCGCTTCGAACTCGAACTGCTTCGTGCCGTAGCGGCTCAGCCGGTACAGGTAGCCGTCGTGCGAGCCGATGAGCACGTCGCCGCTCGTGGTCGTGGATGCGCCCGACCATATCTTGCCGCCGGTCTCGAACTTCCATGCCTCCTTGCCCGCGGCATCCACCGCATGCACGTAGCGGTCGTCGCTTCCGAACGCGACCACGTCGTCCAGAAGCACCACCGGATTGGACTGGATCGGGAGCCCCGCCTCGAACGTCCACTTCACCGTGTTGTCCGCGCGGTTGAGCGCAACCATCTGGTTGCCGTAGGTGCCGACGTACACGACGCCATTGCCGAGCACCGGAGAGGTGCCGAGCGTGTTGGCCGCGGTCCAGGAGGCGGCAGCAGGCTTGCCCTGCATGTCGAGCACGATCATCTCGTCGCCGGCCGCGACCCAGATCCGATCGCCCTTGGGGTCCTCGTCGTACGCAGGCGTGGACACGATCTCCTTGCCGCTCTTGTACGACCAAACGAGGTTGCCGAGGGGATCGACGGCATAGAGCGTACCGTCGCGCGCGCCGAAGTAGGCGATGCCGTCAGGACCGAACGCTGGCGGTGCCCATATCTCGCCAAGCGTCTGGAACTTCCACGCGAGGCGCGAGGCGAGCTTGAGGTCGAACACCTTGTTGGTGCCCACGTAGACCTTGTCCACCGCGTCCACGCGTATCTGCAGATCCTTGGGCAGATCGGCCTGGGTCAGCGACAACGCCGCCAGGCTCAATGTCGCGACATAGGGAGGTCCCGAGACCGGCAGCGTCACACCGTTGACCTTCACCTTCACGTCGAGCACCCCGCTGGTGTCCTCGACCTTGAAGGTCAGCGGAATGTCCTGCCCCCCGTAGTAGGCCATGGCACCCACCGGATCGGTCATCTCCACCGTCGGCCCCGTGTTGTCGATCGTCACCGAAACCTGGGCCTTGTAGCTCTTCGTCGCATCCACCGCTGCGATTGCAGCGATCGTCGCAGCGCCGTCCGCGAACGGCGTGGTGTCGATGGTGGACTTGTACGGGGTGGTGAGCACGGTATCGACGCGCTTGTCGCCGACCCAGAACTCGACGCCGTTGATGTGGGCGTTGCCGGTGACCACGGCGGTGACCGGGACCGCGCCGGTGACGGTCGCACCTTCCTTGACTCCCTCGAGACGAATCTGCAGGGAGTTGACGACAGGGGAGCCTGTGGAGCCGGCTTCGGAGCAGGCAGTGCCCAGCGAGCCCGTGGCCGCCAGGCAGGTCGAGGTGGCCACGATCAGACCCGTAGCTGCCAGGCGTCGGCGGCTGCGCGAACACAGGGGGACCATGACACAAGGATAGGGGGCACCCCCTGTGCGATCAAGCTGAGATCGGCCTGCGAGGGGGGATCATGGCTCCGTTCATGATGGGTTCCATAGGATCCACATGGATCGATAGCGATCCATGGTTTCCAATCTGAGTGTCCACCCACGGCCTCCCCTCCCAGACCTGTCTTTCAGCCGGATTTCGATCGATTTCCTCGTCGGGGCTGCGACGCTGACGCCCCGCTAGCTGAGCCTCCAGGCCGGTCGCTCGCCCCCCTTTCGGCCCGTGTCGACGTTGGCCCGCCCCGTGCACTAGCCCCCAGACGAAACCAGACACCAGGAGGAATTCGCCATGTTGCTCACCGCCACCCACTACGCCCGCGTTGCTGCCCGTCTCGGTATCCCCGCTGCGCTCCTCGGGCTGCTCGCCGCGGCCTGCGGCGGTGCAGACTCCGAAGCCTTCAACTCGGCTCAGCCCTACTACGCTGACGATCCCAGCGCGACGCCGGATCAGCAGACGCCGATGTCCGCCGAGCAGAAGACCAAGGTCAAGCTCCTGCGCGAAGCCATCGACCTCGGGCTCGGCTTCGGAAAGACCACCCTCGGTGACGAGCTCAACGTCGAGCTCGGACAGGCCGGCATCACCAAGCGCTACGAGCCCACGACCGTGTCGGGTCGCGGCTACGTGAAGCCCGCCACCCCGATCTGCCCCTTCCTGTCGCCCAGCCCTTCCGGCGAGAACGTCGACTGCCGCGCCATCGTCACCCGCGCGACCGTGTCCGCCTACGCTCGCACCACCGCCATCCAGAGCGCGAACCCCCTCGACAATCGCTTCGACTCCATCCGCACCGAAGGCGAGTTCTGGTACTCCGAAGGCTTCGCGACCGGCATCGACAACGAAGCCACGGCAGCTCTCTACGAGATTCGCTCGCTCAAGCTCTGCGACCAGGCGCCGCAGCCCTCCCAGAGCGCCTATGACGCTGGCGTGGAGCGCGGTCGCCTCCTGTACACCGAGCAGGTCAACAACCGCCTCGCCGAGACCGGCCACTCCATGCACTACCCCGACCAGATCACCCAGATCCAGCAGTGCAACGCGGACACCAGCCTGCTCGCCCCGGCCCGCGTCCGCGCCCTCGACGACGCAGCCGCCTATGCCAAGGCCAACCCGCTGTGCTCCGACTACGACCCCTCGACCAAGGAAGACATCGCTCGGCTCGACGACGCGGAGAAACAGTTCCTGGCCGGCATGAAGCAGGGCATCGAAGCCGAAAGCAGCCTCGCCGGTGAGCTCATCTTCAAGGTCGTCCCCTGCAACGTCGGCGACCCCCTCGTGCTCGACCTCGACGGCGACGGCGTCTCCGTCGTTCCCATGGCCCAGTCCAAGGCCCGCTTCGACATGTTCGGCACCGGCACGCCGACCGCGATCGCCTGGGTCACGGGCGACGACGCCCTGCTGGCGATCGACCGCAACGGCAACGGCACCATCGACAGCGGACGCGAGCTGTTCGGCAACTTCGTGGGCGACCGCGGCTTCGAAGAGCTGTCCAGCGGCTTCGCGCACCTGGCGCTGTCAGATCAGCCCTGCAACGGCGGCGACGACGACGGCATGATCACCGCCGCTGACGCGATCTTCTCCAGGCTGGTGCTGTGGCAGGACACCAACGGCAACGGCGTGAGCGAGCCCGGGGAGCTGCACTCCCTGGCTTCCATGGGCGTGACCTCGATCAGCCTCGCATCGACCGCCGTTTCCCATGGGCCGATCACGCACCGAAGCAGCTTCAGCCGCGCGAGCTGGGCCGCCAATCTCGCAGGTTCCAGCGCCGGGCAGATCGTCGACGTGTGGTTCGACCACGGCCGCACGCGCGCCTGGTAGTCACTTCTTCTTCTTGGCCGAAAGCAAGTCCCCCAGCGTCCCAAACCCCTTCTTGGGCCCGCCCCCCTGACCGCCTCCGCCTTCCTTGCGGAACTGCTCGAAGCGCTCCCGCTCCTCGTCCCCAAGAAGTGCCTTCGTCGAGAACCGGATCCGCTTCTGCTCGTCGATCCCAACGAGCTTGACCTCCAGCTCCTGCCCCACCGTGAAGTGCTTTCGCGCATCGGTCCCGCGCGGGAACACGGTCTCGCCCAGGGGCAGCAGACCTCGCCCTGCCGCATCCGACGTCCCCTCGGCTTGCAGGAAGGCGCCGTAGGCCTCGACTCGGTAGACCGTAGCCTTGAGCTTCGCCCCCACGCTCAGCGCCTGCTTGGGCCCGAGCATCTCCACGTCGGCCTCTCCCGGCTCATCGCCCGCTGCGATCGGACGACGCACGAAGATGGGCATCAGCCTCACCCCCCCAGCTCGACCGCCCAGCTCCACAACCTTGGCCTTGATGCGAGCACCCACCGCCAGCTCCACGCGATTGCCCTCGGCATCCACCAGATCCATCGCGTCGATGAACGCTTCCCTCTTGCCGTCGAGATCCACGAACACCGCGTCGTGCGTCACCTTGATCACCGTGGTCTCGAACTCCTCACCGGTCGACAGCCGGCGCTGGCGCGCAGAGGCCGTGTCCGAATGAGCGAACAGCGACGCAAACGATTCTTCCTTGGCTGGCTTGCTCGGATCGTCAGGAACCATGGCCCGCTCATAGCACTGGACAGGGGCCTCATGCACGCACCCTGTCGGTTTGCCTCAACTCTGGGCTGCGGCCCTGCGAGCCGAGCGGATCTTGCTCACGACGATCAGGATCACCACTGCCGAGAACACCACGATGAGGAACGTGCTGCCCACCGTGCGCGACGCCGCATGAAGCCAATGCTTGCCGTAGCGTGCTGCCAGCGTGCCCAGCGTCAGCCAGATCGGCACGCTCACCACGCACCCCATGAAGTCCCAGAACACGAACCGGGGCAGGCTCACCTTCATCACGCCAGCCATGTAGAAGGTCACGAACCGCACGCCCGCTACCTGGCGCCCCAGAAAGATCGCCGCACCACCGTAGCTCGCAAACCACCGCTGCACGCGCGCCACGCGCTTGTCGTCGAGGATCCGTCGCAAGTACTTCACCCGATCGCGCAGCGGTAGACCGAACTTGCGCCCCATCCCCCAGGCGCAGATGTCGCCGAGCAGGATGGGAGTGACGACCATCACGAACGTCAGAACGTAGCGCCACAGCACGAACGTGTCGCCCGCCTGCTTGAACGTCGTGAACCCGGCTGCCGACAACGGCACGTCCTCGGGCAGGGGCAACCCCAGCCCTGACACGAACAGCGCACCCACGATGCCGCCGTTGATCGCCGCGCGGTGAGCAGCGTTCCAGGCTGGATCAAAGACATGTTCGACGATGTGATGAAACACGGCGGGTCCGGGCATCCTGCAAGCTGAACGGAATCGACCCGGACCCTAGCACACCAGACGCCTTGCGGAAGTCCCGGGCCATCCGATATACGCCCGGCCATGGCCCTGCCCACGCTGAGCGCTTGGCTGCGCGAGCAACCCTTCCACCTCGCCCTCTCCGCTGGGTTCTTCGGGTTCTTCGCGCATGGCGGATTGCTGGCCGCTCTCGAAGAGCAGGGGCTCGCTCCGGCCAGCATCTCCGGGTCGAGCGCAGGAGCCCTCATCGGCGGCCTCTGGTCCTCCGGCATCTCGACCTCGCGCATTCGCGAAGAGCTCGCCGCGCTTCGCCGCCAGGACTTCTGGGACCCTGCCCCAGGCCCAGGCCTGCTGCGCGGCGCCCTGTTCCGTGCACGCGTCGAGCGGCTCCTGCAGACCGACTCCTTTGACCACACGCGTGTCCCGTTCTCAGCCAGCGTGTTCGACCTTCGAGCGCTTCGAACGATCGTCTTGCGCTCCGGCAGCCTCTCCACTGCGATCTGTGCGTCGTGCGCACTGCCAGGGATGTTCCATCCGGTGTGGATCGATGGGCACCCTTGCGTGGACGGCGGAGTCGCTGATCGGCCCGCTCATGCGGCCATCCCAGCGCACGCCCGCGTGCTCTACCACCACCTCGCCTCCCAATCCCCTTGGAGAGCCCGCGCCCCAGCCGTGCCCGTCCGACCCCACATGGTTGCCGTCGTGCTGCCCGGACTCCCGCGCCCAGGCCCGTTTCACCTCGAACGCGGTACGACCGCCTTCGACGCAGCCAGGGCGCGCACCAGGACGCTGCTCGACGTGACAGTGGATCCACGGGACGGGACGGTGCTGCGGGATCTCCTGACCGCCTGACGCAGCCACGCCACACCTGTGCATCGGGGGCTGCACCAGAAAGGGCCAGGGCTGCGCCGAGCGAGCGACTCTGTGGCAGCTCGGACGAAGAGCGCCCAGCTGAATGGCTTTGAAATCAGGCCCAATCGAGGTGCGAGGCACCCCGTGGCACGGGCAGTGCAAAGTAGTCTGACAACTCGACGGGACGGTCCAGATGCCGGTGTTTTTCGCCCGGCAAGCGACGCCCCGCAGCAAGGAGTGTCCCATGCGCGCTCTCGCATCGTGCCAAGCGATCACGGTCCTGCTCACTGCCAGCTCTTTCGCAATTGCCCAGCCCCCACCTGCTCCCGCTGAGCCTGCGTCCGCTGCCCCGCCCGCGCCCGTACAGGCCGTACCTCCCAGCCGCCCGACTCTGCCGGTCGCCCCTGCCAATGCCCCCGCGCAGACCGTACCCAGCAGCCGATCGACCGTTCCCGCAGCTCCGGCCAACGTGCCCGCCATCGGCTCGTGCTCCTTGGGTTCGCACGACGGCATCGCCGACGCAGACGCTGTCACCGCGTCACAGCTCGTGTGCGACGAAATCCAAAGGCAGTTCCCGGGCAATCGAGGAACTTTCGTCGTCGAGCTCCGCAAGCTCGGCAGCGGCAGCTTGCTCGTGCTCACGCAGCTCGACGAACGCGGGAGCGTGGCAGATCGACGCCAGCTGCGAATGGATCGCATCGAGGAGACGGTCTGGGCAGCACCGCGTCTGGTTGAGTCGCTGATCACCCGCACGTCGATCGGCACCACCGCGCGCGTGGACAACATCGTGGGTGAAGATGCCCGTGAGCTGCGCAAGAGGTCGGGCCAGACCCACGTCGGAGCAGGCATCATCGGAAGCGCGTTCATCGGCGGCAACGGCATCGTCGCCCCAGGAGTCGATCTCGCTCTCTATCACGAGACCGAGCGGGTCGCTGTCGGTGGCGACCTGCGGCTGAGCTACCGCAGCCAAGGAAGCAACGGGGATGAGAAAGGCGCGAGCATGTACGCCCTGTCGGTGGGCGGTCGCTACTTCACCTCGTCCGAAGACATCACGCCCTACTTCGGCGGAGGGTTGTCGTGGTCCTCCATCTCCTTCACCGGCGTGGAGTACACCGCGAGCGAAAGCGGCCTGAGCGCGTACGCGGAAGGCGGGGTCGAGGCACTTCGCACGCACCGCACGCGCATCCTCCTTGGGCTGCGTGCCACGCTGCCGTTCTATGCTCCCAAGAACGAGCGCTACCCCGGCTACTATCCCGGCCTTGGGAGCAATCCTACGCCGGTGAAGCAGGAGGAAGCGCGCTACACGGTCCCCCTGACGATCAACGCAACCGTGATGTTCTGAGCTGATCGCACTGCGTCGAATCACAGCGAACTTGGGTGCCAATCAAGCCGTGCTATGGTCGGGTCTGATACCCCGGCGCCGCAATGAACGCAGAGAACTCGGACGACATCGAGCAGATCGACTCCACACCAGAGAGCGTTCCACCGCAGTCTCAAGTCTCGCCGATCGATCTCCTGCTCGCCGTTGGACGCAGCCAGAGCGATGATGAGGTCTGTCGGCTCGTCTGCCAGCGTGCGTTCGCGCTGAACCCCGGGGCGTTGGTCGCTGCCACTCTGTTCGATCCTTCCCTTCGCGTGCTGCGTCCCCGCGCACTGCTCGGCCTGGGAAAGCTCGCGGACCAAGTCGCCCAGCTCATCGGCCACGACCCGATGCGCATGAGCGCAGTCGTGCAGGACATCACTCCGGACGAGCTCGATCGATTCGCTTCAGGGCGCATGGAGCTGCTTCCGGACGGGTTGGCGAGCGTGTTGGCTCACAAGGTCCCGCATCCTGTGGTGCGGTCCCTCGGCGCATTGCTGGGGATCGACGAGGTCTGGGGCGTGGGCTTCACGCTGCACGGGCACCCCTACGGCGGGCTGATGGTGGCGCCGCGCAACTCCCGCCGTCCACACGGTGCACGGGAGATCGAGGGGCTCATTGCGTTCGCCGGCATGGTGATCAAGCGCTTGCACCTCGAGACTGCGTTCCAGGAGAGCGAGGAACGCTACCGCACGTTGTTCGAGCGCTCGCGCGACGCGGTCTACCTGTGCGACTTCGAGGGCAGGTTCCTCGACGCCAACGAGCCTGCGCTCGAGCTGGCCGGAGTTCCGAGGGAGCGGGTTCAGCAGACCTCGTTCATCGACCTGCTGTCGGCTGATCAGTGGCCGGCCGCGATCGCAGCCATGGCCGAGCTGAGAACCGCGGGCGCACGCCGCGAGCCGCTCATCTACAGGTTGCATCGAGCAGACGGCACTGAGGTCGAGATCGAGACGATGTCCGCGACCGTGTACAGGGATGGACGACCGTGGGCCATTCAAGGCGTTGCGCGGGATGTGACCCTCAGGAGCAAGGCAGAGGCTGAACGGGTACAGCTCGCAAAGCTCGAGAGCCTGGGACGTCTCGCCGGAGGGATTGCCCACGACTTCAACAACCTGCTCGCGGTCATCGGCGGCCACGTCCAGCTCGCCGCCGAAGCCTCACAGGATCCCGAGATCCGCGCAGACCTCGCCGCAGCGTCCGACGCGTGCAGCCGCGCTGCCGCGCTCTCCAAGCAGCTGCTCACCTTCGCAAAGGGCGGCTCACCGATCAAGGAGTCGGTCTGCCTCAAGGAGCTTGTGGCGCAGGTGCTCGACCGGACCTTGGCTGGCTCGCAGGTGCAAAGCGAGCTGGTGCTCGGCGAGCCGTGGCTGGTGCACGTCGACGTCGGACAGGTCACCCAGGTGTTCCGGAATCTGCTGAACAATGCCCTGGAAGGAATGCCTCAAGGTGGCACGGTTCGCATCGAAGCCTTCAACGTGCACGAAGGGTTGAAGCGCTTCGTGCGGGTGGACGTGACGGACACGGGCTCCGGGATTGCTCCCGAGCACCTTCCCAAGGTGCTCGATCCCTATTTCACGACCAAGCAGCGAGCTGCGGGGCTTGGCTTGTCGGTCGCCCATTCGGTGGTCCTGAACCATGGCGGACGCATCGCGGTCGAGTCGCGTCCTGGGCGTGGAACCACGGTCCGGCTGACGCTACCCGCGGCCGAGCCCGAGGCCTGCGAGGCGCAACGCCTGGCACCTCAGGAGGCGCCGAGCGGACACATCCTGATCATGGACGACGAGCCGCTCTTGCGACACGCCCTGGCCAAGCTTCTGCGAAGCCGAGGGCATTCCGTGGTGGCTACGTGCTCGGGAGAAGAAGCCGTACGCGCCTACGATGCTGCGCAGAAGGCTGGCCGCTCGTTTGATGGCGTGATCCTCGACCTGACGGTTCCGGACGGGATGGGTGGAAGGGAAGCGGCCCTGAAGATCCTCGAACGCGACCCCAAGGCGCGGATGATTGTCTCGAGCGGGTACTCGGATGACGCAGTGCTGGCGTCGCCCGACAAGCATGGCTTCCTCGCGGCGCTGCCCAAGCCGTACACGACAGCGCAGCTCGAGCGCGTGCTCGCCGGGCTGCTGTCGCGCAAGCCCTAGGCTCCGCATCGCTCGTGTCACGGGCCACAGCAAGGCGATGAAATGCGGCAGTGCCCGGCCAGGCGACCGGGCGCAAAGGCGAGAGGCTTCGATCAACCAGTGGGCTCGGGCGAGCCTTCGGGCTTCGGGTCCTGGTCGCCGCCCTTCTTGCGCTTTTCGCGGGTGGGTGGCTCACCGACTTCCAGCTCGCACTCGCCGAACAGCACCTGGTGCCGGCTTTCTTTGGACTCGAGCTTCACCTCGAGCGTCCTGGCGCGAAGCACGGTCTTGTCCTTCACCGTCCCGGAAAGCTGGACCGTCTCGGCATTGAACTCGCCGGCGATCTCGCCGTCCGACTTCAGCTCGCCCACTTTGACCTTCCCATGCACGGCCCCGGATGGGCTGATGGTCATCGACGGAGCGTCAATGTCTCCCTCGATGCGCCCTCGGACAAGCAAAGGACAAGTCGACCGGATGGATCCTTTGACCTCCGTCCCTTCCTCTACCAGCGTCCTCTTGGCGCCCGCATCGGCTTCCTTGGAGTCGATCATCCTCTCAACCTACCTTTCACCCTTTTTTCAAGCACTGCCCTTGGCCCGAAGGATCTTGACGCGCAGGCTGCACCCCGGCTCGAATCCGAACCGCGTGCCTTGCGTGTGCTGCTCCACCACGCCCTGCAATCCGCCCTGCGAGCTGACCACCAGCTGACAAGGGCCTGCGATGCCCGGGCTCTTCTTCTCGAAGAATTGCCCGTGGACTGTGACGTTTCCAGGACCTGAGATCTGGCATTGCGACAGCACGCCGGCCTTGCCGATGACCAGGTCCGTGCCTTCGGCGATCGCGATCGTGCACTGCTCGAAGCGGCTCTCGATGAGCACGCTCGCGCCTTCGCCGAACTCGAGCGCTGCATTGCGCATCACGTCGCCTTCGCCGAAGTAGCGCACTCCGGCAGGCACGCGCGCCGCTTCCCCGGTGAGTGCGGGCACGACCGCCGGGCCCGAAGGTCGCTGCGATCCGTCCCCCTCTGCGCTGGCATCCACCCAGTCTGCAACCAGCTCCGCAAGGATCGCGCCGCGACACGAGACTCCGGAGACCTTCGCGCCGGTCAGGATCGCACCTGTGAGATTCGCCCCCGACAGATTCGCCTTGCGCAGGTCGGCGCCCGACAGGTCCGCCCGAACCAGCAACGCCTTGGTCAGATCGGCCGAAGTCAGGTTCGCACGCACCAGCTTGGCCTGCGGTGCAGCCACCGACTCCATCGTTGCGTCGTCGAGCCGGGCGTCGGTCAGATTGGCCTCTTCCAGGTTCGCCGAAGTCAGATCCGCATTGCTCAGGTCGGCGTTCGTCAGGTCTGCGCCGCCCAGATACGCCTCGGTGAGGTCCGCATGGGACAGGTTCGACTTGGTCAGCTTCGCTGCGCCCAGCCGCGCCGTGGTCAGCTGCGCGTTCTGCAGCACCGCGCTGGTCAGCGTCGCGCTCGTCAGGTTCGCGCCCTCGAGCCCGGTTCGCGCCAGGTTCGCGCCAGCCAGATTGGCGTTCTCCAGGTTCGCGCCTTCGAGATCCGCTTTGTCGAGATTGGCTTCCCGCAGGTCAGCACCCTTGAGGAACGCTTCCCCGAGGCTCGCGTTGCGCAGGTTGGCCCCTCGCAGCCGAGCCCCCTCGAGGTTCGCTCCGGTGAGGTCTGCGCGGCGGAAGTCCGCACCGTCGAGCTCCGCGTTGGACAGGTCGAGCCCCTGGAGATCTGCGCGCTGCAGAGACTCCTTGGTCTTGACCTTCTTGAGTACCTCGTCACGTGTCATGGTGGTGGCCATCGATGTGCCTTGCCCAGTCAGGGCGACTGCCCCTTGGTCCGGGTGTCGCGGAGGAAGGTTTCGAGGTGCGCTGCCTTGCGCTCGAACGGAAGCCTCTCCAGTTGCTGCAGCAGGTCGACGTCGCCGCTGCGCGCCAGCACGACCTTGATCTCCAGGAAGATGCGCTCGCGCTCGGTCCGCAGCCAGCGCTTGTCTTTCGCCGCCTGCGTGGACCAGCCCGACGACGCCCCCTTGAATGCGTCGTTGAGCACCCGCAGCTCGCGCGCGAGAGCCTCGAGCTTCTTGCGATCCGCGAGACGGCCGCCATCAGGACGCAGCTGCTGGACTTCCGTGCGATACGACTGGAAGCGCCCGCAGATCGCCCGTGCGACTTCGATCGCAATGCCCGCTGTCACCGCGACCTCGTCGGGTTTCGCCGCGTACAGCATGTCGAGGCGCGTCAGCCCCGCTGCGTAGATCTTGTCGAGCGTGACCTTGCCAACCCCTGGAACCTGCTGCAGCAGGGAGTGCACGATCATCGGCTCGCGACGTCCACGCTCCTCCTCCAGCCCGAAGACGTGCGGCATCACGGTCACAAGCTTGTCGTAGGCACCTGTGACCATCTCCTTGGCCGTGCCCGCGATCATCGCGCCCTCTTCCGCCTCGGCCAGCTGCACCGAAGCGAGAAAGTCATCGAGCGCCGTGCGAAGCTCGACCAGGTCCATCTTGTCGGACGCTGCCCGAAGCGACCGAGCTGCTGGCCCGCAGACCGCAAGCCATGCCTTGGTCGCATCGCCCCACGTGACCTCCATCATGAAGTCGCGGATGGGACGGGCATAGATCGGCGCGAGCTGCTCGAAGAGCTCCACCGCAGCGGCTACGTCCACAGGATCCGGCGCAGCATGCGCAGGGCCGTCAGCAGGCTGCGCGAGCGTCCTGAACTCGCTCGTATCCAGCTTCAGGGCAGGATCCGATGGGGTGGACCAGTCGTCGTCGGAGGGCTGCTCGCTTCGCGGCTTTACGATCGAGTAGAAGCCCGCATCGACCTCATCGAGAAGCTTCTGCTCGTGGTCCGGGTCCGCTCCCCACTCGGCGATGTCCGGCGCCGTGGGACGCGTGGACTTGCGTTTCTTCGGCTGCTTCGGGTCCCCAGTCTTGCTGGAAGGAGGCGGAGTGGAACGACGCACCGAGCGAGGCGGCTGAGCTTGTGCAGGAGCCGCTGGTTCCGGCTTGGGCTCTTGTCGCACTGCCGCCTTGACCGCAGCGCCGTACTTCGGAACGTCGCGCTGCGTGGCGCCGTACTTCACCTCTGGCTTTTGCGGCGTCAGAGGCGCCGAACCCGTCGTGGGCGCGCTGGCCGTCGGCGCAGCCGCGGGCGCCCCCACGTTCGCCGGCTTCTGCGCAATGCGCGCACCGCACGCGCCGCAGAAGACCACCGGGTCATCGTACTCGGTGCCGCAATTGGAGCACGTCGTCTTCTTGCCTGCGAGGAAGGTCATCGGCCTGTCCGTAGCGGGTTGGTGGACAAGCAGAACGCAACTCGCCGTTCCATTCAAGAGGGGATTTGACGGACATTGACAAAGTCTGGCGGGACGCGGGGAAATGAGGGGGGACCGGCAGCAGCCCGTTGCCGGGAGCCGCCTAGCCGCGCCTGCCCCTGCGCTTCACCAGGAGACCGATTCCGAGCAATGCGACAAGCCACGCACCGTGGTCGCTGCTCGCTCCCGCCCTGCACCCGCAGCCGGAATCCGACTTCGGAGCGTTCGGATCATAGGTCGTGCCGTGCGGCCCGGAGTCCCCCGCTGCCCCATCCGGCGCGCTCGCGTCCGGCGTGATGATGGTTCCTCCAGACCCCGCCGTGCCCGAATCCGTTACCACGATCGGCGAGTCCGGAGCGCCACTGTCCTGGACGACGCCGCCCTGCTCGCACTTGCCATCCACGCAGGCCTTGCCGCCAGGGCACTGCGCCCCCTCGCAATTGTCCTTGCACGCGCCGGCCACGCAATGCGTTCCCGCGCCACAGGCAGGAACGCACGACGGGTCCATGCATTGCCCGGTCGTGGTGTCGCACTTGAGCGACGACTCGCAGGCCGCGCCATTGCACTGACCGCAGCCCTCGAAGCAAATGCCGCTCCGGCAAGTCTTGGGCGCATCGCAGGTCACGCCCTCGCACAGATCGATGCACGCGTCGTTGAGGCAGATCTGCCCATACGGGCACACCACGCCTTCGCACGGGGACGTGCACTGCCCGCCCCGGCAGACCTTGTCCGCCGGACAGTTCTTGCCAACGCAATCAGCCGGCACACACAGCCCGGTGGGCTTGTCGCAGACGGTGAGCGCTTCCTTGCACGGGAACTCGCCCATCGTGCAGTTCCCTACGCACCGGCCGTTGTGGCAGAACATGTCCGTCGGGCACGTCGCGTTGTTGTCGATCGTGCCGTCGCAGTCGTTGTCCACCCCGTCGCAGACCTCGGTCGCGCTCTGGATCACCTGGATGCACTCGATCGCGCCGCCTTTGCACTGCGTGACGCCCCCTTTGCACATGCCGATCTGGTTGGGAACATCGCAGGAAAGCCCACCGCCCGGACATTCGACTCCCATGACGCTGGTCACGATGTCGGTGAAGTCGCCGCTGCCGCCGCCGAACAGGTCTTCCCATGCGAAGTAGAACTTGTGTGGCGTGATCTTCGAATCGTAGATGAGCAGGTGGATCTGCGACCCGGCGTCGTTGGTCTTGGCGTCAGGGTTGAACGCACGCTCGGAGTAGAACACGTGCCCCTCTCCGGCCGTGATGCGAGCGATCGTCGCGCAGCAGTCGCCGTTCGAGCACGTCTTGCCCGCTGCCGACTCCGGCGTCGCCAGGAAGAACCCCACCTGCCCGCCCTTGTACGCAGGGTCGTTCTGGATGTCGAACGGTACGGAATTGCCCGCAACCGTGTTGCAGTCGAGCATGACGTGCAGGTCGGTGACGTCGGGCTTGGCGCCGGTCACGTTGTACCAGCCGAAGATGTCCTTGAAGATCGCAGTGCCCCTGCTCACGACCGTGAACGTGAGCGGACACGTCGGCTGAAACGTCTCCGGCGTCACCATCGCGTCCGCGCTCGGGTCGAGCCCGCTGATGTTCGATGGGATGCAGGTGTTGTCGTTCCAGGAGTGCCACATCGTGGTCTCGCACGTGCCGTGCTTGCCATCGTCGCAAGGCAGAGACTGATCCGACGGGCACGGCACACCGATGTTGCACACGTTCGGCTCATTGCACTCGCAGGCGAACACCGACGCGAGCCCGGTGGGCTGGCCGGAGTTGCACCCGGGCTTGCTCGGAATCGGAGTGCCGTCCGGCTGCGTGATGGCAGATGCAGACAGCGACAGCGCGCCAACGAACAGGAAGGAAGCGATGGTCGACCAGGTCTTCATGCGACGTACCTCACCTCTGAGTGACGCTATCCTAGCACCTCTTATCGAAATGCGCTCGGCCAACAGCGCTGCGGGGCCGCGCGCCGTGGAGAGTCAATAACCGAGCGAAAACAGAGGCGAAAAGTCCGTTGGGGAGGAGCCTGGCCCGGAAGATTTAATAGGCCTCGAGCGCACTGTCCACCAGCCCCGGCAAGAACTGCATCAGCCTGTCCAGGCTCTCCGGCGTAGGCCCGAGCCCGGCCACCTGCACCACGAGCCCTCCTGCACGCAGCTCCAGATGCCCTGCGAACTTCCACGACATGAGCAGCTTGCGCAGCGACGGATGCAACGCGGCCGCTGCGTCTTGCGCGTTGATCGCAAAGGTCGATGCCCAGTCGTCCCACGCGGGATCACCGAGCTTCACGCGCGGAGGAGGCGGGCTCTCGATGAACGCCACGCGGGTGAGGAACGACTCGCCCACCCGGACCGAGACCTTGCGCAAGAGACGCGGGTGGCTCGCAAACGCCAGCAGCGTTCGATCAATCGGCTCGAATCCCTCGTCAGCCAGCCACGGCTCGACGAACGTCAATGCGCCCCGGCGGTACGTCTTGGTGACCGCGTTGAGGTAGCGCGACGGCGACACCATCGTGTCATACGGCTCCCATGCCTGGAACCAACCCTGGTCAGGAATTGCCTGCCACGTCAGTCCGTTGCGCGAAGCCCAACGGGAAATCCTCTCGGTGCCTGACGGCAGCGGGGTCGATTTTGGATCAGAGCCGGCCATGGCGCATTGAGCCTAGCACACCGCGTGGTGCTACAATCGTTCCGCAGGAGGAGACAACCATGAGCAACAGGTCGCGCACGCTCGTCGTCGCCATGCTTGCGGCAATGACGTTCCCTATCGGATGCGGTGGCTCCAGCGAGGACACGGGCAATCCCGCGGGCACGGCAGGCTCTGCGGGCACGGACGGCGGAACCCTGGACGGCGAACCCGACGTCTCGGCCGACGTGCCTGCGGACAACGAAGTCCCGGACTCCCCTTCCCCCGAGACCTCGACCGACTCGCAGCCTCCTCCCGATGTGGCTCCGGACGTTGCGCCCGCCTGCGCGCCTCCGAGCGACTCGTCCAAGGCAGCGCTCTGCGTGGACATCAAGCCTGAGAAGATCACGCCTATCGCGGGCAACGATGCGCTGGACGGCATGGGGGTGCTCATCGTGGAGGTCTACGACACGCCGCATCCCTCGCAGGGTGACGGCGGCACCGTGCAGCCCATCGCCCTGGCTGTGCGACCGGAGCAGGATGCGGGGACCAATCCTCCCCTGACAATGAACCTCTTCGATCCGATCGACACGATCCGGTTCGACAATCTTCCTGCGCAGACGCTGTACGTGCGAGCCTACTTCTTCGACAACTTTGCCGCGTTCACAGCTCAGAACGTGGTGCCTGGCACCTGGCTCGGCGGCTATGACCTGAGCGCTGGCATGAAGGAAGGGCTCGGCTTGTCGCCGGTCGCGTTGGCGGCTGGGGCCGGATTGCAGCACGATCTCCCGTTGACCGCGCTGCGCGCACTGACCATCAACCTGTCGCTGGTCAACGGCAAGTCACCGCTCGGAGATGGCCAGGGGCCTGCGGGTGCCATCCTGGTCAAGGAGCAGCAGGTTGGCGCCAACATGCCAGCCTTCGGCTCCGCAGGCGCCCCGTGCGTCGACCTGCTGGCCCCAGGGGGAGCCAAGCTCCGCGGCCTCTTGTACGGCACCGGGCCGTACTATGCCCTTGGCTATGTCGACGACTACGGCGCCATGGCTGGAAATGGATTGCCCCCCGGCACGGTCGTGGACGTAACGTTCAATGGCTCGCAGCCGGAGATCCCTGCGAGCGGTCTTGTGACCTACGCAGCGGACGCCTATGCGGTCACCAAGGATCTGGAGCTGAACTTCGTGATTCCGTTTACGGGCACCGTCCCGGCTGACACCATGCAATGCGTGTCGGACGCCGGCCCTGGTCCGGACGCAGCGACGGACTAGGGCGGAGCTTCATCTCTCACTCGCCGGCGCTTCGCGCCTGCGCCCTGGCCTCTGCCGCGCGCTCCGTCTCACCCGTCTTTTCGAGCGCGTCCGCGAGCAGCTCCCACGCGTGCTTGCCCGCTCCTTGTCGAGCCGCGGTCTCGAGGTGTGCAACGGCCTCTGGAGCACGCCCCGCAGCCAGCAGACACGCGCCCACCAGCGTTTCGTCGACCTGGTTGGGAGGAACCGGCTTGATGGCAGCGAGCGCCTCCTGTGGCCTGCCAAGCTCGAGCAGCGCGATCGCCAGCACGTGCGTTGCCCCGTATCGCAGCCCGGCGTTCTTCGCTCCTTCGGCAATCGGCCGCGCGAGACGCGAGGCTTCCTCGTAGTCCCCAGCCTCCAGAGCCGCGGTTGCCAGCTTGATGTTCTCCTCGTGCCCTGCCATGCGGTCAGCTCTGCGGCTGATCGAATCGATCAGCTGCCGCACCGCGCTCATGGAGAACAGCGCGAACAGCATCGCTGCCCAGACCAGGCCGCTGAGGTAGGCGGCCACAGCCACCAGCGGCCCCACCACGACCGACACGTACAGCGCCCGGATGTACCCCTCTTCCTCGCTTCCAAGCACCATGCGCGCAACATTGCCGCCGTCGAGAGGGATCACGGGGAACAGGTTCACCGCTCCCCACCCGAGGTTGATCCACAGAAGGTCCTTGACCGCACGTGCCACGGGCGGAGCGTTCTCCGAGCCGAGCACAGCGAAGACTTCCCTCGCCCGCTCCGGCCAGGGTGCACCCGCATGGGTCAATGCAAACATCGCCCCCACGAACACGACCCCGCCGAAGATGAAACCCGCGATGGGACCCGCAAGGCTGATCATCACGTGCGCCCCGCGGCTGATGCTGTCCGGCGTCTTCGGGAAGGTAAGCCCTCCCATCGCGTAGAGCAGTACCTCCGGCTTGCCCCCATAGGCACGCGCCGCGATCGCGTGGCCGAGCTCATGGCAAAGCACAGCCACAAACACGCATCCCACCCAGGACAGCACGTCTGCAACGCCGCGACCGGTCCAGCCGAGCACCGCGCTCAGGAGCCAGAAGCCAGGCTCAACACGGATCGGAATGCTCCCGACCCGGAACTTGAGTACCAGCCCGCTCAACATCCCTTCCTTTTCCGCATGGGCGGCGGTCTACCACGATCCGCCTGGACGCGCCCGGACGATGCAGGCAGCGGTCAACCTGCCATGACGACCGGCTTGCGATGGCTCGCAGGCGATTCAGAAGCCAGCACCTTGGCGATCCCGGTCTCCACAGCGGAAACCAGCCAGGAGCGCAGCTGCCGGGCGGGGATGATGTCGTGCAGCGACCCGACCTGCTTTGCGCGCTGCACGCTGTGGATCCCGTCGAAGTACTCGGCGACTTCGCCCTGCTTCTCGGAGTAGACGGTCTTGTAGACGTCGTCGAAACGAGCCGCCATTCTCGGACGCTCCTGCTCCGTGGCTTTCTTGAGCGCTGCCTGGGCTTCTTTCACCCGAGGATCCGCCATGGTTCGGGTCTTGACCTCCGCAGGGAAGACCACGGCTGCCGCAGGTGCCCCGCCGATGACCGATGCGTGCGACCCCTCCAAGGCAGCCACCTGCAGATTCTCGTTCAACGTGCAGGAGAACACGACGTACGCCCCGCCGTGGTACCGGGACACCACGCAGAACACCATGGGCCCGTCGAAGTTCACCACGGCACGGCCGATCTCTGCGCCATACTCCAGCTGAAGCTTGCGCATCGATTCGGGCGATCCATCGAATCCGGAGAGATTCGCCAGCACCACGACCGGTCTGTTGCCGCTCGCCGCATTGATAGCCCTCGCGACCTTCTTCGACGATTGCGGAAAGAGCGTGCCCCCGGTCCAGGTCTCCGGTCCGTCCCCGGACACGAAGCCGAACCTCGAAAGAGGCCTGGACTCGATTCCGATCAGGCACACAGGCATCCCGCCGAGGTGCGCGTCCCACACGACCGCAGTCTCTGCGTTGCGCCAGGCAAGCCAGCGCTCGAACGGCTCGTGGTCCTGATCCACCGTGGCCCGCATGACCGAGCGGATGTCGAACGGCTTCTTTCTCCCTGGATTCTTCTCGATCGAGAACACGTCGCCCACGGTATCGAACCCGGTGCCATTCACGCTCCGGTGCGGCGCGCCGCACACGTCGCGGTCCACGGTGTCGTAGGTCTTGGCCCGCCGTGGGAATCGCTCTCCCGGCGCCACGTAGGTGTGGTCGTAGTGGCGCAGCAGGATGTGGCACGCCTCTGCGATGTCGCGCGCCACGTACTGCGCTTGTCCGTTGACGCCCATGATCCTGTCGAATCCACCGATGCCCTGGTTGGTGTCTGCGGACACTCCGCCCGAGTAGTCGAGCGCTCGCTTGCCGGTGAGCACCATCGACCCCTGCGGGGTCATGATCAAGATGCCCCGCGTGTGCATGAGCATGGTGGCTTCTGCGTTCCAGTACGATTGCCCGCCCACGCTGATGCCGGCCACGATCACGTTCACCTCGCCGCCGCACTGCGTGAACTCGATCAGCCTTCGCAATACCCGGGCTACCCAGTCGAGCCCTTCGGTGCCCACATCCATGGCGATCTTCGCGCCCGAGGAGACCGGGAACCAGTCGATCGGCACGCGCATCTGCTCTGCGAGATCGATGGCCCTGACGATCCGATCGCACTCCGGCTCGGCGAGCGCGCCCATCTCCCGGCTCGGATCGCCGAGCAGCATCACGCGCGTCATGCCTTCAGGGTGCTTGGTGGTGATGTTGCGAATCACGCCGACCACGATGTTCGCTTTGTTCTCGCCGGGAGGGCGTCGCACCGGCACCAGGTTGCCCTGATCGTCGAGGTCGTGCTCCACAAAGTCGCCCACGGGAAACTCCGCCTGATCGATGTCCCGGGTCGGAGTCAGCATACGGATGATCTCGTAGGGGTAGACCATCTGCAGCCGCCGCATCTGCACGACCCGCTGGCCGTAGGCGGTCAGCGGCCGAATCGGCTGATCCGAGAGCGTATCGAACTGCAGGCGAAGGCCGGTGCCCGCACGGTTCGACAGGTGCAGCACGCGGTCGACCATCGCCCCGGAGGCGTCGCGCACGCGCATGCGCGCAACGGTCTTCTCGAGCCCCAGGTTCTTCGTTGGGGGCGCGAGCCGCTTGGCGATGCGCATCATCTCCTCGGGGTTCACCTCGAGAGTGGGCCACATGTACAGCAGCACGCGGTTCCAGTGCAGCCGATCCCTCGCAGACCGCTTGGCCTGGAACTCCCGGATCCCTGCCAGGGCCGCGAGGAACATGTGCTCCAGGTGAGGCAGCTGCACCACCTCACCCGCCTCGTTGCGCATCGGCGTCAGGTCCCTGACGTCCACGAACGAGAACAATCGCTCGTCTTTCGGGTTGTCCTTGGCCACCGCGCGGAACAGGTAGATGTCTTCCTCTGCCGAGACTTGCTCGATGTTGAAGTTCTCCAGGCGCCACAGCTCGAGGCGCTGCGCCACCATGGGATGGATGTCCCGGTGCGCCCGATGCTCCTCGTACCCCTGCTCCGTGGGCAGCCAGGTGAAGTAGCGGACCTTGCCGGAAACCGAGCTGGCCACAGCCACGCAGACGTGGTGCACCGGCCGGAAGAACCGGGCGAACTGCAGTGCGTGCGCGATCTTCGCGCAAGCCGCCTCGGGATCGATGTCCGCCTCGTCGATCTCGGCGTAGACATCGAGCGCAACCTCGTTGGGACGGTTGTAGCGGGCCAGCACCGGGCCAGCCGCTGCGAGCGCGGACGCGAGCTCGTCGAACCTCGCCTGCGTTGCCACGACCTGGCCGCTCACCTTGCCGTACTCGTAGAATGCCGTGATCACGCTGTGCCCGCCGCTCTCCTCGATCTCGAGATGATCGAGCGTCGTGATCCGGTAGTGCCGCCGCAGCAACGCCTCCACGCAGGCGCGTCGACGCACCAGGTCCGGGCTGCCGAGCTCCTTCGAAAACATGCCGATGACCGGGTGCGGGCACTGCACCACAACGTCCATGTCCGCGCGACGGGTGGGCCCTGTGTCGCTCGCCATCAGGCGGGCGAGCGGCTCGCGCACGTTGCGGTAGCTCTCCTGACGTGCAGCCTCGAAGACCGGCCGATCGTACACGCGATAGCGCAGCTCCCGGGCCAGGTCGTTCACCGAGAGGAATCGGTTGTGCGTCGCGTCGATCACCTCGTCGAGCAGGTCTCGCCCCTCCGGGCGCACCCGGCTGTCGATTTCTTCGACGTGACGGAGCCTGCGCTCGAGGATCCCGAAGATCTGCGCAGCGCTTTCATCCACGCGCCTGTAGGACTTGTGCACGAACACCAGCGCTTCCTCCAGCGCTGGCGTGGGCTGCAGCGAGGTCACCCCGTAGTGGCGGAGCACCTGCAGCAGCTTGTCCACAAACGGCTCAGGGAGCCCCTTGCCCTCGCTGCGAATGGAGCGGAGGTAGTCATGAAGGCTCTCCTCCGGGCTGATCGGCTGCTCGAAGGCCCCGGTCGGCTCCTGGCGATGCAACGCGACGATATCCGCGAAGATCTGCAGGACCTGGTCTTCCCGGCGCCACAGCGACGCATCGTCGGCCGCAAGCGCTGCGCACGCTGTCGCGCGCATCCCCGCAATGGCTTTCGCCTCCCTAGCGTCGATGTCATAGCCGAGCACCATCCGCTCCAGCTCATCCATCACCGGTCCGCACCCGACCGGCTCCTGCTGCGCGCACGCAGCGGTATTCCGGAAGCCGACCTTGTCCCCTGCTGGAGCCTGCTCGCCCTCGGCATCGAGCTCGAGGAGCACGAGCGGCGCGCCCGCATTGACCTGCACGTTCGGGCGAACGAGCACCTCGCGGACGCGTCCTGCGCAAGGCGCGACCACGGCCATCTCCATCTTCATCGCCTCGAGCACCACGAGGCGGTCCCCTGCCTCCACCGAATCACCCGGCTGCGTGTGGATCCCCAGCACCACCGCAGGAGCCGGAGCCCGGACCACGCCCCCCTCGTCACTCGAAATCCGATGGGCGACGCCATCGACCTCCACCAGGTGGTGCGGGCCGTCGACCACCGACACCACGCGGTGCCGATGCCCGCAGCACGTCAGCCAGCTCTCGAACTTTCCCTTGCGATCCACGCACACGTCGATGCGCGTTCCCTCGGCGTAGACTCGGTAGTCGCGCGGGCCGAGGCGACGCACGTCGAGCTTGTAGCTCTGCCCCTCGTATCGCAGCTCAGCCGTGCGACCGACCTCGGAACGGACCGTAGGACGCCCTCGCGCTGCGCTGGCGTAGAAGTTCGTCTGCTCCAAGGCATACTCGCGATCGTAGACCTCCAGCGCTGCCTGGATGAGCGCCGCGTCCGCCTGCGGCTTGGTGCCTGCGCCTCGCTGCGCCCACGTCCGGTCGAGCCAGCCAATGTCGAGCGCGCCTGACACCACGTCCGGGTGCGACAGCAGCTCGAGCAGGAATGCCTTGTTGCTGGTGCCGCCGCGGATCACCACCACGCTCTCCTGCAACGCCCGCCTCAGCCTTCCCATCGCTTCTTCGCGGGTTGTTCCATACGCGATGAACTTGGCGATCATCGAGTCGAACTCGGGCGCGACCTGGTCTCCCTGACGCACGCCCGTGTCCACGCGCAACCCTGGCCCGGTCGGAAGGCGAAACACTTCCACCAACCCCGGCGACGGCGAGAACTGGTTGTCCGCGTCCTCTGCGTTGAGTCGCACTTCGATGGCGTGGCCGCGCGTCACCGGCGCCTCGCCCTCGAGACGCCCTCCGCTCGCAACGTGGATCTGCAGCTTGACCAGGTCGACTCCGGTCGTCGCTTCGGTCACCGGGTGCTCCACCTGCAGCCGGGTGTTCATCTCCATGAAGTAGAACGCGCGCTCCTCGGGCTTGAAGAGGAACTCCACGGTGCCGGCATTGCGGTAGCCCGCGAGCTGCGCGAGCCGCACGGCTGCGCTCCGCACCTGCGCGTCGAGCGCTGCATCGAGCGCAGCGCTCGGCGCTTCCTCCAACACCTTCTGGTTGCGACGCTGCACCGTGCAGTCGCGCACGCCCACAGCCCACACGGCACCATGAGCGTCGGCCATGACCTGCACTTCCACGTGACGCGCCCCAACGATCGCCTTCTCGAGGAACACCGTGGCGCTACCGAAGAACTTCAGCGCCTCGCTCCGGGCGCTGTCGAATGCGCTGTCCAGGTCCTCCATGCGTTGGATCCTGCGGACACCCCTGCCTCCGCCGCCGGCCGTGGCCTTGAGCATCAAGGGGAATCCCAGACGAGCCGCGTGGATCCGCGCTTCCTCGAGCGTGTCGACCGGCCCTCCGCTCCAGGGCGACACCGGAACGTCAGCCTGCTCAGCGAGGAGCTTGGAGGAGATCTTGTCCCCCATCCGACGCATCACGTCGCCGTCGGGCCCGATGAACACGATGCCCAGCCTGTGGCAGAGGTCTGCAAACTCCGCGTGCTCTGCGACGAAACCCCAGCCAACCCAGACTGCATCCGCTTTGCTCGCCACCAGCGCACGCGCCAGCGCCTGGTAGTCGAGGTACGTGCTCTTGCGTTGCCCGTCGCGATCGTCGATGAACGTGGCCGCGCCAAGGCAAACCGCCGAGTCTGCCTCCCGAACGTACAAGCTGTGCCGGTCCGGCTCCGTGTACAGCGCGATCGTCTCCACGCTCGTGTGCAGCTCTTCGTTGAGCTCGCGCACCGCGTGCAGCAAACGCATGGCAGGCTCGCCTCGATTGACGATCGCGATTCGGCGGAACTTCACATCCATCATCCATCCAACCCCTCCCGATCCCTCGGGCTGTCGTGCGGACCCTTGCCTCCGCGGTGCCCGCCGAAGACAAGTATCGTTCCAGTCCGATGAGACAGACCGTGCAGGCGTCTCGCATCGTTCTTCGACGCACGGCGTTGCTCACAACGCAGAGCGTTGGTCCTTGTTTCATAGGCAGAACGAGAGTTCGTGCTGAGCAGATATCCTGGGGCGATTGCCTTCGCCGGAGTGCGGCAATGGGCTGGCTGCGTAGGGTGCGGCGCGATCCGAGCAGCGAACCGTGCAACAACCTACGCGCCGCACGGCTTGGGAGGCGTCAGAGATTCATCGGGTCCACGCCTGGCAGCTTGGGCGGGCCCTTGCGGGATGGGTCGAACTCCTCCCTTCGGACACCCGCCTTTTCGATCACCGCCCTTGCGACGAAGATCGGCGCGTCAGCGCCCAGCGCAAGAGCGATTGCATCCGATGGCCGAGCGTCGATCTCTGCGACACGCCGTCCATCGCGCACGAACACCGCCCCGATGTACACGTTGTCGCGAAGCTCGTTGACGTGCACCTTCTCGAGCTCGCCGCGAAGCTCGCGCATCACGCTGTCGAGCAGATCGTGCGTGAGAGGACGCTGGTATCGCCGGTGATCGAGGCGCAGCTCGATGGAGAGCGCCTCCGTGCCCCCGACGAAGATCGGCAGCACGATCTTCTGGTCAGCGTCGACGAGCATCACGACCTTGCCGCCCTGGGGCGTGGTACCGACGCCTGCCACGGTCATCTCCACGTGGGTCAAGGGTGGAGTGGGCCTCTCCCTGGTGCCGCGCAGGCGGCAGCCGGCGCCGAGCAAACCCACCAGAAGGATCGCGAGGCATGCTCGGATCCAGGCGTGGCGCGCGGATAGAACGGACGAGTGATGGCGCTGCATGGCCCCTCCTTGGACCAAGCATAGTGCAACGGCGCGCATGTGGCGCTGGGGCTGTGGACCGCGGGCGGGTGGACGATGGAGGACGTCGCAGCCCCGGAGGACCCGGGGCTGCTCAGGGTGGTATCAGGTCACGGCAGATCCGAGCGGGATCCGCGGGCCGAGCCTGAGTTCTGATCCGACGGCGAGGAGGACTTGTGGGTGGTCGCGCTGTTCTGCTCCGGCGCGCTCATCACGACGTTGCCCTTGGGGGTGCTCGACGGATTCATCGTGTTGGGCGAGGACGGGCGGATCTTGGACGATTCTCCCTGGACCTTCTCGATGGCCGAAGGGGTGCGCTGCCAGCTCTCGCTGGTCGGAGTCCCCACTGCGCGAGGAGCGTCGCCGTTGAGGCACTTGCCCTGGGCCGAGCAGCCCTGGGCCGCACCAACGCCGGGGGAGATGATGGGACGGGCATTGACCGGGCGCTGAATGGCGGGCAGCTTGAGCTTGAGCCCAGCGGTCTGCGCTTCGATCGCCTTGTTCTTGTTCGGGTTCTCGGTGTCAGGACGCCCACCATGGGCCCCGCCCATCTTGTTCGCATGGGCAACGACCGCCTCGCGGGCGACCGGGTTGATGCGCTGCATCGGCTTGACGATACCCCGACCAGCCTTGTCCGAGGTTGCCACTTGGGGCTGCTTTCCAGCCTTGGCAGCGCCCTTGGGGTTCATCCGGGGGTCGGCGCCGATGTCCTGGGGCCTTTCCTTGATGATGGACGGCTTCTCGGCGTGGGGACGACGATCCGGCAGCGCCTCGCGATGGGATGTGGCCTGGCTGAACCTCTCTTTCATGACCTGGGCGGGTGTGGGCCTATCCCGACCGCGGCATTCGTCGCAGTCGCTCGGATGGGCCAGGGCCACGCCGGTCAACAACATGGTTGAGACCAGCGCGGATACTGCAAGGACGACACGCATGATTCCACCTCCTAGTAGATGGGGACGGGCTCCACATGCAATCCAGACACCATGCCAGACATGGCCGAAACTAGGGCATTGTACGCCGAACTCGCGCGCGGCGTTAGTCCAATGACGGGACCATCGATTCTTGGCGCACGCCTGCCTGGCCCAGATCGCCCCATCGCCCCTGTCTCCTTGGGTCGGCGATGACCCCGGTCAAGGGAGTACAGGAGGTTGGTCAGTTTCTCGTGGGGGGGACGGGCGCGTCACCAAGACGCGCCCAGGGAGGGGAGAATCAGAGCGGTCCGCCGCCGAGGTACAGGCCGATCTGCCTCATGCCGTCGATGATGCCGACGTACTTGATGTAGGCAGACAGCTTGGTGCTGGCCGGGTCCGCAGCGATCAGCTGTACGTCACCATTGGCGTCCAAGAGGAACTTCACCTGGCCGTACTGATCGAATACTGGCGCATTCTTGCCGCCTTCGACCTTCCACGTGCCTGCCGCAAGCCAGTTGGCGTACTGCAGCATGCTGGCGCCGACGCCCTTGTCCACAGTCTTGTCCGCGATGTTGTCAGGGCCGAACTTGCGGGCGATGTAGGTGAAGCCGCTGAGCGGGTTGAAGAGCCGCTGCTGCTGCGCCGGATCCGGGAAGCCCGTGCCTCCGATGTTGCCATCCACGCCTTCGATCCAGATCCTCATCTTGTTCATGAGGGTCATGTCGCCCGTCTCGCGGGAGTACATGGCTGCGAAGATCGACGCGTAGCTCTGCTGGTTGAAGCCGATGTTCGGGAACACCACGTAGCTGGCCGCATCACGCGGGCCGGGGTTCGGAGCCGTGATGTCGTACAGCCCGATGGTGCCGTCCGGTCGGTAGTCAGGTCCGACGGTCTCCCAGTCCTCTGACAGGATGCCACGCACGAGCCGATCCATCGCAAGCGGCATGTCAGAATAGAAGTTCACGCTCTGGATTCGAGGATCCAGGAACAGAGCGCGGGACGGCGTGTAGATTGCGGGGCGCCCGTCGCACAGCAGCGCCATCGCGTAGGCTTTCTCAACTTCGAATCCAGAGCGCCGGACCCAGTAGTTGTAGTTCCAGTCGCCGCCACCGGTGGGGGTGCTGTCCACAGCGGTGTCCACGAAGCGGCCGTAGCCGATGGCAATGTTGCCAACTTCGAGATCGTACTGGCCTGGGTACTCCATGAAGTCCGTGATCGCGTTCTTCTGCCAGCCCGTAAGGCCGCGGCCCACCGTGGGCCCGTTGTACAGGATCCCGGGCTGGGGGACCACGACCGCGCGATAGAGCATGTTGAACGTCTCTACGCCGCCCTGAAGGTACGGGCGCAGCCAGTCGTCAGACTTGGCGATGTCAGCGTACTGCGCAGGGAAGCTCGCCTGGAACTGCGCGGCGCGCGTCGCCGTCTGGTAGTGAATCGCCCGGACGCGGTCAAAGTACGTCTCCGCAACGCGGCTCGGGAGGAAGAAGTCCATGAACTCGCGGTTGTGGCGGCGGAAGTAGCCGAACGGGTACATCGCCTCGAACTTCAGACGCGTGGCGACTGCAACCTCGTAGGGGTCAGCGCCGGCGTCGCTCGGGTTCGTGTGCATGAAAGAGTTGTTCGTAGAACCCCAGCGGTAGAACCACCGAACGTTGCCGTTGCCCTTCTTGGCATCCTTGGGCGTGTGCCAGAACGGCGCCACAGCCTCGGGATCGGCGCCATCGGTCGTGTCGCTGAGGAAGTCCTGCCAGGCAGCATGATCCTTGGGCACAAGCCCGCAGACCTTGCCATGCACGATGCGCCACTTGCCGACAGCCTTCTCTTCCGGGGTCGCGTCACGACAGCGGTTCGGATTGAACACGTTCATCCGCCGGGCGAGCTCGGTGTAGTGCACCGGCTGGGCGAACACGCCGTTGCCGATGTTCGAGGTCCCCATGACCATGTCCTGCTCGTTGAGCTGCGTGCGCATCCGAGGGGCAAAGGTCTCCTGCGTGGCAACAGGCATCTCCCTGTCGTCAAAGGTCTCGAGCACACGGCCGTACAGCGTCTTCATCGTGTACAGGTCGTACGGTCCGAGGCCAGCGGACTCGCCGAAACGCTCCCACTGGTATTCCATCGTGGAGGTCGAGCCGAAGTACTCGATGCCAGGGCGGGGCTCGCCCGCAAGGCCCAGCTCGTCGGCCGTGTGGCCGTCGAGGTAGCGCGGGCCCATGCAGGTATCCGGGTCATTGACTCCACCCGGACGCGGTACGCCTTCGCAGCTGGCCGTGGCAGTGCCGTCTGCCGTGCGCAGCTGCCAGTACTGCGGGATGTAGTTGGGGGAGTCCCAGGAGGAGGCGAACTGGTGGAGCATGCCGAGCGAGTGGCCTACCTCGTGGAGCTCGATGCCCATGTAGGTCTCAGGCAGGATGTCACGGTAGATCGCTTCGCCGAGCGCCTTGCCTGTGAGCCCAGGGAACTTGTTCTTGAAGTAGGTCGCCAGGCCCGGGATGTTGATGCTGCCGATGAGCGGCGCGTCCTCGTTCATGAAGCAGGCACCGTGCTGCTCCAGACGGGTTCGGATCGAGTCCTTGATGAAACGGGCACGCCCCGGATCCATCATCTGCAGCGGTGACGCGAATGCCCTCATGTCAGGCGTGATGTTCGTGTTCGGCGACATCCCCATCGCATCGCGCATCCAGTTCGCGTCGGTGAGAGCCGATTCCGTGGTCGTTCCGATCAGCGGGCTGGACAGCGAGTCGAAGCGCGCCAGGGCCGCGGCTTCCGACTTCGGATCGTAGATTTGCGCGCCCTTGAGGGCGGCAAAGGACGACATCTTCTCGCCCATGGTCGCGCCGTAGAGCGGCAGGATTCCCATCGTGTCGGCCGCGTGCTTGGCGTCGACAGCCTTCACGCGGTTGTCGATCTCCTTCTGGGAGAGCTTGAGATCCGCGTGGGACTTGAACGTGCTCTCCGAGTTCCAGTATGTGTTTTGCGGCGTGCCTTCGACGATGTCCGCCATGGTCAGCTCGCCCATGGCGACCATCAGCACGTCGCGAGCAAACGCCGCGCCGTAGCGGGTCGATCGACCCATGGTCAGGGCCATGGCACCGATGATCTCGCCCGTGAGTGGATCGCCGTTCCAGTTGGCGATGCCGCCCCAGGGGGCACGCGACTCGTACGGCCAGTAGACCATCATGTTGCGACGGATGTCGCCCGTGCGCGCTCGATATCCAACCTGGCCGCACACGCCGATGTTGTCGTACTCGCGCACCGGGTTGTGGCACATGGTGAGGACCGGAATCTCGTCCTTGGTCGTCTCCACGAGCCAGCTGCCCAGCGGAACCATCTTCTTTTCGCCCGTGAAGTACAGGCTGTGGCAGGCGTCACGAGCGTCGTCGCCCGTGCGCCTGCACTCGACCTCACGCGCGTAGGCGGCCGCGACGCGGAACATCATGTCCCAAGACTCGATGATCTGCTCGGACGCGCCACGAATCGGCATGCCTGTGTTGGGATCGCCTACCCGCGTGCCCTTGCAGTCGGGCTTCTCGGTCATCGGCGTGGGTGATACGTCCTCAGACAGTGGATCCTGGAACTCGCAAGGCATCAGGTCATTGACCCAATAGCCTACGGTCTTGATCTGGCGATCTCGGTACGGGATCGTGCACTTCTTGGTGAACACGTCGCATTGCGAGCCGGAATTGCCGTTGTAGCCGGTCACGTCGTTCGCGCACTGGTCGTCCGTGCCGTCGCCGTTTGCGTCACCCTTGGCCGTGCATGTCGCGGCCTGGTGGCTCTGCTGCCAGATGTTGTGGATGTTCGTCAGCCGGTGATAGTTCTTGTCCGTGAACCCGTACGAAGGGTCGAACCCCTGGCGCGGGGCTGTGACGATTCCGACCTCGAAGCTGTCGCCGAGACCACCGGGATTGCCCACGATGTCGAGTGCGGCGCGGGTGTTCTCGAGGGGCTCGAAGTCGTGGTTCGGATCGACCTTCCAGTAGGAGAAGCGGACCGTGGCTTCCTGCGGATCGCAGTCGTACGTCGCGCTCGCCGTGAAGATCGACATCAGGTAGCAGGTCGGGATCGACCAGCCCCACAACGGCGTCTGCGCGGTCTCCAGGTAGTAGCGGTTGGTGATGTCGAAGTAGCCCTGGTCTGCCTCGAAGTGCGGTGCGTCCGGGCTCGTCGGGTCGGTCACGTTGTAGACAAGCGGGCTGATCTTGATCTCGCCGAATGCCTTGCCCAGGAACATGTCGAACCACATCGGGTCGTCCACGATGTTGCTCGACCAGTCCACGCGCATGTACTGCCGCTGGTACCAGGGGCGGTCGGTCGTGTTCTCTTCGATGAGGTTCATCTCCTCACCGGTCGAAGAGTTGTATGCGCGCCGGATGTCGAAGTGGCTCGAGATGTTGTACTTCGCCACCACGGTGCCCTTGGAATCGGGACCGGCGAACGGGTCGTTCGCCACCAGTGGATCGAAGAACAGCGGATACGCCTTGCGCGCGATCAGCTGGGTCTCGGTGATCTCCCACCGGATCCGATCCACGTGCGACCAGCTACCCACGCCGATCTGCTCCTGGGTAGCCGAGCCGTCCGTTACGTATCCACGCCAGTAGAACTCAGGATCGTCCTTGGGCGTGGACAGGTCGCCGACGAAGAATGTCTTGTCGAGCGCGTTGGGCTGGACGCGAACGATGGGCTCTTTCTCCTTCGCGCAGCCGAATGATGCCAGAAGCACGCCTAGGCCCAATCCCAGGCGGAGCAATCCTCGAAGAGACGTACGGGTCATGGGGCAACTCCGTTCAGACGTCGCATTTTCTAGTTCGGAGGCCTGGCGAGCGCGCTGCGCGCCCGCCGTGGCCTTGTTCGATCCCTGCTTGTTGCTGTAGTTCCTCATCGGATTCCAGCTCAGTAGGGACCCTGCCCGAGCCAATGGCCGAGCTGACGGATCGAGTCGATCAAGCCGACGTATCGGGACAGCTGCGCTCGCCGCGCGCCGTCCTTGACCTGGGGCTGACCGTCTGCATCCAGCACCAGCGTTGGCTTTCCGGTCTCATCGAGCACCGGCTGATTGTTCGTGTCCAGCTGGACCACGTACGCCTGGATGACCAGGTCGTTGGCTCGCTGAAGCACACGCGACGAGATTCCGCGCTCCACCGCCCGCCCGTCGATCTGCTCGTTGCCGAATCGACGGCCGATGTAGGTGAAGCCCGAGCCCGGATCGTAGAACTTGAGTTGATCCTTCGGGGCTGGGAACGCTGCGTCGGAGATGTCCCCTTCCACGCCGTCCACCCAGATCCGCATCTTGTGCACCAACGTCATGTCCGTGTTCTCTCGTGCGTAGAGCATCGAGAACACAGCCGAGTACAGCTGCTGCAGGTAGCCGACGTTCGGGTACAGGATCTTGGCGCCCGCAGGCCGCTCCACCGGTTTCGTTATGTCTTCGACGTTCAGCTGAATCGGAACCGCTGCTGTGCCGGGCGCCGTGTTCATCACGTAGGGCGCCAACGATGCCCAGTCCTCGGCCAGCAGAGCGCCAAGGACACGGTCGAACGCCTGCGGCATGTCAGAGCGGAAGTTCAGCTTCGGCTCTCGTCCGTCCAGGTAGTTGTCGCGCGAGATCGTCGCCAGGGTCGGCCGCGAGTCGCACAGCGTCAGGAACGAGAAGCTCTTCTCCGTGTAGAATCCTGCGCGAGTCCACCACCTCTCGAAGTCCCACGACCCGCCGGCACTCGCTGTCGTGTTGTAGGCCTCGTCGATGTAGCGGCCGTCGATGATCTTCACCGTGAAGTCCGCATCGCCCGCAGGCTTCGCCGTCGCATCGTACAGAGGCACGCCGAAGGAGTTGTCTGCCATCAGCTTGAAGTCACCCGGCTGCGGCGTGAGCGTGTAGCTCAGCAGCGCCCGGAAGATCTCCAGGTTCGAGAGCGCCGCAGGACGCGACCAGTCGTCGCTCTGCACGAACAGGTCGTAGTACTGTGCCCCGAGAGAGAGCCAGTACAGTCCGCGGTTGGCGGCGGACCAGTGGTAGGACCGCAGCACCTCGAACAATCGTTCTGCAGCAATCGACGGAATCCCACCTGTGGACGCATCGCGGTTGCCGCGTCGGAAGTAGCGGAACGGGTAGGCCGAGTTGAATTCGGCAATCGAGTTGACGGCGATCTCGTAGGGATCCGCGCCGGCATCCATCATGTTGGTGTGGATCCAGGCCGGGCTGTAGCTCTCGCCGATCTTGTAGGGCCAACGAACCACGTCATTCGGCCCATTGGGCAGGTCGGCGCGCGTGTGCCACGCGAGCATCGGATCCGGGCTGTTCGCGTCGTTGACCTCGTTGTTCCAATCGCTCAGGAAGTCGGCCCAGCGCGCATGGTCGCGCGGCATCGGCTGGCACACCTTGCCGTGGATCAAACGCCACTTGCCTACGAGCTTCTCCTCCGGGGACGCAGGACGGCAATCGCGCGCCGGGTCGAACGGCTTCGCCAGGCGGAACACGTTGGTGTAGTGCGTCGAGTGCATGAAGGGCTCCGTCCAGATCTGCTCGGTCGGATCGCCCGGCTCAGGCGGCGTGAACGTGTAGTCCGCGTCCGCCAGATGGGACAGGTGCTTGGGCGCCATGGCCTTTTGCGTGTCCCGGTTCATCACCTCGGTGTCCATCGTCTCGAGCACGCCGAAGTACGCTGCCTTCGTCATGTGGTAGTCCCAGGTCCCGAGCCCCAGCGTCTCGCTGAAGTTCTCGTTCTGGTACTCCATCGTCGACGTATTGCCGTAGTACTCGATCGCGGGGTGCGGCTCCTCGCCCCACCCCTTCTCATCCTGGGTGTGCGGGTCAAAGTAGCGCGGCCCAAGGCAGGAGTCCGGCTGGCTCGTGTCACGCGGCTTGCCGCCGCAGCTGACGGTGGCGGCGCCTTCGTTCGTGCGGAGCTGCCAGTACTGGGGCGCATAGTTGAGGGAGTCCCACGACGACGAGAACTGGTGTCGCATGCCGACGCCGTGCCCCATCTCGTGGAGAATCACGCCCTTGAACGTCTCGCGGTACACTTCCTTCTTGATCGCCTCTATCTTCTCTTCCGTGGAGCCGAGCCCCGCGTACTTGGTCTTGAAGTAGTTGACCAAAGGAGCGTTGTTGATCTGCCCAATGCCGGCCCCGTCTTGTACCGGCGTGAAGCACACGCCAGCGTCGGCGAGCCGCTTCTGCATGAACGCGCGCATCTGCTCAATCTTCGCCGTGTCCATGTTGCGCAGCGGTGATGCCTGCTCCAGCACCGAGTCGTCCACTGCGCTGCTCGGATCTATGTTCAACCCGACCAGCCACCGCGAGTCGACCAAGTCGTGGTCGAGTCCCGCGTTGCGAAGCGGTGTCATCATCTGGTCGTTGTGCAGCGCCTGGGCGCCCAGCAGACTCGGGCCCGTGGTCATTGACTTCTGGGCTGACACGAAGGCTTTGACCTGGCCCGGAAGCGGTCCCGCTCCCGTGCTCTTCAGCCCACCCGACACCGCCAGCTGCTTCTTGTCGACCAGCGAGATGCGACGGGTGATCTCCTCTGGGGTCAGCGCCTTCTCTTGCTTGCGAACGTCGTAGAGCTGCGCGTACTTCTCGGCAGACCCGCCGGCCAGCAGCTCCTCGAGGGTCAGGTAGCCCATCTCCACGAACAGCATGTCCAGGAACCGCTGGGCACGTAGGCCGATGTGCACCGAGGTCGAGGTCCCGCCAATCAGCTCGCCCGACACCGGGTCAGGTCCCAGGTGCGTGACGCCGCCGAACGGCGCATTGGTCGCCATCGGATAGTCGATCAGGAAGAACTTGCGCTGGTCGCCGAGACGCGCCTTGAAGCCCGTGTCTCCGCAGACATCGTGCATGTCGTACCCGCGCACCGGGTTGTGGCAGAGCGTGTAGACCGGCGTCTTGTCGATCGGATCGTCGATCAGCCAGTTGCCGTAGCTGACCATCACCTTGTCCGGCTTGCCGTCCTTGAGGTTGAAGAAGTTCTCGTAGCACTTGCCCCTATCGCCATCACCCGTGCGACGGCACTCCGTCGCTCGCGCCCAAGCGACGCTAGCCGTGAAAAGCTGGTTCCAGGTGTAGACAACGTCTTCGACTGCTCCGCGATCCGGATTGCCGAGCTCGTTCAAGACCGGGTTGCCGCTCTCGTCGAGGGTGTCCTGGACGATGTCGGGCATCTCCTTGTTGACCCACCACCCCACGGTCTTGATCTGGCGATCGCGGTACGGGATCGTGCACTTCCTCTTGAACAGGTCGCACTGCGAACCCCACGAAGTCCCTTGATAGCCAGCACACTGGTCCGCCGTGCCGTCCGTTCCAGGCGTCCCATCGGCCTTCAGCACGTCCGCATTGGAGTCGCACTCGATGTCCGTGTGCGATTGCTCCCAGATGTTGATGCGCGCCACCAGCCCGTGCAGCCCCTTGTCCAGGTAGCCGTACTGCGGGTCGTACTCCTGGATCGGTGCGCCATACTGCACCAGAAGAGCATCGCCTGAGCCGCCGAAGTTGTTGATGATGTCCTGCGGGGCGTAGGTGTTCTCCATCGGCTCGTAGTCGTCATGGCGGCTGTTCACCTTCCAGAACGACAGCCGTACATGCACCTCCTGCGCATTGCAGTCGTGCACGTTCGAGCCCGTCGTGAGCCCGATCAACATGCAGGCCGGGATGGTGCCCCAGTCGAAGTAGAACTTGCCCGGCTCCACCCAGAACCGGTTCGTCACGTCGAAGTAGCCGTCCTTCTCGTCGAAGAAAGGCGCTTCCTCGCTGTTCGGGTCGTTCACGTAGTAAGACATCGGCGTGATCTTGGGATCGCCGAACCAGCGCCCGATCAGCGTGTCGAGGTCCATCGGGTTGGCGACCTGGTTGGTCGACCAGTCCACGCGGAAGTACTCACGCTGGTACCAGGGGCGGTCTGACGTGTTCTCGTCGACCACGTTCATCTCTTCGCCCGTCTGCGGGTTGTAGGCCCGGCGAACGTCGAAGTGCGTCAGGATCTTGTAGGCCGCAACGACCGTGCCGTTGGCCTCGCCACCCGGCACCCCCTTGTTGTCCCGGCCAGGAGCCAGGCTGTAGGCCTTGCGGGCAATCAGCATCCCCTCGGTGACTTCCCACCGGATTCGGTCCTCGCCGGTGCTCGTCCCGATGAAGAGCGTGCCCTGGTCAAAGGAGTTCTGCACGTTGTAACCCCGGGTCAAAAACACGGGGTCGTCGGCGGTGCTTTGCAGATCCTCTCCTAAGAAGAAGCTCTTCTTGAGGGCGTCAGGCTGGACGCGGTTGATCGGGTCGCGCTCTTGGGCGCATCCCAACGTGGCGATGCCCACGAGCAAGCCTAGGCCCGCTGCGTAAATGCCTCTTCTCATCCCACAACCTCCATCATCTGGACGGTGCTCATGCCTGTTCACCATTAACCCAAGCGATCGCGCGGTTTGCTGGCGAAGACGGGCGGACCACCGTCCCGGCGGCACGACGTCTCGCAGCACTCCAGCCAGGGTGCTACCCGGCCGGAACCCCGCGTAGCATGATCAATGCCCGCCCACAACCCCCCGCATATGCGCGATCCACAAGCAGATCTTCTCGATGGCGCTACGGACCTAACGGTCGCTCCTGAACCTCCGTCAGCCGGCTAACGGCGTCCAGAGGCTCCAGGCTCCAGGCTCCAGCCGTCATAATCGCGTCATCTCCCAATCGTGCTCGTGCTCGTGCTCGTGCTCGTGCTCGTGCTCGTGCTCGTGCTCGGGCTCAGGCTCGGGCTCGGGCTCAGGCTCGGGCTCAGGTGAGTCGAAGACTGCGCAGGGCAGCCACTGCGCCGACGCCGCAGACAAGGCAGATGCTGCGTCGAACGCATGCGCGCCGTTGGCGCGCCGCTATCGTGACGGTCCGACCTGAAGCCTGCAGCCTGTAGCCTGTAGCCACCCGTAGCCTCACCTGGGCTTGAATCCCCGCCCGACAGCCCAGCTCAGCGCCCGCCTCGGCAGCACCCGCCTCAACTGCGTCAGCATCCTGTTCGGCCACCCTGTGACCACCACGTGAGCGTCCGTCTGCTCAAACGCCTGGAGCGCCTCCAGCACGACCCCTTCCACGGTCTGCGAGGTGGTGCGAGCCGGGCGCCGGTCCGCTCCCGATTTCTTCTGGAACTCCGTGGGAGTATGACCCGGGCAGACCGCAAGCACCCGAACGCCGGTGCCCATGGTCTCGCGCGCCACAGCTTCGGCAAAATGCAGGACAAACGCCTTGGACGCGCCATAGGTCGCCATGTAGGGCACTGGCTGGAACGAGGTGGTCGATGCGACCTGGATGATTCCTCCCCTTGCCCTGCTGACCATGCCTGGCAGGAAGTGCCCGGTGAGTGCCACCAACGCTCGCACGTTCAGGTCGATCATCTCGAGCTCGCGCTCGAGCGGCAAGCTGTGAAATGCGCCGTAGGTCCCGATCCCCGCGTTGTTCACCAGCAGATCCAGCTCTCGCCCTATCCGATCAAAGCCCACAATTGCGTCGTCGACCCCTCTGGGCGTCGAAAGGTCCGCACGCACCACCTGCACTTCGCACCCATGGCGCCCCTGCAGCTCCTCGGACAACGACTTCATCCGATCGGTCCTGCGTGCAACCAGGCACAAATCCCAGTCTCGAGCAGCGAGCGCGCGGGCAAAGCCCTCGCCGATTCCAGAGGACGCTCCAGTGACGAGGGCGAGACGACGGTTCGACATGACCGAAGAGGATCACGCAGAGCGTCCCGCGTCAAATCCTTCACGCCCGCGCCAGGTCCCGTTTTCTGGAGCCTCCGATGGCTGTACGCCCTATACTCGGCGCCATGTCGCGGACCTCGTATCTGCTGGTGGTTTGCAGCTGCGTTCTCGTTGGGGCCCCGGGTTGCGGTGCCAAAGACACGCTCTCCCCCGATTCCCCGGTCGAAGCTGGGGCAGCGGGAGCAGCGGGCACGGGCGGCGCTTCGTTCGATGCCGCAGTGCAGGACCACGCAACCGCGGATCAGCACATTCCGCCTCCGCAGGAAGCCGGGCCCGACGTTGCACCGCCTCCGCCAGACGCACAGCCGATCTACGATGGGGCGGTCCCGGACACAGGCGTGCACACGACCAAGTCGTGCGCTGCCCAGGGAGGCGCGTTGTGCACCAACGCTCGCTGGGAGCTGTGTCCGATCGGGTTCGAGCCGATCGCCGCAGGCGATGGGCACTTCAACTGCGGCATGACGCACGATGGGTGGTGCTGCGTGGCTGCACCCACCTCTTCGTGCACCATGTCCGGCGTTGCCAACTGCGTCGTCAATGCGTGTACGGACTGCTTTGCGCCAGCGCCCGACAAGAGCCTGACGTGCGAGCCTGGCCGGGCCTGCTGCGTCGACATGTGCAATTGACCTGAAGATTCACTCACGCCCGTTGCACGACGGCCCTCCGCACTCTACGCTTTGACCACCGTGGGCGAAATGCACCGACCGATTCTCGTCGCGCTTGGGGCAGCGGCCCTGTTCGGCGCTTGCATCGCTGTGCCCGAAGGGCAGGGCATCCCCCACAAGCTGACCGACGACGACAGCGGCGCAGCGGGCTTCGTCAACGTCGACGCATCCGGGACCGGTATCGACGTGCGCAACGAGCTGTCCATGACCGACCCGCACATGGTCATCGGCGTGGAGCCACCGCACGGCCCCTTCTCCGGGCAGCAGCATGCGATCGTGCGCGGCAACGGCTTTGCTCCGAGCGCCCGTGTCTGGTTCGGGCCCAACGAAGTCGAGAGCGGGAAGGTCGTGCGCATCGACGCCAACCGCCTCCAGGTCTCGGTCCCTGCTGGCACGCCGGGGCCTGTGGAGGTGCGCGAGCAGAACGGCGACGATGCGAGCACGATGCGAGCGCTCGTCGACGGCTACACGTACGACGCGTTCTACGCTGAGCCGTCCACAGGACCGACGTCGGGTGGAACGCTGGTCACGCTTCGCGGCAGCGGCACGCAGTGGGGCGATGGTACTTCCGTCAAGATCGGGGGCGTCGCCTGCAGCGACCTGAAGATCAAGTCTCCCACCGAGCTGCGTTGCGCAACTCCGCCTCATCCTGCTGGCTCCGTGCAGGTATCGGTGTCGACGCCGGGGTCGTCGCCGATCGTGGTCGACGACGGATTCGTGTTCGCCGACAGCGACAACGGCTTCAAGGGCGGGCTTTCCGGGCTGCCTCTGGCGGGCTCGCTGCGCGTCGGCGTGTACAACAACTACACGGGCCTTCCGGTCGTGACTGCGACCGTGGTGGCAGGCGATTCGCTCGGCACAGCCCTTACCAAGAAGACCGACACCAAGGGCATGGCCGTGTTCAACGACGATGCGCTGATCGGCAAGCGCTCGGTCACGGTCGCGAAGCACTGCTACCAGCCGATCACGTTCGTGGACGTGCCGGTCGACACGGTGACGGTGTACCTCAACCCGGTGATGAGCCCCGATTGCGGCGGGGACGGGGGCGACGTTCCGCCGGTAGGGGGCAAGGGCACGACCCCTGCCACCATCAAGGGACAGCTCGTGTGGAACGGCGGCAACGAGTTCAAGCGGGCTCCGTGGACCAACGTACCGATCCCCAAAGGCCCGAACGAGAAGCAGGCTGCCTACCTTTTCCAGCCGAACGGCGACCCCACGGCCCGATTCTACCTGCCCGATGCTTCCACAGCGGTGCACCCCGACGCCGATGGAACCATCGGCTATACATTCTCGTATAGCGTCTATCCAGGGAACATCACCCTGTATGCCGTCGCCGGACTCGAGGACCGTTCGGTCTACCCGCCGATGTTCACCGCCTACGCGTTCGGGCTGGTGCGCGGCATCTCCACGGTTCCCGCTCAGACCACCGGCGATGTCTACATCCTGATGGACAAGGTCCTCGACCAGGCGATGACCCTGGCGATTTCTCCTCCTGCACCCGGCCCCAAGGGACCGGATCGAGTCGTAGCAGGGGTCGCGATCCAGCTCGGCGGCGACGGCTATGCCATCCTGCCGAACGCATCGCATTCGGTGCCGATCAGCACGAGCATCCCGCTGAGCATCGTGGGACTGCCAGGGCTCGATGGCACGCTGGATGGAACGCACTTCGTGTCGACTGCGAGCGCGGTCACCGGCTCGAACAATGGCCCCCCGCTCTCGATCGTCGGGAAGTTCATCACCAACGACGCGTCGCTGCAGGTGCCGATCGACGGCTTCGTGCAGGTGCCGGTGCTCAAGACGCCTGCGCCTGGCAGCAAGTTCGACGGCACCCACCTGGAGTTCGAGACCGCGTCAGGCGCAACCTCGATCGACGTCGCGGTGTTCGAGCTCGCAGCCGCTGGCGGGTTGATCGAGTGGACCGTCGCAGCGCCTGCGGGAAAGACCTCGGTCGAGCTTCCGGATCTCGGCTCCCTTGGCATTGGTCTGACCTCAGGCCCGCTCGACATCTCGGTCTACTGCGGACACATCGACCCGTTCGACTACGGCAACCTGCTGTACCGGCACCTGTCTTCGAGAGGCTGGAACGCCTACTCGTATGACGTCTTCCATGTGTACTACTGAGGTGAAGGGGGCTGCGCAAGGCTGCGGGCATCGAGGTCGGGCGCGTGCCCGACCCGCGAAGCGACCATGGGCTGGGCCCTGCCTCGTGCTGGCTTCGCTGGCGGTCGGCTGCCAGTACGATCGCGCGGACCGCTGGGACGACGTGGCCCAGGCGCTGACCTGTGCGCCGGGCGGACTCAGGTGCGCGGGCGTGCTGCAGCAGTGCGCCGCGACCGGCGACAGCGCGCAGTGGAACGTGGTCGACGATTGCGGCGCAAGAGGCCTGGTGTGCGCACCGACCCTGCTCAAGTGCACGACGTGCTTGCCATCGCAGAAGTTCTGCGACGGCAACCATGTCTCGATGTGCGCTGCGGATGGCAACTCCTTCTCCCACACCGAGACCTGCAAGGGGACTGCGAGCTCGGTGTGTCGCGAAGGCTCCTGCATGGATCTGTGCGCCCACGCTGCCTCGGTGCGCAGCAATGTCGGATGCGAGTACTGGGGCGTGGACCTCGACAACGCGATGATCGATCCGACCAGCAACGCCGCCGGCCAGCAGTACGCCATCGTGGTGTCCAATCCCCAGCCGGATCTGGTTGCGCACGTGCTGATCGAGCAGGACGACAGCTTGCCGGGCGAAGTGGCCAAGCTGAGCACGGTCGCCGAATCGCAAGTCCAGCCCATGAACCTGCGTGTATTCAAGCTCGGTCCGCGAGAGGTGGATGGCAGCCCGGACGGCGAGTTCGATACCGGAACCGGCACTGCGATCACCCGGCACGCCTACCGCATCACCAGCCAGGTGCCTGTCGTCGCCTACCAGTTCAACCCGCTCGACAACGTCGGTGTGTTCTCGAACGACGCGTCCCTGCTCAAGCCGGTCGAGGCGCTGGTCGGAACCCCTGGCTCGCTCCTGCCCGCCTACGTCGTGCTCGGCTGGCCGCAGACCATCGCGTCCACCGATGATCCCAACACCAACTTCAATCCATCGGATCCCATCGATCTGAGAGCGTTCGTGACGATCGTGGCGACGCGCCCGAACACGCACGTGCGCTTCGTGTCCACGACCCGCATCATTCCGGGCGCAGGAATGAAGGGAACAAGCCTCCCCTACCCTGGCATCCCGGAAACGCAGCCCGGCCAGAGCATCGACGTCACGCTCCAGCCGTTCGACGTGCTCAACCTCGAATCAGGGGGCTTCAATGCGGACTTCACCGGGTCGCTGATCGACGCGGATCAGCCGGTGGTGGTCTTCTCCGGCAGCGAAGCGTCGGACGCACCCAAGTTCGACAAGCTCGCGGACAGGTTCTGCTGCGCTGACCATCTGGAAGAGCAGATCGACCCCATCCGGACCGCGGGCATGAACTTCATCGCGCCCCACTCGCCAAGTCGGACGCGCGCCGTGGTGGAGGCCGGGGGCGACATCGCGATCGCGGACGAGCCCGAGCTGTTCCGCGTGCTGGCAGTGTCTGATGTGGGACCGACGCTGGTGAGCACGACGTTGCCGTCTCCGGACGACGTATTCACGCTTCCGGGGCGCGGCGCCTATCGCGACATCACGGTGCGCCACGGGGACGTGGCACAAACGCACACGGACTTCATGCTCTCATCGGACAGGCCCGTGGTGCTCGGCAACACGAACGTCAGCCAGGACGCTGCCTATGTGAAGCGTGGCTATCCAGGCGGGGATCCCAGCTTGATCGTGGTGCCGCCCATGGAGCAGTACCGGACGCAGTACGTGTTCCTGACGCCGGACAAGTACATGTTCGACTTCATCGCAGTGGCTGCGCCCTTGGACGCCTACGTCGTGTTCGACGGCAATCCGATCACGTCGTATTCCTGCACTGTCTCGGCGGCGGACGGCAGGACCGAGAAGGAGCGGGGCAAGCCGCAGCCGGACTTCGTGGTCTACCGCTGCCAGCTCAGCTTCCCTGTGATCGACCCCAACCTTCCTGCGCCCTACAACGTGGCTGCGGGTGACCAGAACGACGGCGTGCACCGGCTAGAAGCAGATCGCCCGGTGATGGTGCTCGCGTATGGATTCGACAACTACGTGAGCTACGGCTACGCAGCCGGCACCCAGCTCGAGACGATCGGCCCAGTGCGCTGACACACAGTACGGAGCCGCGACCGTCAGGGGGCGGGCATGGCTCCGCGACACTTGATCCGTACCCAAGGGCGGTTCACCATGCATTCGGCTGCTGCGAGGTCCCCCATGACGTCACGCATCAAGATCGGTTCGCCGCTCTGCATGTTCGCCCTGGTTGCTCTCGGATGCGCAAGTCCGGGCGATCAAGGTGACACCAATCCCTTGCGGACCCATCAGCTGCCCGTGGTGGGCGGACAGCCCGCCCTGCCCTCCGAATACCCTTCCACTGTCGCGCTCGTCGACTCGTTTCAGGGCGCCCCCTTCTGCACTGGCACCCTGGTCGCCCCGACCGTGGTGGTCACCGCAGCGCATTGCCTGCAGAGCTGGCCACCCACGAACTTCACGCGCGTCGTCTACGGCTTCGCCAACCCGCAAGCAGCGCCTGCCTCCGAGCGACGTCCGATCACCAAGAGGGTTGCGCATCCCCAGTACAAGCCCAACGCGCCGGTCGACGCCGACGGATTGGGCGTGACCAACGACATCGGAGTCGTGATCCTCAAGGATCCGATCCCCAACGCCCTGGTCACTCCCATACTTCCGCAAGCAGATATCGATCCGGAGCTTCCTGACTGGACCGCGAGCTCGCATCAAGACGTCGACGTGGCCGGATACGGAATCTACGACCTGTCGAACGACAAGAGCGGATTGCTCTACAAGGCGCGCACTCCCCACATCCGCCACATCCCCACCGAGATGTTGGCTGGACGCCCAGGCGAACCCGACACGTGCAACGGCGACTCGGGCGGCCCTGTGTATCTCGTGCGCGGTTGCAGCCTGTGGCTCGTCGGTGTCACTTCACGGGCATGGGCCGGGTCCAGCGCACAATGCGGCGACGGCGGCATCTACACCATTCCTTCTGCATACCTTTCGTGGATCGAAACTGCGTCGGGGGTGACGCTTCCCGTTCCGGACGGCGATGGCGGCGGGCTGCCGACAAGTGTGTGCGAGGACGACGGTGGCGTGCCGGACAGCGGTGCGCCGGACGGGTCCGATGCGAGCGATGAGCAGGTGCTGCCCGAGAGCGGCCCTGACGCCCCTGACGCGTGGGATGGCAAGGCCGGTGCCGCGGGCACGGGCGGATCAGCAGGCAGCGGCGGAGCAGGCGGCAAAGGCGGCTCTGCGGGGGCTGGAGGAAAGGGCGGCTCTGCGGGCGCGAGCGGCAAGGGCGGCAGCGGTGGCCAGCCAGCCACCGGCGGCTCAGGCGGCGCTGGCAAGGGCGGCGCCAGCGGCAAGGGCGGCGCTTCCCCTGACGGCGGCAAGGACGCATCCACCACAGACCCACCGGTCGACGAAGCATCGATCGAAGGCGGCTCCTGCTCTTGCAGCACGCCGGGCGACCGACGCGCCTCCACTTCGATGCTAGTCGTGGGGCTGCTGGCGGTCGCTCCAGGGATACGACGTCGGCGATCGAGGTAGCTACCTGCCCCGCTTCGCTGTCCTCGCTCCGTGCCCCTTCTTCTGCTTGGCTTCCTCGTCGAGCGGCTTGCTGCAGCACCGGAAGCCCACCTCGTAGCCGAGGTACCTCTCGTCGTGGTGGGACACGATCGGACGGCATCGTCCGCGAACCGGCCCCCACCACCCGCCCTTGAGTGCGGCGCGATGCGGCGGCTCCTTGTAGCGCAGCATCACCAGCTCGTTGACGTTGCCATTGAGGTCAAAGACGCCGAATGGCGAGACGCACTCCGCACGCTCCCCGATCGCACCGCGGGCATCGAGGCGATCGAAGCCTGCTTTGCAGGCCTTGTCCCGCTCGCACGTGCTGAAGTTGCGCGGAGCAAAGTCCCCTGGCTCCTTGTAGGGCTTGTCCACGTTGCACTTGTTGGCGTCTCGTTCGAATCCGTACGAGTACGGGAGCATCTCCTCGCCTTCGCATGCAAAGTTGAACTCGGACTCCGAGCACAGGCGCTTGTTCTCCTGCTTGCACAGCTTGGAGGCTTCCTCCCAGGTCACCAGCACCCGCGGCATCTCGCCGACCTTGTTCGGGTACTCGTACTTGTCCATGCAGAACCGCATGTGGGCCCGCTGCGGCGAAAGGCACACGCTCGGCTTCTCGAACTTCAGGCAGATCGCCTCCATGTCCTCGGCCGCCTTGTTCTTGCCGTGCTCCAGACACCGCTGCTCGACCAGCGGGCAGTACTCGCCTTCGATGAAAGCCATTCCCTCGGCGCACAGTCCAGGCTTCTCCTCTTGAGCCGCGCTTGCCGATGCTGCCGCCGGCGCTTGCGGAGGCTCGACTTCCGGGCAGGAGCAGACCGGCGCAGGCGCGCTCTGCGCCACCGGCAGCGACACCGACGAGCACTGGGCTGTGGGCGCCGGCCCCGCTTGCCCGCAAGCCACGCCTGCCACGGCTGGGAAAGCAAGGCCGAGGCCGAGCACAGAGATGCCCACAACAGTGCGCTTTCGGGTTGGTACGATGCTTCGCATGATGCCCTGCGGTACGGCATTCACGCGCCTCAGGCCAACTAATGGGAGAACTAGAACGCGTACGCGAGAATGCCGCCCAGCGTCGGGCCACCGCCTGTGGACAGCCGCGCCTGGTATCCACCCCGCAGCCCCACCCCAAACCCTGACCCGAGGTCGAACCGCATCTCTCCGAGCAGCCGCAAGCCGTATCGATCCGCATGAGGCATGTCCGTGACCTCGATGATCGGCGAGATGAGCAGCGTGCGGTTCGCGAGAATGTCCAAGCGGCTGTAGAAACGCGAGCCGAACGTCTGGATCGTCTCGAAGCCCACGGTGAACTTGGTGCCATAGGGATCGCCGACGAGCAGTGCGCCGCCCGCACCAGCCGAGAACCCCAGCTCCGTGACGCTGGTCACCAGCGAAGTCTCGAGGTGCCAGGCGTCATCGAGACGGAATCGCACCGATGGCGACCCGTAGTTCAAACCGACGTCGTACTTGTCGCGGTCCGTCGTTCCAGGCACGATCGAGGTCCCACGCACCACGCCGATTCGGATGCTGAACTCCGCGATCGTACCCAGGGGACGGTACGTGTACGAGCCTTCCACGCGGTAGTACTGGTCCGGCACCTTCTCGCTGTGCAGAACGCTGTTGGTCGGAGTGGTGACCTGCGTCGTCGTGCTGCCGAAGTAGACGTACTCGCCCGACGCGCTTGCCACGGACCGCCTGTTGTCTAGGCGCGTTGCCAGCGCCCGCTCGCGCAGATCCGCGATGTCGTCAGGAACCTGCACGCGGTGAGGCGCCTCGCGCGACGCAAACACGGCGAATCTTCGCCCCTGCGTGTCCTCGATCTCGATCGTGTAGGCGATCGATGGGCCGATCATCACGTCTGCCGGGAGGATCGCCAGGTACGGCCCTTCGGAGGCGCGCTGGAACGGCGCTTCGTGCCAGGAGCCGTCCGCGATCTGGTAGACCACGGTCGCAGCGCGCAGCTGGTTGGTTCGGTCGATCGAAGCCTTGATGTTCAACGGCTCGTGAGCTCTCGCGGTCGACACCGGTGCATGGTGCACGCTCGGTGTGTCCGCTTGCGCTGTGGCGGTGGGACGCGCCGTGGCGATGGTGGCCGCGTACGAGGATGCCGCCGCGCTTGCCGAGGGAGGCAGCGCAGGGTGTGCAGAGGCCGAGGACGGCGGCTGCGACGATGGCTGTGCTGGCGCCTGGGAAGGTCCCTGCGCCGAGGCCCAACCAGAGCCCAGCACGCCGAGCGCGCTGCACGCTGCCGCGATGATCCAGGCGTGACGTTTGGTCGTTGTCGCGTTCATGATCGGCCCTACCATTCGTACGTGATCCCAGCGCCCAGTCCGGGCCCAGCGTGATTGATGTTTCGGCCTTGATACGAGCCGCGAAGCGCCACGGTCAGCTCCGGAATGATGCGGTAGCCGACCTGCACGATGGCCCTGACTCCAACCTCGGCTGCGTCCTTGGACGTCTCCTTCTTGGTCTCGTCCGTCGGAACCGGTGAGGTCTCGCCCATTCCCGCAGGCTGATTGGTCACCTCGGTCCGCAAGAGGATCGGCACGCGCTTGAAGTTGTTGAGCTCCAGCTGCGTGATGCCGCGCAAGCCAACCCCGCCCAGCACCTCGCCGCCCAGCTGCAGGTTCGTCTTGCGATCGTTCCCGATGCGGATCAGTAGCTGCGCACCGCCCGTGATGCCGTTGTCCCTCAGCCCCACCACGCCGCGACCCACGAACCCCACGAAGTCCGATACCCCGAGCTCGGTCTCGAGATACCCGTAGGTAAGCCCGATTGCGCGCGGTGACTTGTTCGACACGTCCAGATCGTTGATCGTTCCGCCTGCGCCTCGGTACACGCCAAAGCCCGATCGGAACGACCGCATCCCGACGTCGCCGAATCGCATCCCGAAGTTGCCCTCGGTCTGGGATGCCCAGTCGTTGTGCCGCAGCCGGTTGTAGTCCGCGTAGTCTGTCCAGATCGCCGCCGAGTACAGATGCTTCTTCGGCGGCACCGGCACCGGCAGATCCTCCACCTCGATCCGCTCCGGCTTGTTCGCGAACCCCACCAGCGGCATCGTCGTGCCGTCCGGCTTCACCGCCTCCACGAAGTACTCCTGCCCGGGCGGCGCCATCTTGGCCGCAGGCAGCGACACCGTGAAGTAGCTCCGCCCAGAAGGGAGCATCGGATACGATGCATAGGAGCTTTCGCCTTCCTTGCGGACGTGCATCACCGCGCCCGCAACAGGCCCCTTGATCTCAAAGGTGATCTGCAGGGGAGTCTGCGCAAGCGCTGAAGTCGGACGCGCAAAGTGGGCCACCTCCGGAGTCGCGTCGGTATCTGCCTTCCCGGCTGTCGTCGGTGCGTGGAGCAGCTGACGCAGCGACTGCGCTTCCTCGTAGAGCACGCGCGAGAACCGCCCTTGCGGCTTGGCCCGGACGTAGTCCTCGTAGGCGCGGATCCGGGTCACCAGATCCGCGCCCTTCAGATTCTCGAACATGTCGCTCAGCAGCTTGGCTTCAGGATCTGCCTCCACAGGCGCTGGGCCTTCCGCCGGGCGTATCGAGATCTCGGGTGGCGGAAGGGCGGGCGCCGACGATCCACCTGGTTTCGCCGTGGTCGTCGCCGGACGCGCAGGAGCAGGAGGCGGCGGCGGCGGCGCTGCGGTTCTCACCGGCTGCGGAGCGGCACCGCGAAGGATCACGATGTCGCCCGGCATCGGCGCGCGCGCCAGCTGCTCGGCCGGCGTCGCGATCGACAACGTCTCGCCCACCTGCGTCAGACGCAACGTGCCGATCTTGAACCGATCGATCAGCATGCGTCCGCTCACAGGATGCTTGAGCTTGAGTGGTCGCCACAGCTCGACCAGGTTGCCGACCGCAGCCCCTTTGGACACGCTCAGGTCCACGACCAGATCGCCTTGGTCGAGCGCCACGAGGCTGCCGGTGACTTCGGTTGTCTGCGCGGTCGCTGTGCCGGACACGAGCGATACCAGGGAAATGCCCCCTGCGACCGCCAGCAGCGCCACGAGCCTCTTGAGTCGGATTCGGTGCATGCGATGACCCCTGTCCTTTGCGATCGACCCTAGCCGGTCTGCAAAGAAGGGACCAAACAACGATCAGCTTGTTTTGTCGCGCAGCGCAAAACGAAGGGGCGCGCGTCCGAGGCACAGTGTTGTTGGACGGCAACGCGGTGAATCTCCAGGGCGACACCGCCCGTAGGGTCGCAATGAGCTGTAATCCGACGGCCCTCGGGGTCCGATCGGCTGCAGAACACCGTCCGCCTCAGGACAACGCGCCTGGCGCGGCTGCAGAAGACCTTTGTCGCGCGGAGAACGGCGCTCGAGCGGCTGCTGGGGGGCGTTGTCCGCCCGCAGGGGGCGTCAGGCGCGATGGACGACGAAAGCTCCAGGGTTGTGCGCCCGAGCGTGGCCTTGAGCAGCGCGGTCTTGCCAGCCCCAGGGCTGCTGGCTTGTGAGGCAGGCGAGGTTCGGCAACGAGACTTGAGGCGCCAGATCTCATGATAGAATCCATGCAGGATGAGGTCTCGCCGGCTGCTGCTCGCCGCCGTCCTTTCGGCCGCTTCATGCGCGGGTCCGCCGGCCACGACGCCATCTCTGCCCGTCGCTTCTTCGGTGCCGGTCGCGGTCGCAGCGCCGGACGCGAGCGCGCCGGTTCACATCGAACCTCCCGACGCAGTGGGTGCGACGTGCCCACCGGGGATGTACGCCTATCGCATCGGCGCTATCAATGCCGATCGGGGGTGCGTGGTTCCGGAGGGACGAATCGCAGGATGCTCATGGACCCCCAAATTGCCGCCGATGCTAGCCGTGACCGGCTGCGTGGCGGATCGGGAGCATCACCTCATCTACCTCCGGGGTTCCATGGGAGGGCCAACGTACGGTTCGACCATCACAGGCGAGCACTGCACGTACGATGAACAGAATATCGTGGAGAGAATGGGAGGCCGGCTTCTGAATTGCGGACAGGTGCCCGAGGACGCGGGAATGCCAGAAGGTCACTTGGCGCGAGGGAAGCGCAATTGTGACGCCGTCAGAAAAGCGGCCCTCAGCAGTCCCAAATCACCTGCAGGGTTGGAACATTGCTTCGACTCGGATGCCGGAAGCGCTCCAATCACAACGCCCGCATGCATGAAGGCCGGCGTATGGCTGCTCCGGCGACGCGTGATGCTGGGCCGTCCAACGATCGAGGACGTGCGGCGATTGGCTATGCTCTGCATGCATGAAAGGGACGAGGAATGCTGGAGGTGCGCTGGATACCTGGCGGAGACGATGCAGGATGGGGGGACGTGAAGTGGAGCAGGTGGACCGACGTCGGCGAGGCCTCCAACTCAGCGCACCGCTTTTGTCTTCCGCCCCCGAGATCGGGCTGTCTTGAGCCGTTCGAGCGCGACCACGTCCGCGACATCCTGCGGACGCTTTGCCGCCGCCTTGTTCTTCAACAGGTCGTCCAGTCCGATCACCGGGCATGTCACACCGGCACCGAAGCTCGTCTCGATGTGGTTTCGCCGGCTTCAGCGCGGACGAACGACGAAAGAAGATCGAGGAAGTCTTCGTTGACGGCGCTTACCTCGTGCGAGCCCATAGGCCTCCTCGCTCACGTGCCAGGTTGCCGCTGCGCGTTCTTCCTGCGGAATTTCAGCCCAGAACAGCGCATCCCGCTCGGCCTCCGCCTCTGCATCGGCGAGATCGAAGACACGAACCGTCCACCCGGCGCGCGCCTCCCGCCTCTCGTCAACGCTTCGGCCTGAAGTCGACATGGCCCAAGAATATCACGGATACTTTCCGATGGCCGCTTCCCAGGCCGCTCTGCAGACGCGTCCGCCTCAGAACATCATCACGTCGTGGCAGTTCCCGAAAACCTCGCGGATCAGCTTCTGTCGCGCCTCCGGCGAAAGCGCTCCCTCTTTCTGCGCCGCCCGGAAGGTCGCCGCCCGCGCCACAACCTTTGGCCGCACGATGTCGAGGCGCTTGCAGAACGCAGTCCGCGCGCGGCGCTCCACGAGCCCTCGGTCCACGAGAAACCCGTACAGCTCGAGGAGAGCGTCACAGATCCCGTGGATCAGCTTCCCGTCGGCGTCACGGTGCCGTATCACGAAGCCGTTTAGCTTCATCTCGATCTCCCGCCGCAAGCCGTCGATGTCCTCCATCAGCAGCGGTTGAGGCTCCCCGAAAACGTCGCGCCCGATGGCCCGGAAGAACCCGCGAATATTGCTCGCCAGCGGGGGAAACGTCGAGATCGTGCCTCCGCGCAGCCGCTCGACTCCCATCGCGATCAAGCGATACGAGTTGATGTCATCGATCGCCTCATCGGTATCGGCCTCAAACCCGTCACTGCTGCCGTCGTAGTCGACCGGGCGGAGCAGATAGTCGAAGTACGTCTTGCCCTCATGCCGCTCCATCCATCCCAACACGTCGAAATTCGCGTCGAGCGCAGTCGAATCGCCTCCGAGACGCCGTGAGCGCTCCAGCGCCTGCGTTGCGCGCTTCGCGTCGCCCCCCATGAGTGCATACAGCCCGCGATCGTTCCACCAGTTCCCGTTGTCGGGGTCAAGCTCGGTCGCATGCTCCGACAGCTCCCACGCGCGCGCCGGATCTCCAAGCATGGCAACCGCATGCGCAAGCTCCATGTGGAACCACGCGTTGCGGGGCGCTCGCTCTACCATCTTCTGCAGAAACGGCCGCGACAGGTCAAAGCGAAACAGGTCGTGCAGGTTCGCCACGCTCGCTTGCGCTGCCTCCGCCGCTTCCTCGGGTTTCCGCCGAAGCTTGCGATCGCTCAACAGCAGCGTGAGCCCCTCTTCGACGTTCTGCGCTCCGTCTGCCTGCCCTGTTTCGATTCGCAGCACCCCAAGCTCGATGAGCGCCGGATAGAACGTGGGGCAAAGGTCCACGATCTCCTTCAGTCGCTCTGCGGTGTCCGTCGGTCCTAGCACCGAAGCGAGCATACGCTCCGCATGGAGCATGTCGTACTGCCATTCGGCCGCTGACCACGCCTTGCTCGTGTCCTGAGATTTGCTCGTCATGCCGTGCGCCTTCCGATGAGCTGGCTACCGACATTCTCCGATCGCCGAGTCGAAGTGTCGATTTCGCTACAAGCTCACAGTGTCCGCTGCAAGCGCTTCCATGTCCACACGCGGATGCGGAACCAGTCGAGCGCCTGACGGAGCCTCCTTCAGATCTTCCGGATCTGCTCGGGAGGGACGCCGTATCGCTTCATGTCCTTCGGATCACTCGTCCAGACCAGGCTGTGCGTAGCTCGGGCGACGAGGGCGACGTGAGCATCGACAACGTCGACTTTTCCGTCGCCAGGCACGCGTACCCGCGCGATGAACTCCCCGATCGCCCGCGCTGCGCGTTCGTCGACCGCGACAACGGTCGCGGGTTGTCGAAGCAGGCGCGCAAGCGGAGCACTTCTTGGCCCTCCGCGCCATACTTGCGCAAGCGCCGCCGCAGGCACGCGAATGGCGAGGTTCAGTCTGTGCGCAGCCAGCAGCGCGACAGCGAGCTCGACATGGTGATGTTCGATCGCTCGCAGTGCGCCCGCGTCGAGAACCATCCCCGGTCCGTTCGACGCTTCAGCCGGCTTTGCGGTGTGCTTCGTCACGCTGCTTGTTCCCCCGAACCTGGCGCTTGCGTTTCGGCGCAAGTCCCGCGCGCTCAAAGTCCGAGAGCGCCTTGCGCTCGGCCGCTCGGATCTCCTGATCCGAGGCTCCACTCTCGCGCAGCCAGTCCGCAATCATCTCCTCGAAGGATTCAGACGCGCTCTCTTGATCGATGAGCAGGGCAATATAGTTGCTCACATTGCGAGCCTTGCCCCGGCGGACGGCCGCCTTGGCCCTGTCGAGGGTCTGGTCCGGCAGGCTGATCGCCAGCTTCCTGGTCATACCGACGACATACCACGCGACGGGCGAGAGGTCGAACGGTACATCGGCGCTGAGCCCCAGGGGCATCGCACCACGTCCGACCGCTGGGTCCCCTCGCAACTTGGTGACCGGGCGCAGGCGGCGTGCCGTGGTGTCACGAGAATGTCACGGCTTCTTCAGCCACTCGATCCACGCATCGAACCCCTCGCCGGTCTGCGACGAAAGCTCCAGCGTCCGGACCTTCGGATTCATCTGACGCACGTTGGCGCGCAGCGCCTCCATGTCCACGCGAAGATGGGGCACAAGGTCGACCTTGCTGAGGATCACCAGGTTCGCGACCTGGAACGCGAGCGGATACTTCAGGGGCTTGTCCTCGCCTTCGGTGACCGACAGCATCGACACCTTGGCCTGCTCTCCCAGATCGAACTCCGCAGGGCACACCAGGTTGCCCACGTTCTCCACGAACAGCAGGTCCAGCTCCTTGAGCGGGATCTCGTCGAGCGCCTGGCGGATCGTGCTCGCCTCGAGGTGACACGAGCCTCCGAACGACTCTGTCGTGATCTGCACCACCGGCACGTCATGCTTCGCGATCCGCTCCGCATCCTTGGTGGTCGCAATGTCGCCCACGATCACGCCGACCCGGCGATCCTTGCGGATGCGCCCGATCGTGGCCTCGAGCAGCGCGGTCTTGCCAGCCCCAGGGCTGCTGATCAGGTTGACGACCTTCAGGCCGAGCTCGGCGAACCGACGGCGGTTCTCGTCTGCAACGCGATCGTTTGCCGCCAGGATCTTGGTCACCACGTTGATCCGCTTGCCAGCTTCCATCAATCTACCTCCACTGCGTCGATCAGAAGCTCCCTGCCCGTCTCGAACCGCGTGTCCGCAGATCCACACTTGGGACAGATGAGCCGGATTTCTTCGTGCATCTCGAACGCCTCCTCGCACGCCTTGCAGCGCACGCGAATCGGCACTTCCTCGATCTCGAGCTTGACGCCGGCAAGAGGGCCTTCCTCGGCCAGCACGCCGAACATGAACTGCAGATTGTCCGGAACCACAGCGGTCAGCTTGCCGACCTTGAGGTAGACCCGCGCAACCTTGCCTTGCACCGTGCCGTCCGCGATCAGACGAAGCACCGACTCGATCACGTTCTGCGCAATGGATGCTTCGTGCATCAGCAGATCCTCGGCAGCTGCGCTCCTTCGAGCGCGATCAGCGGACGCAGCCCCCCTACCCTCGTGTCGAGCACCAGCCCCTTGCCTTCCCTCACCTCGCCGATGCTCGCTGCACCCGCGCCGCGCGGGTGGCTTCGCAACGCACCGAGCGCTGCGTCGGCTTGATCCGCGGGCACTACCGCGATCAGACGCCCTTCGCAGGCCACGTAGAGAGGATCGAGCCCGAGCAGCTCACAGGCACCACGCACGGCGCCGCGCACCGGAATCGTCTCCTCGCGCAGGCGAATCTCGACCTTCGAGGCAAGGGCGATCTCGACGAGCGTGGTTGCCAACCCGCCGCGCGTGGGGTCGCGCATGCATCGCACCCCCGGCGCAGCAGCAAGCAGCGCGCGCGCCAGATCCCCCAGCGGCTGGCAATCGCTCTTGAAGTCCCCGGTCATGCCGAAGCCTTCCCTTGCGACCATCACCGCTGTGCCGTGCTCGCCAATCGACCCGCTCACCAGGACCGCATCGCCAGGCTCGCAGCTCGCACTCGAAAGCGTCCGCCCCGCAGGCATCACGCCCACGCCGCTCGTGTTGACGTACAGCCCATCAGCTTCGCCGCGGGCCACCACCTTCGTGTCGCCAGTGACGATCCGCACGCAAGCCTCGGCTGCAGTTGCGGCCATGGACGCGACCACCTGTTCGAGCAGCGCGATCTCGAGCCCTTCCTCCAGGATGAATCCAGCGCTCAGGTAACGAGGCTCAGCTCCCATCACTGCGAGGTCGTTGACCGTTCCACACACGGCAAGCTTGCCGATGTCGCCGCCTGGGAACACCGATGGGCGCACCACGAACGTGTCCGTGGTCAGCGCGATCCGCTCCGCTCCTGCCACGATCGCAGCGTCTTCCAGCACCTCAGGTCCGCCCAGGTGGCGAAGGAACACGTCGCGCACGAGCCGCGAGGTCGCAGCTCCCCCTTCGCCGTGATCCAACGTGATCGTGCCCTGAACGCTCATTCGCCAATCGCTCCTGGAAGGCTATCCGCGGCCATACCGATACCACGCCGCGCACGCTCCTTCCGTGGAAACCATGCACGGTCCAATCGGTCTCGACGGCGTGCACGCAGTACCGAACATCGCGCATTCGGTGGGCACTTTCAGCCCGCGCATCACCTCGCCGCATCCGCATCCTGCAGGAAGATCCACTGCGTCCTTGGGCATCTCCACTTGCACCCTGCGACGGGCGTCCATCGACAGGAACTCCTCGCGAGGCTCCAACCCCGTCCCAGGGATCACTCCGATTCCGCGCCAGGCTGCGTCGCACGGCGTGAACGTTCGCGAGAGAATGTCGAGCGCAGTGCGATTGCCCTCGGGGCTCACCGCGCGACGGTACTGCACCTGCACTTCAGCCTTGCCCGCAGCGCGCTGCTCGAGAAGCAGAATCACCCCTTCGAGCACGTCGAGCGCTTCGAATCCTGTGACCACGCACGGCACCTTCCGATCGCGCGCGATCGGCTCATAGGCCGCGCTGCCGATGATCGTGCTCACATGCCCAGGGCAGATGAATCCATCGATGCGCGTCTCCCCCGACGCGACCAGCGCATCCATGGCAGGAGGCACGACCTTGAACGCCGGGTATACGCAGAAGTTCCCGATCCCGGCCGCCAATGCCTTGATCATCGTTGCGGCGATGGTCGGGCTCGTGGTCTCAAAGCCGACGCCCATGAACACCACGATCCGGTCAGGCGCAGCGCGAGCGATCTCCATGGCGTCGTGGGGCGAGTACACGACGCGGATGTCGCTGCCGCGGGTGCGCTCCTGCTCCAACGACGACTTGGAGCCAGGCACCCGGAGCATGTCGCCAAACGTGGTGACGATCACGCCAGGCTCCCGGGCCATCGCCATCAGGTGATCGATCTGCGACGCAGGCGTGACGCACACCGGGCAGCCAGGGCCGGACAGCAAGCGAAGAGTCTCGGGCACCCTCGCCCGGATCCCGAACCTGCTGATCGCCATGGTGTGCGTGCCGCAGACTTCCATCAGCGAAACCGGTCCGCTCACCAGGGCAGCGATCTTGTCGTAGCAGCGCTCGGCGCGTTCCCGCAGGTCAGGCTGGCTCACGGCTTGGCCTCGGCTCGGCTCTGCTCCTCCATCTCGCCTTCGATCTGCGCGAGCAGCGCGAGCGTCTCCCTGGCTTCTTCTTCATCCATGCACTGGATCGCGTAGCCCGCGTGTACCAGCACCCAGTCGCCCAGCTTGACCTCAGGCACCAGATCCATCTGGACCACACGCTCCACACCGTGGAACTTCACGCGCGCCGACGTGCCGTCGAGCTGCATCACCTGACCCGGTACTGCCAGACACATCGCTAGTTCTCCCAACCTGCCAGAGCGCCCTGCTCCAATTGCTCCGACGCTGCGTTCGCCACCATCACCTGCCCTAGCGCAATCCCACCGTCGCTGACCGGAATGAGTCCGGGCAGCACCGGCTCCAGTCCCTGCCTCTGCAGGGCCGCCGTGGCAAGCTCCACCAGGATCCGATTCTGGAACACGCCACCGCACAGCACGACTTTGCGCGGAGCCCCGGCCGCGAGCAGACGCGCGCATGCTTCGGCCAGCGCTTCTGCCAGCGCCGCATGGAATCCGTACGCAAGCTGCGGCCGGCTGACTCCGTCGACGAGCCCCTGCACCAGTCCGCAGAGCAGCGGCTGCGGATCCACCTCGAGGCCAGGCGTCACGGCCATACGCAGTCTCGCGCCCGGATTGCCAGCTCTTGCGAACTGCTCCAGCTCGATCGCGGCCTGCCCTTCGTACGTCGCCTCGTCGCATACGCCGAGAAGCGATGCCACGGCATCGAACAGTCGCCCCGCGCTCGTGGTCTGCGGCGTGTTGAAGCGTTGATCCACCATCCGCCGGACCACCGCGATCTCGTCGTGCGCCGCCCGATTCCACAGGTCGAGCTTCGCTGATTCTGCCCCGGCAGCGAGAGCGTGAAGGTATGCAATCGCGATCCGTATCGGCCTTCGCGTGGCCGCGTCCCCGCCAGGCAAAGGCAGCGCACGCAGATGCCCCGCGCGCCGCACGCGCGCAGCGTTCCCCACCAGGATCTCGCCTCCCCAGATCGTCCGATCCAGGCCATAGCCCGTGCCGTCCAGCACAAGCCCCTGCGCTTCCTCGGTCAAGCCCGCTGCGGCCATGGCCGATGCCAGATGGGCATGGTGGTGCTGCACCGCGACGCGCCGGGCATCGCCCGCGATCTCGGCAGCGAATCGCGTGGTCAACATGTCCGGGTGGAGATCGTGCACGATCAGCTCCGGCTTCAAGCCGAGCCAGCGGTGCAGCTTGTCCTGCGATTCCTCGAGGAACTGCAGCACTTCGAGGTTCTCCACGTCGCCGATGTGCTGCGACAGGAACACCCTGCGACCTGACGCGATCGCAAATGCATTGGAGAACATCGCACCCACTGCGAACGTGGGCTGGACCTCGACCGGGAGCTCCACCGGCAAGGGAACGAAGCCGCGCGATCTACGCATCAGCACCAGCCGCTCGCCCTGCACCGCACCCACCGAGTCGTCACACCGGTTCCAGATGTCACGGTCGTGCACCAGGAATGCTTCCACGATGTGGCCGAGCATCTCGCGCGCTTCGTCGTTGGTGACCTCGATGGGCCCACCCGTTCGGTTGCCGCTGGTCATCACCAGGCACGCGGGTGCCCCGGGCGCGAGCAGCAGCTCGTGCACCGGGGTGTAGGGCAGCATCACGCCGAGATCCTGGTGGCCTTTGGCAACCTCTTCGACCACCGCAGGCCACCCCGGTTCCGGAGAGGCCCTTCGCTTGAGGAGCAGAATGGGACGACGCGGGAGCGTCAGCTCCCTCAGCTCGCGCTCGGTCACCTCGCAGTACGCTTGTGCCGCCTCCTGATCCCGACACATCACCGCAAGCGGCTTGTGGCGGCGCGGCTTGCGCTCCCGAAGCGCTCGGACCGCAGCGGCGTTGGTGGCGTCGCAGGCCAGATGGAAGCCGCCCAGCCCTTTGACCGCGACGATCGCACCGGACGACAACATCTTCCTGGCTCGCTCGATCGCTTCATCGCATTCCGCGATCACCTCGCCCGATGCGCTGATCAGCTGCGCTCTCGGGCCGCACGCGGGGCACGCGTCGGGCTGCGCGTGGTACCGACGGTCTGCAGGGTCCTGGTACTCCGTGAGGCAACGCTCGCACATTGCGAAGCGAGCCATGGTGGTCTTGGGCCGATCGTACGGGACCTCCTGCACGATGGTGAACCGCGGACCGCAGTTGGTGCAGTTGATGAACGGGTATCGATGACGGCGGTCCGTGGGATCGCGCAGCTCTCGCAGGCAATCGTCGCACACCGCCACGTCGGGGCTGATCAGGGCAGCTTGTCCGCCCCCGGCTGCGCTCTCGATGATCCTGAATCCCGATACGCCCGTTGGCGCCATGTCCTGCACCTCGATGCGATCGATGCGCGCGATTGGGGGAGGACGATCCCGGAGCGCGTCGAGAAACGCCTGCAGACGCGCCCTTGGGCCCTCGATCTCGATCTCGGCACCGTCGAACGTGTTGCACACCGAACCCGAAAGCCCGAGCTCGTGCGCGATGCGGTGGATGAAAGGGCGGAAACCGACTCCCTGCACGATGCCTGCGACGCGGACGCGGAGGCGAGCCCCCGCGCCGCGCAGGGCATCTGGGTCGTCAGTGGACGGAGCAGGAGATGCAGGGGTCATACGCACGCACCAGCATGGAGCATAGCAGCTCCAGCTTGTCGTCCGTCATGCCTTCCTTGGCGAAGTGCTTCGCGAGTGCACCCATGTCGTGGTGGATGTTCAGGTTGTTCTGCGTCGTCGGGATGATGCAGTCTGCACGGACAACCCGGCCATCCTTGTCGTACTCGTAGCAGTGGTAGAGGATGCCGCGAGGCACCTCGACTGCGCCGACGCCGCGACCCGCCTTGGGCGTGACCTTCGCCATCACCGGCACGTCGTCGGACCACTCCACGATCTCCTTGATCATGTCGACGATCTCGTAGACGACGTGAACGGTCTCGACGAGCTGGGCCACGTTGTTCATGTACGGATTGTGGTTGACCGGCGCGAGGCCGAAGATCTTGGCGATCTCCTTGGCTTCGGGGCGCAGTAGGTTGTAGTTCACGTTCACACGTGCGAGCGACCCGACCGCCAGGGATTCGCGCGAGAGCTTGGCCCACTTGGTCGTGTTGTTGTCGTCGACCCACTCGTTGGTCATGGCGAGGTATTCGCGCTCCGGCTTGACGACGCCGTCGGTCGAGGCCAGGTCGCCGCCGATCCACGGGTAGCTGTCCACGCCCTTGAGCGCGACGAACTCGGTCTCGCGCTTGAAGTCGGGGATTGCGAAGGTCTTGAACAGCTCGACCGTGGCCGTGAGCTGGGGAACCGACGCCAGCAGGTCCGCCGCGATCTTCCTGAGGACTTCGCGGTCAGGCAGCTGGGCGACGCCGCCCACCTGGAGCGAGACCGGATGGGTCGTGCGGCCAGCGACTGCATCGCAGAGCCGGTTGCCCAGCCCCTTGAGGTTCGCCGCGATTCCCACCACCGCCGGGTTGGCGTCGATGAGGGGAATGGCGCTGGTAAGACCCACGAAGTCAGGCGCGGCGAGGAAGAACAGGTGCAGCGCATGGCTCGCGAGGGTCTCTCCGTGCTTGGCGAGAAGGCGCAGCTTGACAGCAGCGTCGGGGATCTTCACGCCCATCGCGTCTTCGCTCGCGCGGATGCTCGCCAGGCAGTGCCCGATCGAGCAGATTCCGCAGATGCGGGCAGTGAGGATGCCCGCAGTTGTGTAGTGCTTGCCCTTGAGCATCACCTCGAAGTAGCGGGGGGTCTCGACGACGTCCCAGCTGGCATGCTTGACCTCGCCGCCCTCGACCTTCACGCGGATGTTGCCGTGTCCCTCGACACGCGTCAGATGATGCACGTTGACGTTCAGATCGAGTTTCATCGTCGTCCCTCGAAACCGCCGAAGAAGCCAAGGCGCTCAGAGATTTCCTTCTCGCTGAACCCGCGCTGCTTCGCCAGGGTCATGAATTCCTCGAAGTTGTGATCCGGGGCAGGTCCGCGGCATCCCCAGCAGCCGAGGCCGCCGGCGGGGCACGGAGCATTGCACCCGGCCTGCGCGATCGAGCCGAGGCACAGCTGCCCCTTTTCCATCATGCAGGTGGTGAAGCGCTGCTTGCATTCGACGCAAACAGGGTAGACGGGGAAGTTGAACGGCACCTCGAAGGCGAGGCATTGCACGATGCGCTCGACCTCGAGCTTGTTGATGGGGCAGCCCGGGATCTCGAGGTCGACCTTGACGACCTCCTTGATGGCGCGGACCTTGGCCGTGGACTTCGGCTTGTCGCCGTAGACTTCCTTGTTGGCCTCGTCGAGGTTGTAGGCGTTCTTCAGGCGGTTGACGCCGCCGAAGCACGCGCAGCTGCCGATGGCGACAAGCACCTTGGCCTGGGCCCGGATCTTCTCGATCCGCCCCACCTCGTCGTCACGGCTGATGCACCCTTCGATGAGCGCAATATCGTAGTCCTCCCCTTTGTAGGAGGAGACCTCGCGGAAGTTGACGACTTCGATGGCCTTGAGGAACGGCACGAGAGTCTCCTCGTGGTTGGCGAGCTGCAGCTCGCACCCCTCGCAGCTTGTGAAGTCAAACACGCCAATCCGCGGACGCTTTGGCTCTAGTCTCAAGTACTTCATCGCATCGCCCTCAGATTGCTTCCTTCAGATTCATGACGGACCAGTAGTCGAACACGGGACCGTCGACGCAGGTGTAGGTGGAGCCGATGTTGCACCGGCAGCACTTACCCATTCCGCAGTGCATCCGTCTCTCGAGGGAGACGAACATGCGGTGCATGGGAACGCCCATCTTGCCCAGCTGGTTGCACACGAACTTGAACATCACGGGCGGGCCGCACACGATCGCGTACGTCTCGTCGCCCACGATCTTCATGCCGTCCATCAGCTTCGTGATGAGCCCCACCGGGCCCTTCCACGTGTCGTCCGCGCGCTCCACGATCACCGACAAGTTCACCCCGTCGATGCGCTCCCACTGCTTGTACTGGTAGTCGAACAGCAGCTGGCTCGGGTCCTTGGTGCCGTACATGATGTGCACGTTGCGATAGTCCGACCGGTTCTCCGTGACGTGGAAGATCGGCGCCCGCAGAGGAGCCAACCCCAGACCGCCGGCGATCAGAAGGATGTCGCTGCCCTTCATCTTGCCCATGGGGAAGTGGGTGCCAAAAGGTCCGCGGATGCCCACGCGCGCACCACGGCCCGCACGGTGCAGCATGCTCGTGACCACGCCTGCCTTGCGGATGCACAGCTCGACGTAGCCTTTGTTGGTGGGCGAGCCCGAGATCGAGATCGGGACCTCTCCGTAGCCGGGCACCTCGAGCATCACGAACTGCCCTGGCAGGAACGAGAACGTGTCGCGCTCCTTGGGATCGAGGATGCGGAAGTGGAACAGCTTCTCCATCTCGGTGAGACGGATGATGTTCGTGATCTCGGCCTTGTAGACCTTGTCGACGTGCTGCAGCGTCGCCTTGCGATTGAAGTCCGGCAACGCGTGGAAGTCGTCCTCTTGCGTGATGTCGTATCGATGAAGGAGGATGTTCATGGTCCGTGCCCCTCCGCCTGCAGGTCCGCAATCACTTCAGGTGGGTTGATGCCAGCGAGGCAGACGGTCCCACAACGGTTGCATCCGACGCACTTCGGCTCGTCGTAGGCTTCCACGAAGCCGCGGTGCTGATGGTAGTAGCGGTACTTCAGACGGCTCGAGCGGGTCGGACGGAAGTTGTGTCCGCCAGCCACCTCCGCGAAGTCCACCAGATTGCAGGAGTGAAGCTGCTTGACCTTCTGGCCCTTGGTGAAGTCCATCGAGACGTGCTCGGCGACGCCGTAGCAGTAGCAGGTCGGACAGACCATCGCGCAGCTGCCGCAGCTGAGGCACTTGTTGCCCCACTTCTTCCACATGTCCGACTCGAACTCGATGTCGAGCAGGTTGGGAAGATTGTCGATCCGCACCTTCGTCTTGAAGCTGTTCTGGATCTTGGCGCGCACGGCCAGATAGTCGTGGCTGTCCTTCTCCGTCACCAGCTTGGCGTCCACCTTCGCAAGCGCGTTGAATCCGCGGTCCGAGTTGATCGCCACGAAGTACCGATCGCCCAGGTCCGTCAGGAACAGGTCGAACCCGTGCGTCACCGTGTCCGCTCCTACCGATTGGCAGAAGCACTTCTCCGCCGGCTCGTGATCGATGCCGACGATGAAGGTGTTGCGACGACGAGACACGTAGTAGGGGCTCGGGAACTTGTCCCTTGCCATCACCTTGTCGAGCTTGAGCAGCGCGTTGATGTCGCATGCATGCATGCCGATGATCGCGCGCGGCTGAATCCGATATCGGATGTCCTGCTCCCATTCTCCGTTTTCGAAACGGTAGGTCGACAGGTTCTCCTTGTACGGAAGAAAATAGGTCTTCGGAGAGAACTCCGTCGTCTGGTAGCCGAGATCAATCTCCTCGAACTTCGCCACCGGCAGGAACTTGTGGATCGGATTCCCGTCCTTGTTCGTCCCTGACTTCTTCGGTCCGATGACCTCGTTCGATTGCAGGATGATCTCGACCAGGGATCTGAAATCCTTCTTGGTCAGCGTCTTGAACAGCATCGGTCTAACTCCGCCCCCCCGATGGGCCATCGCCCTTCAGGCTTTGCTCTCTCTCCTGTGGAGCCCTCGGTCTGTCCTCGCGTCCTTCCACCAGGTCTCGCCTGGAACAAACCTTCCTCGCGATCCAACGCCTGCTTCGCGCAACCGACCCGCGTGGGGCCGCCCTTCCTCCCGTCTCCCCGCCAGCTACCTTTCGTATACGATCCACTTGCGCGTCTCCACACCAAAGCCAATCGCGTCTGCTCCGACTTATGGTGAGTTTTCTCACGATCGTGTCCGCGAATGCGCAATCGTCTAACATGCACATCCGGCTAGATCAAGGCTCTTCCTGCGCGATCTGGGCCCATTCCCAACCTCTTCGCGCAATGGTCCCCGGCGCACACGACATCACGACTTGCTAGCGCACCCCTTTGCCGCTCACAGCAAAAGCATTGCGAGTCCGCAATGAAAAATATGCGCGAATCACTCGCGCGCTCGCCCCTCCCACTTCACGCTCCAGGCCGCGTCCACCAACGATCCGCAATGCGGACTCCGCGGTAGTCCGACGCCGGCAGCGGCAACGTGAGCTTCACTCGACGCGCCTCCCCGCCTTCGCGCAGCTTCACCACGCGCGCTTCGTCAGGCCAGTTGTCCCACCCGTGATGCCGATCGTCCTCCACGATCGCAACCCTCCCGGCTTCGCTGCACGCCCGTCGCAGCTCCGCTCGCACACGCTCGCTCCGACACATCGACATCACTCGCTCCAGCGCGCCTCGATCCACCCCGATCGACGCCTCTCGCTCCGGCTCCTCATCTTCAGGCAACGATCCGGATACGGTCAGCGGCTCGTTGCCACCCACCCACGTCCCGGCTCGCTCCGGCTCCGACGGCGCGCGAAACGGGTCCACCGGACGGCCGTCCACCCAGATCATGAAGTGCACGTGCGGCGGCACCCACGGAAAGAACGACGTCATGTCCAGCCCCGTCACGCCGGAAAGCGCAACCGTCTCTCCGCGACGCAACGGCTGCCCCACCTCTGCCACCATCCTCGACAGGTGCGTGTAGTGCGTCACCACGCCGTTGCCGTGGTCCACGCACGCGGTCATTCCACCGCGCAGCCACGTGTCTCGCACAGCTACCAGCACTCCCGGTGCCGCACTTCTGAGCGCCGTCCCAGGAGGACAAACCAGATCCACGCCGTCGTGATCGTCGTAGGTCAGCCGCCCGCCCCGAAAGTCCCGCGCACGCACCCGGGTCACCGCCGTGCGGTACCGCTTGCCCCCGCCCACCCGATCAAACAGGTTGTAGATCGGCGCCAGACCATCCGCTGGCACAACGCCCGCGTACGCGGGCAAGGACAGATCCGGCCGAACCAGCCCCGCTGAGCTCAGACCGACGTCGAACTGCTCGCGGCGCGCCACTCTGTGCAGCACGACCTTGAGATCCTCTGCAAGGCGCTCCCGGCTTCGGATGCCGAACTCCTGTGCCAAGGATGCGAGCGAACGGTTGCGTTGAAAGAAATGCTCCATGCGCCCCCTTTCTACGCGATCAGTGCTCGGTCAGCCACGGCCGCAGGAGGCCGCCCGCACGTCCCTGTCCCTTTCGCCTCCGTCTCGATCTACAGTGGCGCAACCCGAAGCACCACGGTTCCCACGGAGGTCCCATGCGCCGCATCCCCGCCCGCTGCCTCGCACTCGCCTGCTGCTTCGCGACGCTCGCGCCGTCACTCGCCCTTGCCGCTGAGCCCGAGGAAGAAGGACCCAAGGACAAGAAGCTGTCCTTCGGCGTCGGCCTCCTCGCATTCGTCGGCGCAGGATTCATCGACAAGCCGTCGAACCGCGATGCCACCAAAGGCGGCGGCCCCGCGCACGACGACTTCTATCCCGGGTTCGGGGGTGGCACCTACGGCGGCGGACTGATGCTCGAAGGACGCTTCCTCGGCATCGTCGGGCTCGAGATGGATATCTTCCGATCGTCGGACCGCGGCCGTGGAGATGTGACGGTCAACGGCGTCAAGTCAACGATCGAGCTCGGGCAGAGCGCCTGGCACATCCCTCTGCTGGTCAAGGCGACGATCTCGATCTCTCCGTACGTGCGCCCGTGCATCTTCGCTGGGCCAGAGCTCGTGTTTCCGGGCGACGCTTCAGCGTCCGCATCTCCGAACGTAGCCGCGCCCGTGGGGCCGACCCCGACTGCGACCGTCGACAACTACACGATGATCACTGGCGGGCTCGGCTTCGAGTTCAGGCTCCCGATCAAGGACGTCGACGTGCGCATCCCGCTGTCGTTCCGCGGCAGCTACCACTCGCTCGGATCGACTGTTGGCGATCGCATCCACTACACAGCCACGGGCTGGGTGATCGACACGACGTGGAAGTACCAGACGCAAGCGACGCTCGGCGCATCGTACTTCTTCTAGGGCTGCGAATGGCGCCGCGGCTGGCGCTGCGACGATCAGGGGGCGGGTTGTTCCTCTAGGTGACTATCCGACTCCAACCCAGCGGCATCAGGTGGGCACCGAGGCGATCCGTGAGTAGTCGTCAGCACGCATAGCTTGTTCTGGTTACGTCGCCGGTTGTTCGGCGTGAACCTTGAGGAATCGCCTGTCACCCGGACGGGGGACAAACCCTTCAATCGTGACTATCGTCGCGACAGGTGATCCGCAGCCCGTGAGCCAACAAGGAACCGTTCTCGGATAGTGACGAACCGGCACGAATCGAAGCACGAATGCCACGATTCATCAGTGTGATAGTCGCATAAAACCCATAAAGTGACCGCTTGCGTATAGGCAACAACTCCACGTTCGATGGGGTTGGGTCGTGCGCGTCTGCACCGGATAAGTGGCCAAAGCGAGGGGTCCAGAGGAGATCCTGGACTTGGCCATGCCATGCAACCAATCGAATAAGCGACGAAATAGCCAACATACACGAAATCGCCTTCATCAGGGCCCCTCGCCTGATACAATCGAACCTGAATTCACGATTGAGGGTCGACAGTTCTCAGAAGGAGAAGCTCGCATGAGAGACTTTCCCTCCCCCCTGATCGAAGTCTCCGAGATGATCGCCGACTCCGGCGGCTCATCCCTGGACCTCTGCTACCAGTGCGGTACCTGCTCTGGCACCTGCCCCTGGAACCTCGTCCGCGACTTCCGGGTGCGCAACATCATCTCGCTCGCCCAGCTCGGTCTCGAGGGCTACGAGGGAGAGGATCTGTGGCTGTGTGCCACCTGCAATGCCTGCGTCGATCGTTGCCCGCGCGGTGTCGAAATCGTCGACGTCATTCGCTCCGTGCGCACGATCATCACCCAGGCCGGCACCTCTCCCAAGACCCTCGGCGCCGTGCTCGGCAGCGTCAAAGCCAACGGCAATCCGTGGTCCGGCGATTCGAATGCCAGGCTCGCCTGGGCCGAAGCACTGCAAGCTCGCCCCTTCACCGAGCGCTCCGAATACGCCTTCTTCGCGTGCTGCACCCAGGCCTACGACGCGCGCAACGTAAAGGTGGGCCGCGCAGCGCTCAAGCTCCTCAAGGCTGCAGGCGTCAACTTCGGGATGCTCGACGGCGCCGAGAAGTGCTGCGGAGACGCGGTTCGCAAGGCAGGTGGACAGGAGCTGTTCGACGAGCTCTCCGATTCCAACATCGAGATGCTCGACGCCAAGGGCGTCAAAAAGATGATCGTGGGCTCACCCCACTGCCTCAATACGTTTGCCAAGGAGTATCCGGACAAGGGCGGACGCTACGAGGTGGTGCACATGGCGTCGCTGCTCGCTGAGCTGATCAAGAGCAGGAAGCTCCGGCCAACGCGCACGTTCGACGGCGGCAAGGTCGTCTACCACGACCCGTGCTACCTGGGACGTCAGAACCAGGTGTACGACGCGCCGCGCGAGCTGCTCAAGGCGGTGCCGGGCCTCGAGCTCCTGGAGTTCGCGCGCAACCGACAGGACTCGGTCTGCTGCGGAGGCGGAGGAGGACGCCTTTGGATGGAGACGCCCATCGAAGAGCGCCTCGCCGTCCTCAAGCTCAAGGAAGCCGTCAAGATGGGCGCAACCACGCTCGCCACGGCATGCCCCTACTGCGTGTCGATGTTCGAGGACGCGAAGACCGCGCTCGATCTCGACTCCTTCCGGGTGGCCGACGTCACCGAAATCATCGCGGACGCCGTCGAGGAGGTGAGGCCGTCATGAAGAACGATGACCCCAGAATCGGTGTGTTCGTTTGCCACTGCGGCACCAACATCGCCGGCATCGTCAATGTCGACAGCGTTGCCGCAGCTGCCCGCACCATGCCGTTCGTGGTGCATGCCGAAGAGTACAAGTTCATGTGCTCGGATCCGGGCCAGGCGCTCGTGCGCGACGCGATCCTCAAGCATCGCCTCAACCGCGTGATCGTCGCTGCTTGCTCGCCACGCATGCACGAGCCGACCTTCCGCAAGGCCACGGCACTCGCCGGGCTCAACCCCTACCTGTTCGAGATGGCGAACATCCGCGAGCACTGCTCGTGGGTCCACACCGACAAGGTCGCAGCCACTGAAAAGGCCATCGACCTGGTCAAGAGCGCGGTCGCCAAGGCCCGCTACCTCGAGCCCCTCGAGAGCCGCTACGTCAATGTCGAGCCCAAAGTCCTCATCGTCGGCGGCGGCGTCGCAGGCATCCAGGCCGCGCTCGACATCGCCAACGGCGGGACCAAGGTCGTGCTGGTCGAGCGCCAGCAGTCCATCGGCGGACGCATGGCCCAGCTGGACAAGACGTTCCCGACCCTCGACTGCTCGGCCTGCATCCTCACACCCAAGATGGTGCAGGCGGCCCAGCACCCGAACATCGAGCTGATGACCTACTCCGAGATCGAAGAGGTCAAGGGCTACGTCGGCAACTTCACGGTCCGCATCCGCCGCAAGGCAACCTTCATCGATCCCAAGGTCTGCACCGCGTGCGGCGTGTGCATCGACAAGTGCCCATGGAAAGCCACTTCGTCGTTCGAAGAGGGGCTGAGCAAGCGCAAGGCGGTCTACCGTCTCTTCCCCCAGGCCGTGCCAGGCATACCGGTCGTGGACAAGGACGCGTGCAAGTACTTCGAGAACGGCAAGTGCAAGGCGTGTGAGAAGTTCTGCGAGCCACATGCGTTCCGCTGGGACGACCAAGACAAGATCGTGGAAGAGAAGGTGGGCGCCATCATCGTGGCCACCGGCTACGACCTGATCGACCCGAAGCTGCCGTCGCAGTACGGCTACGGCAAGCTCAAGAACGTCATCACCGGCATCGAGTTCGAGCGCATCAACAACGCCACGGGCCCCACTGCAGGCAAGATCGTCACCAAGGAGGGCAAGGAGCCCGAGAGCGTGGCGATCCTGCACTGCATCGGCAGCCGCGACAGGAACCACTGCGAGTACTGCTCGCGCGTCTGCTGCATGTACGCCCTGAAGTTCGCGCACCTGATCAAGGAGAAGACCAAGGCCACGGTCTACAACTTCTACATCGACATGCGCTGCTTCGGGAAAGGCTACGAGGAGTTCTACCACCGCCTCCTGGAGGAAGGCGTCAAGTTCATCCGCGGCAAGGCCGCCTACGTCACCGACCAGGCCCTGACCGATGCAGAGCAGGGCAAGCTGATCATCAGCGCCGAGGCGACCACGCTGGGCAAGACGCTGCGCGTGCCGGTGGACATGGTGATCCTGGCCAACGCGATGACGCCGCAGAAGGATGCCGCTGACGTCGCGCGCAAGTTCGGCATCGGTCGCAGCCCGGACGGCTTCTTCCTCGAGAAGCATCCGAAGCTCGAGCCGGTATCCACCGCGACAGACGGCGTGTACCTGGCAGGCACGTGCCAGGGCCCCAAGGACATCCCCGACACCGTGGCGCAGGGGGCGGCCGCTGCATCGGTAGCGATGTCGCTCATCCAGCGGGGGACAGTGGAGGTGGAGGCGGCGACGGCGGGGGTGATCGACGACCTTTGCTCGGGGTGCAAGATCTGCCAGGACGTCTGCCCCTACTCGGCTATCGGCTACGAGGTCGACAAGCGCATCGCGGAGATCAACGCCAGCCTGTGCAAGGGTTGCGGGACCTGCGCGGCCACCTGTCCCTCGAGCGCCATCGTGGCGAAGCACTTCAACGACCAGCAGATCCTGGCCCAGATCCACGCCCTGTACGCACAGGAGGGTTAGCTCATGGCTGAACAGTTCGAGCCCAAGATCGCGGTTCTCTGCTGCAACTGGTGCACCTACGCCGGCGCGGACCTCGCAGGCACCAGCCGCATGAAGTACGCCCCCAACGTGCGTCTGATCCGCACGATGTGCTCGGGCCGGATCGACCCGAGCTTCGTGATGACGGCGCTCAAGGACGGTGCGGATGGCGTGCTGATCGCAGGATGCCACCCGGCGGACTGCCACTACATCAACGGCAACCACAAGACGATGCGTCGCTTCCCGGTGCTGCACACGATGCTCGCCCAGTTCGGCATCGAGCGGGATCGGGTGCGCCTCGAATGGATCAGCGCCTCCGAGGGCGACCGCTTCGTGGAGGTCGCCAACGAGATGACCGAAACCGTGCGCAAGCTCGGCCCGCTCGACTGGAAGAGCAGGACCGCTGCCGGAAACGTCGCTTGAGGAGGAGATCATGAGCGGAAAGAAACCCCAACTCGCTCTGTATTGGGCTGCCTCCTGCGGCGGATGCGACGTGGCGACGCTCGACGTCAACGAGAAGATCCTGGACGTCGCCGCGGCGTTCGACATCCGCCTGTGGCCGATCGCGATGGACTTCAAGTACAAGGACATCGAGCTGTGGGCCGACAACGAGATCGACGTGTGCCTCTTCAATGGCGCCGTCCGCAACAGCGAGCAGCTCCACCTCGCGAAGCTCCTTCGCCGCAAGTCCAAGGTCATGGTCGCCTTCGGCGCGTGCGCGTCGTTCGGCGGCATCCCGGGGCTCGCCAACCTGCACGATCGCAAGACGATCTTCGAGGCGGTGTACGGCTACACGGTCTCCACCCACAACCCGGACAAGGTCTACCCCGCCCCGAAGCTCAAGGTCTCGGAGGGCGAGCTGACGCTGCCGGACTTCTTCGACGACGTATTCGCGCTGCACCAGGTGATTCCGGTGGAGTACTTCGTGCCGGGCTGCCCGCCGACGCCGGAGACCATCATGACCGCAGTGGGCGCGATCATCGAGGGGAAGCTTCCGCCTGCCGGCTCCACGATCGGTATCAACCGGGCGCTGTGCGACGAGTGCAAGCGGACGAAGTCCGACAAGCCGAAGATCGAGAGGTTCTACCGACCGCAGGAGATCCTCACGGATCCCGACAAGTGCCTGCTGGAGCAGGGGTTGACCTGCCAGGGGTCGGCCACGCGCGGCGGCTGCGGCGCGCTGTGCCCGTCGGTCAACATGCCCTGTCGCGGATGCTACGGCCCGATGCCGAGCTCCTCGGACGCGGGCGCCGATGCGCTCTCCGCGATGGCGTCGATCGTGGACGCCTCGGACGAGAAGACAGCCGACGAGAAGATGGCGCGGCTGGTGGATCCGCTCGGCACCTTCTATCGATTCACGCTGCCCGTGTCGTTGCTGGTGAGATCTCCCAAGCAGCCGCAGAGCTGACGAGGAAGGCCATGAAGAAGATTACCGTTGATCCCATCACCCGGCTCGAAGGCCACGGCAAGTTCGACATCTTCCTCAATGACAGCGGGGAGGTCGAGAACGTCTACTTCCAGATCCCCGAGCTGCGCGGCATCGAGAAGTTCTGCGAGGGGCGCCCGGTCGAGGAGCTTCCCCGCATCACCCAGCGCGCGTGCGGCGTGTGCCCTGGGCCGCACCACATGGCCGGGACCAAGGCGTGCGACGGCGTCTACAGCGTGGACCCGCCGCGTGCCGCCAAGAAGCTGCGCGAGCTGTTCCTCAGCGCGCACTTCATCCACTCGCACATCGCGCACTTCTACGCCCTCGCTGCGCCCGACTTCGTCTGCGGCCCCGCCTCCGATCCGGCGCAGCGCCACATCCTCGGCGTGGTGGCGAAGGTCGGACTGGAGGTGGGAGGCGCCGTGATCAAGGCGCGCTCGCAAGCCCAGCGCATCCAGGCGATCATCGGCGGCAAGTCCACGCACGCCGTGTGCGGCTTGCCGGGCGGGATGAGCAAAGCCCTCACCAACAAGGACGAGATCGCAGAGATCAAGAAGCACTGCACGGAGCTCGTGGAATTCGGCAAGTTCACGCTCAAGCTGTTCGACGACGTCGTGCTCGCCAACAAGACCTACGTCGACATCATCCTCAACGGGCCGTACACGATGCGGACCTACTACATGGGAATGGTCGACGACCAGGGGCGGGTGAACTTCTACGACGGCAAGCTGCGCATCATCGATCCGGACGGCAAGCAGTGGGCGTTGTTCGACCCAAGGAACTACCTCGAGTACATCGAGGAGCACGTGGAGGCATGGAGCTACCTGAAGTTCCCATTCCTCAAGAGCTTCGGATGGAAGGGGCTCAACAGCGGAAACGACTACGGCATCTACCGCGTGGCTCCGCTCGCCAGGCTCAACGTGGCCCAGGGAATGGCGACCCCGATCGCGCACGAAGCGTTCCAGAAGTACTTCTCCGTGCTCGGCAAGGGGCCGGTCCACGCCACGCTGGCCAACCACTGGGCGCGCGTGATCGAGCTGATGTACGCAGCGGAGCGATCGCTCGAGCTCATCAACGATCCGGAGACCACGTCCGCTGAGGTCCGCACCATCCCCACGGCAACGCCCAACGAAGGCGTGGGCGTGATCGAAGCGCCGCGCGGAACGCTCTTCCATCACTACAAGACCGATGAAAAGGGCTTCGTGACCCGATGCAACATGCTGGTCGCCACGGGCAACAACAACGCCGCGATCTGCATGTCCGTTCGCGATGCGGCGCGAGGGCTGATCAAGCCCGGAGTCTCGGCGATCTCCGAGGGAACGCTGAACATGATCGAGATGGCGTTCCGCGCATACGATCCGTGCTTCGGCTGCGCAACCCACAACCTTCCTGGCCAGATGCCGATGGAAGTCACGGTGCACGGCCCCGACGGAAAGGTCGTTTCAAGGCTTGGACGTTAGCTACAATCCTGGGGTAGGCTACCTTGGTGAAAAGCCTGGTGCTGGGGGTCGGCAACCCGATTCGGGGCGACGATGGCGTCGGCCTGGTGGTTGCCGAGCGCCTGTGCGTTCGCCTGGGCCCAGAGGCTGAGTACGTGCCGTTCAGCGGCACCGGCTTCGACCTGCTCGGCTGGGTCGAGGGCTTCGAGCGGGTGGTGATCATCGACGCGATGGTGGACGGCAGGCTGGGCGAAGGGGAATGCGCCAGGCTCGACCCTCCTCGCCCGGCTGACTGGCACGTCGATCTGTCTTCCCATCGCGGCTCGATCGTCGATGCAATTGCGTTGGCCCATCGCCTTGGGATTCGGATGCCGGGCGACGTGCGCTGGTATGGCGTGGGGATTGCGCCGCCGGACGATTATCGGGAGGGGCTCAGTGCCCGGCTGCAGCCACAGATAGACAGGATCGTGGAGCAGATCCGCGAGGATCTCGACGAGAATCCCCGTGTTGCCGACGGTGCGGAGCCGCGACCGGCGGGGGCTACGGAGCCGCGAGCGTCAGCGAGCGGGCGGTGGAGGGGGGCAACATGACGCGCGAGACGGGAGTCGATTCGGTGAGAGGCTCCCACCACAGGGTGGTGAACCACTTCTTCCATGACTTTCACGGGGAGATCTCGACCATCATCATGTGCATCGGCGCAGTACGCGATGGAATCGGCGGCGAGATCTCCCCTCCGCAGCGCGAGACGCTGGAGCGCGCGATCGACAACTGCGAGCAGATGGTGCGCCTGATCAACAACTATCGGGATCGGACCCAGATGGAAGAGGGGACGTACCCACGCGTGCCGGAGGAGGTCGACCTGTCCGAGGCGATGCGACAGCTGGCGGTGGCGACGCAGCCGTTTGCGCGCGAGCGCAACGTGAAGCTCGAGATTCGCGGCGATGGGCTGCCGAAGGTGAGATTTCGAGCGGCGCTGCTGGGCAGGGTGCTCGAGAACCTGCTCCTGCAGGTCATCGAGAATACGCCTGCGAGGGCGGGGGTCGAGGTGCAGGCGAGGATCGCGGAGCGCAAGCTCGAGGTCCGCGTGCGGTTCGAGGGCGAGGAGCTCGACGAGGAGCAGGCGCCGAGCGTGTTCGATCCGGTGAGGCAGGCAACGCTGGGGCTTCGGTTGGGGCGCGGCTACACGCTGCTCTTCTGCAAGGAAGCGATCAGCTATCTGGGCGGGGACATCCGCATCACTCCATGGAAAGGGCGTGGCAACGAGCTTGTCGCGCGGGTAGCTTTCGAGGAACAGGGCGGCAACGAGACGGCAGAAGCGACGGACGCCACGAGGTGAGTGCGATGGATAAAAAAGCCAGAATCTACATGGTAGATGACGACACCTACCTGGTGCAGGTGGTGCAATGGGTGTTCGAAGCGGAGGGCTACGAGTTCTTCTCGGCGCACTGTGCGAAGGACGCTCTGGAGAACGTCGACAAGGTCAACCCGGATCTGATCATCCTCGACGTGATGATGGAGGACGTGGTCGCGGGCTTCCGGGTGCTCAACGCGCTTCGCAACGGAGAGGATGCCGCGCGCAACGCGAGATACGCGAAGGTTCCGATCCTGATGTTCACCAGCATCCAGCAGAGGACCAAGATGAAGTTCTCCCAGGATGCGGGCACGGCACTGCTTCCCACGGACGCGTTCGTCGAGAAGCCTGTGCAGCCCAAGCTCTTGCTGGAGAAGGTCGCCGAGCTGTTGAGCAAGAGGTAGGAAGCCGGGGCAACGGCGCCGGCGCTTCATCCAGCCCCGTCTGAGCAGGCATGGAAAGAAAAAAGCAGGCTCCGGAAGCACTCGCCCGCCCCGTCCGCCCGTGGGCGCGGCCGTTTCTCAGCGTGCGCTGGACGTTGTTCACCGTGCTCGCCCTGCTCACCCTCGGCGGCGGCGGCATGTCGATCTTCCTCGGCTACAACCTCACCTCGGAAGCGGTCATCGGCGAAGCCCAGCGCCGCGTCGAGCTCGACATCATGAGCGCCTGGGCGAGCTATCGCCACGAGCTCGACCGCGTCAGCCTCGTGGTCAAGCTCGTTTCCCAGACCCAGAAGACCCACGACCTTCTCACGCGAAATGTGGTGGATCGCGACTGGGCAAGATCGCGCGTCGAGGACTTCCGTCGTCAGTACGGGCTCGACGTGCTGACGATCGTGAGCCCGGACGGCAAGATCGTGCTGCGCACGCGCTTCCCCTACCGATCGGGCGACAACGTGTACTCCGACCCGGTGGTCCAGCGGGCACTCAAGGGACAGTCCAGCGCGGGCACCGTGCTCATCCCGGCCGAGGTGCTCGACATCGAGGGGCAATTCCTGCGCGACCAGGCGTTCATGGAGTTCAAGGAGACTCCCATGGCCGCCCAGACGAACAAGACCGTCGAGACCGACGGCATGATGCTCAAGGCGGCCGAGCCGGTCTTCGACTCGTCGAACCACGTCATCGGGCTGGTGTACGGCGGCGTGCTGCTCAACCGCAACTACTCCATTCCCGATGGCATTCGCGAGACGATCTTCAAGAACGAGAAGTACAAGGGCAAGACCCTGGGGACCGTGACGATCTTCCAGGGCGACCTGCGCATCGCCACCAACGTGCTCAACCAGAACGGCACGCGCGCCATCGGCACACGCGTCTCCAAGATCGTGCGCGACCAGACCCTGGAGAACGGCCTTCCCTATTACGACCGCGCATTCGTGGTCAACGACTGGTACCTGACCGCCTATGATCCGATCCGCGATCCGGACGATCGGGTCATTGGCATCCTGTACGTCGGCATCCTCGAGCAGAAGTTCATCGACTACAAGACCAAGCTCACCCAGTCGTTCGTGGGGCTGATGGGCATCGGCGTGCTCATCGCGCTGGTGGTGGCGCTGTCCTTCGCCGTGTGGCTGTCGGCGCCGATCAAGCGTCTGACGATGGTGGCGCACGAGCTGTCGGACGGGAACTTCAAGGCGCGCGTGCACCTGGGACGCGAGATGTTCAAGGAGATCCGACGTCTGAATCTCACGTTCAACCAGATGGCGGACACGGTGGTCCACCGGGGCGACGAGCTTGCGCGCATGAATGCGCAGCTGGAGCGGTCGAACCAGGAGCTGACGCAGCTCAACGAGAACTACATGGACATGCTTCAGTTCGTCACGCACGAGCTCAAGTCCCCGCTCGCGTCCACCACGTTCAGCCTCGCCGCCATCAAGCACGGCTACTTCGGCGCGGTGAGCCCGGAGCAGCTCAAGGTCATCGACTCGGTCGAGAAGAACGTCGAGTACCTCAACGAGATGATTCTCAACTACCTGAACCTGGCGCGCATCGAGCGCGGGGAGCTCGACTTCACCCCCGAGCGCTTTGCGATCCGGACCGAGGTCATCGACCCGATGCTCGAGCAAGTCCGCCGGCAGCTGGAAGCCGCGGACATGACCCTCGAGTGCGACGTGCCCTCTGGGGTTCAGGTGGAGGGCGAGGCGACGCTGCTCAAGATCGTGATCGACAACCTGTTGAGCAACGCGATCAAGTACGGAAAGAAGGGTTCGAAGGTTACGATCCACTACGAGCTGCGAAAGGACGGCATGCATCGGTTCCGCGTGCACAACGAAGGACGCGGCATTCCAGAGGAGGACATCCGCAAGCTCTTCAAGAAGTTCTCCCGTCTCGCCGTCTCCGAGCTGCGCGCGAAGAAGGGCACAGGCCTGGGCCTGTTCATCACGCACGCCATCATCCAGAAGCACGGTGGGCGGATCTGGGTGGAGTCCAAGGAAGGGGACTGGACGGAGTTCGTGTTCGAGCTTCCGCCGAAGATGCCGAAGCACCTGGCCACGGAGACGCCGACGCTCGAGGTGGGAGAAGCTACCGAGCCGCTTTGATGCCGGCGATGAGCTCTGGGACTGCGGTGAACAGGTCGCCGACGAGACCGTAGTCGGCCACCTGGAAGATCGGCGCCTCAGGATCCTTGTTGACGGCCACGATGACCTTGGAGCCCTTCATGCCGGCCAGGTGCTGGATGGCGCCGGAGATGCCGAACGCGAAGTACAGATCGGGCGCCACGATCTTGCCGGTCTGCCCTACCTGCAAGTCTGCAGGCGCAAACCCCGCGTCGCACGATGCACGCGTGGCACCGAGCGCTGCGGACATCAGGTCGGCCAGGGGACCGAGCGTGGACTCGAACTTGTCCTTCACGCCCCGGCCTCCCGACACGATCACGCGGGCGTCGGTGAGCTCGGGACGTGCGCTCTTGACCTGGTCGAACGAGAGGAACTCGATGCGATCGGCGCCTGCGCTGGGAGGCTGCGCAGCCACGGTCTCGACCGGCGAGCTTCCGCCTGAGGGCTCAGCGGCCGTGAACTCGGACTGGCGGACGGTGACGGCCTGGATGGGAGTCGTGAGCTTGGCGATGCCATAGGCGTTGCCGGCGAACATCGGGCGCCGGTAGGTGAGAGCGCCGCCTTCGGGGATCACGGCGGAGATGTCAGCGGCATAGCCGGCATCGAGCTTGGCTGCGACGCGCGGAATGAGGTCTTTGCCGAAGCCGGTGGCTGTGGCGACCACGACGCTGTAGCCCTTGGCGATCTCGGCCACGGTGGGGGCGAAGTGCTCGCAGACATAGCCCTTGCACGAGGAGATCTCGGCGGTGAGGACCTTGGCAGCGCCGAAGCCGGTGACCCCGGCAGCAGCGCCGGCAGCACCCTGGCCGATCACGAGGATGTCAAAGGTTCCACCGATGGCGGCAGCCGCGGTGCGAGCGAATGTGACGGCCGACAGAGTGCCTTTGCGGACCTTGCCTTCGGCGAGCTCTGCAACGATTAGAATGTTTCCCATGGTGCTTGCTCCTTGTCGCCTCAGAGGACCTTCGCCTCGTTCTTGAGCTTGTCGACCAGCTCCGCCACGTCCTTGACCTTCTTGCCGGCAGCACGCCCCTTGGGCGGCTCGAAGCGCGGGTACTGGATGCGCAGCGCGGTATCGGTCGCGAGATCCGCCAGCTTGAGGACCGCCATGGGCTTCTTCTTGGCTTGCATGATCGCGGGCAAGGGAGCGAAGCGGACGCCTTCGTTGTACTTGAAGTCGGCCTTGGTGAGCTTGGAGTAGACGCTAGCGGGCGCCACGATCCGAAGATCGACCGTGACCACGGCGGGCAGGCGGACCTTCAGGTTGATCACGCCGCCATCGACCTCGCGTCCGACGAGCAGCGCTTCGCCGTCTTCCTTGATCATCGCTGCGGACGTCGCCATGGGCCAGCCGAGCAGCTCGGCGAGGATCTGGCCTACCTGGTTGGTGTCGCCGTCGACAGCCTGTTTGCCAAGCAGCACCAGATCGGGCTTCTCCTGCTCGACGAGCTTCTTGAGCGCGCGAGCGACGAGCCAACCGTCGAGCTGGTCATCCTCGGCCTCGACGCGAATCGCGCGGTCAGCGCCGGTCGCGAGCATGGCTCGGAGCGTGATCTCGCACTCCTTGGGACCGAAGGTAACGACGACCACTTCGCCAGCGCGCGTCTTGGGTTTGGTTCCGTCCTCGGTGAGCCGGAGCGCGGTCTCGACCGCGTACTCGTCGAAGGGGTTGGGCTTCCACTCGAGCCCCGTGGTCTCCACCTTCTTTCCATCGGCCGTGACCTTGACCTTGTTGGCGTTGTCAGGGTCGGCAACGCGCTTGAGCGGTACGAGAACTTTCACGGGTCTGACCTCCTTGCGAGGGAAATGGCTTGGATTGACCGGAAGAAAAGCTACACGACCGAATAGAGCCATCCGCCAGGGGCGTCAACGGCGGCACGAATCGGAGCCGGTTTACGTCACGATGCGTACGAGCACGGCTCAATTCAGGCCAGAAAGCAGGCGACGCACGGGCCAAGAAGGCACATGTCACGATTGGTTCTAGCCGGAGCCTGTGGACGCCTCCTCGGCGCGCAGCGCGCAGCGCGCATGCGAGATTGGAAATGGCGTTGTCACTATGCGATTTCGGGGAGAAGCCATGAATTCGATTGCGATGGCCACCGCGCTCGTCGTAGCGATAGGGGTGCTGGCCCTTCACCGCAATCGCTGATGGCAGCGTCTCGAGGTCGTGCATCGTGAAGGCCGCCTGAACCTCGTCCCGGAACGGATCCGGACAGGCGTTGTATACGCATTCGGTCAGCGTGCCCTGCCACGGCGACCGGGTGGCGGGAGACTGGAAATCCGGAGCGACTGCGGCTAGGTTCCGCGGTCGTGTCGGAAGCGGGTTCCAACGAATCGAAGAACGGCAGCTGGGTGCTGCTCGTGGCAGCGCTCGCGGTGGGTATTGGCAGCCACCAGCTCATTCCGGCTCTGCGAGACGGATCGACGTGGGCGTTGATCACGACGACGGTCGGGGTCTATGGGCTGGGCAATGCGGTATGGGCGCTGATCCGGCAGCGCAAGGCGCCCTCGGCGATATGGCCTGCGTGGCCGGCAGCGCTGATGGCGGTAGCGACCCTGGCGGCCGGGGCGGCGGGCGGTGCCTCGCTGCGCCAGAAGACCGACGAAGCGAACCTGTTCGTGGACAAGGCATTTTCCGGGCAGGAGAGAGACACGGAGCATGCGGCGATCCAGACCGCGTATTTCCGCTATGTCGGGTACGGGACCGGGCGCACCTGCGCTGCGGTGGGCCTCGGGTTGGGCGCGGTGTCGCTCGCGCTTGCGCTGGCGTCGCTGGAGCGGGCACGAAGAGCGCAACGCAAGCGGAGCACCGAGAAAGAGACGGGGCCCAGCGCTGCGACCCTGTGGATCGGGGTGTGCGGCGTGATGGGTGCAGCGGCGTTGGCTGCGAACGTGGCGGCGATACGGCGTCCGGTGCCCGCGGCCGAGGATCCCGAGATCGCAGAGGCTGCGCTGATCACGCGGAGGTTTGACTCGGGCGACGTAGCCGGGGCGTGCCGGGTGCTGGAGCCTGCGCTGGAGAGCTCGAAGGCAGCCGCAGAGGCGCTGGGGCGTCGGTTGCCAGACCTCGCTCGGGGAGCGAAGCAGTGCGTGGACTTCGAGCTGGGCAAGGCGAAGAAGCTGGGTCCCGGGGGATGCGAGTCGGTGGTGGGGCTGATCGGGCCGATGCGCTTCGTTCAGGTGGCTGGAGCGCAGGAGGCGGTAGCGGCGGCATGTCCGGTGGCTGAGGAGCCGCGATAGCCGGGGGCGGCTCCATGCCCCGCGGGGGCGGCTCCGAGCCGGTTTGACTCGTTTCGACTCAGATTGACTGCAGTCAAAACAACTTGACTCGACTGGATTCGGTGCACTACCGTCCCGGGCCGATGGGAGACGTCCAGGTCACGATCCGGCTTCCCGGTGAAGTGCTCGCGCGCGTGGACAAGCTCGTCCATTCCGCAGCCCAAAGCGGGAACCCGCTCATCGCGAGGCTTTCGCGCTCGCAGATGATGCGCGCGATCGTGCAGCTCGGCATCGAGCGAGCCGAAGGGCACTACGCCGCGCTGGTCGCGACGTCGAGCCAGCCTGCTCCGATCAGGGACACGAAGGGCAGAAAGCCGAGACGGTAAGTGCGGCTGCGAGGAGGGACTCGAACCATGACAAGCCGTCGAGATCGGAGCTTCAAGCTCAAGACCGCGCGCGTTTCATCGCCCCTTCGGGCGAGCGGCCTGGGGTCGCATACCGGCAAGGCCGCGAAGTGGTACGTACGTGCGCTGGCCGATGACCTGTTCCGGCTCAGGGCACGGTTCGATCTGATGGCGACAGGCGGTGTGATCCCGCGGACGACGTAGCGCTTCCTATCGGGTGGGCCAACCGGGACTCGAACCCGGGACCGACGGATTAAAAGTCCGCAGCTCTACCAACTGAGCTATTGGCCCGACAAACGGAGCGCTCTTGTGCCACAACTCGCTCCCTTTGTCGACAATACTGAACGGCCCACCAACTGTAGGCATGCTGCGAGTGGTTCGGGCTCGGCCGGGGCACGCCACACTCCTGAACGCCCATCCTGCACCGCGTGGCTTCAGCGAATGCAACGGCGCAGCTCGTCGGGAGCGAGGACACCCGTTCCACAAGACGCCGCCGAGCTTGCGCCGACTGGCGAGATCGCCTCCAATGGCAGGCTAGGACGCCATGACACCAGACCTGAAGCAATCCATCGCTGCCCGCGGGAGGAGCCTCCAGAAGAGGCTCCACGAACGGGTGGCGGAGCCGATCGCCGCTGCCATGGAGGCGAAGAGACTCTTCGAGGACGCTGCGGACGAATCGCACACGCGTTGGCTAACGCTGGAGCTCACGGGATACGGCGACGTGGTAGCCGCCACGCCGTTGCACCAGGTCCTGCGGGTGGCGCCTGGCGATCGGTTGGCTGTGCACGTTACGGCCTACCGAACGCAGCGCGGATGCGACGCTTCGTCTGGGCGACCTCAGGGCGAGTTCCGCCACTTTTTCGTGGAGTCATTGAGCGAGTTGGTGGCCGCGCGCGATCGTCTGGCCAAGTCGGCGAGCGGGGTTTCCGTCCTGCTCACGTTCCGGCCCCAGTTGGGAGACACGAGTTATCCGACGACCGGTGAGTTCAGCCGAGACGTATTTGACAGAATTCTGGCTGGTTTCCTGGCAGCGCTCCACCTTCAGTTGGGAAACCTTCCCCAGTGATCAATCTCGATGACACGCCGAACCTGTGCGCGGGCGTGCCTGCAGAGTCGGCAGCTGCGCTGTGCTTCCGGGCCATCGTCGCGCTCCAGCGGCGGCACGAGCCCGAGGTAACCCTTCGCGCGACGGTGGAAGACAACCCGATCGACGAATCGCTGATGTGGAAGCCGAGGCCCACGGACATAGCGAAGACCGAGGACTTCAACCGCGCCACTGAGGAAGGAGCCGAAGCGCTGGCGCTGGCGCTTGCGGCGCGACACCCAACATGGTGCGCTGTGCGACGTCTTCAATCGCGAATGGCCGAGGGTGCCGACTGGCTGATGCGCGACCGATCGAGGCACTTCGTGGTAACGAGCGCGATCCTCCACGCAGAGCGTCTGGCGCGGGACTCGTTCGAGGCACTTTCGGCGTTTCGTAAGGTGTCCAAGCTTGAGGAGTCGATCGCCCGGCTGGCTCCGCCTGGCATCCAGCTTCTGGAGCACTTCCGTCGACACGTCGTCCATCTGATAGCGGCACGCTCGCGGCGGCGTAGGGGACCGCACTCCCCGGGTGATCCGCTGCGTGTGCGCATCACAGACGAGCGGGTCCTCACGCACCGTCATGACTGCCGCAGCGGTGACTCCAGCGCCAGCGCCACCCCCGCGAAGTCCACCGCCTTCACCTCATTGGTGGGCCCTGACACCAGATTGCCCAGCTTGCGCAGGAGCTGATCCCGAATCGGGCCCTTGCGGCACGGCTGCAGCGACAGACGCTCGATGCCGTGCACAAGACGATGCAGAGCTGCTTCCAGCGGCGCCTCGACAGGCGCAGCCTCCTGCGCCTTCAGCCGCCTGCACAGCTCGAGCGACTCTTCCGACAAGAAGTACGCCTCGGTCCACACCCCTTCCAGATCGAGCAGGTACACGTCCATCAACGCGCGGATCGGCGCCAGCGCTGGGAGGATCGCGCTGCTCTCGTCGACACAGTACCCCTCCGTCGCGTTGAGCCCCTTGCGCCCTTGGCCGCCCACGCGAAGATAGAACCCGCACAACAGTCCCGGACGCGTCCGCAGGTCCCCCACGGTCAGCGAGACCTGGCTCAGGTTGCCCTGCCCACCGAACAGGCTTCGGATGCGACGGCGTCGCGTGCGATAGCCCTTCAGGTCGCGCTCGCTCATGGTCGTGCGAAGCTGGCGCGTGATCGGATGCGCGACGTGTACGTGGCTGTCTTTGAGCTCGCCCTGCGGCGCAGGAGCGGTCCGAGGACGTAGGGAGACATCCTTCAACGGCTTTCGCGTCAGATCTCCGTGCGCGTTCAATCGCCTACCCGCCACCCACGAACCTCACCAGCTCGAGCCGGTCTCCTTCAGCGAGCCGCGCGCTGTCGAGCCCTTCGCGACGCAACAACACGCCGTTGTGCTCCACCACCAGCGTCTTCGGATCGAGCTTGAGCGACTCGATCAGGCCGAGCACGCTGCGCGCTCCGTCCACATCCCTCTCAGCCCCGTTGATCACCAGCTTCATGCTGCAGCCACTGGGCGCGCCATCACGCGATCCCAGTCCTTCCACACCGGCTCGTAGCCGGCCTTGCGGATCACCTCCGCGACCTGCTCGGGCGATCTGCGGTCCTGGACGTCGAATTGCGCGCCTTCTTCGCACGGCACGGAATAGCCGCCGGGCTCGGTGCGCGAGCCCGCGCTCATCTGGGTGACTCCGAGGGGGATCAACGCATCGCGAAGCTGCGACGGCTCCCGCGTGGAGAGCACGATCCCAGCGTCAGGGAGAAACAGGCGCGCTGCGGTCATCATCTGCACCAGGGCAGCATCCGACACCGGATGGCTCGGCCCGTATCCCTTGGGTCCCCGTCGAAGCCGCGGGAAGCTCACCGAGATCTGCGCTCTCCAGTACCGCTTCGTCAGCCAGCTCGCGTGCAGCCCCACGATCGCGGCTTCGCTTCGCCACTCGTTGAGGCCGAGCAATGCGCCTACATTCAGGCGCGTCATGCCAGCTTCGCCAGCCCGTTCGAGCCCGGACAGACGCCACGAGTAGTCCGCCTTTCGACCTGCAGGATGCACGGCGCGGTAGATCTCTGGGTCATAGGTCTCCTGGTAGAGCGTGACCCCATCGGCGCCTGCGTCCACGAGCCTCGCGTACTCCGCGGTCTCCAGGGGATAGATTTCGAGCGCGAGGTAGGCGGCGCGCGTGCGAATGCGGCGAAGAACCTGCTCGAAGTACTCCACGGGCACGGCCCTGGGGGCCTCTCCGCTGACCACCAGCAGGTGCTGGAATCCCATGCGTCGCAAGACCTCGGCCTCGGTGGCAGCCTGCTCGACCCCAAGCGTGCTGCGGGGGACGTCGTTGGTCGCGGCGAAGGAGCAGTACACGCAGCGGTTGGTGCACTCGTTCGACACATAGATGGGCGCATACAGCTGGATCACCCGGCCGAAGCGCTGGAGCGTGAGCGATCGGGCGCGCTGCGCCATCGCCTCGAGGTAGCTGCTCGCAGCCGGCGAGATCAAGGCGAGGAAGTCCGAGTAGGTCAACTCCGCGCTCGAAAGGGCGCGCTCGACGTCCGCTGCGGTCGCGGCTTCGACTCTTGCGCGAAGCGCGCGCGGATCCGCCTGGGTCAGCACCTCGAGGAAGCTCACCGCAGGAACCCCGTGAGCGGGCTCGACGCTTGCGCCTGCTCGCGGGCACCAGGGAGCCCCGCAAGCCAGGCTGCGCGTCCGGCTTCGACGGCGAGCCGGAAAGCGCGCGCCATGATCACAGGATCACGGGCCGTGGCGATCGCGGTGTTGACCAGGACGGCGCTGGCACCGAGCTCGATCGCTTCGGCCGCGTGCGAAGGCGCACCCAGACCAGCATCGACCACGACGGGAACCGACGCTCCCTCGATGATGATGCCGAGGGCATCGCGCGTGCGCAGCCCCTTGTTCGAGCCGATCGGGCTGCCGAGGGGCATGACCGTGGCGCAGCCGGCTTCCTCGAGCCTTCGAGCGAGCACGGGATCAGCTTGGATGTACGGGAGCACCACGAATCCGTCCTTGACCAGCACCTCGGCGGCGCGGAGCGTCTCCATGGGATCCGGGAGCAGGTATCGAGGATCGGGCGTGACTTCGAGCTTGATCCAGGGCTCGAGGCCAGCGGCGCGTGCCATGCGGGCGAGACGGATCGCCTCGTCGGCATCGCGAGCCCCGGAGGTATTGGGCAGGATCAGAAAATCGCCGCCGGAGAGAGCGCCGAGCATGTCGTCCTGCGGGCTGTCGAGATCGACGCGTCGAAGGGCGACGGTGACGATCTGGGAGCCAGAGGCATCGGCAGCGCGACGCATCGCGGGCGCGGACGAGAACTTGCCGGTGCCCACCAGGAGCCGGGAGTGGAAGGTGCGCCCCGCGATGACCAGGGGATCGTGCTGCTCGGAATTCATGGTCGACATGTTCGCTCGTGGAGGTACCGGGAACCGCTCTTCCCATAGAACAAATTGCAGGTCCGAGCCAGCGGCGGCAGCGCTTTCGGGCATGGCCTTGGCCCCAGGCCTTTCTCGGGCTAGCTTGCGGGCGTGTCGTTCGATGCCATCCAGGGCCAGACCGCTGCGATCGGGACGCTGACTCGAATTCTGCGTTCTGGCCAGGTGCACCATGCGCTTCGATTCGAGGGGCCGGATGGCGTTGGCAAGGAGATGGCAGCGCTCGCATTTGCGCGCGCCCTCGTGTGCACGTCAGGAGACCCGCTCGGCTGCGGACAATGCTCGGCTTGCGAGCGTGCCGCAAAGTTCCACGACGGCCCCCCGGCCGTGCCCATGCATCCGGACGTCGTCCTTGTGGAACGCGGCTTGTACCCGCCGGAGATCCTCGGCCGCAGCCGTCAGGAGCTCAAGGACATCTCGGTCGATCAGGTGCGCAAGGTGATTCTGGAGCGCGCCCCCTACCCTCCCCACGAAGGCAGGGCGCGCGTGTTCATCGTCCGGCGGGCCGAGGAGCTCTCGATCTCCGCTGCGAACGCGATGCTCAAGGCGCTGGAGGAACCAGGACAAGGCACGTACTTCGTGCTGCTCACCGCGCGCCCGGCGCGATTGCTCGACACGATCCGCTCGCGAACGTTTCGCATCCGTTTCGGTCCGCTGCCCGACGCTGTGCTGCTCGACCTGCTCAAGAGGCAGGGCGTGGAGGAGCAGGCAGCGATCGACGCGATCGCGCTGGCATCTGGCAGCGCGAGCCTGGCGCGGGCCCTGGTGGATCCAGAGGCATCCAAGCAACGACATGCTTTTGTCGATGCAGCGCTTCGGGCCATCGGCGCGGACGATTACACCGCCTCGATCGAGCTGGCTGAAGGAAAGAACGTCGACAAGAAGCAGCTGCGGGAGAATCTCGAAGCGCTCGCGGCCCGGCTGGCGAGAGCAGCGAGAGCAGATGCGCTCCGGCAGGGGCCGCGTGCGCGGTCACTGGCCGTGCGCTATCAGATCGTGCTCGGATCGATCCGCGAGATCGATCGCAACGCATCGCCCGCGCTGCTGGTGGAAAACATGATGCTGCGTCTGCGCGCAGTAACGGGGTAAGCAACGTGTCCGCCGACAATCCGGACCAACCAAAACGAAACGATGGCCCCTCGGGTCCGCCCGGGCCACCGGACGAGCATCGTCGCAGGCGCCGCCATCGTCGTCACGGTCACGATGGCGGGCCGGATCGCCCGCGCCACGACGGCGATCGCCCGAATGAAGGGCAAAGCCAGGGGCCAGGAGGTCCGCCGCGGGAATCGGCACCGCCGCGCGAAGGCCCGCAAGGCGGGTCAGAACCCCACGGACGCGAGCCGCGCGCGACGACGGAGGGGCCAGGCGGTGATCGACAAGGCCCGCAAGATCCGTCGCGCCGAAAGCGTCATCGTCACAGAGGGCGTGGGCAGGGCGGACAGGGGGGCGGCAATCAGCGGCCGATGTTCGACGCTCACCAGACGCGTCCGGATCGTGGCCCTGTGGATCGAAGCAACGTGCAGCTGGACCGGGAGCGCGGAGCGCAGGGCGGCGCAGGTCCGGCGTCGCGCTCGGAGCCACCTCGCGCCTCGCAGCCGCCCCGCAGGGATCAGGCGCCACGGTCCTCTCGCTCAGGACCGCCGCGAGCGGACCGTCCTTCGCAGCAACCCCAGCGCCCAGATCGAGCCTCGCAGCAACCCCAACGCGGGGATCGAGCCTCGCAGCCGCCACCGCGCGGCGATCGCGCATCGCAGTCCCCGCAGCGAGCGGAGCGCTTGTCGCAACCGCCGCCTTCACCAGCGAGGCGCCAGCCGCCGCGCGCATCGTTCGACGAGCCCGACGATGCGCCGCTGCCGCAGACGGTGAATCCCGCGGTCTACCTGGCCCACGCGGAGCTTGTGGAGGCGCCCGATCCGGACACGCTGATCGATCCGTTGCCCTGGAACGCGCAAGCCGACGCGGGGCATACCGGCGAGGGAACGTTGCACAACATCGTGACCGTGCGCTCGGAGCGTACCGGACGATGCCAGGACTACGACGCTGGCGACGCGATCTATCGTCGTGGCGAGATCGTCGCGATCGAAGCGGATCCAGGGGGGCTCGGCTTTGGCGTGGTCACCCAGCCGGCTCGTCGAATCATGACTCGCAACCGGCTGCACCGGGTTCTGCGCAAGTCCAACGAGACCGAGATGCACGCCGAGCCGCGGAGCCGCCGCCGCGAGAAAGAGGTGTTCCGGATTGCGCGGCACGTGGCAGGGACGCTGAATCTGCCGATCAAGATCGTGCGGGCGGATACCGAGCCGAGCGGGCGCACGACGGTGTTCTTTGCGAGCGAGGAGCGGATCGATTTTCGCGAGCTGCACCGGCGCGTGACCGCGGCGGCGCAGGGACGGGTCGAGCTACGGCAGATCGGAGTGCGCGACGCGGCCAAGATGACGGGAGGAATCGGGCCCTGCGGGCAGCAGCTGTGCTGTGCGCGCTTCCTGCGCGAGTTCGCGCCCATCAGCATCAAGATGGCAAAGGATCAGGGGCTCGTGCTCAATCCGCAGCGCGTCAGCGGTCTGTGCGGACGGCTCCTGTGCTGCCTGACGTACGAGGATTCGCTCTACCGGACGCAGCGCAAGCTTCTGCCGAAGCTTGGCAAGCGCGTGATCACGCCCAAGGGGCCTGGCAAGGTTCGCGATGTCGATGTGCTGTCGCAGACGGTCCGCGTGTTCCTGGAGAGCGGCGAGATCGCAGCGTTCAAGCCCGCCGAGATCACGCCGATGTTTCCATCGCAGGCCGGCGCAGGTCCATCGGACGGTGGCGACGACGGGCATGACGATGCGCATGACGACGTTGCATCCGAGCCTCCGTCGGAGGGAGATTCGGACTAGTCCTCGCGAAACGTAGCCTTGCCTGCGGCGAGACGCATCAAGCTGCCTTCGACGAGCCAGCAGCCGCACCAGGCGGCGATGGCGTCTTCGCAGCACAGAACGAATGCGGTGGAGCCGGAAGGGGCTTCGTACTGAAGCAAGAGCCCGGTGCTCTTGGCCTGCTGCCAGGCTTCCCCGTGGCAAGCGATAGAGACGGGGACACGGGACTTGCGCTTGAGCCGCTCCCCGTTGGCCTCGATGCAGTCCGCGACGATCGACGAGGAATCCAAGGGGAGCTCCTGGACCCAGGCCAGGGCGCGAGGCGGGCCTGGGCGCACGACCACGGCTTCAGCTTGTGCGCCAGCGCTCTTGGAGCCGTGAAAGACCGCACCCACGCATTCGGTGCCTTCGGTCAGGACGAGCGCGCCTACGAGCCACAGCTCGTGGTTGCCTCGCATCACGACGTCGCCGACCTGCAGCTGCAGCAAGTCGAAGACCGGGTCGGACTTGTCATGAGCGGCCAGGGCCAGCGGCTTGGACTTGGAGCGCACGCGACGAGCGGCGATCGCAGCGCCCGCTGCTGCGGCGATCGACGCAGCGGCGATGGTGGCGATGACGATCAGGCTCATGGGAGACAGGCCTCTAGAAGGCGAACGTGGCCTCGAGCCTGGCGCCTTCGAATGCGGGGAACTGCTTGCACACGCCGGAGATGCAGCGCAAGGCGGGGCGGTTCTGCCCGATGTAGGCCCGCACGAACGACGCACCTGTGAATCGCCACTGGACCATGCCGTTGTAGTAGTGCTTCCAGTTGTCTTCCTTGGTGGAGTACTCGTAGCCGAACGCGACCGTGAGCTTGGGAGACCAGATGGCGGAGACGTAGTTCTCTCCTTCGCGCCAAGGAGTGGGGTGCTCGGACGGGTTGAAGCGGTACCTGTGCCAGCCGACCATCTCAGCGCTCCACGGTCCGTGGATCTTCTTGAGGAGCGAGTATCGCACCCAGTTCTCGCGGTAGAAGACCGTGGTGGGCACAGGCACGTCCGGATACGGCTTCGGCTGCGCAGAATCGTCGAAGTGCACACCGCTGCTGAAGTAGGCGTGGCTTCGCGACTGCTCGAAGTTGAGCTCGGCTCCCACGAAGGGATCTACGATGTCGTTGCGGATCTCGTCGGTCTTGCCCCGGTTCGTTCGCTCCTCCCCGCAGTAGGTCGACTGCTCGGACCAGCTTCGGTAGCGGCCGAGCGAGGCGTAGACGAGGGCCTGCTCGCCGAGCCGCGCGTCGAGCCTGGCGCGAGCGCCGGTGACGCAGACATTGTACGAGCCCCTGTGGAAGTCCGCGGTGAACGGATCGGTGGTGGGCGGGATGTTGTACTGAAGAGAGGTGAAGTCCTTGGGGCCGGTGCCGCCGATGTTGGCGAGCATCGGATAGAAGCGATCGTAGTGCTTTCCTTCGATGGAGAGCGTGAAGGGGCCATCGTAGGCGGTTGCCATCATGTAGGCAGCGTACCCGCCTGAGACCCGGTCGAGCTGGGCAGCCTTGACTCCCGTCGGATCGGTCTCCGGTCCGCCGATGTAGTCGCGCATGTTCTGGCCTGCGAGCTCGAAGTAGAACGTGCCGTGATCGAAGATGGACGGCGCGTTGAGCGATGCTGAGGCGATCATGGTCTTGTCGGCGTTGCGCGATGGGCCAGCCGAGTCGCTGCCGTTCTGGAACCACGCGTGTGCCCGGTCGAGCTGCACGGCGCGCACGCCGAGCTGCAGTGCCTTGATGCCGCCTTCTGCCTGTGCGCCCGTCAGTACGTCGGGCGCGAACGTGGGCAAAGCGTTGGCGACGTAGGGTGTGTTGTTCGGCTTCGGCACGATGGGATAGGCGAACTTCTCGGCGCTGGTTCCGGCCGACTGCGAGAGAAGCCGTCCCGTGACCTCGTCGACGCGAATCGGGTTCGACGCACCCGCGATCGCGGTGACGTTGAACTTGAGCTTCCCGAGATCAGGGTTGTAGACGATTTTGCCGCCGCGCAGGGTGGTGTCCGAGGCGAGCTCGTCGACCTTGCGAACGGCGAGGGTCAGGCCCTTGCCGAACTGGACGTAGTAGTCGCCGGCCGTCACCTCCAGCCCGCGGTGCTGGTAGGTCAGATTGTACTTGGATGGATAGACCACATTGACGTAGCGGTCGGACAGCTGGATGCCGTAGTTCTGGGTGGCCGTGTAGCGGTCCAGCCCCTGCGCCACATCGCGATCAGCCAGGCGGTTCGGGTCGGGCTTGTGGAAGAACATGGCGCTGTCGATGCGCAGCGCAGCAGTGAATCTTCCGCTGGTCGCCTGCATGTTGAGACGGTTGAGCCACTCGCCGTAGTTGTCGTCGAGCCGATCGGTGTTCCGATTGTCGAAGTGCCACTTGAACACGGTCGTCTCCGTGATCGTGGCGCTGGGCTTGTCGATCACGGGAGTCTCTGCGCGCGCTTGTCCGGCGACCAGAAGGGCGCAGGACGCGGCGGACCCGATCGCGATCACGCGCAGCAACGCGCGGCTGCTCGCGTGTCGCATCGGTGTGTGGCGGAGTGGAGAGTGCTTGCGCGCGGCTCTGGGCAAATGCGGGCGTGCCATGGTGCGTGCGACACGATACACGATGTGGCGGGATTTTGCGCTGCGAGCAGGGGGGTGGCGATCAGCGTGCGGCTTGCGCCAAGGCGGCGACCACGTCGGCTTCCATGCCTACCTCGTCGCCCGGCTGGTAGGTCTCCCGGCGCTTGATGATCTGGCCGTTGCGGCCAATCAGCACCTGATAGGGAGCCGCTGTCTTCTTGTTGTACAGGTTCGTGACCTGGCTGTTGATATCGTGCGCCACTGCGAAGTGAAGCCCGTGCGAGCGCATGAACGGCCCAATCTGTCCGGCGGTTTCCGGCGGGTCCATGGCCACGCCGAGCACCACCAGGCCCTTGTCTTTGTACTTGTTCTGGATCTCTTCGAGGTGGGTGAGGACCGCCACGCACGGGACGCAGAAGGTGGTCCAGAAGTCGATGAGGACGACGTCCTTGCCGAGGTGATCTGCCAAGCGGAAGTTCTCGCCGGACATCAGATCGACGCTGAAGTCAGGCGCCATGGCCGCGTTGGAGGGCGCGTTGGCTTGGGGCGTGGTGGCCGAGCCGCAGGCGGCTGCAGCGAGGGCAATGGATGCGAGAGCGGCGAGAGCGACGCAGCGGGCGCGCTCGAGGGGGCTGAAACGATTCATTCGGGTCACTGTCCCAGGATGCTGACGAACTCAGCTTCGGCCGAAGCCGCATCGAGCAGACCGGCGTTGGCGAAGGTGATCTTCATGTTGGTGAGGTTGACGATGATGTTGTAGGGCGCAGCGCTCTTGTCGAAGTAGACGCCGGAGGCGATGGCCGGGTCGAGGACGGTGGGGAACTCGAAGCCGTAGGTCTTGGTCCAAGTGGTAAGGTTCGCCCAGCGAGAGGGGTTGTAGTCGTTGTCCTCGAAGATGGCCTCGATGAACATGACGCCTTTGGGGTTCCAGGTCTTGAACTCGTCGTTGGCGGTCTCGGCCTGCTGCTGGCAGTAGGTGCACCACAGCGCGGACCATGTGAGAAGAAGCACTCGCGGCTTCGACTTGTCGCCCGTCGGATTGTAGTAGTCGTGCAAGGAGATGAGCTCCTTGTTCGTGTCATCGACGGTGTAGTTGACCGCCTTGGGGTTCCTCATGCCCCAGAACTGGTAGTCCTTGATCACGGACTCGAGGTTCTGGCCGTAGGGGCCCTTGGGGTAGTCCGGAGCCTGGGTGGTCCCTGCGCTGCCGCCGCCTCCTTCGACGGCTGTGCCTCCGCCATCATTTTCCTTGCCCGGATCGACTTCGGGCGCAGCAGGATCGGAGCTGCAAGCTGACAGTGCGAGAAGAAGGGATGCTGCGAGACACGACAGCGGGACGTAGACAACAGCGCGCATGGGGTACTCCCTGGAAGATCGTCGCGTGGTAACGCCTGACCGTTGAACTGCGGATTGCGACTGCGACGGCCACAGTCTATCATACCGTTGCTCGCGCTGAACTAGGCAACGGCGCAAGAAAGAGCCGTCGCGGCGACACGAAACTTTTTCGCTTCGGCCCGAAGCCCTTCGGCGATGGCCCACCCCTTTACCCCGAGGTCTTCCATGCATCCAACGTCCACCATGAGGCCCATGCGAGGCGTTCTCCTGCTTGCCGCTTCGATTCTTGCGCTGTGCGCAACGGCCTGCAGCAGCTCCGATTCCACCCCGGAAAAACTATGCGGTGGCGTGGTACGCGATGGCCAGTGCTACAAGAAGTGCGACGAAACCAAGTGCCTTGCAGGCAACTACTGCTTCGTCACCGACGATCGGGCCGAGGGGTTCTGCGGCCAGCCATGCAAAGACCCGAACGGGACCGAATGCGGCATGGGCTACGCCTGCACGCCTGGAACGGCCACCACGGTGGATCTGACGACCTACGACTACTACTGCAAGAGCCTGGGGCTTCCCAACGATGGCGTGACAGGCTCGCCCTGCAAGGGCGACGCGGAATGCGCTCCCGGCTACGGGCTGCAGTGCCTTGCGGGCAAGTGCGCGGTCAAGTGCGACGGCGTGCAGTACTGCCCTGACGGCTACGAGTGCAAAGGGATTCCCAACGCGCCTGCGAGCGGGCCCAAGGGCTACTGCGACAAGAAGGACACGGACTGGGGCGCAGGCCACTATGGCACCGAGTGCCCGAGCGGCAAGAGCACGGTCTGCGACAGCGCCAATGGCTGGATCTGCGTGGGCACGCTCGGCAAGGGCTTCTGCAGCAAGAAGGATGGCTGTGCGACCGACGACGATTGTCCGTCGGGCTACTGGTGCGGCTCTGCGCGCATCGGGATCTCGGGCAAGACCGACATCGACTTCACCCAGCAGCCCAAGGTCTGTCTGAAGCGCGAGTTCTGCGCGCCCTGCAACTCCGACATCGACTGCTCGCTGCAGGTCGGTGCGATCTGCGTGCCTGACAAGAACGGCGAAGGCTTCTGCACGACACCGTGCGAGAAGGAAACCAACTCCTGCTACATCGGCGTGGAATGCAAGGACGTCGGCACAGGTGTGTTCGCGTGCGTCCCCGATGTCGGCGCCTGCCACGAGGCCACACCGCAAGGGTGCTCGCCTTGCCGTGTGGACACCGACTGCGGCCAGAACGCGATCTGCGCGGACGGCGACTTTGGATACAAGACGGGCATGAGCTGGTGCATGACGCCTTGCGGGCCCAAGGATTCGTTCGGCAAGGCGACCTGCAACATCGCGCCCAACGGGCTCGAGATGATGTGCATGGACGAGACCGAGCTGGGGCTGGGCGGCCCGTTCAAGAACGACGGCACGACGCCAAACTACCTGTACGGGCACTGCTACGCCCCGTTCACGGTCGACAACACGGAGATGTTCGTGCCTTCGGATCCTCCGAGGAACGTGTGCGGCAACTACGTGCGCGAGGGCGACGAGGAGTGCGACGACGGCAACGGCAAGGACTCGGACGGATGCGACACGAAGTGCAAGGTGACGGCCGCCTGCACCTTTGCCATCAAGGAGCCGAACGGCGACGTGTGGGACACCCCGCCTTCCGAGCCTGCGCTCGATCCGGCGCCGAACCACGTCACGGGCACGGACTATGACCCCAGGATGCAGTGGGTCGTGTCCACCACCAAGTGCAGGACCTTCAAGATCACCGGCGCTCTGGAGACGGCGGGCGACATCGACACCATCGCGCTCGAGCTTCCTGACGGCGCGGCTGCCTGGCTCGACACCTACAACGGCGGGATCGGCAAGTGCGGCGTCGACCTCAGGACCGAGGTCCGCCCATGGGGCAATGCGGCGAAGACCGCAGATCTCAACCTGCTCGACGCGACGGTCACGTGCGAGGGGCTCTCGGACGTGATCAAGAACCTCGATGCAGCGACCCCGTCGTTGTGCTCGAACAAGCACCTGGGGTGTGGCAGCTGCACGAAGGCGGGGATCTGCGGAGCTTGCGACGACGACAACGGATACGGCGACTGCACACGCATGATGCTGTCGACGACCCTGACGTACGGGTCGTACCCGATTGACTTCGACGGCAAGTTCAAGATCGTCCGTGTGTATGCGAAGGACCCGGCTGCGACCGTGTCCGAGTACACGATGGTCGTGAGCCGGTTCACGGCATCCAATCCGGTGGGCGCCTCGACGCCGCCCGGACTGACCTGCTACTGACCTGCCATAGGGTGACGCCGCCACGCTCGCGTGGCGGTGGTCCCCCTCAAGCCGCTCCTGCCTACATCCCGCCGCTGATCTTGAAGGTCGTCCCTTCGCAATTGTGCGCTGTCTTCAGCTCTTGCGACAGCCCAGCGCAGCGGATCAGCTCGAGCCGGTTTTCCGACACGGTCCGGCGCCACTCGTCCTTGTCCTCGATGCCGGGCACCTTGTAGGAGGCGGAGTAGGTGTAGTCGACGAAGACACGCTCGGTGTCCTTGGAGCCGAGGACGCGGCGGTACCTGATCTCGTAGCGGATCGCCTTGGCCTGGGTGAGCTGGGTCTGGAGGTATTCGCGCATGCCTGCGTAGTCCAGATCGTCCGATGCATCGGCGTTGCCCCCGTCCTCGTAGTACCGCGGCGAGATCAGCGTCAGCAGCAAGGGTATGTCCCTGCGCTCGACCGCCTTGCGGTACTTCTCGCAGAACAGGACGGCTTCCCGGTTCTCGGACGTGTCTTCCACGTCCGTATTGGGGATGTAGTGGGTGGTGCAGCCGGCGAGCGGACTCGTGGCAGCAGCGAGCAGGGCAACGGAGAGAATTCGGAGGGACGTGGTCATGCGTGGCATCAACACCCGACCCAGCGGGTGAATTCCTCTCCACGATGCCGCTGGAACAAGAAAAGCGCAAGGGCTGCTTGGTATTTGCCGTCACATGCCCGTCCGCATTACCCTGGACCCGTGGCAGTCCCGGCAGATACGCAGGTCCTGGTAGTCGATGACGACGCGGTGAGCCGCCACGTGCTGTGCCAGGCGCTCCACGAGGCAGCCATCCGGAGCGTGGCGGTCACCGGGGGGACCGAAGCTCTGCAGTCCATCGCGGAGTCTGCGCCGGCGCTGATCCTGCTCGACCTGGTGATGCCGCCGCCGGACGGGTACGACATCCTGCGGACGTTGCGGGCGCATCCCACGTGGCGGGACATCCCGGTCGTGGTGCTGACAGCGCTGGAGAGCGACGACGAGATCGCGCGTGCGTTCGACGCGGGGGCAGACGACTTCGTGCGCAAGCCGTTCCGTCCGGTGGAGCTGGTGGCGCGCATCCGCGGCCAGCTGCGGCTGCGCGGGTACATCGACGAGCTGGCGCACAAGGAGAGCGACACCCAGATCGTGCTCGAGCTCACGCAGGCTTTGGCCTCGAGCCTGGATCTGAGGGAGATCCTTTTCACGGTCGTGGTGCGCATCGCTGAGGTCGCACATGTGGACCGCTGCAGCATCGTGGTCGTGCAGGAAGGCGGCGCAGTCGGGTACGTCGCCGCCACCAGCGACGACCAGCAGATGCACGATCTGCGCATCGAGCTCGACAAGTATCCTGAGATCCGCCAGGTGATGGAATCCGGCCAGCCGCTGGTGATCGAGAACACTGCGACCCACCCCCTGCTCGAGGTCGTGCGCCAGGACCTCCACGAGCACTGCGTGGCCTCCCTCGCCATCGTTCCGATCAACTACGAGGACCGCCCCATGGGCGTGCTCTTCCTGCGCGCGCGCCAGCACGTGCACTTTGGCGAGCACGAGCTCTCGGTCGCGCGCACGATCGCGAACGCGACCGCGATCGCCCTGCGAAATGCGCGCGTGATCAAGCGGCTGCGCGACAAGACGGAGCGGGTCACGTTCGCGAGATTCAAGGCGGAACGAAGGCTTCGCCTGCTCAAGCGCTACGAGACGTTCCTGGAGTCGTCGGCAGACGGAATCGTGGTGATCGACAACGACGGGCAGATCCTGTTTTCGAACGCGCGAGCGCGCGACGTGTGCGGCTACACCGACGCGGAGCTGCGGGGCCGCAGCTTCGACAGCCTGCTGGTGCCGGAAGACACAGCGGCGCTCGTGCGGGTTCGCGAGGGTTTTGCCCGGGGAGACTACCCGCGCAACGCGGACATCCGTCTGCAGCGCCGCGACGGAGCCACGATCGTCTTGAGCATCAGCTTCAGCAGCGTCCTGCGGCAGGACAACGCCACGCTGCTCAGCCTTCGCGATGTGACCCGGGATCGCATGGTGGACTCCGAGCTACGCAAGACCAAGGAGTTCCTGGAGCGGGTGATCGACAGCTCGGCCAACGCGATCCTGTCGATCGACCGCGACGGCATCGTGAGGCTGTTCAATCGCGCTTCCGAGCGCTGCTTCGGATATCGGGCTGACGAGGTGATCGGGCGTCGCGCAGTACGCGACCTGTTCCCGCCCGACGGGGTGGAGGACGTGCTCAGCGTGGTCAACCCGCACCTGACGGACCTGCATCGTCCGCGACGCATCGAGGATCACCGCACGCACGTGCTGAGCGCGAACCGAGAGCTGGTGCCGGTGTCGCTGTCGGCCGCGCAAATCTTCGAGGGTGGGGCGAGCGACGGCGCGGTGGTGGTGTTCACGGACCTTCGAGACAAGCTGCGGATGGAGGCGCGACTGGCGGCAGCGCAGGAGGAGCTGCAGTCCAGGGAGAAGCAGGCAATCATCGCGGAGCTCGCAGGCGCGGCCGCCCATGAGCTCAACCAACCGCTCACCAGCGTGATGGGTTATGCTGAGCTACTCAAGCGCAAGCTGGAGCCAGATGCGCCGTCGTACGCCGCAGCAGACGTGATCATGAACGAGGCAGAGCGTATGGCAGAGATTGTGCGCAAGATCGGCAAGATCACGCGCTATGAAACCAAGACCTACGTGGGGGCAGCCAAGATCCTCGACCTGGATCGTGCAAGCGAGGAACCGCACCACCGAAGGTAGCAACTGAGATGCCGCGATTCGTTTCCGATACGCGAGAGCTGTCCCCAGAGGAGTCGATCCCGCCGACTTCGAACCCGTATGCGCCGATTTCCAGTCCGGCAGAGCGAATCCTGGAGTCGCTGTGCCGGGCACCTGTGGACAAGGGGCGCGATCAGGTCGCTCGCTTCATGATCGAAAGCCTGGCCGCGACCTTCCCGGCCATCGCTTTCGCTGTCAGCAGCCCCACGAGCCGCCCGGGCGAGGAGTTCATCGGGAGCCGCGAGGTCGACCCGCACTTCACCGAGGCTGGCGGTCTCCGGCTCTTCGCAGGGCTGGCCCACGAGAGAAGGCTGCCGATCGAAGACGGCTGCGGGACGACGCTGCACTGCGCGTCGAACGAGACCGAGTTCGACCAGGATGAAGCGCCGCTGCTTCGCACGATTCGCCTGGGCGTTGCTGCCGTGGGCTCGGCGCTTCGGACGGCGAGCATCATCGAAGCCGCGCGTCGCAGGATGAGAGAGCTGCAGCAGGTGCAGGCAAGCATCATCCAGACCGAAAAGCTGGCGTCGCTCGGAGAGATCTCGGCCGGTGTGGTGCACGAGCTGAGCAATCCCCTCACCTCGATCGTGACGTACTCCGAGTACCTGCTGCGCAAGGCCGAGCAGGATGGAACCGACCCGCAGGACGTGGAACGGCTTCGCAGGATCGGCGATTCGGCGGATCGGATCCTCAAGTTCGCGCGCGCGCTGGTCTCCTACGCACGCCCGAGCGAAGAGGCGCCCTCTGCCGTGGAGCTGCGCGAGATCATCGACAAGTCGCTCATCTTCTGCGAGCACACGATCAACGAGAGCCGCGTTCGCGTCAGCCTGCAGATCGCCGATGGCATTCCCCCGGTCCGAGGCGTCTCGGGCCAGCTGATCCAGGTATTCGTCAACCTGATCACCAATGCCTGCCAGGCCATGGCCGACAGCGGTGGCGACCTGTCGATCCAAGCCTGCCTGCCACCTCCAGGGATGCCCGTGATCATCACGGTCTCCGACACCGGCCCAGGCATTGCCGAGCAGAATCTCCCCCGCGTCTTCGACCCGTTCTTCACCACCAAGGAGCACTCCAAAGGCACCGGCCTCGGCCTGTCCGTCGTTCGATACATCGTCGTTGGACACGGCGGCGAGGTGGCTGCGCATAGCACCCGGCACGGAGCCTCGTTCACGGTCCAGCTGCCTGCGGCAGCGCTCAGCACGCCTTGCCGGTGACGCGGCTGACCAGCCCGGTGTCGTACTGACCCGACTCGAAGGCTTCGCTCCTGACGAGCTGTCGCAAGAACTCGAGGTTCGTGACGGCTGGACCTCGTGGGCCTTGCAGCTCGATGACGGTTGCGTCGAGCGCCCCGCGGAGTCGGCGCAGCGCAGCGGCGCGATCCTCTCCCCACACCACGAGCTTCGCGATCATCGGGTCGTAGTACGGCGTCAGCTCGCTTCCCTGCTCGACGCCGGTCTCGACGCGGACGTGCGGGTCTGGGGCGGGCCATTGCAGCGCTGTGATCCGACCGGGCTGGGGTGCGAACATCTTGGCCGGGTCCTCGGCGTACAATCGGGTCTCGATCGAATGCCCGCGGGGATTCCACGACAGGTCGCTCGCCGCTGGCTCCCCCGCAGCGATCCGAAGCTGCAGCTCCACCAGATCGACCCCGCCAACCATCTCCGTGACCGGATGCTCCACCTGGAGACGGGCATTGACCTCGAGGAACCACAGATCGCCCGAGGCGTCTGCCACGAACTCGACCGTGCCTGCGTTGACGTAGCCCGCAGCGCGAACCACGCGGAGCGCGCTCTCGTGCAGCTTCGCGCGCCTGGCCTCGCCTTCCGGGCCTTGCAGGAACGAGGCAGGAGAAGGGGACTCCTCGACGATCTTCTGGTGCCTGCGCTGGGCGCTGCACTCGCGATCCCCGAGCGCCGCGGCCCCGCCCTGGGCATCGCACAGGACCTGCACCTCGATGTGCCGAGGCGCGTCGATCAGCTTCTCGACATACACGCGAGCATCGCTGAATGCGCTTCTGGCGCGGTCCGAGCACGAGCGGACGGCGCGCTCCAGCTGCAGGCCGTCGCGGACGACCTGCATCCCGATCCCTCCCCCTCCCCCTGCCGCCTTCACGAGCAGCGGAAAGCCCAGACTGCTGGCTGCGGAGGCGGCGAAGGCTGCATCATCGAGCGGGATCGGTCTGCCTGGCGGAGGGAGAACATCCACGCTGCTCGCGACCTCGCGGGCGCGAATCTTGTCACCGAAAGCCTCGAGAGCCTCCGCAGGAGGGCCGATGAACACGAGCCCGGCCTCGCGCACGGCTCGGGCAAACGCCGCGTTCTCGCTGAGGAGCCCGTAGCCAGGGTGGATCGCTTCGGCGCCGCAGCGACGTGCCGCGGCCAGGATCGCCTCCACGTTCAAGTAGCTTTGCTGGACCGGCGGTGGTCCGATCGACGCGGCCTCGTCGGCGGCGCGCACATGCAGCGCGGTTGCATCGGCATCTGAGTGCACGGCCACCGAGCCCACGCCCAAGCGCCGGCAGGTCTTGATGATCCGGCAGGCAACCTCCCCACGATTCGCGATCAGGATCTTGCGGAACACGTGTGGAACATCGACTCCTGCACCTGGAATCGTCAAGCGGTGAGACTGTGCAGATTCGCCATGACGAGTAGCCGGCAACGCTGCTGCATGGAGCGGGGACCGGGCCCTGTGCGCTCCCTGGTTCGACGCCGGGAGCCGAGGCATAGGATCCCGTTTTGGTCTTCGGGCCTGCGGTACTAGGCTACCGGCATGCTGACGATTCCCAAGAGCGCGTCGGTCACCGTGCTGACCGGCGCTGGTATCTCGGTGGCAAGCGGACTTGCGCCGTTCCGGGGACCTGGCGGCATCTGGAACGACATCGACGTCGAGACCATGATCAGCGCGCAGGCATGGCGCAACCACCCGGACAAGGTGTCAGGATTTCTCGACAGAATGAGGCAAGCCGCACGCGCGGCAGAGCCCAATGAAGCTCATCTGGCGCTTGCGCGCGCTGAGGCGGCGCGCACCCAAGGCGCGCGGTTCGACGTGGTCACGCAGAACATCGACGGTCTGCACAAGCGAGCCGGGAGCGAGAACGTCCACGAGATCCACGGCTCGATCGAGATCGATCGCTGCGATCGGTGCAGGCACCGGTTTCCCCACGGAGCCGGATTCTGCGAGTGCGGCACGCCGCTCCGTCCCCATGTCGTCCTCTTTGGGGAGATCCTGCCCGAAGACGCCATGCGCGCTGCCATGCAGGCGATCGATCGCTGCGAGTGGTTCGTTGCCGTGGGCACTTCCGGCGTGGTGTGGCCGGCGGCCAGCTTCGTCGAGGAGGCGCGCAAGGCGGGTGCGCGCTGCATCAACGTCAACGTGGAGAAGAGCGGGAATCCGGCGTTCCACGAGGAGTGCGTGGGGCCTGCCGAAAACCTCGTGCCGCTGCTGTTCGACGTCTGACCCGCGTCAGAACGTCCCCTGCAACCCGAGGAATCCTCCGCGTGGAAGCACGCCGATCGAAGGCGTCACCACGGTGCTGACCGGAGGCGGGGGGAGCGGTCGCTCGCGCACCACGCGGAACTCCGGCACGAAAGTGAGATGAGCGTGGAGGATCCCGCCGGCAGCCACAGCAGCGAACCCGGCGAAGAAGTACTGGTTGATGGTCGCCAGCTCGCGGGTCTTGGAGTTCAGGGCGGCCGTGTTCACGAGGTCGGAGTTTCCCTGAGATTCGAGGGAGGACTTGATCGTCGCCGTGATGATCGTCGTGGCTCCCAGGGCTGCCTCGGTGGTGAGGAACAGCCACCCGCCCGCGGTCTGCCCATTCTGGAACTGACCCACGCCAAAGGGGATGGACGCGATCCATCGGGAGTTGTGCACCACGTGGACTTCCTGGCGCGCGAGCTTCTCCAGCTCCCTGATGCGGGCCTTTTCGGCTTCACGCGCTCGACGCAGCTTCTCCTCTTCCTCGCGCTTCTTCTTTGCGTCTTCTTCGGCCTTGGCGTTGAGCTCGGCCCGGATCTTGGTCCTTACATCCACGAATCGATCCACCACGGCCCGGGGAAAGACCACGGGATCAGGGCGCGCAGCCGGATTGGTCAGCAGGGCGGCACGGATCTGTGCATCGGCCTCTGCGAGGTTGCCCAGCGCGATCATGCACGACGCGTAGTAGATGCGTGCCTGCTCCAGCAGCACGGGATCATTCAAGGCGCTGCCCTTGTCCGGATCGAGCATTTCGCGGAAACGGTCGCCAGCCTGCGAGTAGCGCCCTGCGTCGTAGTCGTTGCGAGCTTTCTCGTAGTCCGCCAACGCGTCAGCGAAGACAGCGGTGCTGTAGGCCAGACACACCCCGGCCACCAGGATCGCAATCCACGATTTTTGAATCGCTCGCATTCCGCGTTGCCTGGCCGGGGGGGAGATGCCCCCCCACGGTCATGGTGGCCAAGCTACGACGGTTTCGGTTCCAGCAGAAAGAACAACCGTCTGCGACTTGTCCCCAGGCACGTGCCTGCACGGCAAAGACTCGGTCGGGTTGGCCATCTGGACCTTCACCGAGCCATTGCCGACCACGGTCAAGCGTCGGATCCCGCATTCTGTCTGGCCGCCCGCCGGGGCCCCTGCAACCCTGACCGTGGCGTCGTGGAAGCCGAGACGCCCGTGGAACACCTGCGGCTTTCCGCTCCCGTCGTCGGGCTCGACCTTCCAACTGTAGGATTTCGAGTCGCAGCAGGTCTTGGAGTCAGGCGACGGCATGAAGTCGAAAATGTGGGGCCCCACGGTTAGGACCCGTGTCTGCCCTGACATTCCCACCTCCCCTGCAGGCCCTCGATCGATGCTCAGGTAGGCTGTGTTCGGCGAGGAAGTGATGACAACCTTGCGCTCCTTGTCTTTGGGCGACTCGATCGTGAACGGGCGTAGGGGCGGGACCTTCACAACCGGCCCCGGCGGGTGGGCTGAGGGCGAAGTCGAGGAAACCAACGAAACGCTGACCGGAGGAAGCGCGCTGGAAGTTGGGTTGGCGACCAGATCAGCCGAGGCTGGAACCGGCACCGGGGGTTGGTGGGTGATCCGTCGTTTCCACGCTCGCACGCCGAGGGGCGTGGCTGCAGCGAGAATGACCACAGCGCCCATGGCCCACAGCCCCCGGTTCAGCGCCTGTCTTCGCCATTGTCCCTGGGCCAGGGCGTTGACCTGACGCAGCAGATCGCCGTCGTCAGGACGGTACGCAACCGCACGGTTCAGGTCAGCGGCTGCCCCTGGGACGTCCTTGCTCTTCTGTGAGCGCTGGGCCCGGGCGATCAGCGAAGCAACGAGCGCAGGCACGAAGGCCTGAGCGTATCCGTCTGGATCGGAAAGGTAGCGGTAGATCTCGGTGCGGGCATCCTCGATTCCAAGCTCAGCAAGCTCGGAACGCATCGCCTCGCCGAACTGACGAATCGTCGGATAGCGGTCTGCAGGCTCCCTGGCGATCGCGCCCCTCAGGATCGCTGACCAGCGAGTTCCTACGGTGGGACGCGCCTTGTCCGGGGGGGGGAAGTGGCATTCGAGGACCTTCTTGAGCACCTGCGCCGGGTTCTTCCCCTCGAACGGGAGCCTGCCCGCCATGCATTCGTAGACGAGCACGCCGAGGCTGAAGACGTCAGCTCTGACATCGACCTCGCCGCCCTCGATTTGCTCAGGGGCCATGTGCGCCGGAGAGCCCAGCACTTGCCCGGTGGAAGTCACACTCTGCGCATCGAGCACCTTTGCGATGCCGAAGTCGGTGAGCTTCACCAGCGCCTCTCCGTGGGCGTCGTCCACCTCCACGAGCACGTTTTCCGGCTTGACGTCCCGATGAACGATTCCCGCGTCGTGCGCGTGTGCCAGCGCATCGCTCAGCAGCACGCCGAAGCAGGCCCCCACTTCGGGCGGGATCTGCGGATGCTCGAGGATCAACTTGCGCAGGGACGGTCCGCGCACGAGCTGGGCGACGAGGTAGCGTTCCTTGTCTTCGGCATCAGAGACGTCGTAGACCTCGACGATCCCCGGGTGCCTGAGCTTGGCGACCGCGCGAGCCTCGGCGATGAAGCGCGCCGCGACCTCCTTGTTTTCGCGGAGATGGGGATGGATCAGCTTGACGGCCACCTCGCGACCCAGGCGCACGTCGCGTGCCCGGTAGACGGTGGCCATGCCGCCGTGACCGATCTCGTCGAGCAACTCGAACTTGACGAGCTCCGGCGGCGCAGCAGCAGGTGTGATGCTCATCCCCTTACCTGCTCCAGCCTGTAGGCCATGACCTCACGCCTCGTACCAGGCGAATGATACCTGCTACTGCGGGTTCGTCCATTGTCTCGCGTTCTACGTCGAGCAAGGTGCGAATCACCCCAGGCTCCCGGCTCGGCCCGGCGCCGTCAACCGATCGGGGTCGGCCTGCGCTTGGGCACCGGCGATTGCGCGGCGGGCGCGGGCGGATGAGTCGACATCCGTCGCCCAGGCCGCTCGGACTTGCGGGGGGGCACCGTGGAGCGGGCGCGCACCACCTGGCCATCGCACGTCACCTCGATGCCCAGCGCACGACAGCGCCGCGCGACCGTGTCGACGTCCTTGCCCGGCGCTACGATCAGCCCGCCCGGAGGCGAAGGATCGAGGAACAGGTCTGCGGTCTGGCGTCGCGTGCGGAGCATCTCCCGGATGTCAGGGTTGTCGCACCAGAGGAACGCGGACGCAGACACGAAGGACACCTGTCCTACCACCACGCTCATCTGCTCGAGGGTGCGGGAGATGCCGTCGGGCAGCGGCGCGATGGACTCGATCGAAGCCCGTATGAGGCCGCTGTCGAGGCCGAGCGACACCGCGCGCGAGAGCGTGCTCGGCGACACCAGGATCTCGAGGTAGTCGCCCACCTTGCCGATCTCGATGAAGGGATAGAGGGCAAGAACAGCGCCCATGTGGGCCGCGGTGCCGACTTGCAGCGTGTGCGCGTCGAGAAACGTGCTCGCCGTCGCGTCTGCTGCAGAGGTCTTGCCGGCCAGGATGGCGCGACCGCGAGGCGTGAGCCTGACCAGCGGCCCCAGGTCGTTCTCCTGGTCATCGTCCTGATCCGACTCTCCCACGTCGACCAGGCCCAGGTTCGGAAGCGACTCGAGCGTGATCCGGCGCGCGATGTCGGTCGGGCTTGGCGCTTCGATCCCGGCCCGCCCAGCCCATTTCCGCAGTAGTCGAGTCACACCGGGGGCGCGGCTGTCCGTGCGCACGTAGTCGGCCATGGCCTCCCAGGGAACCCAACGTCCTTCCCCGAGCTCGGTCAGGGCATCGAGCACCACCTCGCGGATCACGCCCACCGGGCTCGGATCGCGCGAGTCCACAGGGAGCCGGAGCACCTCGGGCTCGGCGCGCGCTTCGTCCCAGGCTCCTCCCTTTCGCCACGTCGCAAAGAGCAGCGAAGGCAGGTGGGCGATCGGGTGGGAGCCTGGTGGGACGGACTTCGAAAGCGCAGAGGCATCCCACAGCCCGAGCGCGCGGCTGAGCGCGATCATCAGCGCAACCGCCTCGGGCTCGCGGCCGAATCGCTGAGCAAGCCTCTGCACCAGGGATCGGGGCGTACCGGCACCCTCGCGGACTTCGGCGCCTGTCTCACGCGCCGCAAGTGCGAGCGAAATCGCAAGGGGAGCCGGATCGATCGCGAACCGGGCGCGTCGCGGCTCATGCTCGCTGTCGAGCACGAACGCTCGGATCTGCGCGCGCTTGCCTTCGCGCTTGGAGGCGCGAGCCTCGCCGATGACAGCAGACACCTCGGTCGGGATCACGTGGCGATTGGGGTGCACCGGCATCAGCATGCCGCGACGCTCCAGGGCAAAGCCGACGCCTCGCCTGGAAGGTGTGGGCCCCATGGCGCCTCGAATGCGAAGCGGCTCTCGTTCCAGGTCGAGCAGCTCTTCGGTCTCGACCTCCCCGCCTTCGAGCTCGATCGCCTCGAGCAGCCGCTTCTCCACCGATGCGAGCCCAGCGACTTCGGAAGCGATTCGCTCCGGAGAATTCAGCAGCTCCCACGCGGGCTCGAGGGCAATCGCCAGCGGAGCAGTCGCAGGCTTGCCGAGGTAGTGGGTCGCGATCGCGGTGAGCGTCTCGTTGGACGCTTGCGCCATCAGCGCGCGGATGCTGCGAGGATCCTCGCCTTCCCACGGAGGCAGCTGGACCTGGAACGCTGCCGGCAGAACCAGCTCGATCTTCCCCTTCTCGCTGCTGCGGGCGTAGACGATGCCACGCGCGGCCAGGGGCTCGAGAGCTGGAGGAACGCTGGCCACCACCAGGCACCCACCTGATTCGCTCAGCCGTCGAAGAAGCTGGGCGCTGGCCAGGGGCAAACGCCACGGCTCGCGGACCTCCGGGAGCCCCACCAGCACGCGCGCGACCTGGACTGGTGCATCAACGCGTTTGTTGGGGTCGATGCCTGCGCCGACCCGCGTGGCGAGCGCGCGCAACTCACCTGCGGGCAAAGCCCGGAGGATCGTTGCCAGGCGGGTCTGCGAGTCCGGAGGGTTGGCCATCCACAAGGTCCAGGCGCAGGGGAACGTCAGCAAAAGCAGACGCAGACGACAGGAGAGCGAATCTACTCTAAGGTGAGTAGCCGACATGGCGCCAGCAAGTCCAGTGAAGTGTGGCGGGGGGAATCGGATACGGTACCGGTGCATCCTTATGCCCAGGGCGATGTTTGAACAGCGTGCAGGGCGGACCATGCGGGCTGGAATCCAGGCCCGAACGCTGCCAAACGTATGCGGAGCCTCCCCATGATCCTGCGTGACCCTGTCCACGGCCTCATCGCGTTCGAGTCGGACGACGAGAGCATCATCGAGCGGCTGCTGGCCACGCGCGAGGTGCAGCGGCTCCGGCGGATCCGCCAGCTCGGATTCACGTCGCTCGCCTATCCGGGCGCAGAGCACACGCGCTTCGCCCACGCGGTCGGAACCGCGCACGTGATGAAGCGGCTGGCCTACCGGCTTCGCGACATCCACGAAGCCCTGCCGTTCTGGCACCGCTTGAGCTCCCAGCAGACGCGGGATGCGCTTGCTGCCGCGCTCCTGCACGACATCGGCCATGGGCCGGCTTCGCACATGTTCGAGTCGGCCCTGCCCCTGAGCGTCCCCCACGAGGTGTGGACCGACCGCATCGTGCTCGACTCGAGCTCCGACGTGCACCGCGTTCTCGCGAGCGAGGATCCGGACATGCCTGCGCGCGTAGCTCGCCTGATCGCGGGACAGCACGAGCTGCCGTACCTGGCACGGGCAGTGGCTGGCACGTTCGACGTGGACCGATGCGACTACCTGCTGCGCGATGCGCACGCGACGGGCGTTCGCTACGGCAACTTCGATCTCGAGTGGTTCCATCGAAGTCTGCGGTTCGCGCCCCTTGCGGCCGATGGATCGCCGCCGCCGCTGGCCATCGACGGCGCAAAAGGGCTGGCGGCCATCGAGTCGTTCGTGCTCGCCCGCCTGTTCATGTTCCAGCAGGTCTACTTCCACAAGGCGACCCGATCAGCCGAGTGGATGGCGCGCATGGCCCTGTCGCGCGCCCTGCACTGCATGCGCGATAGCGTCAGGCTGCCGAACACGCCCGCTGCTTTCGTGGCCGCGGCCGAGGGGCGGGAGCCGACGCTGGGCGAGTACCTGGAGCTCGACGACGGCGTGCTGATGGGTACTCTGCACGCCTGGGAGTCTTCGCGCGACGACGTGCTCGCATCCATCTGCAAACGGCTGCGTGCGCGCGAGCTGTTCAAGTCGATCGAGCTGGTGGGCGAAGCCCAGTGCGAGCCCAAGGCCCGTGCGCGCGCCTGGGAGATCGCCCGCGACATCTCCCGCGAAGCCGGGCTGGATCCGGACACGCACGTGGGCCTCGACATCGCGACCGACACGCCGTTCGACGACAGCAAGGACACGCTCGTGGTGGTGTATTCCCAGGGAGCTGCGCGAAAGCCCGGGGACGTCTCCTTCCTGCTGGGACGTCTCAATGGCGAGTCCCTCACGCGCGTGCGTCTCATCGTGCCCGGCGAGATCCGAGACCGGATACAGCAGGCCATCGGTGCATGAAACGCTCCTGCGCTCCCTTCGTCGCAATCCTGCTCGTGGGTGTGCTGCACGCAGCCCGCGCTGAGGCGCAATCCGGGTCCGGGGGTGGCGCGGCCGGACGCGTGGCCGGGGATCTCGGGTTGCAGGCAGATCTGGGGTGTGCGCTGGCCGGGGGAGACACAGCGCTCTTTGCGCGCGCGACGGTCCGGTACCTGCAGACCGCGGGCATCTATGCGACCTATCTCGACGGATTGCGCGAGCGCCAGGGCCCGAGCTCGAGATCTGTATCCCTGGGGATCGAGCTGCGCCCCTTGTTCCTCCCGCGCTCCGGGCTGGATCTCGAACGAGGGCCCGCGTGGCTCGATCTGCTCGTGGACAGCATCTCCCTTCGCCTCGGTGCCGTCGTGTCCAGGCAGCCACACTACGAGCCGATCGCCCCGGGCCTCGAGGCTGGGCTCGGCATCGGCCTGCCTCTCACAAGATCGGCTTCCGGACCGTGGATCGACGCATCCGCTGCGATTCGCCTGTCAGATGCGCAGCTCGCGCATCGGGACGGCTTCGAGCTCGACCGAGCGACCGTCTTCACGCTCACGCTCGGCTGGCAGGGAATCGTCGGCGCACACGTGGTGGACGCCGGGGATCGCATGCGACGATGAACCAGGCCCTGCTTCGCTCCACGCTGTGCAGAGCGCACGCACGTGCGATCGAATCGATGCGATTCGACGCTCGGACCGCGGACTTCGTTCGGCGCAGCGTGCAAGGGGATCGGATCACGCTGATCGCAGCGGGCAAGGGCGCAACAGCGATGGCGGACGGAGCGCTGCAGGTGCTGGGTGACCGCGCGCGCGCCGGGCTCGTGGTGTGCCCGGACCCAGGTCCGGAACGACCTCTGCCTGCGCGCATTCGAGTGCTTCACGCTCCCCACCCCGTGCCGGATCTGCGATCCGTGCTCGCGGCAGAAGCGTGTCTGGCGCTGGCAGCGAGCACGCCCGCCGAGGACACGCTCCTGGTGTTGATCTCCGGCGGTGCGTCGTCGCTTCTGTGCGCGCCGCCCGCTGGAATGGCTCTGGCGGAGAAGATGGACGTCGTCGCGGCGCTGCTGCGCTCCGGTGCGAGCATCCGCGAGGTGAACACGGTCCGCAGGCATCTCAGCCGGGTCAAGGGGGGACGGCTCGCGCAGGCGAGCGCGGCGACGGTGGTGTGCGCGATCGCGAGCGACGTCGTGCAGGGCGAATGCCACGACGTGGGCTCAGGCCCGGCGTGCGCGGATCCCACCTCGATCGAGCAGGCGCATGAAGTCCTGGTGCGTGCGCTGGGAGATGGACGCGCCTCGAGGCTGCTGCCGTGGATGACCGAGGGCCTTTCGCCGGAGAGCGCGGATTCGCAGCGGATTCGCGCGCAGATCCTGGTGGATCCGCAAGCGCTGGGCGCCGAGGTCGCGAGCCTCGTTCGCGAGGAGGGAATCGCCGCGACGACCGAGGTGGTCGAGCACTGCACCGTCGAGGAGCTGGCGCGTCGCCTGGTGGAGCTGTCGCGGACGCTGGAGCCAGGCAGCGCGCAGGTGATCACCTGTGAGCCGGTGATTCGCCTGGTCGAAGGAGCAGGACGCGGCGGACGCGCAGGGTGGGTCGCGCTGCGCGTGGCGCTGGATCCGGCACTTGGTGAGGACGCGGCAGTGCTGTGCGGAGCCTCGGATGGCACAGACGGCACGTCGGGGAGCGCTGGCGCATGTGTGTCGCGCGACGTGATCGAAGGTCGCGATCGGGAAGCGCTGCAGCGGGCGCTCGACGCGTGCAGCGATGCGCAGGCTCACGCCGATCTGGGAACGCGCATCGAAGGCGGCGCAACGGGGCTCAACCTGTGCGACGTGTACGTCTGCGCGAGAGCGCAGCCCGCCTGACAGACGATTGCAGGGGAAATCAGGGGGCGTCGGGATCGCCGAGAGCGCGTCGCACGGCGACCGCGATCGCGCAGCTGTTGGCCTGGCGGCGGACGGCGAGCGTGGTCTTGGGGTCAGCGCTCGGGCCGGTGACCTGCGCAGCAGCGTCGGTGCGCAGACGCAGGATCAGCTTGTCGCGGGGGATGTCGTAGACGAACACGCGGGCTGGATGCGGTGCGGCTTGAAGGGATTCCATGGGGCCGCCAGCATCGGGGACCGAGGCGGGATCAGCTGCGGGCTCGTCGAGCACGAGCATGAAGTACTGGCCGCGCACGAGCAGATCGATGGCGAGCGGGACGTCTTCCTTGATGGTCGCATCCAGATCGTGCTCGAGCAGCCGGATGCGCATGTCGTCGGAAGCTTCGCGGACGTCCTTGATCCAGTCTTCGCTGAGCACGCGTGCGCCGCGGTAGAACACGCGCAGGTTGAACGGCTGCGCTGGCACGGTGCAGTGGTTGGTCTCGTTGCAGTGCTGTCCGGCCGGGCAGTCGTGGTTGAACTTGCACTCGGGGCCGGCCCAGGGGTCGCGGTTGTCGCCGCGGAAGAGGCAGGATGTGAAGGCATCTCGCAGGGAGACCTGGGATTCGCGGCGGATGCTCTTGACGTCGGCGGCGTCGCTCAGCCGCAGGCGCAGGTAGATGCCGGGCTTGGAGCGGAAGGGGGCTTCCGTGGCTTCCGGGGCGACGAGGTCGCCTGGGAAGCTGCCGGAGGCGTCGACGATCCAGCGTTCGATTCTGTCTCGCAGGGGCAGGAAGCGCTGGTTGAGCTGAGCGGCTGCGTCGCGTTGGCGAGCGAGCAGGGCATTGCGGGCCTGGTCGAGCTTCTCCTGGGTGTACTTCCAGTAGATGATGGCCCAGACGGCGAGGATGATGCCGACCCAGAGCCAGAGACGAGGGGGGATGTTCGGGAAGCCGAGCCTACGCTGCCGCCCTTCTGCCACTGCCGAAAGACCTCGGGTGCGCTTCTCTGCGTCCATTCAAGTCCTGAGGTGATGAAGGGTGGGGGGGGCTGCTCGAAGGGGCAGCCCCTGGGGTCGCGGGTCAGTGGTGAGCGCCACCCGGGGGACCCTTATCGGTCTTCGGGATCTGGCCGCACATGAAGCTGACGTTGGGATAGCCAGCGAAGGCGGCGGTCTGGAAGACGCTTTTGACGACGAGAGCTGGGACGCGCTTGTCGACTTGGAGGACGACGACGCCGGGGAACTGCTTGCCCGGGTTGAGCTGCTTCCACAGCTCGCGCTTGTTCTTGAGCACGTTGTGGAGCTCGTCGATCTTCATGAGGCGTCCTGCCTCTTCGATCGCGCGGGTGGAGCCAGCGTTGGTGCCGTCGACGAGGATCTGGGTGCCCGTGATGGCGACCATGGGGGCATCGACCATGTCGACGGTGTTTTCGGCGCTGGGCAGCTTGGTGTTCTTGTCGAGAGGGACTTCGCCGGAGGCGGAGAAGGACATCAGGAGGAACACGACGACGACGATGAGGAAGTCGATGAAGGAGGTGAGGTTGAGGGAGGCGTTGACGCCTTTGCCTCCACCGCCCTGCACGCGTTTCTGGACGAACTTGAGGGGCACGTGATGCATCAACCGGCGTCCCGGTTGCTTGATCATCTCGTGCTCGAAGTGCCGGTGAGGTTTGGCAGACATCGGCTTACCTCCCTAGCGGGCCGAGAAGGTCACGTTGAAAGACGTCCAGTCGGCGCCTTTGTACGTACGTTTCGGCTGGTAGATGGCATCGATCACGGCGATCAAGTCGCTGAACGGGGCGCGGTTGTCGACCGAGATGATGGCCTGGTCCTGCTTGGGATCGTTGTCGTTCTTGTGGCTGCCGTAGGTGGTCCACTCTTCCTGGATCTTCTTGGCGAGATCGGGGTAGCGGACCTGCTTATCGGAGCCTTCGCCGACTTCGACGGGTTGCTTCTTGACTTCGGAGGTATTGTGGACGGTCGCGCCCGACTTCCAGATGAGGACGAACTTGTCGTCTTGCTTCATCTCGACGGTGAGCATTTTTTCGGGTTCGACCTTCTCGGGCTCCTGGTCAGGACGGGGCGGGCTGGGCACCTGCGCGTTGGCGTTGATGCGCGACATGTGCGACCAGACCGCGGTGATGAGCAAAAAGCTGATGCAGCAGATGAAGAGGTCGATCATCGGAATCAGGTTGATTTCCGAGTCGAGCGTTCTTCTACCGCCTTTGGGACCTTCAACGCTTACGCCACCCATGTGAGTCTCCTTGGAGTTGGCGACCGCCGGGACAACGCCATCGATTCAGACAGCGCGCACCCCAGTCAAGTTCCTCAGGACTGCACGCCCTGGAGGTTGACCTTCTGGCGGTTGGCAATCACGAGGTTCAGCACCTGGACGGAGGCTTCATTGATGTCGTCTTCGAGCTGCTGCGTCTTGCCGTTGAGCAAGGCGTAGCCGATGAGTGCCGTCAGGGCGACGATGAGGCCGAAGGCCGTGCAGTTCATGGCTTCGGAGATACCTTCAGCAAGGATTCGGGCTTTCTGGCTGGGGTCGACGGACTCGCCACCGACGGCGCCGAAGGACTTGATGAGGCCGGTGATGGTTCCGAGAAGGCCGGAGAGCATCGCGAGGTTGGCGAGCAGCGCCAGGTAGCCGGTGCGCGTTGCGATCTTGGGGATCTCACGCAGGGCGGCTTCGTCCATCGAGGCTTGAACTTCCTCATCTGGGCGATTGACCTTGACGAGACCGGCCTGGACGATGCGGGCGAGCGGTGCGTTGGCGGCGGAGCACATCTTGATCGCCTTGGCAACGTCGCCAGCCAGGATGCACTTCTGCATCGACGCCAGGAACATGTTCTTGTTGATGGAAGACTGGGAGTACAGGACGATCGCGCGTTCGACGATCACCCCGATGGTAACGATCGACCAGAACACGATCGGATACATACCCCAGCCACCATCATTGAAGTGCTTCCAGAGACCGCTCATCTGATCTTCCTCCTCGGTACACTTGCATCATCGACCGCACCGCCAGGCGCTGCACGGCCGGACCGCACCAATGTCTCTCGGACAATGCCTCGTCGACCCGTCCCTCTTCCATCAGTGTCGACCCGAGCTGACAAGATGCGAGTCGTGGAAGCGGTACGGAGTCGGACGAGAGCAACCAGCAATGTCTCGCATAATGGTCGGGCGGCGCTTGGCTCGTCAAGGAGTATCAGGCAGAAGCGGCGATCTTCGCGTGACGGCAAAAACTTTCAGTAAGCGGGAGGGGTTACGAGCGCTCAGCGAGCGCGGCAGGCCTCGGACGCCCCCGTGAAATGCCTTGGAAGAGGTGACCTGTCGAGTCCTGTTCGCATGCGCTTGCGTTGTCCGATGACAGCCGTCTATAGTGCCCGACGCTGTTCCTCGACACGCGTAAGCGGAGTACACGCCCTCCGGCGCTTGTCCTTGAGCACATTGCAGATACGAGAAGAAAGGAGCCTTGAGGATGCGTCTTCTGCTGTTGGTGGCTGCTACGCAGGCGCAGTCGGGTGGCGGTGGCGAAACCGGATTCATGGCGGCGTTCAAGGACAGCCCCTACTTCCTGATCATCAACATGATCGTCTCCGTCGTCGTCGTTACGATCATCGTCGAACGCGCCTTGTTCCAGCTGACCAAGTACCGCGTGAACTCCAAGGAGTTCTTCGCCCAGATCAAGAAGCTCGTGGCTGCCCACAATATCGATCGCGCCATCAAGCTCTGTGAGGCGTCCGACTACCCGATCTTGCAGCTCGTCAAGGCGGGGCTCACGCACGCCAACAAGAGCAGCGACGAGATCGACGCAGCCCTCAGCGAGCGCTACGGCGAGCTTCGACCTGCCATCGACAAGCGCATCGGCTCGCTCTGGTCGCTGGCCAACATCGCTACCCTCGTCGGTCTGCTCGGCACCGTCGTCGGTCTGATCCACACCTTCGGCGCCGTCGCTGCGCAAGGCCTCTCCCAGGCCGACAAGCAGCGCATCCTCGCCAACGGTATCGCCGAAGCCATGTACAACACGGCCGCCGGTCTCGGCATCGCCGTGACGTGCATGATCGCGCACTTGTTCCTGAGCCAGCGCGCGAAGAAGCTGCAGGCCGACCTCGAGTCCACGATGGAAAAGGTCTTCAACCTGCTCGCGATCACGAACAAGCCCACCGGCTACTGATCGCGCCGCGAGGACTTCTCCATGGCCGAGCAAAAAGCCGAAGCCAAGCTCAGCGCCGGACAGCGATCGAAGATCCGTCGTCTCGCTGCACCGCAGGAGTTGAGCGCCGATGACGAGGCTGGGGAACTCAACATCGTTCCGTTCCTCGACATGGTCGTCAACATCCTCATGTTCGTGCTGGCTACCGTCGCGGTCACCTTCACCGCCACGATCGAAACCACGCCCCCCTCCTCAGGCGGCGGCAAGGTTCGCATCGAACGCGCGGACAAGGCGCTCAACCTCACCGTCATCGTCACCAACGATGGCGTCGCCCTCAAGGCTGCGGGTGGCAACATCTCCACTGGCTGCGATGGTGTCGGCCCTGGCATCACCTTCCCCACCAAGAACAAGGGGCCGGACGGCGAGCCGGTGCTCGACGCCGATGCGATCACCGAGTGCGTTCGCAAGCTCAAGGACTCCTCGCCTGACTTCAAGGAGGAGACCCAGATTCGAATCACCGCGAGCAACAACATCAGCTATCGCAAGGTGATCGAGTGCATCGACGCGGTCCGCAAGGACAAGAACGGCAACGACATGTTCCCGGACGTCCTGTTCGGAGTTCCACGCTGATCGGAGGACCCAGGGATGCCCCCGGACCCCAAAGCACCGCACGTCGCCAGCATCGCGCAGTTCAAAGCCGCGCTTCGCAAGGCCAAGCGTAAGAACGAGCACGAGCCGGAGATCAACTTCCTCAACATCACGGCCATGCTCGACATGATGACGATCATCCTGGTCTTCCTCCTCAAGACCATGGCTTCGTCGAGCGGCGCCATCCCCCAGTCCAAGGACCTCGCTCTGCCTGCCTCCGTCCTGCAGACCGAGCCCCACCAGGAAGGCGTCGCTGTCGTCATCACCAAGTCCCAAATCCTCGTCGGCGACGATCCCAACCCTGTCGTCGTGCTCCCCACGCGCGAGTCGCTCGCCCAGTCCGGGCTCGACGCCAAGTACAAGAAGGCGGGCATCAACGACCTGCACATCGTCCCGCTCGCCAATGCCCTGCTGTCCGTGCGCGAGCTCGACAAGCAGATCCGTATGGCCAAGGGGCTCGACCCCAACTCCTCCGAGGCGATCGTGATCGTCGACGAAACGACGCCGTACCGCCTGCTCATGGAGGTTCTGTTCACGCTCGGCCAGAGCAGCTTCGGCAAGTACCACCTGATGGTGCTGTCGAGCAAGAAGCCCAAGACCTGAACCGAGCAGCCACGCTGCTCTTGCCCTGCACAACAAGCCCGTGACCGAGTTCGGCCTCACGCTGGGGATGGCATTGCTGGCTGTCGCGATCGCCGCGGCCCTGGCTCGATCCGTCTTGCACGGCGACCCCACTCCGCGCGCTCTGCGCGAGCTCACCGACACGGTCGCCTTCGCTGCCTCGTCGTTCATGCGAATCCACGCGCGTGCCCTCGTCGTGCTGCTACTGCTCGTCGGCTTCGTCCTGTTCGTCGCCTTCGGCTTCGCTCGCCCTCACCACGTCGCGGATCCCGCTTCCTCCGCCCTCGAGACCGCCTGCTGGGTCGCTGGCTCGTTCGCGCTCGGTGCGCTCATGGTGCTCGCCAGCCTGCACATCGCTGCACGTGCTTGCGCCACGGGTGCACAGCGCCTCGCCGCAGCAACCCGCGTGCCCGCTGCGCACTGGATCCCCCTTGCGCTTCGTGCGAGCGCGCCCTCCGGCCTGCTCGCATCCTCCCTGCCCCTGATCGGGCTCGTGCTCGTCGCAGCGGCAGCGTGGCTCAGGCTCGGCGCCCTGAACGAGCCGCCCGCGGTCGATCCCTCCCGTCTTCCACTCCTGGTGCTCGGCTACGGCTTCGGTGCCAGCGTGTGCGCCTTGTCCGCCCGCATCCTCGGTGGTGTCTTCACGAGCGCCACCTCGCTCAGCGCGAGCCTCGCTGCAGAGCCCGGCAGCGCGCTGTCCGCAGACCATCCGAAGAACCCCGCGTGGCTCGCGCGTACCGTCGCGACCTCGTTGCAGCAGGCGCTGTCGATTTGCGCGGACGCCCCTGCATCGATCGCTGCGACGTGCGTGGCATCGATGGTGCTCGGCGCAGGGTTGATCAAGGCGAACGCAACGCGCATCGGCTCGCCGATGGGCGTGCTGCTGTTCGCGCCGCTGGTCGTCGCATTCGGGTTGTTCGCTTCCCTCGTCGGCGTCCTCGTCGTGCGCTCCGATGCGAGAGAGCGCGCTGTGCGCGCGTTCGATCGAGGTCTCGGCACCACCGTCGTGCTGTGCCTCGCCGGACACGTGGCATGCGCGCGCTGGGTGTTCGACACGCACTGGCTCGAGGTCTCGGCGTCTTGCGCGGCCGGGCTCGGCGCTGGCGTGCTCGGCATGGTCGTCTCCAGATCGCTCGCAAACCCCGGTGCTGCGGCGCAAGGGCAGCTCGAGCAGGCAGCCGCCGCGAGCCCTGGTACGCTCGCGCTTGCTGGCGCAGCCAAAGGCGCCGAGCGCGCGGTGTGGCTGAGCGCGGCGACCGTTCTGCCACTGGCAGCAGCGTGGCTTGCGACGTCACGCTCCGGGCTGGTGGGAGGAGGATTCTACGGCGTGGGAATCGCAACCGCAGCCATGCTCGCACCTGTCGCGTTCGTGGCCGCAGTGCAAGGAGTCGCATCGACCTCGGGAACGGCGAGCGCGGTGCTGTGCGTGCAGCCTCCGAGCGCGAGCGAGGGGCAAGAGCGCATCCATCGGCTGGCAGAGATCGCGTGGGCGGGACGGCTCGGCTCCTGGGGGTTCGCATCCTCGGCTGCGCTGGGAGTGTCGCTGACCGTCGTCGCGGCGATTGGAGAGCTGGCGCGGGGCGCTGGCAAGCCCCCCGGGGTCAGCCCGGCGGCATCATCGGTGGGCGCCGTGGAGGTAGCGGCTGCGCTGCTGGTGGCCGTGGCGGCGGTGGGCTGGTACGCGGCGCGGGGGCAGACCGCGGTCTGGAGAGCGGCGGATCCGGCCATTCGGGACATACGAGCGCACGTTGGGACGGGTGTACGGCAGGAGGGGGCGAGTCTGGTGTTTGAGGAAAGCTATGACCCAGAGCACCAATCCTGCCTGGGGATGGTGCTGCAGGATGCTGCGCGTCAGGCGATTCCTGTGGGACTTCTGGCCCTTGGGATGGCGCTCGGGCTGGAGGTGATGCTGCAGGTGCTCACAACGCGCGGAGGCTTTGGATACGCTGCAGATGTTGTGGGTATGGTGCTGCTGGCGGTGTCGCTGGTGGGGCTGGGGCTGGCTGGCGCGCTGGAGGGAGCCGGGGCGGTTCTGGCGGCTCTGCGGAGGGTTCTTGCTATCAAATTCAAGTCCGCGGTTGACGAAGGGGACAAAAGAGCGAACAATCCTTTTCACGGCGCGGCGATCGTGAGCGACACCGTGGGAGGGCCGCTCGAAACGATGGCGGCCCCGTCTCTCCAAGCACTCATCCGGGTGCTGGTAACGGTTACCATGGTGCTCGCCCCGCTGTTTCTCTGACAGACGCCCGTGCACCGCGCCGTCCCGTTCACGGGCGTGCCCTTCTGGGAGCCAAAGGTTGTCCTCTCCCCTATCCGATGCATTGTCCACTCTGAGTGATCGTGGCCTTCGACGTCTGCTCGGCGCCCGTACGTTTCTACGCGGGCTCGACTATGCGCGACGCAAAGTCGTGGAGGAGGTCGATATCGGCCAAGCCTCGGCGCAAGGTCGGGTGCGGGGCTCGGAAGCGGAGCCGTACCAGGTCAAGGTCGAGCTGACAGCCGACGGCATCAAGTCGGACTGCTCCTGTCCGGCGTTTGCCAAAGCCGGGCAGCACTGCAAGCACGTAGCAGCGCTGCTGATCACGGTGCGTGACCAGGCGCGCGGCACCCAGCCGCGTCGCGGGGTACCCACTGCGCCCGCCATCCCCATCGGCCCGCAGATGAACGAGCCCAAGGGGCGTCGCAGGGACAGGAGGCGCCGAAACAACGGCAGCAACCAGATGCACGCGCTGCCGCCGCAGGTGGGGTCGGTCCCCGAGCCCGATGCGGTTGCGAGCCAGACGGGCATAGGCTCGTGGCTTCCACCGGAAGGCTCCACGCATCCGCGGCCTCTGGAGTATCGAATTCACGTACGGCAAGGCGCGATCACGGTCACCGTGCTGGACACCGAGGCCCGGGTGCCCTTGCTTCCTTCGCACGCGCTCGCCTGGCAGGCTCTGCAGCCCACCAAGGACCGGGAGGTCCTGCGGCTGCTCGCCCGATTCGAGAGCGGCAACCCGCGGCATCCTGCGGTGGACGTCCGGGGCGAGGATGTGGCGGAGCTGATGCCGCTTCTCAAGGATCGCCGCGTGCTGCTCGAGCCTGCGCTGATGCAGCTCCGCTTCAGCGAGGACGTGCTTCGGCCCAGGTTCGATCTCGAGCTGGACGGGGATCGGGCGCTGGCGGTGAAGGCGAGCTTCGAGCGCATCACGGACAAGCGGAGGTTCCACCTTTCGCAGGGCGGCTGGTTCGAAGGCGCGCCCGGCTGGCAGATCGACACTTCGGCGGGCGTGGCCCATCCGCTGCACCGTCGCGTGTCTCCGGCAGCGCTGCGTCGGATCCTGCGCTCTCCGACGATCGCGGAGCCGCTCGAGAAGATCGGCGACGTGATCATGACAGGGCTTCCGAAGGTAGCGCTCGAGGTTGGGGCGGACCTGCCGGATCTGGATCAGATCGCGCAGGTGATCGATCTGGAGCCATCGTTCCGCATGCATGCGCAGGGCGAGCTCGTGCACACGATCGTGTCGCTGTACGTCAGCTACGGCGATCTCGAGACGCAGGTCCCGTCCAAGGGGCTTGGTCCCCCAGTGCTGATCCAGCCCCCGGACAAGGACAATCCGCGCGTACGCTGCTTCCGGTGCGACATCGCTGCGCAGCAGCAGGCAGTGCAGAAGCTGCTCGACCTGGGTCTGAAGCCCGAGGAGTCGGGCACGGTGTTCGTGGCGGACGGCGACAAGGCGATCGAGTTCTGGTCCGACGGAATCGCACAGCTTCCAGAGACGTGGGCGCTGTACGTACCCGACGATCTGGTGGACACGCAGCTTCGGTCGCACACCGTGGTGCCGTTCGGGCGCATCTCGTCGGGCATGGACTGGCTCAACGTCAAGCTCACCTTCGAGAGCGAGGGCGTGGGCGTATCGCGCGAGGAGCTGCAGCGCTGCCTCGCTGCCGGGCAGAAGTTCGTCAAGCTCGAGGACGGCTCCTACGCGACGATTGATCCGGCGCAGATCAAGGCCGTGCTGGAGCGCGAGGTGGAGCTGATGACGGTCGCGCGCAACGGCAAGCTGCCCCTCGGCCAGGCTGGCCGTGTGCAGGAGCTGGAAAACCTCCTGCGCAGCGTGGGCAAGGTCAACACGACGGCGGCTGCGCGCGGGCTGTTCGAGAAGCTGCAGAACATCGACGAGATCAGCTCGACGAAGAAGCCGCGCAACCTCAAGGCCAAGCTGCGTCCGTACCAGGAGCAGGGGCTTTCGTGGCTGAAGTTCATCCACGACATCGGCTCGGGAGGTGTGCTCGCCGACGACATGGGGCTGGGAAAGACGCTCGAAGCGATCGCGTTGTTCCTGGTGGTCAAGGCCGAGGTCGAGCACTTCTGCGCGCTGGTCGTGGCGCCCACGAGCGTGGTGCCCAACTGGGCGCGAGAGATCGGACGGTTTGCGCCGTCGCTCAAGGTCACGGTGTGGCATGGCGCGGATCGGAAGGATCAGATCGACGCGCTAGCGGACGCGGACGTGATCATCACGAGCTACGCGCTGCTGCGTCGCGACGTGGAAATGCTGCGGGAGCTGGATCTGACCTACTGCGTGCTCGACGAAGCGCAGCAGATCAAGAACCCGGCAAGCGCGACGGCGCAGGCGGCCAAGCGGATTCCGTCGAGCCGCAAGCTCGCACTCACGGGCACGCCGATCGAGAACCGGCTGTCCGAGATCTGGTCGATCTTCGACTTCGTGAGCCCGAGCCTGCTGGGGCCCCTCGACAAGTTCGAGGAAGCGTACAGCCGTCCCATCGATCAAGGCGATTCGAAGGCCGCGGCCAAGCTTCGCGCGATCATCCACCCGTTCATCCTGCGCAGGACCAAGCTGGAAGTGGCCAAGGACCTGCCGGACAAGATCGAGGACGATCGCATCTGCGAGCTGACGCCGGATCAGAGGACCCTGTACACGCAGGTGGTGCGCGAGGTCCGTGCACAGGTGTTCGGCGAGGTGGAGCGTCTCGGCCTTGCCCGCAGCCACATCCACATCCTCGCGGGCCTGACCAAGCTTCGCCAGGCAGCGTGCGATCCGCGGTTGCTGGGGTTGCCGCGCGAGTTCACCGACGAGGACTCGGGCAAGCTCCAGGCGCTGCGCGATCTCATCGAGGAGTGCGTGTCCGGCGGCCACAAGGTGCTCGTGTTCAGCCAGTTCGTCTCCATGCTCACGCTGATCCGTCGCGCCTTCGAGCACGACGGCGTGAAGTACGAGTACCTCGATGGCTCCACCAAGGATCGCTCCGAGCGCGTGGAGCGCTTCCAGGAGGATCCGACGATCACGGTGTTCCTGATCAGCCTCAAGGCAGGCGGAACCGGGCTCAATCTCACCGCTGCGGACACAGTGATCCACTTCGACCCGTGGTGGAACCCTGCGGTCGAGGATCAGGCGACGGACCGTGCGCACCGCATCGGGCAGACGCGTGTGGTGACGACGTACCGGTTGATTGCGCAGGGCACGATCGAGGAGAAGATCCTGCTTCTCAAGGCGAAGAAGAAGGACCTGGTCAACTCGGTGCTGACCGAGGACATGGGCGGAGCCAAGAAGCTCACGAAGTCGGACCTGGACGATCTGTTCGCGTCGGATTGAGGCCCACCGGCCGCAAGGGTCACTGGAGCGAGGACAAAACGAAGGCGCGCGGCCCTGGGAGCCGCGCGCTCGGATGTCGCACGTTGGCGACCTCAGCCTGCTTCGCTCACGGGAAGCAGGTGCCGAAGATGAACACCTGTCCCGGCGCGCAGTTGCCGTTCTCCTCGCCGCCCGGCGGAACAGCGTACATCGGAGAGCCGCTCGAGCCGCTCGAGCCGCTGGAGCCGGAGCTTCCACCGCCCTGGCCGCCCATGCCGGAGGAGCCACCCTTGCCGCTGCTTCCGCTGGAGCCGCCCTTGCCGCTGCTTCCGCTCGAGCCGCCCTTGCCGCTGCTTCCGCTCGAGCCGCTCGAGCCGCCCGCGCCCGTCGAGCCTGCGGAACCGCTGTTGCCGCCCTTGGCTGTGTCGGGCTTGACGTCGGCCCCCGTGTCCTTCTTCGCGTCCGTCCCCGAATCGACATCGGTCGGCTCACCAAGGTTCGCCTCTTCAGGCGATGCGCACGCGATTGGAAGGACTGCGGAGAGCGCGAGCACGCTCACTGCACCCAACAACAGGTGACGATAACCGGTTTTGCGAATCATCGTGCTGTTCGCTCCTGAAGCGGGCCGTTTGGACGGCCGGTCAACCAAGCTCTCTGACAGAACCACGGTAACACACGGGCACTGCTCTGCAAATAGACTGACACTGTGGTCAGTACATTCAAGGGAGAAGACATGTTTCGGTCCCCAACGGACCTTTTCGGCCACGGGCATGAGCCGGGCGCTTCAGGGTCTGGCCTCGCCTCCTCGTGCCTCTGCGTCAGAGCCGAGCCAACCGGCCGTCCGCTGCGGCGAACGAGTAGCGGCGCATCGAGACGTTCATGAGCAGGCCAAGACCTATCAGAATGGTGACCACGGACGATCCGCCGTAGGAGAACAGCGGCAGGGTGACGCCTACCACGGGCAGGATGCCGACCACCATGCCGAGATTGAAGAAGCTGTGCCAGAAGAGCATGGCTCCGACGCCGACGGCGAGGACAGCGCCGAAGCGGTTCTTCGCCTGGGAAGCGATGCGTATGGCCCACAGGATCAGGAACGCATAGAGCCCGAAGAGCACCAGGGAGCCGACGAACCCCCAATCCTCGGCAAAGACGGGGAATGGGAAGTCGGTGTGGTTCTCCGGGATGAACTTGTACTGGTTCTGCGTGCCCTTCATGTAGCCCTGGCCGAACAGTCCGCCGTTGCCGATGGCGATGCGGGCGTGGTGCGCGTGCCACCCGGCGCCGCGGATGTCGGCTTCCGGGTTGAGGAACGACGTGATGCGCATGCGCTGGTAGTCCTTGAGGACGTAGTTCCAGATGAGCGGCGTGGCGATCAGGCCGGTGATTCCGAGGGTGAGGAGGCTCTTCCACTTGATGCGGGTGAGCGCTGCGATGGACACGAAGATCAGGGTGAGGATCAAGGCTGTGCCGAGGTCGGGCTGACGGAGCACGAGCATGACGGGCAGGAGGGTTAGCAGGGCGGGCACAGCGAGATCGCGCAAGGCGCGCCCTTCGTTCTTGGGGTCGTCGTGCAGGTACTTTGCCAGCGCGATGGTCAGGAACAGCTTCATGAACTCGCTTGGCTGGAAGCTGAAGGAGCCGATGGGGATCCAGCGTGCGGCCCCCTTGATGTCGCGAGCGAGGATGAGCACGAGCACGAGCAGCACGACACCGACGATGTACAGGACATAGGCGAAGCGCTCGATGTGGCGGTAGTCGATGGACGCGACGATGACGGCGAGGATGCCGCCAGCGACGAGCCAATAGACCTGGTTGAGGTACAGCTCGGCGCGAGCGTTGGTCGCGATGCTGGTGGCGGAGTAGAGATTGACGATACCGATGACGGCGATGAGGGCGGCCGAGATGAACAGCGGCCAGTCGAACCGGTCCCTTGCCCTGAACCCCGCGTCGTCGGCGTGTACCGTCATGGATCGCCTCGCGTGGGTGGCGGCTCAGGCTCGGAGGAGGCAGGCGCAGCGGACTTCTTCGCAGCACGCTCGGCCTTGAGGCGGTTGTACGCGCGCATGACCTGGAAGGCGACCGGGGCAGCGTGGCGTCCGCCAGCGCCGCCGTGCTCGATCAGGACGATCACGGCGATCTCCGGAGAGGACGTGGGCGCGTAGGCGGCGAACCACGCGTGGTCGCGGTTGAAGTACCAGATGCGGGTCTCGTCGCCCGCGCCAATCGACTGGTGCGAGACCTGGGCGGTTCCGGTCTTGCCTGCCGCATCGACGTCCGCGAGGCGCTCCTTGTACGCGGTGCCCCGATCGTCGTTGACCACGCCCCAAAGCGCCTTGGCGATGAACGTGAGATCTTCGGGGCGCACGTTGACGCGGCGTCGCACGCGGGGCGACAGGTCCTGCACGATGGTGCCATCCGCGGTCTCGACGGCGTGAACGAGCTGCGGCTCGTAGAGGGTGCCGCCGTTGGCGAGAGCGGCGTACGACAGCGCGAGCTGCAGGGCGGTGACGGTGGTGGCGCCCTGGCCGATGGCGGCGTTGAGGGTGAATCCCACGCGAAACTGGCCTTTGTAGTGCTGGGAGTACCATCCGCGGGTGGGCATGCGTCCTGGCGATTCGACGTTGGTTCCGAGGCCGGTCTTCTGGCCGAAGCCGAAGTCGAGGCCGACCTTGGCGAGCCGGTCGAGGCCGACGGCCTCGCCGAGCTGGTAGAAGTAGACGTTGCAGGAGCGGACGATGGCCTGGTTGAGATCGACGGGGCCGTGCACGTGGGTGCACTTGAACATGCGCTTGCCGAACTGGTAGAAGCCGCGGCAATCGACCTGCTTCTTGACGTCGATGAGGTGCTCGCGCAGCGCTGCGATCGCTGAGAAGGGCTTGATCGTGGAGCCGGGCGGGTAGGCGCCGCTCATGGTCTTGTCGAGGCTCGGCTGAAGAGGGTCGCTGTTGATGCGCCGATAGGCGGCGCGAAGCGAGGCAACGCCGTTGCCGCCGGACAGGTCGTTCGGATCGTACGAAGGCTTGGAGATCATGCCGAGCACGCGTCCGGTGCGCACCTCGACCACGACGGTGGATCCTGCGAGCTGGCCCTTCATCGCACTGCTGATCGCCTTCTGGATGTCGAGGTCGATCGTGAGGCGAAGGTCGCGCCCTGGAATGGGATCGAGGCGCTTGGGGTCGTCGATGAGCGTCTGGGATTCCGGGTCGATGTGCCTGCGGGAGCGCGAGTCGACGACGACCTTCTCCCAGCCGCGGGTGCCGCGCAGGTAGCTTTCCCAGCCGCGCTCGACGCCCGCGGAGCCGCGTCGATCACCCTCCATGTAGCCCAGGGCGCGGAGGCGTACGAGCGCATCGCTGTCGACCTCGGCCATGTATCCGAGCACGTGGGCGCCGAGCTCGTGGTGTGGGTAGTAGCGCACCGGAGTCGGAACCACGTCGATGCCCGGGAGCTCGGCGGCGTGGGTAGCGAGCGTTGCGACCAGATCGCGCGAGATGTCTTCCTTGACCAGGATCTGCCAATCCTTGCGCGGGCCGGGATCATTTCTGAGATCCATGATGCGCTTCTGGATCTTGTCGCGATCGAGCGGCGACATGAGCATGTACCCGACGAGACGCGGCCAGACGTCCTTCATGTCGAGCTTGGAAGGGACGCAGTAGACGTTGTAGGAGGGGCGATTGGCGGCCAGCACACGTCCGAGCTTGTCGCGCACGACGCCGCGGGTGGTGGCGAGGGTCACGCGCCGGATGATGTTTTCGCGGGCCAGCGCGCGGTACTCGTCGCTGTTGATCGCCTGCATGTAGAACACGCGGACGGTGAGCACGAGGAAGCACAGGACGACCACGAGGGCGAGCCAGCGGGGGCGCTTGCGGAACTCCCCCATGTCGGAGCGTGAGACGAGCACGCTCATGGGGCGGGCCCTCGCGCGGCCGCGGGTGCGTCGCCCGTGGCCTGGTGGAGGCGTGCAGCGATCGCGAAGATCGCAGGGGAGAACAAGGCGGTGCTGATGGCGTGGGGCAGCACGAGCGCGAGCATGTCGCGCGGACCATGGGGGTTCTTGCCGAAGATGGCGAGCAGCACGAGCACCATGATGCTTTGCACCACGCTGAACACCAGCGCCAGCGGCACCTGCGTGATGATGTGCTGCGCGGCGAGGCGCACGCCGGCGGCGCGCGCGAGCACGAACGTGGCGACGCACACGAACGTGAACAGGCCCACGGGCGCGGAGGCGAGCAGATCGAGGCCATAGCCGAATACGCATGCGAGCGCAGCGCCGCGTCCGAGCGAGTACTCGTGCACGCCCATGAACACGATGAGCGGCAGGATGAGCGAGGGCGTAATCCCGGGCAGGGGAATCCAGCCGGTGATCCAGAAGAAGACCGACTGGAGGAACAGAAGTCCGATTCCGACCGCGAGAAACGCCGTGTTCCGCATGGTCAGTCCGTCTTGCCTTGCGGCGCCTCTGCCTCGGAAGCGGTCACGACGAGAACGTCTTCGAGGCGCGACAGGTCGACGGCCGGAGCGGCCTCGACCGACTGGTAGATGCCGAAGTCGCGTCGCACGACCTTGGTGACGCGCGCGACCGGGATGCCCTTGGGGAAGCGCTTGCCCACGCCGCTGGTGAGAAGCAGATCGCCGACGTCGACCTCGTCGGTGCGCTGCACGTACTCGACGCGGCAGGAGTACTGCGTGGGGTTGCCGGTGCCGCGCACGAAGCCGCGCGCGCCGGTCCGCTCGACCACCACGTCGATGCCGCTGCCCGAGTCGACCGTGAGCAGGACATCGACCGTGTCGCCGGCGACGCGGTAGACGGTGCCGACCACGCCATCCAATGCGATCACGGGCATGTTGGGGCGGATGTTGCGGGCAGGCCTGTCGAGCGTGACGCGGGTGACGCGGAAGAACTCGGTGAAGTCCTTGGCGATCACGTGGGCACTGATGACATCGGACGGGATCGTATCCCGCAGGCCGAGCAGCTTGCGCAGCCGCTGGTTCTCCGCTTCCGTCTGCTCGAGGGAGCGGTTCTTGTTCTTGAGGCGCGCGTTCTCGTAGGCGAGGCGGCGGTTGTCGGCCTTGACGTCGACGAGGTAGAAGTAGTCGCTGACGAGCGAGGAGACGCCGTTGGCGAGCGCGGAGGCTGCGAACTGGATCGGGGTGGAGACGCGTATGATGCCGCGATCCAGGGCGTTGAGCTCCTTGGGATCGCGCACGTTGGCCCGCAGGAAGAAGAACGGCACGGCCAGCAGGAAGACCACGATGACCGTGTCGCGATACCGGCGAAGCGAATCCACGGCAACCTCCTAGCCGATGGTGACTTCCTTGAGCAGCTCCATGTGATCGAGGGCCTTTCCGGAGCCAAGGACGACCGCAGAGATGGGGTCGTCGCAGACCATGACGGGCAGGCCGGTTTCCTCCCGAAGCAGGACGTCGATGTTCTTGAGCAGGGAGCCACCGCCGGTCAGCACGATGCCTTTGTCGACGATGTCAGCGGCCAGCTCGGGAGGCGTGCGTTCGAGAGCGATGAGGACCGCTTCGACGATGGCGTTGATCGGCTCGCTGAGGGCTTCGCGGATCTCGTCGGAGTTGACGACGATGGTCTTGGGGACGCCTGCGACCATGTCGCGGCCCTTGACCTCCATGGTGGTCTGCTGCTCGAGGGGGTAGGCGTTGCCGATGGTCATCTTGATGCGCTCAGCGGTCTGCTCGCCGATGGCCAGGTTGTACTTGCGCTTCATGTAGGCGATGATCGACTCGTCCATCTTGTCGCCGCCCACGCGCACGGACTGGGAGTAGACGATCCCGGCCAGGGAGATGACCGCGACCTCTGTGGTACCACCACCGATGTCGACGACCATGTTACCGCTCGGCTCGGTGATGGGCAGGCCAGCGCCGATGGCCGCGGCCATGGGCTCCTCGATCAGGTAGACCTCGCGGGCGCCAGCGCCTTCGGCGCTTTCCTTGACGGCGCGCTTTTCGACCTCGGTGATGCCAAAGGGCACGCAGATGATGATCCTGGGTTTGACGAGGGTGCGTCGGTTGTGTGCGCGCGCGATGAAGTAGCGGAGCATCGCCTCGGTGATCTCGAAGTCGGCGATGACTCCATCGCGCAGTGGGCGCACGGCCTGGATGTTGCCGGGCGTACGGCCGAGCATCTCCTTGGCTTCGCGTCCGACGGCGAGGACCTTTTTTGCGCCGCGCGAGTCACGTTGGACGGCGACGACGGAAGGTTCGCAGGAGACGATCCCTTTGCCTTTCACGTAGATGAGGGTGGTGGCGGTGCCGAGATCGATGGCGAGATCGTTCGAAAACAGGCCGTAGAGCCAGTCGAAGATCATCGTGTCGCCTCAGGACAGGGACCCATACGCCATCCGGTGGTCAGGCTTCGGCGGAAGGAGCCACAGGGCAATCCTGGGGACTTCCGCGCGGTTATGCGGAACCAGAAGCGGATCCCTGGGGGATCCGGCCGGTCGTTCGTAACACGCGTGCAGGAACGAGGCAATTCAACGGCCTTTGAGCCACCGAACGAATGTTCAGCCAAGGCCCCTCAATCGAACATGCCTGCGCTGTCGCGAGCATGGCACGCGTGTCCAAGCAAGTGTGAGGGGGAAGCGCCGAACAAGCAAGCCCGGTCATGAAATGACCGTCGGCACCCGCGGCCGATAAGCCTAAGAGACGGTCGAGCGCCCCGAAGCGGGGCACCGCACGCCTACTTGCTGATCTTGCCTTCCTTGTGGGGATGGTGCGCCCGGCAAGCTGGGCAGTACTTCTTGAGCTCGAGCTTCTGGGTCATGGTGCGCTTGTTCTTCGTGGTCACGTAGTTCGCGCGTCCGCACGATCCACAAGTCAGCTTGATGAGGTCTCGCATAGCAACGGCTCCGATGTGCGAAAAAGGCGTTCCCTTATACGGCCACGCCGCAGAAAGTCAAGGACAGGGGCTCACTCGTCGTCGTCGTAGTCTTCCCAGTCCTTGGCGTCGCGATCCCGATCCCACTTTGCACGACGACGCCCCGCGCCGTCGGCGGTCGCGTCAGGCTTGGGTGGCCCTTTGCGCCGCTCGTCGAAGGTCTTGCGCGAAGGCTGATCAGGGCCGGGCATGGGAAAGGGCGGGCCGGGGCGGAACGGGCGGTCGCCTCCACTGCCGCCGCCGCCGCGGGGTGGGCCGCCGCGATCGAACGACGACGGTCCGCGCGGAGGGCCACCACCGCCGCCACCGTCGAACGAGTCCGATCGAGGAGCAGGACGCTCGCCCTTGGGATGGGCGATGTTGATCACGAGACGACGTCCCCGAAGGTCAGCGCCGCGCAGCGCCTCCATGGCAGCGCGTGCGGCGTCAGGCGTCTCCATGGTCACGAAGCCGAAGCCGCGCTTTCGTCCTTCTGGATCCATGGGGAGGTTGACGCGAGCGATCTGCCCAGCGCCGGTTCCCTGGATCAGCCCTTCGATCTCTTCCTGCGAGCAATCGTAGGGAAGGTTTCCGACGTACAAGGTGCGGTCCGGTGCGGACTGGAAGCCACCTCCTGCAGGTGGAGCCGATCGCGGGCCGCCAGGTCCGCCGGCATCTTTGCGCGGCGGCTCAGCCTGGAATGGGCGCACGGAGATGGACTTGCCTGCTTGCAGGGATCCATCGAGCGAGTCGCGAGCAGCCTCAGCCTCTTCCTGCGTCGACAACGTGACGAATCCGAAACCTCGCGGACGACCGGTGGCTCGATCGCGGGGGATGCTCACCTCAACGACGGTGCCCCCCGTTGCCTCGAACAGCTGCCGCAAAATGTCTTCCGAAATGGTGTCGGGTAGGCCCGCCACGAACAACTTGCGAGCATCCTCAGTCGCCATGCAAAAGCCCGTCTCCTGCCCTTATGGTCGAGCGTATCGACCCGCCTTGGTGAACGCTGTTTGTTTGGTTTGTCGACCGCAAGAGAGCCTCCCTTGCGGAGATCGCATTATCCACGATATTCGAGCCGTGCGAAGCGTCAAGCGTAGAGGGGCTTCCGTCCGCCCCTGGGTTCAGCAGAGGGCGGAAAAAACCGCCAAATTGGACGATTCGGGGCAGTCGGGGGATCCGCGTCCAAGGGGAGGGGCGAGGGATGGGGTCGAGCTTGGTGTCTTGACGCGAGCCGCGAACGCTGCACCGAGGTGAATCCAGACGCGTCGGCGCTGCCCCATGATCCCGCTACGCACGCCGGCCACGCCGTACTACTCTTCCCACCCCATGTCCGACCCGCGCGTCAGGCTCGTGCTCAACCCGCAGGCCGGAAGCGGCGCCGCACGGCGGAAGCTTCCGGAGATCGTGCGCGCGTTCCAGAAGTGGGGCGTGGCCTACGAAGTCGCCGGGACTTCCGGGCCTGGCGATGCGTCACGGATCGCGCGCGCTTCGTTCGACGACGGCATCGACGTGATCGCGGTTGCAGGGGGAGACGGAACGCTCAACGAGGTATCGCAAGCGTACCTGAGCGACGATGGCACGCCGCGATCGGGTCCTGATCTGGCGATCATCCCGATTGGAACCGGCGGGGACTTCAAGCGGACCCTCGGGCTGTCGGGCTCGATCGAGCAGGCAGTGGAGAGGCTGTCGCAGGCAAAGCCGCGAGCCATCGACCTCGGCGTGCTGGAGCTCGACGATCATACAGGCGCGCGCGCGGTGCGCGCGTTCGTCAACATCACCAGCTTCGGCATGGGGGGCGTCACGGACAAGCTGGTCAACGAAGCGCCCAAGTTCATGGGCGGCAAGGCCGCGTTCTTCATCGGCACGACCCGCGCGATGTTCGCGTATCGCAACGCGCCGGTCCGCGTGGCAGTCGACGGCAAGGAGTTCGTCAACGGCCCGATCTTCAACGTTGCGGTCGCCAACGGCCGCTTCTTCGGGGGCGGGATGATGATCGCGCCCGAGGCGGATCCTTCGGATGGCCTTTTCGAAGTGGTGGCGCTGGGCGACCTCAGCCGGACTGCGGCGTTGTCGTTGTCGACGAAGATCTACAAGGGGCTGCACATCGGAACGCAGAAGGTGAGCGCGACGCGCGGCAAGGTGATCGAAGCCGAATCGAGCGGGACGACCCCGGTGCTGATCGACATGGACGGTGAAACGCCGGGCCGGCTTCCGCTCCGCATCCGGGTAGCCGAAGGGCTGCTGCGAGTTCGCGCGTGAGCATGCGCCTGCCCTGGATGCTCTTCGTCGCCGCGGTTGCACCTGGGTGCACGTGCCTCGGACATCCGAGGTCAGAGCCGGGCTCGTCGCCAAGCGCGAGCGCAGCTGCGCCTCGAACCGCGGCTCGCGATGCAGCGACCCGCACCAACGGCACGTCGACGACGGGGACATGGAACGGACGCGCTTTCGAGGCGCTCGGCGCGCATGCGGAGATCCACGCGAAGTGGATGACGATCACGGTGATGAACCGCGAGGTCGGGTGTACGGATCACAAGCTGCGGGAGACGGACATGGCCTTGCAGCTGACGATCCCCACAGGCCCGGCGAACGACTTCTTCGCGGGGCACTATCTGGCCGTGCCGATCAAGCTGAGCGGTGCTGGCGGCGTGAGCGCTGTTCCCACGGGTTTCTCGGCGGCCACGCTGGATCGGGTGGAGAGCAAGCCGGGCGGCGTGGTGCGAGGACGCGTGCAGTTCTCGTGGCGCACGGGCGTCGAAGAAGATGCGCCGTCGTATGACGTGAAGGGCGCATTCGAGGCGACGATCTGCACGGCCGAGGCGACGCAGGCGTCGATGCCGAACCTGGACAGGAGCCGCAAGCCGGTGGCAGGCAAGGTCTCTGGACACCAGCGGACGTTTCCTTCATTTCTCGCGTTCGTGCAGAAGAACGGGGCGGAAAAGCCGTTGATCCGTCTGAAGGGCTACTCGCGCAAGGATGTGAGCTGCTTCAGCGATCAGCCGAACACGCCGTACCTGTTCGGCCCGGAGATCGGGGCAGGGCCGGACGGCAGGTACTTCGCGGGTGCGGCCATGCCGGCTGACTGGATCATGCAGATGGTGGACGCCAAGTTCTCCGAGCGGTCGGTGCATGCAGGCGAATGGAGCGGCATGCTGCAGATCGACGAGGTGCAGCTCGGAAGGAACGGCGTGGTGCGCGGCCAGATGATGGCCGCCACGGTGGACGAGGACGACGACGAGTGGAGCTTCGAGGTGGCGGGCACGTTCGAGGCGCCGGTGTGCGAAGCGCCCTACGGAACGATCGCGCCGTAGGCGCGGGCTAATACCGGATCGCGCACGAGCACGAGCACGAGCACGAGCACGAGCACGGAGGTGCTCGGGCTACTCGCGGACGTTCACCACGGTGCCGTCGTCTGCGCCCTTGCTGTACACGCCGTGCCACCCTTGCGGCAGGTTCGGCTCGGTCCAGAAGAACACGCGGTGCGCGTCGATCGGCGACAGGTTCACGCAGCCATGCGATCGCGGGGTGCCGAACACGTCGTGCCAGTACGCACCATGGATCGCGTACGCGTTCTTGAAGTACTGGACCCACGGCACGTCCTGAAGCTGGAAGGTCCCCTCCCCTCGCCGCTTGGTCACGCCGTACTCCGGATCGCGCTCCTTCTTGGTCCCCATCCCCTCGTTGGAGTCCATGGTGTTGGTGACGTGCTTGGCGCGCATGCGGAACACGCCGCGAACCGTGGACTTGGTCGTCTTCGGATCGCCCATCCGATCCTGCCCTGTCGACACGAGCGTCGCGTAGACCGGGGTCGTCCCCTCCCACAAGCTCAGCGTCTGCTGATCGATCGAGATGTCGATCCACTTCTCGCCGCGCTTGGCCGCCTCAGGCATGGGATCCGGAGGGAGCACGGCGTTGATCTGCGCCGCGCGGATCCACTTGCCGTCCTCGGTCTCGTAGTACAGACGCTGATCGAGGTTCTTCTTGTTTCCCGTGAGCTGGACGATCGTGCGCGTGGTCAGGCGCTTCTTGTACGCCCTCGGCTTGTCGCCCTCGAACTTGTAGAGCTTCGTGTCGTCGTCGTGCACGAAGGCGATCGGCATCTTGTACTTGTCGCCGAGAGGCACGCCGTGAAACGCAGAGCCGCCGTCGGGCTTGACCTTGCTGATCGGCGCAAGGCGGAAGTCGGTGGTGATGGCAAACGCCCGGTGGAATGCATCTTCGCCGGCCTTGAATGCACCCACGAAGGACAGGCCTGTATGACGCCGCGCGCGGTCCGCGAAAATCGCGTACTCCGGCACCTTGAAGTCGGCGATGTTGGGGATCTTGCGCGACCCCTGCAGCCACCACGGGATCGGATCATCGTCGCTGTCGCCACCGAACAGCTCCCCTTGCGACATCTGGGTGGACAGCTTCGCGACCTTCTGATCGTCGTGTGCGATCCCCAACGAGTCGATCACGATGTCGTTGGCGCCGATGACCGTGGGGGAGTTGGCCTTCAAACCCTCTTTCTCCCACCATTCGAGCTGGTCCTTGAGCTTGAACTCGGAGGTGAGCTGCTCCTCCTTGTTCGGCACCTTCAGGTAGAGCGGGAGCACGGCTCGCACGAAGCCATAGGCGTAGGGCATCGGCTTGGAGAGGTCGGCTCGTTTGGTGACAGCTTTCAGGACCGGATCATCGGTGTCGAGGGTCGCGTCCTTGTCCAGGCAGGCGAAGCCGCGCGGCTTGATCTTGTACCAGCCGCCCGGGCAATCAGCCTTGCTCGCGGGTTGCTCCTCTCGCTCGACCACAGCGCCCAGACGCAGGTAGCCGATCTTCTTGCCTCTGGGGCCGGGCTCGTCGTTGATGACGGAGAACAAGCCCTTGACGGCGAAACGCGGGCCCTGGGTGGGAGCGGCGCTCATGTCCACGCCAGCAGGCGCTGAGCCGGAGGCGGCTCCGCTGGTCACCGGGACCGATGCATCGTCGGCCGTGGGGCCGTTCTTCTTGTGACGGCAGGACGCAGGGAATGCGAGGGCAGCGACCAGGATCAGCAGCTTCCAACGCATCGGGGTCGTATGCCAAAGGTCCGGGGGAGATGCCAGCGGAGAATTTCGATGGGAGTTCAGCGACCTGCCTGGTGGCAGTCCCGGGGGACGGATCGCATCGCGCGCCACATCGCAGGCGCAACGCCCACGGTCTTCTTGAACGCCCGGCTGAATGCAGCCTCGGAGCCGTATCCGATGCTCTGTGCGATCTCCGCCATGCTCGACGGTCCGGCAAACAGCGTCCCAGCGATCTGCATGCGCCACTTCGCGAGGTACTGCATCGGAGGGACCGCGACGAACTGCGTGAACCGCTGAGCCAACACGGATCGCGAGGCTCCCACCTCCCGAGCGAGGACGTCGAGGGTCCAAGAGCGAGCGGGGTGCGCGTGAAGCGCTGCAAGCGCACGTCCGACCAGATCGTCACGAAGACCGGACAGCCACCCGGCCTGCGCGCGGTCGAGCGAGGCGACGTACTGCCGCACAACCTCCACGAACATCAGCTCGCTGAGCCGTGCGAGCACGACTTCCCCGCCGGCCTGGGGCGTACACGTCTCGATCAGCGCAGAGCTCATGAAGTGATCGAGCATCTCGCCGTGGCTGCCGCTGCGCCTCTTGACATGCATCACGCGCGGCAAGGCGGAAAGCAGCGGGTTGAACGGTCGAGCGTCGCACGCGAGGAACCCGCACACGAGCTGCACAGGATCCTGGCCAGTGCCGCCGTAGTCCACGCGCACGGGCAGCCGCTGCAGAGCCGATTGCTCATGAAAGGTGAGATCGACCGGGCCGCGCATGCCGGCGCTGCTCGCCACCACGTGCGCATCGCCTTGCGGGAACACGATGACATCGCCGCCCTGCAGCCGAACGGGCTGCTCGCCAACGAGCCCAGCCCAGCACGAGCCGGATGTGACGACGTGGTACTCGATGACGTGCTCGGCTCCGGGCATGACAAAGGGGGCAAGCTCTCGGGCAGGCGGAGCCTCGGCAACCCAGGGACTGGAAGCGCTTACCGCGTAGTACACCGCACCCCGGAGCCGCACGGCGTGGAGCACCTCGGACAGCACGTCCACGCTCTTCGGGGAATCGGGCAGCGCTCCGGCCGCACGACCCGCACGTCCGCTCGCAACTGCCTGCGGACTGTCGGTCATGTCAAATCGACGCTCGGTCATTCCCCCGCCCCTCTGCTGGACTTCATAGAGCGTCGAGGGGCCGATGCCATCGGCCGAAACAGGAGAATTCAACCGGGGGAAGCGACCATGACTCTCGAGATTCAACGCAGCGCACAGGGCGCGCGAGCGCCGCAGATCGACCTCAACAGCATCAAGGCACGCCAGAAGGCCACCTGGGGTTCTGGCAACTACGCAATCATCGGCACCACGCTTCAGATCGTGGGCGAATCGCTCTGCGAAGCCGCCGACGTCCGCGCAGGCGAGCAGGTCCTGGACATTGCGTGCGGAAATGGAAACGCAGCGCTGGCAGCAGCACGCCGGTGGGCTCGGGTGACCGGCGTCGACTACGTGCCTGAGCTTCTGGGCAAGGCGCGCGAGCGAGCGCAGGCAGACGGCGTGACGATCACGTTGCGCGAAGCGGATGCCGAAGCGCTGCCCTTCGCCGATCGCAGCTTTGAGGTGGTACTGTCCACGTTTGGCGTGATGTTCGCGCCGAACCATGTGGCAGCCGCCTCAGAAATCCTGCGGGTGTGCCGGCCAGGAGGACGCATCGGGCTTGCATGCTGGACGCCCGAGGGATTTGTAGGGCAGATGCTGGGGGTGGTAGGGCGCCACGTTCCACCGCCTGCCGGGCTGATGCCTCCATCGCTCTGGGGCAAGAAGGAGCACCTGGCAGCACTGCTGGGCGATGGGGTTTCCAAGATGGAGATCGAGCGCAAGCACTTCAAGTTCCGCTACGAGTCTGCCGCGCACTTCATCGAGATCTTCAGCTCCTACTACGGGCCGATGCACAAGGCTTTTGGCGCACTCGACGACAGCGGGCAGAAGTCACTGACCCAGGACCTGGAAGCGCTGATCCATCGGTTCGACGAAGGCGGTGGGAGATCGCTGGTGGTTCCAGGCGAGTATCTGGAGGTAGTTGCGGTCCGGAGGTGAGCCTTCGATGGCAGTGAGATAACCCCACAGCCCCAGGGCGCGGGACGCGTCACCCAGCCGCGGCCAGCTCTGCAGCTCGACGCTTTTCCGATCGCGTGAGGAAGTACACGGCCACGAAGATCAACCCGAGCGATACCCAATCCTGCAATCCGGGCGCCTTGCCTCCGCACGCCGCCCAGAACACCAGGGTCGCCGTCGTTCCTGCAATCAGCGACGTCAATCGATTCACCAGCCCGGCAAACGTGGCTGTTCTTCCCTTGAACATGAAGATGAACACGCTGAAGAACGCCACGATCCCGAACGCTGTGCCGCTCAGTACGGCAAGGGGCCAGATCGGCTTGGGCGCCACGAGCGATGAACGAAACTCCGTGACAAGCGGGGATTGCACTCCGAACCAGCGTGGCGCGAAGAACGCCACGACGCAACCCAGCGTCAGAACCACGCTCGCAGCGATCTGCTCGATCCCCATGAACCCGCGGTTGTCGAGCTTCACCCCGGCCTTCCGCGTGTTCTTGTAGTAGTTCATGATGTAGATGCGTATTGCGTAGCTCGCCAGGTAGCTGCCGAGGATCGCCACGGCGGCGGGCGAATGCACGAAGTCGAACGAGGCGTCCGAAGACCCGAGCACCAGGTGCACGCTGACCGCGAGAATGGCGCAGATCACGCCGAGGTCTTCCTCCAGATACACCTTCTTCTTGAGGATGCCCTGGCGAATCTGGACGGCGTCGACCAGCCGTCCGATCACGATCACGCTCCCTCGCATGATCACCATGGCCACCATCACCGAGATCGGGAGCGAGTACATCAACGTGGTCGTGGGGATGACGATCGCGGTGCAGACACCGGAAGGCACGATGTACAGGAGCTCTCGCGGAATGCGAAGTCCGATGAGGGCAACGAGTTCATTGGACTCGATCCGGTACCATCCTCGCACGAAGACCCAGACCAGGCAGAGCAGCGTGCCGCCAGCGGTGTTGTAGACGAGGTATTCCATGCCGGTCATGGCAGGGAGCCCCTGGTCCGCAGGGCCCTGGAAGTACTTCACCGACACGCCTGTGATCACGTAGAAGAGGAAGTAGCCGGCGCAGAGCTGGATCAGGCGAGCGGTGCTGCCGTCGCGATTGGCCGACGCCGCAGCTCGCGCTCCTGCTGGCCCCTGTGGATTGGGCATCGCACCGTCATGGCATGAATCGGAGGATGCGGGCAAGCCCGGACCTGCTGCGTCTACCTGCGCACAGCGTCGAAGCTCACCGCGCCTGCGCCGAAGTGCAAGACCAGCAGCGCGCCACCGAGCATCGCCACGTTCTTCATGAACATCGCCATCTGCATCTGAATCATCATCGGATCGGTCAGGGACCAGAAACGGTGCATCATCAGGGTGACCGGCACCAGGAAGAGCACCAGCAGCAAGGCTCCCAGGCGCGCGCGATAGCCGAGCAGCACGCTCAGCCCTCCGACCAACGCTAGAATCCCGGATGCCGGGACGAGCAGTGCGGCATAGGGAACACCCGCACTGGCCGCATAGGCAATCACCTGGTGGCTGAAATGCTTGGGTGCGCTGAGCAGGAAGATCAGCGCAAACATCGCGCGTCCGACAGGCGCAGCGAGCTTGACGACCTCTCGCTCCCAGGCTGCGAGCTCGGCTCTTCCGTGATGATCTGGAGCCCCGACTGCATGTGATTTCATGATGGTCCTCCGTGATGCTCTGGTGCTCGCTGCAATGGGCGACAAGAGCCTCGACTCGTTGCGCATCCACGACGGTGGAGTCGGCGAGTCAGGAGCGGGGGGGACGCTCGGCTCAGTGGTCGGATGCAACGCGCTGGAATGGGCTGAGGCGGCTGTTGGTTGAGCGAGCGGGAGTCAGCGCAGACGTGCTTGGGCGCCGTGCATTCGGAGGTCGTACATGTTCCAGCTCAGCCATCTCATCCATGCAGCGGCGGTGCCATTGTCGATCGCTGCGCTGTTCACCACCCGATCGTGCCTGCGAGACACCAAACCATTGTCACGAGCGTCCCCGTCCCTGGAGGCAGCCCAGGTGGCCGATGCGGCCCAGGCGCTCGATCAAGCCGAGATCGACGAGGCATCGCTTGCGGTGGAGCGGGCTGCAACGCCGGAGGTACGGCAATTCGCTCATCAGGTCGCTGACCAATCGACCCACGAGCGGGACAGGCTCGCATCGTTGCTCTCCGCAGAGCATATCGCTGTGATGTCCGGTGAAGTCGGCGAGCAGGTGCGTCACAGCGCCAATGCGACCCACGCCGCGCTGATGCTCGACAAGGGCGTCTCGTTCGACCGGGACTATCTCTCCAGGGAGGTGAAGAGCTGCGAGAATGCCGTGTCGCGGCTCGATGTCGAGCTGCTGCCCCACGCACGGGATGATGCGCTGAAGTCCCGCCTGCGCAATGTGACTCGCGCGGAGTTCGAGGACCGGCTCGAGACAGCGAAGACGCTCCAGCTGCAGCTCACTTCGAAGCTTGCCGACGCGCATTCGGGCAAGCCGCATACCTGATTTCTGGTGAAAGGGGGATTCAAGATGATTCGCAAGTTGATGCTATGCCTCGCCGGAGCCGCGCTCGTGGCTGGCTGCGGCAGCACGCCGAAACCGGCGCCGGTGGCGGCCGCTCCGCGCATGGTGTCCAGGCCTGCAGCTCCGATGACGCCAGCGCAGACGGCTGTCGTGGAGAAGGCACAGGAAGAGACTGGCGGCCAGGTGCACTTCGAGGAGACGATTCTGCAGCTTTGCCCTGGAATCAAGCCGCCGCAGTTCGACTATGACTCCTCGCGTCTCAAGGACCGGTTCAGCGACGCGCTTCAGGGGCTGGCCGGGTGCATGCGCGACGGTGCGCTGCGCGGAAAGGAGGTGCTCCTGGTGGGCCGGGCTGATCCGCGCGGAACCGAGGACTACAACCTTGCCCTCGGAGGCAGGCGCGCAGATGCGGTGCGCAAGGCGATTGCGTCGTTCGGCGTAGAGCCGCGCTATCTGGATATCACGTCCAGAGGAGCGCTCGACGCAGTCGGCGTCGACGAGGCCACCTGGGCCAACGATCGCCGCGTCGACGTCAAGCTCGAGGCCCATCCCAACGCCACGACCTCGACGACGCCCTGATGGGCGGCATCCGCAAGGGGCAAGCGGTCAGCCCGAGGTTCGCGCCTCTGCCGATGAAGCCACCTCGCGCCCTTCGACGCCAGTGGCACCCTCGGGCAGTGCGGGGAGCTGCGCTTCGTCGTAGTCTGCGCTCACCCAGAATACCTCTGGCGTAGGGCGGTATTCGCTCGAGTACCCGCGCTCGACCTTGCGTCCATCGTTGTAGGTGATGCGCACGAGCGAATAGACCGAATAGCCCTTGATCCCCTTCTGATGTCGATACGCCTTGCCTGAGGCGAGGAACGGCTTGCGCGTGATTCGACGTACGAAGGGCTGGGTGCGAGCGACGCCGGACAGGTACTCGACCTTGGCGATCGGCTCGCCGCCCAGGATCTCCGCGCGCACGGCGTCGTTCTTGGGCAGGAACACGTGCAGCAGGATCGGATAGGGTAGAGTGTTCCTGAATCTCAGGTCGGTCGTCGGATAGGAGACCGTGGCATCGAGGCCGAATCGCGTGTAGCTCGACGGGCGGCCGTGGGGCGAGCGTTCCTCGATGTCGAGTGCGCTGTAGAGCGCTGCGGCGTACAGGGTGCTCGCTACCTGGCAGACGCCTCCGCCGACTCCATTCTGCAGCTCATCGCCTACGATCTCAGGAGCGTCTGTGAATCCGCGGGCACGGGTGCGCGGCCCCACGACCTGGTTGTACGAAAACTCCTGTCCAGGCATCAGCACTGTGCCGTCGATGAAGTGCGCAGCGTTGCCGATGTTGACCGCCCTGCCGGCCCCTGTTCCCCACAGCTGGAACTTGGTCTCGAACGAACCGACCACGTGCTCGATGTCGACATGGGCAAGGGCCTCGGTGGTCACCCGGGCTCGAATCGGGCGAGTGACGATGCGGTACGCTTCATGCCCTTCGGCCATGCCGCGAGCCACGGAGTCGAGCGTGGCCTCGAGGTCCAGCTCTTCGCCGGTGATCTCGGGAATCCGCAGATGGGCGGTCAGATCGAGGCGGGCATCCTTGGGCTCGCGATACACCAACGGAGCGATCTCGGAGAGCGCGGTCGCTGCCTTGCGCGCATCGATCGACCAGACCAGGGGAACGTCGATTTCGCCCCGACGCGCGCTCATCAATTCGACGGCTCGCGTCTTCCAGACGCCGGTGCGTCCGGGGCGCAGGGCAGCGTTCATGGTCGCTGCCACGTCGATCTCGACCCCCAGGTCCGACAGGTGCAGGTCGAACGCCTGCATCCCGTTGAGCAGGGTCACCGGACGCTTGCCGGTCTCGATGCGTCGAGCATCGAGCCAGGCGCCGAGATCACGATCCGCAGGTAGAACGCGGGAGCCTACGAACAGTCCGTGGGCGGGCCGCCCTGAAGCGGGCAGCACCTTCCAGGCTCCGACCGCGGCAGCTGCTGTGAGAGCAGCACCGGAGAGCGCAAGGGCAAGGAGCCAACCACGGGAACGGCGCATCAGTCCGATCGTAGCGTGTGTGGGTGCGGGAACGCCAGAAAGCGGAGGGGCGAGGGTCGAGGGTCGAGGGCCGAGGGTCGAGGGCCGAGGGTCGAGGGTCGAGGGCCAAGGGCCAAGGGCCAAGGGCCGAGGGCCAAGGGCCAAGGGCCGAGGGCCGAGGGCCGAGGGTCGAGGGCCGAGGGCCAAGGGACGAGGGGTGCGGCTACGCCCTCGCTTTCATGTATTCGTCCCTGAGCTCGATGTAGTGCTCTGCGCCCGTGAGGCCGAGTCGGCGCTCGTCCGGCTCGAGCTCCCGCACCACGCGGCCAGGACGCCCCATCACCAGCGAGCGCGGCGGAATCACCACGCGCGAGGTGAGCACCGTACCTGCGGCAATGACCGATTCCTCACCGATCACCACGTTGTCCAGGATCACGCTGCCCATGCCCACCAGAACCCGGTCGCCGATCCGGCATCCGTGCAGCACGCAGCCGTGCCCGACGGTCACGTCTGCTCCCAGTATCGTCTCGGAGACCCCCCCCGTGGTGTGAACCGAGCAACAGTCCTGGATGTTCGAGCGAGGACCGATCCGGATCGGGCCCACGTCGCCGCGCAGCACAGCGCTGAACCAGACGCTCGATCCCTGCTCCAGGACCACGTCGCCGATCACCGCAGCGGTATCCGCGATGTACACGTCTTGTGCGATGACTGGCGTGAACTGCTTGAACCGAAGGATGGGCATGGGTCAATCCTGGACGACGTTGAGGCGCACCGGGGTGCGCGTTGCAGGGCCGGCAGGGGGCAAGGGATCGAGCGGTTGGCCCTCGAGCGAATGCTTGAATGCCCGCGTGATCTTCACACGAATGATCCCTGCGCCGCGATCCACGCCGTCCACCCGGTCGAGGTGCACAATCTCGTTGCGTTTGGTGTGACCTGAGAGCTGACGCCCCCCTCGATGGCTCGGCTCTTCGACAAGCACTTCCTGAACCGTGTCCACGAGAGTCTGCAGGTGCTCGGTCATGAGCTGATCCGACAGCTCGAACACGCGGGCAAGGCGCGCGCTCTTGACCGATTCGGGGATGTCGTCGCCCAGCCGGAGCGCAGGCGTGCCTGGCCGAGGCGAGTACTTGAATGCGTACACCCCTGTGAATCTCGCCTCTCGCATGATGGAAAGCGTCTGCTCGAAGTCCTCGTCGGTCTCCCCTGGGAAGCCGACGATGATGTCGGTGGACACGGTGAGGTCCGGGCGTGCCTGACGAAGACTGCGGACGATCTCGAGGAATTCGCCACGCGTGTAGCGACGGATCATGCGCTTGAGCACAGGGTCGCTGCCTGACTGAACCGGCATGTGGACGTGGCGGCACAGGACATCGAGCTCGCGATGGGCCTGCACCACGTCCGGGCCGTAGAAGCGAGGATGCGGGCTGGTGTAACGAAGGCGCTTGAGCGCGGGGACGCCTGCAGCGACGGCGCGCAGCAGGTCGGCAAAGTCCGAACCATTGGAAGCCCCGTCCGCGGAGCTGATCGGATTGCGATAGCCGTTGACGGTCTGGCCGAGAAGCACCACTTCGAGCGCACCGCGCTGCACGAGCTGGGTGACTTCGTCGACGATCTCGGCGGGAGCGCGATGACGTTCCGGCCCGCGGGTGCTTGGAACGATGCAGAACGAGCAGCGCTCGTCGCACCCCTTGGAGATCGACACGAAGGCGCTGGGAGCTGCAGCTTCGGACGAGGGCGCCAGGAAGCGCGGATCGTCGAGGTCGAAGCGGGTGCGGACCACAGGGGGAGCGCCGCCAGCGATCGCATGGGCAAGAGCAGGCAGCTCGCCGAGGTTGTCCGGGCCGAGCACGAGGTCGATGAACGGCAGGCGCTTGAGCATGGCCTCGCCACGCTGCGTTGCGACGCATCCGGTGACGGCGAGCACCGGAGGGTCGGCGCGTCGCTCCTTCAGCCGCTTGAGCTTGCCCAGCTCGCTGTCGAGCTTCTGCTCGGCCTTGTCGCGCACCGAGCAGGTGTTGATCACGATCAGGTCGGCAGCTTCGGCTGAGTCCACGGGACGCAGCCCGGACGTGCATAGCAGCTCATGCATGCGCTGGGAGTCATGCACGTTCATCTGGCAGCCGAAGGTGTGAATGAAGAAGCTCTGCATGAGTTGGAGGGGGGAGGTGTAGCACAACCGGGCGAGGGGTCACCTACCACACCGACGAACACGCCAGGCGAGCCAGCGCGTGAACAGGTCGTGACGGGACACCGCGAGCGTGGCGCGTACGGCGGACCAGAACTCGGTCTCTGGGCTCGCGAGCAGCCGCATCAAGCGCTCTGCTCCGAACTCGTCGTGCATGAACATCAGCAGGGTCGGACCGTCCATGTACACGTTGGTGACCTTGTCGAAGTCGGTGGTGATGCGCGCTGGCTCGGTGCAGGTGGAGGCGCGGTACAGATCCAGGGTCACCTTGCGTGCGTGCTCCGTGGAGAGCGTGGCACCCAGATATTCCTTGTAGCCTTGCGAGAACCACTCCGGAGCACTCTGCAGTCGCCACCCCGCAGCCTTGTTGCGCGTGGCCAGATCCAGCAGAAATGCAGCGTACTCGTGGACCAGCACGCGCTGATGCGAGGTGTCGTCGCGCGGCTCGCCGGCGAGCGTGCGGCCGCCGGGCTCGAAGGCTGACGGTGCGAGGTGGTGGATGAGGCCGAGATAGCCCTTGGCCGCCACCCAGGTCTCGGCTCCGCCATGGGTCTGCCCTGCTTTTTCAGTCTCAGCGCCCCACACGAGCACGATGCAGGTTGCCTCGCGCTGCAGAGCCCGGCCGCCCATGGGCTTGAAGTAGTCGTGGACCTTGGGCGCTGCCGACTCGAGCCACCCGCGAACCTGCTCCAGATCCTGGGTCGAAGCCGCCACGCCGAAGAAGGCGCACCCCGATACGCTGTCAGCGGCGATCTTCTGCATGGTGGCGCCAGCACAGGCCGGCGCTGCAGGGGCAGGTGCCGCGGGCGGCGCTTGTGGGGCGGGCGTGGTACCTGCGCACGCGCAGAGCATGAACGCCGCAAGCCATCCCCGTTTCATGGCCGGGAGTCTACACGATGTGCTCGCAGACGCGCAGCTCAAGCGCGATCGAGGTGCCCGCTGTCCTCTCGTCCGCGCCGCTCGGCACGCAGCAGCCACGCAATCAGCATGAACGCAGCCACAATCGCCGAGCCGCCGTAGGAGACCCACGGCACCCCGCCGTCACCCATCACCCACGGCACGAACAGCAGGGCGACCAGAGCGGTCGTCGCTGCGCCGATCGATGACTCGCCACCTCGATGCCTCGTCGCGGCCCGCACCCAGGCGCTGAGCGCGACAAGACACAGCCCGGCAATGGAAGCCATTGCCACCACGAACCAGAGCGGGTGTTCGAGCGCCAGCAGCTCCGCAGCGCCCTCCACATGCGGCACAGGAGTCAGAACGACATGACCTGAAAGAGCCACCATCGAGCCAAGGGACGAGATCGCAGCTACCGGCAACAGCGCGCGAGACCGTCGCGCAGCAACCAGCGCCACCATGCCGTAGATCACCACGGCTGCCGCGTCGGGCTCCAGGGCAAGAAGGCCAAGCACAGCCAACGTGACAGCTGGTGCGGCGAGCCGGAATCGACTCCGGGCAGCACGGACCATGACCGCACCGAACACAGGAAGCACGAGAGTGGAGACGTGGATGCAGATGCTTCCCATGCAGAGCCATCGTCGAGCTCCATCGAAAGCCGTTCCATGGGAGACCACGACCAGCAGAGCCATGGCTCCAAGAATCGTGGCGACCGTGCCGGCGCCCTGAAGCCATCGGTCTGGCATCAGTGCGATGAGCAGGCCGACAACCAGGCCGATGGCGAGGAAGATCAGCTGTGCGTGCGCGCCGGATCCACCCTGCATCGAAGTCCGCAGTCCAATGCATCCGGCGACGCCCGCGAGGGTGGCAAGGCCGAAGGCCCACCAACGCGTCCGCAGCGCGCTTTGCACGGTGCGCGCCCAGGCTGCCACGAGCGCGGTTCGCAGGATGTGGAGGGCGACGCGGGCCCGCCACCCGGCAGCATGGTGGTCCGGACGTTCATGCCAAGCGTCGGCGAGCGCCGGGAGGATCACTCGCTCGTAATCTGCGGGTTCGACGATCAAGTTAGCGATTCGAGCGATCCACGGGAAGGCAGGATGTCGGTTCATGCCTTGCTCCTGGAAGGGTTCAGCGTGGAGGCTGCCAGCTCAGCCGCGTGCAACGCTCTGGAGCCGAGGGCGGTGATCCGGTAGCGAGGGCGAGGCATGCCTGCGTGGCTCTCAGCGTCGCTGTCGTGCAGGACGCGCACGAGCCCCTTGTCCTGCATGCGCCCGAGGGTGACGTAGATGGTGCCGCGCTTGAGCTTTCCCTGGGCAAAGCCGACGAGCTGCAAGCCATACAGGTCGCCGTGCTCGGTGAGCAGGGACAGGACGAGCGCTTCCTTGGGGGATGGGAATCCGGTCAACACGGGTTGAGTCTTACAAGGAGAAAGACTCGATGTCAACCGGATGTATGGCGCTGTGCGTTTCGGACGCGATGCGGCGACGGCTCATTGCGCCGAGTGGCTCGCGTCATGCCACGGGATCGGCACGAGCCTTGCTGTGGATCCGGACGGAGGTCGCCATGAAACGATCCATCGGCTCTGCCACCCTCGGACTGTTCGTCTCAACCTTGGTCCTGGCCCTGTCCGGTTGCGCCATGCCGGCTGGCGGAAGCGGCGATGCACCCGCCGTGAGCCGCCGCAGCACGATCGTCAACGGCAAGCCCACTGCGAACTACCCGGGCGCCGGGGTTCTGCTCACGCAGGGCCAGGCGTTCTGCACTGGCACCTTGATCGGCCCGCACACCGTCCTGACCGCTGGGCACTGCGTCGATCAGATGGACCCGTCACAGATGTCCTTCGGCTTCGGCCCCGACGCCTCGCAGATCATGGACGCCATCCAGGTGGTCTCCGCGGTCCAGCACCCCAACTTCGACATGCAGCAGCTGACCAACGACGTGGCGGTGATCACGCTCGCGCAGGATGCCCAGGTCGCGCCGATTCCGTTGAACCAGTCCATGGACGACTCGTGGGTGGGACGCACGGTTACCCTGGTCGGCTACGGCGTGAGCGATGGTCCGTCGCAGACTGGCGCGGGAATCAAGCGAGAAGTCGATGTGACCATCGATCAGGTCGATGGGACGTCGCTTCACTACACCACGCAGCAGGGCAAGACCGCGTGCAACGGCGACTCAGGCGGGCCGGCATTTGCCATGGAAGGCGGACAGCTGGTGGTCGCGGGAATCACGTCCTACGGGGATCAGAACTGCAAGCAGTACGGGGTATACACGCGCGTGGATGCCTACCTGGACTTCATCAACGCCCAGATCGCCAACAGCGGCACGCCCAACGACCCCAACGATCCCAACCTGCCGAACGATCCGAACGACCCCAACCTGCCCAACGATCCGAACGATCCCAACTATCCCAGCGACCCGAACGATCCGGGCAATGATCCGGGTGATCCCAACGACCCTGGGAGCTACGGATGCCAGGGCGAGACGTGGGAAGGACGATGCGAAGGGAATCTGGTGATCTGGTGCGAGTGGGGGCAGGTATACGCCTACGAGTGCCAGGTCTGCGGGTTCGTTCCCTACGAGGGCTACTACGACTGCCTCGAATAGGGGATCTATGCGTAGGATCCCGGAGATCCCACTGGGATCCTTGGAGGACGGGCTCTACGGCTCCAGATAGACCTTGAGGAGGTCCAAGTCGGTGTAGGTGGACGCTGCTTGCAGTCCGAAGCGCACGACGAAGTCGACGGTGCCGGGAGGCGCGGTCGCGACGAGCGGCGCATCAGCACCATACTCCCACGCATCCGTCGTCCAGAAGACCTCGCCATAGCCGATCTCCGTGCTGGACGCGTTGCGGAAGAGGATTGCAGTGACTCCCAGGGCCCCGCCGTTTCGACTCCAGGTCTCGATCCGGTAGGTCTTACCGGGCTGCGCGGGCAGAGGCGGACTGGCGGCATAGGCCCCTGGCCAATCACAGGGGGTCTGGAACGCCGTAGTGTGCAATCTCAATCCCCAGCTACCGCCGTTGGGCGCCGGGTAGGGGTCGCGTTGCACAAACCAGTCCGAGTCTGCGGCGCAGTTGTGCCACACGATCCATCCTGCCGGGAAGTCGCTGTCGAGCTCGAATCCGTTGTCGTAGAACGGCGGGCACGCCACCGGATTGCACCCACACACGTTGGGCTTTCCGGATCCACCGCAGAGCTTGGGCGCTGTGCAGCTTCCGCAATCGAGGGTCGTTCCACACCCGTCCGGGATCGTTCCGCAATTGAATCCCTGGGCAGAGCAGGTGGTCGGCACGCACGCGCACTGGTTCGGCAGCCCCCCTGCCCCGCACTGCTTTCCCCCGGTGCAGGTCCCGCAGTCGAGCGTACCTCCGCAACCGTCAGGAATCATTCCGCACTCCTTGCCCTGGATCTGGCAGGTGGTGGGCGTGCAACCGCATTGGCCGCTGACACCGCCGCCGCCGCAGGTCTTGGGCGAGGTGCAGGTTCCGCAATCGAGCATCGTTCCGCAGCCATCTGAAAGCGATCCGCACGAGATCCCCTCGCCCGCGCAGGTCTTGGGCACGCAGGCTGCCTGGCCGCACTTGTTGGGGCCCCCGCCGCCGCAGACGAGCGGCGACGCGCACTCGCCGCAGTGCACGGTCCCGCTGCAGCCATCGGACGCTGTCCCGCACTCCAGCCCCAGCTGCGCGCAGGTCTTGGTCACGCACGTGCATTGGAACTGCGGGTTGCAGGACTGCCCGCCGACACAGGTGCCGCAGGAAAGCACAGAGGAGCAACCGTCGGACGGATATCCGCACTGCGCACCGAGGTTGGAGCACGACTTGGGGCTGCAGGGAGCAGTGCCGCAGACGTTGGGCCCGCCACCGCCACAGGTCTGCCCCTGCGGGCACGGACCGCAATCCACCTTGCCTCCGCATCCATCCGGCGCTGAGCCGCAATGCGCGCCGAGCGCAGAGCAGGTCATCGGCGAACAGGGACCGACGGACCCATCTCCGGCATCCTGCCCCGCATCGGTCCAGGTGCCTCCGTCGTGGGCGACCGGCAGGGCGTCGACGTCCGGCTGTGGCGCTGCGCACGAGGCGATGGGCGCAACGGCCAGAGTCACGGCGCACCAGTGCAAAGATGCCTTCACGTTGTCATTGTCTCACGATGTCGCCACCCCGGCAAACAGCGGGACCTCTGGCAGTACTACTTGGCCGCTCGGGAGAGCTCTTGGACCAGCGGCAATGGAACAGGGACTGTGGCGGTTCCAGGTCCTAGCGCATCGAGCGGGATGCGCACCATGGTCCACGCAGAGCCGTAGCTCTGCGCGATCATCTCCTGGCAGCTGAGCCCGATCGGCTCGATGCACCACAGAGAGCACTTCTCGCGGCTCGTGACGGTCCACGTCTGACCATCGCGGATTCTGACCACCATCGCCTGCCTGTCGTTGACGCGAACGGCCACCAGCCCGCAGCCGACCACGGGCGTTCCGGGGCTGCGCTTGAACGTCGCGAACTTGCGCACGTCCAGCCCTTGGGACGAGCCATGGAATGGAGAGGCTGCAAGGAAATCCCCCTTCGACGACGTCCCCACAAAGGCCAGATCCGTTCCGTCGGTGACCACCCGCCCAAGCTTCGTGCCTGCAAACCCGAGCAGGGGCCGCTCCCCCTGCAGCGCATCCCAGATCACCGCTGTCTGGAGCGCGCCGCGCCAACGGTTGAAGAACGCGTACTGCCCCCACAGCGTCGGCTCAGGCACCACGTGACCATCCCAAGGCGCGGCCATCCGCTCGCCGGACCAGCGAAGCAGCTCCCTGCTCTGTACTGCGATGTACTCACCGGAAGCATACGCGGTAATCGTATCGGACTCGTCGCGAAGCGTTTCAATCCGTTTTGGAAGCCCCAGGCCGATCTCACCGCCCAGGATCGTGTGCCTGCCGTTTCCGCGGCTGACCGCGAGCCAGTGCCCCTGCACGACTTCTCGCACCTGCACGCGCCTCGCGTCCGAAGCGCGTTTCAGCGCGAGCGCGGTCAGCACCCGTCCCTGGAGCTCGGCCAACAGGACGAAGTCCCAGCCAGGGCACCGACGGCCGAACACTCCGACCGCAGCGCCGGATGCGGAGACGTCCACTGCAGCGCCGAACACGTGCGTACGGGTGGACGGAGCCAGAGACACCTCGCGGGTGCAGGGAACATCGAGCTCCGTGCCCTGGGCGCAGGGCTCCCACGCGATGGGCGCCGGCATGGAGGCCTCGGAGGCGGCGACGAACAGGACGGTCCCGGTCTCACCGTCCTCCCAGCGGGTCCAGGATTCCTGCTCGGGATCAGGGCAGACCCGAGAGGTGCGGTCCGGAGCAGGAGGCGGAGCCGGGGGCACGGAGCTCGGGGTCGGCTCGACCGGCGCTTGTGGGCGATTGCGTCCGCAGGCCCACAACGTGCAGAGCAGGACAAGAAGGGCGATGCGTGGAGCTGACACGTGGAAGGTGTAGTACTGCAGGACCGATCTGCAAAGTGGAGGTGCGCCGCATCGTGGCGAGAGCCCCGAACGGGAGCGTGGCGCGAGCCGTGGTCGAATCAGAACGTCGCGCTGATGGACGAGATCATCGTACGGCCGCTCTGAACGATCGTCCGCTGCCTGAACTCGCCGCTGACCGCAGTATCGTACTTCCAGTCGGCGAGGTTGTACGCGCCGATGGCGTAGCGCAAACGCGACCCTTCCACCTCGCCGGAGAACACGAGATCCCAGATCACGCCCGCGTCGGTGGTCCCCTGGGCCTCCTCGGTGACGCTGTCGAAGCGGTCGTAGCGCACCCCCTCGATGGAGACTCGAGACATGAGCATGAGGGAGCGCCCGACGATGGGAATCGCTCCCCGAATCGAGGCGAGGTAGGGGGGGGAGTTGGGGACTCTCCGGCGCGAGTCATCGGAGGTGTACTGGGCGCGCTGCAAGCTCACGGAAGCAGCCAGCATCCAGCCCTGTCGCCAGTCACGCCGCAGCTCGTACTCGCTGCCCATCAGCAGGACCGGCGCGCCTGCATTGCGATACTGCAGGTGCGTGGCGTCCGCGCTTCGCAGCTCGATGAGGTCCTTGACGTAGTTGGAGTAGACCGCCACGGTGGCGACCACGACCGGAGAGAAGCGATGGGAGAACTCGACCTCTCCGGACCAGACCTGCTCGGGCACGAGCCCGGAGGCGCGCAGCTGATCGACTCCGCCGTAGTAGAGCTCGTAGACGCTCGGGGCACGGAAGGCCTTGCCTCCGAGCAGCTTCACGTTGCCGCCATCGTAGGGCTTGAAGACGATGCCCAGCCTGGGGCTGAAGGGAGGGAGGAACTGGAACGGATGAAGGTTCGAGTAGTAGTCGAGCCGTGCGCCGGCAGAGATCTTGAGTGCGCGGGAGGCATTCCAGTCCGAGAGCAGATACCCGGCTGCGACCGTGTAGGGGTCGTCGCGTTCGGGCACGAGCACGTTCTGATCATTGAACAGCGTGGGGCCTGCAGCGGTGCGACCTTGCTGCAGGGTCTGGAAGTGACGCACGAGCTCTCCGCCGACCGTGAAACGGATCGCTGCGCTCGGCGCGTAGACCACGCGCTGCTCCAGCCCTCCCCATCGTCCGCGGAACGCATCCCTCGCCTCCCCTTCGGGAGCGGCGTACATGAGGCGATCCGTGTAGTTGTAGAAGTTCGCCTGTCCCCGGCTGAGAAGCTGCACTTGCGACGAGAGCCGCGGCTCGAAGCGGGCCTCGAGCAGGCCACGCGTGTCCGAGAGCTGGTTGCGGGGATCTCCGAACATCGAGCCGAACACGCCTGTGGGAACCTTCTTCTTGCGCGACGTGAACAGCCACTGGACCGACAGGGCCTTGTGCCAGAATCGACCGTTGAGAGTTCCAGCCGACATGCCATCCAGCCCCCGCGCCTGTCCATCCACGGGCAGGCCGTTGGCCCCCAGCTCTGCATTGGGATCCGTCGGATTGGCGACGTACTCGGGGAAGAAGTAGTCGCTGCCCCTGCTTTGCGCACCTGAAGCCGAGGTCCATACGCCGGAGTCGGGTCCGAGTCTCAAGTAGCCCGTGCCGCGCGAACGAAATGTCCCGCTGTCCGCGGTCGATATCCCGACTTCTCCGTGGGTCTTACCTTGACGGCTCCGGGTCACGAGGTTGATGACGCCGAAGAACGCGCTGCCTCCGTAGAGCGCTGAGCCGGGTCCTCGGACGACCTCGATCGCCTCCACGTCGTCGATGTCCACTCGAGCATCGTATCCCACGTAGGAGGAGCCTATGTAATTGTCGTTCGTGGGCATTCCGTCCACGAGCACGAGAACGTGATTGCCGTAGTCGCCTGGCCTGCCGTAGCCGCGCACGCCCACGGCAACGTAGTTGCGGTCGTCGGAAAGATAGAGCCCGCGGATGCCCCGAATCGCTTCCGCGATCGTCGGATACGCCATGGCTCTGAGCTCGCGCGCCGAGATGGTGGTGACCGATGCAGGCGCGTCCTCCGTCGCCTCGGTCGTTCGTGACGCAGCCGTGACCTCTTCCACCGGGATCAGCTGAACATCGAGCCGCGTCTGCTCCCCTTGCTTCACCGTCAGCACGGAGTCGACCGGGCGGTGCCCGGCATAGGACACCCGCACCCGGTGCCGCCCCTGGGCAACGGTCATCACAGCAGGCGTGAATCCGCTCGGCTTGTCGTCGATCGTAATCAGCGCGTCGCGGATGTCCGCCCCGACCACCACGACACCGGTCAGCGGCGACAGTCGCACGTGAGCCGTGGTGCGCCCATTGGCAGGGACGTCGACCAGCACGCTCGCGGGCTGGAAGTCCTCCCTGGAAACGAACAGTGCATGCTTGCCGGGAGGCAACGAGAACGAGCCGGGGACCGTGCCTGCCACCGGCGCGTCCTCGCGGTCGATGCGAATCTGGGCACCGGCCGGCTGACCTTCCACGCGTACAGTGCCAAGAATGGGAACCAGCGCGAGCTTGATCTTTCGCTCCACGCCGACGAGCAGCTCCACAGAGGGAGCCTCGGCAGGGGCATAGCCGGCGAGCTCGACGATGACTTTGTGGGACCCGCTCGGGAAGGCCAGGGTGCGCGGCGTGGAGCCGCGGGCTCCGAGGTCTTTGCGGTCGAGGTACACCACGGCGCCAGGGGGATCGGACTCGACCGTGAGCAACGCGACCCGAGGACGCAACCTGGCCAAGGCGTCCTCCACGCTCTGGCGCGTTGCAGGGTCTTTCTCCCCTTCGAGCGCTTCTGCATAATAGCGATACGCATCGGGGAGGCGCTTGAGCTGCTCGTAGGTGGCTGCGATGTTGAAGATGACCTTGCGATTGCGCACGAGACGATTGGATGCGAGGAAGTGCTCGAGTGCCCCGCGGTAGTCTGCTGCGTCGTAGCGGTCGGCTCCCAGCTGGAACTGCAGATCAGCCTCGTCGGCAAGATCGTCGGCGTGCACGTTTCCGACAAGAGCCAACACGGCCAGCGCGATCAGCATGCGAGCCAGCCAGAGGATTGCGCCTCGGGTCACGCTCTGGCTCATGGTCAGCAGCATCCGATCAACGCTCGCGATGGATGGGGAGCGATGGCGGGGCGGAATGAGCGGGCGGGCTCGCGGGGTGGGCGCTCATCGGCACCACGAGCTTCGGAAGCGTCCGAGGCGCTGACGGGGAGGGTTCCGGCGCAGCGACCGCCACCGATGCTGCGGCCTCGGCGCCAGAACCGGCCGCCGATGCCGAAGCAGCCGATGCCGGCGCGGACTGCACCGGCGCCGTCCCCGCAGCGACCGAAGGCGCGGTAGGCGACTGGACCGCGCCATCGCGTGAGAGCAGCAAGGCGACACCGACCAAGGCGGCAGCAAACGCGATTCCGATCAACAACCATGGCGTGCCCGAGCGCCTTCGCGCCGGAGGGTCCGCCACCGTCTGCACCGCATCGAGCGTGGGCGCCTCGACGCGCGGCTCGCGGGCGCTTCCCGGAACTTGAAGGTCAGGATCGGTGAGCAACCCTGCTGCTCGAGTGATGGACAGGGCCCGCTCCGCCGGCACGTGAGCCCTTCGGGGCGCGAATGGCAGCAGGGCAAGCGCGAGCTCCGCAGCGTTCTGGTAGCGCTCAGCCGGGGACTTGGCGAGGCAGCGATCGATGACAGCCTGCAGGCCAGGGGGCACGGAAGGACGCAGCTCCTTGATGCTGCCGTGCTTGGCGTACCGGATCTCGTAGACGAGGGTCGGGAAGTCGACAGCGACGAACGGCCGGGTGCCGGTGATCAGCTCGAAGAGCACGGCGCCGAGCGACCAGATGTCGGTGCGGTGATCGACATCCATGGGCGACTTGAGCTGCTCCGGGGACATGTACGACGGCGTGCCCATGTTCTCCACGGCGAGCTTGGGCTGGTCCGTGTCGTCGATGGCCTGGGCGACCATCATGTCGCGCACCTTGGCGATGCCGAAGTCGAGCAGCTTGATCGACCTCCAGCCATCGGCCTGCACGACCCGGAACAGGTTCTCCGGTTTGAGGTCGCGGTGCACGATGCCCCGCGCGTGGGCTTCTGCCAGGCCGTCGCAGGCTTGCACGACATACTCCGCAGCCTCTTCGACGGGCAGAGCGCCCGAGGTTCCGAGCACCTGCCCGAGGTCGCTGCCTTCCAGGAACTCCATCACGATGAACGGGCAGCAGTCGTCGCGCACACCCACGTCCAGCACGCGCGCCACGTGCTCGCTCTTGATCCGGACCGCTGCCCTCGCTTCCTGCAGGAATCGCTCTTCCGGAGCTGCGCGCTTCATCCGGTCGAGGCGGAGGAACTTGAGCGCGACGCGCTCGTCGAGCTGAAGATGCGTGGCCTCGACCACCACGGCCATCCCGCCTTTGCCGACGATCCTTTCGACGCGGAACTTGCCGGCCACGACCTCGCCAACACGCACATCCAGGGGCGTTTCCCCTGGCTCGCGATCGTGCTGGATGGGCTCTGGCACTCCTCCGTTCACGCAGTTCTTCCCTCGAAACAGCGATTCCACACCAATCGAGGCAGATGCGCAAGGCCCAAGGCGCGATGACAGGTGCCATGGTATCGTCGTGGATCCGGAGGACGCACATGCGGAGTCTGTTCCCCTGGATCGCGCTCGCCTCCCTCATCGGCTGCGCGTCGGATCCTTCCTCGTCGGTTTCCAATGCCAAGGATGGAAGCGTTGCAGATTCGTCCTCGGACGCCGCTGACGCAGTGGGCAAGGACACGACGCAGGACCCCACGCCGCCAGATGCGCCGCCGTCCGATGTGAGCATTCCGACGGATGCGGTCGAGGAGGCGGATGGGACGCCACCCCCTGCGGATGGGCCGCTGGTGATCCAGTACCCTGACAAGCGCGTGGGGATCTTCTACCTCGCCTGGCACGCGTTCGCGTCCGACACGATGAACCAGCTGCAGCCGGCGGATCGGTTCACGCTCGAGGACGTGGTGCGCAGCCCGAGCTTGCACTTCAGCGACATCCTCGCCAAGCACAACCTGCTCGGCCAGGCAGCGAGCTTCCACTACCACCAGAAGCCCAAGCTCGGATTCTACTGCCTGTACCGCAAGCGTCCTTCGGAGCCGGCCTACACGGAACCAGACTATGTGCCGGACTGCGCTGACATCCCGGCAACCGCGAGCGCGCACGCCTCCCAATTGTGGAGTGCGGGCGTCGACTTCGTGTACATGGATATCACCAACTTCGGCGCGTGGAGCCCAGGCGCGGACGTCATGGGGCTGCGACCGGTCGAAGTGCTCCTGGAGGAATGGTCGGCCCTGCGCAAGAACGGGATTCCCACACCGCAGATCGCAGCGTGGGTGCCGGCCTCCGCAGTGCCTGCAGGACAGACGCCGATGTTCCAGCGCGTGCTGGAGCTGTATGCCAATCCGGCTTTTGACGGCGTGCTGCTGACCCAGCAAGCCTCGGGCAAGAAGATCCTGTTCGTGGTGGACAACGGTGGCTTCCCGCCCGATCCGGGGCACCTCGCCACGATCGCTGCGGCCGGAGTGATCCCCGTTCATCTGTGGGGCAATCTCGACCCTGGGCCGCTGGCCAACGGAGTTGCCGGGTGGATGCAGCCCTGCACGCGAGGCGGTGGATTCACGACAATCGTTCGGCCCGGCGATGCATGCCAGCAGGGATACTCTTCCAACACTGCGATAGGGACGGTGCTGTCGGTCAGCGCGAGCTACCAGGTCGGCTATGCATCCTTGCCCTTTCAATCGAGCGGAAAGATGGGCGGTCTAACCCTCAAGAAGCAGTTCGAGACCGCGTTCGGGGTCCACCCTGACTGGTTGCTGGTCAACGAGTGGAACGAGCACATCGCGCAGCCCCAGCCGAATCCCTATGAGCCCGCGCTCGGATCGCTGCGACGGAGCATGGGCGAAGGCGACGTGCCCGGGGGAGACCCAGGGGCAGACTGGTTGTGGGTCGATGGGTACGGGACAGGATTCGCAAGGGATCTGGAGCCGACGGAGCAGGACAACGGCGCAGGCTACGACCTGCTCAAATCGTGTCTGAACGTGTACCGGTCCGGCCATGGCTCTTGCGATCTTCCAGGCGAAGCGTGCTGCCAGCTCGGCGCCGGGATGAACGTGGTGATGAGCCTGCGAGGCAAGTCGGACGGGGGCTCGATGACCACGGATCACGTGTTGACGATCAGCGAGCAGGAGCGCGACACCCTGGTCAGCTCAGGGTCCTGGGCAGAGGTGTGCAACCCATTCTATGGCCCGCCGGGGCTCTGCGGAGGTGGGACCACGGTGGACGGCCCGTTTCTGTTGTTCGGAGATGCCGGAGCGGACCGGGTCTTGATCTACCGGTGCTATTCCGGGGCCGATCACTTCATTTCGACGGATCCGGGGTGCGAAGGCAGGGTGGTCGAGGGGCCGCTCGGGTGGGCTTCGACCGTGCGAACGACCGAGGCGCCGCGCATGCTCCGCAGGTGCTACAACGCACCTGCGATCGTGCACTTTCACTCGGTCGACGAGCACTGCCCGGCTGGGATGCAGGAAGAGGCGCCGTTCGGGTATGTGAGGTGATTCAGTCCGAAGCGGCGTCGGTCGAGCCTGCGTCCGTGCTTGCGCAAGAAAGCCACGCGGTGCGTTCTGGGAAGGTCCGAGCCGTGCCCTTCACGCAGTAATGTTGGGGCGATTGGATCTGCGTGCCATCACCGCAAACGCACACGCTCCCAGCGGGGCAGTCCTCGTCCAGCAGACACTCCATGGTACAGGCCTGAGCAAGGCAGTTGGAAGCAGAGTCCAAAGCAACGTGGCAGAGTTTGCAGGTGTCGCCGGGCTTGGCGAAGTCGGAGCCCACCCATCCGGAACCTGAGAGCGCGAGGCCGCAGTGGGAGCCGTAATCGACGGGCTCTGCAGGCCTTGGATACTCGATGCATCGGTGGGTAGCCGTGTCGCAGCGAAGCGCGCCTGGAACTGAGGTCTCCACGGGCCGGCAATCCTCATCGGACGCGCAGGGATCCAGCACATGCTTCGGCTCTCCCTCGTGGCAAAGCAGGCGAATCAGTCCTTTGGTATCCGGAGCCAGCCAGTGAATCGATGCCAGGTAGTCCAGACACGCTGCGTACCGTTCGTCCTGAGGCTGCTGCCGGCACCCCGTCTGACACTGGTGGACCGTTGGCCCTTCGCACCATTCACCATGTTTTGTGAAGGGTGGATCGCCTGGATGGCAGCACTTCATAGCGCCTCGCGCCAGACTGAAGACGTCACCATCCATGCACCTGTACCCAGTGCCCATGCAGTCCCAATGGCAGTTTGGAACGCACGCATCTGGCTTGGCGGCTCCCTCCAGGGAAGCATCCGTAGAGGCGGCCGGCACTGGCTCTGAGGAACATGCAGCCAGAGCAGGGACGAAGCCTACGAGCCATGCGGCACGCGACAAGGACGCATAACCGAGCGGATGGCACACAGGCGGCGCGGCTGCATCCGCCATGCCATGAAGAACCGACGCAAATGATCCAAGGCAGACTTAGACATAAATGTCCGTGGCTCATGCTGTGCCAGACACTTGCTGGGATCGCGGCACACAAGGCAACGACGAAGGGTGCGCCATCTTGCCAGTTGCGCACACGCCCCAACGCAGGGTAGCCTCGGAGCCAGATCGGAAATTCGAGAGGATCAGAATGGGCAAACGTCAGCACCTCACGCGCCGCGCGATGTTGAAAACCTCGGCCGCGATCGCTGCATTGGCGGCTGGCTTCGTGGCGGCCTGCTCCGGGAGCGAGGAACCTTCAGGTGCGGGCAACAACCCCGGGAGCGGCGGCAGCGGGGGCGGAGGTGGGTACGGCGGCGGCTACGGCGGTTCAGGAGGTGGATACGGCGGCTCCGGCGGTGGTTACGGCGGACCGTACGGCTGCGGGTACGGCTATGGCTACGGTGGCGTAGGTGGCTACGGCTACGGGTGCGGCTATGGCTACGGTTGGAACGACTTCGGGGACCTCGCGCCAGGCGGCACCTGGTACGCACGTCTGGGCACCCGGATGCGCGCGAGCGTCGGCGCCGTCGCTCTGCTCGCAGGCGCCCTCGTGAAAGACTCGCCGCGCTCTGGCCCATCCCGCACCTGATTCCTCGCGGGCAGCACAATGCCGCTGCAGTTGCTCGAACGGATCGATGCTCGCTTCGCAGCAGGCAATGCGCAGGAAGCGCTGGAAAGAGCCTGCCCCGGACGCGTGATCCTCGATCTCGGTGCGATCGACCTGCGGCAGACGATGTGGAGCCTGCCAGTCGTCGACGCCTTTCGCGCCCGATTTCCCGGTGCGGTCTTTGAGGCACGTGGACCGGATCCGCAGCGCGCGCTCGTGGCCGCCCATCTGCCTGACAGCCCACGCACGCATCCGGCCCTGACCCGACCGATCGTCATCGTGTCGTTCAGCCCCCACCCCGCATCCAGGGTTCGCGTCCACGAGGCCCAAGGCACGCTCGATCTGGTCCTGCCTCGAGCGCTCCTCGGAACGCGCGCGGGGCACGAGTGCGTCAGGTGCGTGGAGCCTGCTCAGGCGCTCGGATTGGACCCGTCGCCACTCGCCCCGTCGCTCCAGCTTCCCTCGTGGCGTCGACGGGAAGGTCGCGCCCTTGCGCGCTCGTTGACGCGAAGAGCCGGGGGTCCTCTGGTCGCTCTGCTCCCTGGTGGCGATGCGACCGACTGCTGGAAGACGGAGCACTTTCGCGCAGCTGCGCTCGAGCTGCAGGGGCGAATCGGCGGTGTGGCCCTTCAATGGGGAGGCGACGCACCGATCGACAGGTCGATTCGCCTGGTTGAGCGACAGCATCCGTGTGTCCTTGCAGCCCTCCTTTCCCAATGCGCCGTGTGCATTGCCGACGACAACGGCTGGGCGCACGTGGCCGCCGCTGTGGACGCACCGATCATCACCGTGCACGGCGCGACCGATCCGGACGTGTCTGGGCCGGTCAGCCGATGGAGCGCAGCAGTCTGGACGACCGAGGGGGAGTGCGAGAGCTGCGAGAATTCGACCGGCAAGCGCCGCTGCCTTCGATGCCTTGCGCCTGGGCCTGTGACGGACATCGCCGAGAAGCTGGCAGCCGAGCGATGGCCCTGGGATCGGCTCGCCCGGTGGCTGCCATGACCGCTGCGCGATACGTTGGATTCTTCAGCGAGCCGACCGGCTACGGGATTGCCGCTCGAATGCACGCTTCCGCCCTGCGCCATGCAGGCGTACGCGTAACAGCGCGCTCGGTGCTGATCGGCCCGGACGGCCCCTTTGACGTCGCAGGCGCTGCACAGGAATCCACGCACGAACCAGGCCCTGGCCAGGAACCTGTGATCGTCCACGCCCCTCCCTCGCTCACGGCCGGACTGCTGCCTGCCGACACACCGACCATCTTGCTCACCGTCTGCGAGACCGAACGCCTTCCTGCGCACTGGATCCCTGCCGTGCAGTCGGTCGACGAGATCTGGGTTCCCTCGGAGTTCTCGCGGCGTGCGTTCGAGGCGGTGGCGAGCTGTCCGGTCCAGGTCGTGAACCATCCAGTGGCCCCACCGCGCGGGCGTCGCGCGTTTCCAGGAATCCCGGACGACATCTTCCTGTTTGCGTCGGTGTTCGAGTGGCAGGATCGGAAGAATCCCGATGGGCTTCTCTCTGCATTCACAGAGGCATTTCAGGGACGAAGCGATGTGGGGTTGTTGATCAAGACCGGATTCCGGATGGGAATGCCTCGAGAGGAAGCGATCCGGACGACGCGTGAGATCGTGGAGAAGGGCAGAGCAGGAGGCGGGCCGAAGGTCTGGCTCGTCACAGAGGATCTGTCGCCCGCAGCGTTGGGCTCGTTGTATCGCCGCGCCGACGCCTACGTGTCACTGCACCGCGCAGAAGGATTCGGGCTTTGCATGGCCGAGGCGATGCTCGCAGGCACGCCGGTCATCGCTACGGGCTGGTCCGGGAATCTCGAGTTCATGGACGCCCGAAGTGCCTGGCTCGTGGGCTGCGACCTGGTTCCTCTGCGTCAGCACTGGGTGCGCTCGCGCGAGCTCGACGAGGGGATGCAGTGGGCGCAGCCGCGCCATGACGAAGCGGTCGAAGCCATGCGTGCGTGCGTGTCCAACGGAGCCGAGCGCGAGAGGCGCGCAGCCGCAGGGCAGAGTCGCGTACGCGAGCAGCTGTCACGGACCGTTGTGGGCGCACGCATGCGCGAGCTGTTGCAGAGATTCGAAGGGGAGCCGCACAGGGTTTCCGCGCCTCAGGTCCGAAGCCACGCGCAGGCCGCTGCCGGCAGGATGGTGCAGCGTGATTGGCCACGCCCCACCTGGATGCTCCTGTCCGAGGCTACGTTGGTATCGATCGTGATCACATGCCACAACTACGGCCGTTTCCTCGAAGAAGCTGCGCAATCAGCGCTGGGCCAGACCTGGCCGCACATCGAGGTGATCGTGGTGGATGACGGCTCCACGGACGAGACTCTCGAGGTTGCACGTCGCCTCCCGGTGCGGGTCATCTCAGGGCCGCGAGCCGGCGTGGCCCGCGCGCGCAACCGGGGTGCGGCCATCGCCCGCGGTGCGTATCTGATGTTTCTCGACGCTGACGACGCACTCGAGCCTGACTACGTGTCGGAATGCGTGGCGGCCTTGAAGACGGCTGCACCGGACACCGCGTATGCGTACACGAAAGCACGGCTGTTCGGCTCGGAGGAAGGCATATTCGAGAGCTGTGCGTTCGACCCGGAGCTGCTGCTCGTCCGCAACTTCGTGCATGCGTCGGCGCTCATGCGTCGCGAGGCGTTCGTTGCGGTGTCAGGCGTGGACCCGAGCTTTGGCCAGGCCTGGGAAGACCACGATCTCTGGCTTCGGATGCTGGCCGCCGGCTACTCGGGTGTGCTGGTTCCCAGCGCCCTGCTCAGGTACCGGCGTCATGGGACGAGCCGCAATTCCCTGTCCGACGCTTCGATGCGGCAGCTCCGGTGGAAGCTGCTGGGAGCCCACCCTGGGCTGTATTCGCGCGCGGTCGTTCGCCAGCCGGTGCGCTCGCTCGCTGCGTGGCTCAGGCACGGCTCGGACAAGCTGCGTGCCGAGGCCGATGCTCCGGCCGAGGTGCCGCACCACGACCTTGGGCTTGGCATCTCCGTGGTCGTCGTGAACTGGAACGCCAAGGATGAGCTCGTGGAGTGCCTTGCGGCGCTGCACCGTCAGACCGAGGGTGGCTTCGAAGTGGTCGTCGTGGACCAGGGCTCGACCGATGGGTCGCAGCAGATGGTTCGGGAGCGATTTCCCCTCGTGAAGTTGATGGATCTGCGCAGCAACGTCGGTTTTGCGCAGGGGTGCAACCGGGGCCTGGAGGCGGCAACGCAAAGCTGGGTTGCGATGTTGAACAACGATGCCGTGCCCGCGGCGGACTGGATCGAGCGTCTGCGGTCGGCAGCGCGCAGCGCAAGCCACGACGTCGGCATGATCCAGTGCAAGGTGCTGTTCAAGAATCGCCCGGATCGCCTGAACTCGACCGGGATCCTGCTGCACGCGGACGGCAGTGCGGACGATCGAGGGTTCAACCGGCTGGACCAGCAGGAGGTGGGAGCAACGGAGGTGTTCTGTCCATCCGCGGCTGCTGCGCTGTACCGCAGGACCATGCTCGATTCGCTGCGGAGCTCGAGCGGAGTGCTGGATTGCGCGTACTTCATGTACATGGAGGACGTGGATCTCGGGTGGCGTGCGAGGCTATGCGGCTGGAACGCGATCTACGAGCCGACGGCAGTGGTGCACCACACGTTCCACGGCACGGTGAATCGGCATCGCTCGAGATTCGTGGAATCGAGTGTGGCGCGCAATCGGCTGCGAACGCTCGCGAAGAACGCGTCCTTGCGTTTCGTGTGGACGACCCGGCGGCGCAGCGCAGCGGACATCGCGCGTCTGGTGGCCTGGCACGGGCCGCAGGAGATGGTGAGCTTGGCAGGAGCGATCGTGCGGGCGGTGCGGCAGCGCCGAGAGGTCACGCGGATGGCGCGGGTGTCGAGGAGGCAGGTAGAGCGTCGTTGGGCGGGACGGTGATGCTCGTGACCCGAATCCTGACGATCACATCCCACATTGCTGCGCGATAAACCTGAGGGCGGGGGGCGAGCAAACGGAGGTCGCGTCGCAAACGAGGCTCGCGCATTCGTTGGACGACTGGCACGGCGCCCCTCCTTGCTGACCGGCAGCGCACACTCCGCTGGCGCAGTAGCGGCCCACCCCGCATTCCTCGGTGGTGGAGCACTGAGCACCGATGGGAGTCACGGGCACGCAGACCGGAGGACCGGACTTGTCGTTGCAGTAGAGCTCGTCTCGACAAAGGATCTCTGCATCGCATGGGCAGGGCGCACATCCCACCTCGCGGTACACGCATTTTCCGGCTTCGCAGCCGTAGTAGTGTGTTCCGTATTCGACGCCAGGGCAATCGGAGCTCTGCTGACACGACCCATTGCCAGACACTCTGTTGAACACCTCCGCGCAAAGGCTCGTGGCCACGAAGCTGGCCACCATCGTGGCGCCGGAGAGCCAGCACTGATCGGAGAGAGCCTCGACCGCGGCCAGGCAACGGTCGATCGACTCGGGATGATATTGGCGCTTCGCTGCCTTGACCTCTGCCACCTTCGCTTCGCAGTCGGACTTCTCTCGCTGCAGGCACACCGCTGTGTCGTACCCGGTGGTCATTGTGCAACAGCCGTCCCGCAGCGCGCAGAGCTGCGCGGGAAACATTTCGCAGACGCTGTCCAGCGCGTAGGCCCCGGCATCTTCGGGCGAACCGCCGGTGCCCGCGCCTCCAGCTCCTGGGCCACCGTATCCGCCGCCACCGTCGTTCTGGTAGTGGCCCCCCATCCCCGTACCGCCCGTGGACGGGATGCCGCCTGCTCCCCCTCCGCCGTGATCGATCTTCACATCCCAAGACGCGTCTTCGCCGCCCTTGCCTGAGTCGACGATTCCTCCCGAACCGTCGGGTCCGCCTTCTTGCCCGGCGCCTGAGCTACCAGCGACAGACTGGCGTTGCTCTTCCTGGCCAGAGCACGCCCCCATCGCCAGAGCCGCGAACGCCGCCACGCACGGGAGCAGAAGAACGTCCTTCACACAACAAGCATACGCCTCGATCAGCAGAAGGCAATGAACGGCGCACGAAGAAGGGGATCTGACGAGAGTCGACTCTGGCACTGAGCATCGCGCGCTCTCAGCGTGATTCCGGCACGACGAGCGAGATGCCGGTGAAAGGCGTATGCCAGGTGCGGCGCACGGTAAGGCGCTGGCCAGGAGGGATCCCCGATGCGTCGCCGATGTATGCTGGGTAATGGACTATCGTCGCGTATGCGAAGCCGAGCAGCGCCGAGTTCAGGGACAGGACGATGATGGCCAACGCCCGTTGCTTGCCGGGCACGAACCAGGGGACAGCGACAGCAGTCAGGATGGCTGACACGACAGCTGGTACGTAGGGTTGACCTCTGCGGCAAGCATGGATCCAGCCCAGAGCTGCTACGGCTGACAGGCATGCGGAAGCCGAACCGACGAGGATATCGCGGATTGTCAGCTTCGCCCTGCGGTTGATGCGAGACCGGGCGCTGACTGCGGCGGCCAACAGCGCGAAGGTGATCGACGTAAGAACCCAGATTCCGAATGAATCGTCAATGTTCCACATTTCGCCCTTCGCCCGGCAGAGGCCGCACGTGCAACCACGAGCAGAGCACCTTGGGCCGGTTGCTCATGGTCGCGCCCGACCTCGCCACCAAGGTTGTCGCAGCGGGCCCACGTAGACGCGCGGGCCACCAAACTGGTCCGCCGTGATATCCACGATTCCGTCACCTCCGAGCGACAAGAACGTGTGATTGACCCCGCCGTACCGACCGCGCGCCGCAGTCCCGGCCCCGAGCACGTGCGCGAGGTACACTGAGCACAGACCGCAGTTCAGCCGCGGGAACAGCTGACCGGCACGTTCGACAAAGCCGTCGATGTCCGGGATCGGGCAGTAGGCCATGTACAGACGAGCCAGCAGATCCCTGGATACGGCACGGCGCTCAAACTCGCTCCGCACATCTCTCACCTTGGCAACAATCTGGTCGAGTGCCGAAGCCTGCTCGATGGACGGCAAAGCAACCACGACTTCCCTACGCCTCCCCTGCCCGCCTCTGGCCTGTAGCCTGTAGCCTGTAGCCTGTAGCCTGAACCTCGTAGCCTATGGCCTGCCCCCCATCGTCCTCTCAATCCAACGTTCGCCCCACTCCCAGCGTTGCCCAGAACTGGAGCGGAACGTCGAACGTGATCGTAGTCCCTCCGCCTGCCCGGATCCCAACGTCCCATTGCTGCCGATCACCCAGCAACATCCCTGCATCTGCCAAGCCGTGCCCGAACAGGAACGTCCCTGTCGTGGTCTTGGTGTGCGCGTCCGTCGCGAGCACTGCGATGTCGTCCGGGCTGGTCGTCACCTCCGCTGTCGCCAGCAGGATATGCCCCCCAAGCCCTGCTCCTGCGTAGAATGCACCGGCACCTGGACGCCAACGGAACGTGACTTCGCCGGATGGAGTGATCAGCCGCAGCGAGGTGCTCTTGCCCCCGTATCGTTCGTAGGTGGAGGGCAGCCAGGCGAACCCCATGCCCACGCGCGCCTGGAAGTCGACGTTACGCTCCAAGGCGTAGCGCAGGCCGATCCAGCCGGACACCGAAGGTCCGACCTTGCCGTCGAACTTGCTCGTGCCGCCCACGAACGGGTCATCGAGCTTGAGCTGGCCTGCTCCCACAGCGCCGCCCATCGCGTACATGAGAAACCGGGTCGAGGGCAATGCGTCGCGCGCACCATCGGCAGGGGGCTTGTCTGACCCCGGAGCCTCGCGCACCGGGCTCCCGGCTGACGACGTGCCTTGCGCCGTGCCCGGATGGTCCGAACCTCCTGAAGCAGAAGGCAGCGCAGCGAGGAACAGCTGGATGGGCGTGCTGCAGTGCTCAGGCGCGGCCGCGGACTTCGTTGTGCAGGCATCCGGGTCTCCACCGGCGCGAAGCACGTTCTGCGAAGTCTTGTGCACGGCGCCCGCTCCCACTCCGAGCACCGATGCGCCTCCGCCCGTCTCCCCAGATGCGCCCGTCGACATCTTGAAAGCGCCGACCGCATATCCTGAGATCACATGCGACGCTCGGGCACAATCGCCGGACAGCTCGGCCTTGGAGGGATCGAAGTCATCGGCATCGTACTGCCCGACAACCGCGTACGATAGCGTGAGGGCCCCGGCGCGCTTGAGCGCCCCCTCCAGCGTGGCTGCGCCCAGCGGCAGGCGTGCGTACAGCTCGTCCTCGTTGGAGACCGTGAAGCCATCTGTGGCAAGGCTGGTTCGCGTGAATCGATAGTGTCCCTTGGCCTGACACCGATCGAGCACACGCATCTCGCAGCCGGAGTAGCTGACCACGATCAGGCCATTGGCTGCACGGCTTTCCAGCCGGGATCGCTCGGTCGCCGGCCACTCGGTGACCAGGGGTCGCTCCTGGGAAGCACGGACGCTGCAACGGGCGACCTGGCCCGCGTCAGGGTTGCGGGGCGGCGCAGTCGACACCGAAGCCGCGCAAGCAGGCAGCGGCCCGCAGCACAGGAGCATCGTTCGCAAAGCAGTCCGCATCGACACGGCTATCGCACACCTCCGCGGACGCGAGGGGACAAATGTTCGGGCGGAGCTCACGGCAGCACAGAGTTGAGCGACCCGGGCTCGATGCTGAATCCGCTTCCCCCATAGTTCACGAGCAGAGTGCTCCCCAGGTGCGAAATCACCAGAATCGGGAACTCCCCTTGTCCTCGCTGGCGAGCCAGCCATTGCCGCGTGACCTCGTCCTGCGCCAGCGCTGTGCCCAGAACCGAGCGCGGCACGCCGAAGACAGCGCGCTGGTTCCATCCCAGCCCGTCGAGCGCCGGCACGGACCGCCCTGTGGGCTCGAAGGCCACGACCGGGACCTCTCCGCGCGAGAGGATTGCAGCGATCTCCTCGACGTACGGCTTGATGCCGTCGTTGACGAGCCGGCCCATGTACCAATCGGCTTTCTCTGCGGTCCCTTCGCTCTCCTCGGTCATGGTCTCCCCGCGTTCGACGTCACAAGGTTGCGACGAAGCCGCGCCCGAATTCCATCGGCTGCGGCCGGTCCTTCGGATTGTGCGCAGTGGCTTCGCGCATGAGCTTGACCAGGGCGGCGGGATAGCTGCGGAAGCGCTCCGCGTCTTCCATGGGGTCGCGCTGCATGTGAGCCAGCACGCGATCGCGCAGCGATTCGATGTCATCGAAGAACGACTTGCCGGTCGTTACGTTGTAGATCGTCCCTGCCAGCGCATACACGTCGGCGCGGCCATCGAGCTCCACCGGATCCAGCACCTGCTCCGGCGCAATGTACCCCGGCGTCCCTGCAACGAAGCGTCCACACGCATCCGCCGGTACGCGCGAGGCTCGCACCATGCCGAAGTCGATGACCACCGTGGACAGAGGCTGTGCAAGCGCCGGGTCTCTGTGCTTGGCGCCGTCGAACTTCTCTCCGCCTGCGAGTGGAAGGCGCAGCCAGAGGTTCGCCGGCTTGATATCGCGGTGCACCAGACCAGCGCTGTGCAGCGCGGCAAGCCCCGCACAGGACTCGAGAACCACGGACCGCAGCTCGAACAACGACATCAGGCGCGCATACGAGTAGTGCCTCAGATCAGCGCCAATCAAGTACTCCAGGACCAGGAAGGGCACGTCGTTCGACACACCGCGATCGATGATGTTGGCGACATTGGGATGGTACAGCCCTGCGAGCGCCTTGGCCTCCTCCACGAACGACGCAAGGATTCCGGCACGCTCGACCTCGTTGGCGCTCTTGAGCGCATCGGCCTTGGGGATCTTGAGCACGAACAGACGATCTGCGCCAGGCTTTCTCACGAGCCAGACCGTACCGATCCCGCCTTCACCGAGAGGCTTGATCAGCTCGTAGCCCTCGATGACCCGCGGCTCTTCCTTCTTGGGAGCAGGTGGCGGAGGGGGCGTGCGACGCACGGCGCCGCGCACGCTCGATTCCACGAGCGCCGAGGTGATCGGCCCGAGGGACGAGAACCAGACTTCGAGCATGGAAAGCTCGCGCGCACGTATCGCGCGCGCGATCTGACCTGCAATCCGGGGCGCGTTCTCGGTCATGTTCCGCGACAGGCTGTCATCTGCGACTGCAGCATTGGCTGGGTGAAGCCCCTTGACCGGGTTTGCCAACGCGAAGCGCAACCGCTCGGCTGCGAGCACCAGCTCCACACACGATGGTTCGAGCTCCGGCTTGGTGCCAGCCATGCCCGCGAACCTTCCGAGCGCATGCGACAGCCCGAGGAGCGCACTGGACAGCTCGGTATCATCGGCGTGAAGCGCTGCCAGCGCCTCGCCCACGGCCTTGCCCCATTGACCATCGGCAGCCCCGGACGCCACTGCGTTACGAATCGTATTTGCGAGATCGCAGCAGGTTTCCAGGGCGCCTGCGTCGATCATCGGCAGCGCAGTGGCAAGCTGCAGCAGGAGCGCCGGACGATCGATCACCAGCGCCCACCAGGCTGCGAAGGGGCCGAGCCATCGGACGTCGTCGACCTCGCCGAGCGCTGCGCCGCGCGTCGTGTCGACCAGACGCCAGAACAGCGCGCTGAGGGCATTGCGAAGCGGAGCAGGAAGCTCACGGGAGCCATCGGCCAATCCCTCCAGCTTGCGCAGCCACAGGCACGTATCATGGGCCGTGGGACCGCGCCCTGGCCCGACCTCCAGCTCTCCACCGCACGCGTCGAGCGCATAGCCGCCCAGCCGCAGCGCCATCACCTCCAGGGCGAGCTCGACCTGGGGCTCGTCGCTCTTGGCGGCCCGGCGCTCCTTGACGATGTCGAGCATCTCAGCGGGCGCGCGGGCGACGGTCCGCCAGGTCTCCTCCAGATTGGGCTCAGCGACCGGATCGCCGGTGGGACGCGTGGTCAGCTGCGGCCCCCACAGACGAAGCGCGAGTGATCGCGCACAACCTTCGAAGGCATTGAAGGCTGCGGCGCGATGGCGCAGCGTTCCTGCCCCGAGCACGATGCGCCTCGCTTCCTGGAACGTCGGAGCAAGCGCTTCAGCGAATCGGGCCGCCCGCGCGTCCGCTTCCTCGTCGTCGTATTGCGCTGCCAGACGCATGAGATTCTCGAGCCCGAGCTCGAGGTCGAGCGGATCGCGTTCCGCTCCGTCGATCGGATCGGTAATCGCGATGACCTCGAGCCAACGACGCCATTCGTCGAGCTCACGGGTCTGCGCGCGACGGGCGATCTCGCGTAGCTGCCGGAAGGGGGCCTCGATTGCGTGAGGAGGCGAGCCACGACGCCACAGCGTGCCGAGCCCGCGCGCCAGCGCTCGCGCAGCCACGGAGCCGCCCTCGCCGGCGAGGATGCGTGTAGCGATTCGGTCCCACAGCTCGCGGCGCTCGAAGAAGAGATAGGGCGTTGCGGCTGCGGCTGCGGCGAGCGCAGTCGGCTCCCGGTCCGGTGCATCGAGCACGGCGATGAGCTCGCCGCCCAGGAACTTGAGGCGATCGCCCGGGAGGGAAGCGAATGCGGTCATGGCCCGCTGGCGCAGCAGAGGCGACTCTGTGCGCATCCAGTCCAGGAGCATGCCTTCGAGCTGGGGCACCACGCCGGTGAGCAGACCAAGGGCGCGAGCCGCGTGGATCCACACCAGCGGCTCTGGATGGAGCAGCAGCGGCTGCAGCACCTGAAGCGTGCGACCCACGCGCTCAGGATCGGTCGTCGCAGGCATCCCGCGCGCGCAGATCTCGATGCATCGCGCTGCCAGAACCCGTCCACGCAACGACCCGCGCGCCGGCCCTCCCACCAGCGTCTCGAAGGTCTCATGCGAGCCCCACAACCAGGCACCGAGCTCAGGCACCTGCAGCGCGCTCGCACCTGCTTCCCAGATCAGGATCTCCATGCGGGCGCGCGCAGAGGCGTTCTCCGGGCGCGCAAGGACGTCGCCCCGACCCATCAACGGTGCGCAGTTGAGGGCGTCGAGCATCGGTCCTTCCACGATGCGGACCAGGCACGTGGACACCACCCGATCCAGCAGATCGCGATGGGTCGCTCCAGCGGCCAGCAGCTTGGACAAGCGCGCATCGCGCCGACCGGCATTCGCCTCGCACCACAGGAAGACGATCTCCCCTCTGGGCTCGCCGAACAGCGCACCGAGGTCTGCGGTGCCCACGGAAGAGCGGCTCAAGGCGGGGAATGCGCGATCCACGACGTCGGCCGCGGCGCAGGCTTCCGCGGACAGGGCCTCGTTGGACTCGCCGGCACGCCAGCGCAGGAAGAGCGCATCGCTGCAGACCGGGGCGCTCGCGAGCGTCGAGGTCAACGTGTCGATCGCGGATTGGACTTGTTCGGGGATCATGGATCGAGGGCAATCGTACACCGCGGAGCCAGCGGATTGGGAAGGGATTGAGCCGGCTCGACCTAACGGTTCATCGGCACGGGTTTGCGTCCATGCGGCGCCCACATGAACGGAAGCTCTCGCGTGTGTGGCGCCGTCTGGAACGAGGATACCCACGCAGGTCGAACGGGAGGCTGCTTGTCCAGGGCCTTCTCCCAAAGCTCGTCGGTCATCCGCTCCGCTGAGCGCACCTTGAACTCGTAGTACGAGTACGTCGGGCCGACGTAGACCGCCCGATCGTCGCCGTTGTCCACCGCGACGACCAGGAAGCTCGCACCGCCAACTCCTGCCTCGAGAACAAGGTCGTTGTGCGGATCGGTGTGTACATCGGCGATCACCGGACGGTAGGCGGCCGGGTCGGAGTCGAAGAAGAGCGATGGATACCAGCCGGAATACTCGGGCGCGCCACATCCGAGGGTGGGCACTGCTATCAGCTGCTTGAAGAAAGCCTCATCCTTGGCGTCAAAGGGCTCGCCTCGAAGCTCCTTGTCTGCCAGGGCTTCGAGCTGCCCGGCCACCTGCGCCAATCGATCGAACACTCCGACGAACAACGTGCTCATGGCTCGAAGATGTCCGCGCTCCCTGTCAGGGCCGGTCTGCGCCCAATCCGGTTTGCGAAAGAGCGCAGAAGCACGCGACGCCACCTCCTTGATCCGGGCGAAGAACGCAGGATACGGCTCTACGTAGCCGGCAGGATACGAGCAGGCGATTCGCCCGTAGGATTGCTTGGCGTAGAGCATCGTGTCGTGCCGAAGCTCGGCCCATGACCCGAGCTGCGTCTGGAGCTGCTTGTGCTGCCATGCGCGGGACTGCATCGCACGAGGGAAGCGCTTTTCAGCAGCCGGGAGATCGTCGAGCAGCCGCAGCGAATCGAGCCAGCCACCGTACAGGCTCTGGCTCCACCTTCCCACGTCATAGGATTCCACAACCTCGCGCGACGCAAGCAGGTTCGGCTCATAGTGAAACGCCTTCAGCTCGCTCTCGAGCAGCGCAACCGCTTCGTCGTTGCCAAGCGCAGCCATCACGTCCAGCCCGCTGGGCATGAAGCGTTTCTGCTTCTCGCCCCGAAACACGATCGAATCGTAGACAACGTGCGAAAGCACGAAGCTGTCGAGCACGAAGCGTTGGCCGAACATCTGGAGCTGCGCGGGGATCTCCACGGGCCGGGAAGACGCGGAGTCCGAGAGGAGCGCCTGCGAATGGATTCGCTGCGCGCCCGCGCGGCTGGACGACACCAAAGCCGCAAAACGCTTCCGACCCTCAGGACTCGCCAGGTCCGCAAGCGTTCGCACGCCGCATCGCTCCAGCAACGTAAGCGTATCCGGCACGGTGAGCTCGTCCGAGGGTCCGATCATGAACGAGAGGAAGGCGCGAATCGATTCGAGATGGCCCACCCCCCCCGAATCGCGCAGAAGCGAAGCGAGCACGGCTGCGTCGAGCCGCTCCCGATCGACGTCGACCTGGAGCCCCGACTGCCGATCAGGTGGCGAGAGCACCCAGCCGAGATCTGCGCGCCCAAGCCACATCATCGCTCGGAAGTACTGCTGCAGCCCGGGCGTCTTCGTGTAGTGCCCCCGCGGGCGGAATTGCGACCAATCGATGGCAGGTCTCCGCCCGCCCCACAGAGTCTCGTCCCGTGACAGCTGCTGCACGGCGATCTTGCGCAGCAGAGCGGAGGTCTCCTGATCCTCGCCGGTCATCGAGGGAATCCGCAGCGGTCCTGGGGTCCCCGGATCGGCCTTCAGCAGATTGCGTGCGACGGTCAGATAGACATCCACGTCGCGCAGGCTGCGGAGCAGGGCGGGATCCCGGGTGGTCGGGGTTCGCTTGCCGAGCTCGCCGTGGGCAGCGGCCAGGACGTCTTCGAGCAGCCCGGAGAGGGCCCGCTGCTCGATCATCTCCATGATTCCCGAATAGGTTCGGTGCAGCGCATGGAGGATCGAGTCCGTGGTGACCAGCACTGGCAGGTCGCGAACGAAGATCGCGTAGTACATGCCGGCCATGCTGTAGCCTTCGGGCTCGTCGCCGGAGTGCCCGCGGCGCGAGAATCGCTTCGCTGCCCCATGATCCGAAGCAACGAAGCCACGGCGCCGGAATACCGCCTTCTCTTCCTCGGTCAGCTGAAGCGACGAAGCAGCTTCCGGCCAGTATCGCGCGGTCGTGGGATCGAACCCGAGCTCGACGCTCTCCGGGCGCCGGGAGAGCGACGCCAGCAGGCGGTCCAAGCTCATGTCCGCGTGCTTGGCGACGTACTGCTCGAAGACCTCGTTCTCAGGTCTCCCTGCGTCGGGACGCGCCGGCGCCGATCCACGACTCGAAGGTGCAGCCATCACCGGTGCGGGCGCGGCAGCGCTGGGCGGCATGCGAGCTTCGACGCAGCCCAGCGCGATTCCGACTGCAAAAAGGGAGAGGGTCCGCATCCGAGACCTCCGACGTCACATCAGAATCCGGGCGCGCGGTTTCGGTCTTGAAGCAGCTGCTACTGGCCAGTGAGGCTCGTGGTGTCGCCGTTGCCCTGGATGACGTTGACCGCGCGCTGAGAGAAGAACGGCGCCACGGTCTGGGCAAATGCGTCGCTCGGGTGCGAATCTCCCCCGCCGTCCGCGGAGTACTTGTCGAGCAGGAAGTTCCCGCCCTCAGTCTCCAGCTCGAAGAAGTCCCACACGTAGATGTTGTCTCCGGGCGTGTCCCAGACTGTCTTGACCCAGGTGAAGAACTCCCGTGCCCGCTGCCCTTGCTCGGTATTCGAGCTCGATGCCGTGAGAGCCGCTCCGGTCCATACGATGAATCGGTTGTTCGGGAAGCTCAGGAGCTTGGTCTTGATAGCTGCGTACTGAAGCTTGTAGTTCGCGATGGTCTGGGTGGACGACGTGATATCCGGCGTTCCATCGGCTTCAATGGCGCTGACCGGGAAGCAGTGCTTGAACACGATCACGTTGTACTGTGAAGTGAAGCTCTCGAGGGTAGGCACGCCTTCCTCCGTGGCCTTGCCCTCGACCCAGAGATGCCAGTAGTCGTAGGGGTAGTTCGCCCACGGATAGGGCGAGTCGGGATACGCGAGCTCGGTGATGGCATAGCTCGTGGAATGGGCCGTGTTGTAGGCGGTGAACCAGGCGGGCACGCCGCCGCCCCAGACTACCCCTCCTGTGCTGTGGTGGATGTACAGGACCTTGGTATCGGTTCCCATCGCACCTGCGCTGCCGCCCGCACCGCCTCCAGTGCCACCCGTACCCCCGCCAGCGACTCCGCCGGTCCCTGCCACACCGCCCGTGCCAGCATCGCCGCCGGTCCCTGCCACTCCGCCCGTGCCAGCATCGCCGCCGGTTCCTGCTGCGCCACCAGCTGCCCCGCCCTTGCCCGCAGCTCCGGCGGTACCGCCGCCTGTGCCGCCCTTGCCCGCAGCTCCGGCGGTTCCACCGCCGCCCACGCCGCCATCGACCGCGCCTGAGCCGCCGGTGGCTGGATTCCCCGCTGGCTCGTCTGAGCCGCAAGCACCCAACGACAGCACCGCGACAGCAGCCCCGACCGTCACTACGAGTCCAAAGGTCTTCATTCGTTTCCTCCTCCTACGCCAGGAAATGGCAAGCCAACTACGAATGATGCAAGACGCTCCTCCTGTTGGCAACAGCTACGTGCGGGGGATTCCTGGTGCAAGGTCAGCTTCGGCATCCAAGCCGCACGCTGCGGCGGATTGATGTTCGCGCCCTGGCTCAAAGCAATGGCCGCGTCTCAATAGGGTGCGTCCACCCGCGATACGGCCTCGCACGCACAAAACTCGAACAGGGAACGGACGCCCATTCCCTGTTCGCATTCCTGATGCTAGTTGCCTATTGCCAGTTTCAGCGAGGCCTGAATCCGCCGCCACCGCCGTCGCGCGGTGGCCCGCGACGCGGTCCGCGGTCGCCACGGCTGCCACGATCGCGCGGTGGCCCACGGTCCGGGCGGTCGCCGGATGGACGCTCTCCGGGAGGCGGTCCTTCGCCCGGAGGAGGCGGAGGCAGGAGCTCCTTGCGGCTCAAGCGAACCTTGCCCTCGCGGTCGATGCTCAGGACCTTGACCTCGCAGGGATCGCCCTCATGCAGCACGTCTTCCACGCGCTCGATGCGCTGGTGCGCGATCTCCGAGATGTGCAGGAGCCCGTCGATGTTGGGCAAGATCTCCACGAACGCGCCGAAGTCCACGATGCGCTTGACCGTACCCTTGTAGATCGCGTTGACCTCGGGCTCAGCCGTGAGCCCCTTGATGATGTCCAGAGCCCGCTTCACAGCGTCTGGATCCGACGACGCGACGTTGACCGTGCCATCGTCTTCCACGTCGATGGTCACGCCGGTCTGGTCCACGATGCCCTTGATCGTCTTGCCGCCAGGTCCGATCACGAGGCGGATCTGGTCAGGCTTGACCTTGATGGAGGTGATGCGGGGCGCCCACTTGGACATCTCCGGGCGGGGGCCGGGCAGCGCCTCGAGCATCTTGCCGAGGATGTACAGACGCCCTTCGCGCGCCTGATCCAGGGCTGCTGCCATGATGTCGCGCGACAGCCCCTTGATCTTGATGTCCATCTGGATCGCGGTCACGCCTCGGGCCGTGCCGCACACCTTGAAGTCCATGTCGCCAAGGTGGTCTTCGTCGCCGAGGATGTCGCTCAGGATCGCGGTGCGATCGCCTTCCTTGATCAGCCCCATCGCGATGCCCGCGACCGGCGACTTGATCTGCACGCCAGCGTCCATCAGCGACAGGCAGGCGCCGCACACGCTCGCCATGGACGACGACCCGTTGGACTCGAGCACCTCGGCCACGATGCGGATCGTGTAGGGGAAGTTCTCGGCCGGGATCATGCCGACCAGCGCGAGCTCTGCGAGGTGGCCGTGGCCGATCTCGCGTCGCCCGGGCGAGCCCACACGCTTGCACTCGCCCGTGGAGTAGGGCGGGAAGTTGTAGTGCAGCATGAACGACTTGTAGGAATCGCCCAGCAGGTTGTCGATCTTCTGCTCGTCCTGGCTGGTGCCGAGCGTGGTGACCACGATCGCCTGGGTCTCGCCGCGCTGGAACAGCGCTGAGCCGTGCGTGCGCGGCAGCAGGCCGACCTCGCAGGAGATCGGACGGATCGTGCGGACGTCGCGCCCGTCGATGCGCTTGCCCTGGGACAGGATCATCTCGCGCATCTCGCGCCCCTTGATCTCGTCCTCGTAGTAGGCCTTGAGCGCCTTCTCCCAGGTGGTGACCAGCTCAGCGCCGAACTCGGCCGTGAGCTTCTCGAACGCCTGGGTCTTGATCGCCTTGTAGGTGTTGTAGCGAAGCTGCTTGTCCGCGATCCCGAGCGCCTTCCTGGTCTCGTCGATCGTGAGCTCGTGGAGCTTGCGCGTGAGGTGCTCGGGCGTGAGCTTGCGCTCGAACGGGCGCTTGGGCTTGCCCACGGACTCGCGCAGACGCTCGATCAGGTCGAGGATCGGTTGGGCGCTCTTGTGCGCGAACATCAGCGCCTCGACCAGGTCGGTCTCCTGGACTTCCTTGCAGCCGCCTTCGACCATCACCACGGCGTCGCGAGAGCAGGCGACCACGATGTCGATGTCGCTGGTCTCGAGCTGCTCGAACGTCGGGAACGCGATGAACTCGCCGTCGATCCGCCCCACGCGCACACCCGCGATCGGGCCGTCCCAGGGGATGTCGCTGATGTGCAGCGCTGCCGAGGCGCCGGTCAGGGCCAGCACGTCGGATGCGTTGATCTTGTCGGCCGACAGCACGGTGGCGATGACCTGGGTCTCGCACCTGTAACCTTCGGGGAAGAGCGGGCGCAGCGGACGGTCCGTCAGGCGGGCGGTGAGCACCTCGTAGTCGCGTGGGCGTCCTTCGCGCTTGAAGAACCCGCCCGGAATCTTGCCGGCGGCGAACGTCTTCTCGATGTACTCGCAGGTGAGCGGGAAGAAGTCGATGCCTGGGCGCTCGTCGGTGCTGGAGACCGCGGTCGACAGCACGACGGTCTCGCCGAGGGTGATGAGCACCGCGCCGTGAGCCTGCTTGGCGAGGCGGCCGGTTTCGATGGTGATGTCTACGGAACCAACTCGAACAGTTTCTCGTACGAACATGGTGAGGAACGTCTCCTTCGACGGCCGCGTCTGCGGCGTGTCGAGACGGCGGACGCAATCGAAGCGCCTTCTTCCTCGGTTCCTGGGCGCGAGCGCGGCATCGCAGCTCGTGCGCACGAATCGAAGACGAAGTGGCTCATGATCACGTCCAAGGTGGACAAGCGGAAGCGTGGTGGGTGCGCGATCGGCGTCGGTGAGGATCGCCGATCGCGCGGACCGTCAAGCGACGGGTGGTTACTTGCGCAGCTCGAGATCGGCGACGACCTTGCGGTACCGATCGATGTTGGTCTTCTTGAGGTAGTCGAGCAGGCGCCTGCGCTGGCCGACGAGCTTGAGCAGACCGCGACGCGAGTGGTGGTCCTTCTTGTGGGTCTTGAAGTGCTCGGCGAGGTAGTCGATGCGCCGGGTGATCAAGGCGACCTGGACCTCGGGCGAGCCCGTGTCCTTGTCGTGGCGTTTGAAGGTGGTGACGATCGTCGCTTTCTGTTCCGTGTTCAGCGTCATGGGTTGGCTCCCATGTGACACCCGGACCGGAGGTCGACGCCAAAGAGAGCGTCTTGCCCCATCGCCGGGCCAATAACCAAGGGCACGGGAGTATACGCGCCGGCGGACGCCGGTCAACCAGCGTATGAAATTCGTCGAAGTCCTACGAAAAAAGGCGCTATCGTGCGCGGCCATGCGCCCGCAACCCAAGGACCCGCTGCAGGAAGCGATCGACCAGGCCTGCAACGGACGCGCCGCAACCTTGCACGCGTTCCTGGAGCGCCATGGAGCCCTGCCTGGCCCGCGACCCAACCTCAAGCTCGCCAAGGCTGCCGCCGTGGCCCTGGTTGCAAAGGGACCCGCTGGCGCCCAGCTGCTGCTCGCCATGCGCAAGCTCGGCCCCGGCCAAGCCGCGGAGAAGACCTCCGGCGAGTTCCTCCCCGTTGTGGGGGTCCTCGGGATCGGGGTCGAGGCCGCACGCGGCGTCCCAGACAGGATCGCCGAGGTGCTCACCGAGCTGCAGCCGTTCTCCGAGGACCCGCGCGGGCACGTGCGAGGCGCGGTCATTCCTGCGCTGCGTGAGGTGCTCGAGGCGCACAAGGATGAGACAGTTCGTGCGCTGCAGACGTGGACCGACGGGTACTTGCAGGGGTGTGCAGCGCTGGACGCGATCGCAGAGCCAGTGATCCTCCAGCACATGAAGGATGCTGACGAGCTGGTGGCGCGGCTGCAGGAGGCGTTCGACCTGATCGATCAGGCGCCGCGGTCGCACGAGCGATCCCAGGGGTACCGCGCGCTTCTGCGCGCGATCGGAGCCACGCCGGCGATCGTGGGCAAGCGTTTTCCGGCACAGATCGCGCGCTGGCTCGAAGAGCGCGCCACCACGCAGCACCCCGAGCTCCGGGAGGTGATCGACAAGTCGATCCACGCCATGCGCGGCGCAGGCGTACGTCACGCAGACCTGGAGCAGGCCCAGCGCGCGCTTCAGGACTCCGAGCGCGCCCCGCGTGATCCGCGCAGCTATGTCGGTCCGACCCGATCGCGGGGCAAGAAGGCCAGGAGCCGCGGCGCGCAGAAGTAGCGCCAGCCGCGCGTCGCCGGGCTATCGCCCTGCCCGGTAGAGATCCTCCAGCGAATGCACTCGGCACCACGAGGGCGCAGAGCGGACCGGGTTGCGCAGGAAGATCCGCGGCGAGATGGTTGCATTGCGACGATTGTCATACAGGGGAAGACGGTCCTTGAGCTCCTGGGCGACCGCAGCCACGGAGCGTACGGCTCCCCACTTGCACTCGCCCAGGTCCGTGACGTTGTCGTCGCGGAGCCCGACCACGTCGATCTGGACGCCTGGCGCCCAGTAATCGCCGATCTGATAGGAGGCATTCACGCCTTCGGAGCGATAGAGCGCAGGCAGGGCCTCGCGGCAGAGCCGCTCAAAGGCGACCCCGAAGAACGAGTCGAGCTCTGGGCGAATCTTCTCGCGCAAGGTGCGCACAGGGCCTGCGTGGCGCAGGAAGCTCAGAGTGGGGAAGACGAACCGGAACCAGAATCTGAGCAGCGGGTCGGACAGGACGAAGCGCACGTTGCGCCTGGGGGCCGGACGATCGGTCAGGGGATATCTACGCTCCACGTAGCCGAGCGACGCGAGCTGGTCGAGATAGTAGGCCACGCTTCGGTCGACCCCGGACTCGCGCGCAATCTCCACAGCCGACGAGGTCCCCGCAGCCACGGTGGTGAGCACCGCATGGTAGCTCTCCACCTCGCGCAGCTCTTCGCGCAGCAGGAACTCGGGCTCGCGGAACAGCACGGAAAACTCATCGAGAATCCGGTCCTGCAGGTTGTGCTCGACCGACAGGGAGTCGTCGAGGCAGCGCAGGTACAGCGGGATTCCCCCGCACAGGAACCGGGCGCGCGCGTGGTCGACTGCGGACCAGCGTGGATGGAACTTCGCGGCTTCCGCGTACCCGAAGGGTTGCAGGAGGATCTGCCCGGTGCGTCGTCCGTACAGAGGACTCTTCTTGCCGAGCACCTCGCGCTCCATGAACCCGAGGAACGAGCCGCACAGGATGAGAAAGACCTTGCCGGACTTGCTCCAGTCGCGGTCCCACAGCTCCTGAAGCACAGAGGGCAGGTCCGGGCTCGCCTCTGCAGTCCACTGGAACTCGTCGAGCACGATGGCGAGCTTGCCCGGCCCTTTCCAGCGGTCGACCACAGCGGTCAAGGCAGCACGCCAATCGCGGGCGGCGTAGTCGGCAAGGAGCGGCTCCTGAAGGCAGCCGGCGGCTTCCTGCAGGAGCTGGCGTCGGTGACGATCGCCCGGGGCCTTGCTGCCGACGAAGTAGATGCCGGGCTTGTCTCGCAGGAAGCGCAGGATGAGCTCGCTCTTGCCCACACGGCGTCGTCCGTAGATCGGGAAGAACGCGGACGCGCGCTGCTGCCACGCTTTCTGGAGAGCTTCGAGCTCCCGGGTCCTGCCCACGAACTCCGTCATGATTCCGCTCCGAGATCTCCCTTGGCCATCGGGGCCGACCTGTCCACTTGACAAGTCGTAACTTGACAAGTCATGACTTGTCAAGTCGGGTCTTGCCCAGCCGCGCCCCGCGGCGCTGCGCACGCCTGAGGCCTCAGCGTCCGCGCAGCGCGCCCAGCAGCTCGATCAGCCGCTCCCGGCTGGGCGCGGCGCGCACCGCCTCCAGCGCGGCGCGAGTCCGGTCCGTGCGGAAGCCCTCCACGCGCTCCACCACCAGCTCGGCCAGGGCGGCAGCGATCCAGGCCGACGCGTCCCCGGTGGATGCGTCGGCGAGCCGCTCCATCTCCGACAAAAGCACGGCGGGCTCGGTCTGCGCCAGCGCGCCGGAGAAGCAGCGCGGGCAGGTTCGAGGATCGCAGTGATCGCACCGGATGAGCCGGCCCACGCGCCGGTTGACCGCTGCGGCATTCTGCGCGCCGAGCTGCTGTTGCCACGCATCGCGCAGGGCTGTGAACGTCTTGAAGTGCCGCAACCCCTGGAACAGCTCGCGCCAACCCACGGTGGGCGGGAACCGCCAGACCTTGGCGCGGAGCGGGATCGCTACCTCGTCAGCCTCGTCCGCAGCAGCTGCAGGCGGCCCCTTGAGCGTGAGCAGACGGGCCGGGATCTCGGTCAGCCCCTGGGACGCGGCCACGCTGTGGGCTTCGCGCACCGTGTGATCCAGCTCCCAATGGTTCAGAGGCCAGTGGTGCAGCAAAAGCTTGCGCACGGCGTCCGGCGCGAACGCCAGACGGGGCGCGCACTCATCGAGCACCGCAGCGGCGAGCCACGGCAGCTCCCACCGGCGCCAGCGCAGCGGGGGCACCTCCACGATTCCGGCCTCTCCACCCATGCGAGCGAACAGGTCGTGGGGGAAGCGCGCAGGATCCCGAAGCACGTCCGGCCGGTTGGTGGCGAATACCATGAGACCGCGGATCTTCTTGCGAGCCATGCTGTCGCCCCGCGGGCGGAACGTCCACTCCGTGAGGATGTCGGTCAAGTGCTGCTTCAGCCGCTCGTTGAGCGTGTGGACCTCGTCGATGAGAACCACGCCCGCAGCATCGACGACCACGTCCAGGTGCCCTTGCTGGTCTGGCACTTTGCGGCCGTCGTGGGCAAAGTCGCGGCATCCGGTGAGCGCAACGAGATCGATCTCCTGCTCGACTGCAACCGGATGGACGGCTGCGAAGCGCGGAGCGCCGACAACAGAGTAGACCGCTTTGGCGAGCGTGGTCTTTCCGCAGCCGGGCTCCCCCGCAAGGATGAAGGGCTCGCCAGCCTCCCAGCGCTCGGACGTGGCCGAACGCGGCACGGGCATGCGTCGGGTCGCGCGACGGTGCAGCTGGCTGATCACCTGCATCGTCGCCAGGGAGTAGAAGCGGAAGCCAGGCGTGCTGAGGCCTTTCCTCGCCTCTGCGGCCACAGGGGCCACCCGCTGCCACGCCGCTTTCTCGTCTTGTGGCACGTGCCACAGGACTGCGGCGCCCACGGCTACGGCGGACCAGGGAGCCACGATCGCGCGGACCGGGCCGTCGAGGGGCGCAAGGTCGATCCACAGTCGACTCGTGCCTGCGGCTTCGGTTTCCACGACGAGCTCGCCCTTGTCCAACAGGGAGAAGCGGGTGGGTGCGCGGGAGACATCGCAATAGAGGTCACCGGACGGCACGAGGATCTCCCAGCCGCCTGGGGCCTCGGTCAGCACCGGCTCGTCGACCGACGCCCTGCGGAGCACCAAGGATTCGCCCGGACGCAGCGTCACTGCAGCGAGCCGATCAGGGTCCAGCACGACCTGCGGATGCTTGGGAGCGTTGGGACGCGGCAGGGGCCAGAGCCAGATCAACGTATGCGCACCGCGGCCGGTTCTGTCGACGAGCTCGCCACGGGTGACGGTAAGTGTCTCAGGAGGCTCCATCCGGGCGGAAGACTATACAGCGGCAGACGAGAGGGTCACAAGCGGCTCACCTCCGACCGGCATGATCGACGCGAGCTCTCCGTGCGACCTGGACGACCTTCGCACCTCGCCCGCGTACGCGATCCGTCGTATGCTCACGGGGACGGCTTGGTCATGCTTGTGCGCGGAGGTTGAGCTCATGCGTGTCGCGCTCGGAATGCTCGGGATTGGTGTCGTAGCTGGAAGCGCTCTGTTCGTTGCTTGCGGAGGCGGCGACACGGAGAATCTCTTCAATCCCACGGGCACAGGCGGGACGGCTGGGAGTACCGGAGGGAGTGGACAGGGCGGCAGCGCTGAAGGTGGATCGTCTGGGCAAGGTGGTTCAGCCAAGGGTGGCGCTTCCGGGCAAGGGGGCACGGCCCAGGGAGGCGCGGGGGGCAACGCAGGAGGCGCGGGAACCGGCGGCACCGCAGGGACAGGCGGAGTCGGGGGCGCATCAGGCGGCGGCAGCGGCGGCAGCGGCGGCACCGCCGGAACCGGTGGCGGCGTTGACGCATGTGCGGTGCAGAGCCTGCCGGTAGCGCGAGTCGACTCCGAAACCTACCTGGTGTTCGACCGGTCCGGGAGCATGTCCGACGGTGCGGGGTCGGGGACGAAATGGACCGAGCTGCGCACCGCGCTCAACGCCTTCTTTGCGGAACCGGAGTCCGCGCCGTTGATCTTCGGCGTGACCCCCATGCCCCCTGTGGACAACAACACCAATCAGTGCGACCCGATGATGTACGAGAAACCCCCTGTGATCCCCGGAGTTCTGGGACAAGGGAAGTCGACGGAGATTGCGACCTACCTCCAGCCCTTGAATCCGGACGGCACCTCGCCATGGTCCGCGGCGTTCACAGGCGCGATCGAATTCGCGAAGAGCCGTGCGACCGCGAACCCGGATCGCAACGTCACGGTCCTTCTGGCCGGCGACGCTCCGGCAACCGATTGCGACGTAGCCATGGCGAACATCCAGGCGATCCTGGCCGCCGGGCAGTCAGGCACGCCTTCGATTCGCATGTACGTGATCGGGCTGCTCGTAGGGGGCGTCGCGCAGGATGTCACGGACATGAACTCGCTTGCCAGCGCGTCCGGCACCTATCCCCCATGGCTCCCCAACCCGCCGGCCTCCAGCAATATCGTGTCCGCGCTCCATGAGTATCGCGATCGCGTGGCGTGCGATGTGACGCTCCCGCTCGTGCAAGGCGCGCCGCCGGATCCCGCCAAGACCACGTTCGAGGTGCAATCCGGAGCATCGACCGTGGTCTCGCACGTTGCCGATGCGGCTTCTTGCGCTGGCAATGCCTGGTACAACATCGATCCTCTGCGCGGCCGCCTGTGCCCGCAAGTCTGCAAGACCGTGCTCGCCAGCCCGTCCGCGAAGATGGTGATCAAGACGTCCTGCCCGTAGCTCGCGGAGCGCTCCGACAGCAGATGGGTCCTTCCGCTTCGAAGCGCTTCCACGCCAGCTTGCCGTAGCCGGTGAGCCGCGCCGTCAGCGAGCGGGATTGCCCGACGAGCTCACCCGCTCGCCAGCGCTCGCGGCTCCTTTCTGCTGGATCACTCCGTCGGCGACGGTCCGGTGAATTGCCGGCACGCTGCGTCGTAGTCCTTCCACCACCCCTGCAGCGTATCCATGTTCGTCGGACGGGGCTCGTCGCCGCTGCCCGCGATCTTCAGGTATTCGCGCAGGCAAGGACGGAAGTGCGGGTGCGCGCACTTCGCGATGATGTCCTCGGCGCGATGGCGCGCAGACCGAATCGACGTGTTCAACGCATAGCCCTGCTCGGTCACCACGCACTTGATGTCGTGCTCCGTGTGGTCGATGTGCCGCACGTAGGGCATCACGCAGCTCACCGTTCGCCCGTCCTTGAGCTTTCGGATCGAGGGCGTGTGCACGATGCTCACGTAGGCGTTGCGGAAGAAGTCGCCGCTGCCGCCGAGCCCGTTGACCACCTTGGAGCCGTCAATGTGGGTGCTGTTCACGTGGCCGTAGATGTCCACCTCGATCGGGGTGTTCATCGCAATCACGAACAGGCGTGCGATGACCTCGGCGCAGTTCGACACCCACATGGGACGCAGAACGATCTTGTCGCGGCAGCGCGTGAAGAGCCTGTCGAACTCCTGGCGAGCAGCGGCTGAGAATGACACCGCGGTCGACGACGCGCAGTCGAACTTGTCGTCGTCTTCGACGTACTTCATCATCCCGTCCTGGAACACCTCGGTCCAGAACCGGATCTTCTGGAACGGCGACTTGTAGAGCTCGCCCACGATTGCGTTTGCGACATTGCCTACGCCGGACTGGATGGGGGGAAGGCGCTTGCCCCAGTTCAGCCAGCTGCGGCACTGCATCAGGAAGTCGACCACGTTCTCGGCGATCCGCGTGTCCATCTCGCTGGTGGCCTTGAAGGGCACCGGGTAGTCGGGCTTCTTGGACTCGATGATCGCAACGACCTTGCTCTTGTCGATCTCCACGTAGGGCGTGCCCACGCGATCGCTGACGTTGGTGATCGGAATCGGCCAGCCGACCTTGGGATGCACCGCAGGCAAGGTGATGTCGTGGAACCCGGTGTAGTCAGGAATCGCCGTGTTCACCTCGAGGATGATCTTCTTGGCCTTGTGGAGTGCTTCGGCAGAGATGCCGACCGACGAGGACAAGACCAGGCTGCCGTCCGGACGAATCCGCGACACTTCCACCACCGCTGCGTCGATCTCGCCGTAGAAGCCGTAGATCAAGTTGCGGGCAAACTGCGACAGGTGCACGTCGGTGAAGTCCATCTTGCCGGCGTGAATCAGCTTGCGCGAAGCGCTCGAAGACATGTACGGGCCGCGCTTGCCGATGAACGGGGCGATGGGGTTCTCGACTTCCTCGGACAGCGACGCTCCGCTGAACAGCCCGATGCGCGTGTCCGTGCTGGTCGCCGCGAAGTGCTTGGCCAGTGCCGGCAGGAAGTCCTTGGGCTCTCCGGACTTGGTGAACCCGCTGATTGCGAGCGTGTTGCGGTCCTTGATGAACTTCACCGCCTCTTCCACGGGCATCTGTTTGGCGAGCAGTTCCTTGCATTCGACGCGGTCGTTGAGCGTGGTCATCTTCAGCTCCTCTGGGGGCAAGAATCCGTGACGGCCGACCATCGTGGATCAGCAGCACGAATGCAATACAGTGATGATTCGCCTCGCATCTTTTGGGGGGAACGTCAGCCGGTGCGAATCGAGCGCACGGTTTGCGCGCTGACTCCGAGTCCGAACCGTGAAGCTCCACCTCAGCGGCTCGGATTACTGGTTCGCCCACCCCACACGCAGCCACGCCTCGATCGCGCGATCCACTGCGTTCGCAAACACGTTGAGCGCATCGCCGCGCTCCTCGTCCGACGAGCCCGGCGCCAGACGCGGAAAGTCACGCTGCTCCGGGTGGAACTGGAAGCCGACGACCGGATAGCGATCCCGTGCGCGCGAATGGAAAGCCTGCGGTATGCGTACGCATCGAGCTCCGACGTGCTGCTCGTCAGCAGCCGTTGGCTCGATGCCAGGCTGCTTCACCCACGGCCTGCACCAGTCGCTCCACGCAGACAGGCGCCAGTCGGACAGCTGCTTGGAGAACGCCGACAGCCGCAGCATGTCGTAGTGCGAGGAAGGAAACGCGCGTGACACAGCCCGTGCGCGCTCCCGAACCAGCGTGCCGAACAGGTCGTCCGTGGGGTCGAACTCGATGAGCGGCCTCTGTTCGTCGAGCTCCGGCTTGTCGAACCACCACGCCCGCTCGAGCAGCTTCTTGTCCGTCGCAATGCCCCGGACCGGCTCGTTGGTGTTGCGCATGAGCAGCGAGTCGTACACGTCGGGCGTGCTGTCTGCGGCCTGTAGAATGCCCAGGATCTGCGCGCCTCCGCAGAAGCCGAAAAAGGGAGCCGCCCGTTCGCGGACTTCGTCGCCCAGCTGTCCCATGCCACGATCCGGGCTGCTCGCCGGTGCTGCGACGTTCCAGATCCAGGAGTTGTTCGCTGCCAGAGCCGTGACCGCTCCAGGCTCCCACGTCAGCCCCCCCGAAAGCATCACCAGCGGTGGAGGTGAATTCTCCACCAGCAGCGCGCGATCCAACGTCGGGTCGTCGCCCTCGATCGCCTCCAGAAATCGCCCGGTTCCGTCATCCCTCGGCCGCGACGCATCCGCAGGCCAGCGCGTGTCCGCATCCCAGCCGACCACGATGCGACGCAGACGATGATACGCGTCGCGCGCAAACGCGCCGTCGACGTACGCCTCGCCGTGCTTGGTGCGGCGGGTGAGCGCCGATGGGTTCGCGTTGACGCTCAGGAAGAGCGGCTCGTGGATCGCAGGTCTTGGATCCGTGGCTTGGTAGAGAGCTATCTCCCGCACGACGGGGGCGGCTTGTGCAGGGTCGGACTCGCCCCAGAACCCGGTAGCTTCGGTGATCTGCATTCGCAGGAGGCGAACCGGCTTGGGATGGCGCAGACGCACGAGCCGTCTGCGCACGGCGAGCGGCTCTGCCTGCATCATGGGAGGATCCGCTTCCTCGAGATGCTCCCACACCAACGGCTCCTGCCCTTCGCTCACCTCGATCCGGTAGCGCAAGGGGAGGTGCGAGCCGCTGAACTTGCGCCCGGTCATCGTCTTGCGCTCCACCGTGACAGCGTCGTAGCCGAGCAGCAGCCGCACCCGATCCACGACGCGAGCTTCGGGAAGGGTGACCTGCAGCGACCACTTCCCTGCCCCCTTGTCGCCTGCCCAGAAGGTCTCGTACCTCCCGTCGATCACGCCCTCTGCGCTGGAACGCGCGAGCGCAGGGTTGACGGCGAGGGCCTCGACCTTCACGCCCGGGCCCCTTGCAAGGGATCTCGCGCTCGCGTACACCTCCAGCTCGCGCAGCACCGGCGCGAGGTTGCCGTCGACGCTGTCCACGGCGAGGCGGAGCGCGCACACGTCCGTGTCAGCGAAGAATACCTGCTTCTGAGCGTGGATCGTGCGCGAGCCATGCACGAACTCGTTGGGATGGCGGTCGTCGACAATCCCTCCGGGGACCAGCTGCCAGGGCGCATCTCGATCGCAGGCAGCTCCGGCGGTCCCCTGGAACTCCCATCGGTAGGAAGCAGGCACGCCGCGAACGGCGGAGTCGCCGAACCAGGCTCGAATCAAGCCGATGTGGACTGACTTCCTGAACGGAAGGACCCATTCCCACTTCCCATCGGACGGTACGCCTCTCCATGCCGTGGCAGGGTTCCCGTCGAGCGCCAGGGCGGGAAGGTTCTCACCCTCGTGGCTGGATGCAGCGGGAATGCCTGCAACGCGAGGATCGCACGCGATATTGTGCATGTCGCGTGCGGAGTCCGAGCGCGTGTAGCTGCAAGCAGGTCGCTGCGAGTTGCGAGCGTGCTCGAGCTCAGTGAGCCAGTCGTGGATCGGCGAGACGTACGACCTTGCTGGGACGGGTGTGCAGGAAGGGAGGAGGAACAAGGCAAGGAGGAGCGCGCGGTTCATCGAAGCCCCACGCTCAGGGATCCGGCAGCTGGGTCGGATATCCCCCCCGCGACAGGGCCGACGCGTCGTACAGGTAGAATCGGCCGCGCTTCGAGAGCTGCTTCACGAACGGCGCGAGGTCCTTGAACACGTAGGCCGCAGGATCCACCTGGGAGCCGTCCGGACCAAGCCAGGAGCGCACGAGCACCATATCGTAGTAGCGGGCATACGCCGCATGGGGATCGTAGACGCGACCATCCCATTCGAATCCCCCTGGGGGCCTGGGAGGCTCAGTGTCAGCGCGATACCGGATCGGGGGGCTCTCATTTCTCGCAAAGGAGTAGGCGAGAATCCCTCGTTTGCGCGCCTGGTACACAGAAGGCAGGTGCACCCAGATCTCGCGGAACAGGCCCTTGGGCGCTGCGTCGTACGTCACCCCGATCAGCTTGTGGTTCTCAGGGATGTCGTCGATGATCGCCATGGCGTCGTCCATCTCGGGAATGGTCTGGAACCGCCACAGGAGGTTGGCGCCCGTGGCGAGAGCCACCGCGCTCGCCGCGACGATGAGCCACTGCGCGCGCTCTTTGAGGACCGGCAAGGAGGCGAGGCCGAACAGGACGGCGATAGGAAGGAATCGGATGTAGATGTGGAACGTGCCGATGAAGACCTTGGGCACGATCAGGTACGCGAGAGCGAAGGCAATTGCGAGGCGCTTCATGCGCGGGTCAAACTCGCCCCGCAGCGAGTGGATCCAGATCGCGATCGCGATGACCGCCGCCGCGATGAACAGGTACTGATCCCAGCTGTCGCTGAAGTTGCCGGTGGTGTTGTAGACCAGGTACCGGAGCTTCTGCCACGCGGGCTCGTCCTGCCCTTCCGCCCAGGAGTGCTCCCAGAAGGTGTGCGACGTCAGACGCGCCCACTTCCAGGCGCCGTAGGAGTAGCCCACGGCGGGCACCATGACCGCCCCGGGTACCAGGAGCGTCTTGAAGCGCTCGAGCATGTCGTCGGGCTCCCGCTCGAAGAGGCGAATCAGCCCGACCACTGCCACGCAGATGCACACGCAGAGCATGACCAGCACATGGGTGTAGGCCACGACCATCATCAGGATTGCGACGGATGCGATGGGCCAGGCGCCGCGACGTCCGTCAACCAGACGAATCCATGCCCCCACGGCGAGCATGGCGATGGGCAGCCCGAGGATGAAGTTGGCGAATCCCCAGCCGCAAACGAAGTTGTAGACCAGAGGAAGGGCCAGAAGCGCATACCAGCGCGGGCGCTTGGCTATATCGCAGAAGCGCAAGGCCGCAGCGGCAAATGCGATCGGGTAGAAGAAGAAGAGCATCCTACCCACGGCTTCGGGGCGCATCAGGTACGACAGATACCCGATGGCCGTCTCGATACCGGCGTTGTAGGTGAAGAAGTTGGTCTCGTACAAGCTCCACTCGGGCGCGCTGCGGTCGAGCATCCGGTGGTAGACCGCCCCCATGGCTACGTGCTGGGGATAGTCGATCATCGGCGGATACGGGCACAGCCCGAATGCCAGCGACTGCAGCAGCACCGAGGTCCAGAACACCACGGTGAGCCAGAGGTGCTCGAGGCGGGCGTGCTGGATCAGCCACTGCACCGGGCGCATCCAGGGCGGGCTCGGGGCCGCGTCCTGCTCTCGCGCTTTGCCTGACGGTGAGGTCATGGGAAGGGGCTAGGGCGCGGTGGAAGCGACGATGATGCGGTAATCGCCGCCCGCGTGATTGCGGAAGAGCGTTTCCATCAGGCTCTCACCGGCCTTGTACGCGGGCGAGGTGACTGCCATCGGCCAGGGGAGAAAGGCCAGAGCCAGGCGCGCGGGCCAGAAGTGCATGTGCTCGACGTGATCGATTCGAAAGCCGACCCGCTTCATCACGCTCACGAACTCCTGCTGATCCACGTTCAGCACGCGGTGCAGGAAGCCCTTGTGAATCGGCTCGAGCAGCAGAATGCGTCCGCCAGGCTTGAGCGCTTTCGCCAGCCGGGCGAGCAGATCCGCCAGCTCTTCGCTGTTGCGGCACGCCACGGTGATCGTTCCCGACGACACCACCAGGTCGTACTGGTGGACGTCGTCCAGCTCGAAGAGCGACTGCTTGCGGAAGGTCGCCTGGTCGCTCTCGGTTCGTTTGCGAGCGAACTCGATGGCCTTGTCGGAAAAGTCGACGCCCACGACCTGAGCGCCGAGGCTGAGCAGGAACCGCGTGTTTCGCCCGGTTCCACAGCCGATCTCGAGCACCTTCTTGCCCTGGAAGTCCGGGATGAGGCGCGTGTAGGCCTCAGCCATCCGGGCGTAGTACAGCGTGTTGAGGTTGTTGTTCGGCCAGGCCGATGCCGCGTCCCCGTCCAGCTCGGTCGCCTTCGCATCCCAGTACTCCGGGGTGCAGTACACGCGATCCCGGTTCAACCGGTTCTTGATCATATCCAGGGGGCTGCGGACGTTCACTTCACACCTCGCAAGAGCGCTGGGACTGTAGTCGGCCGAAACCGGGGAAGTCAACGAGCACGCGGGAGCGCGCGGGACGGACGAATCGACTCGAGCGCCATCAACGCAGAGCCCGCGAGCGCGGTCAGGAGTGCAGAGGCGAGCCACACCACTGCAAGCGAAAGCGCCCGATCCGACGACATGCCGAAGCGTCCGAGCAGCACCACGAACAGCGACTCGCGCACGCCGATCCCTGCGATCGAAACCGGCAGCAGGGTGAGCACCAGCGCGAGCGGGATCGCTCCCAGCACAGCCCACGCCATGGACGGCATGCCCCAGTCCCACACGACCACGACCAGGATGCCGAGCCCGACGATCTGGTAGAGCGAAGACCAGGCCATCATCTCCACGCGTGCCCGAGTCGTGGCGAGCGGGCCCGCAAGATCGGCCGCAATGCGCTCCCCTGCCCCGGCGATCGACGGAGCGCGCGACACGAGCATGCGCGCGCCCAGCCTGAACGGTGTGTGGGCGAACACCACGAGCAGCACGGAGAGCAAGGCGATGATCCCTACTGCGACGCCGATCTCGCGCACGGCTGCCGGCCCCATCAAGAGCCCTGGCACTGCGAGCAGGACCAGTGCAACCACGCCCATCAGCCGCTCGAAGATCATGCTCGACCAGGCGTGGTGCCCTTCGGGAAGGCGCTTTGCGCAGCGAAGCGCGCGCACGACGTCGCCTCCGAGCTGCGTGGGCAGGAGCATGTTGTACGTGCACGACACGAGCGTGTCGACCAGCAGAGGCCACCACGCTTGCCGTGCGCCTGCGTAGCCGAGGGCTCGCTTCCATCGCAGCGCCGCGATGACGGGAAACAGGAAGGTAAGGACCACGATCGCGAGCACGGTCCACACCGAGAGCGCGGACAGCGCGGACAGTGCTCCTTTGACGGGCACCTTCCAGAGGATGCCTGCCACGAGCAATGCGGAGACGACGAGCTTGAGGATGCTCTTGAGCCAACGCACGCCGCGCCCGGGGGAGTCAGCAACAGGGGCGGGCTGGGCATCCATGCGGTCAGCGTGCGGCAGGAGGATCGATCACGAGACGCAGCATACGCTGCGCCTCATCGGCGCGGGCCACAGCTTCCTGCCTTGTCGCGCCAATGGCGAGGATGTGCCCAACACGTTTCGCTGCGTCGGTCAGGGCAGGCACTTCGGAGCCCACGGCCGGGTAGACCACGGCATCGACGATTCCCGGCATGGCGCGGACCTGCTCGAGCCCTTCGATGGCGCGCAGCGTTCCAGCGACCGGGCAAAGGAATCGCACAAGCGCAGGCTGATCCCGATCCGGCCGTCCCGCGTTCTCCAGCTCCGGATCCTCGAACGCCACGCCGAGCAGGCGTGCGTACAGATCCACGCCGCTCGCGAGGCGCGTCACATCTGCGTCGAAGCCGCCTCCCATGCGGGCTGCGGTCTCGAACAGCACGGCCCGATCGGGAGCCACGGCAACCTGCGAGTAGCAGGGTCCGCGCAGCAGGCCGAGAGCCCGAGCGCCGCGACGAGCTGCGTCGATGGCGCGTTCAACGCCTGCAGCGTCGAGCGAGCACGGATGGACCTCGCTCCGCATCACACCCAAGGGCTGCGTCCCCGGGAAAACCTCGCGATCGGTCACGCAGTACGAGACGAGGGTGCCATTCTCGACCCAGCCGTTGACCGATACCTCGTGGCCGACGATGCACTCCTCGACGACCGCGCCGCCGCCGCCGTGCGACTGGGTGCACGCGTGATCGAACGCAGCCTGGAGGCCGTCCGGGGAGTTGACCTTGGAGACGCCGCGCTGTCCCCATCCGTGCGCGGGTTTGAACACCAGCGGGTATCCGACTTCAGAGGCGAACGCGCGCACCTGCTCGATCGTGGAGCAGCCTTCGAAGCGGGGAACGGGAAGGCCTGCAGCGCGGTAGCCGGCACGCATCGCGTCCTTGGCCTGGCACCGGTGGATGGTCTGCGGATCAGCGTAGAAAGGAAGCCCGAGCTCGTGTGCTGCCTGGCCGGTCGTGGTCAGAGCAAGCTCGGAGCCGGTGGTCGCGATGCCGGATGCGCCTGACTTGCGAAAGGCTTGGACGATCGCAGCGACATCCCCTGTGGATGCCTGGATGAAGTGATCGACCAGCGGCACCCCGATCGCCTGGGGATTGAGGTCAGCGCCGGTGGTGGCAAAGCCGCGTTCCCGCGCAGCGCGGATCAATCCGAGCTGGGGAAAGCCGCATCCGACGATCAAGACGTGTTTCATAGGCTTCAGGCTTCAGGCTTCAGGCTTCAGGCTTCAGGCTTCAGGCTTCAGGCTTCAGGCTTCAGGCTTCAGGCTTCAGGCTTCGGACTTGGGACTCGCTGCCTTCTTCTCGTGCTCGTGCTCGTGCTCGTGCTCGTGCTCGTGCTCGTGCTCGTGCTCGTGCTCGTGCTCGTGCTCGTGCTCGTGCTCGTGCTCAGGCTCGGCGCGAGCTTCCACATGCCGCGCGGTCAGGGGCACCCCCATCTGCTCGCCCACCATGAAGATCGGCCGTTGCTGCGCCTGGACGAAGATGCGGGCGATGTACTCGCCAATCAGGCTGAGCGCAGCCAGCTGCATTCCTCCCATGACCAGGACCGCGGCGAAGATCGACGACCACCCCATCATGGTGCCGTAGATCAGCTTCTCTGCGATTGCCCACAGGGCGCCGCTGAATCCGATGAAGGCGAAGGTGAGCCCCACGATGCCGAGCAGGCGCAACGGTCGCGAGGAAAAGCCGACCATGAGGTCGAAGGTGTGGTTGATGAGCTTGCCGAGGTTGTACTTGGTGTGTCCGGCTGCGCGGGCAGCGTGCGCGACGTCGACCGTGGTGTGCTTTGCACCGACCCAGCAGGCGAGCGCTGAAAGGAACTTCTGGCGCTCAGGCATGCTTGCAAGGAGCTTGGCCGTGGACGCGCGCATCAGCCGGAACGTCGAGATGTCGCGTGGCAGCTCGATGTCGAGCATCTTGCGCATCGTCCAGCGCATGGCCTGCGAGGCGGCCTTGCGGAAGATCGGGTCCTTTCGCCCGGTGCGCACGCCGAAGATGAAGTCGTAGCCTTCGTCGCGTCGCGCGATCAGCTTGTGCGCCTCTTCCGGCGGGTTCTGCAGGTCGCCGTCCATCTGCATGATCCATTCACCGCGCGCGAACAGGTACCCGGCCTGCACGGCCGCCTCCTGGCCGAAGTTGCGCGAGAAGCGCACCGCGCGCACGTGCGGGTGCTTCGAGCAGATCTCGCGCAACAGCTCGGGGGTGCGATCCTTGCTGCCGTCGTCGACGAACAGGATCTCGTAGGGATCGCCGATCTCGTCGAACACCTTGGAGACGCGGGTCACCACGCTCTCGACGTTCTCCTGCTCGTTGAAGACCGGGATCACGACCGAGTAGGTGATGCCGCTGTCCGAAGGCGAGCCGGAGAGGATTGCCCCCACCGGACCGGCGAGCAGCTGGCCGGAAGCGGCGACCGAGCCGTTCACGCTGCTTCCCCGCCAGCGAGCGAGCGATACTGCTCTGCCACGTAGTCGACGTCGTCCAGGGAGATCCAGGGGTAGAGCGGCAAGGTCAGGGTGCGATCGCCGATCTCCTCGGCATGGGGGAAGGCGCCTGGGCGGAAGCCGAAACGCTCCTTGTAGAAGGTCAGCAGGTGCACGGCGCGGTAGTTGACGGCAACGCCGATGCCGCGCTTGCCCAGGGCGTCGAGCAGCTCGTCCCGACGTCCGGGAGGCGTGAGCACCGTGAACAGGTGGTGCGCGCTGCGCCCGGTCCATCGAAGCAGGCGCGTGCCCGCAAGGTCAGCCAGTCGCTGCTCGTAGCGCCGCACAGCTGCCTCGCGGCTGTCGCAACGCTGGTCGACCCTGGCCAGCTGCGGCAGCAGCACTGCGGCATCGATGTCGCTCAGGCCGCACTTGAAGCCGAGCTCGACCATGTCCCAGTGCTTGTAGGTGCCTGTGTACCGCGAGGCCGCATCCTTGGTCATGCCGTGGTTGCGCAGCCTGCGCAGCCGCTCGTTGATCTGCGAATCGCGCACGGCGATCGCACCGCCGTCCCCGCAGGTGATCGTCTTGGTCGCGTAGAAGCTGAACACCGCAGCATCGCCGAGCTGGCCCGGGGCTGCGCCATCGCGACGCATCTCGACGCCATGGGCGGAGTCCTCGATCAGGACGAGGTGGTGGCGGTCCGCGATCTGACGAAGGCGTTTGACATCAGCCATCTGGCCGTAGAGGTGCACGCAGAGGATCGCCTTGGTGCGCGGCGTGATGGCAGCTTCCACCGCGTCCGGGTCGATCAAGCCCGTGGCCGGGTCGACATCCACGAACACCGGGGTAGCGCCCACGTAGATCGCTGCGTTCGGCGTGGCGATGAAGGTCATGGGGGTGGTGATGACCTCGTCGCCCTGGCCCACGCCAAAGGCGGACAGCGCGAGCATGAGCCCGTCGGTGCAGCTGCTCACGCCGATGACGTGGGGGACGCCCAGATACTCGCCGAGAGCGCGCTCGAACTCCGCGGTGCGCGGGCCCGTGGTCAGGAACACGCTCCCGATGGTCTTCTTGAGCGATTCGAGCTCCACGTCGCCCAGGTCATGGCGGTAGAACTCGACTTTTCGATCGGTCATGGGGCTGTCTCCAGATGAAGCTCGGGCCCACGCATAGCTCGCGGCAGCGTTGAGGGCAATGCGAAGCGCGATTCGTGCGGGCACCCAAGGGCCCTAGCCAGGGGCGTGGCCCTGGACAAACGCTCGCATGGTGCCGACGGGCTGTACAACCGGCAGAACACGCGCTAGCACGTCCGGTGCCCATGAACCGCCTTTCCCACCGAGCGCTGCTGCGCGTTGCGACTCCGACTGCGCTCGCGTGTGCGACGCTCGCCGCAGGGTGCGAAGACGACTCCAAGAGCGGGGTCTGGTACCTCGGACCGGTCGAAGCTGGCACCGTGGATGCTACGACTCCGCCGGACAGCGCGCCGCCAGTGACGCTGGGCAAGCTCGCCCAGTCGCCGTGCGTCGCGCCGGTCCTCGAAGGCAAGGACGAGTCGTCGATCGTGCGGCAGGTCGCGGCCATGCAGTCCCGTCTGATCGTGACGTCCAGCGGTGGCATCGACGCCTGGCAGATCGATTCGCAAGGCTGTCCTTCGGCGAAGATCGATGCGTTCGGAGACAAGGGTCACGTGGCGATCGACGCGCTGTCCGCTGCGCCTCTGCCCGGGGGACGAGCACTGGTCGCGACCGGCGGTTCGACGATGGTCATCGACAGCGTGGGCAAGACCGCGGGCACGTGCAAGGCCGGGGAGTCCGAGGTCAAGGCGCGCTGGCTCGCCACGAACAGCGAGGGCAAAGCGCTTGCGCTGCTGGTGCGCTCGCCGATTGGAGCCCTCACGACTGATCTCGCGGATCCGACGCTGTGCGGGGCCCAGAGCATCGAGCTGTCTCCGGTTGCGTTCGTGGTGCTCGCAATCGGCTACGCCCGCAGCGGCGACGGCGTGGTGACGGCAGAGCAGGACACGGCGTATGCGCCGATTGGCCTCGCCCGCTACGACGCGGCGGGCACGCGCACCTCGAGCGCCTCGTGGGTCGCGGCCGACGATCCGGGGCATCTGTGCTCCGTGGCGGGATTGGTCGAGACCGATCAGGGGATCGTGGTTGCGGATTCGCTCTGCAGGCGCGTGGTCTTGTACGACTCGGCGACGTTGCAGCCTGCGAAGGAAGCGAAGGTCGAGGACACGCCGCGAGGGGTGGCTTTCATCGGCGACGCGCCGCGAGTGGTGGTGCCGTTGACGCGGGCGGTCGCCGGGGGCGCACAGGCGACCTTCTTGATTGTGAATCTACAGTAGGGCGCGATCTTCGGGGGCGCCGCTGAGACTCCGTTGCTGCCTGCAGCAGGGACAGCGCATACTCGAGTCGACGTGTCTCTCGGGTCGTGTTCGGAGGAATCTATGCGCAAGCCAGCCTGGTTCGATTGGAGTGTCGTGCTGATCGGTGCGGTCGTCGTGGCTTCCGCGGGTTGCGGCTCCGAGTCCGGGACCGACCTGTTCGCAGGCGTTTCCGGCTCTGGAGGAGCTGCACACGATGCGTCGATGGGGGGCCAGGCAGGCGCAGAAGGTGGAACAGGCGGCGGCGGTGCAGGAGGCTCGCTCGGCGGGAGCGCTGGCAAAGCAGGCGCGCAGGGTGGCGCTGGCGGAAGCGTGGTGGAAGATGCCGGAGAGGGGCCGGAGGCTGCCGCGGGCGCAGGCGGAGGCCCCATCGATTGCGCAGCGGAATGCGCCAAGGACTGCCAGCAGCCGGGCTCGACCTCCAAAGCTTGCCAGGACTGCGCGACCGCGCTCTGCGCCCAGGACTACATCGCAATGCAGCAGGCGCCCGAGATCGCCCAGTACGACTCCTGCACCAAGCAGTGCGGCGCAAACGCGAGCTGCTGGAACCAATGCTGCCAGCAGCACCAGCAGGCGTGTGTGGCGTTCTCCGTCTTCACCGGATGCACCTGCGGATACAAGAGCACGGACTGCAAGAGCGCGTGCGCGGAGCTGTGCAGCGGAGGCTCGTTCGGGCAGCCCTGCGTGGATTGCGCGATCGCATCCCCGTGCGGGCGCGAGCTGTATCCCTTCATGTTCGCGGACGGCAATGACCAGTACTACCCGTGCGTGCAAGGGTGCAGCGACGATCCGTGTCGGCAGGAATGCTGCAACGACTGGCCGGAGGCATGTGCGAGCCGCAAGGCGACGGTGGCGTGCGTCTGCGGGCCGTGAGCGAGACGATCGCTACCCCGCGTCGAGCATCCCGGGAGCGAACGTGAGCGGGTATTGGATGCTGCTCTCGCCGTGGCCCGCCGGGGGTGGACCGAACCGCACGGATGCCATGGACTCCGCAAGGCAGCGGGAGAACTCCGGATCGTTGATGGTGCTCGCGTCCTCGACCACGCGCGCACCTTCGACCCTGCTGCCGCGGCTGCCGTTGGGAACGATCCGAAAGTAGAGGACCACCTTGCCCGCGAGCGAGGGATTGTCCACGCGCGCGGTCGTGTAGCAGTCCTTGGCAAGTGGCATCAAATCGGTGTCGATGCGCTGCTTGACGTAGTCGTTGAACGGCGTGCCTCCGTCCGCCAGGACCCCTGGGGCCGGGATCGGGTCGAGCGGCTTTTCGTTGGCATTGAGGACGACTCCGGCGGCATCGACCGAGGGCACGGGTTCGCCCTGCGAAGCGGCGGCCTGGGCGCGACGAAACATCTCGCGCATCACCTCCTGCTGCTGGCGCTGCTGCTCGGCCGAGAGGGTTCGAGGGGTGCCGGGCGATCCCTGCTGCGACGCGCCTCGTTGCTCGGAAGCCTGCGGGTCTCCTGCTGGGGTCGAGGCGCCGCTCTTGGACGCCTGCGGAGAACGGCTTCCGGCGTACCAGAACCACCCGGCCACAAGTCCCGCCGTTGCGACTGCCGCTGCAGCATACGGCATCCAGGACGAGCCCTCGGCAGGAGGGGGCGGCTTCGGGGGAGCGCTTCGGGGCGGCATGGCGCTGGTCAGTGTGCAGCGCGCGCCGTCGCGTGTCCAGCAGGCGCGCACTGCAACTATGCCGCACGGGCGGATACGCCTGTCGCAGGGCGCGCAGCGGAAACCTTTCCGTCATCTCGCGGTCGAACCCTTCACCGATCATGAGATCCAGCTGCCTCGCCGAGCTCGCGTCCCTATCGTTGATCGCAGTCGTCGGCTTGGGCCCCGGCTGCGCCCCGGTCGCCGCACCCCACCCGCGCGGCGCGTCCCACGCCTTGGCGCCGCCTCGAGCTGGGGCGCACACGGCTCACGCCGCCACGCCGGAGCGTCCCCCTCCCCCCAGGATCACCACGCCCATGCAAGGCGAGCCGGACGCTCCGGTTCTGGCCGAGGCCCGGCTCGTGTCCTCTGGGTGCCTGGACCTGAAGAAGGAGCAGCAGCGGCTGGTGCAGGAGCGCATCCAGCAGATGCGGGCCGAGATCGACGCACAATTCAAGGTCTGGCTGGATGCTCAACCGGGGTGCTGGCAGGAGTATCGAATCCGTGCGGCGATCGAGCGAGGGGAGCTGTTCGGAGGCCTCGGGTTGAGCGGCATTGGGGAAGGCGGAGGCGGCTACGGAGAAGGCATCGGGCTCGGCAGCATCGGAACGATCGGCCACGGCAGCGGCAGGCTCGGGGGAGTCCAGAAAGCCCGCAGCGCATCGCACACCAACAATCAAGTTGCAGGCGTGGACGAGGCCGATATCGTCAAGACCGACGGACGCTACGTATACCTGGCCATCAACGGGGCATTGCGAATCATGGAAGCCCTGCGGCCCAAGGTCGTGTCCGTGACCCGGATTCCAGGGGTCGTCCGGGAGATGTTCGTCGACGACGATCGCGCCGTGGTGTACGCAGCGAGCGGTCCTGGCACCAAGCGCTGCACCTACGGCTACGACTGCCAGTTTAGCGGCGACACGACATCGACCCGGGTGCTGGTCTACGACGTCACGGACCGGGCAGCGCCCAGGCTCGCACGGGAGATCGCGCTTTCGGGCTCGCTGATGGCTGCACGGCGCATCGGCAATGCGGTGCACACCGTGGTTGCCGATGGCGATTCCACGGTACCGCCCTATCAGACGTGGCCGGACGATCTGGGAACCTGCGGAACGCCCGAAGCCGAAGTACGGGCGAAGTTCGGGGCGCTCAAGTTCGCGGCCGAGCGCGCCATCCTCGCCAGCACGCGGCTCCCTACGATCGTCGACAAGGCGCAGGCCACACCGATCTGCTCCACCATGCTGCGCACGGCCTTCAGCGATGGCAGAGGCGCCAAGGAAGGCAGGGGGCTGAGCAACGACGGAGCCTTCACGACGGTGGTGTCGTTCGATCTGAAGGCGGATCACGCCCCAGCCACGGCCGCGACCTTGAAGAGCCGTCCCGGGGCCATCTTCGCCTCGAACGGCGCGCTGTACCTGTCCGTGGTGCAGAGAAAGCCGCGTGTGGGATCGAGCTGGTACTCGTTCTATTCGTCGGTCGACGAGGCGAGCGAGATCCACAAGTTCCGGATCAGCGCCAATCCTGCGGACACGCGCTACGTAGGGAGCGGCGTGATTCCAGGGCATGTGCTCAACCAGTTCGCCATGGACGAGTGGTACGGCTACCTGCGAATCGCGACCACCCGGGGAAAGGTGCCTGACCCGCGGGTGCACAGCGAGGTATCGATCCTGGCCGAGGCGGAGAGCGGCAATCTGGTGCGCGTCGGGGCAGTGCAGAACATCGCGCCTGGCGAGGACATCCGCGCAGTGCGATTCGATGGCGACCGCGGCTACGTGGTGACGTTCAAGAAGACCGACCCGCTGTTCGTGATGGATCTGTATCACCCTGCGCGGCCATCCATCCTGGGCGAGCTGAAGATTCCGGGATTCTCCACCTACATGCACAGGATCGATCCGGACCACCTGCTGTCGATCGGCTTCGATGCCAACGATCACGGGGACTTCGCCTACTTCGATGGAGTGATCCTGCAGCTGTTCGACGTCAAGAATCCCACGCAACCGCGATTGCTGCACAAGGAGAAGATCGGCACCCGGGGATCGAGCTCGGAGGCTGCTACCAACCACCTGGCATTCAACTACTTCGAGGAGCGGGGGCTTCTCGCGATTCCGATGACTCTGTGCGACGGTGGCGGGGATGGACGGCATGGCAGCGAGATGGCTTTCAGCGGGCTGCTGGTCTACGACGTGGACATCGAGCGCGGATTCAAGCGGCTCGGCGGGATCGACCATGGCAAGAAGGGGGCCCACTGCGGCAACTGGTGGTCGCATTCGAACTCGGTCGTGCAGCGGAGCGTGTTCCTCGACGAGCTGGTCTACTCGATCGCGACGGATCGATTGAAGGTGCAGCGCATGGGGCAGCTCGGCTCAGACCTGGCGAGCATCGCGCTGCTGCCCTGACCGTCCGAATATCTCCTTCATGCCGAGCACCATGCCTGCCATGGCCGATGTCGGCGATTCGCTTCCGATGGTGATCCATTGCGGCTCGTGGAACGACGCCATGGCATCGGCGACCCGGTCGGTGACCTGGCGTGCCAGCTCGTGCTCACGGACCGCCTGGGACTTGCGCTCCTCGGCCGAGACCCGCTCGAGCATGGCGTCGCGATCCGCTATCGCCTGGCGATGGGTCTGATCGATGCGCGCGGCAAAGGACATCTCTTCTCGCTGCAGGACCGCGGCGGCCAGGGAAGCTGCGCGCTGCTCCTTGTGGAGCGCCTGCTCGTGCTCGATCTCGGACTGCCGGCCATCGACCGCTCGTCCTGCTTCCAGGCGGGCCAGCGCCAGATCGCGCTCGGCTTGGAGCCGGGCCTTCTCGAGCTCTGCAGCAGCTGCCTGCAGCTCGGCTTGCTCGCGCTCGGCGTCGAGCCGTGCCCGGGATTCGGACAGCTCCCGGTCGAACCTGGCCCGGCTCTCCTGGGCAGCCACGCGGGTCGCGGACTCGATCTCGAGCTGCTTGATCTGCTCGGTAGCTTCCATGCGCGCTCGGGTGGCTTCCTTGCGCACGGCTTCCTGGGATGCGGCCGACATCTCCCGCAGGAGCGACTCGTCGGCAGGACGCACCTGGGACAGCTCGAGCTGGACGATGTCGAAGCCGAGGGAATCGGACAGGGCCTTTAGACGAGCTGCGATGCCGAGGGTCAGCGAGTCCTGATCCGCGAGGATGTCGTCGAGCTTCAGCCCGACCATGTGGTGCTGGACCTCCGCAGCGAGCAGGGCCTGGAACGCGTGGTGCTGCGGGGAGGTGAGCAGGTGCTTGGCATTCCTCAGGCCGTGGTGGGCTCTCTCCAGGTTTGCGATGCCAAGACGATTGAACGCGCGGAAGGCGCGCTCCGGCTCGGGGGACACGCTCCACAGCAGGAATCCGTCGACCTTCACCGGAACGTGCTCGCGGCTGAGAGCATCGGCGCAGAACTTGACCCTCTGGATCGTGCTGCTGAACCGGGCCAGCACCTCGCCCGGCTTGCGAAACAGCGAGATTCCGATTCCTGCATTGAGCAAGCGCCCGTTGCGGATGCGCAGGAGCCACTCGTCGGGCTCTGCTGCCACGAACGAGCGCCGCAGCAGGATGATCATCACCAAGACGACAAGGGCAATCGCAGCGGGAACCATTGCCATCCAACGGGAACCTTCTTCGAAACCTGGCATGCTCCTACCCTCCTGCGAAGCGCCCGAGCAGGGGCGCAACGCGAATCGATCGAACGACGCCGGGAATACGAAAGCTGGGGAGAGCGTCGGGCTCAGCGACGCAGACGTCGCGTTGGCAGGGGTCGCTGGAGATGCAGGAGGCCGGCGACCATGCTGCGCACGCACGAGGATGCGGAGCCGCGGGGAATTGCGGCGCGATTGGTGGCTGCCAGGACGAAGTAGCCTTGGATGGAAGCGGCAATCGCGGCAGCAGCTGCATCGGGCGTGGCAGTGCGAAACACCTTCTGCTTGACCCCTGCCTGGATGACCGAGACGAGGCGGTGAACCAGGGAAGAGGTCACGGACTGGTAGACGAGGCGTATCTCTTCGGTGCGGATGGCCTCTGCGCTCAGGGTTACCCAGCAAGCGAGAGCATCCGGGTCAGCGGTGCGTCCGGTAGCCAGGTGCAGGTCGATGATGGCAGCGAGCTGGGCAGCAGGGTTGTCGGGCGACGCGGCCAGGAGCTGGTCGAGGTCGCGGTCCTGGGAGGCGGCGAGGTCGAGCAAGACAGCGACGAGGATTTCGAGCTTGGATTTGAAGTGGTAGTGGACGAGCCCCTGGGTGAGGCCAGCTTCAGCGGCGATATCGGAGATGGATGCGCGGTCGTAGCCGTTGCGGGCCATGACGCGTCGAAGGGCGGCGGTGATCTGGGCACGTCGCAGGTCGGTATTGGAGGCGCGGGTCATGGGATCCTTGTTATGTTGGTCGACCAACCTAGATATACGACGCTGGAATTCGCCTGTCAACCCCGATGGCGCTTGTGCCTTGACGAAAACCCGTCGGGCGCGTTGTGCTTGCAGCATGAACCACGCCTTGACCTTGCGCGTACGGACAGCGGCCACCTTCGCAGCGCCGGTGCTGCTCGCTGCTCTGTTGACATCGATCGGCTGCGGCAGCGATGACACTGCCCCGGCTCCATCTGCGGGTGGCAGCGCGGGCGCTGGCGCCTCTGCGGGCAGCGCGGGTGCGTCAGGCACGGCGGGCGGAGCTGCCGGCAAGGCAGGCGCGAGCGGGCAAGGAGGCTCCTCGGCCGGCTCCGCAGGAGCTGCAGGCTCCGGAGGTCAGGCAACGGGCGGAGCTGCGGGCACCGCCGGCGCTGCAGGATCAGCAGGCACGGGCGGGGCTCCCTCTGGCACCTGGTCGATGGGCTACTATGCGAGCTGGGAGGCCGACGATCTGCCGATCAGCGAGGTCGAATGGTCCGGAATGACGCATATCGCGATGTCATTCTACCTTCCCGCGTCCGGTGGCTCGATGAGCCTGCTCGGCGGCAATCCGCAAGTCGCTGCAGACATGATCACAGCGGCCAAGGCCCATCAGGTCAAGCCGATCGCCTCGATCGGAGGTGCGGACTCGCGCCCCGGATTCCTCGGAGCCACCGCGTCGATGGACGTGTTCGTCGACAACCTGGTGGGGCTGCTCGATGCGGGCTACGAAGGTATCGACATCGACTGGGAGCCGATGGAGACGTCCGACGAGCCTCTGGTCATCGAGCTCGCGAACAAGATCCGCGCCAAGCGTCCGGCAGCGATCATGACCATTCCGATCGGCGCGATCAACGTCAACATCCCGCCATCGCTTGCTGGCTACCCCGCAATTGCAGCTGTCTACGATCAGCTCAACATCATGTCCTACGGCATGGCGGGTGCCTACAGCGGCTGGAAGAGCTGGCACTCCAGCGCCCTGTACCACACCGAGGCATCGACACCGATGTCGATCGACGCGACGGTGAGCCTGTATCTGGCCGCGGGGGTTCCAGCGGCGAAGCTGGGCATCGGCATCGGCTTCTACGGGCTTTGCTACACGCCGCCGGTGACGGGCCCGGCGCAGGAGCTCAATGGCTCGACGATTCCGGGGTCGGACGGCGCGATGTCGTACCGGAACATCGTGGGGAGCTACTCCGACGCAAACGCCCGGCAATGGGACGGATTGGCCCGGGTTCCGTATCTGTCTTTTGCTGGCGCCCACGGCCCGCTGGGCTGCTCGTTCGTCTCCTACGATGACGAGCAGTCGATCGAGGAGAAGGGGACCTACGTCAAGGCCAAGGGGCTGGGCGGAGTGATCCAGTGGGAGATCAACGAGGGATATCTTCCGACGGCGGCGCCCGGGCAGCGCAACCCGCTGCTGACGGCCATCCGGGACCACGTTCTGCAGTAGCCTGCAGCGCCAGCGGCCTTCCGATCCGATGGCCATTGCGCTCGCAATGGGAGTAGCATTCGCACGTGATGAACCAGCCATCCCCGAGCGTGCGCCGAGGCTCGATTCGGTGCTATCGATTGTTCGACCTCGGCGACGAGATCGATCTGTCCGAGATCGTCAAGAACGTGGGAGTTGGCGCGGTTCGAAGTACGCACCTGCAGCGTCGAGGGGTGCGCGCGATGGAGTTCATCGCAGTGCCGGTGCGCATCGACCTCGGCAAGCGTCCTGTCCCCTTGTCCAAGTTCGGCCCTCACGTGGAAGCGCAGGTGGAGCTGCATCTGTTCAGCTTCGGCTCCGCGTCGATCTGCATACGAATCCCGATTCCGCCAGGCACCACGCTGGAATCGATGATTCCGCTGATCGGCCCCCTGTACGAATCGCGCGATCTGGAGGAGCTCAGCCGAAAGGAGCTCCACGAGCTCCTGCCCAAGATTCGTCCGCACATCACCGGCTACCATTCCTGGAAGGGTTGCGAGACCTATACGATCCTCGACATCCAGGAGATCGACGGCGCCCCGACGGCGCAGCAGGTGCTCGCGTGGCCTCGACTCGCGAATCTGATCCTCGGCGAGACACGCGAAGGGCAGCTATCGGAGGGCAAGCGCCGTGAGGTCGTGGGCCACGCGTTCAGCTACTTCGAGCACGACCTGGCAGTCATCGAATGGAACAGCGCATTCCTGCTGGATCCGGCGGAGGACTCTGGCATTGCGGAGATGCTGGAGTTCACCAACACGCAGCTCTTGAGCCTGCGCTACTACGATGAAGTGCTGGAGCACGAGATCGATCGGGTGCACAAGGTGCTCGAGCGTGGACACCGCTCCCGGCTCTTCTTCAGCCCCTACTCGCGTCTGGCACATGATCTCTTCCACCGTCTGGTGGACCTCAGCGCCCGGCTCGACCGCATCGACAACACCATCAAGGTTGCCGGCACCTGGCATCTCGCCACCGCCTACCACGCCTCGCTCGACCGTCTGCTCGTCACGACGTGGCGCCAGAGCATCGAGCGCAAGCACGAGCTGACCTCCTCCGCCTATTCTATGCTCAGCAAGGAGACCGAGGGGAGCAGGAGCCTGTGGCTGGAGGTCACCGTGGTGCTTCTCATCCTCGTGGAGATTGTGCTGGCAGTGATCTCCGGATCGCACTGAGCTCCCCGACGTCGCAAGCCCTTTGTCGCTTGACCTCGCGCACCACGATCGTAGCCTCCGTGCGTGCATGCGCGTGGCACTCCCCGCTTTCGTACGCCCGGCCTGGTGGCCGCTGCCACGCTTGCGCTCGCGATCGCCGCATCGGTCCGCGCGGCTGATCCTCCGGCGGTCCAGCTCACCTGGGCGCGCGGCCTGGATGCCGACACCTGCCCTGCCCAGGACAGGATCCGCAGCCAGGTGACAGAGCGCCTTGGTCGAAATCCCTTTGCCGCCGATGCGCCCCGGTCCATCGACGCTGTGGTCGACCACGTCGACGGCGTCTGGCGTGCGAGGATCCACGTGCGCGACGAGCAGGGGCACTCGCTGGGCGCGCGCGAGCTGACCAGCGAGTCGGACGATTGCTCGTCGATCCAGGCAGCAGCAGTGCTTGCGATCGCGCTCGCGATCGACCCCAACGCGCGCATCCAACCCTTGCATTCGGGCGCTGCGTCCGCATCGGCTTCGGCTCCGCCCGTCGAGTCTGCGCCGCCTGCGCGGATCGTCGAGCCGTCGCCAGCCTCCAGCCGACCCGCAGCGCAGCCAGCTCCGCAGCCTGCTCCGAAGCCGATCGAGCGAGACACGACCGCGGCATCGGTCACGCTCCGCGGCGGTGGCGCGCTTGGGCTGCTGCCAGGGGCGACGATCGCAGCCGGCCTGAGCGGCTCGATTCCGATCGCACGAGGTTGGCTCGTGGCCGGGCATGCTCTGTGGGCAGCGGAATCCAAGCCCGCAGATCAGCGGTTTGCGTTTGGACTGACCGCTTTTGGCCTGGGCGCGTGCTACGAGCCGGAATCCTCGCGCTGGCTCCAGACCGGTGCATGCGCAGGAGCGTGGCTCGGCTCGATCCATGCAGTGGTCTACGAGATTCGCCCTACCGATCCCGGAGGACGGGTGTTCTCGGCGCTGTCGCTCTCGCCCTTTGCACGCGGGCGGCTGTACGGGCCGCTGCACGCCCAGGTCGGGGTGGAGATGTTCGTGCCGACCGAGCGACGCGCATTCACGGTCACCGGATGGCAGGATCCGGTCTGGCGCCAGCCTTCTGCCGCACTTTTCGGCTACGGCGGGGTGGGGATGCATTTTCGGTGAAGGACCTGGGCACGGACCGGCATTCACCCGGCAGGATGGACCTGGCCTCCGCATCTGCTGCGCCGTTGGCTTCGAGCGAGAGATCGCTGAACCTGGTCCAGATCTACGAGGAGCACTGCGACTTCGTCTGGCGCAGCCTGCAGCGCATGGGGGTGGGCGAGGAGAATCTCGACGACGTGTTCCAGGAAGTCTTTGTGGTGGTTCACAAGCGGCTCCACACCTTTGACGGAAGCTCGCGCATGACCACCTGGCTGTACGGCATCTGTCTGCGCGTGGCGTCATCGTGGCGAAGGCGAGCCTGGTTCCGGCGCGAGCGTCCGGTGGACGAAACTCCGGAGCGAGCGTCGCAGCCCGGCAAGGCCGGCGATGACTGGATGGCAACGCAGCAGGCGCAACGAAGGGTCCGGGAGGTCCTCGACCGCATGGATCTCGACAAGAGGGCCGTTTTTCTCATGTTCGAGATCGAGGAGCTGTCGTCCGAAGAGATCGCATCGATCCTCGGCGTGCCGGTGGGGACCGTCTACTCGAGGCTCTACAACGCGCGAAAGCAGTTCCAGGAGATCTTGTCCCGCCTTGAAGCGAGGGCATTTCGCGGAGGTGGCCCATGAACGAGCCGACCCGATGGCGACAATCAGGACCGGAAGAGGTCCGCGAGCTGCTGCGTCATGCGGCTGCACCCAGAGCGATGACCGCTGCGGAGCGCGATCGGATGGCCCGTCGCGTGGCGCGAATTGCAGCGATTCCTGCGGGCCTTGGCGTGCTGTTCTGGGTCAAGGGCATGGCGCTCGGTGCAGTGATCGGCGCGATCAGCCTGACGGCAGCGGTGTCCCTGCAGCGGGGATGGATCGGTGGGCCCTCCCCTTCGGAGCATGTGGCGCCGCGCCAGGCATCGACGCGGGCACCCTTGGCCTCCGCGCCCCTGCCTGCAGCAACGCAGGAATCCCCGGCGACTGCGGCAGACCCCGCGCCCGCGCCAGCTCCGTCGCCACTGGCCGTGGGCACCCCGTCAAGCGCGTCGGTCGAAGCGGACGCTGCGCCGGACGCGCGGGTGGACACGCTCGCGGAAGAAGCAGCTCTGCTGGAGGAGGCACGCGCCGCGGTCAGCTCGAATCCTGCGCGCGCGCTCGAGCTGTCGCAGCAGCACGCGAGCCGGTATCCCAAGGGGCAGATGGGAATGGAGCGCGAGCTGGTGGCGATCGAGGCTTTGAACGGGCTGGGGCGCGTTGCCGAAGCCCGGGCCAGGGCTGGCGCCCTGCTCGCCCGTTCGCGTGGCAGCCTGTACGAGGACCGGATTCGCAACCTCTTCCCTGAGGCACCTGCTGCAGCGTCGGCCCATTGAACCGCCCCGCTCATTTTCTTTGAAGGCAAGGCTGCGCTCCCCCCATTCACGCGTAGAAGGAGGTTCAAACCATGACACTTCGCTTGGCTCTTGGAACCATTCTCTTGATCGGGGCAGGAACGTTCCTCTACGCGTGCAACACGGACGACAACATTGCCGACGGGACGGGCGGACAGGCCGGGATCGGCGGGCAGGCCGGATCGACCATGGGCGGCTCAGCGGGCAATGCAGGACAGGGAGGTCAGGCGGGCAAGGGCGGCCAGGCAGGCCAGGGCGGCACCGGAGGCGACAACCCGGATGGCGGGCCTTGCCAGGATGCGTGTCAGACCAGCGGCGCCACCAAGTGCATGGGAGGAGTCGTCATTACCTGCGCCAAGGCCTACACAGGATGCCTTGCTTGGCAGGGGGGTGAGGCATGTCCAACCGGGCAGACGTGCAACGCCGACGCCACCAAGTGCGTGGGCCCGGCCACGGACTGCGCAACGGATGCTGACTGCGGATGCGGATGCGGATGCAACTCCGGCAAGTGCATGTGCACGGGCGTAATCCCTCCGACCTGCTCGACCGACGCGGATTGCGGACCTGCGTGCTACGGATTCGCGTGCGTCAACGGCAAGTGCGACAAGAAGATCGGACCTGAGCCGTGTGTGGACCCCTGCCAGGCAGGCACGTCCCGATGCGTGGGCAAGGCTATGCAGGAGTGCAAGGCTGATGGCAACGGGTGCAACCAGTGGGCGGCCCTTTCCGATTGCCCGTCCGGCGAGGGCTGCAATTCGGACGGCACCAAGTGCGTGAATGCGCCGGTGACTTGTGCGACCGACACGGATTGCGGATGCGGATGCGGGTGCGTGGCCGGCGAATGCAAGTGCACGGGCGGCGTTCCTCCGACCTGCACGAAGGATTCGGAGTGCGGCCCGACGTGCGCAGGACTCGCGTGCATCTCAGGCAAGTGCGAGCAGGCGCCGCAGCCTCCGCCGGATGGGGGAACCTGCGTCCCGGAGTGCACGATCGGAGAGAAGGTCTGCCAGGGCTCGACGCTTCTGGAGTGTGGGAACGATGGCAATGGATGTCCGATCTGGGCGACCCAGACCGCTTGCCCCGCAGGACAGACGTGCAACAGCGATGGCACGCAGTGCGTAGACCCCGCAGCGACCTGCAGCACGGACACGGACTGCGGTTGCGGATGCGGATGCGTGGCTGGCGAATGCAAGTGCACCGGCGTGGTCCCTCCGAGCTGCACAGCAGACGCAGACTGCGGCCCTGCCTGCTCAGGGTTCATCTGTCTCGCCGGGGCGTGCGTGCAGCTGCCCAAGCCCTGAGTCCCTGTCTACATCCCGCGCACGAACAGCAGCTTCCCGTCACGTCGTTCCAGCACGAGCTCGTTCGAGTCGGATCGGTGCACCCATCCTGAGCCAGCGACCTTGTAGCTGGCGGCGTAGGTCACGCTCACCCGCACACGATTGCCATCTTCGCGGACCTCTCGATACTCGATGGAATAGCGGATCTGCTCGGCCCCGGCCAAGGTCGCGAGCAGGTACCTGCGCAATCCCGCATAGTCGATGTCGTCCGAAGGATCGTCGTTGCCGCCGTCTTCGTGGTAGGACGGCGAGGCGAGGGACAGGAGGGCATCTGCATCGCGCGCTTCCAGTGCCTTGCGATACTGCTCGCACACGGCGATGGCTTCCTGTCTGGCGCCGGAGGACGCAGCGGATCGGATCGACGCAGCCGAAGATGGGACCACAGTGGGCACCGCGGCCACGGTTGCCGGGGGCGGCTCGGCGGGTGCAGGAGCGGCGGAGCACGCGCCGACAGCCAAGGCGGCCCAGATGCAGGTCAAAACGCGCATGATTTGCGCATGATAGGGGGAAGGGAGGGGCTTGGGAAGGAGACGGAAGTTGCGTTCGCCGGAGGATCGTAGGATCGAGGCTGACATGAACGAGACGAAGGCAAGCCGCTGCCCGTGCGGAAAGGGCAACACCCTGGGAGAGTGCTGCGGGCGCTTTCTGTCGCGCGCGGAGCTTCCGACGCGGGCTGAGGAGCTGATGCGCTCCCGGTACTGCGCGTATGTGCTGGCCGACATCGACTATGTCATGGAGACGCATGATCCAGCGACGTCGATGAATGCGGACCGGGCGAGCGCTGCCCGGTGGGCGAAAGAATCGGAGTTCAAGGGGCTGGAGATCGTGGCGACCGAGGGGGGAGAGGCAGACGACGACACCGGGGTGGTGGAGTTCAAGGCGCGCTACGTGCGGGACGGGGCGAGCTGTGTGCACCATGAGCGGTCGACGTTCCGCAGGATGCGGGGGCGCTGGTTCTACGTGGACGGCGAGCAGGGGAGACCGACCCACGGGGCACGCACTGGGCCCAAGATCGGACGCAACGATCCTTGTCCTTGTGGAAGCGGCAAAAAGCACAAGAAGTGCTGCGGCTGAACTCCGCCACAGCTTGCTTTCCCGTGGGCTTCATGCGATTGCCGCAAGCATGAGTAGAAACCGCATTGCCCTTCTGGTGTCTGTGAGTGGAATTGCGCTTCTCGGGGCGGCTTGTGGAACTGGCGGCGTGGCCAATGCCGTCCGTCCCGCGGATCCCACCGCTGGCGGCGCGCTCGGCGAGGCAGCCTGTCGCGAAGGAGATACTCGCGTCGATCCCCTCGTAGTCGACTGGAAGCCCGAGCAGCGCGGCGACCTCGAAGTCGCCATGAAGGAAGGCGTCGCGGTCGTGTCCTATAGCTGCAAGAAGGGCATCCAGGTCCTCAAGGACTGCAAGGTCGAGGGCAGCTACGGCTACATCGGAATCACCAAGAAAGAGCAGATGGTGCGGCTCGAGAACTCGGACGAGATCGCGGCCAATCTTCCCACAGCAGGGATCGGCCTGGTCGGCAAGATCCAGGGGGAGCTGGGTCGGGGCGCCACCATCGACGTAGCGATGATCACCGTAGGCAAGAAGCGAACCGTACCGATGGCGGTGACCAAGGACCAGCTCAAGGGCGAATGCGAAGGGGCGACGCACTTCCTGCGGGGAGCGACCGTGGGAGCGTTCGTGATGGAGACTGGAACCAAGGCCAAGGTCAAGACCGTGGTCGAGGTGTTCGGCTCTGGCGTGTCCGCAGGGTCGGACAGCTCGAAGTCAACGCGCAACGCGGATGGAGACGCATCCGACTGCGCGAAGTCGTCGCCGGATGCCAAGTCGGCGCCAGGACAGTGCGGCGCGCCGGTTCGTCTGGAGCTGGTCGCGATCAAACCTGCGGCTGCGAAGGAAGCCGCGCCTCCGAAGGATCCGCCTCCGGCCGTACCGGTCGCTGCAGATCCCGACTCCAACGAGGGCTGCCCCAAGGGGCTCGTGTTCGTGGGAGGCAAGTGCTCCGCGCCCAGCGCAGAAGCACCGTTCCAGTGCCACGAGGGCAACGCCAAGGAGTGCACGGAGCAGTGCGACAAGAACAACGCTCCGAGCTGCGGCATCCTGGCTGCGATGCACATCCGCGGCGCAGAGGGCGCGCCGCGCGACGACGCCAAGGCGGCGACGCTGCTCAAGAAGGCGTGCGACGGCGGGCACATCAAGAGCTGCTCGATCCTCGGGATGTTCACGGAGCAGGGGCGTGGCGTCGCCAAGGATCCTGGTGCTGCGGCGACGCTCTACGAGAAGGCGTGCAGCGAAGGTGAAGCAGGCGCATGCGGCGGACTCGGTGCGCTACTGATGCGTGGAACCGGGGTTGCCAAGGACGAGGCAAAGGCGGCCACGGTCCTGGGCAAGGCGTGCGAGGGGGGAGACCCACGGGCCTGCGGCGATCTGGGCACGCTGACGATGGCGAGCGACGCGCAGGCTGCTGGACGGATCTTCCAGCGCGGATGCTCGGGCGGCGATCCAGTGAGCTGCAACGAGATTGGACGCATGCTGGAGACCGGCACGGGCGGCCAGGGCAAGAACGAGATGCTGGCGGGCATGCTCTACGAGCGCGGCTGCATGAGCACCATGTCGCGCGGCTACGGACCTCCAGAGGTCTGTACCTCGGCCGGGCGCTTGAAGATGATCGGCGGCGGAGGCGCGTTTGCGGGTATGTACCTGCAGCGAGCATGCACGTCCCGCGACTCGCTCGCCTGCGCGATCATGAAGGTCACCCAGAACTCCCCCGCGCCTGTCATGCCCGACATTCCGCAGCAGACCAAGTGGCGCACGGATTGCTCGCGCGGCGACGGGCTCGCGTGCGCATCGCTCGGCATCGTCGAGCTCGCAGCCGGCATGCCCAACGGCAAGCAGGACCTCGAGCAGGGCTGCCGAATGATGAACAAGTGGGCCTGCGAAGTTAAGAAACTCGTCAAGTAGCGCCCCCAGCTCACCCGTGCTGCGACAGTCCTCCGGACATGTCTCGACCCGCTCGTCCAACCTCGCAGGAGGCGATTGAGGTGCTGTCGCGGGCGTTGGGTTGACGCTGCCTACCGCGGAGTCGTGGTCTTGGTCTTGCAGCCGAACTGGATGTCGATCTTGCCGTTGCCGTCGGCCTGAATCACCTTGCAGGTGTCCTCGCACAGCTCGATCTGCTTGCCATCCGGCGAGTAGTGCCAGCCGTCTTTGCAGTTCGGTTCCGTGTTCTGCAGGACGTCCTGCGGCCCGCCACCGCCGGGCGTGAAGACCACGTTCACCTTGTCCGGGTCGAGCTTGCCGCCGTCCCCGGGATCCGGAACGTCGAATACGCAGGAGATGGCCTTGCTCGCAATGGCCTGCAGCGCGTCGCTCATCGCCTTGCCGAAGTCGGGCTGCGTGGTCATGTCGAGGTGGCAGTAGTTCGGACCGTTGTTGGTGCATCCCGCCGGCCCCGTGCCCCCCTGCTCGGCCATGGCGGACAAATCCGAGCGGAATTGCTCGCTGCCAGGCGATCCGATCACGAACGTGCGAATGCCTTGTCCTGCTGCCGCGGCCGCATCGGTCACCAGCGGCGCGGTCGGCGTGGGAGTCGAGCCGTCTCCCTGGCAGTTCTTCGCCACAGTGGGCATCCCGTCCGTGATCAGCACCACGAACTTGTTGGAAGGGTCAGGCACGCTCGTGAAGCTCTGCACCGCGAACAGGTAGGCATCCTCGGTGGGCGTGGCGCCCTGGGGGCTCGTGCTCCCGAGGATCTGCTGAATCAGCTGCTTGTGCGCAGGGTCGAGCAGGGCGAAGGGGACGGCTGCCTGGTTGGAGAAGCACAGGTCGTTGCCACCCTTCACGTAGGGGAACAGGATTACGCCCACCCCCGTGGTCGCTGGGAGCGTGTCGATCGCGCTCTGCAGGGCGGTGCGGGTCAGCGCCCACTTGGAGCCGGGGTCGCCCGGGTAGCACCCCAATCCCGGCGGATCGCCTGGCTGGCAATTCATGGATCCGCTGATGTCAACGAGGAATTGCAGCCAGGTGGGCAGCAAGGAAGCCGTCGCGCTGCTGGTTGCGCAAGCCTCCACCGGCGCATCATCGGGCGTACCCGTCTCCAGGAAGAGCGTTCCCCCGCTACCGCCGTTGCCTGAGATGGTTCCGCCGGAGCCCGTGGCTCCGCCGCCCCCCGCTCCTGCGTGCGCCGAGCTTCCACCCCCACCGTGGAACAGCCCTTGTTCATCACTGCTCGAGCAGGCAATCGCCGCACCCACGAACCCTGCGAACAGTGCCGACACGAAGCCACACCGGATGTCGAGCTTGAGCGCCATGGCTTCCTCCTCGAGCTTCGACTTCAGGGTACACGCTTTGTTGCGCGCACGACAAGGGACCCGGAGTGGACATGCTTTTGCACCCACCCGAGCACCTCGTCGAGCGTGAGCAGCTCCGATTCCGCCTCGTACGGATTCCTCCTGACGCCTTCAACGTCCACCACCATGCCCGGTGCCTGCTCGATCGACACTCCCCTGGCTGCCACCAGCCACGCTGCGAGCACGTGCCCGGTTCTTCCGCTGCCCGCCCAGCAGTGCGCGACCACTGGCTCCTGCGCTGCGTCCGATGCAACAAAGAAGGGCAGAATCTCGCCGATCAGCTGCTGCTCCTCTGCGTACTGGAAGTCGCCGATCGGCGCGTGCAGCACCCTGGATGGGCTGAAGGCGCGTCGGTATTCGGCCACGAGGTCGTCTTCATCCGGCAGCAGGCAGCAGACGCGACGAATCCCCTGGCTCTTCATGAACGCGACCCAAGGCTCCAGGCCGCCGATGACATGGGGGCGCTCGGAGCCGAATACGATGTTCTCGCCGCTGGCGGCTGGCCCGAAGTTGAACGGCATGCGTGAGATCTCCGATGCACGGGACGCGCAACGCGTTACTGATAGGTAACGGTGCTGTCGCCCTCGCGAATGAGCACGTTGTAGTTGGCGCGCACGGGCGCGTACCTGGTGATGGTCGCCTTGGAATCCGGCCATCGGACCTCGATCTCGTCCACGTCGCACACGGCCCCGAGGCCGAAGGTCAACACGAAGTCGGCCTGCACGTTGCCGATCCCCTGCCCCCCTTTGACCTCCTGCGTCTGCGTCCTGCCGCCTGCGGTCACCCGCACGCGCGCGCCGATCCCCGCGACGTTCGAGAAGCCGGCGCCCTTGCCCTGGAGCCGGACCCGGATGAAGTTGGAATCCTGGCCGATGTTGTTTCGGAACAGACGCACCTCGTACTTGCCCTGCAAGGTGCCCACCAGCAGATCGAGATCGCCGTCGTTGTCGAAGTCGATGAAGTCCACGCCGCGCGCCTGCGGCACGTATCCTTCCGAGGTCTTGTAGGCAATGCCGGCCTTGCCCGCGAGCTCCTCGAACTTGCCCTCGGAGGTCTGGTGCCAGAGCCACGAGCGACTGCCGGGGTAGACCGTGGAGGCGACGTACAAATCGGATCGACCGTCGAGATCCACATCGACGAAGATCGGGATGTTGTCGCCGTGATTCCAGTAGTAGCCGGTCTCCGTGCGCTCGAGCCCGGTCTTGTCATTGCCCGGGCGCGAAAACTTGGTGCCGTTGCCGGGATTGACGATGAGCTCGGTGGGATCCGATGACGAGCCGACGTCGCCGTGCACGACCGTGGCAAAGACCACATCCTGGTCGCCGTCCGCATCGAAGTCTCCGCAGGTCACGCCGAAGTTGTTGCCGCCGAGCCCCCAGGGCTGATCGGTCAGCCCCGGGATCCAACCGCGGAAGTAGGGGTTGCCGAACGAGTTGCAGGGCACTTCCGGCGCCGGGGGAGCTGGATTGCAGGTGCCCTTCACCGCGCAATAGCAGCGGTAGGACTGGTCGTCGGAGTAGTCCTCCCGATCGTCGTGATCCAGCCCGAGGTCGTGAGCGACGTTGACGAACTTGGTGCCGTCGTTGCGCCAGACCTGGTTCTCCTGACGTCCGTAGCTCGCGAGCAGCACGTCCTGATCCCCGTCGTTGTCGAGGTCGCACGCGGTCATGCCGAACGTTCTGCGGAAGCTCGTGCCTTCCTCGTCGGTCCCGTCGACCGTGGGAAGGCCAACCGACTCGGTCACGTTGCTGAAGGTACCGTCGCCCTTGCCCTTGAACAGACGAGGGCCGATGTTCCAGTTCCATCCGGGCGCTTCGAACCAGTGCGCCATGCCGGCCGGCCAGAAGTCGAGAATGCCGTCGCGGTCCGCATCCAGGAGCACCGCGCTGGTGGCTGGATAACCCTCGGCGTCGATGTCGCTCTGCGCCGCGAGCTTGAACTGTGCCTTGCCGTCGTTCAGGAACGCGGCGCACGGATCCAGCATCTCGGTGTTGGTCGTGAAGTCCGAAGGACACGTGATCACGTCGATCGCGCCGTCGTTGTTCAAATCGCCCAACATCGCGATGCTCGCACCGCGATCCTGCGTACCCTCGCGGGTCGTGAGCAGCCCGCCCTGCTCGGGCACATCCACGAACACGCGTGCCTTGCCCGTGGGATCGGCCGGATCAGGCCGGTTCATCATGAGGAAACGCACGCGCTTGCCATCCACCAACCCCCGGCTGGATTCCCCGCGCAAAGCGATCAGGTCCGGATAGCCATCGCCGTCGAAGTCCGCGCTGACCACGCACGTGCCCGCGGGCTCGAGCGTGCCCGTGGCAGACAGCCCGACCTGCTTGGTGATCTCCTTGAACCACGGGAATGGGGGTGCAGACGGGCTCTTGCAGATCCGCGGTGGCAGCTCGGGTCCTGCCTCGGCTTCTACCTCGACTTCAGCGTCGGATTGCGGCTCGGACTGCGCCGGGCCATCACTGGACGAGCCGCACGCTCCGATCAGGCCGACGGCAGCCAGCCAGCCGATTCCTGCGATGCAGAGTGTCGAGCTTGTCTTCACGGCCAGTTCCTCCAGCAGGGGGATTGTCGATGGTATCCTGTTCGACGCCCTTGCGGGAACTAGCAACATGGAACACGGGAACTGGAATGCGAACACAGAATGGAAGAGGGCCGAGGGCCGAGGGCCAAGGGCCAAGGGCCAAGGGCCAAGGGCCAAGGGCCAAGGGCCAAGGGCCAAGGGCCAAGGGCCAAGGGCCAAGGGCCAAGGGCCGAGGGCCAAGGGCCAAGGGCCAAGGGCCAAGGGCCGAGGGCCAAGGGCCAAGGGCCAAGGGCCAAGGGCCGAGGGCCAAGGGCCGAGGGCCAAGGGTTGAGGGAGGGCAGAGGGTTGGCCTCGCGCGAATCTCCGTGCTGTCAGCTTTGCGGCTATCGATTCTGGGCAAACGCTGCCTTGACCGTGGGTCGGCTGAGCACGATCAGGCTGAAGACGCCCAGCGCAGTCCCGAGGGGGAAATTGAGGCACGACAAGGCTGCGGCGACCATGCAGAGCGTGGGACGGCGCCGTGAAGCGAGGCACACTCCCGCATAGATCGTGAGCGTGCCCTTGGCGGCCGCAAACAGCATCACCAGCGCTCCGATGGCAAGGAACAGGATGCCGCCCGCAAGCAGCGCGTTGGGCTCCGGGGAGGAGTGCCGATCCGCGATCATGGCAACGCCGATGACGACGTAGATCAGGAAGAACGCCCCTGCGAAGAGCAACAACCCACCGTAGATGTAGTGGAGAATCGAAAGGGTCCTGAGATGGGATTCGTCGTCGTAGGTCAGGACGGGTCCGGTCTGGGGTGCGTACGGGGCTGCCTGCATCCGAACGCGTATAACCCGGTCGTCATCGGGTGTCATCCGGATGACCGCGCGGAGATGCGGACGTAGCTCGGGGCTGCTGCAAAGTGAATCTCGACGTCCGGTCTGCCCTGGAGCCTGCAGCCTGGAGCCTGCAGCGCTTGTGCACCAGGTTCCCGCTACTTGCCGATGGGAATGATGACGGGTCCGGTCGACGGCAGCTGGAAGTCGACGATCACTTGACGCGACGGAGGCGGTGTCGAGCCTCCCATCGGATCAAAGGCCTGGTCCCACACCGGGATGGTGAGCCGGTACTTGCCCGCAGGGGCCACGTGGGGGAAGTGGCAAGGGCACGACTGAACCGTATCAAACGTGTATTCCAGCCCGGGCCAGTCCTTCTGCTGCTGGTCGCCACCGTTGACCGCCAGGGCTTCATCCATGCACTGCCCGCACATCATGCAGCCGCCACCATCCGCGACTTCATTGCAGTCGCTCGTGCAATCCCCTGACATGGTCACCGAGCCCTTGTAGCCATTCGCGCACGACATGACCGCGAACTCGAGCGAGCACGACTGGTGCAGCCAGACCGTGGAGGTCGACCCGTTCTTGAAAAGGAAGCTCACCGGATAGGGCCCCGGTGTACTCGACGGGACCTTGCATTCGCCGGTCATCCCGCCGCTTCCCCCCATGCCTGACGCGCCAGCGCTGCCAGCCACGCCGCCGCTGCCCGCAGCTCCGCCTGTGCCGCCGCTGCCCCCTACGTTGCTGCCTCCAGTCCCACCTGCGCCCGCCGCACCGGCACTGGCTCCGTTGCCGCCCCCCTCGTTGACCGTGCCGCCGCAGGAGAGGATCAACGCCGCGAGTCCCAGATAACCATAAGCCTTTCGAAGAATCATGCTGCCTCCTCGCACTCGATCTGCCATGAACCCGGCTCGTTCGCCAGACATTCGCGCGCTACGGGGCTGCCCGCGTTCGCCTGCGGAACGAATCCGGCCCTCGGTTGTCCAATCTCGACAATGGATCGATCTTGCACCCAGCCCGCGCGACTCCCTGGATGGATGCGAAGCACGACCACCGTCGACCTGCTGGTAGCCACGTATATGCTGACCGCCCTGCTCGCATTCTGTGCCCCGCCATGGTCCTGGGCCTGGCTCGGCGCCCCCGAGTCGCAGGCGTTGATCTTCGCCGACGCCACGCGGACCGAAGTGCCAGCGCCTGTGCCGCCCCCGCTCCCCGGACAGGAAGCGACGCGGACATGTGCGAACGGCGAGCCGGGCCCGTGCGATTCCGTCGAGCTGCGAGAGCATGCGAATGCGACGAGCCCTGAGCCACTTCCCTCTGCTGGCGCGCTGCTTCCCGCGGCGGCGCGGGTCGACCCTGTGTCCGGAGATCCTGCGAAGCGCGCTCGCGCCGCGCATCGCTGCACGTGCGCCGCGCTCGATCCGGCTTGTGGATGTCTTCCCACCGCCACCCCATGCATCGGAGCGGACGCAGACGCCGGCATGCCCTGCCGCTACTTCTGAATCCCCCGGGCGCGCCAGGAGCTCCGCGAGCATGGATGCTCCAGTGAGAGCCTTGACCTTCCGGTGCCCTGCACCAAGTCCTTGGAGGGGCTATTCAACGCAGTGATTGGGGGCTCTGTGCGATGCGACCGTGCATCGGGCAAAGGGCACGGGTCCGACATTGTTCGGGCGAGGGGGGGCTGCGCGATGAATCGACGCGACGCAAGACGTGAGTGGATGGATGATCCGGATCCGTGGGAGGCGGACGAGTCGTACGAGCCCAGGTTGGAGGACCTGATCCGGCAGCTTCCACCCTCTGCGCGCTACGATCGCGACGATCCAGAGCCCAACAGCAGCTTCAGCTTCCCTCCGCCTACCGTGGAGTCGCAAAACGCGATTCCCTCGGTTGCGCCGGTGGCGATGGCGGCCGAGGACGACGACCCGCGCAGCGGGCCCACGCTCCGCTCTGCCAAGGGGATAGCGGCAGCGGTCGCCTTGGTGGGAATCACTACGACCGCTGTGCTCGGGCTCTTCGCGTTCGTTTCCCGGCACTCCAGCGCGTCGTGGGGGCTCGGCTGGAGGGCAGGCGCCCCTTCGAGCTTTGCGATTCCTGCGCTTGCAGCAGGAGCTGAAGAACCGGACACACGGGCGGTGCCTGCGCTGGCGGATCTTTCAGCCGCCGGGCCCAAGCTCCCGCCCGCGCGCGCGCTTCTCCAGCCGCCGCAACCTTCGCCGGCCGCGCCGCTGCTTCACCGCCCGCAGACGGCTCCGGGAGCCGAAGGTGAGCCCGCGGACAAACCCGTCGAACCGTCGCGCGAAGTGAAAGCCGCCGCAGGCGCCGCGCTCGGCGAAGCTCTCGTGCAGGCAGCCAGTCTCTGCCGCGAGCCAGGGATGCCGCCTGTGACGGCGCGCGTGACCGCGGTGTTTCACCCGTGGGGGCGCGTGGACAGCATTGTGGTCCACGTGCCATCGTCAGCCGCGGACCTCGGAGGATGCCTGGCCCGGGAGGCTCGGAGCGCGAGGATCGAACCTTTCGATGCAGACGCTGTGCGGGCCACCCGGGTGATCACGGTGCGATGAAGCGGGCGAAGGGCCTTGCCAACCTTGGCCCTGCTGGGTGAGCGGAGATGCGTGTGGCCGAAGCATGCAGGAGTCGCTGGGCTCGCTGAAGAAAGCCTCGCAGCGTCAGTCGAAGGTGGCGAGCGAGATGTGTTGATGAATCATCCTCATCCGCTTGCCGTCCGCAGAGACCGCGACCACGCGGGCGCTGCACGGTTCCCCGCCCACACGCTGAAAGGCGACCCACCACCATCCAGCCTTCTTCTTCGTACCGACAGGCTTTGGATCAATCGAGCCACGGCGCCTCGCGAGAACCTCGGCGTCCGTCCCGAAGTCCATGATGTCATGACGCACAGGGCCGGCGGGCGGCTCGTTCGTGAAGCCTTGCTCTCGCAGGAACCGCACTGCGAGCGCAATGGCGTCCCCTTCGGGAAGGTACGAGTGCGTCCGGATCCATTCGCGTTCGAATCGCTCGCGCTCAGCCTTGGCCCGTGCCTCGTTCCGCCTGTCTCCCGCCAGGTCTTCGGGAGAGTGATAGAAGCGTCCGTGGTCGATTCCCCACCGCTGCTCGGCGGATTGCGCGGCGTCGTCCGTGGTGATCGCGGTCACACGCACCTTCAGCTTCTCGTTCTGCTCCGTGGATCGCGATATCGCGTTCCAGACCGCGCGGCTGAGCGTGATCGGCGAGCTCGCGAAGGTCCCGTCGTACGTCAAGGTTCCGGACGCGTTCTCGACATGGACTCGCGCCGCGCGGAGGCTGGATTCGATCTCCAAGCGAGGGAGGGACACGGATTTGCCGTCCCCTTGGTCGGTGAGCCACAGGGCGCCGTCTGCTGGGCTCAGCAGCCTTGCTACCCCGCTTGCCTCCCTTGATGCGGAATCGAGCCTCTCGAGGAGCTCTCTCGGGACGTGGCCTGGATTCTCGACCAGAACGAGGCGGACGCGGACGATGGCCTGCGCGGTCGCATCGCCTACATGCGCCACGAGCCGCGTGGAGCCGCCCATGACGCCCGAAAGCATGTAGGTGCCGGCGCTGTCGACCTGACCAGTGGCGTCCCCGTGGGACGATCCCGGCTGGTTCTCCCACCAGCAGGCTGAGCTGGACTTGCCCGCTGGGCAGTGCGCCTTGGTCGTCGTCACGGTGAAAGCGAGCCTCGCCAACGCGTCGTCGCTGCAGGGAGAGTCGCCATAGGCTCCTTCGCAACGAATCGTGCGAACGAGCTCGCGGTCGCCTTCCGCGATCCTGACGACACCGGGATCGAAGCGATGCTTTGCTCGCTCGCGGCAAATCGCGCCTTGTGAGGCGGTGGCGCACCCCGTCGACAACGCCGCTGCGCCAAGGGTCCCTACGACAAGAAACGACCAGGCGTAGCGCAGTCCGGGTCGTCGACAGGTGACAGGAGCGCCCCAAAGCCAACCGCTGGAAGAACGAGGAAGAAGCATCGGCGGTCCCAGTATGCCTTGAGACCAAGTGGAGCTCAATCGCACCGCCGGGTTCGCGCCCTGGTCGACATGCCCACCTGTGCCTGATGTTCCACCGAAGGCACGGGGCACATCGCCCTACTTCAACGAGAGCTCGCCGACATCCGTGGAGAGGCTTTCGACGTTGTTGATCTTCATGCGGTTGAGCGAGATCGAGTAGACGAAGTCGTCCATGATGACGCTGCGCTTGACCTCGGTGCTGGCATTGGTCCACCAGTTCGAGCACACGCCGCTGTCGTAGCCGGTGCCGGAGCTGTCGTTCGGGTGCGATACCCGTCCCTTCTCCACGAACCCGTTCTGGAGCGTGACCTCGAATACCATCAACCCATTGAAGGTCATGTTCGCGCCAAAGCTCCCGCCAGTCCCTCCCTCGCAGATCGTCATGGGAAGGGCCAGCAGATTCTTGGGAGCGAAGTAGTTGAACGCCAGATGGTTGGCGAGCGCTTCCGAGCTCGAGCCCCGCGTGCCGATTACGTTGTAGTGCAGCAGCTTCGGATCCGCCATGTTCGTCACGTCGAAGATCTGCAGACGCACACCGGCGAACCACGCAAAGTCCCCCTGATCGTCTGCGTCGTAGCCGATGGTCAGAAGGTGCGAGGCGTCCATCATGTGCATGTACGTCGAGAAGCCCGGGATCTTCAGCTCCCCCACGATGGCGGGCGTACGCGGGTCCGCAAGGTCGAGCACGAACAGCGGGTCGGTCTTCTTGAAGGTCACGATGAACCCGCGATCCCCGTCGAATCGAACTGACCGGATGTCCTCCTTGGGTGCGATGTTGTCCACCTGCCCCACCTTGATCAGCTCGCTTCCCTGGGGAGCAAGTACGGTGAGCGTGCTGTGCACGTTCGGATCAGGCACGTGACCGTTGGTGGTCGCGATCCGCAGGTAGCCGTCGTGATCGTCCATGGAGAACTGGTTGAGCACGCGCCCCTTGACCACGCCGCTTGCCACGTACGTGGTGTGTGGCTGCTCGTTCGCCAGGCCGAACTTGTGCACCGTGCTCGCTTCGTCCGCGCCACCCATCCCGTCGTACCAGCCGTAGCTGTCGGACCTGGACTGGGGCACGGATACGTACAGCGCATCGGCCGATGCGTAGATTGCCCCGGGACGGCTCACGATCGTGGTCGTTGCAGGCGCGGCGTCGACCGCCATGTCGAACGACAGCACGGTCATGAACGCAGAGCCGTCCGCAGTGGACGGCGCATAGAATCCGCTGCATTCGGCCATCAAGTTGGTGGTGGTCTGGGGAGTACCGGAGGAGAAGCGCGTGTCGCTGACCGAGGGGAACTGCGCAGAGATCGGCGTGCGACGGATGGCCTTGGCATTGGCTGCCTTGAGCTTGCTGAAGGCGGCCCAGATCTCGTCGGAGGAGGCGCAGGAGTCGAGCCCCGGGGGATACTCCGCCACTCCGGGGAACCGGAACCCAGGCGTGGTGATGACCGTGTGCACCGCGTTGCCGATTCGTCGGCTGTTGACCAGCGAGCCGGTCGTGCGAAGCTCGCGAAGCTTCTTGGGCGCGGTCTTGTCGCTGATGTCGAAGATCGAGATCAACGTAGGGTTGCCGTCCCCGGCAAAGTCGCACTCGTAACCGTAGGTGCAGGGCTGGTAGTAGCCGCCCTGGTAGTAGGGATCCTTGGGATCCTTGGGGATCGACGAGTAGATCAGGACGCGATCGCCTGTGACGAACATGCTGCTGGGCGTGCCCTCGACCGGCAGGGTCGCGAGCGTGTTCGCAGCCGTGGCAGGCCATGCGTCCACGATGTGGAGCTTGCCGTTGCTGACGACGTAGATGTACTTGTTGTCGTTCTTGACGAAGTCGGCCTCGTCGACGCCGATGACCTGGTTGTTGGTACCCGAAGCCTGGTTGGCCCCTTTGGAGTCATCGCCGGTGTTGGTTTCTTCGCCGGTGCTGGCGCCGCCACCGCTGCCACCGTAGCCTGAGCCGGGAACCGCTGCCCCGGCGTCCGCTGTAACGCCGCCTCCAAACCCCGCATTGTTCTGGCAGTAGGCTGATTGGTGCAGAACCTGGGCGAGGCGTTGATCGAGACGGGCTGCCATCTCGCGCACCGCTGCTTCACGCACCGCGTCTTCCACATCCTGGCAGGAAGGCAGAGCCACGAGAGCTGCGCTGGCCGAGCGGGAGGCTGGAGCGGTCGGGTCCGAGCCGAAGCTGCAAGCGGGAAACGAAGCGAGAGCGACCAGGGCGAGAGCGGAGTATCTCATGGCAGACCTCGAAAGGGTTCCTGCGAAACGGTTGCACATTGTGGGCCACTGGCAATCGCAAAAATCCCCTTCATTTCCCGTTGCTCGACAGGCTTCCCCTGTGCCGGATTGTGCCACCCGCGCCGTCGCGTTGGCATGCTCAGGCCAGGAGGGGCCCGACGCTCAATCGCACTTGTTGCCCTTGCAGGTGCCGGAGCAGCATTGGGCATCGAACCCGCAGTTCTCGCCCTTGCCGAGGCAGCATGTGCCTGATGGGCACGTGCCAGCGCAACAGTCCGCGTCGGCTTGACAGGAACCTCCCGGGTTTCGGCAACACTGGCTGTCAGGGCCACAGTGATGCGAGCAGCATTCGTCGTCGTTCCCGCAAGTCTTCTGCAGCCAACGGCAACACTTTCCCAGGTTGCACCCGCCTTCGCAGCAGTCTGCCGGAGACGCGCAGAAGCCGAACAGGTCCGAGCAGCACGTGGAAGCAGGGCCGCAGCTTCCACTGCAGCACTCCTTGTTGTTGGCGCAGCCTTCCTGCAGCGCTGCGCAACACGCGCCGCCTTGGCAGTCCTTGCCCGCGCAGCACTGCGTCGGGTCCATGCAGCCTGAGCCCAGGACCACGCAGCACACGTTGCTCGGATCGCAGGTCGTGGTCTGGGTAGCGTAGTCGCAGCAGTCGGTGTTCACCGAGCACGGCGTCCCGATCGCGCTGCAGGAGCTTCCGCCCGTGCCTCCTACGCCCGCGGAGCCTGCTTCTCCACCGCTACCACCGGACGGGGTGCCTCCTGTGCCTCCCTGGGCAGTGCCGCCACTGCCTCCGTTCTGCACGCCGCCGCTGCCTGCGCCGCCAGCAATCCCTCCTGCGCCAGCACCGCTCATCCCGCCAGCGCCTGCGGACGACGAGTCCTTGCCAGCCACGCCGCTGTCACCGCCCAAGCCCGCTGCGCCCCCCTTGCCGCTCAGGCCACCGCTGCCGGCCGATGCGTCCCCTGCGTGGCCTCCTTGACTTGCCGCATCGCCGTTGGTGGGCTCCAGCTCGCCGTGCGTGCTCAATCCGCAGGCCCCGCACAGCGCTGCGGCGAGCAGGCCGGGGGCCAGTGACAGCGCGGTCCTTCGCCTCGACAAACGGCGCATGATGCGAGTGTCGCACGTTCGTTGCCCGCGGATCAACCCGCGTGAAGCGGCGTCTTCCGCGTCGATCAGGGCGCCATGAAGCAGTACATCTTTCGATCGAGCAGCACGGCCTGCCGCGCGAGATTCCGGAGGCTCGTGAGCATGGGAAGAAAGGCGCCGACTGCCAGCCCCTCGAGCACCACCTTCTTCGTCTCCTCGTCTTCGATCGCCCCGGCTTCAGCCCTCAGCAGCGCGAGCCATTGCTCCGTGACCGAAGGCAGGTTGTCTTCGGGCGTGGTTGCGATCGCGCTGACGAGCTCGGCAGGCACCGCGCACACCGCTTGCTCTGCCTCTGGGGGACCGATGCGTGCGGGCTTGTAGCATTGGCTCCAGTCCGCGCCCTTGAGCAGCACTTGCATGAGGGAAGCGAGGCGTGTGATGTCGACGCCGCTCAGCTCCACGCTGGCGAGCCCGGAGAACGCGATGGTCGGGCTTGCACCGGGGAACGGCGCACCGGGCGTGGGGTCGTAGTCATCCACGACCATGGGCTCTCCGGTGAACGGGTTGGTGCTGGTCTTCTTGCGAGGTTCGGCGGTTGGAACGCGCCAGCCGCGGCAGGCCTTGTTCAGATCGTCATCGGTCGCGAGGAAATAGGCTGTGGTAACCACGACGCGAGGCTAGCACGCCAGGGCCCAAGGAGCAGGCTCGATCCGCGATTGCTCGGGAACGATCCCGGGCTCGGGGATGTCGAGTCGAGGGAGCCCACGGCGCACATGCTATGGCTCCACCATGCAGCAGCCTGCGATGCCGCTCCCTGCCCGACTTCAATCCGTCATCCTCTCCCTGCTGGGTGCGCTCATCGGCTCCTCGTGCCTGCTCGCTGCCCGGGCCCCGGTGGTCACTCCGCGACGTACGCTCGGCGTCGATCGCGGCAAGCTCGAGCCGTCGTCCGAAGCCCGCCCGTTTTCCGTGGAGTTCGCAGCGCCCAGAGGCGAAGTCTCCGAAGATCCGGAGATCGTGCTCATGTTCAGCCGTCCGGTTCGACGGCTCGATACGGACCCGCTGACCCCTGCGCTGCCAGCGCGAATCACCCCGGAGACCGCGGGACATTGGGAGTGGATTGGTACACGCATCGCGCGGTTCGTGCCCCAGGGCGGACGGCTCCTGCGGGCGACCGACTACACGGTCGAGGTACCCACAGCCGTCCGCGCAACGGACGGCTCGCCCCTGGTGCAGCCCTTCCGTCTCGAGTTCGCCACGCCTCGTCCTGTGGTGAATTCGCTCGATGTCGAAAACAAACCCGTTGCCCCGATCTCGCTTCAGCTCTCCCAACCCGTACTGGCTTCCGAAGTCGCACGCGCGACCCGGGTGACTGCCGGCTCCATGGTCTTCCCCTTCAAGGTACGCGACAACTCCGATCCTTCGGAGCAAGCCGAGCTCGATCTCCTGTCTCCCCTGCCCCTCGGCGTGGATGTGCAGGTCACCGTCGATGCGTCGCTTCGCGCAGTCGAAGGCCCTCGCACGCTCGGCAAGACCTGGACAGGGACCTTCCACTCCTACGGCCCGTTCGCGGTCAAGCAGGGCGAGTGCTGGAAAGGGGACGGCAAGTTCTGCTCTGGAGGGGTGATGCTCGAGTTCACGAGCCCGGTGCGCCCCCTGACCGTGCGCGACGCGATCCGCATCACGCCTGCGGTGAAGATGGACTGGGGCGACTACAACGAACCTTCGGAGCAGATCTCCATCCCGGCCACGTTCGAGCCGGGCAAGACGTACACGGTGCGCGTGTCCACGATGCTTCCGGCATCGCATGGGAAGCCTGCGCGCCCCCTGAGCGACATCTACGGCCTGCCTCTTGCCAGAGAATGGTCCGACACGTTCCCATTCGAGCCTGAGCAGGCTTCGTTGCCGTATGCTCAGCTGCAGGTTGGAGGAACGGTCGTGGACGGCGCGCCGCCGATCGAAGTCAACGTGCAACGAGATCGCATCAATCGTTTCGACGTGACCACTGCGCCTGTCAGCCTCGAGGACTACGTGCGTCTGACGCTCAAGCGCGAGGACGTGGAGCTGCAGAAGCTGCCTGGTGCCAAGACGTGGACCGAGGACGCGCCACAGGGCAAGCCGATCAAGGTCGGGTTGTCGCGCCTGTTCATTTCGTCGCCAGTCTGGCACGGAGGTGCGGTCGTTGCGCTGGGCACACCGGGCAAGAGCCTGTCGGATCTTCACCTGTGGACTGCCCAGGCGACTGACATCGGCCTGTCATCCGTGTTCACCCCGTTCGGCGAGCTGGTCTGGGCCACCAGCCTCTCCACCGGCAAGCCGATCCCGGGAGCACTGGTGCAGGCGCATACGGAGCAAGGTGCGCTGTGGGCGTCGAGCCTGGCGACGGATCAGGATGGGATCGCATACCGCGAGTACGATGCGCCGGCCGAAGCGACGAACGTGGCGCTCACGGCCCGCGCCGGTGACGGTTGGTCTGTCGTGCGACGATCTTCCTGGCGCAGCTTGCGCGACGAGTACCAGCAGTACTTCCTGTTCAACGATCGAGGCATGTATCGACCTGGCGACACGGTCCGCTTCAAGGGCATCGGCAGGATCTTCCGCAGCCACGGGATGCGCGCGCTGGCAGGGCAGGAGGTCGAGCTCGAGATCCAGACCGCGAAGCTCGCGGGAAGGCTCGACGAGTTCGGCGCAGTTGCCATCGACTGGGTCGTTCCCAAGGCGAGCAAGGTCGGCTTCCTCGCGGCGAAGCTGTGCCCCAAAGGACGCGAGAGGGCCAATTGCGCACACAGCCGTCTGCAGATCGCGGAGTATCGTGCGACCGAGTTCGCGGTCGAAGCCACGTTCGATCGTGCGACGTACGTACGCGGCGACACGATGAAGTGCATGATCCGCGCGCGCTATCTGTTCGGCGGTGCGATGCGGGACGCCAAGGTTGCGCCGCTCGTGTACGCCCACGACTCTGCGTTCCGCCCTCCGGGGCTGGAAGGGTGGCAGGTCAGCGGATGGGCCCCGGGCTACGGCTCCTGGTGGCAATCACCCCTGGCCGGCAACGTGGAATGGGACGAGTACCCTCTGGATCGGGACGGCTCGTACACGGCAACGCACGCTCTGCAGCCAGGGGGCGAGAGCACGACGAAGACCTTCACCTGCGAGCCGCAGGTGCACGACGCATCGAGACAGACAGGGTCTGGCCGCACCACCGCGCTCGTGCATCCCGCCGAGTTCTACCTGGCGCTGCGGCTCAGGAGCAGCCATCTGGACCCGGGACAGAGCGTGCTGCCAGAAGTGCTCGCAGTGGAACCTGACGGCAAGCACAGGGCGAACGTGGCCATCCGGCTGCAGCTCACTCGAGTCGACCACGACCCCACCAACGGCAGGAAGGAGGTCGCGGAAGGGACCTGCGAAGTCCAATCGAGGCTGGAGCCGTCCTCGTGCAAGCTGAGCGCAATCGAGCCGGGAGAGCACTTCGTCAGCGCGATCGCTTCGGATCCACGAACCAACGAGGTGAAGGTCACCTCCCCCTTGTACGTGCGCAGAAAGAAGGCCGACCCGATCGCGGTCCGCACGCCGGCTCCTGTGCAGAAGCACGACTCCCCCGCCGTGCGCGTGGACCGTCACAGCTACGCGGTCGGCGATACGGCCCATGTGGAGCTGCACGCCACGTTTCCCGCAATCGAGGCGCTGCTGACCACGTCGCGCGAAGGGATCATCTCGTACCGGCGAATCCCGATGCATGGCACCGATGCGTCGATCGACCTCCCCATCATCGACGAGATGGTTCCTGAAGCCACGATCGCTGCTGTGTTCGTGCGAGGCAGAGCAGCGCCTCGCCCGGCGATCGGAAAGGATCCCGGGGCGCCGATGCAAGAGCACACGGACACCCGGATCGACGTGGATCCGTCGGGCCACCATCTGTCCGTGTCGCTTACACCCTCGGCGACGAACGTGCGTCCTGGCTCGAACATCGATGTAGCGATCCACGTGGCGGATCCGGGTGGTGCTCCGCAGCGTTCCCAGGTCACGGTGTATGCAGCAGACGAGGGCGTGCTGCTGTTGTCCAACTACCGCACGCCCGACCCGTTTCCGACGTACTACGGCGATCGCCGCAGCTGGCTCTGGTTCGCCGACACGCGCGACTCCATGTTCTACGTCCCCTCGCCCTTTCTCGCTGGCCATCGCACCAAACCGCCTCAGGTCAGGATGGGTGCGACGAGCATCGGGGATCCGCAGACAGGGCCCTTGCGAAAGGACATGCGCCACGCGGTGTACTTCAATCCTGACGTGCGGACCGACGCGGGTGGCAGGGCGCGCGTGTCCTTCAAGCTGCCTGACAGCCTTTCGTCGTTTCGCGTCATGGCCGTGGCCATCACCGAGAGCAGCTTCGGATCGACCCAGGCGAACGTCACGACCTCCCAGCCGCTGATGCTGCGTCCTGCATTGCCTCGGGTGCTGCGCATCGGCGACCAGGTTGATGCATCGGTGCTGGTGACCTCCCGGGCTCCGGAGCGCGTGAAGGTGGACGTGACGGCAACGGTCGATGGCGCAGGCGCGCAGACCAGGGCGACCAAGCCTGTCCATCTCGAGCCTGGCAGGACCGCTGAGCTGCGCTTTCCGGTGCAGGTCTCCACGGCCGGAAAGGCCACGTTCCGATTCGCGGCGAGCAGCGATCGCAAGGACCGGGACGCTGTGGAGCTCGAGCGGCAGGTGCAGGCGCCGACCGTGGTGCAGACCGTGGCGCTGTACGGAGAGACGACGGGCGCTGCAGGGGAACAGCTCGGCGACATGACGTCGATCCACCCGAACGTGGGCGGCCTGACCCTGACGCTATCATCGAGTCCGCTGGTGGGGATCGATGCAGGGTTCGACCAGCTGATCCAGTACCCCTACGGCTGCACGGAGCAGCTGACGAGCCGACTGGTGCCGCTGCTGCCGCTGCGCGACCTTGCTCGCAAGTCAGGTGCGAAGCTTCCTGAGGGACTCGACGCGGTGGTGTCGACCACGCTCGAGAAGATCGTCGCGCGCCAGAACAAGGACGGCGGGTTCCTGCTTTGGCCGGAGTCGAAGAAGAGCCACCCGTGGGTGTCGATCCAGGTGTTGTGGGCGCTGCTGCAAGCGCAGCATCGCGGCGTTGCGGTCGACAGCAGCGTGCTCCAGGGCGCGATCCGCTATGCGTCGGAGATCGCGTCGGCTCCACCGGACGACTACACCCGCGCACAGGATGTCTTGCTCGCGCTCGATGTGCTTGCCGAGGAGGGGCTGGCGGACGGCGGTGTCTTCGACAGCTGGTTCGATCGTCGACGGCAGCTGCCGGTGATCGCGCGAGCCTTGCTGCTTCATGGTCTGAGCATGGCAAGAGGTCCTGCAGCCCAGATCGAGACGCTCAAGCGTGAGCTCGAGTCGTCGCTTCGGGTGGATGGGCCGCTTGCGCGCGTGGTCGATCCTGCACCCGGAACGCACGACGCGCTGGACTCGAACCTGCGAACGACTGCGGTGGTGCTGCGCGCGCTGGTTGCAGCAGAGCCGCACCACTCGATGGGGAGCCGGCTGGCGCGAGGGCTGCTTTCGGATCGGCGGGAAGGCGGCTGGCGATCCACCCAGGAGGCAGCGTGGGCGCTCATCGCGCTCGATGCGTGGTGGCGTGCGCAGGATGCCCCTGCCCCGGAGCTCGATGCCCGGATCTTTCTGGGTCAGGAGCTGGTCAAGGAGTCCTCGTTCCGCGGGCCCAACGTCCGGGCCGAGCACGCGTTCGTGCCCCCCTGGGTTCTCAAGGAAGGCAGGAGCAGCGTGCTGGCCTTCGAGGCCCGGGGCAGCGGCACTCTGTACTACGAGGCACGACTTGCGTACGGGCTCCTGGCACTGCCGACCGAGTCGCTGGAGAACGGCTTTGCGGTCCATCGCGATCTGCGGATCGTGGACGGGCCTGGGACGTATCCATCGACGCGCGCCACGCAAGGCAACATCCCTGCGGGCAGGCTCGTGCGGTGCGACTTGATCGTCGCTACCTCGCAGCCGCGCGAGCAGGTCGTGGTCGACAGCCCCCTACCGGCAGGGCTCGAGATCGTGGACCCATCCCTGGCGATCACTGCGCGATGGGGCTCCGGCTCCCTGGTCGTGACAGAGCGTATTGGCGGCCTCGGTGCAGGGAGCCATGCGAGAGAAGTGCCGACGTTCGTACCTGCGCACACGGAGGTGCGAGACGATCGGATGCTGTTCTTCTTCGACCGGCTCGCAGCGGGAGTGTACCGGTTCCGCTACCATGCGAGGGCCACTTCCCTGGGAACGTTCGTGGCGCCGCCGGCGATGGTGCAGGAGATGTACACGCCAGAGACGTTCGGAAGAACCGCGGCTGAGGTGGTGCGGGTGCACGAGTGAAATGGTTCCAGCCTGGGGCTCGTTGCTCTAGGCTAGCCCCATGGCGAATCGGATCGACCCGACGACCGGGGCCCTCGAGCTCGACGGAGGGGACTGCCTCGCCGGGGATCTAACGTTCGATTCGCTGCAGTCGATGGCTGCGGGGAACGAGTCCACGCTCGAGCACGACGACCCCAAGGTCGTGGCACTGTCGTCCGTGACGATCGACGGCGCGCCTGCCACCGTCGTGATCAGCTTCAACTACGACGGAGCCCTGGCCGAGATCATGGTGAGGCTGCGCGCGTCGACGGACGAAGCGCACCCGCTGCAGCTCGATCTGGAGCACAAGGCGTGGCTCGCAGCGCAGCTCGGTCCAGCGCCTCACGCCGGGCCGAGGGGCGTGATGTACGCTTTCGATTGGGGTTGGGTCTACGCGGTCCGGGGGGCGATCTTCCTGACGCGTCGCGGGCACCACGTCGCGCTTCCGCCGCCCTGGGAGTCCGCCGCCGCGCGATGCGAGTTCCGATGCTTGATGTGCGGTGAAGTCTCCAAGCTGCCCTACGGCTACGGCGTGATCCGGGCACGACGTGAGCGAGGGGCCGTGCCTTGCGCCGCCTGCGGATCGGTCGCGTGGGTGCAGGTCGGATCCATGACCGAGTTCTACGTCTGGTCCAAGAGACCGAACGTCTGCGAGGTAGGCAAGCACGCGGCCGACGACGTAGCCACGTACGAGCTGGTGCCGGACGGCAAGCCTTCGGTCGGGGGTCTGCCGAAGCCTGGCAAGCTGGCCATCAAGTGCTGTGGGGAGCACCTGCCGATCCTCGAGCAGGGGTTCCTCGGGTGCGTGTTGAAGAAGCGCGGCTGATTCCCATCCAGGCCCGAATGGGGCGATCCTGGATCGCGCGCCCTGTTCGGTCGTGCCGGAGGGCTCTGGGATCTCCCGCTAATCCAGGGAAATCGTCCCTAAATCCCGTCTGGACGGATGGACGTGGACTGCGGGTCTCTGATGTGGTTTGTCTCTTGTCCCGCGCCCAAACGGATGGGCGTGGTGGCGGCCGGAGAGACGGTCGCGGCATAGGAGCTGACCATGAAGAAGTTCGGTTTCGAGACGATGTCGGTTCACGCAGGGCACGAGGGGTTCAAGCCGGACACGGTGACGCCCCCCCTGTACCAGACCGTGGCGTACCCGTTCGAGGACGCGCTGGAAGCAGCGCAGATCTTCCGTGCCGAGAAGCCCGGCTACACCTACGGCCGCTGGGACAACCCGACCGTGGAGCTGTTCGAGAAGCGCATGGCTGCGCTCGAAGGCACCGAGTCGGCGATCGGCGCCGCTTCGGGTATGGCAGCGATCATGATGCTGATGCACACGGTCACGTCGCAGGGCGACGACATCGTGTCCTCCAACCGCGTGTATGGCGGGACGTTCGGCCTGTTCGAGACGGGCCTCAAGAAGATGGGCGTCAAGTGCAACTGGGTCACCCAGCCCGAGTCGATCGAAGCCTGGATGGCTGCGATTACGCCCAAGACCAAGTGCCTGTACGTCGAGACGCCGAGCAACCCCGGCTTGTTCGTGGGTGACATCCGCGCTCTGTCCAAGCTCGCGCATGCCAAGGGGCTGCCGCTGTTCGTGGACAACACGATCACCACGCCGGCGCTGCAGCGTCCGATCGAGCTCGGGGCTGACGCGGTCGTGCACTCCACGACCAAGTACATCTGCGGCAATGCCTCGTCGCTGGGTGGCATCATCTGCGGCTCCAAGAAGCTGATCGAAGTGGGCATCCGCCAGGCGACGATCCGATACATCGGTGCTGCGATGGCTCCCATGAATGCATGGTTGAACCTGCTCGGCCTCGAGACCCTGGGCCTGCGCATGGAGCGTCATTCCAGCAACGCCCTGGCCCTGGCCAGCTTCCTCGAGAAGCACCCCAAGGTCGTGTCGGTCAACTACCCCGGCCTGCCCTCCAATCCCTATCACCGCGTTGCCAAGGAGCAGATGAAGGCATGCTCTTCCCTGCTCTCCTTCGAGATCAAGGGTGAGATGAAGGATGCGGTCAAGGTCATCGACTCGCTCGAGCTGTGGGTACACGCCACGCACCTGGGCACCAGCAAGACGATCGTCACGCACCCTGCATCCACCACGCACTCCGCCATGGGCGAGGTCGAGATGAAGAAGGCGGGCATTGCGCCCACCATGATCCGCGTTTCGGTCGGCATCGAGACCGAAGCCGACATCATCTCCGACATCGATCAGGCGCTCTCGCGCATCTGATTCCCTCAGGCTTCCGGCTTCAGGCTACAGGCTGCTGCGCCCCCCACGCGCCGGCGCAGCGCCCATGATCTGCGCGCTCCTCTCGCGGGACACCCCTCGCCTCAGCGGCTTCGCTGTCCGTGCGCCTGCCGCATCTCGTTGTCCTCGCACTCTCGACGGATCCGTCTCGAGATCTGCAGGGTCCAGCCGAGCATCAGGGCGACCATGCCGATGGGCACGGCGAGGATCGGCCATCCCGAGGGCGGGCGAATCCGCTGCAACGCAACCTCGTAGAGCATCACGTACAAGCCTGTCATCAGGACATTGACCGACAGGCCAAGCGTCAGGAGCATCTTGGAGAAGCTCGACAGGATCGATCGCTGCTGGTGGGAGGGTAGCTGGAGGAAGCGTTCCTTGTGAGGAACGTTGACGATGGAGATCGGCATCTTGGGGAGGCTCACCGAGATGGCGACGAAGACCACGTTGATGAAGACGGAGATTCCCAGCACCAGAAACCACTCCGGGGAGTTGCCGGGCACCCATCGATTGGGGTTTCCCTGCATGTCGAAGTGCACGGGATAGGTCGCTGGCAAGGTCGGGTAGGCCCAGACCGCGAACAGGGCCATGCCGCCGAGAATCACGAGGTTGGTGACGATCCAGCCGCCCAAGCCCTTGGGTTCCTGGGGTTGCATGGCTCTACACGGTACCACGGGTCCGGGGCTACTGCGCCTCGAACGCCCCGAGATCGCACGCACCCTTGCGCGGCTTGCCGCGCTGATCGGTCTCCGAGCACCCTTCCCCTGCATCGATCGCAGGACTCCCAGCTGCGATCGGCATCGTCCGGGTGGCTCCGCCCTGATCCGAGAGGTCGCCGAGCAACGGATCCGCGATCACCACCCCAGCCGTGCACAGTGCATCCTCCTTGCCGTTGGCGGCAGGGTCCGGCCACTGGATGTTGCGCGAGCCCTGCATGCGTTTGCGGCAAGACTGGCCGATCTTCCACTGGTTGCCAGCTGTGTTCCTGGCAACGATCGAGTTTGCCAGAACGACTTGATCATCTTCGTTGAAGATCGCGCCTCCGCTGTGCACTGCCTGGTTGTCCACCAGGGTAAGGTTGCTCATGTGCAGGTTTGCGCCGGAAAGCGCCCCGCCGTAGCCAGCATCCTTGCCAACCACGCCAGCGTCGTTCTTCCAGAACGTGGAGTCGTTGACCCGCGTGGGGTACTTGCCATCCACCCACAATCCGCCGCCGTGCGTGTCGGCGTGGTTGCTCTCGAACAGCGAGTTGGCGAGATCGAGAGGGGCATTGCCCACGCGCAGCCCGCCTCCAAGCGCGGACCCGTCGCCCGTGGCCGTCACCCTGTTCGATGAGAACGCGCACTGGTTGACGACGACCTTGTCAGGCGCATAGGCGAACAGGTAGGCGGCACCTCCCTGGTTCTTCCCCCGGTTGCCCGTGAACCTGCAGCCGCACAGGGTGATCGTGCCTCCCACGCTGTCGTTGATGTCGCCGCTGGCGCCGTCCGTGTACACGGCTCCGCCGCCTTCGGTCGTGGACTCGTTGTCGTCAAAGGTCGAGTTGACGATCGTCAGCTCGCTCAGCAGGTTGTGCACGGCGCCGCCAGTGCCTGCGCGATTGCCCTGGAAATGGCTGCGCACGATCGTCATCGTGGTCCGGCTGGGAGTGTACAGGGCCCCTCCCCCTTCCTCCCCCGACGTCCCCGCCTCGTTGTCGGTGAACGTGCAGTCAAAGACCTTGATTGACCCCTTCCAGCCGCCGCGCACAGCGCCTCCGCTCACCGGGCCGCCCTCGGTCGCAGTCGCCTTGCCGCGCGTGAAGGTCAGCCCGATCAAGGTCACGGCGACCTGCTGGTCTGCGGACAAGATCCGCGAAGCTCCACCGCCGTCCAGGGTGACCTTGCCTTTGCCGTCGAGGATGATGTCCTTGGAGACCTTGATCTCGCTGGTGACCGCGATGGTGATCGGATCGGCTCCGCACTGGAAGCTGACATCTCCGCCCTTGTCGACCGCTGCCTGCAGCGCCTCGGCCGTGCAGCTTCCGGCGGTTCCGTCGCCGACCACGGACGCCTGCCCGATCGGAGCGGGCGGCGCGGGCTCATCGCACGTGGCCGCGAGCGGGTCGCCGAACGCCGGAGCTTGGGGAGTGGCGCTCGAGTCGCTGCTCGAGCATCCCAGGGCTGCGGACACGACAAGAAGCATGGTGAAAGGGACCGAAGGATTCATCGCGTCTTGCTCCTGGACATCAGCTTGATCAAGGCGAACCCGACGCCCGCTGCAGCAGGAACGATCGCTGCCGCAACGATCCAGCTGATGGCCCAGATGTAGTGGGCCAGCACGGTGCCGCCGATCCACAGTCCGATCAGCAGGGCCGCCAGGACCACGACGCCGAGCGTGTCTTCCTTGGACAAGGGGGCTTTCGGGATCTGATCCTCGGGCTCCTGCATTCCTCGCACTGTACCACACGTCTCGGAGCCACGACCGCGCAGGAGGTGCCCGCTGCCTTACGGTCGCGGCTCAACGTCTCGTTGCCGCAACGCTACTTGAACACGACGTCGTCGATGCTGCTGTCGATGGTGAGGGTCGGGTCGCCGAAGTAGTTCAGCATCATCTTGCCGGCGTAGGCTTCGGCGTTGCCAGAGGTGCCGAGAGAAACCCGGGCTGACGCGAACCCTTCGGCCGGCGGCTTGCCGTCGAGGATCGCCTTGATCACCTCGATCCCCGCGTTGGTGGCGCCGAACCCTTCCTGATCCATGGGGCTGTCGAGCTTGTCGTAGACCGTGCCGTCGCCCGGGGTCACGCCCGACGAGCCGATGACGCCGATGGCAGCGCCATTGAGGAGTGCGGACTGCGCGAGATGGTACGGATTGCTCGCGTTGCCCACCTCGCAGCTGACCGCGACGACGAACCCGGGCTTGCCCGGAGTGACCCGCTCGAGCGTGACGGACCGCAGGAACAGCGGAGAGCTCATCTCTGTGTTCTCCGGAATGCCATTGCTGTTGGCGTCAGCATTCCAGACCACGCGGCCGACCTCGCGCTGCAAACCATGCCCCATCCAGAAGATCACGCCATATCCCTGGCTCCAGGTCGCAGCGAGGTTGTCCTCGTTCAAGGCCACGTCCGATGGCCACGTCGATGGCACGATGCCTTCCATCTCGTACATTCTCGTGTAGGAGAAGCTGCTTCTGGAGGCGAGCACGTTGTGCAGGAACCACTCTGCCGTGGAAGCGCCGTCGACCGTCGCATACGCCGTGCTGTTCGCCAGCGCCTGCCCTTTCACGTAGAAGAGCGCGGCCGGGAGCAGCACGCTCCTGCGATACGACGCTTGCTGCTTGGTCTGGTCCATGTACTCCATCGTGTGCTCGAGAATCCGGTCCGCTTCGGAGCCATCTCCGAAGTACACAGGGAGCCTCCCCACCACGAGCTCGGGTTGGAAGTCGATTCCGCCGGGCCCGTCGTCGAGCCCGGTCTCTCCGGGATGCCCGTTGCGATTCAAATCCCAGTCGCCCGTGAGATCCGCGTACATCCCGTCTGTGAGACAGGTCCTGCAATCGGTCACGAAGGCGTTGCCGCACAAGTCCGCCGGCATCTCGTGGCGGGGCCAGACCGTGATCATCGGGACATCGCCGTGATCCGGATGCGCGTCGCCGACGACGAGCAGATAGGAGTAGTCCGCGCGATGGGACTGGAGCCAGGAACGAATGCGCTGCGCGCGCGGCCATCCCCGCTCCGCGGACTCCCCTCCGTACTGATCCTCGGTCACCACCTGCACGCGGAAGTTGCGCCGCATCTTGGCTTCCACGTAGCGATCGAGCGCGCTGGACGAAGCGCGGATCTGGTTGGTCGTCAGGAGGAGGATGCCCTTGCCCGTGGGAGTGGGCAGGGGTGCTGCGACGGGATCGCCCGGCTCGCTTCGCGATCCAGAGCAGGAAGCGAGCAGGGTAGCCAGGTACAGGAGCGCAACATTGGAGCGACGCATCGGGGCCTCCAGCTACATCTCGGGGAATAGCGCGCAATCGAGCGCGGCGTTGTTCTTGTAGCAGGCGCATCCGCCGTCGGGGCCGCTCGCCCCGGTCTGCGTCGGGTCTGCTGTCAGCTCGATGTTCCCTGCGAGCTCGAGGTTCTCGCCCACGGCGAACGACTCGTTGTTCTCGTGACAGACGTAGATCGACGACGTCGTCACGGACAGGTCGCCGACCGCTTGCGGGCAGAGCTTGATGAGTTGATCGGCCCCGATGTCCGCCTGCCAGGCGTCGTAGAGCGCGAAGTAGAACGGATGCTGCGCATCGAAGAATCCCTGGTGCTTCTGCCCGTTCTTGAGCGCAGCCAGCGTGTCCTCGAGCACGCTGGTGCTGGCGTACTTGAACCTGTACCTGCCCTTGGCGATCGTTTCCACGCCCCCCAGGCTCGTGATCGCCAGGTACGGCTTGCCGGCCCAGGGGCCGGATTCGACCGTGGCGCGGGCAGCGTACGACGAGTACTCCAGGCCGCACGGCTGCCCTTCGACCTTGACGTCGAACACGCCGGAGCCGTATTGGGGCGCGGCTGCAAGATCGTTGATCACGCCCTTGAACGTGAAGATCGCATGCGAGTCTGAGATCGGCGTCTTGTAGCCGTCAGGCAGACCACAGGACAGGGACGACACGTCCTTGGCCACCTCCTCTTCCCACTGCGCGCAGCTGATCGCATTGTCGTTGAGGCGGCAAGAGCACCACAGCCCGTCGTGCTCCTCGAGCTTGCCGGACAGCGCTTTGGCGAGGCCGTCCGGGTCCGCAAGGAGAGCCAGATTGCCCTGTGCAAACAGGCTCTCTCCCGGTGTAAATTCCTGGTTGCCGGTCGCGTCGATGACGATCGCCGAAGCTGCCGTGCCAGGGTCCGTGACGGCGCGGTAGCAGTCCTTGGCGAGCGTGACCTTGTCCGCTCGATAGAAGCCCGTGAGCTTGCGAATGCTCACGGTGACGCCGTCGCCGGGGCCGAGGCGCACCTCGAACGTGCGCGGCTTGGACCGCAGCGTCTCGAGCGGGACGATCACCTGGGCCATGTCGGCGCGGTAGTCGGCCATGGAACCGTCCTGCTTGCGCAGCGCGTCGATGACGAGAACCTCCCTGCCTCGGTACTCCGGCACGGGATAGTTGTCCGGATATCGATAGGCGAACGCGTACGGATCCTCGTCGAGCGACAAGACCTCGGTGCCCAGGTAGGCGATCACCTTGGAGAGCGCGAACGTCGTGTGCGAGACATCCGAGACCTCCTCGACGGTGTTGATCATGCCCTTGAACTGCAGCACGAGAGCGTTGGGGGAGACCGGCGCTACGGCATCCAGGGCGGGGGCATCGCTGGATGAGGCGTCCGTGGACGCATCCGTGGATACGTCGGTGGCAGGGTCGGAGGCGGAACCGCATGCGGATGCGACGAGCGCGCAACCTGCGAGGGCCAGGAGGGGGCAACAAGGAGGACGGGATGGACGCATGGGGCGACGATAGGGCACGCTGCGTGCCGAATCCAAGCCGCACAGAATGCCGGGGTTTCGTCGGGATCGGGAAATCGCCGTCAGTAGATTGACCACCGGCGCTCAGACGCCGCTAGAACATGCACGATCGTCGCGAGGCTGAGGGGGAAGTCGCCCGTCGGGAACTGCCCGGTCTGGGACAGCGCGCGAAGCTGGATTGCACGCGTCCAGCGGGGTAACCTGGGGCCGTGAACCGCGGCCCCTACCTCGATCGAATTTCGTGATGTCTGACAGCGAGATCCCGACCCATGGCCCATCGTCCGACGAGCGAAACAAGGAACGTGCGCGGCTGGACGAGGCACTGCGGGGCGATCAGCTGCGGCTCATCCAGATCCTGAGCACACTGCGGGCGGTGGTGTGGCTTCGCGACGCGCGGACGTCGCGGATTCTGTACGTGAACCCGGCGTACGAGACGGTGTGGGGGCGGAGCTGCCAGAGCTTGTACGACGAGCCGATGTCGTTTCTCGATGCGGTGCATTCCCAGGACAAGCAGAAGGTGCTCGACGCGATCGAGCGGCTCAGGAACAAGCAGGGGCAAGCGTTCAACGAGGAGTATCGGATCCTGCGTCCGGATGGATCCCAGCGCTGGGTATGGGGGAGAATCCTCCCGATTCTCGACGAATCCGGAGAAGTGATTCGTCTGGTCTCCTCGGTGGAGGACATCACCGATCAGAAGCGAGTCGAGCAGGCGCTGCGGGAGAGCGAGCAGAGATTCCGCGCGCTGTTCGAGCAGGCCGCGGTGGGGACCGCCGAGATCGACAGTGCCACGGGCAGGTTCCTGCACATCAACCGGCGGTACTGCGAGATTCTCGGCTACGACCGCGAGGAGGCGTCGAATCTCACGTTCCAGGCGGTCACCCACGAGGAGGACCTCGGCAAGGACCTGGCCCAGATGCGTCGCCTCATGGACGGTGGAATCCGCGAGTTCTCGATGGAGAAGCGGTACATCCGCAAGGACGGCAAGGTGGTGTGGGTGACGTTGAGCGTATCGGCGTTGTGGCCGCCCGGCGAGAAGCCCACGACGCACATCGCAGTGGTGCAGGACGTCACGGAGCGCAAAGAGGCGGAGATGGCGACGCGCCATGCCCTTGCGCTGCAGGCGGCCACGCTCGAGTCGACGGCCGACGGCATCCTTGTGGTGGACGTGCACGGGAAGATCCTGAGCTACAATCGCAACTTCGCCCGGCTGTGGGGCATTCCGGAGACGGTGCTGGCGACGCGGGATGACCAGACTGCGATCGAATACGTGCTCAGCGGCCTGGAGGACCCTGCGGGGTTCGTGAGAAGGGTTGGCGAGCTGTACGCGCAGCCGGATGTGGAGAGCTACGACACGATCCTGCTGAAGCAAGGGCGCGTGTTCGAGCGCTACTCGAGCCCGTTCAGGATGGGTGATGCGATCTGCGGCAGAGTGTGGAGCTTCCGTGATGCGACGGATCGCATGGCAGCGGACAATGCGTTGCGGGAGAGCGAGGCGCGCTATCGCGAGCTATCGGACCACTCGCCTCTTCCGGTGGTCGTGGCGGCGCTCGAGGGGGGCGCTGTGCTCTACATCAATCAGCGGGCAGCGGACCTGTTCGAGTCGAGCGTGGACAAGCTCCCCGACTTGAATGCAGTGGACTTCTGGGTGTCGCCAGAGGCCAGGCAGCGCTATGTCGACGCTGTCAAGCAAGTTGGCTACATCGTTGACTATGAGGCCCGGCTGCGCACGACCCGAGGCAGGGAATTCCTCGCGCTGCTCTCTGCCAACTCCACGGTGTTCGAAGGCCAGCGGGCCATCCATGTGACCGTGGTCGACATCACGGACCGCAGGCGCATGGAGCAGGAGCTGATCAAGTCGCAGAAGCTGGAGTCGCTCGCCATCCTGGCAGGGGGCATCGCACACGACTTCAACAACCTGCTGACAGGAATCCTCGGCAACATCTCCCTTGCGCAGATGCAGCTCACCTCACCTGCGATCGCGCAGGACAGGCTCAACGAAGCTGCAGGCGCTGCCATGCGCGCGCGCGGCCTCACCCAGCAGCTGCTGACCTTCTCCAGGGGAGGAGCGCCGGTCAAACGCATCTCCGACGTCGCCCGCGTGGTGCGCGAGGCCGCGCTGTTTGCCACACGCGGATCGTCCGTTGCCTGCCAGTTCGACTTCGCCCCGGATCTGTGGCCTGCGGAGGTCGACGAAGGGCAGATCGCGCAGGTCATCCAGAACCTCGTCATCAATGCCGTCGAAGCAATGCCGTCCGGCGGAGTCATCGCCATCGGCGCCGAGAATCTCCCATTGCGTCGGGAAGACTCGCCCCTGCTGGACCCAGGGCCCTATGTGCGGATCCGGGTCAAGGACGAAGGCGTCGGCATTGCCGAGAACCTGCTCCAGAGGGTGTTCGACCCGTATTTCACGACCAAGCAGAGAGGCTCCGGGCTGGGACTGTCCATCTGCCATTCGATCGTGACGCGTCACCAGGGGAGCATCAGTGTGTCGTCGCGGCCCCAATCTGGGACGATGTTCGAGGTGCTGCTGCCTGCGACACCGGGCGACATGGGACAGGAGCGGGCGGCAGCCGTGTCAGGGGTACGGGGAGAGGGCCGCGTGCTGCTGATGGACGACGAGGAAGTGATCCTGCAGATGACTGCGCGGATCCTGGAGACGATCGGATACCAGGCAGCAACGGCCCGAGACGGCAAGGATGCAATCGAGCAGTTCCTGGCCGCGCGCGAAGCGGGCAGCCCCTTCGACGTCGTGATCCTCGACTTGACCGTGCCCGGAGGCATGGGCGGATTGGAGACGCTCGCGCGCATGAGGGAGATCGAGCCCGAGGTCAAGGCGGTTGTGTCCTCCGGCTACTCGAATGATCCTGTGATGTCCGACTTCCGCGCGCACGGGTTTGCTGGAGTGTTGATCAAACCCTACCAGATCGCGGACGTCGCAAAGGTCATGGTGCCACTGGCGCCTGCCGGACGAGCAGAGCGCAGCCGCTGAGCTGGATCGACGATTTCCGCGGATGGCGGTCAGCGGCATTGTGTGCGATCGCAAGAGGCGGGTATCAAGAGCGTTGACAGGGTGGCCGGTTTGCAATGGCAGTGCCTGATCGTCGGCTCGTGGTGGTCCGGACTGCACTATCCGCATGTGACAACCAGAAAGTCGGCGGCGCCACTCGCCAGCCGCATTCCCTTCGCCGGTCGGTTCTTCCGGTCTCCCACCGAGCTTGCGGCACGGCCACGGAATAGGTCCCACGCCTGCCTGCCTTCAGGTCTCTCCGGGTACATCTCCAATACCGGGACAGCTTTGTGCAATGGAGGGCAGCCGTGAAGAACTTGAAGTACCTTGGATGGACCTTAGTTTCTGCGTGTCTGGTCATCGGAATCAGCGGCATGGGCTGCGGTGGATCGGACGACACCACGTTGGCCGGGGAGGGCGGAGCCTCAGGCTCGGACGCCTCAGCGGGCGCCGGGGGTAGCCTCGACGGATCCGCGGGAGATGCGAACGGAGAGGGGAAAGCGGGCGGAGGTGGGACCTCTGCGGGCGGCAGTGGTGTCGGGGGCACGGGAGGGGGAACCGCCGGGACAGGTGGGACCGCTCCCAAGACTTGCTCAGGCGATGGCGACTGCGCCCAGCCCACTCCCTATTGCGACACCGCAGCAGGGGTGTGCGTGCAATGCATGGGCGACCCGAACTGCACCAACCCCAACGCCCACGCGTGCGATCTGACGACCCACAAGTGCGTGGAATGCGCGAGCAACGCCAACTGCAGCGGGGCAGCCCCGTACTGCAACACCACCACCAACCATTGCGTACAGTGTCTCACCACGGACAACTGCGGCGCGCCCGGGGTGAAGGCGTGCGACCCGGCCACGAACCACTGCGTGTCGGTGTGCACCGGCGACGGCCAGTGCGCAGCGCCCACGCCGTACTGCGACACGGTCGCTGGCTTCTGCGTGCAGTGCGTCGGAGACGGCAATTGCACCAACCCCGGCCTGTCCGTGTGCGCGCCCAATCACCTGTGCGTGCAGTGCGTGGACAACACGAAGTGCCAGCAGGGGAACCCCTACTGCAACACGACTTCGTACAAGTGCGTGGAGTGCCTGACCGACGACAACTGCGGCCAGCCGGGGGTGCTGGTGTGCGTCAACAATCAATGCAGCTGCGGCGCGGGCAAGCTTCTGTGCAACGGCAAGTGCATCGACGTGAGCGCAGACCCTGACAACTGCGGCGGCTGCGGGCACCAGTGCAACGGCGCGTTCGAGACTTGCACCAGCGGGCAGTGCACGTGCACGGCGCCGCTGCAGCATTGCGGCGGTCCGGGCGGCGGCTGCGTGGACCTGCAGATCGATCCGACGCACTGCGGGGACTGCGGCAAGGCGTGCGGCGACACGCAGACATGCGCCTCGGGCAACTGCGTGTGCCGGCCGGGGTTGACGGAATGCAACGGCAATTGCGTGGACTTGACTTCCAACGCCGGGAACTGCGGCGCCTGCGGCACCAAGTGTGGCCAGAACCAGGCTTGCGACAACAGCAAGTGCATCACGGGCGGCTGCTCCAACGGGCTGAACGAGTGCCAGGGCCCGAACAACACCGTGGCGTGCGTCAACTTCGAGACGAGTCCGCTGCACTGCGGCGACTGCAACCAGGCTTGCCAGAACGACGAGATCTGCGTGCAGGGCAACTGCCACAGGTACGCACCTGCGTATACCTGCAGTGCCTGCCCGTGCGATGCGGTGTGCGCGGCGTTGTTTGACAACCAACACCAGTGCTGCGCTGTGACCGGGTACACGACGCCGGTGTGCGTGTCGGGTGGTAGCTGTCCGTAGCTGCCGAATGTTGCGAAAGTTGCGCAAGCCCTGGGTGTGCGGCAACGAGCACACCCGGGCGAGCCGATTTGTGGTATCTTGCGTGCTGGGAATTCGTGTCGTGGTGAGGGCAACGCATGTCAGCAGGGTGCGGACGGCGTTTCATCGGACTTAGCGGGGCAGGAGAGGATCATGAGACCTACATCGTTCTGGCTTCGAGCGGGCTTGCTGGGGGGCGTGCTTATGGTGGCGGCCGCCACGGGTTGCGGTGGCGACGACGCCACCACGCCGGTGGGCGGAGAAGGGGGAGCTGATGCAGCGGCGGGAAGCGCCGGCAACGCGGGAACCGGCGGCCAGGCTGGCAAGGGCGGGAGCGCGGGGACCGCGGGCACCGCTGGGACCGCCGGCAAGGGAGGTACCGCGGGAGCGGCAGGCAAGGGCGGCACAGCGGGCACCGGAGGTGCAGCAGGAACGGCGGGGGTCGCAGGAACCGGGGGACAGGCTGGCGACGGGGGCACGTGCGATCCTCCGAAGTCGCTCTGCGGAACGGACTGCGTGGACCTGCAGACCGATCTCGCGCACTGCGGGGATTGCGCGACCGCTTGCGCGTCCGGGCTGTCGTGCGTGGCAGGGCAGTGCATATGTTCCGGCGGGCTGACGAACTGCGGCGGCACGTGCGTGGATCTCCAGACGAGCTTGACCAACTGCGGCGCGTGCTCCAACGCTTGCGCATCGACCGGCGCCTGCGTGGCGGGCAAATGCGACCAGTGCGACGGGGCCACGCCTGACAACTGCAACGGGATCTGCACGGCGCTTGCGACGGACGCTGTGAACTGCGGGACATGCGGACATGCGTGCCCGGCGTCGTCGACCGGATGCGCCAACGGCGTGTGCACATGCGCTGCAGGGCAGACGTTCTGCACTGCGCAGAATGCCTGCGCAGATCTGTCGACAGACATGGCGAATTGCGGCACGTGCGGCACGACCTGTCCGATCGGCGGTGCCTGCGCTGGCGGCCAGTGCTCCTGTCCGTCCGGGCAGACGAACTGCAACGGGACGTGCGTGGACGTGACCACGAGCCAGACGAACTGCGGAACGTGCGGGCATGCGTGCGGCACCGGCGCTACCTGCCAGGCGAGCCTGTGCGTCTGCAATCCTGGACTCGTGGCTTGTGCCACGGAATGCGCTGACCTGTCCTCGGATCCGAAGCACTGCGGCGCCTGCCCGACGGCCTGTGCGGTCGGCCAGAACTGCGTTTCCGGCCAGTGCGCGCCGTGCGGCGGCGGCCAGGTCGTGTGCAACAATGCGTGCACCAACACGGCCACGGACGTGGACAACTGCGGCCAGTGCGGCCACCAGTGCGGGCCGAACGCAACGTGCACCTCGGGGCAGTGCACCTGCGCCGCTTCGCTGATCTACTGCGGCGGCACGATCGGTTGCGTGGACACGTCCTCGGACACGAACAACTGCGGAACCTGCGGCCACGACTGCGCCAACGGACAGATCTGCAACTCAGGGCAGTGCGTGTGCGCAGTCCCGGGCGAGACCAATTGCGGCGGGTTCGTGGGGTGCGTGAACCTCGCATCGGATCCTCTTCACTGCGGCTCGTGCAACGGGTTCAATCACGTCTGCGGACTGGGGCAGGTGTGTACATCGGGGCAGTGCTCCTGTCCGCCGCCTGACACCTCGTGCGGCAACGCCTGCGTGGACCTGCAGACCGAGCCGCAGTTCTGCGGCACGTGCAACATCCACTGCGCGTTGGGTGACGTGTGCAACGCCGGCGTGTGCCAGTGCCCGGCCGGTGGTACGGTGTGCGGACAGACTTGCGCAGACACCCAGCACGACCCGCTTCGTTGCGGCAACTGCAACACCCAGTGCAGCGCAACCCGCTTCTGCGATGCCGGGACTTGCCATTGCCGGCCTGGATTCACCCTGTGCGGCAACACTTGCGTCGAGCTGCAGCACAACTTCACCAACTGCGGTGCTTGCGGCACCAACTGCGGAAACCAGGGGTTCCAGAACCCGAGGTGCGTGGACGGCGCGTGCGCTGACACGACGTGCATGGCAATCGGGCGCACCTCCTGCAACGGCGTGTGCCTGACGGACGCGCAGCTTGCGACGGATCCCATGAATTGCGGACAGTGCGGACAGGTTTGCGCATCCGACGAGCTGTGCGTGCAGGGCAATTGCCAGCAGTACTTCACAGCGCCGGGCTGCAACACCTGCCCCTGCGGCGCCTGCGGAGTGGGAACCACCTGCTGCTCGTACCCGGGCCAGACCTTCCCGGTGTGCGTCGACGGCAACACCTGCCCCTAGCTCCATCCTGCTGAGTCCGGGGGAGGCTTGAGCTTCCCCCGGATCTTCTCTTCAAGACACAGCCCGCCCGCCGAAGCGAGTCGTGCGCAGCGGCGCTCTCGCTATGGAGAAGGGAGTTGCGTGGCGTCGACCCTCCAGTCGTTTTGCGCGATTGTTTGCGAGTCGATGGCATCGTTCACTTCTCCGAGGCCTTTGGCAGCAATTGCGAGCGGCTACTGGCACACAAGCGCGCATTGATTCTGCCGGCACCTGGAAAAGTGGACACGCAGCTTCACGGCAAGTGCAGCGTCACGTGCAAGTAGCCAAAGCTGATCAGCCAGCTCAGCGTCCCGCCGAGGAGCAGCCCACCGAGGATGATCAGGATCGAGATCGTGGGACGAGGGGCCGGACGCTGACGCCATGCGGTCGGGTTCTTGCGCAGCAGGCGCTTGGCGATGAGCAGGGCGATCGGGCTCGCGCGATCCACGCCGAGCACGCCGGCCATGCAACGAATGGCGATGTCGGTCAGCGCAGGATCCACCGCGTCGGCGCGCTCCTTTTCCTTGCGGGCGATCGCGTACAGGACACCCAGATTCGGGGGCAACCGCCCTGCATCCTCTGCAGGCCCCAGGGCGGCCAGGACCGCGTCCCAGTTGCCCGCTTCGACCGCCTTCTCCACCTCGGCCAGGCGCGGATCGGACGAGGTGACCACGGACGGCGCTTGCGCTTCCTGTGGTGCCGGGGCCGGGTCCGACGCGCTCGTCTCGAGAACCGGTGAAGCGGACGAATCGACGATCTCCACTTTCGGAGGGAGCGGTTCCCCTTCGGGAGCAGGGGGTGGGTCCGTGGGATCGCGCCGCGGATCGCGCTGAGGGGGAACCGTCGGCTCGCGACGCGGATCGCGCTTCAAGCGAGCCTCGAGGTCGTCGTCACGGGAGTCCTTCACGCCACGATCGTGCCACGAGCCATGGCCGCTGAGCCAACTTCTACGCTCCGGCTCTGCCGCGGACCCCACTTGTCGAGGCGCCCGCCGGCCCCAAGTAACCGGCGTCATGCTCCACCCCGTCAAGACCTCCTTCACCATCTTCGCATCGCTGAGCCTCCTCATGCCCAACTGCCAGACCGAGAGCCATCCGCCCGCTACGACGACCTCGCCGCCCGCTTCGAAAGCGCCGCAAACGACTGAAGCGCTCCAGGCTGAGCAAGCTCCGGTCGCGCGCGACTGGCGCGCCCCTTCCCAGCAGGAGATTGCGGAGCGCAAGAAGCAGCTCAGCCCGGATCAGTTCAAGGTCACCCAGCAGCAGGGCACGGAAGCCCCGTTCCGCAATCCGCTCTGGAACAACCATGCGCCGGGTATCTACGTCGACATCGTGTCTGGCGAGCCGCTCTTCTCGTCCAAGGAGAAGTTCGAGTCCGGCACGGGTTGGCCGAGCTTCTACCGGCCGCTGGATCCCCAGCGCATCGTGGAGAAGCACGATGACAGCTACGGCATGGATCGGGTCGAGGTGCGGTCGAAGAGCGGAGACTCCCATCTCGGGCACCTGTTCGACGATGGCCCTGCGCCGACCGGCCTCCGGTACTGCATCAACTCCGCCTCGCTCAGGTTCATCCCTGCAGAGCGGCTGGCAGCCGAAGGCTACGCTTCGTTTGCCTACCTGTTTCCGGAGGTCAAGCAGGTGCTCCCGCAGAGCGAGCCGACTTCGGGACGCTAGACCCGCGCAGCAGGAATCGATCGCCGAGCCGCTATCGCTGCGATCACGACGAGTAGACACGCCCACGGGAAAGCATCCCCGAGCCACCCGTACCAGCTGCGCATCGCTCCAACCTTCGGCGTCACGACGAGCGTCGTCCCCTCCCCTTGCCGGCTGAGCTGCGTGGTGGCGAGGATTCTTCCTGTGGACGCCACGTGCGCGCTGATGCCGGAGCCAGTGGATCGGACGAGATCCCGGCGCGATTCGATGGCGCGGAACACGACCTGGGCGAGGTGCTGCTCCGGCTCCGCACCATCGCCGAACCAGGCGTCGTCCGACAGGTTCACCAGCAGATCCGGTCTGCCTCGCATCACGGTGCGCATGTACGCCGGGAAGATCGATTCGAAGCAGATGAAAGCTCCAAGCGACCTGGACGAAGGAAGGGCCAGCAGCTGCGGGCCGTTGCCGGCGCGGTAGCGTTTGCCACCTCCCGCGTGTGGCGAGAGCATTCCAGGGAGCCACTCGCTGTAGGGGATGAGCTGCACCTTGTCGTAGAACACCTGCATCCGGTCATTGCTGTCGGCAAATGCAGCGGAGTTGGTGATCTCTCGGGTCGAGACATCCACCGCTGTCACTCCGAACAACAGCGGAGAGCGGAAGCCGCGTCGGATTCTGCGCTCATGACCGGACGGGTAGTCGTGGGCAGCGTCGTGACGAAGCAGCAACGGGTACGCCTTCTCCGGCCAGATCAGAAGGTCCAACGGCCCTTGCTCGCGCTCCAGCGTTGCGGACAGGTCCTGATAGCGTCCCAGGATCTCGGGCGGATCAGGCGCGGCTTGCCAGCCGGTGCGCACCCAGCTCGCTTGCACCATCCCCACGCGCAGCGAAGCAGAGGTTCCTCGTGCAGCGTCGACCCCTCGAATGCGCCAGGCACCGAATGCGCTCGCGACCATGGGAACGGCAAGGGAAGCGCCCAGCAGGACGGCAGCGTGCCTGTGCGACGATCGCCTGACCGACGCTGCAAGGGCGATCATCGAGCCCGTGAGAACGAACAGGAAGGTCAGCAGGTAGGGGCCGCCGAGCTCGGCGATCTGGGCGGGCCACGGCATGCGGTATTGCGTGATGCCGAGCGAGTACGGGAAGACCATGGGCATCCAGCGCTCGATCACCACGAACGCAGCAGCGCTTGCGAGCGGAGCCCACGGGGCGCGATGCACGGCTCGGGTGATCAAGGCCCAGGCGCACCACGCCAATGCCTGCCATGACCAGATCACCAGGCTCGCCGCTACTGCGAGCGCAGGATGCAGGCCGGAGAATCGGGCAAGCAAGCCTGGGAACCAGGAGCAAAGGCCGGCATTGAGCGCAAAGCCCGCGACCCATCCGAGCAGCGCCGCCCGTCGCATGCTCACGCGCGGCAGCACCCATGCGATCGGAGCGAACGCGATCCATGCGAGCAGGGCGCACCAGCGCCAGGTTGTCACTCCAGGGGAAGCGAGGACCAGCAAAGCTGCGGATGCCAGGGCGCCAGCCAGCAGCCACGCCTGGGCGCGCCACGATTCGGGCTGATCCTGGGAGACTGCTTGCACCGGTCTCATTCGTCCTCAATAATCCCGTGCGTGAAGCAAAGCGACGGGAAGCCGCGCGACATCCATCTTACTCTCTGCCTTACCCACGACTGCAACCTTCGCTGCCGCTACTGCTACGGCGGGTGCAAGGATCGAAGGCATATGAGCATGGATACCGGGCGCCAGGCGATTGCGCTCGCCCTGCCTCGCACCTCCAAGCGGCTGCACCTGGTGTTCTTCGGCGGTGAGCCGATGCTGCGCTGGCGGACGCTGGTCGCCCTCACCCATCACGCCGTGGACCTGGCAGGTGAATCCGGGATCGAGGTGTGCCCCAGCGTGACGACCAATGGCACGCTCGTGACCCGAGCGCGGGCCAGGTGGCTCGCAGAGCGCGCGTTCGTGACCGCAGTGTCCTGCGACGGAAACGCAGCCGCGCACGATGCGAATCGCGTGGATGCCGAAGGCAACGGGAGCCATGCGCGAACCGTGGCTGGCATCCGAACTGCGCTCGACGCCGGCCTTCGCGTGCGCGTGATCCTCGTTCTCGACCCGGGCAACGTCGCGCTGCTCCCGGAATCCGTGGCAGCGCTGCAGGACCTGGGCGTGCGCGACTTCGTGATCAACCCGAACTGGTCGGCAGCGTGGGAGGACGGCGCGCTTCGAGGTGCCTGGGAGCGCGCCTATGAGCAACTCGGCGAGCTCTACGTCGAAGCCTGGCGCAAGGGAGCGCCGCTGTGGGTGTCGTCGATTGACACGAAGATCGCGAGCCACATCAAGGGCGGGTACCTGGACAGCGAGCGCTGCGATCTCGGACGTCGCGATCTGGTGGTCGCTCCAAGCGGCAACCTCTACCCATGCGATCGGATGGTCGGAGAGGACCGGGACGGGCGCTGGGTGATCGGGCACGTGACGACCGGGGCCGATGCGTCGAAGGTCGGTTGCGTGGCAGGTCCTGCCCGCACCCTGCCTGCGGAATGCCTGACTTGCGCGATTGCAAAGCGATGCCGTAACCGTTGCGCCTGCGCGAATCTCGCCATGACCGGAGCCCTCTCTGAGCCTTCGGACACGCTGTGCTTCCACGAGCAGCTTTCGATCCGGGTGGCGGACGACGCAGCGGAGAGGCTCTTTGCAGAGGGCAACGAAGCGTTCATTCGACGGCACTACCGATCCACGGTATGATGGGACGATCCTTACGAGGACCGCTTTCGATACGGCACAAGCCAGGAGGCAGGATGTCGAGCAGGCTGTCACCCTTGAAGGCTTATTCCCCGCGTTCGTACCCCAAGGCTCGCGGCACGGCTGTGGGTCGGATCCTCGTGGCCGCCTCGATGGCTGCCACGTCGCTGGGCGGATGTGGTCCGGCCATGGATCCCCACACTGTGGACTCCGCGGTGGACAAAGGTGATCTCGACGCGACCGTGGACAAGGCTGAGCCCGATCAGGGCGCTCCGGATACGCCCCCGGATCAGGCGCCGGACGGAAAGTAGGCTGGAGCGGGGCGATCCGCGACGCCTGTCGAGATGTCGGTCGCATTCCTGATCGCTGGCCTGGTGCTCCTGACGGCGCTTCACGAGCTTGGGCATGCTGCAGCGGCGCGTGCGCTCGGCATGCACATCTCCGTGGTGTCCGTAGGATTCGGCCCGCCCGTGGTGCATTTTCGGGTTCGCGAAGCGGACGTGCTGTTCTGCGTGATCCCGTTTGGCGGATTCGTACGCGTCGAAGAGCTGTCCGGCGAAGCATCCGAAGCAGAAGTGCGAAAGGTCGGGCTTGCGAAGAAGCTCGTGGTCACGCTCGCAGGCTCGTCGGCCAACTATCTCATCGCCGCTGCGATCGGGGTGGGGCTGGCGCTCGGCTGGGGCGTGGACACGGGCCGCACGCTCGGGCTCGAGGTGACGATGGTCTCGGAGCACGCGGCGCAGGCTGGGCTTGCGCCAGGCGACGTGGTGTTGCGTGCGGATGGCGCGCATCTGCAGAGCGTGGAGCAGCTTCAGGCAGCCTTCACGGCAGCAGGCGCGCGACCGGTGCGACTCGAGCTGTTGCGCGCAGCAGAGACAAGAGAAGTATTTGCGTCGGCTGCAGGGCCCGGACGTTCTGGCCTGGGGGCACGTTACGTGCCGAAGCCGGAGCTGTTGCGTGTCGGGCTCCTGTCGGCCGCAGCCCATGGTCTGGTCGACCCACTACGCAAGGCCTCAGCCATGCTCGTCAGCGCGGGAAGATGGCTCACTCCGGCAAAGGCGCGCAGGCCTGTGAGCCCTGTGGGGCTCGCATCGCGCGTTGCGCAGTCGGGGCGATGGGACGCGCGACGGGTGCTGACCTTTGCCGGGTTGCTGTCGGTCGTGGTGGGGTTGTTCAATCTGCTTCCGATTCCCGGGCTGGACGGTGGGAGGGTGTGCATTGCAGTGGGGGAGGCCGTGCTTCGCAGACGGTTGGCGAGCAGGGTTGCGCTGGCGATCCAGCTCACAGGTGCGTTGATCCTATTTGCCGCATGGATCGTGATCGTGGTGTTCGACGTCCTTGCGCTGGGAAGGTAGGCATTGACGGCTCGAACGAGCGGGCCGTAGCCTGCAGCGGCAGATGGATCTACCCATCGGAGGAGCGTTCGAGCGCTACACCATCGAAGCCCTGATCGGCCAGGGTGGGATGGGCCAGGTGTATCGAGCGTTCGACCCGAAGCTGCAGCGACGGGTGGCGTTGAAGGTGCTGCATGCAGGTCCGCAGGACGATGCGGCGACCTGGGGAGAGGCAGTAGCGCGGATGCTGCGCGAGGCGCGGGCTGCGGCAGCGCTCGATCATCCCAACGTGGTCGCAGTCTTCGATCTCGGGGAGTTCGAGGGCACGCCGTACATCGCCATGGAGCTGGTGGCAGGCACGCCCCTTCGCCAGAAGATCGGCAACGGTGACCTCTCGGTGCTTCAGCGCCTGAAGTGGCTCGCCGAGGTCGCGCGCGCGCTTTCCGCAGCGCACGAAGCAGGGATCATCCACCGCGACATCAAGCCCGAGAACATCCTGGTGCGCAAGGACGGCGTGGTGAAGGTGCTCGACTTCGGCATCGCGCGGCGGGTGCGGACCGGGATCGACGGCGCGGCGGACACGCTGCCAGGGGGCATTGGCACGATCACGGTGAAGGGCTCGATCATCGGCACGCCTGCGTACATGTCTCCAGAGCAGGTGCTCGGAGAAGAGGTGGATGCGCGCACCGATCAGTTCTCGTGGGCGGTGCTCGCCTACGAGCTGCTCAGCGGGAGCCTGCCCTGGGACAAGCCGCAGCCTGCAGCGATCATGGCTGCGATCCTCACGCAGCAGCCGCCGCCGCTGTCCGCACGCTGTCCGGATCTGCCCGAAGGATTCCAGGAGATCGTCGCACGAGCGCTGGCCAAGGCCCCTGCCGAACGTCACCCATCGATGAAGGAGATCGTGGAGCAGCTCGACGAGCTGCTCGCGGTCGCCTCGGTGCGAACGCCCAGGAGCGTGGCTGCCGTGTCTGCCCCTTCGTCCGGAGCTGTGCTCTCGGCTCCGCAGCCTGCCCAGACCACGACTGCGAACGCAGCGTCGACCGTCACGACCGCTGCGTCTGCGCAGCCGCCTCCGCGTACGATGCGCAAGTGGATCGCGCTCGGGGTCGTTGCCACGGCGCTGATCGCGGCTGGTTGGTCAGCGTCGCGTCTGCTCAACCGGTCCGTGCTGTCCCCGCCAGGCTCGGTGCTGGCGTGTCCTCCGCTGCAGGCGAGAGCGGACCGCGAGGAGGCGGGGTGGCTGGGCGCCGCGGCCGCGAACATGGCGTGCAATCGGGCGACGATCCTGCTGGGGGGACGGTTCGAGCGGACGTTGTCCCCGGCGTCGCTGATCGATCTACCCCGCGCACCAGGCGACCAGTTCCCGCGCGACGTGTTCAACGACCCTTCGTCGCGAGAGCGTGCGCTGACCGCGGCGAAGGCGCGAGCAGCGGCCTGGCTGGACGGCGAGGTGGTGCACGAGCATCCGAAGTTCCGCGTGACGCTGGTGCTTCGCAAGCGCGACGGAGCCGAGCTGGCACGTGGAACCGGCAGCCAGATGGCGCTCTACCAGGCGATCCGCGACGCAATGGCTCCGATCGTGGAGTCCGGGGCATTGCCCGCTGCGCGGCAATTCGATCACGAGCTCGCGCCGTGGACCGCATCGCGCGATCCAGTGGCACAGCTCGCCGCGTACGATCTGGGCAGGGAAGCCACGGTGCTCGCATCGGTGCGCGCCGAATGCGATCGGGCGGCGCCGCTGCGAGACCGGATGGGCGGCGACTGGGCTTCGGCCGGATTGATCTGCACGAGGTTCGGCTACCCGCCGATCGCCGCGCCTGCAATCGATCGCAGCTCGCCCTCGGCCTTTGCACGGAGCGTCGCATGGTTCCCGGCCTTCGAGCCCACGGTGGATCGGCGTGCGCTCGCGGAGGAAGCGCGACGATTCAGGGAGCAGCAGAGCGATCCGATCGGGCGGCGCATGCTCGCGCGGCTCGAGGCGTTCCTCTGGTCTGCGGCAGGGGACAACACACGCGCCAGGGAGGTTGCACTCGCGGAGGTCCAGGAGACGCCGGCGGATCCTGATCTGTGGCCCACGCTGCAGGTTTCTTCGTACCGGACTTCGGGGTTCGTGGCCGGTGCGCGAGCCTACAGCGCATGGGTGCCCGAGGACGGCGAAGCGTGGAACATGCTGGGCTACTCGGACAAGTTCGGCTCGGACCAGGAGCGCATGCAGGTGGTGCGCCGCGCGCTGGTGCTCTCGAGCGATCATCCGCTGTATGCGATCAACGTGGCAGGGTTGCTGCTCGATCAAGGGCGTCGCGAAGAGGTCCGCGCCATGGCTGCGCACCTGATGCTCGAGGGTCCGACGCGCAGGGTTGCGCTCGACGTGATCGAGGGGTTGGTGGAGACGAGCGAGGGGAGGCTCGGCGCGGCGCTGGAGCGGTGGACGCGCACGATGGCCGGGCTGAGCCAGCTGGGAGATCTGGATCGCGGGGATCACAACCTGGTGCGAGCGATCCTCGAAGTTGCCCAGATCCTGGGGCGATCGGAGCCGGTGGCCAAGGAGCTCTACGCGCGATTCATCGAGCCGGAGCCGCCCAACCTCTTCCCGTGGCATTCGTTTGCGCCGGAGACCGCGGCGTTCGTGTGCCTGCGCCTTCCCAAGGAGCCAGGGCACAAGTGCCTGGATCGGATCGACGGGCTGGTGACCCGCGGGTGGTATCGCAGCGGGCTTCTGCCGGGGAGCGTGGAGTTCATCCGTGCCGCAGTGAAGCTGTACGACGGGGATGCGAACGGCGTGATCGTGGCCATGCGAATGGCGGATCCCGGCGCTCGCGCAGCGTATGTCGCAGAGATGCTCGACGCAGCTGGGGCGCCTGAGGAAGCGCAGCGGGCAGACAATCTCCTAGCGGATTGGGCTTCGCGATTCCACGGCGCGACCACGGGAACGATTCGATCCGCGCGTCGGGCGCTCAAGCGCGGGGACAAGGCAGCGGCACGACGCTACGCGCAGCAGGTGATCGATGCATGGGGACGCGCTGACGTCGAGGTTCCGGTGGTGGACGAGATGCGCGCCATCGTTGCGGACAAGAAGTGAGCTCTTACTGCTCTATGCAGTAGAGCTGGCACTTGTTCGCGCACGTATCAAAGGGGATCGAGATGGACCACGTGCTGTCGATGGCGGATGACGAGCCTGACGTGCCATTTCCCGAGGTCGTCGTGAAGCCAGTGCAATCCGACGAGCCGGGCGTGCCATCGGCTTTTGCACCGGTCCAAACGCACTTGTTCGGCCAAGCGCTCTTGTTGACTGCCATGTCGATCGGGTGAAGCAGGGTTCCGCTCGTCAGGCCGGCCCACCCGTGCGCTACCGGCGTCTCGTCGATCAGCACGTACCACACGCTCGGGTCATTCACCGTCCATTGGGACGGGGAGCCTTCGGACGTGGCCACCCAAGCTTTGAAATTACCAGGGGGCATGAGCGAGACGCCCACCGCGTAGGCCAGGCACGTTTCGTTTGCAGAGGTGATTCCGCCGACTCCGTTGCCCTGCAGGCCGTTCGAATCGCTGGTGATGAACACGCGCTTGACGGGCTGGCACTTGCCCTCGATGCAGCCCTGATAGTCGGGGCAGCTTCCTTTGGTGCATGCCGCATCGTCGCCGCCGTCGCCGGGCGCCCCAGCCGAGCCTGCCCCACCCTGCCCTGCCGCGCCGCCGGTTCCACCTTGCCCTGCAAAGCCGCTGGCTCCACCCTCGCCCGACTGCCCTGCAGCGCCAGAGGATCCCCCTTGTCCAGCCTGACCCGATTGCCCTGCTGAGCCGCCGCCTCCTCCAGTTGCAGCTGTGCCACCCGCTCCCGCGCCTCCTCCGACCGCAGGGTCGATCGAGGCATCGCCTGCACCACCCCCTGTACTTGATGGCTGATCCTCGTAATCGCTGTAGTTGAAGATCAGGCCGCAGCCAGATGCCGTTCCCAGGGCGACAGCCGCAACAAGCACAACCCGTCGTTTGTGCCGAGCCATCAGAACCTCTTGTCCATGGTGAGCGCGAACCCACCCGGCAGCACTGTAGGAGCAAAGGCAGTGGTGACCTTGGGGCCATCATCCGGTCCGCTCAGGAACAACCACGTAGCGATACCCGCGCCCAAGGCTCCCACGCCCCAGCCTATCCAATTCACCGTCGTCAGCGTATTCGCGCTGTCGATCGCGTCCCGCCCGGTCGGATTGCACTTCTTGTCAGGGCAATTGTCCTGGATGGTAGCGTTCTTCGATAGCAGGATCCCACCCGTGACCAGGGCTGTCGCGAGCCCGGCAGCCCCGACCCCGCCAGCAACCCACGCGGCGGTGCGTCGTCCTGACGATCCCGCTGCGCCGTTTGGAGCCGACTTGCCTCCGTTCGACTCGCCAGGAGCCCCGGACCGATGCGAGGATGCGTCTGCTTCTGGCCCCTCGGCGCCGAGCTCGATCTCCCGCGGCTTGCCTTCCTCCAGCCGCACGAACTGCTTGAGGTCCGGCTTGCCAGCCACCTGGATGACCACGGTGTGCACGCCTGGATCGAGCGACATCGCAGTACCCATCAACGCCGGGTCGACCAGCGCATCGTCGAGCATCACCCGGGCCGAAGGGTCGAGCTTGGGGCCTGCCTTGAGCTTGAGCGTCGGAATGCGGCGCCCGAGCGAATCGATGCGTTCCATGGCGATGCGGAACCGGTCATCCCCCGACTCCAGACGCATGGAGCCTTCCTTCCAGTGTCCCATGGCGCTCACGAGCTTGCCCAACGACTCCTCGCACTGTGCGAGGTTCAGCAGGGTGCTCGGACGCGAGACCAGGTTGAGGCTCTCGCGGAACTTGGCGCAGGCGAGCGGGTACTCCTTGCGTGCCAATGCGTCGCGCCCTTGGATGAACAGCGACTCGGCCTTCTTCGCTTCAGGTTGCTGGGACTGCGCGATCGCGCTCGAGGACACGATCAGGGCGAGCGTCAGGGCTGCGCGCACCGGCCGTTTGAGAGTTGCCAGCTTTCTACCAGGTACCAAGTGGATCACCCTTCGAGCTTGTGGGAGCCGTCCTGACCTTGGAGGCGGGCGGCCTGGCGTTGTCAGGAATCCGGGGTTGTGAGGAAGAGGAGCCCGGAGCGTCGGCGCTCGCCGACGCCAGCACCGCACTGGGATCTGGAAGCGCTGGAGAGCTGCCGCTGGAATCGGAAGGTGCAACGAATTGCGACGGAGTCGGTTCGGCGCGCGTATCACGAGACGGCGCTGCGGAGCTGAGCTCCGGCTTGCGCAAGAACAGCGCTGACACCATGACGACTCCAGCCAGGACCCCTGACAGTGCGACCAGCGCCGTCCATCGTTTCGCGGCTGTGCGCCGCGGCAACGTGCGCACAGCTGCTTGCGAATCGCTGGACACCGGCGATGCGACCTGTTCCACCCGCGGGACGTGGGGAGCGACGATCCCGGGATCGTCCGCGGGGAGCTGCGCTGACAGAATGGTGCCCGACGGCGTTGCGCAGGCGATCTCGGGGGCACCGACGACGAGCGCTTGCTTCATGTCGCGGGCAGACCACCACCGGTTCTCGCGATCGAAGGCAAGAGCTCGATCGATGACTTCCGCAAGCCAGCTCGGGATGTCGTCGCGAACCGTGAGCACGCCAGGCGCAGGCCGGGTCATCGCAGCCAGCAGGAGCTTGTTGAGGGTGTCGGCCTGGTGAACCCTCCGGCCCGTGAGCAACGTGAACATCGTGGCGCCGACAGCCCACAGATCCGTGCGGTGGTCGACCTCATCCCAGTCGCCCTTGGCCTGCTCAGGAGGCATGTAAGCAGGCGTTCCGAGCGCCTGGCCGGTGCGGGTACGGTGCGCGGTCTCGGCCTGTTCCATGAGACGCGCAATGCCGAAGTCCAGGATCTTGAGCTCGCCGCTGCGCGTCAGGAACACATTGTCCGGCTTCAAGTCGCGGTGGATGATCCCCTTGGCGTGCGCGGCAGCGAGCGTGTCGAGCAACGCGCTGGTCATCTGCACCACTTCCTGCACGGTGAACCGCTGGCTCGGACGCGAGATCCGGATCGCTTCCAGCGAGTTGCCCTCCAGCAGCTCCATCACGAGAAACACGGCGCCGTCCTCAGCGACGTCATCGTCGAGCACCCGGACTGCGCCTGGGTGATCGACCCGGTTCGCGACGTAGCCCTCTCGCAAGAAGCGGGCGCGGGCCTCGTCGCTGATCGCCAGCTCCCTGTGCAGAAGCTTGACCGCGCCTCGTGCGCCGTTTCTGTGGGTGGCAGCGTAGACGGCAGCCATGCCCCCCACGCCGAGCAGCTGGTCCAGGCGCCACTTGCCCCGCAGAAACGATCCAACGCGCGCCAATGCGCGACCGTAGGACTGCGAAGGCTCGGGCTGCACCACCTGCGTAGCATAGCGCATGAGCGTCGGCCTTGGAACGCCGCTACGCATCGGCTCGAAGGTTCCGAGCCCCCTGCGGCTTCGAGCGTTCAACGCTCCGCGAGGCCCCCTCGGCAATCGACAACAATACATTAGCATGCCGTTTTGCCCTGTGCCACGGGAATCCGCATTGTGATGTTGCTCGTGCAGATTGCCTTGACGATCCAATCCAACCCCCGTAGAGGCTTGTCTCAGGAGGGCCCGCATGAGCCGCGTACCCCAGCGCCTGAGCCAGCCCGGTTGCAGGAATCTGCTCGCCAGGATCCTGGAACAACCCGACCTCGCGCCCCAGATCCAGAGCCTTCCTCCCCCTGTGCTGGGAAAGCTCATCCGTCGAATCGGCCTCGAAGACGCTGGCGAGCTGGTCGCTCTCGCCACGACCGACCAGCTGGCGCACGTCTTCGACGACGACCTTTGGAGCAGCGAGACGCCGGGCGACGCGGAGCGCTTCGACGCTGACCGCTTTCTCTTGTGGCTCGAGGTCATGATGGAAGCCGGGGAGTCCTACGTGGCGCGCACGCTCGTGGAGCTGCCCGAGGATCTCATCACCCTGGCGATTCACAGGCACATCCTGGTGCTCAGCATTGACGAGCTCGCGGCAGAGATGCAATCCGCCAGCGAGCAGGAGGCGCGTCAGCTCGACAAGGCGCTCGAAAGCTGCCTGTACGAGGAAGTCGGCGAGTACCAGCTCATGGCCCGCAAGCCCGAGGGGTGGGACACCCTGCTCTGCGCCGTTCTTGCCCTGGACCGGGAGCATTCCAACTTCCTGCATCGATTGCTGGGACGCTGCTGCGCGCTTGCTTCGGACTACATCGAAGACAATGGCGGGCTCTACGAGGTACTGACTTCGGACGAGATGCTCGAGTGCGACGTCGCTGCGGATCGGGAGGATCGGCGGGCCGAGGGCGGATTCGTGGCGCCCACGGACGCGAGCGCTTTCTTGAAGCTGGCTGCGCAGGAGGCATCGGACGGACCGACGGAGCGCGATCCCGTCACCCGGGCCTGGTTCCGTGGGCTCGGAAAGCACCCGGCCGCACCGCGCCCCGCCCCGGCGAGCTCCGCACAAAGCAACGGACTATTGCGTATTCTAAAGAAGGAGTCTGTGCTCGAGGAGACCTCCGCCCAGAAGCTGCTTCTGCCCGGCGCTGACCGTGGGAAGCGAGACTCGGATCCGTTGCTCGTGCAGGCCATGCGGCGCGTGGCCGAGTCGGATCCCCGGCTCTTCGGAGAGCGAAGCGAGGAGCTGGCCTATGTGGCCAACGTGCTCGTGTCCGGATGCTGCCTTCGCTCCCGACGTCTGCGCAAGATTGAGGCACTGCGGGCAGCCATCGCAACGTGTAGCCTGGCGCTCGCCCTCGCCCCGATCGATCGAAGGCAGGTCAAGGAGCACGGAGGAGGCCCTGTGGGGCGAGCGGTCGCCACGTTGCAGCATACTCCCTGCGACGCGCTCTTCCGGCTCGCGTGGAATCGCCTGAACATGCAGGTAGTCGATCGCGCCGCCGCAGTGGCCGAAGGGTGGTTGATCGCTGCCGCAGGCCAGGGGCTCGCCGAAAACAAGCCTCCCCTGACACGGGCATTGCGCGCGTTGCAGCAGGCCCGATCGCACGGCTCGCCGTGGAGCGAGCGCGGCAGCCTCGAGCTGCTCGTGGAGCACTTCGATGCTTCCAAGGTCGACGCACTCGGCAGCCTCATGGACCAGGTTCCGACCTTGCCCGCCTCGCTGGCGCCCAAGGGCGCAGCCGGGCCACACTTCATCACGAGCGCTGCGGAATGGGTGGCAGTGCGCCGGCTGCTCGATTCCTGGGAAGGGTAGCGCCTGCTGCAAGTGGCTGCTGGCTCCAGGCTGCAGGCTCCAGGGCAGACCGGTCCTGAGGAATCCAACGACTGGGGAATCTCAATCTGGGGAATCTCAATGGCTGAAGCCCGTAGCCCGAAGCCTGTAGCCTCCCCAAGGCGTTCAGGGCCCGCATTCGTTGAGCGGATTGACCATCGGCCCCTCGTCGGAATCCGCTGGCGCCAGACTCCAGCTGCTGCACGTGCCCAAGATGCACGTCTCACCGTCCGGGCAGGCGTGATCAAGGCAATCCTTGCACAGCGGCAGACCGATCTGACGCTTCCCTGCATTGTATTGGACACGCGCATAGCGCCAGATCCGCGGCGTGCTCTTGGCGTAGCCGACCAGCTTGATGGTGATCGGCTTGACGCTGAAGACCTGCTGATCCGGCGAGTCGTTGCTCGGGTGCGGATTGTCGATGATCAGGCTGTCCGGAAGCTTTGCGATGTCTTCCTGCGTGTAGTCCTCGGTGAACAGAGTGACGCTCTCGCGCTGCACGGTGAGCTTGAAGGAGTCGATCTCGTCCGGGACCTTGAGATTCTGGTCGACCGCCACGACCACGCGCAGGTAGTTCGCCTTCTCCGGGTCTGGAGTGCCACAGCTCCCGAGTGCCATGCACCCCGCTGCCAGCAGCGCGATCACGACGCGCGCAGCGAGGCGCCCTACCATGCGATCCCCGTGGGCAGCGTCACGTTGCCCAGCCCGCCCGTGGGCGCAGGCTCGCGCGCCGGTTCCTTCTTGAGCGCTGAAGCCGTGATCGCCGCGCCGAGGATCAGCGCGAGCAACCCGACGCCCACAACCACGCCCCACGTCGAGGCGCTCGATGATGACGGGGGACGACTGGGCTCGGATGGGATGCTGCTCAGCCCGAGCTCAGTGGAACTGTCGCGCGTCGCGACCGGAAGCGGTGTCGTCGAACGAGGAGGCGGAATGCTGACCGACGGCTCGGCCGAGGGGAGCGCTGGCAACGGCGTGGATGCTACCGGCTCCGGTGGAGCCCCGGCATCCGCAGGCGGAAGCACGACGGTCCTGCGAATCGGACGCAGCCCGAGCCGCAGCAAGGCACCACAACCTTCCGGTGGAGCTGCGGGGTCAGCCGACGCACGCGCGCACGCCTTCTCGTCGCCTGCGCGCGAAAGGGTCTCGCGCCTGCTGCCGTGCTCTGCTCCGCCGCCAAGGTTGGCGACCGAGGCTCCGGCTCCCACCTCGGATGCTCCACCACTCCTGAGCTCGAACGCGCCCACCGCAAGCGAGGAGACCACGTGGGTCGCGCCAGAACACTCCCCTTCCAAGTCCTTCCTCTCCACGCGCTGCTGGTCCGAAGCATAGGTGCCGACCACGGTGAGGCTCAGCTCGAGCTTGCCCGACTGGCGCAGCTTCGCGGACAGGGATGCCGCGCCCAGGGGAAGGTGCGCGGTCAGCGAATCCTGATCCTCGATCACGATCGCGTCGTGATGCACGTTGGTGCCGCGAAAGGCGTAGCTGCCGGCCACTCGGCACTGCGCGAGCACGTCCATGGTGTGGCCATCGTATTGCACGACCACCAGACCGCTCTTGAGCTGCGACTCGAGCTCGGCACGCTCCGAAGCGGGCCACTCCACGACCAGTGGCTCCAGGGGGTTGGCGGTCACGCGCGAGCGCGCCTGCTGATCCGAGGGAATCTCGGGTGGACGCGCCTGAAGCGTGGTGTCGCCGCAAGCTGCCAGCACAGGCACGATCGACGCGCCTGCGAACAGGGACGCCCAGCGCACAGCGTGCCATCGCACGGCTCGGGAAGTGCGCCCATTGCTCGATCGTGGCTGCTCGTGGGTTCGGCTCATGGTCCCCTGCGACGCATCGTGAGACTAGCCTGCCTGCTCCGCGCAGTCACGGCGGCAACGCGACCATCGTGACGCGAAAGCCTTGGCCCGCCGATGCGCCATCGCGCGAAGACATCCGGACAACGAGCCTCGCCCCAGCCGGGCCGATGGTCACATCCGCGACCCTGGCTCCGCCTTGCACCTCCTCCTCGCCCTGATCGCCCGTCTGCACGCGCAGCCGAAGGTCCGCTCCCTCGTCGCCGAACACGCGCACCCGAACCCTGGCCGGAGAAGCCATCGACACGCTGTACACAGTCTCTCCCTCTGCGTTCGCGATCAGAGTCGCGCTGCGCTCCCTGGCGTCTGCGAACGGGAGCTCCGGTACCACGAACGGTGCGTTGCGATCACCGCTGCCTTGAAGCGCTGGCGGAGCTTGCTCAGGGAGCTGACGGTCGACGAGGAAGCGCTTCGCTCGGTCGAGCGCCTGGAGCACGATCAGGTTGCGAGCATTGATCCCCTGCTGCAAGGCGTTTTCGGTGAGCCAGCACGGGTGGCCAAGGCCGCGCTCTTTGTACGTCTGCGGGTGGATCCCGTCTTTTGCGAGCCCGTGACCCGGCAGAGCGGCCAGCGCGGCGTGGTAGTCCATCCACGGCACCTGCCGCGACTGCGCCAGGGCGAGGATCACTGCGTTCATCTCCGGGATGACCGAGTTGGCCTGCTTGCTCCAGTTGCGTGGAGGGATCGTGCTGACCAGCGGGACCACGCCCAGCTCGAGCACGCGGTCCAGCACAGCCCCAAGGTTGCGCTCGAACGGCTCCACACCGGCTGGGTAGACATCGTTGGTGCCCAGCATGACCACGGCGAATCCAGGATGGATCGCGGCGACTTCGCGTTCGAGGAGCGACGGCGTGCCCTGCATCGGAGCGCGTGTGGACCACCCGCTTCGCGCTGCCAGGGAGCTTCGATCAAAGGAGACATGCCCTTCGTCGATGCGGGTCTTGGCAAAGAACCCCCGCGCTTCGTCGAGCCCTGCATGCTCGCCCCACTGGATATCGTCGCCGGCAAAGCACCGAAGAAAGTGCCCGTGCGCAGTGATCGAGTCGCCCACTTTGGCGAACACGCTGGCTCGTCCGGACGACCTCGCAAGCACGGCGGTCATCTTGGACACGACATGCTCGGACATCGGCGAGTGGCGAGCGGTGGGGGGGTACCGCGTGGGACCGGTGGCTGGCGGCCGCACACCCGCGACGGGTTCGAGGGGTGCGGACGGGGAGGCGCTGGCCGAGGCATCAGCAGGAGGGGCAGGTTCGGTTCGCGACCGGCAACCGGACAGGGCGAGGATCGCCCCGAGCAGAGCGGTCCGGAGGGTGAAGCACAAATGGCGTGAATTGCCTTGCATGCGGTGGGTCGGGCAGCGGGCCGTACGGAAACGCTACCATACCGGCGGATTCCACGGATTCGAAGCACCCGGGCCTTTAACCGCGATCACTGCGCACCTTCGTTCGCGCCAGCCATCCAGAAGTCCCGCTTTTCCTGTGAAGATGACATGGGCGCAGCAGGTTGATATGCTGAGAGGCCATTGAGTGAGGTGTAGGGTAACCAGGTGGTTGCAACACGGCGGGAGCAGTCCGAGAAGGATCCAATTCTCACGCTTGGGCGATATGCCCTTCACGGCGAGATTGCGTCCGGCGGCATGGCAACCGTCCACTTCGGCCGGATGAGCTCCCTGGGCGGGTTCAGCCGTACTGTTGCGATCAAACGGATGCGCCGCGACATTGCGATGGACCCGGAATTCGTTGCGATGTTCCTGGACGAGGCACGGCTGACATCGCGCGTCGAGCACCCCAACGTGGTCGCCACCCTCGATGTCGTAGCCGAAGGGGGCGAGGTCTTCCTCGTCATGGAGTACGTGAAGGGCGAGTCCCTGTCGCGTCTCATCCGTGCGGGTCGCCACAGCAAAGAGCGCGTCCCGATGAACATCGCGGTGAGCATCATCGCCGGCGCTCTCACCGGGCTCCATGCAGCGCACGAGGCTCTGGGCGAAGGGGGTGCGCCGCTCGGCATCATCCATCGCGACGTTTCGCCGCAGAACATCCTGGTCGGCGAGGACGGCATCACGCGGATCACCGACTTTGGCATCGCAAAGGCCGAGAGCCGTCTGCAGATCACGCGCGACGGCATGATGAAGGGCAAGCTCTGCTACATGGCGCCGGAGCAGCTGAGCCGGGCTGGGCGCCTGCTCGATCGCCGTGTGGACATCTTCGCCTGCGCGGTCGTGGCCTGGGAGCTCATCTCGGGCAAGAAGCTCTTCCAGGCAGATCACCCTGGGGAGACGATGGCCAACGTGCTGAACGCACCGGTGCCGCCGCTCACAGGGATCCGCGACGACGTGACGGTGGCGGTGGATCGCGCGATCCGCAAAGCCCTGGCGCGCAACCCGGACCAACGCTGGAAGACCGCTGAGGAATTTGCGCTCGCGCTCGAAGAGGCCATGCCCAACTTCGGCTCCAACCGTGTGGTGGGCGGGTGGGTCCAGAAGATCGCGGGCGAGGTGCTTGCCAACCGGCACAAGTACGTACGCGAGATCGAATCCATGGGCGCGCCAAGCGGCACGCCGGTCTCGCAGATCCACCCCACGCCGACAGACTCCGAGGGTGCTCCTCAGCGCGCAAAGTCAGACTACCCATCCGATATTCCGGTGCCGACCGTGCCTGCTGCGGGCAGCCCCCCACCAGGTGCACCAGCGCTCGCTGCGCCGCGCGTGCCCCGCTTCGACAAGAAGCCAGCGCAACAGGACGACCAACCGTCGGTGCCATCCATCGGAAGCGCCCCGATCCCAGGGCCGCGTCCCGCTCCGCTGCAACAGCCGATTTCACCGCGTCCAGAGCAGCTCGCGCCTGCACAGCAACCTGCGCCTCCCACCTCCCAGCCGCTGGTCCCAAGACCGGAAGCGAACGTACCACCGCAGCCGGTCGCACCGCGCCCGCAAGTCGCCGCACACGAACCCCGACCGATTTCGGCTCCTGTCCCAACGCCGATTTCATCGCCTGTGCCATCGCCGATTTCAGCGCCTGTGCCGTCCCCGATTTCAGCGCCTGTGCCATCGCCGATTTCAGCGCCTGTCCCAACGCCGATTTCAGCGCCTGTCCCAACGCCGATCTCAGCGCCGGTTCCAGCGCCTGTGCCGTCGCCGATTTCAGCGCCGGTTCCAGCACCGATCCCGTCACCGGTCCCACAACCGCCGATGGAGATCCTGGCAGCTGTGAACCCGCCCCAGCCTGCAGCGCCGCAGGGTTCCTTTGGAGATCCAGGCGCCCAGGCGCAGCCGATCGCGCCCTATGCGTTCGACCCATCGGCAGCGCTCCCTGCACAACCGGCTGTTGATGCGCGCCCTCCCACCTATTCGTCGCCGGCTTGGACGCCACCGGCGCAAGCGGGCGGGCCGGTCGATGTGGGGTTCAATCCTCAGGCCGCTGTTCCAGTCGGTGCCATGGGCGCGGACCAGACGCTGGAGTCGCCACCCAAGCTCGAGACGCGTCTGTTCGGCTCACCGCAGCGCACGGCAGCGGTGTACGTGGGCGCGATCCTCCTGCTCGGCTTGTCACTGGCGCTCGCAATTCTCGCGTTCACCCCGGCCAAGCCCGCGGAAACCTCAGTGCCTGCGACTTCGGCGACCACGACGTCGACCAGCAGCCCCACAGCGAGCGCACCTGCGACCGCAACCGAAGCGCCCAGGGCTTCCGCAGCGCCCACACCGCCCACACCGCCCAGTGCGCCCACAGCAGCTACAGCGGATACGGCCGCAGCCACTGCGACTGCCGACACTCCGCCTGCCAACGCGAGCGCGTCGGGCAAGGCTGCTGGCAAGACCAAGACGAATCTGGTGCCTGTTGCGCCGGTGACAGCCAAACCGCCTGGCAAAGGCACGCAGACCTACATCCCGGATCGCCCATGAAAAGAGTGCTCAGGACCTGTGCAGTGAGCTTGGGATTGTGCGCAGCGATGCTGGCCGGGTCAGCCGCGCAAGCGCAGACGCCGCCCGTGAAGGATCCGGTTGCGTTGTACGCCAAGGGCAAGGCTGCTGTCGAGAAGGGCGACTTCCAGGGCGCTCTTGCCGCGCTCGAACCCTCCTATGCGGCTCTTCCCAGCCCGAACACGCTGCTGCTCGTGGCCCACGCGAAGCGCGGGCTCGGCAGGAAGGTCGACGCGGCCAGGGAGTACGAGCGAGTGGCAGCAGACGCTGACGCCAAGATCAAGGCAGGCGAAGCGCGCTACCAGGCGACGTTGCAGGAAGCCAAGAAGTGGATCGAGACGCTCGCCACCGAGCTGGGCCAGGTGAACCTGCGCATCGCGCATGCGCCTGACAGCGCCACGGTCAGCATCAACGGCGAGAAGGTCAAAGCGCTGCGGGATGGCGAACATCTCACGGTCAGCACGTTCTGGGTCCTTCCCGGCCATGTCGAGATCAAGGTCGAGGGCGAAGGCAAAACCAAGGACGCGTCTGCAGACGTGACCGCTGGCGGCAAGGCAGATTTGAACATCGACCTCGCGCCTCCGCCCGTGGCTCCTGTTCCCAAAGCGCCCACGCCTGAGCCGGACACTGGCTCAAAGAAGATCCCAATGGGGTTCTGGATTGCAGGCGGCGCAGGCGTGGCAGGCCTTGCCGTGTTTGGCATCTTCGGGGCCATGGCAAAGAGCGATTACGACGAGCTGCAGACCTGCTCGCCGAGATGCGCGGAGTCTGAGCGCTCTACAGCAGATTCAGGCAAGACCAAGCAGACCGTGGCGAACATCGGGCTCGTGGTGGGGGGCGTGGGGCTTGCAACGGCAGCGGGCATTCTGCTCTTTGCGCCGAAGAAGCCGTCGAACCAACCGACCGTTGGGATGTCCTTGGGGCCAGGCGCGGTCACGGTGCAAGGCAGGTTCTAGTGCGCGCGTAGCGGCCCTTCCAACTCCGTGTTCTCTGTGTCCTCGGTGGTTCCACGCTGGGGGTGTCGGATCGGTTGTGGCCCGTTGTCCGGTCACTCGCACCAACCCTTTGCCATGACGACTTTTGCACTGTCCGCCTCGGAGCACTCCACCCATCCGGGCACGTCCGGCTCGAGTGGCGCCAGAGTCGTGCCAAACCAATAGAGCGTGTCTGTCTCAACCTTCAATCGACAGGTCTCAGCTGTGCCAGCACTCGTTCCATGGTGACAGGCGACGACTTCGCCCTTTAGATAGCAGTCTCCGTCGCGGTCGTAGGGCGTTCCCACGACAATGTCGCACCCAGCAGGGCACGCTGCGCCGGTCAACGGACACCACTCGGGTCCGTCCTGGTCCGCGTCGTTGTTGAGACCTGAGTCCTGACCCGAGATCTGATCGCGGCCCCATCCGCCTGACCAGAACCGCCATCAGCGTCTCTTGAGTCTTCGCTCTGCACGCAAGCGCACCAGACCAATGCAATCGGCACGAGGTGGGTCACCTTCATTCTCGTAACTCCCGGCGATCATAGAGCGCTGCTCCTGGTGTTGACGGGTGCTGGACCCTGATCTTGTAGTCCTGACCCACGATCTTCGCCAAGTTGCTCCGCGCCCCGCAGGGCAAGCCCCCGTTGCACAACGAGACGACCGCCGCAGCCGACGAGCCCCCTCGTAGCGCGCTGCAGGCCCTCCGCATCCGCGCTCCTCGCCTCAAGGCGGCCGCTTCCTTCAACCCGCGCTTCGCCAACCAAGTCGCAGCGGCTTGGCGGGCGCCCCCTGACTTGCCACAGCGGCCGGGTTCGCCCGAGCGATTGGCTAGTCACTCGCGGGCACCTGGCTTGGCCCGAGGTCGGGTGCGGACCAGATCTTGCAAACCGCCCCCAACCGATCACAATGAAGGCGCGCCAGGCGCCCGATGCGCGCTGTCTGGCACAGGAGGCCACCATGCTTCACTCCGTCGTGAACCAGGGAATTCCCCGCCATGCGGGCTGGATCCTGCTCCTTTTCGTCTTCGCCCTCGGGTGCGGACGCTCCAACATGGGCGAGGAAACCATCGACGACCCGTTGGGCCAAGGTGGCACAGGCCATGGCGGCAGTGCCGGTACCGGCGGCACACACGAGGGGGGCACCTGCAACGCCACCTCCTGCCCCAAGGGGTGCTGCAACGCGCAAGGCCAGTGCGTGGACGGCGTCTCCGACAACGCCTGCGGCATCAAGGGCGCTGCCTGTACCGACTGCAAGAAGGTCGGGGATTCTTCGTCGCTGGTCTGCCAGCCCTCTACCCATACGTGCGTTCAGTCGTGCCTGTGCGGCAACGGCAAGTGCGAGGGAGCCTGCGGCGAGTCCACCAGCAATTGCCCGCAGGATTGCGGCAGCGTGTGCGCATGCGGCAACGGCCTGTGCGAGCCCCAGTGCGCTGAGACCGCAGCGAGCTGTCCCAAGGACTGCCCGAGCTCGTGCGTGTGCGGCGACGGCAAGTGCGTCTCCGAGTGCGGAGAAAACTCTTCGAGCTGTCCCAAGGACTGCCCGTACACGTGCGCCTGCGGCGACGGCAAGTGCCAGTACGAGTGCGGCGAGAACCCCACGAGCTGTCCCAAGGACTGCCCGAGCAACTGCGCCTGCGGCGATTACAAGTGCCAGTACGAGTGCGGAGAAACCCAGTACACCTGCCCATTCGACTGCGGCAATCCCTGCTACTGCGGCAATGGCATGTGCGAGGGCGCGTGCGGCGAGTCGCAGTACAGCTGCCCGCAGGACTGCGGCTATCCGTGCGCCTGTGGCGACGGCTACTGCCAGTGGGAGTGCAAGGAAACGCAGGACACGTGCCCGCAGGATTGCGGCTATCCCTGCTATTGCGGCAATGGCCTGTGCGAGCCGCAGTGCGGAGAGTCGCAGTACTCGTGCTCGTGGGACTGCGGCAATCCCTGCTACTGCGGCAATGGACTGTGCGAGCCGCAGTGCGGAGAAACCAGCGCCTCCTGTCCGCAGGATTGCGGGAGCGTGTGCATCTGCGGCAATGGCCAGTGCCAGCCCCAGTGCGGAGAGAGCAGCTCCTCCTGTCCGCAGGATTGCGGCGTCGCGTGCATCTGCGGCAATGGCCAGTGCCAGCCCCAGTGCGGGGAGAACAGCACGAGCTGCCCGCAGGACTGCGGCTCCACCTGCTTGTGCGGCGACGGGTACTGCATGCCGTTGTGCGGCGAGACGCCCAGCAGCTGCCCACAGGATTGCCCGGTACCGTGCGAGTGCGGCAATGGCGTCTGCCAGGCTTCGTGCGGGGAGAACGCGAACAGTTGCCCCCAGGACTGCCCCACCACGTGCATCTGCGGCAACGGGCTTTGTCAGCCCCAGTGCGGGGAGAGCCCTTCGTCGTGCCCGATGGATTGCGGCGCTGCGTGCATCTGCGGCAACGGCACCTGCCAGCCGCAGTGCGGAGAGAACTCCGCGAGCTGCCCGCAGGACTGCCCGCAGACGTGCATCTGCGGCAACGGGATCTGCCAGTCGATCTGCGGCGAGAGCTCGACCTCCTGCCCGCAGGACTGCCCGGTGGCGTGCGTGTGCGGCAACGGGGTCTGCCAGGCGCAATGCGGGGAGACCTCATCGAGCTGCCCGCAGGATTGCCCGATCGCGTGCGTGTGCGGAGACGGCAAGTGCGATCCGATGTGCGGCGAGACGGATGTGACCTGCCCCAAGGATTGCCCGATGGTGTGCATCTGCGGCAACGGCACGTGCCAGCCGCCGTGCGGAGAGACCAGCGCGAGCTGCCCACAGGACTGCAAGCCGAACTGCAACTGCGGAGATGGCAAGTGCGATCCGTCGTGCGGCGAGAACCAGATGACCTGCCCCAAGGACTGCTTCAGCTGCGTGTGCGGCGATGCCTACTGCGACGCCACGTGCGGCGAGACCTCCACGACCTGTCCTATGGACTGCGGATTCACCTGCCTGTGCGGCAATGGGGCATGTCAGCCGGCGTGCGGCGAGAGCGCCCAGAACTGCCCGCAGGATTGCACGTCGTGCGTGTGCGGCGATGCCTATTGCGACGCGGGCTGTGGAGAGACGAGCATCACCTGCCCGATGGACTGCGGGTTCACGTGCGCATGCGGCAACTTCGCCTGCCAGCCGCAGTGCGGGGAGACCTCGCAGAACTGCCCGCAGGATTGCGGCACGCCATGCATCTGCGGCGACATGTTCTGCGATCCGATGTGCGGAGAGGATCCCAAGAGCTGCCCGCAGGATTGCGGCATGGTGTGCGTGTGCGGCGACATGTATTGCGATCCGAACTGCGGTGAGAGCGTCAAGACCTGCGCTCCGGACTGCGGCGGCCCATGCGCCTGCGGCAACTTCGTGTGCGAGCCGCAGTGCGGCGAGAACGCGATGACCTGCCCGATGGATTGCCCGAACACCTGCATCTGCGGCAACTTCATCTGCGAGCCGCAATGTGGCGAAGGGACGTGGAACTGCCCGCAGGACTGCGGCATGCCGTGCTACTGCGGCAACTACGTGTGCGAGCCGCAATGCGGGGAGAACCCGATGAGCTGCATGCAGGACTGCTTCCAGACCTGCCAGTGCGGCAACTACCTGTGCGAGCCTGGCTGCGGCGAGAACTCGTGGAGCTGCCCGAACGACTGCGGGACCACGTGCCAGTGCGGCAACGGCGTGTGCGAGTTCATGTGCGGGGAGACGCCGTGGACCTGCGCGCCTGACTGCGGCTGGTTCGAGGGCGTGGCGCCCAAGAGCACGTCCGGCCAGTCCACCTACCATCCCTACCATTCGCCCCAGCCTCAGAAATAGTCAGATTCCTTGTCACGCGGGCGGCGCTCGCGCGTTCCTGGATGTGAGAGTCGGCAGCGCGGATTCCCGAGCCTCTGGGAGGCCAGGACACGCGCTGCGGCCCCACACCCCGGAAAGGAGTCCGCCATGCGTTGCCTCATCGCCCTGATCACCCTTGCGTCCGCTTGTGCATTCGGCTGCTCAGCATCGGAGCCGGCCAATCCCCCTGCCCCGCAGTCCACGGCTGCGGAGCCGGTCTCGACCGGGGCAGACGCGCTCGCCTCGCAATGCGTGACTGTGCGCAATCGGGAGCGGGCCTGCACGCGCGAGTACATCCCTGCCCTGGTTGACCTGCGGGTCGAGCTCGACGCACCTGCCGGCATTGCTGCGCAAGCGAAGAAGGACGGGCGCGACGCGCTGGTCGCAGAAGCGATGAAGGAGTGGGAGGTGGACAGCGCGCAGCCAGAGGCGTTCTGCAAGCAACAGATGGCGCGTATGCCTCAGGCCCAGGCCGCGAGCATGCTCGGCAAGGCGTCTGCGTGTGCCAAGGAGAGCACCTGCGACAGCTTCGTGAAGTGCTGGCTGCCGCTGATTCGTCCCACGCTTCACTGATGGCCCACGTGGACGATCCATCGTTGTGCTCGATCGACTCCGCTCCCACTTGCCTCTGGCGACCGGACAGTTCCTGGCGTATTCTTCGAGGAGTCGCTTCACTTGCCGGAGGTGCCCGATGCGTCTGTCGCTATGCCCCTGCTGCCATCGCCATATCAAGAACGGTGACCTGAGCTGCCCCTTCTGCGGGACGAAGAATGCCGGGTCAGGAGTGGTCACGACCGGCGTGCTCCTCGCGATTGCTGTGGGAGCAGGCGCGCTCGCTGCGTGCAGCTCGAGCGACACTGGCGCTGGCGGAGCTGCTGGGGCTGGAGGCACTGCGGGGTCGGGTGGCACAGATCAGGATGCGGCAGCGGACACGGCTGACGAAACGAGTGGCAACGGCGGCAACGCGGGCTCAGGAGGTGCGTATGCGCCTCCGCCGGATGCGAACTCGGACATCATGGCCGCCTACGCGCCGCCGCCAGACGACGCAGCGGACGAAGGGATGCAGGGAGCATACGGCCCGCCGCCCGATGCCGGCTCAGGCGGAGTCTACGGCCCACCGCCGCAGTGAGCTGATACGCGGAGCGTCGCGTGAGGGGGGGCACACCTGGCACGAGCTTCGGTGGCGACCACCGCCGTACACCAACCGTAGCGACACGGCAGTAGGGCACGGCATGCCGTGCCCTACGCAGGCACGCCGTGGCGTGCCTCTACCATGACGCACAGGCCCGGCGCATTGCGCACCTGGAGAAGACGTCGCGGCGGATCCCCCAACGAACGTCAGCCGCGCGGTACTACTTGTCGCACGAGTCGTTGGCAGGATCAGTCTGCGGGCCGCAGAGATCAGGCTTGGCCTCGGGCGGCCTGATCTCCCCGAGCACTGCAGGCACCGTCTCGAACCCGAGTCCCACCGAGATGGAATCGCAGGTCGTCGCAGGAGCACCGGGCAAACGATAGATGTCCGCGTGCGAGCAAAGCATCTTCTTCACCGCTGCGTAAACCTGGTCGTTCGGGTCAGCGCAAAGCTCGCTGGCCGAGATCACCATGTGCTTCATGCCAGCAAACACATCGTTCAGCGCCCAGACTGCAGCGATGCCCCCGTCCTGAATCTCCCACCCGATCGCGGATTGCATCAACCGACCAGTGACCACGGCATCGGTCAGTATCATGCTCGCCCACCCTGACGGACGGAACACAGCCTTCGGCAATCGCGCTACCAGAGTCCCGTTCGACACGTAGGCCTTGGGATCGAAGTACTTGGGCGAGTACGGATCACCGCCGTCTCCTGGCGCAATGCAGGTACCCACGATCCTCCACGCATCACTGCCGTCCAGCTTTGGGAGATCTGGCTGGAACCGCAACGGGACATACCACGCCAGCTCCACCTCGTCGTCGTCTGCTTGGCCGTTGTAGTTGCGAATGCGCAGCAGCACTGACCAGGAGCCTGCAGCGATCGAGGCGCTCCACGATTCGGCGGAGAACTCGGGGGCCACCGCCCCGAACTCAGCCATCATGCTCGCGAAGGCGTTGTCTCTGCCGTCTGGCCCATCACAGCCGATCGCGGTCGCCCACGATGGCAGCACGCAGCTGTCGCCTTCTCCTTGGCAAGTGCAGGTCAGGTCGAGGTCGAAACCGACCGGATGTGCTCCGGCGTCTGCCCCGCTATCGAACCGTATGCTGGTGAAGGCGAATACGAGCTCGAGGTCGCCGCCTGCGTTGGTGACCGAGGGGGGCTGAGGCGGAATCGCATGCACGCACGACGGCGAGGTACCTGCAGCGCCGCCGACTTCGGTGCCAGCGGCTCCACCTGCTCCCCCATGGGGCGCGCCACCGACAGTTGTGCCCGCTGCGCCTGACTGGCCTGGGTTGTTGCCACCCTGCCCCGCCGCACCGCCCTGCAGTTCGGTGGGCGCCTGACGGACGGTCCCGCCGCAGGCCACCGCGATCGCGAAGCACGAAAGGACCACTCCAACGAGGCGCGAGGTCATGACGCTTGCATGATAGCAGGAAAGCCGCAGACCGTTGCAATCCAGAGTCCACGAAGCCCATGCCCCATCCCGCGTTCCCTGGTAAGCTCGTGGGATGCTTCGACGCATCGGCTCACTCTTGGCTCTTCTCGCAGTCGGCGCGTGCGCGTCCGAGAACCCGGGCGGGGAGTCGACGCGCAGCGTGCAGCAGCCCCTGAACGGCGAGCGTCATCATCAGACCACGCGCGCTGGGGTTTCTGCCTGGGTCACGCCTGCTGCGGCAGATGCGTTCGAGGCGGTCTCCACGATCGGCGACAGCGACCCGAACACCAACCCGCTCAGCCAGACGCACTTCGACAACTGCTACTGGAACGAGGGGCGCGATTGGATCCTCAAGAAGCGCCAGGATGCTGTCACGGCAGCGCTTGCCTTCGAGCAGACGGGCGCAGACACGGATCGTACGGCGTTCTTCGACTCGTTCGGGTATGTGCTGCACGCGGCCGAGGACTTCTATTCGCATTCGAACTGGGTCGGAACCCATGAGCCCGGGGTTCTGGCGAACTTCAGCGACCCGGGCGTGCAGGCCCCGAGCGGCTGGATCAGCGGAACCTACGACAATCCCGGGGACACAGGCCCAAACGCAGGAGCAGCGCACTGTCCTTTCGGCACGCCGCCGCACTCCTTGATGAGCAAGGACGGTCCCGGGGGGATCGGAGGCGACGAGGCGTTTCTGGATGCAACGCTTGCAGTCACGGTCGAGCTTCAGAAGCTCATCGCAGCGATCCGCACCGCATCGCCTTCCACGGCCGACTCTGCCCTTGCCAAGCTCGGCTTCCTGTCGCCAGAGCCTGCGCACACCGATGCACGAGCTGACGACAAGCACACGCTCGAGCTAGCCCCGGCAGGAGTCGGACTCTTCACGCCTGCGCTCTTCTGCAAGGCAGGCACGTTTGCCAGCGGCTTCGAGCAGCGCGTCGAGCCGTCGCAGGGTAACGGCGACGACACCTCCCTCAATGCTGTTGCGCTGCTCTGCGCTGATCTCCAGGGGACTTTCGTGGAGCGTCTCAGCGTGTGGGAAGGAGTCTGGGGAGCCTGGAGCACAGCATCCAAGTGCGCGCCCGGGCAGTTTCTCACCAGCGGGGCGCTGAAGGTGGAGGCGCCGCAGATAGCTGGGGACAGCACGAGCGCGAACGCCGCGCGATTCGCGTGCAGCGATGGGGCCCAGCTCACGTCTGACAACGATGGCGCCTGGGGCGCCTGGGGGGCGGACTTCGCATGCGCGGCGGGAGAAGCTGTCTGCGGCATGGAGACCGCGTACCAGGCGCCTCAGGGCGATACAGATGACGTAGCCATGACCGGGCTTCGCCTGCACTGCTGCGCGATCAACAACGGAGCAGGAGGAGCAGCGGGGAGCGGCGGAGCGGCAGGGAGCGGCGGCGGTGGCGGGGGAGTCGCAGGAAGCGCGGGCGCGGCAGGGAGCGCTGGGACAGGCGGGCTTGCGGGCGGCGCGGGCAGCGCAGGAAAAGCGGGCGGCGCGGGCACCGGGGGCGCTGCGGGCAGTGGGGGCGTGACAAAGGATGCCGGTACTTCCGACGCGGCCGGCGTCGACAATGCGGCTCAGCCTGCTGAGCCTGGCGGATGCAACTGTGCGACTCCGGGAGAGCGCAGTTCGTCGGCTTGGGGTTGGCTCGCGATCGCGTGCGCAATCGCGGTCGCAAGGGTTCGAAGCTTGCGTCGACGCCTGCAGGCGTGAGCGGTCAACCGCTCCGCTACTTCGGCCCGGTCATGCATCGACTTCCAGCTGGCAAGTCAGCGCAGTACGCGCGCACCAGCGAGATGTCGGAGACCGGCTGCCTGGGGAACTCGGTCCAGAACCCATTGCTCTTACAATTGCATTGCCCGATATGGGCGCGCCACGTCGCTTCACATGTGTCGAACTTTGCTTCCTTGCTCTGCGTCACCGAATACCACGTCATGGTGCCGCAGCAGTCGGTCATGTGCTGTTTGATAATGCACTCCGTGTCGTCGCAGCCTTTCACAGCCGCGCCAGTCACAATCCCGGTGTCATCAAACCCGAAGCAGTCGTACCAGGGACAGACTTCTGGCGGCACGAAGGTGTCCTCCTGCACAGAGGCGTCCTCCGGCGCGGACGCATCAACGGCAGTCCCCTCCGCGACCTCGACTTTTCCTCCGCACGCAAGGACCATCAACAGCGGAATGACACTGATCGCATTCCTCATGAAGCCAGTCTATCAGCAGGTACGGACAGGTGCAACACGGCCTGGTGCGGATAGACTACCGGCTCTTCTTCTGCGCACGCTCCGCGATGTCCCTGAGTCGCGCCTTGATCAGCTTTTTCACAAGGGTCGCAGGGAGCGGCTTGTCGATGGGGAACCGCAGCGCGCCCTGGCTGTACTCGTAGCGCGTCAGTGCATCGGCCATCGTCTCGAGCACTGCGCCGCTCATGGGCAAGTAGCTGCAGTGGTTCTTGAACGACGCAAATCCGACGATCCCTTTGCCGTCGGCCTTGTAGCAGGGAAAGCCGTAGCTGATGCACTCCTCTGCATCGGGAAGTAGGGCGAGGATGGTCTTGCGGAGCGCCTTCAGGGTGCTCCTTTGGGGTTCGGGCACGGTAGCGAGGTAGGCATCGACTTGCTTGGCGGACATGGGGCGAATTCTAGGGCCTATTGGACCTGAGACCCAATCCCTTTCTGCGACCCATCCTAGCCCGCGCAAGGGAAAGCAAGGCAATCGTCAGCAGACCGTGGGAGTGCGTCGCGCGTGCCAGACTGCACCCTCCACCTTCGGCACGCGGCCCGCCCTGCTCCGAGTCTTGCGCAGCCGGAGCCGCATCTGCTCCCGATGCGTCTGTGTCCGCGTCCAATCCAGCGTCAGAGCCCTGGTCGCACCAAAGCTCGAAGTCGTGCGACACGGCGATCTGCCCTGCGAAGCCGGGAATGCTCACGCCCATCGTGAGCGTGTGCTTGCCCTCTTTGACCCCTGGGTCCTCCCATCCGCTGCCGTCGCAGAGCGTGTGAACGCGATTCAACCAACGGTACGCGCCGTCCGTTCCAATCGATGCAATGCCCGGAGGGATCTCCCCACCCACCCATCCGACCAACACGCCTGGATCCGACTTGTTCCACAGCTCGCCGTCGACCCGGGTCTCCAGCCGCGCAGAGGGAACAAACGGGACCATCTCCGGGGAGATGGCGAGATCAAACGTCGCGGCGGCAGCGATCCTGTCAGCGAAGCACGAGCCCGAATGCCGCACTCTGATCGACTCGACCCGATGGCTCGCCAGGGTCAACGTTCCAAACGCGGAGGGAATTGTAGATGCCGCGCCTGCCACGAACACGTGCTCGTGCGGCGTCGATGGCTTGCAGTCATCATCATATCGCAGCGTGTATGACTCTCCTTCTACCAGCGGCGAGGACAGCAGCAGCAACGTCATGGCCCCGTCGCCCCCGATGACGGTTGGGACCAGCGCGCCGTGTCCATCGCGAAGCTCCAGAAGTGTGGTTGCCCCGGAGTAGAGCCCCCAGAAGCCGACCGCAGGGAGGTTGGCTGGGACCGTCGTTCCTGACGCGGGGAACGCGCGCCCCGCTGTGCAGCCTGATGGAGAACAAGCGGCAGCGTCGCGCTCGGTAACCCCAAGGATGCACGCGGCCACGGACATGGACACGACCGCTGGCTTCCAACTGCTAGTGCGCATGACGATCCTCTGGTTCGAGCATGACACAGAATCGTTCGAATCTCTATGCGCGGACCGTGGGCAAGCTCGAGCCCACCACTGCCGAGTGGATCGTGCTCATCAACAGCGAGGACTACGAGTGGTAGGGAGTCCCCAGCTCCGGGGAGCCCATCGCTTCCTCCTCAGTATCCGAGCATGACAACGGCCTTTTTTGAGACGCGAGCCTTGTCGATGGTAGAGCAAGCGTCGCTCACGCACTGGCTCTCTTGCGATGAACAGGGGATCGCGTCGATCAGCTTGTCGAACTCCTCGGACAGCGACCATACGGCAGCCAACTCGGCCGCGTGCTTCTGCTCTGCCTGGGCCAACTCAGCGTCGCCGACCACGTTCACCACCGGCGTGGCCGTGCAGGTCATTTTCGCGCTCCCCAGCGCGTGACACGCAGGTACCAGCACCCCAGTCGGATCGCAGGCAAGCATTCCCGTGCAATACGACAGGCAGCCGCCGTCTGTCTGGCACGCTGTCGCGCTCTTGCCCGCCTCGCACGATGCCTGGTCACACGCAAGCTGGCCCGCACACGCGCCCTGGCATTGCGCTTCCAACACTGTGTCCTGCCCCTGGCAAGTGGCGCCAGACACCGACATGCTGATGCTCACTCCGGCAGCCATCGCGCTGTTGATCCGCGCCCCAAGCACACCGCACGCGCCCGCATCGTCTGTGTGCGAAGTATCCAGCGAGAGGTCTGCGTTCATCGCATTGCAGTACGCCGCCCACATCGTCCTGATCGCAGCTGATGATTCCTTCAAAGCGGCCGCCGCCTCTGAAAGCGCCTCTTCCTGGCAGCTCGAGCAAGCCGCCAGGTTCTCATCCCCCGCGCTGGTGCTCCCGCACTGCACCGCGGCCAAAGCGACGATCCCGATCATCCCGTGCTTCAGCCACGCTCGCTGCATGCTCTCATCCTCCGGTGCGTGGGCCGCCATGGCCAGGCACCCCGAGCCTCGGTCGCCATTCATCATGGCACAGGGTCGGCTCGCTTGCACCCCTCGCCCGCGAGTCCAGGGGTGCTGCCGCTACTGCCTTCACTTCACAACTGTAACGCAGCGCCCGTCCGGGATGCACGCCTGTGGAGGGCAGCAGTCCGCGTTGCTCGTACAGGCCACGCACGCACCACCCTTGCACGCAGGCGTCGTACCACCGCAATCGTGGCACGACTTGCACCCTCCGCCGCTCGGCTGGCAGCCAGTCAGCTCCTGGACCGCCTGATCATAGGTGACATTGCCCGCAACCCCAAGGATCTCGATCCGGCGGGCCAGCAGAGCGCCCTTGATCCCAAAGGCCGAGTTCTTGATCGACACATCGGCCTTGGGCGCATACAGGTTCGCGTTGAACGCGAACGCGCCGTCCAGGGTCAGGCTCGTGCCACCGACGTACACCCGCGTGTTGGCCGGTGCGTCGCTCGACCCGAGCTGCCAGGCTCCTGAGAGGTGAAGGTTGCCTGCCACGAACAGGTCGAGTTGCGAGCCAGGCAGGACATTGATGCTCGCCACAGCGTCAAAGTCCCCGGCCACGAAGATCGCGGTCGGGCCAGCCACCGTCAGAGACAGGTTCCCGCCCGTGATCGCGTCGAAGTAGTACCGACCACACCCGATCGCCAGCGACAGGTTGCCGAAGTTCGTCAACGACGACGGCGTGAGCGATACGACCGCGTCGTCGTTGTCATCCTTCACTGGCGCAACGATCGAGGCGATATCCAGGGGGTTGGAGCAATTGCACGGCTCTCCCACAGTGACCGGCTCCGTGACGATTCCCCCCTTGGGAGTCACCCCTTGGGGCGGCGGGCTCGACGCTGGCTGATGAAGCACCCCGTCGATGCTGAGGATCCCAGTGCCGCCGAGAACCGCTCCTGTGACGTAGGCATCACCCTCGATTCCCAGAATCCCGCTCGTAGTCAGGTCGCCCCCGCAAACCACGTCCCGCGTCATGGTCATGTTGGTCGCAGTCACCACGGGCTGGGTCGTGACCCCGATGCCTCCGGCCCAGAGTGGCCCGTCAATCGAGCCTGAACCGCCCACGAATTTGCCGTTGGCACCCACCGACCCTGTATGAAGCTTGGTCTGCGTCGTGGAGTCGAACGCGCCGACGCTGAACCCGCTCGACGAGGTGTCGATGTCCGTACAAGAGCATATGGCAAACAGGAAGGTCGCGCGGGCGAGATCGCCGGCACACCGATCCGTGCCCGGGATCGTGATCGGCCCCGGATGCTGGCAGACGATGCCGGTGTCGACCGCAGCGCTATCCCCGTCGGTCTTCTGTCCACCTCCGTCGAAGATCACGTTGCCGCTGTCGTGGTCCGAGCCGCCTCCGTCAGCCGCTGGCACAACTCCGCCGGACGTGCTGCTGTCATCGCCACAGGACGCGAGCATCAGGACCAGGCCGATGCAGGGCAGGATTCGTCGCATGCTGTCTCACCCCTTCTTCACATACGGCACCCCGCCCGGCAGCGGCGGAAGCGTTGCGATCCACTCTTCGGGCGCGTCTTCCTCCACCAGCTGGAACAGCGAGCGATCGCGGACCAGCCCTGCAGCAGGCTGGACCTGCTCGAGCCGTTCGCGCTTGCCCCCAGCCAGCTTCTCGATCGCGCGGTGATGGCAGTACGGATTGTTGCCGCGTCGACCGAGAATCGTCGCTGCGGTCCACAGGCAGCCACCCCTGCACACTTCGGCGTAGTAGCACTCGCGGCAGTAGCCCCAGAGATCGTCGATCTTGAAGTCGCGCATGAACCGGAGCTCAGGCGCGGTCTTCCAGGTCTCGGCGATCGGTCCGCCGCGAATGTTGCCCGCAATGAACCCGTCCGAGCTCATGGCCGAGCACCCCTTGATGTCGCCGTGCGATTCGATGCCCATGGTCAGGATACCGCCGCCACACCCTCCGCTGTGACCCGAGCGCGATCGCTCGTGGCGAAGCGCGTGCTCGAACGGACCAAAGTACCCGACATTGTCCCCGGGCCAGAGGCGAAGCCCTCCTTTGTCACAGCTCTCGCGCACGGAAGCCACGATCGGGATCAGCTCGAGCAGGTCATAGGGCTGGAGCCACAGGTCGCCGGCCTCTGCCGCGCGGCCCATGGGAACCATCAGCTGCACCTGCCAGCCGTACAGCGGGTACTGCAGCAGGAGCTCCGCGATCTGGGGCAGCTCGCGGAAGTTCTTGCGATTGAGCTGGGTGTTGCACCCCACCGCAACGCCTGCGTCGAGCAGATTGCGCAGCGCCGCGAGCGCCGACGCATGACCGCCCCGCAGGCCGCGCAACGCTTCGTGCGTGGGAGCCAGGCCGTCGATCGACAGGCTCACCGACCGGATGCCCGCTTCAGCAGCAGCTTTCGCCAGCTCCGGCGTGAAGCCGCGACCGCCGGTGACCATGGTCGCATCCATGCCGTGGTCGTGGATGGCGCGCACGATGGTGAGGAAGTCCTCGCGCAGATACGCCTCGCCGCCGTGAAGGGCGACTTCCTTGGTGCCCATCTCTGCGAGCTGCCCGATGGTGTCGAGGATCTCCTCGGTGGTGAGCTCGTCGGTGCGAGCCACGCCCGCGCGCGAGCCGCAGAAGTGACAGGCTTGATCGCAGCGCAGGGTGATTTCCCACACCACGTACATGGGACGGTAGTCTTCGGTGCCGTCAGGACGACGCAGGGCGTGGGTGGGGTGGCGCTTGGTGAGCGGGATGGCCATGGTGGGCATGGTAGTTCAGCCGCGCAGCCAACGGGGGTGGATTTTCCCGGCAGCGGGAGGCAAAGTGCGCAGCATGTCGCTTCAAACGGTTCGCGCGATCATCGAGAGCGCAGGGTATGGCGTCCTCGCCACGTCGGTCGATGGACAGCCACGGGTGCGCCCCATGGCATTTGTGATGTTGGAAGACGGGCGGCTCTGGAGCTCGACGTTCCGGCAGAGCGGCAAGGTTGGCGAGCTGGGGCAAAACGGGCGCGTGGAAGTCTGCTTCGTGGATGCAGACAAGGTCCAGGTGCGGATCGAGGGGATACTCGACATGACCGGGGGGCCGGATGCCAGACGCAGGCTTCTGGAGCTGAATCCCAAGGTGCGAAAGCACTTCCCGGACGAGCATGATGAGAAGTTCGTCCACCTGGAGGTGGTGCCGACGCGCATCCGGTGGAAGCCCACGGGCTTCAACGAGTACAACGAAGTAGCGATTCCCGCACAACGTTGACTCGCTATCTTGCCGGGCGTACGCTTCCTTCATGAGCGTCGCTCGCCATGCATGCGCCCTGATCGTTCGATCGTCCGACGCAAGAATCCGTGTCGAGGCGACGACGATAGATGATTGTGTGTCGATGCACGAAGTGAGGAGAGCGTGAACGCCGTCCGCTACGCGTGGGTGCTACTCGTCGCCGCGGGGTTCGCGTGCAAGAGCTCGAGTGACGACCTGCCTGTTTGCGTGTGCGGAGAGTCGTCCGATGCGTGCCGTCCCTGCACCAGGACCGATGGCAAGTGCACGGCTTTCGCGGCGATGCTGAAGTGCACCGATGGTTGCCTGGAGTCGCAGTACTGCGAGGGCGGTGGAGGGTGGCTCCACTGCGCGTCGTCCTCGCAGGGTCCGACGTGCAGTCACTGCGATTCGCTGCCAAGCTGCGAGGCGGACGCGTCCACTTGCGGGCAACACTGTTCTTCTGAAGCGGGCACCTGTGTCCAAGAGATCTCCGAGTGCCACTACTGTCCTGGAATCTGGGAAGGCGACTGTGGCGTAGCGACTGCCACGGTGAACGTGTGTCGGTGCACCAGCTGACCCATCCGCTTCACGCCGCGGTCTTGTGCATGCCCTGAAGCTCCTCGACCGCGCCTACGAGCGCGTCGTCGACGTGGGTCGGGAGGAGTCGCGGAACTGGCTTCGCAACGCGGACGGAACCCACGGACGCAACAACGACGCACGTCGCAGCCGTTGCGCGAACAGACCACCTGCCGCCGCGTTCCTCGAGCCAGCCCATCGCGTCCAGTGCATTCATGGATCATCCCCCCCCGGATCGATGATGTCAGCTCCTGACAGGTTTCGGGGATCCGGACATCGGATCCAAAAAAAGGTGATGCACGTCCGGCACATGCAGGACTGAGTCCATCGCGCGCTGCGCTAGCGCAACACGGTGCCGCGACCGTCAGGGAGCGGGCATTACTATGGACGCCGTCCGAAAGATGACGCGGCCGCCTCAAGGCGGCCGCTGGTGCAAGGTGAGCCTCGGTGTTCAAGCCGCAGCGGCTTTGACGTCAAGGCGTGCACTGACAGAACATCTGAGCCACCTGGACACACGTGGCGTCCCAGCTGGTCGAGCAACACGTTGGGGTGAACTGACACACCATGCTGGCGCACGTATCGCAATTGATGTCGAGCGGCCCGCCGATCTGACAAGGGCCGTGCGCGCACGCTGTGCCTCCTGTGCCCCCACTTCCGCCCATGCTTCCACCGTATCCACCTGTGCCGCCAGACCCGCCGTAGCCACCGCCACCCGTGCCTCCAGCGCCGCCGCCTCCGGTGAATCCAGATAGCGCGTTCGGATTCGACGTCTGACAGATCCCGAGGGACGTCGGGTACTGCATGACGCACGCGGTCCCTGGCGCGCAGTCCGCGTTGTTGCAGCAGTATCGCGTGCAGTGGCTCGATCCCCCGAAGCAGGTGAATCCGCCCACGCAGAACGGACCGCTCTGCGTGTTGCACGCTCCGCACGCCGCGACGTCGTTGGGCGCAGGGAAGCATTGGAACGCTGTGCCATTGAAGTCGCAGGCTTCCCCGGCCGACGCGTTGCATCCGGCGTTGGTGACCGGATTGCACGGGTATCCGCTGGTACCGGTCTTGACGCACGAGCCCTGGCTCGGCGGGGAAACCGGATCTGAAGCGCAGTCGCCGGCGCCTGCGGTCGCACCGCTTCCGCCCCCGCCTCCTGCTCCTGAAGTCCCACCACCTGTGCCGGCCCATCCACCTGAGCCACCCGCTCCGCCCCATCCGCCAGAGCCGCCCGAGCCGCTAGTCCCGCCCGATCCGCCGTTGCCGGGTTGGCCTCCGTTCGAGGTCGAGCCTCCCTGCCCTGCCCCGCCGCCGCCCGCGCCTCCGGTCGCGCTCCCGCCCTTGCCGGAGTTGCCGCCAGCGCCAGCCGCGCTCGATCCTGACGTCCCCGCTGCGGCGAACAACGAATTGTTGTCGCTGCCGCAAGCAGAAGCCATCAGCACGAGGCCTGCAGAGCACAGAACGAGGGCTAGGTCTTGCGGTTTCATGGTCGCCGCATGATACGGGTCCGTCCCCTGTGACCTTCCCCCTCACGCGGCGTAATGTCCCCGAGCCGCGCATGGTAACCTCGGGCCATGCAGCAGCCTGGCGCAACCGCGGAACCCTGGGTCGCGCTCGTCGGCCCTGAGGTCGAGGAGAATCTGAGCCTGCGCTATCTGGCGTCGTCGGTTGAGCGAGCCGGGCTCCGCACCGAGCTCTTTCCGTTCAACGCTTCAGCCGATCTTCCTGTGCTTCTGCAGGCGCTCTGCGAGGAGCCGCAGCCAGCGGTCGCCGCGCTCTCGCTCTCCTTCCAGTGGCGCGCGCAGGACGTTCTCGCCCTTGCCATGGGCCTGCGCGAACACGGCTTCCGCGGACACATCACGTCAGGCGGGCACTTCGCTTCGTTCGCCTGGCGCGAGATCATGACAGAGTTCCCCGAGATCGATTCGATCTGCCGCTTCGAGGCAGAGGAGACCCTTGCGGAGCTGTGCCAGGAGACCATCGCAGGACGCTCGATCCAGACGCTGCGAGGGGTGATCTTCCGCGACGCATCTCGTGCGCCACAGCTCGGAGAGCCGCGCGAGGCGCCGGAGCTCTCCAGCCTCCCGTGGCCGGATCGACGGGGCCCGGCCGCGTCGTGCATCGGACACCCGATCGCAGCGATGATCTCGAGCCGCGGATGCTACGCGAACTGCTCGTTCTGCTGCATCTCCACCCTGCACAGGAACAGCTCGCCCGCAAAGCGCCACAGGCTGCGCGCAGTCGAAGACGTGGCCGACGAGATGGCGCACCTGCACCACGACCGAGGGGTGGACATCTTCATCTTCCACGACGACAACTTCTTCCTGCCGCGCCACGACGACAGTCTCGCGCGTGTGACCGCGCTCGGAGATGCGCTGGAGAGCCGACGCGTGCAGCGCTTTGCCACGGTCGTCAAAGCGCGCCCGAACGATGTCACCGACGAGCTGTTCTCCGTGATGCGGGACCGCGTCGGGCTGGTGAGGCTGTTTCTCGGCGTGGAGTCCTCGACCACGCAAGGGTGCGCCACGCTCAACCGCGGCGTGGCAGCCTCGCAAGCCAGCCGCGCGCTGCACGTGCTCGAGAGGCTCGGGCTCTACGTCTGCTTCAACATGCTCGTGTTCGACCCGGATGCCTCGATCGAAGCCCTGCTGGAGAACATGGCGTTCATCGAGGACAACGGTGAGCACCCGTCGAACTTCGGCCGCGTGGAGCTGTACGCCGGAACGCCGCTGCTCGCGCGCTTGCAGGCAGAGGAGCGTGTCACCGGAGACTACCTGGGGTGGTCCTACGATCAGGGCACTTCGGAGATGCAGCGGGTGTTCGAGCTTACGATGGATGCGTTCCACGAGCGCAACTTCTCGGGTCGGGCCCTGGCGAACCGATTGCAGAGCACGCGGTTCGATGCAGAGGTGGCTCGCAAGTTCCACCCCGAGCTCTGCCGGCCGCAGTGGGTCGACACGGCCAAGGCATTGAGCCGGAAGCTGGCTTCGAGCTCAGCGCAAGGAGTCCGTCGGGTCGTGGCCTACGTTCGCAGCGGTGCGCCGGAGAGCGCGAACGAAGCTTTCCTGGCCGAGCTTTCCGCTGAGCTGCGCGCCTGCGAAGCGCAGATCGAGGCCGATGCGCTCCAGATGGAGCAGGAAGTGGTTCGCACCGTGGGCGCGACGTGCGATCATGCGCCGGTCAAAGGAATCCCCGTGGCGCGGGTCCCAGGAGCTGCGCCCAGGCATCGCGAGATGGTGGCAGGCTGCGGCGTGGCGCGCTGAGGAGAGCACGATGGGGAACGACGACGACAAGCAGGGCAAGAGCGCGGTTCGTGGACGCGTGGCGCGTCACCTCAAGCACCTGCTCATTCCAGGCGTGATCGGGCTCGGCGCGTGCAAGGGCACGGATCAGACCCCTGTGGTGTGCGATCCCATGCCTGCGCCCATGGACGCGAGCGGAGCACCGCCGGACACGGCCGACGGGGGAGTTGTGGCTCCCCCGTCGAAGCCCGACGATGCCGGGCCGCCGCCAGTGGTCTGCGATCCGATGCCCGCCCCGATGCCCAAGCCGCCGAAGAAGTAGCGTCCCGGCTCAGTCGATCCCGGAGTCCTGGAAGTACTTCTGGTCGATCGCAATCGCGGCGAGCACCACGATGTCGCGCGGGATCAAGCCGGTGTTCGAGATCCCGAACTTGTCGCGGAGCGAAAGCTGCTTGGCGATCACGAATGCGGGGTTGCCATCCGGCCCGAGGCACTTGAACTCGCCACCGAGGAAGCCGCCGTCTGCCTTGTACTCCTGCCCGCCGACCGCAACCGTGAAGCCCTTCTTGAAAGCGATCAAAGGGAAAGTGAGCGTGCCGACCAGGTTCTTCTGCGCATCGAAGCACTCGAACTTGGTCTTCATGAAATTGCCCTGCATGAAGGCAACTTCAGGCCCTTCCGCAGACCCCTGGTGCATCGTGAGCTTCGGCGAAGCGGTCAGGATCTTCCCCTTGACCGTGAGAATCACTTCTTCCTTGTGATCCTGACGGACCTCGTAGGTGGGGCCCCAGGACAACAGCTTCTGAACGACTTCGTACGTCTCCATCCTCAATGCTCCTTTCGGCACTTCTCCTGATAGACGGCGTGCGCCGATGGTTGTCGCACAGATACGGTCGACCGGACGGAATGATCCCCACGAGTCGACCTGAATCTCGTCCTGCTTACTCCAGCTCGTCAGAGGAAGGCTCGGCACCCTTGGCCTTGGCATCGGATCGGTGATGCGCTGCCTTCGCTTCGTCACCCGAGATCGGCTTGTGGACGTCCTGCCCCTTCTTGCTGGCCGGGGACGTCTTGCCCTTGTCCTTGGACTTGACCGCAGCCTCGTCGGTCTTCTTCGGTGCGGGCTTGTCGGTCGCCACGCGCGTGGCAGCGGTCTTCTCCGCGGTGGTCTTGGGCGCTGGCTTGTCAGCCGCGGCCTGGGCCTTCTTCTCGGAAGCGAGCTTGCCGCGTACCTTGCCACGGATTCCCGATGTCACCGCGCTCACCTTCAATGCCTCGTCGCGCGTGATGTTGCCGTCGAGCGACGCCTTGTCCACCTCCACCCAGACTTCCTTGACGGCATCGTCGAACGCGTGGCGGATGGTCTTCTTGCGATCCGGCGAGACATTGTGGAAGTCGAGCTTCTTTTCCATGCGCGCCCAGATCGATTCGACGCGCGTGGTGATGGTCTTACGATAGTCCGCAGCCTTGATGGGGTAGCGGGGCTTGGCGAGCGCAGACGCGGCCAAGAGACAGACGCAGAGGAAGACGACGAACGCGATGGTCTTGCGCATGGCGACAAAGCCTCGGAGAGGGTCCACGACCCTCGAAGCGCGCATCCAGGCAGAAGCCTGGGCCGGGGTCAAGGGTCGGTGGGAGCACCACCTACATATCGTTTCTGAGCCGCCAATCAAGCATCCTCGAGTCCCAAGACCCGTAGATCCCGTGGTCCTGCCCCTCAGCCCGCAGCGTCCTTGCAGCACCGGAAGCCGGCCTCGTAGCCGTAGTCAAACTCCTTGTGGAAGTCGACCGTCGGCCGACATCGGCTTCGAACCGGCCCCCACCACCCCCCCTTGAGACCGCTGCGGTGTGGGGGCTTCTTGCCAACCCGCTCGACCCACTCGTTGACGTTGCCATTGATGTCCACCACGCCTGCCCACGAGACACACGTCATCCGCGAGCCGATCGCGTGGCGCTGATCCAGACGTTTGAGCTCCGCAAGGCAGCGCTCGTCGAGCAGGCACTTCTCGTAGGTCAGCATCTTCTTGGAGAGATCCGGACGCTCGTAGGGCCGATCGATGTTGCACTTGGCTTCGTCGCGCACGAAGCCGTAGGCGTAGGGAAGGATCTCCGGCCCTTCGCACGCGAAGTTGAACTCGTCTTCGGTGCACAGCCGCTTGCCCTGCTTCTCGCACAGCGCCTTGGCCTGCAGCCACGAGGTCAGCACCCAGGGCATCTCCCCTACCCGGTTCGGATACTCGTACCGATCCATGCAGAAGGAGAGATGCGCGCGCTTGTTGACGAAGCAGCGTGAGGGTTCCTTGTAGCGCAGGCATCGCTCGCTGACGTTCTTGTCGTCCTTGCTGGAGTCGTACTCCTTGTGATGCTTGAGGCACTTGTGGATCACGACCGGGCAGTACTCGCCTTCGACGCGCACCATGCCCTGCTCGCAGCCGTCGGTACGCGCATCGGGCTCTGCGCCCGCCGCAGCGTCCGCGGCGCCGCCATCAGAACCCGGGAAGCTCGGAGCGTCGGCTGAACTCGCATCAGGTGCTGCGGTGACGGCGTTGAGCGAAGTGGAAGGTGCATGCGAGGTGGGCGGCTCGAAGGCATCGGGCAATGGGGTGGATGCGTCGGGCTCGGAACGGGAGCGCGAAGAACAACCTGCGGCCAGCGCGACGATGGCGATCACGATGGTGGGCAGGGGGGAAGCTCGCATGGGTCGCCATTTGCTCCGAATCGGATACGCAGGCAAGGGCCCTGTCTTGCGTCCAGACCTCGCAGGCCCCACAATCCGCGCTCTGGCGGGTGAATCATGATCCTTGCATCGAGCCCACTGCGCGTCACGTTGGGCGGCGGCGGCACTGACCTTCCCTCGTACTACGAGCGTCATGGGGGCTTCCTGATCGCTGCAGCGATCGACAAGTACGTCACCGTGGCCGTGACCCGGCCCTTCTCACCGGGGATCGTGCTCAGGCACGCGCGGGTCGAGCACGTGCACGACGCCAGCGAGGTACAGCACCCGATCATCCGCGAAGCGCTCCTGATGCTGGGCATGCAAAGCCCGCAAGTGGAGATCACGTCGCTGTCCGACATTCCCTCGGGCACGGGGCTCGGCTCGTCTGGAAGCTTCACCACTGCGCTGCTCAAGGCACTTCGCGCCATGCACCGCGACACGATCCACTGCCGTGATCTCGCAGAGATGGCGTGCGACATCGAGATGAACCGTCTGAAGGAGCCCGTGGGCAAGCAGGATCCGTACATCGCTGCCTACGGCGGGCTGCGGTGCTTCCACTTCCGCAAGGACGGCACGGTCGACGTGGAGCCGTTGCGGATCACGACGGAGACGTTGACGGCACTCGAGGACAATCTCCTGCTGTTCTTCACGGGGCAGACGCGGCCGGCTTCGGAGATCCTGCAGGATCAGGACGCGCGCACGCGCAAGGAAGACGGCGAGGTGCTGGAGAATCTTCACACCGTGAGGGACATCGGCCTGAGAAGCCAGGCTGCGCTGGAGCGTGGGGATCTCGACGCGTTCGGCAGGCTGCTCAACGATCACTGGGAGTACAAGCGGCGCAGGGCCCCGAGCGCGACCAACCCGCAGATCGATGCCTGGTACAAGCTCGCGCGCGACAACGGTGCGATCGGCGGCAAGATCGTGGGCGCCGGAGGCGGTGGATTCCTGATGTTCTACACGGAAGACCGCACCCGTCTGCGACTCGCCCTGCGCGAGACCGGTCTGCAGGAGCTTCGCTTCCGGTTCGACTTCGAAGGAACCAAGGTCCTGCTGTCATGACGCGGGACTTCGGGAGCAGCACGTCGCCCCAACGCTCGCATGTCGTTGTGGGGCGATCGGAGCCCCGCCGGTGAACGCGAAGCTGGTGTTCCTCGATCGCGACGGCGTAGTCCTCAGAGCGGTGGTGCGTCAGGGGCTCCCCTACGCTCCGTCGCCCAGCGAGGTCGAGCTGCTGCCCGGGGTGAAGGAGGCGGTCAGACGGCTGCGCGCTGCAGGCTATCGAATGATCGTGGTGACCAACCAGCCCGACGTGAAGCGAGGCCGGCTCCGTCGCGAGGACGTCGATTGGATCCATGCGTGGATCAAGGAGCAGCTGCCTGAGATCGACGAGGTCAGGGCGTGCTTCCATGATGACGATGATCACTGCAACTGCCGCAAGCCGGAGCCGGGGATGATCCTGCAAGGACGCGCCGGGCTGATGAATCGGAGCCGGTGCTTCATGGTCGGCGACCGGTGGCGCGACATGGAAGCAGGGCGCAGAGCTGGCTGCACGACCATCTTCGTCGACCAGGGCTACAGCGAGCCGGCTCCTGCGGGGTTCGATCGAAAGGTTTGCAGCCTGATGGAGGCTTGCGAATGGATCCTCTCGCGCTCGGATCCATGAGCGGTGGTGAGCGGTCGGCTTCCTGCACTCTCCTCCAGATTCAGGCTCATCCCCGGAGAATCGCTCGGCGCGCCGCGTGACGTCTGCTGCTGCGACTTCGACGCATCGCGGTGTAGGATCGCTCGGCGAATCGATCGCACCTGCCCGGATCCTCGAGGCGCAACTTAATCGTGTTCCGAGCAACGGGCATTAACGGATGGCTCGATGGGGACGTCTAAACCATCGGCAGGGCACGCATCATGAATTTACCCGCCAGCACTCCGGGTCGGGTTCCAAAGAAGATCTTGCTCGTCGACGATTCCCGCACCATCACGTGCGTGCTGCGCGCCTATCTCATGGACCGGGGCGACGAGTTCCTGGTGGCGTCCGACGCCGATGCAGCGCTGCGCTGCGTGCTTCGCGAGCAGCCCGATCTCGTCATCGCTGACATCGAGATGCCAGGCATGAGCGGGCTCGATCTGTGCCGCGTTCTGCGCTCGAGCCCGCGGCTCCACGGCCTACGGCTCGTCGTGCTTTCCGGCGGATGGACCGCGAGCCGGCACGAAGAAGCACGAAGAATCGGAATCGATGGTTGGCTGTCCAAGCCGGTCAACCCCGATCAGCTCGCAGCGCTCGTTCGCAAGCTCTTGCCCTGAGTCGACCATGGACCGTCCTTCTGCCAATAGCGCAATTCGCGGCGAGCTCGACAAGCTTCAGCTCCGCGTGCACGCGCTCCAGCTCCAGCTCGAGCGGCTCGAAGGAGTGGATCGCGATCACCTCGAGGTCGTCACGTGCCTGGCCGGCGATCAGACCGTCGCAGTCCCGCTCGAATTCGTGGAACGCGTGGTGCTCGTTCCTGCGCTCCTGCCTCTTCCTGACGCCCCTGCGTGGCTGCCGGGATGCCTGGTGCTCGCCGGAGAGCCCATCGCCGTGACCGACGTCACCGCGCGTTTGAGCGGAAAGCGCAGAGAGATCTCGATCAGCGACGTTGTGGTCATCGCCCGGGTTGACGACAAGCGGGTCGGCCTGCTCGTGCAGGATGCGTCCGGAGTCTGGAACGTCGCCCGCAGCGAGATCAACAAGCTCGCCGATGGGGCGAGCCATGCGCGCTTCGTGCTGGGCCTGATCCCGGTGCAGGACCGCGTGGGAATGCTGCTGAGCGTTCGGGCGGTGACGACCGTGGACGAGATTCGATGAATATCAAGCAGATCGCCCGTCGGATCGTGATCGAGGAATTCGGGCTCAAGGCAGCCGACGACTCCACGTTTGGCAATCTCGTCACCGAATTCCAGATGCGTCTCGGACTGGACGATGACGCGATGCGAGCAGCGCTCGCGAGCAACCCGGTCCTGCGTCGCGACCTGGCGTCCCTTCTCTCGGTCGGCGAATCGTTCTTCCTGCGTTGCGGCGAGCATGAAGCGTGCCTCGTCGGCCATGTCGAGAGGCTGTTGCGCCAGGGGGGACGGCCCGTGATCTGGTCCGCAGGGTGCGCACGGGGCGAAGAGCCGTACTCGATCGCAATGGTCCTGACGGAACGGCTCGGAGCTGGCCTGCGGGAGCGGGTGATGATCGTGGGAACGGACGTGGACGGGCGCTCGCTGGAAACGGCGCGCGAAGGAGTCTACGGATCGTGGTCGTTTCGCGGGGTGGGATACGAAGTGCTGCACAAGTATTTCCGGCCTTGCGATGGCGGCCATCGGGTGAGCGATGAGCTTCTGGGGTGGCCGCGTTTCCAGCACCTATCGATCCAGGAGCATCTCGCCACGCTCGGTCCTGGAACCGTCGATGTGGTCCTGTTCCGGAATGTCGCCATCTACCTGACCGAGCCAGCGCTGCATGCGATTCACGACGGCCTTTCCCGGGTGCTGGTCCCTGGCGGGCTGCTGCTTCAGGCTGTCACCGACCCCGCTCCGTCCAGGGAACGATGGTCGCGGCAATCGGGAGGGCCCCATGGCGTCTACGTTCATCAGCCGGACGGACGGCATGGAAGGAAGCCGCTCGATGGTGCGTTGGCTGGTTCCGAATTCGCCGCCCCAGTCTCACAGGTGAGACCGCTGCTTCGCCAAGGCCTGGAATCCACGCGGTCGCGAACCGCCCGGTGTGCATCGGGGCGGACCCGAGCTGGCAAACCCGATGCCTCGTCCGCGGCGGTCCAGTCCGACGAGTGCCGATCGGATCCGCAAGAGATCCTCTCGATGATGCAGAAGGCGCGGAATCTCGCGAACGCAGGGAGAGTGTCCGACGCTGTGGAGCTGGTGTCGGGCGTGCTCCGTTGCCATCCGCACGTACGGGAGGCCTACGTGCTGCGCGGGCAGCTGCACCTGCACGACGGCAACAGCGACGAGTCGATCAAGGATCTGCGATCGGCCCTGTTCATCTCGCCGGCGGATGTGATTACGCGCTACTGGTATTCGGTCGCGCTGGAGCGTGCGGGCTGGTCGGATCGGGCTGCAGCCCAACGCATGGTCATCGAGGACGCGCTGTCGGGGCGCGTCGACGAGCATCTGCTCGAAGACGGTGAAACTACGGTGAGCGACATGCGTGGCCTGATCCTATCGAGGAAAGGGGCGCTGCCGTGAGCGCTCCATTCTCGAGGCTGCTGGAAGCTCGGGCCAGAGCCCTCGCGACGGTCTCGGTCAAGGTCTCGGAGGATGGCACTGCCGCGGCCATCGTTGTCGCTGCGCTAGGAGCCGATCGGATCGGCATTCCGCTGACCGCGGCACGCGAGGTGATTCCCTTTGCAGGTGCAGCGTCGATCCCGGCCGCTCCAGCGTGGTTCAGGGGCATCGTGCAGCTGCGCGGCGAGCTGCTGTCCGTGCTGGATCTCCAGGCGTGGTGGAGGCCCGGGCAGAGCTGCCGCGGCAAGCATCTGGTCGTGGTCGAAGGCAAGGCCGGTCCCATCGCGCTGCTGGCCGATGCGATCGTCGAAGTACGCGACGTGACTTCGCGCGACCTGGCAGATGCGCTCGCCGACGACGCGTTGCAGGCGCGACCGGGCGTGGGCTCGGTCACCCGTGATCTGATCTTCGTGCTCGACATCGAGCGGATGCTTTCGCACTCCGCGCTGGTCATCCACCAGACCAGCGCCCTGCTGCTGTCGGGAGAATCAGGCGAGCATGAATGACGCGCTTCTCGAGCAGCTGATGCGCGTGTTCCGTGAGGAGGCCGCGGAGGAGCTCGAGCACCTCGCCGCGCTCCTGCGCAAGCTCCGCGAAGCCGAGCCGTCCGACATCCCCGCGATCGCGCACGACGCGATGCGGGTCGCGCACACGATCAAAGGCGCCGCGTCGAGCGTGGGGCACGACACGATCGCAGGGGTCGCGCACGCCCTGGAAGATGTCATGCAGTCGTGGCGAGGGGACCCGACCCCGGTACCGCCCGATCGGATTGCGCTCTGCGAGGAGGCGGTGAGCGTGATGGCGGCCATCCTCGAAGGTGGCCCGGAGAGCGGGGCTGGGGCGATCATCGCCGGGCTGCGTGGAGCCCAGCTGGGGATCGCGACGGATGGGGAGGCTGCGCCCGCAGCAACGGCGCAGGAGCCCGCATCTGCGCCGCAGGAGGACGGCTTCGCCGACTGGGACGAATCGCGCAGCGGAACGATGCGCGTGGATGCGGATCGTCTCGATGCGGTCATGGGGCATGCGGGCGACATGGTCGCGGTACGCGAAGAGCTCGATGCGATTCGAGAAGCATCGAGCGAGCTTCACGCGCAGCTGGCAGCGCTGGTCCAGGACAGCGGCCTCGCGCTCGACCCGAGCTGGAGCAGGCTTCTGGACGGCCTCGATCGGGTGATGATCGACGAAGCGCGGGCTTCCGCGCGCTTCGCAAGGGTTACCGCTGGGCTCGGCGAGGCAGTGCGCTCGGTCCGTCTGGTGCGCTTCGGGACGCTGGCTCCCCTGTGGACGCGGGCAGTGTCGGACGCTGCGCGCCGCGCGGGCAAACGAGTCCGCCTGCAGATGTCGTCGCAGGACGTGGAGATTGACAAGCGCTTGCTCGACTGCCTGCGCGACCCAGGGATCCACCTGCTGCGCAACGCGGTCGATCACGGCATCGAGCCTGCGGCTGAACGAGCTGCTGCGGGCAAGCCGGCGGAAGGCACGATCACGGTCCGGGCCTGGGTTTCCGAGGGGAGCCTGACGGTGGAGACCGCTGACGACGGCAAGGGCATCAGCCTCGAGTCGATCCGGGAGACAGCGGTTTCCGGCAAGCGGCTGACGCGAGATCAGGCGACGGTCGCACCGGAGTCCGATCTGCTGGCGTTGCTGTTCGAGCCCGGGTTCAGCACCACGGATCATGTGACGTCGCTCTCCGGTCGTGGGGTGGGGCTCGACCTGGTGCGTCGCGCGGTGGAAGACAGCCGGGGGCACGCCGAAGCGCTCGCGCATGGCCCGGCCGGAGGTGCGGTCTTCCGACTCTCCGTTCCGCTGGACCTGCTGAGCACGCGCGTGCTTCTGGTTCGCTGCGGCGAGGCGGTCACTGCGATTCCCACGGATGCCGTGCAGCGAACGATGCGGGTGAACGCCAACGCGCTGCTGCTGACGTCGGACATGGCAGTGCTTCCGCTGGAGGATGGCAACCCCTTGCGGGTGGAAGCGTTGGACGGCGTGCTGGGGATGGGAGCCAGGAGGCGATCAGGGGACCTGGCCATGGCGGTGATCGCGGTCGGACGCAGGCAGCTCGGATTGATCGTGGACGAGGTCCTGGGCTGTCACGACGTGGTGGTGAAGAAGCTGCCGTGGAACGTGCAGCGCGTGGACAAGGTATCGGGCGGGTGCGTTCTGTCCGGCGGTCAGGTCGCGCTCGTGCTCGATCCGGCCCGGATGGTGCTGGGAGCTGCGCAGCAGTCGACTCGATTCGAGCAGCCGGACCAGCTCTCCACGCGTCGCGTGCTGGTCGTGGACGACTCCCACACAGCGCGGACGCTGGCGCGCAATGCGCTGGCGAGCGCTGGATGGGAAGTCGACGTCGCGGTGGACGGCGTGCAGGGGTGGATCGCGCTGCAGAAGGAGATGTACCGCGTGCTGGTGACCGACATCCAGATGCCGGGGATGGATGGGTTCGAGCTGACGCGCAAGGTCCGCGGCGATGCGCGATTGGCGCGACTGCCGGTCATCCTCGTCACGAGCCGAAGCACCCGCGAGGACGTCGAGAAAGGGCTCGCGGTGGGCGCAGACGAGTACATCGTCAAAGGCCCCCTGCAGCAGCAACAGCTCATCGAGGCCGTAGGGAGGCACGCATGAGCCCCAAGACGGTCCGGGTGCTGGTCGTGGACGACTCGCCGACAGCGAGAATGGCTGTGCGTGCGGCGCTGGAGACGGATCCGGCAATCTCGGTGGTGGGAGAAGCCTCGAACGGCGAAGAGGCGCTGCGTCTGACGCGCAGGCTCAACCCCGACCTGGTGACCATGGATGTCTACCTCAAGTCCGGCGATGGAATCGAGGTCACCAGCTTGATCATGGCTGAGGCTCCCACCGCCGTGATCGTGGTCACGTCGATGGACGCCAAGAACCCGAATCTGGTGTACCGGGCCGTGGATGCCGGGGCTCTCGAGGTCACCGGAAAGCCCCCTCGGCCTGGCACTCCCACCTACGATGCGTGCTGCCGCAGGCTCACCCGCCTGGTCCGCACCCTGGCTTCCGTGCATATCATTCGCCGTCGCCCTGCGCGTGGCGCAATTCCAGCCAAGCCTCAGCTCGCGACCGTTTCCCCTTCGCCAACGCGGACCGCACCACGCTCCTTCGAGCCGCATGCGTGCGGCGTCGGGCTGCTCGTGATCGGAGCCTCGACCGGGGGGCCACCGGCGATTCGGGAGCTGCTCGACGGGCTTCCCCATCCGATGCCGGCTCCCATCGCGCTCGTGCAGCACATGATGCCGGACTTCATCGGCGGTTTTGCGGACTGGCTCGGATACGAAACCGGACGGCGCGTGCTGGTGGTCACCGAAAGGACGATGATGCGGCCGGACACGGTGTACGTGGCGCCGGACGATCGGCATCTGGAGCTGCTCGACAGGGTGAAGCTCGGGCCGATCGACGGGGAGCCGGTGCTGCACCAGCGCCCGGCCGTGGATCGCCTGTTCGAGAGTGCTGCGACGGCGATGGGCGCCCGGACGATCGCCGTGCTCCTGACCGGCATGGGACGCGACGGAGCCCTCGGGCTGCTTTCGCTGAGCCGATCCGGAGCGATCACGCTGGTGCAGGATCCGGAGACGTGCGTCGTGCCGGGAATGCCCTGCGCGGCGCTGGAGCTCGGCGCTGCCAGCGCGGTCTTGTCCGTGTCGGAGATGGCAACGCAGATAGGACGCTGGCTCCAGGGGAGCCGGAGTGACAGCGGATTGTCGTCCGCGAGCCCTGGAGACAAGGAGCAAAGGCAATGAGCATGACCACGCTGGCCCAGGAGATACGCAACGGACACCTGTTCCGCCGGTTCGTGTACTCCCTTCTCATCACGGCTCTCGCGGTGGTGCTGGTGTTCGCCGGGGCGATCCTCCTCTCGCTCCGATCGCTGGGACAGCACGTCGAGACCATCTCCGCGCAGATGAGCTCTCACGCGATGGAAAAGGACCTCAACGTCGCCCATGGGCTGCTCTTCGACCACCAAGGCCGCATCGCGCAGGCTGTCACGAGCACTGCGACGCGAAGCGCGGTAATCGAAGCGGTCGCAAGAGGCGATCGCGCCGGATTGGCCGCAGCCCTCCGGGACTTGAATCTCAAGCAGCTGCACTTCCTGACCGTGGTCGATGCGCACGGAAGGGTCGTGCAGAGGATGACCGGCGATCTGGCCGGCGACGATCTATCTGCCCATCCGCTGGTGCGCAAAGCCCTTCTCGGCAGTGCCAGCAGTGGCTTCTGGGCAGAAGAAGCATCCGTGCTCGAGCGCGAGCAGCTCTCGGAGAGGGCGCATATCCGACTCGTCGCCACGGAGCACGCAGTCGAAACCAAGAAGTCCCAGGAAGATCGCGGGCTGGTGGCAGGGGGCGTGGTGCCAATTCGTGGCCCGGGTGGAGCAATCCTCGGCGCGGTCATCGGAGGATACCTGCACAATCACGACTATGCGATTGTCGATCAGGTGCGCCACTCGATCTACAAGGACATGGAGGACGTGGGGACTGCGACGATCTTCCTGGACGACGTTCGCGTGTCCACGAATGTGCGCGATAACAATGGAGAGCGTGCGGTTGGTACTCGGGTCTCGGCAGCCGTCTTCGATACCGTGCTCAGGCAGGGCAAGAGCTTCCGCGGCAGGGCCTTCGTGGTGCGGGACTGGTACGTTTCCGGCTACGAGCCGCTGCGGGATGTCCAGGATCGCACCATCGGTATCCTGTACGTCGGCGTGCTCGAGAAGCCGTTCCAGCTCCCGTACCGGGAGATGTACGCGGGAATGCGAAACATGTTCCTCGGGGCCACCGTCGCAGCGATTGTGATCAGCAGCGCACTGACGTTGCTGCTCGCCATCGAGCTGGCCAGGCGGCTCACGCGCCCGATCTCCCTGCTGACAGGAACTGTCAAGCAGCTGTCCAAGCGCGATCTCACCGTGGAGATCCCCACGCCGGAGAATGCAGACGAGCTTGGAGACCTGCAAACCCTCATCAAGGACATGACCGCGTCGCTTCGGGACATGGTCCGGGGCAACCGCGAAGGCATGAACGTGCTGTCCACGAGCACCACCCAGATCGCGGCGACCGCCAAGCAGTCTCAAGCGACTGCGGCGGAGCAGGCGTCCGCTCTGCAGGAGGTTGGCAGCACGATCGAGGAGATCGGGGCGACGAGCAAGGTCGTGCTCGAGCAGGCCCAAGAGGTGGTGGAGGCTTCGGAGCACGCCGTCGAGGGGGGGCAGCGCGGCCTGCAGGCGGTGACGGAGGCACAGCGCGGTCTCGAGCTGATCGGCAAGATCGTCGAAATCGTGGACAATGTGAACGACCTCGCGGAGCAATCGAACGTGCTCGCCGTCAACGCTTCGATCGAAGCAGCCAAGGCCGGAGACCGCGGCAGAGGATTCGCGGTGGTGGCAGGGGAAGTGCGAAGCCTGGCCGGACAGAGCAAGAAGGCTGCGCGGCAGATCCGAGAGATACTGACCCGTATCGAAGGCTCGGGTGCTGCCATCAGCAATGCCAGCACGGTCATCCGTGACCTGGCAGCGGTGCTCGAGCATACCTCGGAGAAAGCAAGGCAGATTGCCGCCGCAGCGAGCCAGCAGGCCGCCGGTATGAAGCAGATGGGCGATGCCATGGATCACGTCGTGCAGGGCGGGCGGGACACCGCGGACGGGGCCAAGCAGCTTGAAGCGCAGGTCCTGAGCCTCAGCGCCCTGGCGCGCCAGCTCAACGACAAGGTTTCCGCCTATCAGGTGTGAGCGGGTCTCGGCCTCTCGCCGATCCCACTGTCATCCCGCAGATCCCACCACAGGATCCCAGCGTGCGTGCCCGTACAGCCGTGTGCTGCGATAAGGCGGGAAATCGCCCCAGCACGGTCCGCGCCATCCTTCTGAGCCACGCCCGAAGATCTGGCACCATCCATGCTTGGGAACCAGGGCATGAACCTTTCGTCCTTCCTCGTGTTGTCAGCTACCTGCCTGGCAGCAGTCGGCTGCAGCGCAGCGGACAACGGGCAGGACTTCACCCACAACGAAGCAGGCAGCGCGGGAAGCGGCGGAACCGCCAACGGCGGCAGCGGCGGCCTCGGGGGGAGTGAGGCGGGCAGCGGGGGCAGCATGGGCGGCGCAGCTGGCCACGACGACACCGCAGGCAGCGGGGGCAGCGCCGGAGCGCCGACCCCGAAGTCCGTCGGGATCGTGGTGATCGACGTGCAGAGAACCTTCGTCACCCACGCTGCGACCCCGGACATGCCAGGAATCATCGACCGGACCAAGGCCGCGCTGCAGCTGGCAGAAGCCAAGAACCTTCCGACGTTCATCACGTTCGAGGACTCCAAGCAGGGCGATCACGCCCTGGACGCAGCGCTTCAACCGGTAGTTCCGGATCATGCCCAGGATTTCATCAAGACGACCTTTGCCGCGACCGGTCTTCCGTCGTTCGCGGACGCGGTGACCAAGTCAGGGCTGACGCATCTGGTTGTGATGGGAGCGGAGACCGACGTTTGCGTGCTTCAGACCGTCCTCGGCCTGCGCAAGATGGGCTTCACGGTGCTGCTGCAGAAGGATGCAGTCTTCACCTCGGAGCCCCACACGTCGCCGGCCGTGCGCCGGATGCAGCAAGCAGGCACCTTGCTGGTGGATCAGGCCGCGGTCGCCGCGTACGTCGCAAAGCCGGAAGACCTTCCCGCAGCCCCGAATGCGGTGGTCAGGATCGTGGAGCCGCTGCACATGGGGGTGGTGCTCAACAGCTTCACCAACGCCTCGGTGGGGGGCAATGCGGACCCGCTGAAGACGCAGAAGTCCGCGCGATTGCGCGAGCTGCTGATGGTGAGTGAGTGGTTCTCGCTCCCGGTCTACGTGGCCGATGTCGGCGCTGGCCTCCCGTCTGCCTTCGCCCAGTACTACCAGGGCCAGCTCCGGCCCATGAGCCAGATCGCCCAGGACAGCTCGGTCACCCAGCTCGTATTCGCCGGTGCGGACGGCGCCGTGGCCGGATCGATGTCCACCTGGCTCCAATCCAAGGACGTGTTCGTCATGGAGGATGCGCTGCTGGCGGAAGGGAGCGCAGATGCGCAGAAGACCCTGCTCCAACCGCTCTTCGACCAGGGGCTCGTGCCGACGACCTACAAGTCGTTCTACTACGACATGACCAAGTCCGTGGATCTCTCCCAGTGGCCGTCGCAGAGCTGGCTCGACAACTTCGACAAGTACTACAACATGACCCAGGCACCGGAAGACCTGCCGCCCATGCCGCCGGACTGAAGGCTCATCGCTGCGGGAAGTCCACCAGCACCTTGAGGATCCCCTTTTCCGCCGCCCGTGCGAGCGCCTGGTGCGCCTGCTCGATCGGAAACCGCGCATCCACGAGAGGAAGCGGGTCGACAGCCCCGTTGGCAAGCGCATGAAGCGCCCGTGCGAGGTCGCCGCAACGCGAGCCGACGATCCTGATCTCGTCGACGACTGCGGGGGACAGGTCGACGAGAAGCGGGTCTGCGACAGTGGTCTTGAGGACGAGCGTTCCCTGGGGTTTCGTCAAGTGAAGCGCTTCGCAGAGCCCCTGCCTGCTGCCGGTGGCTTCCACCACGACAGCGGCGCGCCCCAGGCCCTCGGAGCTGAGGGAGACTTCGACCCCAGCCGCGGTTGCGATCGCGAGCTTGCGCGCGTGGTGGCCGATCAGGGTGACGCGCACCCCTGAGCTCTGCAGCGCGAGCGCGGTGAGCAAGCCGAGCTTGCCGTCCCCGAGCACCACGGCGTGATCGGCTCCGGGCGGGATCGAATCGAGCACGTGCAGCGCTGCCGCAAGAGGCTCGGCGAACACCGCTTTGTCGTCATCGAGGCTGGCGGGCACTTCCACCAGGCAGCCCTCTGGAATCACGAACCATTCGGCGATGCACCCGTCCCGGTTGAGGATGCCCAGCACGCTGCGCGTCGGGCAATGGTGGCTGTTGCCGTCTCTGCAGTCAGGGCAATCGCCGCAGCCGGCGTTGATGTCGGACACGACGCGCTTGCCGATCCAGCCGACGTCGTCGGCCTCGACCACGAGTCCCACGAGCTCATGTCCGAGAACGCCCCGGAATCCCATGTATCCGCGAGCGAGCTGAAGGTCCGTATCGCAGATCCCGGCTCGCAGGACCCGCACGAGCGCCTCGCCACGGGCACGTTTCGGATTCGGGTGGTCGGTAGCCAGGCAAGGGGCATCGTTCATGACGAGGGCGAGCATGATGAGTGGACCCTAGCTGGCTGCCGGACAGAGCGGAAGGGTGCCCCGTGGAGGAGCTGGCCTCGACGATCGCCTCTCCGGGGCGATCGGAGCTCATGGCGCCTCCAGGGAGCAGACCTGATTCGTGATCGGAGCGTTTGCGCCTGGATTCGTCCATCTTCCGCCGGAATCACAGCCGTCGTCGCCGTGCTGTAGCGACGTGCACAAATTCGCAATGCCTTGTCGCTCGCCGCCGCCTCCCCGCACTTGGGCCAGATTCACGCGCGTGCCCACCCCACCCCGGCGTCGGCTCGCTCACCCCGTTTTGGCGAGCGTGTGGGCGCGGGGGTAGTGGGTAGCGGCCAGCGGGTAGCGGTCGTGTGGCCGGCACGGCAGCGCTCGCTTGCCCCTTGCCGCTTGCCCCTTGCCGCTCGCCTCTGCCCGCTGGACCTACACGCTGGCCTTACTCGCTGGCCGCTGTCATCCGTGGATCGAGTCCGAACCACAGGGCGCTCTGATACTCGCGCTGCTGCGTCGTGTCGCCTACAACATGCTGAGCTTGTTCCGAGCTGTGACGGGCTGATCCGCAGATTCCGGACGCCGCGCGGGCTTGGGTCCCCGCTCCCCCGGACGGCCGAGGATGCGCCGAGGACAATGGCGCGAAGCTGCCTTCAACGATAACGGCGCTTGGAGGCCGCTCGGGCGTGATGGCAAAGTGATCGGATCGTGCAGCGCATTGTCGTTCCCTGGTCCGCTTTGGTGTGCATGCAGCTGGCCGTTGGGGTCGGGTGTGGCGGGACGGGCAGCGAGGCAGGGGGCACTGCGCCGACGTTCGATGCAAGCGAGGAAGCTGCTGACAGTAGCCCTCCCCTTCCCGAGGCGGGGGTGGATGGGGACGTCGACGTGGTCAGCGAGCCGCTCGTGGACAGCGCGAAGGAGCCCGACGCAGAAGCAGGGGCGGACTTGGATGCGGCGGCGGAGGCGGAGGCGGAGGCGAGCCCGCCCAAGACCTCGGGAGCGTTCGCGGCTCTGACGTACAACGTCGCAGGGCTCCCTCAGGGGATCTCCAGCTCGGATCCTGCCAAGAACACGCCGCTCATCAGCCCCAAGCTCAATCCTTTCGATCTGGTCATGGTGCAGGAGGACTTTGCCTACCACGCCCAGCTCGTCTCGCAGGCTACCCATCCTTACAAGACGACCCACAAGTCCGGCTCCATCAACCTCGGCGATGGCGTGAGCATCCTGTCCAGGATCGAGCTGGGGCCTGACATCCACGTTCCGTGGAAGGCGTGCAATGGCTATGTCGACGACTCGAACGACTGCCTGACGCCGAAAGGATTCGTGGTCACCACGATGACCCTTGCGGCTGGAGCCGTCGTCGACCTGTACGATCTGCATGCAGATGCCGGCGGTTCGAACGGGGACATGAGCGCCCGCTCCAAGCAGATGGATCAGCTCGTCGCCTACATTGCGGATCACTCTGCGGGCAAGGCGGTGATCGTTGCGGGTGATACGAACATGCACGATGAAGACGAGGACCAGCTGGTGAAGCTGATGACTGGAGCGGGTCTGACCGATGCCTGCCGCGCGCTATCGTGCCCGGAGCCGTATCGGATCGACCGGGTTCTCTACCGGGGAGGCACAGCCGTAACGCTTACGGCGACGCAATGGCGCGTAGACATGACGTTCGTCGACGGCGAGGGCAATCAGCTGTCGGATCACGAGCCTGTGGCCGTGGATTTCACGTGGGCTGTCCCCTAGCCGAAGCGCGTCGGCGGGAGGACCACGATCATGCTTGAAAACAGCCCAGGATCGCGCATGCTCTGCCAGAGGGGAGAATTGCTCGGATGCGCAGTCCAACGCCGACCACCGAAAAGATGCTGTCTCTAGCGCGCCTCGAAGCCGAGGCCACACTCCAGGGGATCGGGAGCGGATGGATACTGGTCCACAGGGGACGAGCCTATCCGCTACCGCGGAGCGGGACGCTGGTGATCGGCAGAGGCCCCCGGTGCGACATCCTTCTGGACGCTCCGGTGGTGTCGCGCGAGCATTGCCGAGTGAGCATCACCAACGAGGGTGTGTGCATAGAAGACCTGAACAGCTCCAACGGGGTGTACGTCAACGGGCAGCGTGTCGACAAGCCTCAGGAGCTGGCCGCAGGGGATCAGATATCGCTCGGCAGGGAGTCTCTTCTGCTCTGTCAAATGACCTCGGACCAGCGAGCGGCCGCTGCCAGGAGTCCGACTCCGCCCTCGGCGCCCAAGGAGAGCGACGACGAGATCCCGCCGAGCTCGCGGCGCGACAGGCCTGAGATGGATCCCTACGTGCTGACGACGCAGAAGGCGGATGCGTTCGAGACGCTTGGACGGCTCGCGGACCGCATGCTGGCGTCGGGGCGCCTCGACGCGGCGGAGAAGCTGCTGTCCGGCCACCTGAACGCGGTGCTCGCGTCGTCCAGCAGCGCGAGCGACATTCCTGACGAGCTGATCGAGATAGCGAGTCGGTACGCGCTGAAGCTGGCTGCCGCGCGGCTGGATGGCATCTGGATCGATCTGGTGCTCGAGTGCCACACGGCGTTCCGTCGTCCCCTGTCCGAGGAGTCGCTCGAGCAGACGCGCGCGTTGCTCGCCCACCGGCTGAAGATCAATCCCGTGCTCTTGTCGAAGTACCAGGAAGTGCTTCGCCAGGCGGTGGGAGCGGGCAAGCTGCGAGAGTCCGAGACGATCCGGACGATCCTCGCGTTGGATCTCGGATAGGGAGGCCTGTCAGGCTCGCGTACCGAGCCTTATCGCATCCCTTGCGCCCTGGGGGTGAAGCCAGGCGGACTCGAACTCGGCGCGCGAGACGGACATGCAGATGTCGCTGGGATCTTCAGCATAGGAGCGCGCCTGCGCGCTGTCGTCGTTTCGGTACCCGAGCTTCTCGAACAGCCGTCGCGACGCAGTGTTGGGAGGAATGATGCTGACGTACACGCGCTGGAGACCGAGCGACTCGAACGCGAGAACATGGAGCATGCCGGCAAAGCGCGTGCCGACCCCTTGGCCCTGCGCTTTTCGAGAGCCGACCATGATGGCGAATTCCGCACGACCCGCCTCGATGTGGCGCAGGTCCGCGTCCCCCATCAACACGCCGTCGCGCTCCAGCAAGAAGGGGCGATCTGCCTGCTCGGCCAGGCCGGCCCAGTGCTCGATCACGGCTTGCGGAGACATGAGCTTCTCGTTGGCCATCATCGCGCGATTGTGCGGCTCGTTGTAGTCCTGCGAAAGCTGGTCGGCGCATGCGGCGAGCTCGTCAGCCGTCGGCTCGTAGGCGCGCAACAACCCGTCCGCTGCGGCCCACTCCACCCAGGTTCGTCGTGGCATCCGTCAACCCTAGCCAAGGGCGCGGCGCGGCGTCAAAGACGGAGGCGCTGGAAGTCCCTCGTCGGAGTTCGTCGCATGCAGCACCTCGGAAGCGCGGATCCTCCCTTGCACGAACAGCTCGATCGCATGCTGCCTCAGCGTCCGAAAGCCGTTGAGCATGGCCTCGGACTTGAGCTCTGCGCTCGATGCTCCCATCAGCACCAGCTCCTGGTAGGACGGCGTCAGCTCGAGCACCTCGAAGATCGCAGCGCGCCCTGCTACGCCGCTGCCTTGGCATCGCTCGCAGCCGAAGCCCGCTCGAGGCTGCAGCCCCTCCAGCTGCTGCGGCGAAAGCCGGAGTGCATCCAGCTGTTCGGCACGGAGCGAGTCGTCTGCGAGGCAATGCTGACACGACAGCCGCACCAGACGCTGGCAGACGATCAAACGCAGCGCCGAGGTCACGAGGAACGGCTCCACGCCGAGATTCAGCAGCCTCGATACGCAGGAGGGGGAGTCGTTGAACGCGGCGGTCGACAGCACCAGAGCGCCGGTGAGCGCGCCGCGTACGGCGAACATGGCTGTGGGCAAGTCGTGGATCTCGCCCAGCCCGATCACGTCAGGATCCTGGTGAAGCATCGCGCGCAACCAGCCGTCGCCCAGGAACGGCTGCCCCGCGGACTGCGCCTGGTGGACGCCCGGGATGTCTGCTTCGACGACATCTTCGTGCGTCAGCACGCAACGCCTCCCAGGATCCAGCGCGCTGAGCGCAGCGTAGAACGTGGTCGTCTTGCCGCTGCCGGCAGGACCACCGAACAGCACGACGCCCCAGGGATGAGCAAGCGTCGCGTACACGGCTCTCAGCTGATGCTCGTCGAAGCCGAGCTTCTCGAGCACCGGTGGCTCGCTCATCACGCGGTGAAGGCAGACTCTCTCGCCGTCGACCCCAGGCATGCGGGATAGTCGCCAGCGGCCAACCGCGCCCCGCACCAGGAGCCGCACGCTCGTTTCTGCCGGTCCTGCGTGGTCGCCAGGGGCGAGGTCGGCCATCGCGCACAGCTCTTCGACGGCCGACAAGTGGACCTGTGGACGGATCCGAGATGGCACGAGGCGTCCGTCCACCCGGAACCTCACGCTCGCATGATCGCCGTCCGGTTGAAGGTGGACGTCGCTTGCGAGCAGGGAGAGCGCTTCACCCAGGGCTTCGGACAGGTCCAGGGCAGGCTCGAAGGCGACATCGGGGCGAGACATCAGGCAAGGTCCTTTGTGGAGACGGTCGCGGCGAACGGGGGCTGCGCTCGGTGAAGAAAAGCATAGCGGGGCCACCGACAAAGTCGCAATGCAGCGGAAAGAGCAGCGTAACGCCGCGCGAGCGGGCTCACCCTTGCGCAACCCGCCCGCAGGGACTACGGTGTCGCCCATCACGATCGTCCCTGGCCTTCGACACGACGCTTTCCATCTCCCCGATTTGGGGTAGACCACGGCTAGTTCGGCTGACTGGATGACGCTCCGTGTGCGTTGCGCGGAATCACCCGCGCGGCACGTTACCTTCCAGCGGCAGGGCTTCGTCGAACGACGGTCAAATAGCGTCTCAGGCGTGGATCAAGCTGGGAAAGTTGAATGTCATGGGCAATCGTCTCTACGTAGGAAACCTTTCGTACAACACCACCCGCGAGACGCTCGAAGCAGCGTTCAAGTCCGTCGGAGAGGTCGTCGAGATCTCGATGCCGACCGATCGTGAGACCGGCCAGCTTCGCGGCTTCGCCTTCGTGACCATGGGCTCGGCCGAGGCCGCCAACACGGCGATCTCGCAGCTCAACGGTTCGATGCTCGACGGGCGCGCGCTCAAGGTCAACGAGGCCCAGGAGCGCACGGGCGGCGGCGGCGGTGGACGCGGCGGCGGCGGCGGCGGACGCGATCGCTACTGACACCTTCTCGCGGTGAGGCGAGGCGCGTCTGCAAGCGCCGAGCAAGCACATGCAGCGATAGCGCTGCGTGGAAAGGCAAGGTACGCCCATGCAGAGGCAAGGTGCATTGAAGCGCCAGAAGGAACGCGCACGCCAGGAGAAAGCCCGCGAGAAGGAGACCAACCGCGCTGAACGACGCAAGGACAAGCCCGTTCGCTCGGATGGCGTTCCCGGAGAGGATCCGGACATCGCGGGCATCGTGCCAGGCCCCCAGCCCGTTCCCGACGAAGACGTCGATCCCACCGTCTGACCCCGCCTTCCATCAGGTCTTCCCGACCTGACATCCTCCCACTCACTTCGCCAACGACTCGGCAAGCCTGCGCCCGGCCCATTCGATCCCCTCGCGCGCTGCGTCGATCCCGCCGGCCATCGACGCGAACCCGTGGATGCACCCCTCCACGCACCGGTGCTCCACGTGAACGCCAGCTTCCGAGAGTCGCCCGGCCCACGCTTTGCCCTCATCGCGCAATGCATCGAACCCTGCGGTCAGAATCAGCGCCGGCGGTACCCCTCGCACGTCTTCGGCGAACCATGGAGACGCACGGGGGTCACGCTTCTGCTCGGGGCGCGTCAGGTAGTTGTCCAGGAACCAGTCGATCATCGCCCGGGTCATGTAGAAGCCCTCGGCGAAGCGTTCGTGCGACTCGAACGAGCGTGTGAGATCGACCGCTGGATAGATGAGAAGCTGGAGAGCCGGACGCACCTGCTCGTCGCGCAGCACCAGGGCGGCGGCCGCGGTGAGGTTGGCACCAGCGCTGTCTCCGCCCATGGCGATGCGACTCGGGTCGCATCCCAGCTCCGCGCCGTGGGCAGCGACCCAGCGAAACGCGGCGAGCACGTCGTCGAAGGCTGCGGGGAACGGATGCTCTGGAGCGAGGCGGTACTCGACATGTGCCACGAGGCAGCGTCCGCGCTCCGCGAGGTAGCTGCACAGCCCGTGATGCGAGACGAGGGATCCGAGCACGAAGCCGCCGCCGTGCAAGTACACAAGCAGGGGCGCGGGCTGTTGGACGCCCTCCGGCTCGTAGACGCGCATGGGTAGGTCGCCGCCCGGCCCCGGGACGTACCGGTCGTGCCATCGCACCTCCCGACGCGGAGCAAAGTCGAGCACAGGGCTGAGCAGATCCATCGAACGTCTCGCAGCCTGGACCCCCACGTCCTGGAAATGTCGCACGTGCGCGAGCTCCAGGCACCGCAGCATCGCCTGCGTCTGCAAGTCGAGCGTCAGGCCGTCGCCGGACGTACGAGCACGCCCTGCAAATGCGCGAAGCACGGAAGGCGGAAGCCGGAGGCTGGCGAGCGCAGCACGTCGGAACGCACGGCGCGCGAGACCTGCACTCGATCGGAAAGGCGTTCGCATGGGGGGCGCGGATCATGCTACACGCTCGCCGGACAATCCCAAGCCGCGATGATCCGACTCGACAACATCTCCAAACGTCATGGCAAGCAGATCCTCTTCCTCGAGGCGTCTGCGACGATCTTCAAGGGCGAGAAGGTCGGTCTGACCGGCCCGAACGGCTCGGGCAAGTCGACCATCTTCCGGATGATCATCCGCGAAGAGCAGGCCGACGACGGGCAGATCGCGGTCGATCGTGGCACGACCATCGGCTACTTCAGCCAGGACGTCGGCGAGATGGCCGGACGCACTGTGGTGGGAGAGACGATGCACGGCGCAGGCGCGGTCGCCGACGCGGCGGCGGAGCTCAAGGAGCTGGAGCTGGCGCTGGCGGATCCGGAGCAGGCCGAAGAGCTCGACCGGCTGATCGAGCGCTATGGCCATGCGCAGGGACGCTACGAGGAGCTCGGAGGCTATGCGCTCGAGGCGCGGGCGCGCGAGATCCTGGCTGGGCTCGGCTTTGCGCAGGACGTGATGGACGAGGACGTGGGCAAGCTGTCAGGCGGCTGGAAGATGCGCGTGGCGCTTGCGCGCATCCTGCTGATGCGCCCGGATGCGCTGCTTCTCGACGAGCCGACGAACCACCTCGACATCGAGTCGATCATCTGGCTCGAGCAGTTCCTCAAGAACTACGAGGGAGCGCTGGTGATGACCTCGCACGATCGCGAGTTCCTCAACCGCGTGGTCACGAAGATCCTGGACATCGACGGCGGCGACATCACGACGTACAGCGGCAACTACGACTTCTACGAGCAGCAGCGCGCCATCGCCGAGCAGCAGGCTGAAGCCCAGTACGCGCGCCAGCAGGCCATGCTCGCCAAGGAGATGCGCTTCATCGAGCGATTCAAGACCCACGCAGCCAAGGCCGCGCAGGTCCAGTCGCGCGTCAAGAAGCTCGACAAGATCGAGAAGGTCGAGCCCCCACGACGTCGCAAGGCCCTGCACTTCGACTTCCGTCCCCCTCCCCGCTCGGGCGAGGACGTCGCAAACCTCGAGAATGTCGCCAAGGCCTATGGAAGCAAGGTGATCTACGAGGACTTCAGCCTGCTGATCCGTCGCACGGAACGCTGGTGCGTGATGGGAGTCAACGGCGCGGGCAAGTCGACTTTGCTGCGTCTGGTGGCAGGCGCAGCCCAGCCCGATCACGGCAGGGTCGCCGTGGGGGGAAGCGTCAAGCTCGGGTACTTCGCACAGCACGCGATGGACATCCTCGACCCCGCTGCCACGGTCTGGGACACCCTCATCGGCGCGTTCCCCCATTCCTCGATCGGCTCGCTGCGTACGCTGGCAGGCGTGTTCGGCTTCTCCGGCGACGACATCGACAAGCCGTGCCGGATCCTGTCCGGCGGGGAGAAGTCACGGCTGGTGCTCGCGAGGATGCTCTACGATCCACCGAACTTCCTGGTGCTCGACGAGCCGACGAACCACCTGGACATGGCGACCAAGGAGATGCTGATCGAAGCGTTGTCGAAGTACGAAGGGACGATGCTGTTCGTGTCGCACGATCGGCACTTCCTCGCCAAGCTGTCGAACCGTGTGCTGGAGCTGACGCCGCAAGGGCCGCACAAGTACGGCGGCGGGTACACGGAGTACGTGGCAACCAGCGGGCATGAGGCTCCGGGGCTTCGGAGCTGACGCGTCGCAGCGCGTCCTTTCAGACCGGCAGCAGCGCCTCGAACGTCGAGCCGCGTCCTGGCTCGCTCTGCACGAGCACGTGCCCGCCGGCCCGCTGCACGATCCCGTGGATGGTGGCGAGCCCCAGCCCTGTGCCCCGGCCAACCGCCTTGGTCGTGAAGAAAGGCTCGAACAGACGCGCCTGCACCTCGGGCGTCATCCCCACTCCTTCATCGGCGACCGCAAGACGAAGATAGCGCCCCGGGGTCAGCCCCGCATGCTCGGAGCATTGAGCAGCATCGAGCTCCACCGCCTTGGTCTCGATACGAATCGTTCCACCGTCCGGCATCGCGTCGCGGGCATTGACCACCAGGTTCATCAGGATCTGCTCGATGTGCAGGCGGTAGCCGCGCATCTTGCGGTCACCGCAATGCAGCTGGAGCTTGATGCCAATGTTGCCCGGCAGGAGCTTCTGCAGGAGGGGTGCGAAGTCGCGCACCACGGAGTCCAGATCCAGCTCTGTCGGCTTGTCGGTGTCGCGGCGGGCGAAGGTCAGGAGCTGCTGGACGAGGTCCGCTGCGCGCTGGGCCGCAGCAGCGATCTGCTCGGAGGACTCCCGTACCGTGGGAGAGAGCTCCGGTTCGAGCCGAATGAGCTCCGTGTGACCCATGACCGGGGTGAGCAGGTTGTTCAGGTCATGGGCCACGCCGCCTGCGAGACGCCCCAGGGCCTCCAGCCGCTGCGTCAGCTCTCGCTCTCGCTCCAGCCGCTGCACGTCCCAGTGATACCGTTCGAGCAGCTTGAGAGCCCGTCCAACGAAGAAGGCGGTCGTGATGGTTGCGCTGCCATTCCCCAGCGATTGCCGAGGGTGAAGCCAGTGAGGCAGACGAGCATGGGAAAGAACGCGACATACTGCCCGAGCAATCCGCCGAACAGGATGAAACCCATTCCGAACAATGGGATCAGCAGCGCAAGGACGGTCATGGCAGCCGCTGTGCCCTTGCCCTTGCGCGCGAGGGCCACGCTGTACGCGGCGAGCGCTGCAGCTGTAGCATTGCCCAGGAACCCAGGGACCGGCGTCGTGGTCACACCTGGAATCAGGCAAAGAATCGCTACCACCGCAGCGATGACGGTCACGGGACGGGCAATGGACGCAACCGTGTCGGCACGCCGCTGTTGCTCTGCGCTACGCGCATCCTGCGCAGCCAAACGGTCTGGTGTCTTCACGGCACCCTCCGAAGTCCCGCTCAAGACGAACGAGACTCTCGTCAGAGGCTGGGGAAGTCAAGCCCCCTGCCGCTGGGGCGGCGATGGTTTCCAGCGGAATCGGTTTTGCTTCAAAACCGCGGGAACGGCAGCTACCATGCGCGCCATGGCCAATCCTACCGCAACCTGCGAAACGTCACTGGGCACCTTCGAGATCGAGCTCTTCACGGACAAGATGCCGATCACGGCGGGTAACTTCATCAAGCTCGCCAAGAGCGGCTTCTACGACGGGCTCCACTTCCACCGGGTGATCAAGGGCTTCATGTGCCAGTTCGGCTGCCCGCACTCCAAGGATCCGAACAGCCCCAGGGCGGGCACCGGAGACTCCCCCTTCGGAACGATCAAGGACGAGCACCCGGCCGACGCGAAGATCTCGAACCAGCCGGGCACGCTGTCGATGGCGAATACGGGGCAACCCAACTCGGGCAGCTGCCAGTTCTTCATCAACACAGTCAACAATGATCGCCTCGACTGGTTCACGCCCGGACCGTCCAAGCACCCGGTGTTCGGCAAGGTGATCCGCGGCATGGATGTCGTCACCAAGATCGAGACCACGCCTACCGGTGGCGGAGATCGCCCGCGCACCCCGGTCAAGATGATCAAGATCACCGTCCAAGGAATCTGAGAGGCGCTCCGGCTGCAGACTTCAGGGCCGGCCGTCCAAAGGCTCGCTCCCGGTCAGCTTCCACAACGCGAATCCCGGGTCGAGATCCGTGCACGGATCCACGTCGGCTCTGTGCATCGCGAGGGATGCCAGCGATCGCACGAACAGCTCCCGCGGGCTCTTCTCCCCTTGTGCTCGGACCACCGACCATGCTGCATGCCAGTCAGACAGCAATCCATGGATCGGGGTCCCTTGCTGCACGCCGCGACGAATGTCGCGCGGAAGAAAGTCGCGCAGCAGCCACGGGCAGAAGCCGCGCGTGAAGTCGGTGTGAAACAGCAGCCCTCGCTTGCGGGGCTCGTTGCCCTCGCGACGGATCAACCAGGCCGCGAGCACGTGCCCGCAGGTATCGCTCGTCCCCTCGATCAGCAGGCCTCGATTGACCAGCCCCCCGGCCAGCATCCGATGAATGGATTCGATCTGGTCCGGCGGATACGAGCGCAGCACGTTCATGACCCGAATCACGCGGGCCTTGGGCTCGCACGACGCCACTTCCCGGAACCCGCCTCGAACAAAGGAGACCTGGTCGCTTCCACTCTCGTCTTGCGCCCGAAGGGCCCGGGATGGGTCGAGCTCGATCCCGATCACCTTCCAGGGTTCGCTGACCGCTCGCAACGCCTCCCACGTCTCGAGCGTGGTCACGGGACGCTCGCCGAAGCCGACATCCAGGAATACCGCCGTCGCGGACGATCGCTCGGAACGGTCGGGCAGGCTGGACTCACGCTTCAGCAGCCAGACATCAAGGGGGGCGAGCCGCCCCGCGCGAGTCCTGGCGCGGGCCGGCCTGTCGACGACAGCAATCATCGCAGCTGGATCTGAGCCAGCATCCATTCCACGTTGGAAGCGAATCGGTCCATCTGCTCCTTGGCTCCGCCGGCTTCGATGATGAACAGGTTCGAGCCGCGCACGAACAGGCGGATGCGATACACAGACGGCTTGCCTTCCTGATCATGACCAAAGGTCAGCTCCCTGCCCGCGGTACCGTCGGCAGACTTCACGTCCCGGGCTCCGAGCAGGGCGTACCCCTCCAGCTCGCGCATGCGCAGCGTCACGGCGCGTTCCCAGAACGCAACGTCCGCTGGCGCATCCTTCAGAGGCTCGGAGCGCACCGCCACAGCCACGCCCTCTGGCGCCACCGCACGAAAGTCGTAGGCGGGATCCTCTTCCTTGACCTCCACGAACCCCGGAGCAACGCGGGCGTCGAAGGGGTGGCCGCCGCAGCCGGCCATCCAGGCGGCCAGAGCCAGGTACAGCAGGAAGTTTCGAAGGCTCATGATGCACCTCAACGAGGAACCGACAGCAAGGGGGAAAGGCCGATCACGCTCATCCACGGGAAGGGGAGCAACGCCTGCTGGCGCACCTTCTGCTGCTGCAGCTTTTCGAATGTCGCCGTGATCGTGGACCAGGCGATCCGATCCCGCAGGAGCTTGAGCTTGCCTTCGAAGCGCTCGATCTCCTCGGTCACGCGCGCCAGCTCCTTCTGGATCTCCACTGCGTCGTGCACGCTGGCGCTCGCGAGCAGCGCTTCGAGGCGTGTCCGCACAGCATGCGCGTTCTTCAAGCGCATCTCCAGGTCCACGAATTGATCGGTGACATCCTCGGCCGCGACATTGCGATGCAACACGTCGCCGAGCTTCTCGATGCGACGAAGCGCCTCCTCGAATCGGTCGCGGGGGACGCGCACGACGATCTGGCGGTCACCCCGCATCGCGAGATAGCCACCGACCTGGCTGGCGGCGGATTCCACGGCATCGATGTTCTTGTCCACCTCGTAGACCGCGAGCGTGAGCTCTGCGGTGCGGATGAGCATGGAAGGGTCGTGGCGCGCGGAAGGGTTCGCCACGGGATTCGGCGACGTGGGCGGAGCCGCGGGCTTTGCGGTCGCGGTCAAGCCGCCAAGCGTCCCTCTGTCCCCGGCGTTCGCTGCCTTTCCGGAGAGCACCGTGTCGCTGAGCAGAGCCATCCGCCCTCGCGCACGAAAGGTCTGCTCCTTGATGCCGTCGACGCGCGACTCCAGCCTGGTGATGTTGCGGGCAAAGGCTCCTCTGCGGGCAGCGGGCGCTGGCAGGTTTTCGAGCTGGGCTTGCGCCAGCTCTTCGCCAGCGCATTGCTGCGCCTCCGCAGCAACGCGCGCCGAGTCCCGTTCGAGGGTCTCCACGGATCGAAGCTCTTGTGCGGCCTTGTCGTCATCCTCCAGCAAGAAGCCCCGGAGAGCGCTTCGTCGCTCCCCTGCCTTGCGCTCGATCCGCTCCACCTCCTCGAGCTTGGCGAGCGTGCAGTTGAGACGCACGACATCGCGTTGATCCCTTGCTAGATCGACCATCTTGCGAAGCCGCGCGATCGTCGCGCCCATGCTTCCGATGCATCGGTCGGCCTTGAGCTCGAGGCCAAACGGGCCGCTCACGTCCACCGTCGGCGCAGCGCGCACGGGTACAGGCGCACGCTCGACCGCAGGCGACGACGGCGCATCCCATCCGGACGCGTACTTGCGTTGCGAGGCGCACCCGAGCGCGAGCCAACAGAGCACGACGCACGCCAGAACCTTCAGTGTCATGCGGCACCTCCAGAAGCGGCTTGTACGGCGTTCCGCGATCGACATCAATAGTGGGCCAAGGACCACGGAGCCTGCGGACGTCCGGTCTGCCTGCGAACGGCTCTGCATGGAGCTACCATGCCGCCATGCGATGGCGAGTGGCTCGCGGGATGATCGGGCTGACCTTGGTCGCGGCCTGCCGGCACGATGCTCCAATCTCGGCCGCTGCGCCGTCGACCAGCGCGCCTGTGCAAGCTTTGCCTACCGATGTCCTCGCAGATCGCATTGCAGCCCTGACCAGCTGCAGCGATTCCTGCTGCACCCAGGAGATCCCGCCCTGGGTGTTCGGCCATCAGGTCGAGCTGCGCGATCCTGGCTCGCTCCAGAAAGCCCGCGTCACGATCCGATCCTCGGCGCCCGCACGTCTCAAGGCTCTGTCAGCGCTGCGCATCGCTGTCGAGATGCAACCCGATGACGTGGATCTGCTTTCCCCGCTGGCAGCCATGCAGGATGACGCAGGGCCGCTTCCGATCATGACGGTGAGCCAGATGGCCCAGCGCTGCTATCCGATCACCTGGTCCAGGCCCACGCTCGGCAACGTCGCGCTCGACTCGCTCCGTCGCTTGACCGGTGCCTCCTTTCAGACACCGGACGAGCTCGTGGCCTGGAGAAAGGCTCGCGGCAGCCTCGAGGCGTCGTTCTCGTACTGGGAAGACTCGCTGCGGCACGCGCACGGCGATCGGCACGATGCGCTGGCTGCACGCCTCGAATCCCGACCGGAGCTTTGGCTGCGGGTGATGCTGTGCGGCGATTCCCAGGCCGCAGGAACGCTGGACCTGGCCAAGGCAGGACGCGTGGCCCGCGAGATCCTCGGCATGCAGCGGGTCGCTCGGATGCTGCAGGGCGCTGAGACGTGGTCGGAGTGCACCGCACCTGAGCGCTTTCCTGTCTTTGCCCAACGGGTATTTCGCATGGCCGAAGCGATCCAGGATCCGGTGCTGCAGGAAGCGATGATGGGGCTGTGGTCGGACCGCAAGCTCGCGGGCAAGGATCGGACCGAGGCTGCGCTCGCGGTATCGCTGAGCCGCCTGCGTCCAGACCAAGGCAGACGCGTGCTGGCCGATACCCTGGACCGGCTCACCTCGGCACGCGCGCCGGTTCTGCAGGAGCTGTCGAAGCGCTACTTCGACGTGGAGTCCGAGCGATTGCAGCGATTCATGCTCGCTGCCGGGATCCACGACTCCGAGGACCGGGTCGCGATTCTGGAGGGTGCCTTGCTCCGCGGCGACGGAGCCGTACCCATGCTGCGCAACGTCGTCATGAATCCTTCGTTCGATTCCGATGCAGAGCAGGTGATCGAGCGGCTCGTGGCATTCGTCGCAGCGCGTGATGCAGGGGCGTCCTTCCCGCGCAGAGGCGAGATGCACGTGGGATTGTACAAGAACTCCACGCCAGAGGAGCGCAAGGGACGCGAGGACCAATCGATCGCTGCGCGCAAGGATTGCATGGCGCGGGTGCGCGCCTGGTTCGGTCGTCCCCGCAGCGGTCCACGCGGTACGTGAAGGAAGCAGGGGCTGGGAGAGCTACTTGGGCTCAGGCGCAGGGGCGACGATGATCTCGACGCGGCGGTTGTTGGCGCGTCCTTCAGCGGTCTTGTTGTCGGCGATCGGTCGGTCCGGGCCGAGGCCGCGAGCCTTGACCTGATCCGGTGGAATGCCGTGGTCGACGAGATAGGAGCGCACGGATTCTGCGCGCGCCTGGGAGAGGTCCATGTTGAGCCCATGGGAGCCCTGCGAATCGGTGTGCCCTTCGACGATCACCTCGCGTCCTGGAGTGGACTTGAGGGCTGTGACGACGTTGTCGAGCCCAGCCATTGCGCCCGGCAGCAGGGTGGACTTGTTGGAGGCGAACAGAACGGAGCCTGACAAGGTGATGATCGTGCCGCGCGTCTCCTGCTTGACGCTCGCGATCTTGGCGAGGTTGTCCAGGGCTTCCTTGGCGCGTTTCTCGGCTTCTGCGCGAGCCTGGCGCTCCTGCGCGAGCTGTTGCTCGGACAGTGCGACCTTGTGCTCGGCAGCATTGAGCTGTTGGCGGGTCGCATCAAGCTCGGCCTTGGTCTTTCTGCCGAGGGCGATCTCGGCTTCGGTGATTTCCTTCTCGGCCTTCATCTCGCCCGCGTGGGCCTCTGCGAGCTCGGCTTTGCGAAGTGCAAGATAGGCCTTGTCGATCGTCGTTCGGGCCTTTGGGTCCTTCTCGAAAGCTGCCTCAGCTGCGTCGAGCAGCAGCTTCGCCTCGTGGACCTGAGCCGGATTGATCTTGTTGACCTGCCCCTTCTCGATCCGGGAGTAGGCCGCCCGCGCGTCGGAGAGCTCCTTGGGTGGAAGCGTCGCCCCGCAAGCGCTCGCCAACCCCGCAAACACTCCGACCGTACCCAGCACCTGCCACATCGTGGGTTGTCGCTTCATCTTCGCCTCCTAGCGCGAGCCCTTCTTCGCGGCCTGCAGCTCCTCGAGGACCTGCTTGGCTTTCGCCTGCATCGTGGCTTCCTTTGCGAGTGCGAGCGCCAGCTCCGCGTCGGCGTTCGCGCGTTGTAGCAGCCCCTCGGCCTTCTGGTTGTCGCCATCGGCGATCAAGCGCTTCGCCTCGTCGAACTGCTCTTGTGCAAGCTTCAGATGCAACGAGGCTCGGGGGTTGGTCGAGGCGCCCACCTCTTGCGCAGCCCGGGTCGAGGCCTGTGCGCCCGCCAGCGCGTCGACAGGCACCGGATACGATCCGCACCCTGCCAACACCACAAGCAGCACGGCCCACAGCACTGGTCTTTGCATACGCCCTCCTCCGCGGCTTGGTACCCTTGATCTCCTCCGGGGCACCACGAAGGCAACCCCGGAAACCCTCTGCTAGCTGCATCGGCCACGATACGCGAAGTGCTTCCGAGGCGCCATACCGTCCATGCGTTCACGCAGAAGGTGCCCCAGTTGTCCGGACGAACCCCGAGGAGGTATCGGGCTGTCCGCGCACGGCTAGTCGCCTACCCGCGTCGACCGTGCACTCAGCAGCACCGATGTGTCGAGCGGCGCGATGATACGAAGCCGCTTCGCCGTGTCGCGATAGCCGGGCTCGCCTTGCAGCTGCCCCGATGGATCGCATTCCCACCGTGCCATCCCGATCACAGCGATCGTCTCGCCCTCCTGCAATGTCCGCTCTGAGAGATACAGTGGGAGATCGAACCCGAACAGGGTCGTGTCCCTCAAATGGCGCGATTGCAGGAACTCGTTCTGACGCTCGTCCAGAGGCTCGAGGAACCCCCGGTGGTACGTTCTATGCTCCTCGAGCTCGATCTTCGCCGAGCAAGGGTCGATCCGCAGCTCTCCGGTTCCGTCGTGCAACAGGAACGGCACGCACTTGCTCTCGTGGTGGAGGATTGTGCGGTATCCATTCCACTCTTCGTGGACGCGCACATCATAGGTCAGTGCCTCCACACCGGACAGTGGGGCAGTCAGGATCTCGTGGTCTCTCTCCACCTCGCCCACGATCCGCACGACGTTTCCATCTGCGGCGTCTCGGATAGCACATCGAGGCGGCTGCGCTCCTTTCATGCGTGTCAAACCAAGAAGAGCGCCTCCGCCTGCCAGGACAATCGCGCCGAACACGACGAGCTCCATCATGGCGGTCACCTGCGAGCATCCTAACCATCGCGCCGCGCCCGGGAAGTGCCCGCAGCCGCGACAGCGGTCGATTATGGTAGGATGGGCTGGTGAACTCTTGCTCATGGCTCGTTGCCTTGGCTGCAGCATCCTTGTTCGGCTGCTCTTCGTCGGACTCGACCCCAGCAGGGGCAGCTGGCGCAGGGGGAAGCGGGGGAACCACCGCCGCCGGAGATGGGTCGGTCTCACCAGGCCCGAGCGCGGAATGCGGAAGCGTACGGCTGACCTCCTACACCGCCAGCGCAAGCGGCTGGTGTGAGTACGATCGCACACTCTCCATCCTGCCAGCCTCGGTGCAACAGGGGCTGACCCTGGCGATCGCTGAGCCGTACAACGGGGCCTCCTACGGCGGCGCCGTGGGGGAGGCCTGCGGGGAGTGCTGGGAGATCAGCACGATCAGCGATACGCGGACCGTGATGGTGCACGATCTGTGTCCGATCCAGGGCAATCCGCTGTGCGCTGGCGCGCACTTCCACTTCGATCTCTCGCAGGAATCCGCGCAGGCGCTGCACGGCGGGGGGCTGGACGAAGCCCAGGCACGGCGGGTGCCGTGTCCGGTCACAGGCAACATCCACGCGCAGATCAACGACCGCAACGAGTGGGGCTACCTGCGGGTAGCCTTTGTCAATCACCGAATCCCGATTCAGACCGTGGAGTACCGGAGCGCGAGCGGAACCGAGTGGCGATCGGTACAACGAAGCGGCGGCGCATGGCACGTAGTGGAGGACAACGAGACCTTCGCCAAGGGCAGACCGGGAGGCGTGTTCCGGGTGACCAGCGCGCAGGGAGAGGTGATCGAGACACCGAACGTGCTCACCTACGAGATAGCGAAAGGCTCGGTGTTCGACCTTGGAGGGCAGCTGACCGATCAGAAGCCGGCAGCGGGCAGTGCATGCGTGTTCGTGCCGCCGGCCACGGTGTACGGCGACGGATACGGCGGGATCGATCAGGTGCGATGGCAGATCAATCCGTGGGGGTCGGCCAAGGGGTCGGAGACGACCGAAGGGTGCTTTGGGGACAAGGGGTCGTGCATCCGCGTGGACAGCCTCGGGCAGTACAGCGGATTCCACATCTACTACCGGCAGGCATTCCCCACGACCACGTTTGCAGAGCTCTCCATGCGTTTCAAGGCGGTGTCCGGGGGCGGCGAGCTGGTGGTGGCGCCGAGCCACGAGGGAGATCGCTGCACGGAGACCAAGGTGACCGTGGGGGCGGAGTGGTCGCAGGCCGTGATCGACGTGACGGCGGCGTGCGCATCGCTTCCTGCGATCAACGCGGTTACCGTGGACAACCCGGGCGCTACGATGGTGCTTCTGGTCGATGACGTCGTGTTTGCGAAGTAGGCGCTACGGCGGCGTGACCCCGTCCCCGATCACCACGGTCCATTCGCGGATTCGCCAGCTTTTGACGACGCCTTCTCGCACGTAGGGATCCGCCCGCACGAAATCCTCCACGACCTGGGCAGAATCCCCTTTGAACACGAGGATCGCGGCGTCGGGTGGATTGGCCAGGGCCCCGCCCATCACGAGCTCGCCCCGCTCCAATGCGCTGCGTGCGAGGCCGAGGTGCTCTGCGCGCAGCGGTACCCGGCGTGTCATGTAGTCGTCGACAACATCGTAGAACAACAGGTAGTACATCGCGTCGTCTCCGGACGCGCATTCAGACATCACCGACAGGGGTCGTCAAGCCTCGCAGCCCTCCGGCGTGCCATGGCGCTCACCGCCGGGCCCATGGTAGGGTCCGCTCCCATGCGCCACCCAATTCCCATTGCCTGCCTCGGTCTAGCCCTCGCCGCCTGCTCCCCCCCGTCGGCGCCGGTTGCGCCGGCTGCGCCTCCAGCACCTGACGCCGGAGGGGCGGTAGCTGAGCCTGTTGCGGGCCTGTGCACCGCGAGCCCCGCGCGCAAGGCTCCCATGCACTTCTGGAAGCAGGTCGGCTCGTTGGTCGTTGCTGTGCAGGGCCAGGAGCCGGTCTCGGTGGAAGTGCGCGACAGCAGCGGCCGGTCGCTCGAGACCGCGAAGGTGTCGAACAAGAAGGAGATGCGCTCGCTGGCGGCGAAGATGACCTGCCGCGTGGGCGGCGTGCTGTATCTCGCGCCCGCAGGGAAACCCGTGGACGGAATGCTGGAGATGAAGGTCCTGGCCGCCGCGTCGCAGGACCCCACCAGGGATCTGCAGAACCTGTGCGGCGTGCCGGAGATGCCGCAGGGCTTCGACCCGAGCCAGCAGCGACGTGTTGCCGTCGAGATCTACGAGGAGAGCCTTGGCAGCACCCGGTGGCGGGAATGGCTCTTCACGCTCACCGGGAAGCTGCAGACCGCCACGGAGCAGGACGGGGCAACGCTTCGCAAGAAGGCTGGCGAAGAGCTGGCCGCAGCCGCCAAGCAAGCCGGAATCCAGGAGTGCTGGTTTGCCACGAGCCTCGTGAGCCCGTAGCCGGTCGCCTGTCAGAAGTTCCTGTTGAACTGCGCCTCAATCGCCTCGGCAGGCACGGACTCGTCGAGAAAACGCTCGTGGGGAAAGCTTGCCCATCGAGGATTCGGACGCTTGCGGGTGATGCGGTGGATGTTGAGCAGGTGGCGTGCGGTGACGTTGTCCGTGGTGATGTTGTTGCCACCCGACCCGCAGCCGAGCGTGAACGAGGGGCTCAGCGTGTTGTAGATACCGCCGATGGCGCCTTGGGTCGACGGCATGTTCACCAGGATGCGAGCGGCATCGATCGCGTGCGCGAAGTACTCGATGCGCTCGGAGTTGTTCGAGTAGATCACGGCCGTGTGCCCGGAGCCGCCGTAGCGCGTGATCTCGGAGCAGCGCTTGATGCCGCGGTCAAAGTCCTCTTCGATGTAGAAGGCCAGGATCGGCGCGAGAATCTCTCCGGACAACGGGTGATTCTCGCCCACGCCCTGCAGCGTCGCGATCAGGATCGTCACGTTGTCGGGCACCTCGATCCCTGCCATCTGCGCGATGCGCTGGGCCGATTGCCCGACGACCATCGGGCTCATCGCAGCCCGGGATCGATCCCACGCGATCCTGGCCACCTTCTCGGCTTGATCCGGCGTCAGGAACCACGCGCCCTGCCGGCGGAACTCCATCATCACGCGCTCGCAGACCGCGCGCTTGACCACAATCGCCTGCTCGCTGGCGCAGATCGTGCCATTGTCGAGGGTCTTGGATTCGATCACGCACCCGACCGCGTACTCCACGTCCGCCGTCGCCCCGATGTAGACAGGCACGTTTCCCGGCCCCACGCCGAGCACCGGCGTGCCCGAAGTGCCTGCCTTGCGCACCAGGCTCCCTGTTCCGGTTGCCAGGATCAACGCGAGGCTCGGATGTGACATCAGATCGCTGATCGTCTGCGGCGAAGCGCGATCGACGCATTGCACGCAGTGGTCCGGAGCCCCTGCGCTCATGGCAGCTTCGACGCACAAGCGGACCGTCTCCTGGACCACTCGCCGCGCTGCCTGCGGAGGACTCACGATCAGCGGATTGCGCGTCTTGAGCGCGATCAGAGTCTTGAAGATCGTGGTCGAGGTCGGGTTGGTCACCGGAATGAAGCCGAGCACGGGCCCGACCGGCTGCGCTATCTCCACGATGCCGTTGAGTCGATCCTCGAAGATTACACCGACCGTTCTCTGATCCTTGATGTCCTCATAGACCAGCTGCGTGGCAATCACGTTCTTCGTGACCTTGTGCTGCCATTGCCCGACACCCGTTTCTTCCTGCGCGAGACGAGCGAGTCGAACCCGGGCGCCGAGCGCCGCGAGGTACGCGGCCCTGACGATCGCATCGGTCTGCTTCTGATCCAGCGCGCGCAAGGAGGCAGCAGCCGCCAGGGCTCGAGTCATGATTTCCGTGGCGCGAGACATGATTCGTGATTGCTATAGCATCCGCGTCACGATTAGTCACGGCCCTTTTTTCTCCCTGATTCGTTGAAATCGCCTCGCAGGATCCTGGTGGTAGAAGCTCTGCATCACGTCGTACAGCCTCGGGTGCTCGGCCTGCATCCGGACCGGCTTCTCGAAGAAGCTCTCGGTCGCAGAGGCGAAGAACTCGCCGACGTCGGTTGCGCCGTAGGAGTCGATCACTGACTTCTTGCCTTTGCGAGACCTGGAAACCAGCTTGTCGTACTCGGCAGTCATCACCTCGACCCACGCATTGAATTCGTCCGCGTCCAGCTCCGGGGTCCCGTCGACCATCCCGTCGAGCATGTCGAGCTTGTGTGCGAACTCGTGGTACACGAGATTCCGGCCATCGTCCGCGTTCCTGCCCCCCTGCCTTGCTGCATCCCACGCAAGGATCACGGGCCCGCCGTGATGAGCCGACCCGAGCACCGCGGTCTTGTCTTCGCTCACGGCGCCGCCGACCTGACGCGAGCGCGGGAGCTTGTACGTCGAGGGGTAGACCAGGATGCTGTCGACGTTCTGGTAGTAGTCATGCTCGATGCCGATCAGGAGCAGACCTGCCTGGGCGGCGATCGTGACCTGGACCTCTTCGGTGATGGCAAAGCCGTTGCATCCTTCCCAGTTCTTCTCGGCGATCAGCACCTGGATGATGTCCTCGAGCGCCTGCTTCTCCCCGCCGTCGAGCGCGTTCCAGTGCTGGAAGCTCTCCTCGAGGCAGGCTGCCCAGGAGGGAGGCAGAGGCGGAGCAGCGGTCTTCTTGCGACGTCGTTTCTTGAGCCAGGAGAACACCATGTCCCATGATTGCGCGCGCGTGGAGGCACGCGCAAGTCGCCCACGATCCCTTTGCGAATCCGGGGGACTGGCCCTAGAATCCCTCCGCGTCCGCGAAGCCACATCGTCGCAAGGAGCCTGGGTAACATGATCCAAATCAGCCTTGAAATCCCTGATCGGCCTGGTGAGCTGCTGCGTGCAGTGAGCCTGCTCGGAGCGAAGAAGGTCGACGTCAAGGCGCTCTTCGTGACCCGCAATGCCGGTGGCCCGACCACCGGGTTCGTGCGGATGATCGTGACGAATCCGGAAGCCGCGATCGCTGCGCTGCGGGAAGGCGGGCTGACGCCGACCAAGGAGGAGGTGGTCGTGGCAGCGATCGAGGACCAGCCGGGCGGCCTCGCAACGGCGCTCGATGCCCTGGCCAACGTCGGCATCAACGTGACCTATGCGTACGGGTTCGTCTCGCGCGTAGAGGGAAGGGCTTTGGCGGTCTTGGGGGTCGAGGATCCGCCGCGTGCCAGCAAGCTGCTCAAGGAAGCCGGCATCAAGCTCGTCGATGCATCCGCGCAGGGGGATTCCGATCTCGCAGCTTTCGTGGGCGGCGTCTGGAACTGGTAGAAGATTCCCCTCAGGCTCCCAGCTTCCACAGCGCCCAGCTCGCGAGGCGATTGGTCCAGGACGGATCCTCGCCGGTGCGAAGGAAGAACGTCCTGCGCAGCGGCACGGTCATGGTCCGGAGCCATCGAATCAAGGGCGTCGCGTTCTTGTACTTGAAGTGCGTCTCATCCATCTGGGCGGCGGCTGCGTAAAGCAGGTTTCCCATGGTGTGGTCCGCATCCAGCCCCTTGTTGGTGAAGAGCGTGAGCGCCACCGGGACGTTCAGCCATGGACGATAGATGCTGCAATCGCCCTGGAAGTCGATGGCGGGCTTGCCGAAGCGCTCGACCGCCAGGCGCATGAACTCGCTGATACGAGGGTCGATCCCCATCTTGGAGGCACCGACCCAGTCCACGGCGACCAGGTCGTCGCCCCCGACGATCGTGTGCGTCGGATTGGGCACCGTGTCCGCAAACACGCCAAACGGTCCATCAGCGCTCAGGTACCCATCGATCAGCCCGAAGTCCACGGGGTAGGCTTGCAGGTACTCGATCGTCGTGCCGTAGATGCCACGCTTGCAGTGGTATTCCTGGAACTTGTCGGCCAAGGCGAGAGCGCCGTAGATGTTCTTGAGCGTGAGCGTGTAGTACGCATAGGCGTGCGTCTTGTTCTTTGCGAACGAGATCCGCATGCCCGCATCGCGCCAGGTCCAGGGCACAGGGTGCCGCCCCAGCGGCCCTGCAAAGTCGACCATGTCGTGGGAGTCTTCGGTCAGGTCCACCACGTCGTAGACCTTCCCAAGCTCGTCGTGCCCGCAGAATCCCAGGTAGTCGGCCATCTCGCGGACCGACCGCTTGTCGAAGTACTGTCCATACGCGCTCTGCGCTTCGACCACGGAGATCCTGGAGAACCCCTTGTCCACGAGCCGACGCGCCAGGTGGGCGACCAGCTTCGGATCCGTATACGTCGATGGATCCCGCCGATCGTAGGCGAACATGAAGTTCGGCTTGATCACGATCGAGAACTGGTCGCGGGTGCATCCCGCCCCGCGCTCCGCGTAGCGCTGCTCCACCAGCGCGAAGAACCCGGTCGCCTCGAGCACACGATCCAGCGTCGCATGCTTGTCATCGCCCTGGAATGCCGCGACCTTCGCGGTCCGCGTGCTTCCCACGGGCTCGCAGCGCAGCCAACGCATGTCCTCTTCCAGCGCCCGCATCTTGTCGCCGAGGCTGTCGAGGACGTCGATGATCCTGCGCTGGAAGATGGCCGTCGGGAAGTGGTCGTTGCTCACCTCGAGCAAGGGGGGCCCAAGCTTGACGAAGCGCGGCGCCACGACCGAGGAAGTCGGCACGCTCCCCATCAAGTGCCGGATCGTCTCCGTGCCGCCGCTCAGCAGGATCTCTGCGCTTGCCTCCCGCGAGACCACGGTTCCCACGATGGCGTCGAGCCGATCCTTGCCGAAGTGCTCTCGCTCATCGCGAAGCGTGCGCGTGTCGATCTGCACGCGAGCCGTGTGCCCGTGCGCATCGACTGCGCACACGTAGTTGTAGAGCAGCGTGGGCTCCTTGATGTTGCGAAGGGTGGATCGCTCCGCCTCCCCAAAGGTCCGCACCGGATCGATGGCGCCCTGTTCCAGCGTACTGCCCCCGCTCTTGTCCTGGATGCCGAGGGTACCGGTCTTGACCGTGACGGTGTGAGGGGTGATGAAGACGCCGAGCGGGTGTTCGGCAGGAAGGAGCTGCTCCAGCTCGTGAGCCAGCTCCGAGGTCAGATGGCGAAGGTGCTTGTCCACCACCGGAAACGGAAACGGAGCCGTGTCATAGGCCTTGGCTTCGAAGTCGATTGAGAAGTCCGCATCGCACGCCACGAGGTTCGCAGAGCCCTTCTTCATCTCCGACATCGAGGTCGAATACCCTTCCTTGAGAAGGAACAAGGGCCCCTTGTATCGATATCGTCCGTGGTCGACGTCGACCTCGAGGCCGGGCAGCACCCGGTCCGTGATGCAGTACCTGCGCCACCCCTCGTCGCTGCCGACGATCAGCAGCACATCCCAGAAGATCTCGCCATCGCCCCAGGGAAATCCCCGGTCGTGAACGCCTGACACGAGGAAGAATCGCTCCTTGGTGCCGCCGTGCTCGAGCCAGCCTGACAGCACGAGGTTCTCGTAGCGGGTGTCGTACAGCAGAGTCACCGACTTGAGGTACTCGTCGCGCAGCACGCCGTAGACGAAGTCGAGGAAGGCGACGCGCGCTGCGATCTGCTTCCAGGGAGAGGACGTGCCCGTGACCTTCATGGAGCGCACGAGGGAAGGCAGATCCAGGAGGCTGAACCGCATCTCGCCTTCGGCGACTACAGGACCGGCAGCGTCCTCGCCAGCGTGCACCTTGACGCGCATGCGCGTCATGTCGTCGAGGACGTCCACCTTGCCCTTCTCATGATGCACGTCCTTCTCCCCGTGGAAGAAGTACGCGGTTGCATCGGGGGCTGTGAACCTGAACTCGTAGACGAGCTGATAGTGGCCGGTGTCCGCGCTCACGTCGAAGAGCCGGAAGACCGCTGATTCGATCGTGGATGGCGCGCCGAGATGATCCCAGGTGAAGGTCCCGCTCAGAAGAGCCTGGTGCCGCCCGGGCGCAAGAAACGTATCCAGGTCTTCGGCGCTCACCCGTACTTCGAGCTTCGCGTCCGATGCCTGGCCAGTCTCGCCGAGCGTGAGAACCCCGGACATCGATTCATCGAACTGCAACCCGATACCGTCAAGTTGGCTCATTGTCTCCTCTGTCGCGTGAAGGGTTCCCCTCGGACAACAACGCCCTGGCCGTCGGAGCGTAGCCCGGCGCGAGCATCGCAACCCATCGCTCCGGCCGACGGATGGTCTGGGCAGCCATGAAGTCCCGGGCATGCGCCTGCATGCGTGCGCGCTCATCGCCCTCGAGCATGGGGCAGAGGCAACACCGTGCCGCGGCGGCGAACAGCTCCATGTCGGCCAGATCGAAGCCGTCGATGGCGGCACGCAGCTCGGAAGCGGCGCGTCCGCTGTCGCCTTGGAGATGGTGGACCGCGCCCATCACGAGGCGGGCCGTCGGAGCACCCCACGGCCCCTGCTCTCTTGCCATCCGACGGGCAATGGCCCGCGACTGTGCGAGAAGCTCATGCCGGCGATCGGGCTGTTGCTCTGCGAGGGCGAGGCAGCAGCGGGCGCGCAGGTGCAGCGATTCGAGACGTACGGTCTGCACCTGCAACAGCATGGACCGTCGCAGCGCCGGCCAGGTGGCAGTCACGCGGTCATACGCCGACGCGGCTCGTCCTTCGTAGAGGTCGAGCTGCCCATACGCGTACAGCTCGTAGTAGTGCTGAACGTGGAACCCGCTCTTGGACCAGGACCGCATGGCGTCTTCGATCGCCTGTCGTGCCCCCGGCACGTCGTCGTCCACGAGCCATGCCACATTCGACATGAAGGTGCGCAGGTCCGTGGCCGAGTACAGGTCGCCGCGATCGATTGCCTCTTTGAGCAGCGCGCGGACCCGTCGGGCCATCTCCGCCACCTGGCCGAGATATCCGAGAGCCCAGACACCGTAGTGGCGCGCAGTGGTGCGTTCCCACGCTGCCCCGGCGCACGGGCCAAAGGCCGCGAGCGCTGCCTCGGTGTGTACGAGGCAGTCCTTCCATCGTCCCTCGAAGTAGGCCACGCCGCTCGCCCCCACCAGGGCCCAGCCGAGGGAGTAGGGCTGGCCGATCTCGGTGGCGAGCGCGCTCGCGGCCGCCAGGAGCCGCGTGGACCGAGCGTGATTCTTCATGCCCGCAGTGGCAAGGAATGCGGCTTCGAAGGCGAGGCTGCGCGCGATGCGCATGGGCTCGCCTGCCTTGAGCGCGAGCAGCAGCGTTCGCGTCTGCACCTCTGCGCCCCGGATTGCGTCGCTGTTCGACAGCCCCACGGCCAGGGCCCAGCCCATGTCGATGCGCGCCAGCAGGGTCGGGTCGAACGTGTACTGCCCGCGGTAGCCCATGCCCCGCAGCCACAGCCAGACACGGCGCAGGAGCAGGGCCAGGAGCGCGCGGAAGGGCGTTGCGGCAAGACGCATCCCCGCTCGCGCAAGGCCTTCGTGCACGAGCGCCAGGCCTTCGTCGATCCTGCCGACTCGCAAGGAGCTCTCTGCGGCTTTTCTCCGCAGCTCCAGCCCTTCCCCCCCAGGGGCGATCGGGAGGGCAGACAGATAAGCCTCACTCGCCTCCCCTCCGCGGCCGGCGTTCGCCAGCGCGTCGGCCAGCTTCACACGCACCGCGAATTCCTCGTCGCGCGGACAGACCGACAGCGCATCGCGGTACAGGTCCGCGGCCCTGGAGAACGCCAGTGCGCTGGCAGCGCGATCCGCGGCTGCGACAGAGTAGGTCCAGGCCTTGTCCACTGCCCCTGCGCCCAGGTAGTGGAAGGCGAGTGTCTCCGGATCCTGGCGTCCGAAAACCTCCAGCGCCTGCCCCAGCGCCAGGTGGGTGTCGCGCGTCGCTCCGGCGTCGAGACTCGCCACTACCACCTGACGGATCCTGTCGTGATACGGCTCGATCAGATCCGTCTCGCGCAGCCCCTGCGTGCGGACCAGGCGAGCCATGCGCAGGGCGTCGAGACACTCCCTGACATCGCTGCCAAGCACGGCAGCACGCCTCGCCACTCCGATCTCGATCGCCCTCGCCGCCAGCGAGACGGTCTGAAGCAGCCTGCGGGCTCCGGCGGGCAGACGGCCTACGTGATTGGCGAGCATGTCGTCGAGCCGCACCACCTGATCACTCGATGGACGCGTGGAGATACGACCGACGTCCTTGATGTGCGCGACCAGCTCCAGCAGGAACAGGGGATTGCCTTTGGCTTCAGCGGCGATCGCGGATGGCGGCTGCGAGATCCGTACGCCCTGCTCGCCGAGCAGAAGAGAGGCAAGCTCCTCGGCTTCATCGTCCTGCAGCGGTCCTACCTCCATGTCGACGAAGCACGAAGGATCCAGCGGCTTGTGGGCGAGGAAGACATCCAGGAATCGGCTCTTCGCGACGTCTTCCTGCCGGAAGCTGGCAATCAGCAACATGCGAGGAGAGTCGTGGGGCTCGAACAGCTCGGCGAGGAATCCTGCGCTGTCGACGTCGCCCCATTGCAGATCATCGATCCACAGGACAAGGAGCGTACGGTCGCCCAGACGGCGAATCAGCTGCCGGAGCGCCGAGAATCCCCGGCTTCGCTGCTCGCGGGGGTCAGCGTCTCCGTCCTCGCGCCCCTGCTCGCTGAAAGCGCTGATACGCCGCAGCACGGGAAACAGGCGCACGAGAGGCGAGGCATCGGACGGAGCAATGGCGCTTAGCTCATCCGGCGGAAGAGTCACGAGGTAACGCGTGAGCGCATCGACCATGCTGTCGAGGGCCTTGTAGGGCACGGTCTCGCACTCGTAGCAGCGTCCTTGCAACACCACGGCCTGGCCGCTGTGGGAAAGGGAATCCACGAAGTGGCGCACCATGGCGCTCTTTCCCATGCCGGAGCGTCCGGTGATGCGCAGCATGGTGCCAGCGCCCTGGACCACTCGGGCGAACGCGGCGTGCATCTGCTCGAGCTGCTGTCCGCGGCCCACGAGGAACTCCATCGGCTGGCGAGGCACTACCAGAGAGATGCGTCCGATGGCCCTGGAGGAAGGGGCTGGCGCATCCAAGGAGCTCCACTCTGCCATCAAGCTCTGCAGCTCCGGGTGCTTGGGACGGGCGGCTGGATCGCGGTCCAGAAGTCGTACGCTCAGCGCCGCGAGGTCGGCCAGCCGCGTTGGGGCAGCGAGCATGGGGTTGGGCGGGTCCGAGGTACGCTTGAGATGGAGCATGCGCAGGGCCGAGCCGGCAAAGGGCAATCGACCGGTGAGAGCCTCGTAGAGCATCACGCCGACCGAGTACCAGTCCGACTCTGCGCGTGCGGCTTTTCCCACCGCCTGCTCGGGCGACATGTAGGCGGGCGTTCCGACGACCTCGAAGCGATCCTTGACGTTGTCAGGGCGCACGTCCACGACCAGTCCGAAGTCGAGAATCACGACCCGCCCGGCGCCGTCGACTATCACGTTCAAGGGCTTCAGATCCCTGTGGAGCTTGCCTGCGGCGTGCAGAGCTCCGACGCCGGCCACGAGCTGAGGGAGGCAGGCGCGCAGACGCGCTTCGTCCAAGCCGGCGAAGTCGAAGCCCCCGGCGGGCTCACCGGTCGCCGACGCATCGATGAGGTCCATGGTGGGGACGTCCGAGCCCACCGCACCGGGTCGCAGGAACTCGAGAAGCGTCGTGCCATGCACCAGATCCATGGTGAAGAACCAGCGCTCGTCGACGCAGAACAGCTCGTGCAAACGCACGAGGTTCGGGTGCACGATGTCGGCCAGCTCCCTGAACTCGCGCTTGAAACGGTAGAGCGACATGGCGTCCATGCGCTCGAGGGTCTTGAGCGCCACGCGCATGTCGCGTTCGCGATCGACGACATCGTAGACGTTGCCGAACGCTCCTGAGCCGACCTTGCGATGGATCGCAAAGCGAGCGGGTAGGTCTATGCTGTCTCCGCGCGCGGTGGCGTCCATCCCGAGGACATCACAGTCGCATGCGAGGGCGACGTCAACTGGTGTTCTTCGACGCCCCTGATTGCTACAATACGCGGGTGTCCGAGCGATGGATCTTGGTGCTGATCGCGTTGGCGGCTGCAGCTTCGTGTGCGGGCGATGCGACGCGCCCCGCGCCAGCGACCACAGCGGAGCCCGAAGCGCGATGCCGGGCTACGGCGCGGTGTCCCCTTCGCCGCGCGGGGCCTTGAGATCCGCGTCCGACGCATTGGGCCCGAGCAGCGTGCCGCACATCGTCTTGCACAGGTTGTCCTGCGCCCTGCACTTGCACTCGCCCCTCTTCTTGAGCTCGAGCTTGCCCTTCATCTGGTCGACGGTGAATCGTGCGAGCCGCTCCACGCGATTGAAGCTCCAGTTCGCCTTCACCTGCTTGGGCGTGCGAGGATCGGTCGGCTTGAAGTCTGACTCGGCGCAGCACCGGAAGCTCAGGAAGTAGTAGTAGAACCCTTCGTCGTGCGTGTAGATCTTCGGACGGCACTGGTTGCGCACGCCTTTGTACCAGGGACCGCCCGAGTGCACCGAGTCGTACTTGCCCTTCCAGTCGTCTCCCATGTTCTCGTTCGACACCACGTCGTCCGTGTTGCCCGGCAGGTCGGGCACGCCGTACTCGCTCACGCATTCCGGCTGGGCGCCGTTGCGCACGCCCTTCCAGAGCCGCGCCAGCTCCTTCGCATCGCGCTTGGCGACCTTCTTCATGTCAGGTCCGTCCCACGGATGATCGCCGTTGCACTTGTGCGGATCGCGAACGTAGCCGTACGGGTACGGCTTCATCTCCGGGCCCTCGCACGCCATCGTCCACTCGGACTCGGTGCACATCCGCCTGCCGATCGACGCACATTTCACCTGCGCCTGGTAGAAGTTGTTCATCACCTCCGGACGCTCTCCCGCCACGTTGGGCCAGGAGTAGCGGTCGATGCAGAATCGCTTGTGAACCTTGTCCCCGATGCACCGCGTCGGCGCCTCGAACACCTCGCACACGGTCTTCTTGTTCGACTTGTCGAACCAGCTCTTCAGGCACTTCTGCTCGACCTCGGTGCAGTATTCGCCATCGACCATGATCATGTCCGGCGGGCAAGCGGGCGGGCCGGCATCCACCGATGCAGCCGCGCCGTCCGAAGCGCTCTCAGCGGCCACATCTCCTTCATTCGCCGCATCGCTCGTGTCAGGCGCAGATGCTTCGGGAAGGGAGGCATCAGCACCTGGCGGAGCGGGCGGCTGGGTGACGTGAACGGCCGCGGGAGGAGAGCCAGCCGAGCAGGCGGCCGCGATGACGATGGGGACGAGCAACAGCAGGCGCTTCATGGGCGCTGCTATATCACGAACGGGAGCGTGGACGACCCCGAGCTGGCAGGATAGGAGTCAGCAAGGAGATCGAATGATGTCCCAGTGGCCCATCGCAAAAGGCGAACTGCTTCGCGTGGTACTGGACGCGGTGCCATCGGCAGTCATCGTGTTGGACGCCCAGCTGAACGTGGTCGACCTGAACCGTGCGGCTTCCGACGCGATCGGCTGCGACGGTCCCAGCACGCTCCGGAGCGCCTGCGGTGAAGTCGTGCGCTGCCTGAATGCGATGCAGGCCCCGGCAGGTTGCGGCACGACTCCTCGATGCGAGCATTGTGTGATCCGCAACGGCGTGCGGGCGGCCTCGGAAGGTCAGCCCCCGCGCCGCAGGCTTCACCGGATGTTCATGGTGCGAGAGGGAGCGACGCGCGAGGTCCACTACCTGGTCACGGTCACCGCGTTCGCATTCGAGCAGGGCGAGTTCTTCTTGCTCAACCTCGAGGACGTAACCGAGATCGCTGAGCTTCGCGGACTGATCCCGATCTGCGCGTCGTGCAAGAAGGTGCGCAATGACCAGGAGTTCTGGGAGCACGTCGACAGCTACCTTCGAAAGCACACGAATCTGAAGTTCTCCCACGGCTTGTGCCCGGGCTGCGCGGAACGGCTCTATCCAGAGACGGAGTAGGCGCATGACCGCGCCCGAAGGCCCACGCTGGTGCCTTGCCGCAGGACTCTGCGGGACGTACTCTGAAGGGACGAGAGGCCTGGTGGTGAGATGAGACGAATCGTCCTGGGTGCGGTCGTGGTTGGAGCAGCGTGGGCTGCGGCGTGCACGAACGACTACAGCTCGTTCGACACCAATCCGACGGACGGCGGTGGTGGCAGCACGAGTGTTGGGGGCTACGCGGGCGACGCGTCAGCCGACATCGGATCAGGAGGAAAGGCCGGCGCAGGCGGGTCGTCGGGCGCTCCTGGCAAGGGCGGCGCGAGCGGTGCGGGCGGAAGCACGACAGGCGGCGCAGCTGGAACGGGAGGCAGCGCTGCGGGGGCTGCAGGGACCGGCGGCGCAGCAGCGGGCTCGGCAGGAACCGCGGGCGGCGGCACCGGAGGCGTGGCCGGCAGTGCAGGCACTGCGGGACAGGCTGGGTGCGGCAACCAGGGAGATCCTTGCACCAAGGACGGCCAATGCTGCAAAGCGATGTGCGGCCCGTTCTGGGCAAACGCAGATGACTGCGATACCGATGGCCAGTGCGCCGAGTGCCGGTCCAACGGCGAGTGTCCCCAAGGAAGGTGCGACGACTGCGCGTGCCTGAGCCCGCTCGGCACGGGCGAGGACTGCAACGAGGAGTCCGACTGCAGCAGCGGCAAGTGCGGCGGAGCCTGGGCCGACGCTGCCAATTGCGACATCGACTCCAAGTGCGCCGAGTGCAGGAGCAATGGCGAGTGCGGGTCTGGGCGTTGCGATCAGTGCGTGTGCATCGACAAGGTCGCGCCTGGGGAGGACTGCAACGAGGACTCGGACTGCACCGATGGCAAGTGCGGGCCTGCGTGGGCGAACGCCAACGATTGCGCGATCGATGCCAAGTGCGCGGAGTGCCGGACCGACGGCGAGTGCATGACCGGTCGATGCGACGGGTGCGCGTGTGTGGACAAGCTCGCCAACGGCGAGGGCTGTGACGAGGACAGCGACTGCACGTCGAATCACTGCCACCAGGGCAATTGCGCTCCGCCGTGAATCTCGATCCGTCGTTCGGGAGGCGGCGGGGGACTCGCGCTACCTGGGCTTCGCCCTGGCGCCTCGCCCATCTCCATCCGGTACATCGCGAGCCCTTCCTCGCGTAGACGTGCAACGCGCTGGGCATACGGGTCTGCCGATAGCTCGTCGAGGCGACCCCTGGACGGGAGCCTGGGATCGCGACGTAAGAGCGGCGGCCGCCAGTGTGGTGCGTGATGGCATAGGGGCCGAGGGCCAAGGGCCAAGGGCCGAGGGCCGAGGGCCAAGGGCCAAGGGCCGAGGGATGAGGGCCGAGGGATGAGGGCCGAGGGATGAGGGGGCAGATGGGGGAGGGAGATGGAGAAGGGCTGCTACGGGTTCTTGTCTTTCTCGTGCGCGGCATGGCTCGCGGGGTCCACCATGAACACCTCTTCGATGCTGGACGCAGAAAGCACGCGAAGCGCCCATGCCCGGATCAGCTCCGGGGAAGCGTGGTCGAGCGTCTCTCTCGTCTGATCGGATAGCGCTCCGAACCTGAA
>JACRCQ010000023.1 GCA_016218915.1 Deltaproteobacteria bacterium
GTCAGGGCCTCTACTGGTACAGCTGCATCCCAACGATGCGCGAGGAGTGGCTGACCCGCTTGATGTCCGCGTTCGACCGCATCGTGCGAGAGCATTCGTTCTTCAGCCAATTCTTCGGGATGAAATGAGGGGATGGCTCAGCGGGGGGACAGGTGGTCAAGGCTCCGCTCGCAGGCGGGACTCTGCAGATTCTCTCGGAGCAGACCGCGGTGTCGAGCATCGCGGTCGCAGGTGGCTGGGTCTACTGGACCGACAACAACCTCATGCAATTGACGCGGATCCCGATCGGGGGCGGAACGGCCGAGGTCGTGGCCACGGGCATGAAGAGCTGCACCGGTCTGGTGCGCGACGCATCGAACATCTACTGGTCTTCCGAGGCTGGCATCTGGCGGCTGTCGCTGGCCGGCACTGGCCAGCTCAAGCTCGCAACCTCCTTATTGGCGAACCAACGCCCCATGGCGGTGGATGGCGACTACGTCTACTGGTTCGCCACGGACCTTGGGAGCATCCTGAGGGTTCCGAAGTAGAGCGTGTGGAGGATTCCAAGGTAGGGTTTGCCCCCGATTTCGCTCCCCAGCGGTCACGTTGACCGTTCCGATGCCGACTGATAGCGTCGATCCATGCCGGTTCCACGGTCCCGAGCTCGTCCTGGGGTTTGTGCCCGTCGCCTCCTGGTGGCCGCGGCGTTTGCTGTGGTTGCCAGCTGTGGTTACGACTTCGAGGCGCCCTTTGCGGAGCAGAGCACGCTGGGGGCGCAGGACGCGGGCAAGGATGTCTCGACCGACGGACTCGCTGGCGCTGGGGGAGCCAGTGGCAAGGGAGGAAGCAGCGGCAAAGGGGGAAGCGGAGGCGTTGCCGGCTCTGGGGGCATTCCTGGCAGTGGAGGCGTCGCTGGCTCGGGGGGCGTGGCAGGAGCTGCGGGAGCCGGGACAGGAGGCGTCGCTGGCGGTACGGCGGGAGGCGGCAGCGGCGGAGACGCCGGGCTGGACGCCGACAGCAACGACGCAGGGGAAGCGGATGCATCAACGGCGGTGGCGAGTCTGACCTTTGTGGCCGGAGTCGCTGCGACAGGTGTGGACTCCATCGCCGTTCCCGACCAGACCAACGCTGGCGATCTGATCTTCTACATCGATCGTCATGGGGGAACCCCGGGTACCCCATCCGGATACCAGGTGCTGCACGACGCGATCGTGGCGGGGATGCAGACTACGTATTCGATTCTTGCCTACAAGGTGGGCGATGCATCGGACCCGGGCAAGTCCTACCCTGGGTCCCAGTCGGAATGGGGAGACAAGTTCTTCCTGGTCTTTCGCCCGGACGTGGCGATTACCTCGGTGACGCTGCACGACTACCAGGAGAGCTGGTCAGCCGGGAATCCTGATCCTCTGACCGTCCACGCATCGGGCGGCTCCACGCCGCTGTTCGTGGTGGGCTACAGCAGGAACACGGGCGCCGGGACCAACGCGTTCTCGGTCGCCTCCCCGCCATTCGCCGGGGAAGTATTCAAGACAGCATTCGGCTATGGCCGCGTGGGCTATAGCGTCTACAACAGCGGGCCTCTCGATCACACGTTCGACATCGGCGACACCGCGACGACGTACAACCTGCTGATTGGCTACTATGTTGAAGTGAAGTAGCGCGGACCGCACCATGACACTTGGAGCGCCAAGAACGATTCTTCGACACTCGGCGACTCTCATGCTGTTGGGTGGTCAACCGTGGGCGGTCAGAACGCGTTCTCGAGCTGCTCGATGTCCCGCTTGAGATCGTAGGCCTTGGCCGGGGGAGCCGGGCTCGCCGGGCTGGCCCCGTGCCGCGTCGTCGCTGCGGGGCTCGGCTCGGCAGCCTTGTTGCGCCGCATCTCCACCACGAGCGTTGGCGGGTACTCGATCTGGTACTGGATCTCGAACTTGCGCTTCTCCTTGGGCTGAAGCGTGAGGGGCCAGTGCAGGATTCCCTTGGAGTCCGGCTTCGCGTCCGGGTTGATCTTCACGCCGCTGATCACGATGTCCCTGTCTTCGGATACCGGAATGCGATCGGCGAGCTTCAACGTGGTCGCCTTGGAAGACAGGTTCTCGACCGTGACGATGAATGCGAGCTGCATCTGGTAGCGCTGCTTTCGAATCAGCGCGCTGTGCTTCTTGTCGAGCGCCCTGGAGAGCTTGAGCTGATCCGCCACGCTCATGAACACCGCGAACGGCTCTCCGTCCGCCACGAAGTCGAGGTTGGTCATGCCGAGGAACGCGCCGCCCTGGTACAGCGCTACGTTCCCCGGAAGCAGCGGCTGCCCGCTCTCGTTCAGCATCTCCAGCGTCTGCGCCGCATTGAGCGACTGCTCCGGAGCTGCCACGATCGCCTTCTTGGACTTCAGGTTCACCCGTCCAATCGGCACCCGCACCGATCGCCCATCCGCCCGCACCTTGGTCGTGCTCATCGCCTTGAACTGCGCCGTGGTCCCGCGCTGCTGAAGGCTCTGGAAGATCTGCACCGTCTTGCTCGTCACCACCTGCAGGTACTCGAAGTTGGTCTGGTAGCTCTCCTCGAAGTTGCTCCCGATCTCCACGCTCTGCACGCGCTTGTTCCACAGGCGATTCTGCCCCTTGAACGCTGCCTCGGCGCGCCGGAACGATGCAGACTGCCGCTCGATGCTCTGCGTCGCAGCCCGCGTGTCGCCCAGGGTGAGCGCCTCCAGCTCCGGAATGCGCACTGCAGCTGTGGAAGACTGGGTCGAGAACGTCAGCTCCGCGTTGTTCCAGTCCTCACCGCTCACCTGCGTGACGACCGCGAACGACGTGACCTCGACCGACGTCGGGTCGGCGTCGGGTGCGCGAAGCTCGTGCAAGGTCTCCCACGTCGCCCCAGGCAGCGCGTAGCTCAGCGCGACCTGCGCGTCGGCCGGCGCCGTTCCCTGCAAGGTGACGAAGACCTTCGTTTCCTCGAGCTGGGTCAGGGCCTTCAGATCCTCGAGCTTCTTCCTGCTGGCCTCGAGCTCAGGGCCCAGCTTCTCGCGCTCTGCCTGGACCGCACGGCGCGCCTGCGCAGTCTCGCGCAGGGTCTTTGCGATGAACTCGACAACAGGCCCGTAGGTGCTGACACCGACGTTGCCCACGACCACGTCCTTGTGCAGCTTGTCCAGGGAGAAGACCTTGATGTCCTCGACCTGCTTGGTCTTGGCATCCAGGACCTTGATCTCGTCGTCGAGCGCTGCCATGCGGGCGGTGAGCTGACGAGCTTCGGCCTCGGCCTTGCGGTAGCTCTCCTCGGTCGCCCGGGCGAGATAGGTCCTGGCCACGCGCACGTCCAGAATCCTGCCAGCAGTCGACGCCACCCGCACCGAGCCTTCGTCCACCCATCCAGGCAGCTGCTTGAAGGCGTACACCGTGGGCTCGGCGGTGACCTTCGCGGCCGCCTCCCGGGTCACCATGGCCCGGTCCGAGAAGACCGTCACTTTCTTGATCGCGGAAGCCAGGGTCACTGCCTGGGGATCATCCGGGGATACCAGACTCGCCTGGGGGATGGAGGGGTCGACCCCCGCAGCTCCGGCGGTCTTCTTGGCCGAGGAAACCCCGGCGGTCGTCGCAGTCTGCGCGCAGCCAGCGGTGGTCACCAGCCATGCCCCAAGGCAGATCACCGCCAATTTACCGATGGATCGTGTTGTCGACATCATGGTCCCCTGGGGTTCTGCGCCAGGGCCGGTCGCCCTGCTCACGATGCAGGAGGGCCCGCCAGGCGCATGAGCTCGTCCGTGCTTGCGCGTCCATCATACGTACGAGCAGGCCGCGCGATCTGAAAAAAAGCTAGTTGCAGGTGATGCTGGTGATGGCTGTGCCGTCGGGCGCGATGTGGTAGTCCAGGGTCTGGTTGTACCAGAAGCCGTCCTGCCAATCGCACCACTTCCACCCCGGCTCATCGTAGCCGGTACAGCCGAACAGCTTGCCGTTCGGCGCCGCGTAGCTGCGGTTCCCGTATTGCACCGAGACGAAGCCGTTGCACCCGAGCTGCTGGCACCAGGTGGTGAAGTTGTTGCCTGAGTGTTGCGCAGGAATGCCGTTGGTCACGGTTCCGTAGGTGATGATCGGATTGGTGCATGTGAATCCACCGTTCGATACGGATTCGCAGCGCGTGTACTGCGCCTTGGTCAGGCCGGCCTGGAGCACGTCGGTAGTCTTGAAGCAACCTGGCAACGCAGTGCAAACGCCGTTGTGGCACATGTTGTTCCCGCAGGATACGCCGCACGCGCCGCAGTTGGCCGGATCGTACGCCGTGTTGGTGCAGGTCGATCCGCACTTGACCGTGCCACCGGTGCACTGCAGCGCGCACGTCGAGTTGGAGCACACTTGACCGGAGGGGCAGACCACGCCGCAGGCGCCGCAGTTCGTCTCGTCGCTCTTGGTGTCCACGCACAGGTTGCCGCACTTCGTCGCGCCGCCGCTGCATTGAAGCGCGCAAGCCGAATTCGAGCAGACCTGCCCGGCTGGGCAGGCGTTGCCGCATGCTCCGCAGTTCGACGCATCGTTCTTCGTGTCCGCGCACGCGTTGCCGCACTTGGTCGTCCCTCCGCTGCATTGAAGCGCGCAGACGGAATTCGAGCAGACCTGCCCGGCTGGGCAGGCGTTGCCGCACGCTCCGCAGTTCGACGCATCGTTCTTCGTGTCCGCGCACGCGTTGCCGCACTTGGTCGCCCCTCCGCTGCATTGAAGCGCGCAGACGGAATTCGAGCAGACTTCCCCGGCTGGGCAGGCGTTGCCGCACGCTCCGCAGTTGGCGCCGTCGTTCTTGGTGTCCACGCACTTGTCCGTGCACAGCGTGCTGCCGCCCAGGCACGTCACCCCGCATTGCCCTGCCGAGCAAACCTGCCCTGCCGGGCACGCGTTGCCGCACGCTCCGCAGTTGCCGGCGTCATTCTTGGTGTCCACGCACTTGTCCGTGCACAGCGTGCTGCCGCCCAGGCACGTCACGCCGCATTGCCCTGCCGAGCATACCTGCCCTGCTGGACAGGCGTTGCCGCACGCTCCGCAGTTGCCGACGTCGTTCTTGGTGTCCACGCACTTGTCCGTGCACAGCGTGCTGCCGCCCAGGCACGTCACGCCGCATTGCCCTGCCGAGCAAACCTGCCCTGCTGGACAGGCGTTGCCACACGCTCCGCAGTTGGCGACGTCGTTCTTGGTGTCCACGCACTTGTCCGTGCACAGCGTGCTGCCGCCCAGGCACGTCACGCCGCATTGCCCTGCTGAGCACACTTGCCCTGTCGCGCAAGCAGTGCCGCAAGCGCCGCAGTTCTTCGGGTCCACAGAAGTCTCGATGCACACGGTTCCACACAGCTTCGTGCCTCCGAGACACGTGACCCCGCACTTCCCCGTGGAGCAGACCTGCCCGTCCGTGCATGCTGTCCCGCACGCGCCGCAGTTCTTGGGGTCCACCCGGGTATCGACGCATTCAGCTCCGCATTGTGTCGACGGGGCGCTGCAGGTGGATGCGTCCGACCCAGGCGATCCCGCGGCGCCCCCTACAGGGGAATCGCTCGACGAGCATCCCACGAAGCAAATCGTCAACGCTGCGAGAGCAGAGACGATGCGCAACTGGGGGTTGGTCCCTTGATCGGTCGAGGTTCTCAGCGGGGTGTTTGACATGGCGAGTCCTTTGTCGAAGATAGGTCCGCCGATAGTACTTCCGACGACCTGCTGGGACAATAGGAGCGGGGCAGCCTCGCGAAATCGAACCGATCACGGCGCGGCAGCAGCAGCGATCCATCGGTCTACGCCGAGGATCACGCCCACCAGCAGGAACGACAGGAGCGCCACAGCGCCGTGCAGCACTGCGGGCGCGAGCAGGTGGCGCACGACCTCGGCCCGGGTCCGCGCAGACACGATCAAGGGCATCCCCTGCCCGGACGCCAGCACCCACTGCTCGCCGACACCCCCGCGATATCCCTGCTCTGTCACCCTCAGGCGCGTCAGCTCACCCGCCACGAATACCGGCCTGCTCAAGGGAATGAAGCGTTGCTCCACCTGGAAGTGCAGGGACTTGTGTACGTACGGAGGGCAGAGATTCCACAGCGCAGGGAACCTCGCCTGAAACTCGGTGTCTTCCAGCGTGATTCGCTGCCGCTCGTCCAGCAGAATCACGCCGTCCAGATCGATCTTGCAGGACTGTGAGCCATCTCCGACCACCACGTGCGGCCACGTCTTGACGTTCAACGAGTCCCATCGTACCGGCGCCACCAGCCGGGTCTCGAAGATGAACGCCGGATTCCCGTCCAGCGTGCCGGGCGCTGCATCCACGGACTTGAAGTCGCCTTGCAGCTGGCAGCTCCCTTCCTGGAGATCCTGGGGAGAGCGGACGGGAAGGCTGCGCAGGCGCAGAGGCAGACGAGCAGCTCCGAAAGCGGATGCCAGCTGCACGGTGCCGAGCATCAAGAGCACGATGATGGCAATGGCTTCGAAGGGGTGCATTACGCAGGTCCCCCGGGGCGCGGCTCGAGGGCATGACGCTGGGCGCGCAAGCGTGACGCGTGGATGGCGAGACCCAAAAGCACGATGGCCGAAACAAGGGCTACCGCGCGTATCGGGTCATGGGCATGGCTTGCCCGGCGCGTCATGTGGACCGATACCCGCGGCGAGGCGAGTATCGCCCCTACCGGTCCGTCGCACGCGCGAAGCTCCCCCTTGTCGAAGCAAGCCAGCATCTCGACCTCTGCGCCTTCCGCGATCGAGCGCTCCTGGTACTCGCGCCGGTGGCCCGCACATCGAGCCAGCGATTGCGGAATCACGTCGGTCGAGAAGATCGAGGCCGAACCCAGATCGATGATTCTGCGGCTCTCCCACTCATCTCTCCCGTCGGCGAGCAGCGACACTCCGTGATAGTCGGCAACCGCGTCGGTCAGAGCCTGGGTCCCATCCGCCTTGAGCAGGAGCTTCTCGGTCACGAACTCGGTGCACACCGAGGGTGGCGACGAGCCGCAACCTTCCTTGCTCTTGCGCTGCACGACCCACCACCAGTACGCGGCCACCCGCGCATTGCGCGGCGTGAGACGCTCCGTGGCAGAATGCAGGCGTCCCGAATAGACCGCCGGACCTGACCGGGGTGTGGCGAGGCTCGCCCGGGGCGCCGCAACAAGGGACCTGAGCAACGCGACGCGTGGGCTGGTGACGAGCAAGGCAATCAAGATCGCAGCGAGCATCGCGAACGCTGCAATTGCAGGTACGAGCAGGAGCCGGTCCTTGTTGTTCATAACCCTGCTCGCCTGCCCTTGCACCTGCCCCGCGGCTTTCCGGTATCGACCTCATCGCCTTCCTCCCACGCCCGTCACCACGGGTCAAGGCGGGAGGCGAGGCAGCGGCCAAGACTTCGGTTGACGCGTTGCGTTTCCCTGACCATGCTCGGCGCGTGAGCCACAAGCACGCGACGTCCCATATCATCCAATCGCTGGTCGCCAACCTGTTGATTGCCTGCTTCAAAGGGGGCGCAGCCTATTTGACCCATTCCGGGGCGATGCTCGCGGAGACGCTTCATTCCTTCGCCGACTGCGGCAACCAGCTGCTTCTGCTGCTTGGCGTGAACAGGGCGAGGAAGCCGCCCGATGCCCAGCACCCGCTGGGACACGGCCGCGCGCTGTACTTCTGGTCCTTCATGGTTGCGTTGCTGCTCTTCACCGGCGGCGGCGTGTTCTCCGTCTACGAGGGAGTGCACAAGCTGGCCGCCCCGGAGCAGATGGAGAATCTCTGGGTCGGAACGACGATCCTGGCGGTTTCGCTGGCCATCGAAGGCTATGCCACGCTCTCGAACATTCGCGACATGAACAAGCGACGGCGCGACGAGCCATTCTTCTCGTACCTGCGAAACACCAAGGACTCCGACCTTGTTGTGGTGTTCGGAGAGAACGCCGCCGCGTCCGTCGGCTTGATCCTCGCTCTCGCTGCGCTCGGGCTCGCAAAGCTGACCAACGATGGACGCTGGGATGCTGTGGGAAGCATCGCGATCGGCGGCGTGCTGATCTGCGTCGCGCTCTTCCTGTCAATCGAGGTCAAGAGCTTGATCCTGGGGGAATCAGCGGATCCGCGCATCGAGCGCGTGGCGCGTGAGGTCATGAAGGCGACCGACGGTGTGCAGGAGGTGCTTCAGGTCATCACGCTCCAGCAGGGCCCTGGCGAGGTCGTGGTCGCTGCCAGGCTCCGATTCACCAATGAGCTGCCCGCATCTCAGGTTGTCGCTTCGATCCATCGCATCGAGCAAGCGCTCTCCCAGCGCGAGCCGGACGTCCGGTGGTGCTTCATCGAACCTGATCTCAAGGCGTGAGCCGTGCTCACGGAAGAGCCGCGCAGGTCGATGGGCTGAGCTTCAGCCGGGTGCTTCCCGACGTGCGCTCGACGTTCACCTTCCAGGAGCTCCCCGGCCCTGGACCGTACATGATGCCTCGCACCTTCTTCGCACCGGACAGCGCGGAAGCAGCGGCCCAGACCTTGGCTGGCCCGCAGAGGGGCTCCTGCGAAGTCGGATCGAGCTGCTGCTTGTCGAAACACGCGAGGTGCATCCCGGAATCGCGCAGATCGAGAGCCAGCGTCATGCACTTGCCCCAAGGGTCCGCGTTGGACGGAGCGGATGAGGAGAAGAAATACGACACCGAATCTCCGCGCGTGAGGTTCGCAATGCCCCCTTTTGCATCGCCGAGCACCAGAATCTGGGCGAGCTTCGCCGTCGGGTTCCGCTTCAACGCTTCCGCACGCACCAGCGGCAGCGCATCGAGCGCGTCGACTCTGGATGGATCGATCCCTCGTGGAAGGGCCACGGTCTGCATCTGGCTCGGAAGCCGCCCTTTGATCCAGTGCGTGATCAAGACGAACAATCCGATCGTGGCGAGCAGCACGACCGGCAGCACGATCGCAACTCCTATGGCGAGCCTGCGAGGCCATCGGGGTCGTGCAGGGGCGGGCGGACTCCGCGAGACGCCAGGGGAAGCGACGCTGACCGGCATGGGCGGGTGCGCTGCGTAGGCGGCAGCAGGGGCATGCGCCAAAGGGATCTCGCGCGGTGGCTGCTGCTGCTGCGGCGCAGGCTGCGCGACAGAGACGACCTGTACCCTGGATGAATGCGCGGGCTCGGCCGTGGGATCCCCTGCGCGAGCCTGCGGCGGCGCCCCACCTGCGCTCAGCTGCGTTGGCTGCATCCCAGGTGGGGACCGCTGCGGCTGGGGTCGATCCACGGTCGTGGCAGCAGACCGAGCGGACGGAGCGCCGGTGGAGGCCGCGGCGACCAGGGGCGCCGCGCTGAGCCCCTCTGCTGCCGCGGTCTGCGGATCAAATGCGGCCAGCGCTCGAGCGACCTGCAATGCGTCCGCTGGGCGCTGCGCAGGGTCAGGCAGCAGCAGCGTGTCGATGATCGCAGCGAGCGCGTTGGGCAAGTCCGCCCGGAGTGATCGAATCGCAGGCGGAGGACCCGCAGCCGATTCCAATAGGCGGTTGGCAAACGTTCCTGTGTACGGCGTCCGGCCCGTGAGCATCTTGTACAGGATCGCCCCCATCGACCAGATGTCCGCCCGCGCGTCCACGTCGCGCGTGGACCGCTGCTGCTCCGGCGCCATGTAGGAAGGAGTCCCCAGCACCGCCTCGGCCTGGGTCAGTGCCTGACCGTCACCGCGAAGCTTGGAGATACCGAAGTCCAGCACCTTGACCAGGGGCGGCAGATTCTGACGTGCGCAGAGGAAAAGATTGCCGGGTTTGAGGTCGCGATGGACGATGCCCGCTGCATGCGCCTTGGCCAGGCCCACGCAAGCCTGCAGCGCGTATCCGACCGCCTCCTGCGTGGCGATGGGAAGACGACTCTCGGTGGCCTTCCGCAGGTCGGTGCCCTGCAGGTGCTCCATCACCATGTACAGGCCGCCATCCTGGGTCTCCCCAACGTCGAACACGCGAACCACGTGGGAATCATCGATCATGCACGCGGCTCGCGCCTCGCGCAGGAAGCGCTCCCGTGCCTCCTGGCCGCAGGCTGCCCCTTCCAGCAGGAACTTGATGGCCACCCGCTGCTGAAGCTGCTCGTGCCGCGCAGCAAGCACGACTCCCATGCCCCCATGCCCGAGCTCTGCCTCCACGACGTACTTGTTGGCAAAGCGATCGCCGATGGATGGAACAGGCATGGCTGCGGGCAATCTACACCACGCCGCTCGCTACATCCACCGATTCGCAGCGCTCAGCGCGAGCCGACCCTGCCGAGCACCCCGATCCGAATCCCCACTAACGCCCCCTCGAACCCTGCCACAGGCTCGCCCTGGACCGTGGCGGCAACGCTGCGCTGCGCCCAGCCGACTTCCCATTGCACCATCCCGTCGAGCGGACCCCAGGCATGCCCGATCAGCTCGGCTACCAATGCCCCCACCATCACGGTTCCCCCGCCCGACTGCTCCCGGACACCGGGCGCCGTCGCGCGTCCCTGCACTCGCCCATATCCGATCTCCAGACGCGGTCCTGCCCGCAGCACCAGCGAGCCCTGGCCTGAGCCCCACATCATTCCCACGCCACCCGATACGAGCCTCAGGTCGACATCGCCCAACCCCGCATGCACGCTCGCCTGCTGCCATCCGCCTTGGAGCGTCAGCCACGGCCCGCGCGCCCCCACCGGCAGATACCCCAACAACGATGCGCCCACCAACGGCGAAGATGCGCTCCATGCGCGTCCGTCCATCGTTGCACCCAGGCCTATCCCCTGCCCCGGCACGTCGACCTTCTCCACTGGCACGGTTCGCGCCGGCTCACGCGACTCTGCGGGTCGCGGAGCAGCAAGCGCTGCGGACGAGACCGCTGCAGGCGCGGACAGCACCGCAGGCGCGGCTGGGCGCAGCCCGCGAATCGCTTCTGCCATGGCAATCGCGACCACGCGTGCACGGTCCGCGGGTTGGACGTCCGCGAGCTGAACCTCGCGCTCGATCGGCGTGCCGGCCATGCTCTGCGAGACGCGCAGCCGGACCGCGGCCGAGCCTGATTCACATCGCTCCACCACCAGCCGCCCGATCGTGACGCCTGCGCCGCTGGGCGCTGCGCTCTCCCCTCCCATCTCCACCCTCGCGAATCCGTCGTTGGCAAGCTCGATGGCGAGCAACGAGCGGAAGCCGGAGATGGAGAATGGCATACGTTCGCACAGCGTGGCATCGATGAAGGCGACGCGGGGCGGTTGATCAGCGCCCAACACCGCGCTTGCACCGCACATGGCGGGCACTGCCACAAGCGCAGCCCACCCTCCCTTCATGGAGTGGCCCCGTCCAGCGGGACGGCTGCTCCAGCATCGCTCACGGTATCTCCAACCCACGCGCCGATCTCCGGGAGATACCTCCCATTGGGATACTGCGCGGCATACTGCCGGGCACCGGCTCGTGCAGCCGCAAGATCGCCGGCACGCGCGCGGGCTTCCACCATGCGCGCGAACGCGTCTTCCCGCAGCGCACCCGGAAGGCCCATGGAAAGCGCCCTGGAAAAGGCAGCCGCAGCCTGCTGCGGTCGCCCCATCGGCCCCAGGTAGATCCTTCCCAAGGTGAACGCTGCAACCGCAGCCCGAGCATCGGTCGGATGGCTGTCCACGATGCTCTGCAATACACGGGCCGCGTCCGCGTGGTGCCCTGACAACCTCGCGACATCTGCGAGCGCATACAAATCGTCCATCGTGGCAGCACGCGCCTCACGATCAAATCCATCGGGTCCGAGCGCGGCGTACGCGTCCTGGTACCTTCCCCCCTCTGCGAGCGCTTTCCATCCTGGCGCAGTGGGGGATGCGGAAGCGGACGGAGCTGCAATGGGCCTGGCGGGCCCTGCGCCCGAGCCAGCTCCAGAAGGAGCCGGAGTCACATGCGCTTCAGATGAAGTTGCAGGCGCCACACTGTCAAACGTCTCGCCCGCAGACAGCACGGTATCGCCCTGATTCGCCACCTGGCCGCGAACACGCACCCTTCCATGCTGCACCGTGACCCGCGCAGCTCCATCCCCGCACGCAAGCACGAATCGCGTGCCGATCACTTCGATGGTCGCTGCGCCGCAGGACAGGACCCATCGCCGCGGCCCGTTCGGTCGCACATCGAACAACGCGCTCCCATGAGACACCACCAGAGCCAGCTCGGTGCCGACGTTGGTCAGGGCAGTCAGCTCCGTTCCAGGCTCAAGCGAGATCATCGATCCATCCGAGAGCAGGATTGGAGCAGCGGGTAGCTCAGCCGCCGCTCGCAACGAGGTCAGCGGGCTGCCGTCCGACAGACGCAACGGCCCAGCGTCCGAGCTGCGCGGCATCCGGATGGCGAGCAGCACCACGACGGCAATGGCGGCGCCCACCAGGGCCCACCCGATCGACGTGGTCCAAAGCCGCGGCTGGGCCCCCCGACGTCGATCCACCCCCCGCCAGATCCCCTGGATCGTCGGCTCGTCGAACGGCGCGCGCAGCACTTCCATCGTTCGTTCGTCCAAGGGCTTCATGGCGCCTCCCGGGATGCGAGGTGGCGATGGACCGCCTGCTCGGCCTCGGCGACGCGACGCTTCGCGGTTGCCAGAGAGCAGCCGATGGCGCTGGCCACGTCCTCGGTGGTCTCGCCGTGGACCTTGTGCAGGACCCAAGCGATCCGCGCATCGCACGGCACGCAATCCAAGGCGTCGCGCAGCAGCGACAGCTCAGCGTGCACATCCGGCGTCGCGCGAGGATCCACAGGCTGCACCTCGCAGGCTTCGCCCGAAGCATCCATGCTCAGCCACGACTTGAGCCTGCGCCAGCGATAACGCCGGTGCACATGGCTGAGCGCGATTCGCACGAGCCACACCCGCAATGCCTCTGCATCGCGAAGCGAGCCCATCTGCTCCAAGGCTGTCACGAACGTCTCCTGCACCACATCGCGAGCGTCCTGCGGCGAGCGCAATGCCTGTGCCACCACTGCACCCACATACTGCACGTACCTTCGGTAGATCGCCTCCTCTGCCCAGCGGTCGCCCTCGCACGCCCGACGCACCAGCTCGACGTCCGTGGGCGCGCGGTCGAGAACGGATGTGCCGGCGCGTCGAGGATGAACCCGGTCGCCGCCGGAGTCCGTGCCCCGGCCCCTGCGCTGGAGCGGCGCCGGCGAAGCCATCAATATCATCAATAGAGCGCTTTGCCCGTGTCTACCAGAGCCTTCTCGATCGATGGATCCGAGCGCGGATCCACGCCCGACATCGGCGCCTCGATCGTCATCCCATCCTCGCTCACGTTCTCCATGACCACCTGAGGACCATAGAACACCATCGAAGAGAGGGAAGTCCAGAACGCGCCGACGTACTTTCGCTTGCCATCGGCCACCACCACGAACGGAAGCCCCTGCAATCCTACCTGCGACTTGTACGGCTCCAACACCTTGCCCGCGCCAGGCCAGAACGCAACACGGTGCTGCGGCCACTCGTAGTAGTCCATGCTCGTGAGCTCGAGCAGCGCCACAGAGTCGAGCGCGAGCGAATCCAAAGGCTGCTTGGCTGCGTCGATCGCGTTGATCGACTTGTTCTCCAGCAGCCGGATGGATACCCCAAGCTCCGGAGGCGGGTAGGGCTTCACGAAGATCCCCTGGTTCACCCAGAACACGGTGCCGTCGATCACGTCGCCCGGTGCGCTGATCTGACCGCACAGGTTGATGTGGAAGCTCTTGCCCGAGCCGTCGTCCCAGCTCCACTCCAACGAGCCCAGCACCTCCATGGACGGCATCTGCGGACGCCCGTCCGTGACCGCGACCCAGACCGGCGTCGGTACGCTGGTGTCAATGGGCGCGCAGAAGCTTCCCGTCGGAAATGGATACGTATGGTCGATCAGCGACACGCGGAACGTGCCCTGGAAGCTGTCGCAATGCAGGTAGAACTCCACGGCGTAGTCGCAGCAGTTGAGCACCAGGGGCGTGGAGGTGACCTGCACCTGGCAGATCGCAGAGCTGGGGCCGTACAACAGGTGCGAAGGACCCTTGCATAGAGGGTTGATCGGCTGGCATGGCTGCAGCGCATCGCCCCCCGCCTCAGGGGGGTTCACCTGGTCCGGCGCGCTGTCAGCCTGGGCGGAATCTGCCGCGTCCGGCGCGTACGGGCTATCCGGGGAGTACGGGGCGTCCGGGGCGTCAGGCGACACCACGGGCGCATCGGACGCAGCATCGGTTCCCGAGGGGTCCGTGTGAAGAACCTCCACCTCGGTCCGTCCGGAGCACGAAAGGACAAGCAAGGCGCCCAGCACTGGGCAAGAAGCACGAATCAAGCGTGTCATGGGCAATGGAGCCGCCTGGCGGGGAGATCGGCTCAACAAAGTCCGGCTGCTTGCGACAAGAGCTTGCGGCCCCCCCCTACGGCATCACGTCGCCCCCGCCCTGCGTGTCCCGAGCGCAGACCAGCTGCTGCTCCTGCAGATTTTCGCGTGCGTCGCACGTCAGGGCCCCTCCGCCATCGCTCCCTCCGCAGCCAGAGGCCACCGCTTTCATGTACGGGTCCGGGGGCATGACCGCTGGAAGGGCGAGACGGATCTGGTTCTCGCCACAGGCTGCGCTGCACGGATCGTGGATCCGGCTCGGCGAGCATGTATCCACCCCCCCGGCTTGGATCGATTCCATCACAGACGGCCGCGTCATCTGCGGCTCCCGATGGCGAGCTGCGAGGTCGCGATGCGAGGCCATTCGCGAATCCGCGAATGGGGCGGAAGGCTCGCTGCAAGAGCCCATTGCAGCCCCGACAACCATCAGGACTATCACGTACGATTTCGTCATTGCGTCACCCCTCTCGCGCGTATGCATGGGAGGCGTAACGAAGACGCGCAAGCCCGGAGCCTCAAGAGCACCAGGAATGCGATCGCGCTGGAGCGCGCATTTTCAGCCTGCGCTGGCGGTGCGGGCTGAGCGAACCGAGAAGCTCGATGGAGCCGGTCTAGCAAGGTATCGGATTGACGACCGGGTTCGAGATGGACGCCTTCAGCGCCTCCTCGAAGCTGTGCGGAGGAGCTGCGGCAGCCTGCTGGTAGTAGCTCACCCCATCAAAGTCATCGCCGAGACGCTCGATGCGCTTGAGCGCCCCACTGTCGCCCGTACCTTGCCCGCGGCGATCCTCAGTATCGGGCTGCACCGCCCATTCAGGCACCATACCTCCATGGTTGCCGCTCGCCATATCAGTGATTCGCCGTGCCGCGGCATCACCCTGCCCTGCGCGATGCCGAAGAGCGATTGACGTCAAAAAGGGATCGCCTCCCTTCGCGCCGTCTTGATCGTCACCCATTCCTTCGTCGGACGGCTCGGGCTCTGGTTGTCCCGGGCAGGATTGAATGAGGGGGTCACATCCGCCCCTGCTATCGGTCTCCGACTTGTCTTCGGGCTTCGACTCGGCAGAAGATTCCACGCTCGCATCCCTTGTGTTCTCGTTGGTATCCGGGGATGCCTCGGTGCCGCCGCACGATCCTCCCTTTCCAGAGGTGTCCGTCGCCAGATCAACGGCCAATCCAATCGCGCCTCCGATCGCGCTGCCGACCGCGGCGCCCGTTGCGCAGCCGGCCGGGGACCTGGCAGCCACCCATCCAACCGCGCATCCGATAGCCCCCCCTGCAGCAGCGCCCCGAGCGATCGGCCCTTCGGCCACGGCCCCTCCCCACCGATCGATCGACTGGTTGAGTAGATCGTCGGCACCAGGCGATACGGAGCCCGCACCCCACTCGCCTTCTGCCACTGCTTGTGCATCGCCCAGCGCATCGCCGGAGATCCCGGCTGCGAGGTCGCTCAGAATCGAGCCGGACAGGACGTCGATTCCAGGCATCGTGTGTCCGGTTCCCAGGCCGAACCCTCCAACCTTCGAGTCCTTGCCATGGCTGAGCACGTCGCCAGGACCGCCCTTCGGCAGGCCGTCAACTCCTGCTGCGGGCTTTGACACCGGGTCGTACACTTCATGCGACAACGAGCGTTCGACCTCCGAAGTCACGTCCTGCGCGCTTCCCTCAGGCCTGTCCAGCTCCTGAGCCACCGCGTAGCGAGATGCGGCATGATTCATGGGAAGAGAGATGTTCATCGCCTGTGCCTTTCTGGATTTGGGTCGTGCTGAAGGAGCGGCGACCCGACTTCGCAGTGAGGCGCCCTCTTCAAGTCCCTGTCGGACGGAAGCCTCTGCCGGTTGCTAGAAAAGTGAGCCCGAAGGCAAGATTCCTAGCAACCGCTGGCTGCCTCGGTCCGAATGGGGGTGAAAGCGCAACGGCAGGGGCTCACCATGAACGCATCGTCCCTCTTTCAGCTCGATTGCAGAGCCGATTCAAGCTCGGCGATCGCCATTCGAACCACGCAGCTTTCCAAGACCTACGGCGACACGATAGCGGTCGACAACCTATCCATCGACGTCAATCCAGGGGAGCTCGTCGCGCTGCTCGGCCCAAACGGCGCCGGCAAGACCACGACACTCAAGCTGCTGCTTGGTCTTCTTCAACCCACGAGCGGACACGCCCATGTGTTCGGCCTCGACTGCGCGCGCGATTCGCTCTCCGTCAAGGGCGCGGTCGGCTACGTGCCCGACGAGCCGGCGTTCTATGACTTCCTCACAGGCGAGGAAACGCTCGAGTTCATCGCTCAGGTTCGTGGTCTTCCGCGCGCCCGGGCCATGGTTGAGCTCGCCGAGACCATCGCCGCGCTCCAGTTCGAGCACCCGCTCACCCAGCTGGTCGGCGGGTACTCCCTCGGCATGAAGAAGAAGCTGGCGATTCTCGCGTCGATCCTTCATCGCCCCAGGCTGCTTCTGCTTGACGAGCCCACCAACGGGTTGGACCCGCAGTCAGCCGCGACGGTGAAGGCGGTGCTTCGCGCCATGTCGGAGAGCGGGGTTGCTGTGCTTCTTTCGACCCACCTGCTCGACATGGCTGATCGGTTGTGCGACCGGGGAGTGGTGCTGGGCAAGGGGCGGCTCCTGTTCGACGGGCGGCTGCAGGAGCTGCGAGAGCAGAGCGCAAGCGGAGGGAGCTCCACGCTCGAAGATGCGTTCCTGGGGATGATCCGACTGCATTCTGAGGAGCAATAGAGATGGACGTGGCATGCGCATTCCTCCGCGTGACCTGGCTGCGCGTGGTGCGCACGAGCCTTGGGAAGTCGCGGCATCCGGGAGGTTCGGTCCAGCTCACCGCCACAGGACTGGTGCCCGCCGCTCTCACGCTCATGGGGCTCGTAGTCGCCTTCCACATCGGCACGGCAAGCCAGTCCTCTCCGGATGCGCGACAGTGGTCGATCTTCGGGGCCTTCCTCATGGCCATCGGTGGCGTGGCGCAAGCAGAGATGCCTCCGTCGGGTTCCCGCACCGCACAAGCTTCGATGCTGTCGCACCCTTTGCTTCTGGCGCTCCCGGTGACGCCATGGGTCCGGCCGCTGCTCGCGCTCGCGTCCCAACCCTCGCAGATCCTCTTCCCAATCGCGATCCTGGTCGGCACTGCGAATCGTTCCGTATGCAGTTGGCTGTCCGCCGCTGGGCTCGGCCTGCTGGCCGTGGTTGCTGGAGCCTACGCTGCCGGCATTTCGACCACCGTCGCGCGGGCGACCCGCTGGCGCTGGTTGGTCCGAACCTGGCCCACGCTCATGCTCTTGCTCGGCATTTGCGGTGCCAGCGCGATGCTTCTGGCCGCATACCTCGGACCCGCCCGTGGGCCCGCAAAGCTCCTGACACTGGCTGAACGCGCCCTTTCGAGCTGTAGCGTCGCCGAGATCGCGATGGGATGGCTCGTGCCGTTCCCTGTGCTGATCGTGCTCGGCGCGGCGGTACTGCGCGTTACCGTGCGGGTCGGCTATGACCGAATCGCCATGGCCCCGCAGCTGCGCACCTATCCAGACGCCGGCTCGCTCATGCGGATCGCCGATATCGAGAAGCTCATGTCGTCGCGTGATTTCGCACGCCCAGCGCTGGTAGTCGCTGCGCAAATCTTCACGTTTGCACTGTCATTTGTGGGCGCCTACGCGGCCGAGCCGAAGCTCCGAGCGCTTGGGCAAGACAGGCTTGGAACGCTGCACGCCCTGTGCATGACCGTGATTGCGTTGTACTCGTGTGGTGTTGCCTGGTTGATCACGCGACGGGCCGCACGTTCGGTGGCGCGCGACCTGGCGGCCGCGCCGCTTCTGTCGACTCTTCCGATTGAGCCGCGAGAGCTCCTGGAAGGCAAAGCGTCGGCGATGCGCTTTCTGGCTCTTCCTTTTCTCGCCGCGATGCTGCCCTGGATCATCGCCCTCCCGGCGAGCCTCGGACAAGAGATGCTCTGGAGGCTCGGGCTGGTCATTGCAGCGTTCTGGCTCGTCGCACAGGGCGGCGTGAGCGTGACGTTTCTGCGCCAGTCCAGGGTGCGGCAGCAGAGCGTTTCGTGGCTGAATGTCGAGATGCTGCTGCTCACGACTCCGCTGTCCGGCATCGTTCTGGCCAACTCCCTCCCAGCGGGTCTGCTGGGTCTCGTCGTGTTGGGCGCAATTTCGACCGAGGCGAAGCGAGCCTCACAACGCGCCATGCGGTGGGTCGACGATGCTGGCGACGGAGCAGTGAGGGACACGGAGGTCTGGCGCGCGATGGTCGCGCTCGGAGTGTTCTCGGTCTTTGGAGGAATCGGCAGCTCGGTCCTCCTGCTACTCGCGCCCGAGCGGACCCGCTTCGCAGCACTGGCTGTGGTGCTCGCCTCACAGATCCTGCTCGGCGCTCAGACCGTTTCGCGCAAAGGCCTCGATCCTTTGTTTCCGCGAGGCGCGCGAGGTTGGCTGCGCACCGCCGCAGCCCCGGCTGCGGGCATGATCTCGGTGGCCGCGGCCGCCGTCTACTTGCTATTGCTTCGACGCTTGCACATCGAAATGCCGCAGACGCCGTCCGCTGCGGGCGTCACTCGGGTGGCCTGGCTCGCGGTCGTGCTTGCCGGCGCTCCCATCGCTGAAGAGCTCTTCTTCCGCGGGTGGCTGCAACCCGCGTTGCCGCGCGAGCTACCGTCCAGATGGCAGCCCTGGACCTTCGCCCTCACTGCCGGGCTCTTTGCGTCGATCCACGGCCCGATCGGGTTCGTACCGGTCCTGGTGCTCGGGCTGATCGCTGGAGCCCTGCGTATGTGGACCGGGGGCGTGGTCGCCGGGATCGTCGTGCACATGATGCACAATGTGTTTGCCTTTGCTCTCTTCTGATCGCCTGGCCGATGCGATCGCCTTCAACGAGGGCCTCGAAGGCGACTGTCCAGGCGTCGGGCCGCCCACCCGCGCGCCGGCAGGCGGGCAACGAGCGAGCAAGCTGCGAATGCTGGCCGGCAGCGGCCAGGGTGTAGGGCCAGCGGCCAGAGGCGAGCGCCAAGCGGCACGCGGCAAGCGAGCCAGCGAGCGCTGCCATGCCGGCCACACGACCGCTACCCGCTACCCCCGCGCCGTACACGCTCGCCAAAACGGGATGAGCGGGCCGCCGCCCTGAGCCATCCCCTCATTTCATCCCGAAGAATTGGCTGAAGAACGAATGCTCGCGCACGATGCGGTCGAACGCGGACATCAAGCGGGTCAGCCACTCCTCGCGCATCGTTGGGATGCAGCTGTACCAGTAGAGGCCCTGA
>JACRCQ010000025.1 GCA_016218915.1 Deltaproteobacteria bacterium
CAGATCCGGAGGGGGTCGGCCGACAGGCCGGGGGGCGGTGAATATCCTACGCGCCGGCAGTCCAACCCGCCGCCCACGCCTCCCAGCGCCACATTCCCTCATCGAAGTCCCATACCGGTGCAAGCAGGTGTCTGCACCCAACTCTCACCACTGCGGCGCGTGCGGCCAGTCCTGCGCGCTCGGCGAGTCCTGCGTCGGCGGCACCTGCGTGTGCCTATAGCCGGGTCAGGGAAGCGGATTGGCAGCGTCCGCCTCACCTGCCAGCCAGCAGGATGGCGGCATCGTCAGCGGCCCCAGCAGAGCGCCGAACAGCTCGGCATGAGGAGCTTGCGTCTCCCACACGGTGAACTCGTTGCACGTCACCAGGGTCCGGACGTCTCCGTAGCGCCTGCCAGGAGGCTGAGCGCTGAATGCCGGGTAGAACGCCCCAACCGTGGCTGCCGCATATTGTGCGTTCGGCGCATCATCGTTCGGACCGTACACCGGAATGCCCGGAATCACGCCCTTGCCCTGCTTGACAAAGGAGAGAGAGTCGAGGTGCAGCGGCTCTTCCACACGGCGGGACCCGAGCCCGGAGAAGTAGACGTAGCCGTTCGGGTTGCCGCCCAGGACCCAGTCTGCGGCCAGGCTCAAGGCGTTGAAGTAGGCCTGCGTCTCGGCTGGCGTGTTGCCTCCGAGCTGGAGCATGGCCACGACCGTGTCCATGTACTTGGCAGTGGTGGTGGCTCCGCCCCAGTCCGCGGGACGGTTGTTCGGCCTGGGGGTGCGGTGAGCGCGCTCGTTTGCGATCGTGTTCACCACATCGTTGGCCATGTTCTTCAGCGAGGACCTGGCAGCGCTCGCAATGCTCGAGGAAGCGCCAGCGGTCATGACATAGCCGAGGATGTAGTCGGCGACCGCGCGCCCGCCTCCGGTGTAGTCACCCATGTACAGCTCTTCGCTCGCGAAGCTGCTGAAGGCGCCGTAGGGGCCCATCGCGGACCAGGCCTGCTGGAAAGCGGTGTCATACGTCGTCTCGCCGGTGAGACGGAACAGCTCGCCCGCTGCGTACAGGCGGTACGGCGTGTGCGCGCCGTTGCTCGTGGCATAGCTCCAGGCCTGCAGCGCGCGTGTTTTCAGCGTTTGTGCGCGGCTCGCGTTGAACGGCGCCACCAGTCTGGAGGCTTGTGCGAACAGGCCGCATGCCCGCGCCGTCACGTCCGCATTGCGCGCCAGGGTCCAGTAGTCCAGCGGATCGGTGTTGGCATGGTAGAATCCCCAGGGGTGGCGCCATGACTGCGCGCCCTGGCGCACGCCACCGTCCGATTCCTGCAGCTGCTCCCAGCCGGATACGCCCCACAGCGCTTCATCGAGGATGTCAGGGATCCCGTTGCCGCTCTCCGGAATGCTCTGCTGGCTGTCCGCGAAGGACGACGGGTGAAGCTCGTAGGCGCGCATCAGCAATTCTGGGACCACGGTGTGCATCGGCCGCTGGTCGAAGTCGCCTGCGTCGTGGTACCCGCCGATCAGGGTCCTGGCCCCTGTCTTGGGTTGGTTCTCGGTGTAGTAAGCCTCGGGATCCGAGATTTCTCCGGTGAAGATGTTCTGGTGGTCCGCTGGGCGCGCCCAGTTGCTGTGCGTGGGGTCGAGATTCGCTCCCCAGCGGTTGTGGAACAGCCCACGCGATACCACGAAGAAGACCTTGAGCGCTGCCCTCTCGCTGACCGCAGTGGGCCAGGACACGCCGACGCCGGGGATTCGCACCCTGTACTTGGCAGTCTCATTGGCCGGAACGGTGGCCAGGTCGATCTGGCGCACTTCGCCGCCTGCATCCATGTCGGACGCAGCACGCTGGGTGATCGGCAGGCTGCCCACCACGACCGTGCGCGGCAGGCTCGCATCAGCGGACTCCGCGAGCACCTCGGCAGACGTCGGGAAGCCCGAGAACGGCAGATACCCGCCGTCGCCCAGCCAGCCCGAGACGTAGGCCCAGCGCTGGGTCGCGCGTGGATTGTATCCCACCTGGTTGAGCTGGATCACAGGAGTCTCCAGGTAGCGATCGCTGTAGGGAATGGAGAAGTCCAGCCCGTTCGGACCTTGCACGTGCAGGATGTCGTGGGAGCCGAGCGTTTCGCCGAGCTGAAGGTAGATGCGGTGGTCGACGTCGAGCACTGTGTCGCTATAGGGCAGTCCGTATCCGACCTGGTATTGCGGTGCGCCGACCGGGATGCTGTGACGCTTGACGCCTGTCACGGCCAGGGCCGCCCCATTTGCGCGATGAACCGTCCACGCGCCAGACTGCCAGCCGCCGGCGTTTCCATTGGCGAGCACGATCTGCAGCGCCTTTGGCCCGTAGGCGTGGACTTCGCGGACAGCGCTGTCCAGGGTGGTGCGAGGCCCGCCCACAGTGCGCGCATGGATGTCCTGCTGCTTCGTGGTTCCCTGCACGTCGCGCTCGACCCGCACGAAAACGTCGGTCGCCGCGGAAAGGCTCGTCAGCTGGTAGCTCGCGGTCGGATCCGAAAGCGTTGCGACCAGGGTCTGGTCCGGCATGGCACCGCCGGGAACTGAAGCCGGCTCCGATGCGAGGTAGACACGCGTCGAGGTCGCTGGAATCGAGGTATCCCAGGCAACGGTCACTGTAGTGGAGGTCGTCGTGGTGACCGACAGCCCGAGAGGTCCGCCCGAAGCACCGGCGCTTCCGCCAGTACCTGCTGTACCTCCCGTGCCTGGCGAGCCGCCGGCCCCAGCCTGCGGGCTTCCGCCGGAGCCACCGGGATCGGTACCTGCTGTGCCGCCACTGCCGCCGGGATCTGCGCCGCCGCTTCCGCCAGGGCTCGTGCCGCCACTGCCGCCGGGATCTGCGCCGCCGCTTCCGCCAGGGCTCGTGCCGCCACTTCCCGCCGCGCTACCACCCATACCGCCAGCGCTCGCACCTGCAGTGCCGGATGTGCCACCGTCGACACCTCCGGCACCAGCAGCGCCGCCTGATCCGCCGCCCTTGTGGGTGCCACCGGCGCCTGCGGCCCCGCCTTTGCCGTGCCACTTGCCTGGGCGACGGGCAAAGCCGCCATATCCATGGCTCCTGTCGACGCTCTGCAGGCTCGGGTCGTCTGCATTCGACGCGGCGCCGGACGAATCGCTTCCGCTGCCGCACCCGATCAGGATCACGCCGAACAGCGCACTGCCAAGCTTCCAGTGTCTCATCAGGCTTCTCTGCTTCCACCCCCCCACGAACATTGGGATGGTTGCCGCTGCCAGGCGCATTCACTGGCGGCCCTAAGGGAAGTCCTGATCCACCCTTGACCGGGACTCGTGCGCCGGTCAACGACAATCCGGTATACAATCGTATTTCAGTGCGTGCCTCTACTAGGATGTAGTCAATCGCATTACGGAATGGCTCTATGTGTTATTGCAGTCTCGTCCTGCGACCATGCAATGTTGCACTGCCTGATCGAGATGCGTGGCCGTGGGCCGGGCGTGGGGAATCCGACGCCCCGGGCGGGCTTGACATCGCAGCTGATTTCGCCACGTTGTTCCATGAGCGGGCGCAGGCAAGCCCGAGAGCGTCTCGAGGGAGGAGTGTCAGGGATGTCGGTAGAGCCAACGTTCGGACGTAATCTGTCCTGCAACCAGGGAATGCCCGACGAAGGTCGCCTCGCCGCTCATGGCTGCGTTTGCGGCGACCCAGCTCCAAAGGAATCCTGCCGCCATGCGCATTGAACGCTTTCTTCTCGACAGCGAGCGTCTCCATCCGCGCAAGACCGCCCTGATCGTCGGCGACCTGCGCCTCTCCTATTCCGCCCTGGCAGGGATGGCACGCCTGCTCGATCGCCGTCTCCGAATGCTCGGAGTCCAACGCGCAGACCGCGTCGTCATCTTCCTCGACAGCAGCGCAGAAGCCGTGGCGTCGATCTTCGCTACTGCAATGGCCGGCGCCGTCTTCTGCATCGTCCACCCGAGCACCAAAGCCGACAAGCTCGCATTCATCCTGTCGGACTGCTCCGCCAAAGCGATCATCACCCAGCGAAGCCTGTCTGCGGTCGCGCGAGACGCTTGCGCCCGTGCCCCGTCCGTCGTGGCTCGGATTGAGGTGGATAGCGATACTCCCGACCTTGTCCTGCCCGATGTTCGGACGTATTCCGCGGGTGGGGTCGAGTCCGGTGCAGGCATCGACGTCGATCTCGCCATGATCATCTACACGTCAGGCTCCACCGGATTCCCCAAGGGCGTCATGATGACGCACCGGAACGTCGACGCAGCATCTGCTTCCATCATCGAGTACCTGGAGAACACCGCGGACGACGTCATCCTCAACGTTCTTCCCCTGTCCTTCGACTACGGCCTGTACCAGGTGCTGATGGGGTTGCGGGTCGGAGCCACGGTCATTCTCGAGCCGTCGTTCGCCTTCCCGTACCTGATCCTGCAAAAGCTGCGCGACGAGCGCGTGACCGGATTCCCTATCGTTCCGACCATGGTCGCCATCCTGCTGCGCATGCGCGGCTGGAAGCCCGGCAGCCTGCCGGCGCTCCGGTACATCACCAACACCGCCGCAGCGCTTCCTCCAGCCCATATCGCGCGATTGCAGGCGCTTTGCCCCACGACCCGCATCTTCTCCATGTACGGCCTGACCGAGTGCAAGCGCTGCACCTATCTGCCGCCGGAAGCGCTTGCCCGTCACCCGGACTCCGTGGGCATCGCCATTCCGAATACCGAGGTCTACGTCGTGGACGACCAGGGACAAAGGGTCGGCCCAGGGGTCGTGGGCGAGCTCGTCGTGCGCGGTCCCCATGTCATGCAGGGTTATTGGGGAAGACCCGACGAAACCGCTCGCAAGCTCCGTCCTGGACCCCACCCCTGGGAGCGTGTGCTGTACACCGGGGATCTGTTCAAGACAGACGAGCAAGGCTTTCTGTACTTCGTGGGACGCACCGATGACATCCTCAAGACCCGCGGGGAAAAGGTCAGCCCCAAGGAGATCGAGAACGTCTTGTATGCCCTCGACGGCGTGAAGGAAGCCGCGGTCGTCGGCGTTCCCGACCCGCTGCTCGGGACCGCCCTGCGGGCCGTGCTCGTGCTCGATTCCGCATCCAGCCTCTCCGCAGCCGACGTAGTCGCGCACTGCTCCGCCCGCCTCGAGGACTTCATGGTCCCCAAGCAGATCGAGTTCCGCTCCTCGCTGCCCAAGACGGATAGCGGAAAGATCATGCGAAGCGCATTGCAGGCAGAAGCCCTGGCTGGCCATGCCGCGTCCGGCGCGGCGTGACCTCAGGCAGCGTCGCAGGCGGCGATCCGCTCGCTCGGGACGGGGAGGTCCAGGTCCTCGAGGATCAGGCGCACCGTGGCCTTGGCGGAGTTGATGACCCCTGGGACGCCCGCGCCGGGGTGGGTTCCTGCCCCTGCGATGTACAGCTGCGGGATCCGGGGGTCGCGGTTGTGCGGTCGGAACCAGGCGCTCTGGGTGAGCAGCGGTGCGACCGAGAAGGCCGCGCCTTGCCAGGCGCCCAGCCGTTGGCGGAAGTCCTCTGGAGTCATGGTCCGCTGGACCACGATGTGATCGCGCAGGCCGGGAAGATGCGGGTCGAGCGCGTCGATCAGCTTGTCGGCATAGACCGGTCCCAGGCGCTCCCAGTCCACGTTCGCCTTGCCCAGGTGCGGCACCGGGCTGAGCACATAGAACGTGGAGCACCCCGCAGGCGCGAGCGACGGGTCTGTGACCGAAGGCGCATGCAGGTACAGGCTGAAGTCGTCGGGCACCTTCGATCCATGGAAGATGTCATGGAGCAATGCCTCGTAGCGATCGCCGAACAGGATGGAATGGTGCGCCACATCCGGCCAGGTCCGGTCTGTGCCGAAGTACAGCACGAACAGCGACATCGACCACTCCATGCGCTCGAGCTTCTTGCGCATGGTCTGGCCACGCGGATCGTGCCCCAGGAGCTTTGCGTAGGTGTGGTGCAGGTCTGCATTGCTCACCACCACGTCGAACAGGTCCGCGTCTCCCTTGGACGTCGTGATCTGCGCCTCGCTGTCCGGGTCCGAGCCGACGTCGATTCGCTCCACCGGAGTCGACAGCCGAAGGTCGCCTCCCAGACGCTCGTACAGGCCCGTGAGCGCTCGCACCAGCGCTCCGGTTCCGCCGCGCGCGAACCACACCCCGAACTTGCGCTCCAGATAGTGGATCATCGTGTAGATCGAGCTGGTCTCAAAGGGATTGCCGCCGATCAGCAGCGTGTGGAAGCTCAGCGCCTGCCGAAGGCGGTCGTCTTCGACGAATCGCGCGACGGTCGAGTACACGGATCGATCCGATCGCAGACCCGCCATGGTCGGAGCGACGCGAAGCATGTCCCAGAGCTTCAGGAAAGCCGCTGAGGCCAGCCCTTCGTAGCCAGCTTCGTAGTTCCTGCGGCTGTACTCGTAGAATCGCAGATAGCCTTCCGCATCCTTTGGATTGCGTTTGCGGATCTGCTCGAGCAGCACCGACGTGTCGCCGTCGTAGTCGAACCGATCTCCGTCGTTCCAGAGCAGGCGATAGAAGGGGTGGATCGGAATCAGCTCGACATGGTCGGACATGCGCTCGCCCGCGAGCGAGAACAGCTCCTCGATGCTCTCCGGCACGGTGAGCACCGTGGGGCCTGCATCAAAGGTGAAGCCCTTGTCCTCGAAGACGTAGGCCCGGCCGCCGGCCTTGTCGGCCGCCTCGTACAGCACGGTCTGCACGCCTGCAGCCTGCAGCCGGATGGCTGCCGCAAGCCCGCCAAAGCCCGCTCCGACGATGGCTGCCCTGGGAATCGAATCACTCATCACTTGCTCCAATACAGGCGCACTCCGCGCGCCCTTTCATCAGATTTCGTGCGCCTGCTCGAACAGCCTGCGCAGCCTCAAGCCTTGCGGAGGACGTCCGCTCAGGATGCGCGCTCGATCCCCGAGCGTCGTTCGCATCGCGTAGAATCGAAGGATCGTGTCCTCGGGAAGGGTGTGGAAGCGCGCGAACAGCTTCCAGCGCTCCCGCGGCTCCACCAGATTGAACAGCATCCAGTTCAGCACGTGAAAGAACCGCGCCTGGCTCCGCTGACGGCTCCACAATCGATCCAGCTCCGCGCCGAACACACTTGCAGGCTCGCAACCCGACACGTGCAATGCGAGCCGTACCGCCAGCGGCAGGGAATAGCCTGTAGCCGGGTGGAACCACCCCGCAGCGTAACCAGCAGGCAATGGGCTCGACAGCGGCGCCTCGGACGGCGCACCTGCCTGCCAAGGCATGGGAAGCACGCCGTGCTCCTCGCGCACGATCCGCTCCACAGCCCATCCCTTGCCTTGGATGTACGCCAGGGCGGATTGACGGACCGCGTCCCGGTCCAGCCGCGGCGTGTCCGAGAATCGCGTGTCCTCCACCAGGCAGCGCGTGTCCGAAAGCGGCAGCAGGTACACGAACCGATAGCCGTCCTCCTGGGCCACGGTCGCATCCATGATCACCGGCTGCAGCACGCCGTGCGGCGCTCGGGTCTCCACCTCCACGCCCACGAACTTCTGGTACCCGGCGCTGGCCTTGCTGCCCACGGTCGGTCCCCGGGCATCCACCACCAGCTCACCGCGAATCACGCTCCCATCCTCGAGGGTGACCGAATGCGCATCGACCCGGGCCGCGCTTGCACCGAGACGGATCTCCGATTGCCCTGAAGCTGCGAATGCCTGGCGGACGACCCGGTCGAGCCGCTCCGACGTGATCGCGCTGTAGGGCTGGCTCCAGCCCCGCTCCAGGTTCGGAAACCGGACCTGGAAGCCGGACCATCGATGGGCCACAAGGGGCCGCATCCACGCCATCGCCTCGGCTGGCACGTCCCCCGCGTGGAAGCACCAGGTGTGGTTTCCCCCGAGATTCGCCTCGCGCTCCAGGAGCAATACCCGAGCTCCTGGGCGCCGTTGCAGGATCGCGAGCGACAGGATTGCGTTGTGCAACCCTCCGCCGACCAGGATGTACTCGTAGGGGGGCATGGGCTCTTCTAGATGGTGATGCCCGGTCGGGACCGGTAGTGGCTCGACCCCACAATCCGTTCAAGACACACTTGCGGGCCGGCCCATGCCTGCTCCATGGGACAGCCACGGTGGTCGTGGACCTTTCCACCGCGGAGCGTCTGATGCCGCTGCAGAATCACGTCGCGCAGAGCGACGAGTGGGCGCCGGGAAATCCGGTGGCTGCCAGTGCGAGCGATGAAGTCTCGGCTGTGGTCGAGATTGCCCGGGTGCTGGCTCCTCACGAGCCGCGCCCCCAGGCCGATTTCCAGCTGCGCCCTGCGGATCTGGAGCACTGCGCCCGTCTGCTTCGCGAAGGCTCCCGTAGCTTCCACGCGGCGTCGCTGCTGCTGCCCGAGCGCGTGCTTCGCCCTTCCACGGTGCTCTACGCGTTCTGCCGGGTGGCGGACGACCTCATCGACGAGCAGCCTGAGCCGCAGGAGGGTGTGGAAGCTCTGCGACGGCGGCTGGACGCGATATATGCGGGGGAGCCCGATGACGATCCTGTGGACCGGGCGCTGAGCGCAGTGGTGCTCGCCTGGAGGATTCCTCGCGCCGTGCCCGATGCGCTGGTGGAGGGATTCTCCTGGGACGCGCAGAGGCGAAGGTACGACACGCTTGCCGAGTTGCTGGGCTATTGCGCGCGGGTGGCTTCGACCGTGGGGGTGATGATGACTCTGGTCATGCGCGAGCGCAGACCTGAGGTGATCGCCCGGGCGTGCGATCTCGGTCTTGCCATGCAACTGACCAACATCGCGCGGGACGTGGGGGAGGACGCGCGGGCAGGGCGCCTGTATCTCCCTGCGCAATGGCTGCTGGAGGAAGGGATGGATCCTGACGCCTTCCTGTGCGATCCCCGCTTCGAGCCGGCGCTGGGCCGGGTCGTGCGCAGGCTCCTCGATGCAGCCGACGCCCTGTACGAGAAGTCCGAGGCGGGCATTCGCATGCTTCCGCGCGACTGCCGCATAGGCATCCAGGCCGCACGGCTCGTCTACGCTGATATCGGGCGATCCATCCGTCGAAATGGCTTTGACTCGGTCGCCCATCGTGCCGTCGTGCCCACCTGGCGCAAAGTCTTCCTCGTGTTGCGCTCGCTCACGTATGCGCTCTCGCGCACTGCGCCCGCAGCCGAGGTCTCTTCCGTGCTCGCACGCCCGGCTTCCGGCGTGCGCGCGTGGGCGCCAGAGGCGCACTTCCTGCTCGAAGCCCTGGAAGACACGTTCCCCTCGCCCGAAAGACTCAGCCCATGAGCCTTGCCACCGTATTCCAATCGATTCGCCTTGCGGATCTTCCGCAAGATCGACTGAGCCGCGCCCTTGCCGAGGCGATCCGACGAATCACGCACGGGGGTCCCACGAAGCTCTCGCGCGCGATCGAGCACGCTGCGCTGACGCCTGCGAGCCGCAGACGCCCCCTTCTATGCCTGGCCGTGGCCACAGCCCTGGGAGAGGACTGCCCGGAGCTGACCGACGCGGCTTGCGCCTCGATCGAGCTGATTCACTGCGCCTCGCTGGTGCACGACGACCTTCCGTGCTTTGACGACGCGCCGATGCGTCGCGGCGTGGAATCCGTGCACCGTGCCTTTGGCGAGGGCATTGCCGTGCTGGCGGGTGATGCGTTGATCCTCGGCGCGTTCGAGAACCTTGCCAGAGCTGCCCCTGCAGATCCCACGCGGGCAGCGTCGCTGATGGGCATCCTTGCCCGCGCCGCAGGGGCCCCGACAGGGCTTGTGGCAGGGCAGGCGTGGGAGAGCGAGCCTGCAGTGGATCTCGAGCGCTACCATCACGCCAAGACCGCCTCGCTGTTCGAGGCCTCGACCATGGCCGGGGCGGTTGCTTGCGGCCACGCTCCCGAGCCCTGGCGCGCGCTGGGAACGCACATCGGGCATGCCTACCAGGTCGCCGACGACATCGGCGATGCAGCGGGCGACCCCTGCAAGCTGGGCAAGCCTGTGGGGAGGGATGCCAGCCTTGATCGTCCCAGCGCGGTCCGAAAGCTGGGGATGCGGGATGCCCTGGCGGCATTTGCGCGGCATCGACAGGCCGCCCTGGAAGGGATTCCGCTCTGCGAGGGAAGAGATGCGCTGCGCGAGCTGGTCCAAGGAGCCTTTGACGACCTGAGCACCGCGTGGCGTTCGCACGAGGCAGCTGCGGAGCCCCGGTGACGCTCTTCGAGCGCAGCAGCTACCCGGCCGTCGGCCTGGCCGGATGAGCCGCGCGCCCTTCCTCACTCCTCGTCGAGATCCGCGTGAAGTAGCATGAGCACTTCCTGCGCCCCGCGCGGAAGCTCCCCGTCCACCACCGTCTTGCGCGTGTACACGCCGTCCGGCTTCATCTTCCAGGCATAGGGATCGTCGAGGTACACCCGCAGCACCTTGTCGATCTCCGCCCTGCAGTTCGGATCGTCGACGCGCACGATCGCTTCGACCCGATGGCTCAGGTTTCGCGCCATCCAGTCGGCGCTGCCGATGTAGTACTCGGGCTTGCCGGCATTGCCGAACATGTACAGGCGCTCGTGCTCGAGGAAGCGTCCCACGACGCTCTTGACGCGGATGCGGTCGCTGAGCCCTGGGACGCCAGGACGAAGGATGCAGAAGCCGCGGACGATGAGGTGGACCTCGACGCCGGCCTGGCTGGCTTCGTAGAGCTTGCCGATGATCTTCGGATCCTCGAGCTGGTTCATCTTGGCGACGATCTCGCCTTTGCGGCCAAGCCGTGCATGCTCGATCTCACGCTGGATCAGGCCCAGGAACTGCTTGCGCATCGTCTTGGGTGCCACCAGCAGCTTCTTGTACCGGCCGTAGCGGCTGTATCCCGTCAGCATGTTGAACAGGTGCGCTACGTCCTCGCACACCTCGGGATCCGCGGTCATCAATCCCATGTCCGTGTAGAGCCTGGCCGTACCCGGGTGGTAGTTTCCCGTGCCGATGTGAGCATAGCGACGCAGCCCGGTCTCTTCCTCGCGCACCACCAGCACGATCTTGGTGTGCGTCTTGAGGTCCTCCACGCCGTAGCTCACGTGCGCGCCCGCGCTCTCGAGCACCTGGGCCCAGCGCAGATTCTGGTTCTCGTCGAGCCTGGCCTTGAGCTCCACCAGCACCGCAACCTGCTTGTCGCACTCGGCGGCGCGCACGAGCGCATGCACCACCGGGCTGTCGCGCGTCGTTCGGTAGAGCGTCTGCTTGATCGCCAGCACCTTTGGATCCTCGGCCGCGGACCGTATGAAGTGCAGCACCGAGCTGTCGAAGTCGTGGAACGGGTGGTGCAGCAGCAGATCGCCCTGCCGGATCATCGCAAAGATGTTCGCTTGTCCGTCGCCTCCGCCCGTGGTGGTCAACCCCTTGAGACGCGGATGCACGCGCGGACGCCATGCCGGGTACTTCAGATCGGGCCGATCGATGTCGAGCAGCGAGACCAGATCGGCCAGCCCGATCGGGCCGGACTTCTGGTACAGGTCGTCACGCAGCAAGTGCAGCTGATCCAGCAGCCACTGGCGTAGATCCTCGGGCATCTCCTCGTCGACCTCGAGCCGGACCGCAGGCGCAAACCTGCGCTCCCGAAGCTCGTCGACAATCTCGCGCCTCAGCTGGCCCGGACGCTCCCCCATGTCCTGGTACAGGTCGTCCTGGTAGTCGCCCGTGTCCACCACGATGGACCGCGTGACCCGGAACATGTGCACGCCAAACAGCTCCTCGCCCGGAAACAGCAGATCGATGCTGTTGGCGATCACCTCTTCCAGCGGTACGTACGTCACTCCGTCGGGCAGACGAACCCAACGCGCGCGGTTGCGAGGCACCTTCACGCGCACGAAACGAGTGGGGCCATCCGCCTCCTGCAGACGTACCGCGAGCGACAAGCTCAGGTTCGAGATGAACGGGAAGGGATGGCTGGCGTCCACCGCCAGCGGCGTGAGCACCGGGTCGATGCTCTCCAGGAAGAACGCCCGGCACCACTTCTTCATCTCCGCGTCGATCTCAGACCAGGCGCTGAAGTTGATCCCACGATCGCGCAGCAGCGGCACCAGCGTTTCGGTGAAGCACGTCGACTGCCGGGTGGTGATCTCGCTGATCAACGGACGGCACGCGGCCAGCCCCTGGCGGGGCGTGAGCCCGTCGGCTGACAGCGTCTCGATCCCCATGCGGATGCGCAGCTTCAAGCCGCCAATCCGCTTCATGAAGAACTCGTCCATGTTCGAGCCGACAATGGCGAGGAACTTCGCGCGCTCGAGCAGCGGCGTGTGCTCGTCTTCCGCGATCGCCAGCACGCGGCTGTTGAAACGCAGCCAGGCGAGCTCGCGGTTGAGGAGCTGCTCAGAGGGCACCCACCGCAGATCCGACGATTCGGCGGGCTGATCGCTGGTCACAGGGCTTGAGACGACAGTTTCCACGGGTACGTCCACCGGCCGCTGGGAGATCATTGCGGCGCAGTGGAACATGATACCGCGTCGGATCGGCCAGGACCTACAATCCAGCGTCCGTATTTCCAGACTCGGAAGATCGGGCGGCCGCCCTTACCAGGGCAAGGGCAGCGGGAACGGGAACGGATTGGCAGGTGTCGCTCCGCCTGAGCCGCGCTGCCTGCGCCAGTTGCCTGCCGTGTTCTGCACCACCGGGATCCGGATCTGCGGCGGCGGGTGCGTCATCAGGAAGCCCAGCACCACGGTCTCGACCCCGAAGCTCTGAAGACGCGCAAAGAAGTTGAGCGTCATCATCCCACCTTCTTCGGTCCACGTGCCCCCTTGCCTGCGCGCCCCAGCGTCCAGCGTGTTCGTCGTGCCGTACATGTCGGCCTCGACCTCCATCGGCTGGTTGAACAAGGGAACCGTGTTCGAAAGAACCCTGCCAATGTCCTCTCCGGTCACGCCCCCACTCACCCCGTTCGCACACCCCGTGTGACCACGGTGATGGTGCGCAAGCTCGTGCCCGAGAACGAACGCTACCTGCTCGTCGAAGAGGAACTTCTGACGCGCCAGCTTGCGCGGATCCATCGATTGCGGCATCGACAGTGCGCCAGGAGGCAGCCCGGTCACCGGCTGGCCCGCCTTGACCTTGTTCGCAACGTCGTTCGCATACTGATCGTAGCGATTCGTTCCGTTCAGCTCGTCAAATGCCTTGGCCTCTGAGCTGCCCTGCTGGATCGTGAGCAGCGGAGCCGTGATCCCCATGAAGGCACGGCCAGACTTGTCGCACCCGGCAAATGCGTTGACCTCCTTGGGGTCTTCGATCACCACCAACGGGATGCCTGCGACCTTGGCTCTCGAAGCGTCAGGCAGCGCAGCAACGAGCTCGTCGAGCACCACCTTGGCCTCTGTGCGGATGAACTGAGGCGTCATCGCACCGGTCGGGTCGTACGACCCCAGCGGCGGCTGCGCCAGCGTCGTGGCCGGAGGGGGCTGGCCCGGTGGCTGCTGCGTCGGCGGCCCCTGACCTGGCGGGTATTGCCCTGGTGGGTACTGACCGGGCGGGTACTGACCAGGCGGGTACTGGCCGGGCGGGTACTGCCCCTGCGGATACTGCGCGGTTTGCGTGGGCGACGACCGCTGGCAGCCCGCGAGCAGTGTTGCGAGCGCGGCGAACACGACGAATCGGGTGCGGTTCATGAGGTTGTTTCTACTTCTAACGCCTCTGTCGGGATCGGTCTACCCCCGGGGCGAGGCAACTCCGGCGGTGCCGCCGCGATCAAGGTCTCGTACAAACATACGAGGATGCCCGAAGCTTCCTCCCTTGAACCCGGCTTTGGCTCCGCCCGAGCCCGAGCCCGAGCCCGAGCACGGGGGCCCGCTGAAACCAGTAACCTGCAGCCTGTAGCCCAGCCCTTTCAAGGTGACCTTCTCCGCGATTCTGCCAACAAGCGTGCCATCGAGACGCAGCGGTAACGCCGGGCAACGTTGCGCAAGACGCGGCGATGCCGCGTCGAACGCAGGCGCGCCGATGGCGCGCCGCTACCGATTGCCTACTGACTTGCCAGCTTTCGCTTCGGCAAATTCCATGCGACGTCTGAACTGCGCCCTGCCGACCCTGCCCCAGGCGTGTGGGTTCGAGGGGTGGAAGTCCTACTAACGGAGTCACCGTAGTGGCGCGCCACTGGCGCGCATCCGTTCGACGCGGCACCGCCGCGTCTCTGCGACGCCGGTTTGGCACCTTGAAAGGGTTGGCCTGTAGCCTGAAGCCTCTCTTCAGCCGAACAAATCCCGAAGCTTCTCGAGGAACGTCCTTCGCTGCGGCTGGTGCTCGGTCCCCATCTCCTTGCCCAGGTCCTCGATCAGCTGGCGAGCCCGATCGCTCAGCTGCGTCGGAATCTCCACAGCCACTTCCACGAGCTGATCACCGCGCCCGCCGACCACGCGCCGGGGCACCCCCTTGCCGCGAATCCTCAGCGTTGCGCCGGACTGCGTGCCCACCGGGATCCGAAGCTTGCCCTTGCCCTCCAGCGTGGGCACTTCCACTTCAGCACCCAGCGTCGCCTGCGGAAACGTCACGGGCACCGTGCACACGATGTCGTCCCCAACCCGCTTGAAGAACGCGTGCGGCGCCACCTTGATCGTGAGCTCCAGATCCCCGGCCGCCTTGTTTGCGCGCGGAACGTTGCCTGCGCGATCCACCAGGTGCGTGGCACCGTTCTCCACGCCAGGAGGGATCTGCACCACGATCGTCTTCTTCTTGTGCTTGAGGCCGTCGCCTTTGCACTCGGAGCAGGGCGACGTGACGATCCGGCCCATGCCGCGGCAACGCGAGCAGACGCGCTCGACCGGCAACGGGAAGAATCCCTGCTGGAAGCGAACCTTGCCTCGACCGTTGCACGCCGTGCACGTCGGCATGGTCGCACCTGGCGCTGATCCCGAGCCGCGGCACTCCGGGCAGTTCTCCGTGCGATCGTAGGAGAACTCCTTCTCGCAGCCGAACACCGCCTCCTCGAACGTGAGCGACACGTCGCGCTTGATGTCGCCGCGATCCGCCTTGCCGCCAATGCCGAACGCCCCCAGCAGATCGCCAAAGACGCCGTCGAACCCCACATCGGCGATGTTCGAAAAGTCGAACGGCATTCCTCCGAATGGATTGCCGGCCTGCGCGCCGCCCACCCCGGCAGCACCGAACCGATCGAACATCGCACGCTTCTGCGGATCGCTCAGGATCTGATAGGCCGTGTTGATCTCCTTGAAGCGCTCTTGCGCTCCCTGATCGCCAGGATTGCGGTCAGGGTGGTGCTTGGAGGCCAGCTTGCGAAAAGCTGACTTGAGCTCCTCGGGTGTTGCCGACCGGGAGACACCGAGCACTTCGTAGGGATCGCGCACGACAGCGCCATAGCACGAGCTAGAGGCCCCCGCACCACTGTCCGAGGCCACGCAAGCCGGCGCAGGTGCAGTCCACCTGGACCGCGCTCATGCTCCGTTCGCCCTGTCAGCAGCCTCTATTCGCGCTCGCAGATCGCCCCGTAGTTCTGCCCGCACGTCTGATCGCCCCAGGTCAAAGCCACACGGAGACGAACGCACGCGGTCGAGTTCTCGTTCGGCTCGCCGTTCCCCCAGTGCGTGTAGCCCCAGGCCTCGCCTGTCACCCACGTCCACGGATTGGTTTGCTGACGACCTGCGCCGATCCATCGATCCGTTGCGCCCACCAGCGGCTCCACGACCGCTTCCTCCGCGCCATCGGTGATCGTCACAAGATGCGCTCCCAAAGCCACACATGCGTCGCGCATTGCCGCCCAGCCCGCATTGGCTCCTGGGATCACGAAGTAGCAGTGCCCGTTCACCGGCCACAGGATGGCGCCCGCTTCCGTGCACGTTACGCCAGCATCGGTCCCGCCGTCGGAGCCCGCGCTCCCCGCTGTTCCCGCGGTTCCTGCCGCGCCTGCGGTGCCTGCGGTGCCTGCGGTGCCCGCAGTACCTGCGGTTCCTGCGGTACCTGCCGTGCCCGCAGTACCTGCCGTGCCTGCAGCTCCGCCTGTCCCCGCTGTCCCAGCAGTCCCCGCCGTGCCTGCCGTGCCTGCAGCCCCGCCTGTCCCCGCTGTCCCGGCAGTCCCCGCCGTGCCCGCAGCGCCGCCGGTTCCTGCGGAGCCACCCTTGCCTGCAGCTCCGCCTGTGCCCGCAGCGCCGCCTGTACCCGCAGCACCGCCGGTTCCCGCAGCGCCGCCGGTTCCCGCAGCGCCGCCTGTGCCCGCAGCACCGCCTGTACCCGCAGCACCGCCCTTTCCTGCGACGCCGCCTGTGCCGGACGATCCTCCCTTGCCGGCCTGGCCGCCTGTGCCGCCTGTGCCGCCCTTGCCCCCACCGCCTTCCAGTCCGCCATCGGTCGTGCCGCCACCGCCACCGACACCCGCCTGTCCTGCATCCCCGCCGTTCAGATCGAAAGCATCATAGTCGTGACCGCATCCGGTGAATCCAACGCCAACTCCGAACAGAGCTGCAAGAACGAATCGCCGATCCATAGCTACCTCCACCCGCGTGCACGAGGCGTTTCCTCGATCAAGAGCAAGGGTATTCAGCATACGATGCTTTGCCTCCGCGATCAAAGCCCGATGCAAGGCAGGTCGGTCCAGGCCAGGTCGACAGTCCCTCTCGCGGTGTGGTACCGCTCAAGGCTGGAGGTGGAGCATGACCATCCGCGTCATCCGCAGCGCCCTCGCCCGACACACCTCGATCCAGTGTGCAGCCGTCGCGACCGGTATCGGCGCAGCGCTCGCACTGGGTGCGTGCTTGAACACCCCTGCTCCCATCACGGTGCTGCCCACTGAACCGCAACAGCCTGCGCAGGTCGCGCCCCCGACCGCGGCGCCTCTGCTCGTTGCCGTGGCCCCAGACTCCGCAAGCCCGGCCGAGCCTCCGCCTCCACCGCCTTCCGAGTTCGACGTCGACGGGCTCGCGGTCCCGCACACCCGCTCCACCACACCCCGCGTCCACACGATCACGCTTCCCAATCGAATCGCGCAGAAGTGGAGCGCGAACGTGGGAAGGACGACGTTCCGAACGACCATGGCGATGGTCGGCGACGCGATCGTGGTCGGGACGCACGGCAGGACGCTGGACGGCAAGGGGGAAGCGAGCGACGGCGTGTACGTGATCGAGGCTCGCACGGGGAAGATCCGGTCGACCCTTCGCACGCCTGGAGCCGGAGATCTGGATGTCGGAGGGATCGCCGTCGAAGGACGGAACGTCTACTTCACCACGGACAACTCGCAGGTCGTTGCAGCGACCCTCGAAGGTCGCGTGCTGTGGTCCTCCAAGGGCAAGGGCAAGATCCGCCCCGCGCCCGCCCTCGGCGATCTGGACGGTGACGGGCAGGTCGACGTGGTGGTGGGTGACGAGCAGGGTGAGCTGTTCGCCCTCGATGGCAAGACCGGCCAGCGGATGTGGACCGTCCGGACCGGGGTCAACAGCTACAACGCCCGCGGATTCATCGGAGCCGCCGCGATCGTGGACCTGGATGGCGATGGGAAGGATGACGTGGTGGCCGGAGCGCGCGACGGGATCATGGCCGGATACCGCGGCCGGGACGGTGCGCCGCTGTGGCAGGTCGGCGGGGATTCGGGGATCCAGGCAGCGCCGGTGGTGGCTGACTTCGACCAGGATGGCAAGCCCGAGATCGTGGCAGCGTGGTCGTACGGGGATCTGGCGGTGCTCGACGGCCGCACGGGGCGCAAGCGCTGGTCCCAGCTCGTGTCCCAGGATTCCTCGGCGATCGAAGGGATCTTCGGCACGCCGGTCCCCTTGGCCGGCGCTCCGGGCGTGCTCATCGTTCCCACAGCGTGGTGGGGCAAGGAAGACGGGATCGTCGGCGTCGGAATGCTCTCTCGCACTTTCAAGTCGTTCGAGGGACGCACCTCGTCGAGCGCGGTGGTCACGGATCTGGATGGGGACGGCACCAAGGAAGCGATCGTGGGAACGGAGCACGGCGACGTGGTTGCCTTGCGCGCAGATGCGAGCCACGCGCTTGTCACCCACGTCGGCGGTCCCATCGAGGCGACACCGATGCTTGCAGACACGGACGGCGATGGGGATTACGAGCTTGTCGTCGCATCCAACGACGGCAAGCTGACCTGCTTCGAGACCGGATCGCGTGCGAAGCCGGACGTGTCGCGGTTCCGTGGAGAGAGCACCCGCAACACGGGGAATCTTGGCGCAGTGAAGCTCGGATGGCACCGTACGGGTGGCCGAGGCATGGTCACGACCACGCCGCCCAGCACTGGCCCGCAGATCCGCATCGACTACCTCGTGTGCTGTCAGGCGCTGCAGGACGAGGCCAAGCGGGCGCCGTCGCCTCGCAACATGGAGCTGCTCCAGGGTGCGGTGGAGTGCATCAAGGCTTCGGCAGAAGGAGTGAATCGGGGCGATGCGGTTCGCCGCATCACGGGCATGCTCGGCCCGCAGACTCCCCTGCCTTCTGCATGCCGGTAGTTGCGCGGCGTAGCGGTGAGCCGCCCTGTTCAATTCCCCGTCGAGCGCGTATCATCCGCGCAGTCCTGGAGGGAAGCCAATGGGAATCAGTGAACTTGCTGCACTGCTCGCCGACACCAATCGTGTGGGTTTGACCCCGGAGCTCATCGAGAAGCTCAAGGTCCGCCCGGATGCCGTACGCGGCCAGATGCTCGCCATGAGCGACGAGACCAATTCCCCGCTCGGCATCTACATCGTCGGCGTGTACGTCATCGACGACACCGACTTCTGGAGCGATGGGGAGATCTACTACTGGACCATCCCGGTCATGGTGGACAAGCAGGGAAAGTGCAGCTGGGGCGTGCTGACCGGGCTGCCGACCGGAGCGGCTCCCCACAGCGTGGGCTCGCACGAGTGGATGACCAGCATCTCGCTCAAGGACCCTCCGCTCATCGCTGCGATTCCGCCGGACCCCGAGATCGATGCGTGCGTGATCCGCGTGGCATTCTACGACGACGACGGGGCGGTCGCCGATGTTCCCAAGGCCATGACCGCAGGCATGCAGACCCTGTCGACCTGCCTGACCGAAGGGCTCTCGGGCCCGGACCAGATCATCACCCCTGTGCGCAACGCGATCTTCACCAGCCTGCGCGCCGAGCAGGACGACATCCTGATCGATCAGGATCTCACGATCCGCCGCGGCGAGCGCATGAACTTCAACGTGGGATTGATCGGCTCGCTCATCAATTCGATGGTCCGCGTGTTCTACATCGTGCGCGACGAGCAGCGCACCGAGCAGGTGGGGCCGGTCAACCTGCGCAAAGGGCAGATCGAGCGGGTCCGATTCCAGAGCAAGCTCGAGTCGGGCGGACGTGTGTCGATCTTCTCGCGCGGCTCCGAGTGCAACGCCCCGGCTTTCGGGGATCTCACCACGGACACCCCCTTCCTCAACCGCGTGCTCGACGACCGCCAGGCGGTCACCCTGGCCGATGGCTTCGACGTCAAAGGCCATGGCCCGGCCAAGCTCGTCGCCTACTACACGCCTCCACTGCCCCACAAGTAGAGCTGCCCCTTGCCGCCAGCCGGCCGCTGCCCCTGTTGCCCAGGCGAGGGTTGACCCGTCACACTGTGGTCTGCCGCGCACACTCTTCGAGCCCTCCCATCGCCGTCCTCGTCCGATTCATCCACTGTCGGCCCCTGGCATGTCTCGCGCAAGGGCCACTGCATGGACCCCAAGGCTGCCCTCCGCGTGCTCGCGATCCGCTCTTCCCTGTCCAAGCCGGCCCCGGTTTCCCTCGGCTACGAGCTGACCCACAGGTGCAATCTCGACTGCAAGTACTGCGATCGGCACACGCCGCTTCCTGACGAGATGGAGCACGACGACATCTTCTCGGCGCTCGCGGGAATGCTGCGCATCGGCATGCGATCGCTGTCGCTGGACGGCGGCGAGCCTCTGTTGCACCCGGACGTCGCCGAGATCGTGGAGTGGCTGGTCAACCGAAGGATTGAGGTACGGATGAACAGCAACGGGCTGCTGGTTCCGACCCGCCTCGAGGTCGTTCGATACCTCTCCAAGCTCAAGATCAGCGTGGATGGGCCCCGGGCGGTCAACGATTCGGTGCGGGGAAAGCACGCGTGGAATCGTGCGATCGAGGGTGCCATCGCAGCCAGGGATCTCGGAGTGCAGGTCGAGCTGACGTGCGTGGTGGGAAGGCACAACGCTTCGACCGTCACGAGCCTGGTGGAGCTCGTGGCCCAGCTCGGCTTCGGAGTGATCTTCCAGCCCGCCCGGGACAGCCTGTTCGTAGGGCATCACGATCGCGTGAGCTATGCGCTCGACAACCTGGAGGTGCGCCACGCCTTTGATCGCATCGAGTACCTGAAGATGCGCGGGGCCCCGGTGCTCAACGGCTGGTCGAGCCTGCGTCACTTCCGAAGATTCCCGCTCGATACGCCGGTTCCCTGCGCTGCCGGGTGGATCAACGCCACCATGGATCCGGCCGGCAATCTCTACGCTTGCGGATTGCACAGCCGGTTGAACCGCTCCAACAACGTGGTCCGCCTCGGCGTCGAGACCGCCTTCCAGAGGCTCCATCGGAGAGGATGCCAGCAGTGCTGGTGCGCCCGGGTGGTGGAAGAGAACTTCGCCTGGGGGGGACGCTTCGATCAGATGCTTCCTCTGGTGCCGATGAGAGAGCACTCGGACAGCTTCCCGCCAGCCCTTCCTTGCACGGCGCCGTAGGAGGAGACCCCATTCGTGTTGGCATTCGCGTTGACAGCTTCCGGCTCCTGGTGCTGCGTGCCTTAGCTGCGTAGGGGGATCACTGGACGGATCTGACGCGACCGGCCGGATGCGATCCGCGTGGCGACAACCCATGTCCTTGGTTCAAGCAGCCGGCTGAAAGCCGGGGCCCCATTCCCATTCGCATTCGCATTCGCCTTGCTAGCTCCCAGTTCCTAGTTCTCCCGCTGCCTTGGGAGTCTCGAGGCACTCCCGATAGACCATCGCCATGGCGCGTGCATACTCCTGCCAGGTGAATTCCCTCGCACGACGCAGCCCGGCATCGATCAGCCTTCCTCTTGCTGAAGCGTCGCGCGCAATCCTCCGCAGCCCCCCGGCAATGCTCACGGTGCTGTGGGGATCCACGTATTCTGCCGCTTCCCCGAGAACCTCGCGCAGCGCAGCACATCGCGATGCAACGACCGGACATCCGCACGCCAGCGCCTCGCCGACCGGCATCCCCCACCCCTCGATGATCGACGGCTGGCACAGGCACAGCGCCCCGCGATACAGGGCAATGAGATCCTGCAGCGCAAGGGATGGCAACACGTGCACGCGTCCTTCCGCGCCAAGGGCGCGCGCGAGCTCCAGCAGCCCTTGCGCCTCGGTGCCGAGCCGCTGGATCAAGATCAGATGCGTTGCGGGATCCTCTCCGAACGCCAGAAGGAAGGCCTCCACCACCTTCCTGTGGTTCTTGTAGGGCGCACTTCTTCCCACGGCGAGCACGTGTCTCGCGGCGCCAGGCGCGTACGTCGCCCGCACGCGCTCGCACTCCTGCTGATCCTGATCGCCCTGGGAAGGGGAGAACACCGGCTCGATTCCATGGGCGACCACGGTGCAACGCTGTGCCGCACAGCGGTCCACGGCGCGGATGTCCGCGAGCGTCGCCTGGCTGATCGCGACCAGGCGCGTCGAACGCCGCAGCGCCCTGCGAATGCCGTCGCGGTAGAACATCGTTTCGACGTGCCCCCAGGGGCCTGGTACACGGCACAGCTCCGGATGCAGCAGCCACATCAGGTCGTGCACGGTCGTGACCGTGGGCATGGCAAGGCCTGCAGGAAGGATATTGGATGGAGCGTGGAAGAGCCTGACCGATCGAAGATCGACCAGCCTGGGCAGCAGCCAGAGGGTGCCCGGGCCATTGGCCTCTGCCTGCAAGGTCACCTCCGTGACATTGGGCGAGTCAGAGAGCCTGGCACGGGCGAGCGGATGCCGCAGCAGCAGGAAGGTCTGGTCGAGCATCATGGGAGGAACCAGACGCACGAGCGCATCGACCATGGCGCCGATGCCGCTGGGTCGTTCCCGGACGTATCTAGCATCGATGGCTATCACACAGCCCGGCCATGCAAGCCGCAGGCCGCGTGGCGAGCCCGTTCAGCACGCCGGACAAGAGCAGCTGATGGTCTGCCCAGGAGGATTGCTGTCCGAGCAGGTGTCGTAGGGAGGCTGGCAGACCGCATTGCCAAGACACGCACAGGTCGTCTGCCCCTTGCACACGTCAGGCACTTGCACGCAGTGGGTTTGCGGGCCCATCTGCGTCACATCCACCACGCAGGTGGACGGGGGCTGGCACTTCGCGCACGAAGTCACCTTGGTGCACATCGAGGCCTGGACGCACTTGCCTGTCCAGCACTTGTCCTTGACCGATGGAACCTCGCCAGGCGCGCAGGTCGGGGGAATGCCATTGCACAGCACCGAGCTTTCGTCGCAGTCGACATCGAACACGCACTGCCCTGCAGCGCATGCGGTTGCGGAGATCCCGGCGCTGGTGCACGCGCTGACGAAGCACTCCGGCTGGTTGCAGGGCGGAGGTTGCTCGCCGGGCGCCAGGGGGAGGCAGTTGCAGCAGTCCGACCACAAGGTGCATTGCGCTGCTTCCTTGCATTCGGGTGCGGCTTGCGGCCCACCTGCGGCACCTGCGCCGGCGCTGCCGCCGGTCACAGTGCCGCCCATGCCCGAGCTCCCGCCTGTGACCATTCCTCCAGTGCCTGCGCTACCGCCTGTCACAGCGCCGCCTGTACCGCCATTGCCGCCGTTGGCTGTGCCGCCCGTGCCACCGTTCGCAGCTCCGCCCGTGCCCGCGCCGCCTCCATTCGCCACGCCACCGGTTCCGGCCGCGCCCCCGCTCGCAGCACCTCCGCCGCCCGTGGTCTCGGTCGAGCCGCTGCACGCGGCAAATAGGCACGAAACAAGCGCAAGAATCACTGTTCTTGAAGTCATGACCAGCCCTCCGTTCGAACGTGTCGAATGTAGCGCATCCGCTTGCCGTTTCCACTTCGGTTCCATGAGAGTCCGAAATCCTCTAACCTCCTGCCCCACGATCCCGGCTCGACCCCCGGGGCGACGAGGTGAGAATGGACCGCAAGAGCAGCCGCTTGACGATGGCCCTCGCCCTGGCGTTCGCAGCTTCAGCTACCGCCGCGTGTGGAGCCAAGCCCCCGACCGATGCAGCCACGCCCTCCACGACCCAGTCCGGTGCGCCGTCGACGCCTGACAAGCCAGGGGACAGCGCTGCGCCGAAGACTTCGTCGGACACGCCCGCGTCCACCTCCAGCGCAGCTGCGCCCAAGGCCGCCGCGCCGGCTTCAGACGAATACCCGGTTTCGGACGTGGATCCAGGCGACAGCGGCGCGTTCAACCTGGGCGCGCAGCACACCAAGCCGATCGTCGACGCAAACCGCCCGTTGCTGAACAAGTCGTGCTGGGCCAACGCGGTCAAGGAGAACCCGAACGGACCTGCCAAGACCAAGCTCGTGATCGAGCTTGAGATTCAACCTGATGGCAAGGTCACCAAGACGACGATGGTCGGCGGCAAGGAGTACCAGGGCTTCTCGGCGTGCGTGGAGAAGCAGGTCAAGCGCTGGCGGTTCCCCAGGGCAAAGGCCGTCAGCTCCGCAATGTTCCCCCTCGAGTTCTCCCATGGAGACGTCGAGTGGAAGATCAAGGAGAAGAAGTAGCGCGCCTGCTGCGACGCAGTCGTCTCGCTGCCAGCCCGACCAGACCGATCATCAGCGCGCCCCATCCAGGCGCGGGCGCTCCGACCGCTCGACACCCGCACCCGCCGTCGTCCGCTGCCGCTACCGGCTGGGCCGGCGCGCCCGCATCCACGCCGGCGTCGGCCTGGCCCGCAGCACCGGCTCCGCCGCCCTTGCCTGCCCCGCCTTCCTTTCCTCCATCCGCCGCGCTTCCGCCTGCGCCGTCTTCTGTCGACGCGTCCTTGATCGGCGTGACCGGCGGACAGGTTCCTAGCGTCCCAAGAACCATCTCGAGGTGTGTGCACGTCCCGGATGAGCCGCAATCGGCGTTGGAGCAGCAGAGCTTCTCGCATCGGAGCGACGTGCCGCAGTAGTACCCGGGCACGCACCACAGCGCGCTTTGATCGCACATCTGCCCAGGCCCGACCTTGTTCGGTGCGCCGTGACACACAGGATAGCCGTCTGCCCCGATCGTGCACGCCTCCCCCTTGGCCGCGTCGCATCCGAAGTTCGTGATCGGATCGCACGCGCTCGCCGACGAGAAGCACTTGCCGTCCACGTCCGGAAGCACGTCGACCTGCACGTCTGCCCCGGCGTCCTCGCACACCCCGACCGGCAACCCGCCGCCGCTTCCAGTTCCCACCGGCAGGGGCTCGCCGCTCACCTGCTCGATGAACGCGAGGTATTGCGACGCGATCGTGTAGATGCCGCCATCGCCGCACGGAGTCGTGGACTTGGCCCATGCGCGGGACGTGACCCCTACGAGCCACAGCTCGCAGCCGCGCAGCACGAATGCGGGCCCGCCGCTGTCGCCGTTGCAGGTGTCGGGCTTTCCCGGCTTGCCCGCGAGCATCTCCCACTGCACGTGGCGGATGTGCGGGGTGACGGCCTTGTAGAGATCCCCACCGGTGTAGGGCATGTCGTAGATCCCGAAGCCGACGATATGGGTATCCCTGTACGGATACAGGACGGTGTCCACCTGGTCCGGCGGCAGGATGGGCGTGGTCTTGGCCCCGGCGATCGGGTTGACGAGCACGACCACACCGATGTCGTTCGAATGAGCCAGACCATCGGCATCTGCCTTGGCACCCGGATCGTAGCTCGGGTGCTGCACGGCCTTTGCCACCGGATGACGCGCGCTCGCCGGCTCTGCGGCGGGATGCGCAGACCCGTAGATCACCCGCATCTTGCTGGGCGGCATCGCGTCGATGCAGTGCCCCGCGGTCACCACGGTCTTGGGCCCCACCAGCGTGCCCGTGCAGAACGGCTCTCCGCCGGTGTCCGTCAGGGCAACTGTCGATGGATACTCGTCAGGCTGCGCAGGCTCACCTCCCACGACCGGAATCGACTGCGTTCCGATCGCTTCATCGCCCCACCCTGCGGCTTGCCCGCACCCTGCAGCGCCCACGGCTCCGACGAAGAGGGTCGAACAGAGTACGGCGGTCGTGCGGGACATCGGAATCTCCTTGGTGATGCTCGCGCTGACGTCCCGTCCCACGTCTCGGCGGCAGAGACAGATCCATCCTACGCGCCAGGGCTGAAACGATCTAGTACTGCGTGCCCGAAGTTCGTTGGGGAATCACCGGCGATGTGCGAAGTTGAACCTCAGCGGGCCCACAGATCCTGCGCTCTTTCGCAACCGTAGCGCCACGGCATCCGCCGTGGCTGCGTTTAGCACGGCATGCCGTGGCGAACGTAGGCACGCCTTGGCGTGCCGCTACCGGGATCCGCTGCCCCGAACGCATTCGGCCGCCGGTGGGCGCTGCGCCAGATCCCCCTACGCACTTCGGGCAAAGGGTACTAGTTCCTAGAGAAGGGAGGAGGAACAGGGAGCTAGCAAGGCGAATGCGAATGGGCCCCGAATGGGGGCTTGGCGAGCCGCGCAGCTGACTTGCATCAGCCCCCGGCTTTCTGCCCGGCTGCTTCAACCAAGGACTCTGGACGAAGGCCGGGTCAGTCGAAGACGGCCTTGAAGAGGCCGAACTTGTTGTCGAGCCAGGTCGAGGTGATCGGCTCGAACGACCGTACGCCGGTTCCGAGCTCGTTCTTCAGACCGTTGCGACGGCCATGCTCGGTCACGAAGTACATCGTCTTGACCCCCTTGGCCCGCTCGTCGGTCACCCACTGCGTGAACTTCGCACCGCTCGACACGAACGCAGGAATCTTGTTGCCAGTGTAGAAGTTCTCGCCCTTCCAGTTCATCTGGTAGGCCACGATCGGATGGCTGGGCGATGCCCGATCCTTGTAATACGCCATGATCGTCTCGCGCTGGCCCCAGTGGGGTGCGGTCTTGACCATGTAGATGTCGAGCGCCCACAGCCCCCACAACCCAGCCATGGACAGCGTCGCAACCACCACGTGCTGGCGGAACCGACGGAACATGAGCAGGACCATGAGGCCGGTTGCCACCAGCGCGAACGCCGAGAGCATCCCGGAGAAGTCGAGTGAGTCAGGCCACTGTCGCCCGTAGTTGTAGGTGAACAGGTGCAGCAGTCGCGCCTGCCCGTTGACGTCGCCCTTGGGCTTGGAAGCGAGATCGCGTCCGCAGAGCGCCACCACGACGGCCGCAGCAATGCCGACGCCGCCGAGCAGGATCTCCTGGTAGACGAATCCTGGCTCCTTGGGCTTGGGCGCTGGCTCGTCGCCTCGGTAGGGCGTCTCCAGCCCCTTCGGCTCTTCGCGCGCCTCGTCGTCGTCCTCGTCGGGCAGCTCCGCATCCGGACGCCTGGCGCCGAAGAAGCGGACGCCAGCGATCACCACGGCGATGCCCACCAGGATGCACGGAATCCCGAGCGCCACCATGGCCGGTCGCGCAGCCATCGTGTCAGCTTCGACATTCCCCATCAGCCTCCCGGGGAACAGACGGAAGAAGCCGTAGATCGTCAGGCCGACTCCGGCCGCAACCGATCCCAGGTACTTGAGCAGGGTCCACTTGCCCTCGCCTGCGAGCTGTCGCTTGCCGATCATGTGATCGAGCACCACGCCGGTGAGCATCGCGGCTGGCGGCACCGCCGGGAAGATGTAGTGGTGGAACTTGGTCAGCATCGCGGTGAACAGCGCGAACGCGAAGATGAACCACATCGCAAGGAACAGCGCGACGTCGCCCTGCCCGCCCTTGGCGTCATCTCTCCTGCGCGCCCACCAGACCAGTCCGGCGGGGACCAGCCCGGTCCACGGGAAGAACGCGTAGCCGAGCTGCCAGACGAAGAACCGGAACGAGACGTCGTCGCCCACGTTCGTGTCATGCACGTGGGTCAGCGCACGCTTCCACATGTCGTGGAACAGCAGCCGGTCGGTGAACGGCTGGCCGTGACGCATGTACATGGCGACGTACCAGGGAAGGGCCACGCACGCGATGATCAGCAGCCCGCTCATGATCTCGATCTCGAGCAGCTTCTTCCACTTGCCCGTGGCGAAGATGTAGGCGCCTGCGCAGAGCATCGGCAGCGCAAATCCAGCAGGTCCCTTTCCCATCGTCGAGACCGCTGCAAAGAACCACGCCAGCAGGAAGTACAGGCGGCTGATCCGCCGCTCGCCGCGGTTGATCCACATCGACAGGATCAGGATCCCTGCCCAGAGCGCCCCCTGGTACGCCGGCAGCATGTCCTTGTTCGCCGCGGGCGTCTCCGCACACGCCTGGTTGCCCTGCAGCACGCAGTTGCCAAGCCCGGATCCGGACGAGAACACGTCGTTGCTGTGCCACCGGAACCCGTGCGGGGTTGCGGCCAGCTGCAGATCCACGTTGCGCGTGATTAGGTAGAGAATCTGGGGGATCACGGCCATCAGGATCGCGCCGAACACCAGGTGAAAGCCTGATACGCGAAAACGAGTGAATCCGAGATCGATCTCGTAGACGCGGACTTCCTTGTTCGGATCGGAATGCAGCCCCAGGAGCAGCAATCCCATGGACGAGGTCATGGCCGCCACGAACGGCATGTCGGTCATGGTCTGATGCGACAGGAAGAACCAGTGCGGCATGGTGGCCAGCACCAGCGCGCCGAGAAGCCCGGCCCTTCGCCCGAAGACCTTGGCAACGCCCTTGTACAGCAGGTACAGCGCCACGATCGTGAGGATGAAGACCGGCATCCGAATGGCCCACTCCGGCCATGGATTCAATCCGCGCCCCGCTGCCGCCAGCATCTGATCCGGCTTCCAACCCGCCCCGAACAGCGCCATCGACAGCGCCTCGGTCCAGAAGTTCAGCACCGGCTTGGACCAGAACCACCCGTCCTGCGCCCACCACGTCGAGATCCAGTCGTCTCGCGCCAGGATCTCCCGCGCCACCTCCCCGTAGTGCGTCTCCCACGGATCGCTCAGCGAATAGCTCCCCTGCATCGGCAGGTACAGCACCGTGCCCGCGACCACTACCCAGAATCCATGCCGCTGGAACATCGCGCGACGCTTGCCGTCGTCGTCCATGCCCCATGCACCGAGCTTCTCGCCCAGACGGTAGACCGACACGACCAGCGCCAGGAACGACGCTGTGATCAGGACAGCGTTGGTGATCACGTTCGTGTAGCCGGCGACCGCCATCGTGATCAGCACGATCGTCAGCACCAGCGTTCCGACCACGGCTCCCAGCTGCGTGCCCACCTCGCCAATCTTGAACCGGTGCGCAACCCGATCGTCCGGATCGTCGAACGTCCCCGCAAGATCGAGCGCGCCCCACGCCGCGAGCGCCACCGCGACGATGCCCACTGGCACGCCCCAGCGGAACTGCATGTCTGCAGCGCAAAGGCAGAACTCGACCAGCACGCCGATCAGCAGGGGTACACCGCCTCGCACCCAGTTCACCTTCTGGGCAGGGGCCGAGGGCTCCGACGCCTTCTTGTCGTCCTGCTTGGGTGCAACCGGCTCAGCCGCTGCTGCGGGTTCTTCAGCGGCTGCTTGCTCGGAAGTCTCTTCGGAGTCGGACTCGACGCCTGCTTTGCCCCCGTCGGGTTCGGCCGCGTCCTTGTCCTGCTGCTTGCGTGGATCCGTGTCGTCTTTGGTTTCGGTCATGGCAAAGCTCAGTTCGAGGGGCGCTCGGTCCGAGCCCGACGCTCCCGGCGGGGCCCGCAGTGGCCCAAAGCAATCCCGGCGACTTGTTAGCAAGTCTTGCCGCCCAAGGCCAGATCAGCGGTCGATTCGGTAGGTGCCGGTCAGCGAACCCCGGGCAATCGCCTTTGATTCGAGGACGGCCTTGTGATCCGCGCACTTGGTCGAGGCCGGAAGGCTGATCCCTGGGGTCGGCAACGCGTAGACCGTGAATACGTAGTGGTGCACCCCGGATCCGGCTGGCGGACACGGTCCGCCGTATCCAGCCTGATCGAACTCGTTCTTCAGGTCCTTGGCCCCTGCAGGCAGCTGCGACTTGCAGTGCCCGCTCGCCCCTTGGGCAAGGCTCGTGGGCGACACCGGCAGGTCGGTCGCGACCCAATGAAGCCAGTCATGGCCATCAGGATCGCATACCAGCACCGCGTAGGCCTTGGTCTGCGCAGGCCCAGCTGTCCATGCGAGAGGCGGCGACGTCCCCAAATCGCAGTCGTCCTTGCGCGGTACACCGCAGGCGAATTGCGCCGGAATCGGATCGCCGTCCTTGAACGCCGTCGATGTCACCGTGAGCGTGGCGCCGCCCTTTCCCGGCTCCGCTTCCGCTGAGCCGTTCTGCGCCTTGGGCGTGCAGCCCCACGCACAAGCCAACGCCGTAGCCCCGACGACCACACCAGTCGCAGCACTCCTCGCTCGCATCGCATCCTCCCCGCTGACCGCAGGCCGTCGGTGCTCCTATCCCCGCGCCGCCGAAGCGATCGCTCGCAAACGCACGCCGAGCTCGACCGCCTGGCTCCAGGACAGGGTCGCGGCAACATTGGCCGGCTCGCCTTCCTTGCCTACCCAAGCCCGCAGAATCACGCCGTCTGCACCACCCGCAATCGCTGCTTGCGCAACGGCCGCAACGTAGCGCGCACGCTGAGCCACCGTGGGAGCATCCACCACGATCGGCAAGTGGGTGCGGATCTTTGCTCGGGCAATGGCCGCGATCTCGAGGGTGCGTGCGCCGTTCGGATACTCTCCGCCTGCCTCGAGCAACACCACACCGCCCCGTCCGTTCGCAAGCTCGCGCTCCGCCAGCCCGATCCACTTGTTCGCACCCCAGCTCGGCACCCGGTGAACGAACGCGACCTCGGGTCCGTTGTTCGGCGCTTGATCCAACGGTAGACAAGCCAGGGCACCGACGTGCTTGGGCACAACGGAGCCACGCATCACCGCTGCGTCGAATGGACGGCCGGCCGCGATGTCGTGAGGGACTTCGGAGACGCGATCAAGGCCGATCGGCTCCACGGCGAGCCAGGGTTTGTCGCCGCCGATGTTGCCCCACGCCCCGGACACGATCGTGGAGGCCTTGCGGAAGCGCCGTGAGGCCAGCCTGAAGGGCTCCTCGATCCGAAGCACGTCCGCGACAAAGGGCAGGTCCTTCCACAGGTCGTAGCTGTCCTCCGCAGCCGTCCCCAGGATCGCCAGGATCGTTCGAGCCGATCCCGTAAGCCTTTGCACTGCCTGCCCGGTTGCTTCGAGCTGGCGAACCACCGACTCGATGGCCTCGGGCGGGGCATCGGGTTCCATGACGATGATCATCGTCCGGCGGAGCCTACCAGACCGGTGCCCCCTGGAAATCCTCGTCATCCGGCCAGTGATCGACCCGTCGATCCCCTTGGCCAAGGGTTGCCATCACGATTCGCGCCTGCCACGAACTCGCCCCCGCCGATATTCTCTGTAACAGTGGTTGGCACTCGATGGCGATCACTCTGCTCGTACGCTCTGGGGGCGCACAGGGCTCCACCCCGGCCCAGTCCGGTATCACGTTCGACTTGCCCAGGATCGTCCTGGGTCGCGGCGATGGCTGCGACGTACGGCTTCCCGACGTCTCCGTGAGCCATCGGCATGCGTCGATCCGGCAGCGTGGCTCCGAGTACATCGTGGTCGATGAGGGGAGCACCAACGGCACCTACGTCGGTGCGGTGCGCCTGCACTCGCAGTCGCCGCGCGTGATTCGCAACGGCGAGATGATCCGCCTGGGACGCGTCTGGATCGAGATCCGCATCGAGCACATCGCTGCCACGGCGCAGCCGGCCCAGGCCACCCGCGAGCTCGCGCTTGCCCTGGTCGCACGCGCTCTCGATGCCCAAGGCGAAACCGCAAGGCCGCGCCTGGTCGGCATCGAAGGGCCGGATGAAGGCAAGGAGCTCGATCTGTCCGAGCCCATGCGCCCCTACGTGCTGGGCCGCGGCCGTGACGTGGACCTGCCCATCGATGTTTCGGACGCGTCCCGGCGCCACGCGCAGGTGGTCCGGCGCGGAGATACGCTGTTGGTGCGCGACCTCGGCTCCAAAAACGGCACGCACATCGAAGCAGGTCCAGTGCCCGTGGATCGTGATGCCACGCTGCGGGTGGGCGACGTCCTGAGAATCGGCCCGGATGCGTTCGTGTTCGAGTTCGGCGCGATCGAGGCGCTCAAGGAGCTGGAGCACGCGAGCGACGAGCCGCTCGACGCAAGCCAGCCGGTCGAGCCGCCCGACCCGCCGCCTGGTGACACACCCCCGCCTCCGAGCGCACCTGCGCCCAAGGTCGACGAAATCTTCCCGGATCCCAACGAGCCCCAGGACGAAGCTCCGCCCCCTGCGGCGATCGCCCGAAGCCATCGGTCGAAGCAGAAAAAGGGCGGCGGTTGGAGTCGAACCGACGTGGCGGTGGGGCTGCTGGCGCTGGTGGTGCTGGGATTGAGCGCGATCGGGCTGGTCTGGCTGTTCCGCGGAGGTTGACCAGTTTTTTGCCCGGCCACGCCAGGGCGAGGTAGTTGGATGTAGGACAATGCCTTATAGGCCCCTACTCAGCTTCCTCCTCCTCCTCGCCATGCTGTTGGTCGCTGCCCCGGCTCGTGCCTGGGTCGAAATGCACACCATCGCATACGAGGCGCGCGTCGAAGTCAGCCGCCAGGGCACGGCCAAGATCGACCACATGATGCGCATCAAGGTCGGCGGCGGACCGCTGCGGACCTTTGACCTGAAGATCGCCGACCGCAACGTCGTGCTCCCAGAGGAAGCCTGGCTCGTCAACGCTCGCGAGGGGATCACCGCTGCGGTGCCGATCCCCGTGCACCTCGACCAGCGTCCTGACGGCGACCTTCGCGTGGACATCGATGGCAAGCGCGGGGTCGGACGCGGCGTCTACGAGCTTCGATTCAGCTACACAATCGACCTGCTCCGGCAGGACGCGGTCGCTCTCGACGGCACGATGCTCAGGCTGGTGTGGACGAGCCCGCGGTTCGACGACGGCATCGACAACATGAAGACGACGCTTGCGATCCCGGCCGCTCCCACAGAGCCGCGCGCAGCGCCGTTCCGCGCAGGAGGCATGGGCGAAGACTCCACGTTCCAGGATGCCGGCGCGTTTCTCACGACCGTCACCCGCATGCCCGAGATCGACGAGATCTCCCTGCTTCGTCCTCACGTCGCCAAGCGCGAGGGCGTCGCGTGGGCCGTGCGCGTGGATGCCAAGGCCCTGGGCGATCTGAACGATCCGCGGCTTCGTCCGCCGCCCGCTCCGGACCCGGTCGCTGCCGAGATGCCGACGCGGGATCGCGCGATGGGGCTCGGCGTGCTCGCAGCCGCAGCGCTGCTGTACAGCCTGCTCGTGGCGCTCAAGCACCGCGATGTGACGCGCGCCGCAAACGAGCGCGGCGTACAAGCGCGACCGCTGATCCCGCTGGGCATCGCGCTGCGCGTGGCGTTCGCCGGGCCGATGCTGGCCGGCGGAGTGGCGTGGCAGATGCTCGCGCCCCAGCCTCTCGGCGGCTCGCTGCTGGTGCTCGGTGCGATGCTTCTCACCTGCTACGTGCCTCCGCGACGGGCCTCGCAGGCGCGCGGTCCGGGCAGGTGGCTTCCGCTCAATGGTCGCGACGTGCTGCGTGCGCAGACGTGCTCTCGCTCGTGGCTCGACGCGAGCACCTGGCCGGGCATGCTGGCACTTCTGATCGCGTCGGCGGGCGCGGGCGTTGGCGTGTGGCAGCTCTCGCGCGTTGCGATCTATCACGCGCACCTCGCAGCCATCGACAGCGTGGTGCTGCTGGCCCTGTTCGGTACGGGCCTGCGCCGCTGGCTGCCCGGTGACCCGATGCGCGCCGCTTCCGAGATGCTTCGCAAGCTCGCTGATCAGCTCAAGAGCCTGCGCGATGCCAAGGTCGCGGTGCTCGGACGCATCCCCACAGGTGCGAGCGTTCCGGACGAGATCCGTCTGCTCGTGCGCGCGAAGAACGCCTGCCGTGGGCTGATCGCGCTCGAAGTGGGCGTGGGGTGGTTCCAGGGCATGGGCGGTCCGATCGCGCTGCCGCAAGTGCTGCTCCGGGCAGCGGAAGGCTCACCGTGCCACGAGGCGATCACCGCTCGCATGCGCTCGGCCAGGTGGGTCAGGGGGCGGGAGACGCACGAGCGCGTGCTGGTGTTGACCCCGACGCTGCCCACGGCCGACGCCGCAGCAAGGCTCGTCCGTCGATTGGCCGAATGGGTCTGCCAAGAGAGCAAGGCGGCCCCGTCGCCCCCGGTGAAGGTGCCTCGTCCGCCCCGCGTCCGCAGTCAGTCCCGCGCAGCCGCGAGCAGCGCGCGCATGTCCTCCGGCAGGTCGGCATCCACTGCAAAACCGGCCAGCGAGCCGCTCCCCTTCCAGGACAAGTGGTGAGCGTGCAGCGCCTGACGCCCGATGCGCTCCGTGTCGCCGCCATACAGGCCATCACCCTCGATCGGGTGATCGATCGCAGCGAAGTGTGCGCGCAGCTGGTGGCGTAGAGCCTTGGGCGCAGAGGCTTCGACGAGCGCCAGATCCCCGATGCGCTCGACCACCTTGTAGGAGGTCGAAGCCGGACGCGGATGGTTGCGCGCCTGATCGCGCTCGTGGGCGCAAGCGAGCACGCGTCGCGTGTCCTTGGGATGCGGCGCCAGGGGGATGTCGATCACGCCGGATGCTGCCAGCCCTTCCTGACGGCACACCAGCAGGTATCGCTTGTGGATCTCGCCTGCGCGCAGGGCTGCGAGCGCTGCTTCGAACGCGGGCTTGGTGCGTGCAGCGACGAGCAGTCCCGAGGTGCCGTTGTCGAGGCGATGCACGATCCCGGGCTCTCGCGCGGATCGGCCGAAGCTACCCATTTCCGGATAATGGCCCAGCAGCGCCCCCACGAGCGTGCCTACCTCGCCCGGCTCGAGCGGAGCGGTCGGCTGCCCCGCAGGCTTGCACACGACCACGAAGTCCGCCGTTTCCAGTCGCACGTCGAGCGCGGCCTGCGGCTCCGCTACCGCTCCCTCCCCCTCGTCGTCGGGCAGCTGCACCGTGATGAGCTGCCCTTCCCTGCCAAGATCGCCCTTGGACACCACATGCCCGTCGGCGCGCACAGCCCTCTGGGCAAACAGATCCCGGGTGCGGGCTCGCCCGAACTTGTGACCGAGCGCCTCGATCACGACCTTGTCCAGACGCACGCCCTGCGTGGTTGCGTCGATGGTGAACTCGAACTGCGGCATGGGACCGTGTGCTAGCACGCCGCAGAGGGTTCGTCGCGCCTGCCCTCATTCCCAGGCTGGGCGAAGGTCGCGCGGTCCGCTATGGCTCGATCATGCCTCATGTCCAGACTCGCCTCGGTGGGCTGTTCGTGGAATCGATCGGACAGGGCCCCGCGATTACCATGTGGCACTGCCTCCTGGGCGACAGCCGGATCTGGCAGCCGCAGCTCGAGGCTTTGTCCAAGCAGGCTCGCGTGGTGCTCGTCGATGGGCCCTCGCACGGACGCTCCGACCCTTTCTTCCGTCGATTCAGCATGATGGAGTGCGCCCTGGCCTGGCTGGAGGTGCTCGACTCTCTCGAAATCGACAGGGCCGCCTTCTGCGGATTGTCCTGGGGAGCCATGGCAGCCTTGCGCGTGGCGTTGCACGCCCCGGCGCGGGTGCGCGCCCTCGCGCTGTTCGGCGCGACCTCGGTGGCTCACCACCCGCGCGACGTTCCCCGGTTCTTCGCGCTCGTAGGGGCTGTGCGCCTGGTGGGCATGCACCCGCTCCTGCACCCCTTCGTCGCACGCACCATGGTCGCCCCCAGCAGCGATCCCCGGCACGCCCGGGAGCTGCTGCAGCGCGCGCGCCTGCTCGATCGACGGGCGCTGTCCAAGGCGATCCGCTCGGTGCTGCTCGACGCCGACGACGTAACGCACGAGCTGTGGCGCCTGAAGATGCCTGCGCTCGTGGCCGTGGGCAGCCGCGATCCCATGACGCCGCGGCGGCTGTCGCGGACCATCGCAAAGTCGATGACCACCGCACGGCTCGAGATCGTGGCTGGCATGGGTCATCTGCTCCCGCTCGAAGCGCCGGAAGCAACGACCGGGCTGCTCGCGGAGCTCGTTCGTCGGACCGCGTGAGCGAGCCTAGAATCGCCCCTGCCAGCCCATGCCGAACGCCGGCGCGCGCGTTCCGTCCGGTGCCACGCTCTCGCCGATCACGCCTGCGGTCGGGTATCCGTATCGGGACGGCCAGGTGGTGGCGTGCGGCTTGGACGACGGCGCCGTCCAGAAGTAGGTGACCACGCCGCCTGCCGCGGCTCCGGAGATCGTGGCGGCCAACCAGAGCCGATCGCGCGTCTCGGTCCGATCGCCGAACACCAGCGGGCTGGCCGCGGCTGCAGCAGAAAGAGCGCCCAACCCTGCGCCGACGTCGACCAGGAGCACACGGGAAGCAGAGCCCTTGGCCTGCGTCCCGATGAGCCCGCCGAGCACCGCGCCCGAGATCGCGCCGTAGCCCATGCCTTCGTACGGCGTGCGGCTCGTGGTGCCGCGCGCTGCAAGCTCGATCCCGCCGCCAAAGCCCATCCCGAGCAATCCGCCCGAATGCACGAACGCTGCCCCGGCATCGCTCGCGTGCCCGAACGAAAGCGAGATGGAAGCGAGCGTGATGCCCCCCAACCCACCGGCGATGCCGTACGCCCACCGATCCGAGTCAGGCTCGACCTCGCGTCCCTTGGCCAGCATCAACCCGCCAACCGTGGGCCAGACCGCGCCGCCCGACAGGTACCACGCGTCTCCCAGTCGCACGTCCCACTCGTCAGCCACGATCAACGAGCCGCCCACGCCGATCCCCGCCCCGAGCGCGAGCAGCGGATAGGTGAGCCGCACGTCGTCCGAGCCGCTCGACTTCTGCAACGCGTACCCGACGAATCCACCGAGAATCGCAGCATTGACCGCGAGCGTCGCGCGTCCCTCGGAGCGGCTCGCGCGCTCCGGCTCTGCAGCCTGCGACGACGCCTCGTCCGGGCTACGGTCGGCGTGGCGCGGACGGTGTCCCTGGCCTGCCCGGACCAGATCGCGAAGCATCACCACCGCGCGCACTGCAAGCTCCCCGGGCGCCACCTGCTCCACGCGCACCAGCGCGATCTTCGATCGGGGCGGCACCACCACGAGCCGCACGATCAGCATCGAGCCAAGCTCCTCGATCCGAGGCGAGATCTGCCACTGCCCGTCGCGCGCGGCGCGATCGACCAACCGGCTCTCGGTAGCGTCGATCGGTGCCACATCCTCGCGATTGCCCAGACGCACCGTCAGCCCAAGGTCCTGCGCTGCATCGCCGAGCACCATGTCGAGCTCGCGAGCGCGCTGAGCCAAGGTTCCGTCTGCGAGCGTGGGCGAACGCAACGCGTTTCGCGCAGGAAGCTCGCCTGTCGGCGTGACCGTGGGCAGCAGCTCCGCGGCGCTGGTCGCCTGCGCAGGCGCCGCGGGCGGCACAGAGGGTGGGTCAGCGGCTGCCGTCGCAGATCCGAGACACAGGGAGATGCAGGCGAGCGTCACATGCCAGCGTCGGCGGAACATGATCAGAACATGACGACGCCGTTGACCCACAAGTCGATCATCGTGCTGTCGTCGACCTTGAACCGGCTGCCCACGTGATTGATCTGCGGACGGTAGTTCGGGTTCGGAATGCCGGTCGCAGTGCCGACCGCAGTGCTGGTCTGGCTCGCGCTATGACACGGCCCGGAGCGTCCTGGGTCGTTCTTGAAGTCCGGGTTGCACGGCTGATCCATGGTGATGAAGTGCGACTGGATGTACGTGTAGCCCATGCCGAGCTGGAACTTGATGTACTCGCCAGCCTGCCACGTCACGCTGCCGAACGCGCCGAACTTGCCGTGCTGCTGCACGTCGGTGATGCCGGTGAAGTAGACCTTCTGCGAGGTCGGATCCACCACGGACTTGCCTGCATAGGCCGGGTCGCCGCTGTAGCGGTAGTCCGAGTAGTTTGGTCGGCGGATCGACAGCGCAGAGCTGGAGCCGAGCGCGTCGAACAGCGGCGAGTAGTCCCGCCCCTCGGAACGGTACGCACCCTGGATGCGCCCGTCGAACGTCACACGCTGGAACGCTTCGCGGTTCTCCCACGGAATGACCTGCAGACCGATGATCACCCACCCCTCCAGAGGCGGGTGGTTCACCAGCGACCCCTGCAGGTTGGTCTGGCCGAAGTCGCTGGAGCCGGTCGGGAACTCGAAGATCGCGCGGAAGCCGCCGTACGGCTCGATGTACTTGATCCGGTGCGACAGCAGCGTGTGGAACTCGAGCCCGGTCACGCCACGGCTCACGCCAGGCTTGCGATTCCCCGCCGAGTTGCCTTCGAGCTGGTAGCCCGCGGAGCTGTAGTCACCTGCCATGCCGTTGCGGTTGACGTCCGATGGATCTGCGCACTGCACCTGCCCCGCTGCAGGCTTGGAGTTGCACGCGTGCATCGGCTCGCTGACGTTGAACCGTCCCTCGATGCCGACCAGCCACGTAGGCTTGGTTCGATCGCGGTACTGGTTGAATACGTTCGCGTCGATGCCGACCGCGAAGTAGTCGATGCCGCTTCGATTGGGCGACGAGAACGGAAGCGTGAAGAGCTGCTCGCCAGGCGCACCAGCCAGTACGACACCTTGAACGTTCTCGCTTCCGCTCAGCCCTTTGAGCTCACGGCTGTTGCTGAGGATGATCGGAAGCCGCAGGTACAGCCCGATGTCCTTGTAGATCCCGGCATCGATGCGCGTGTTCAGACGCGAGGTGGTCTCCGAAAACGCAGCGACGTTCATCGTGTCGGCCTTGTAGCCGCCCGTCGTGAGCCCCGGCTGACCGATCGAAGTCTCTCGTCGAATGTTCGCGTTGTGCCAGGTGTGCTGGTAGCCCAGCGTGATGTGGATATCGAACGGGTCGTCGCCGTCGAATGCATCCACAACCTGTGTCACCTCCCCGGGTTCCTGAAGAACCTTCGGCTCGGTCGCGCGAACCGGTTCGTCGGCGCTGGCCCGTTGGGCCCAGGCGAGCCCGAGCACCGCGCCCAAAATAACGCATCCCGTTCGCCCCATGCGGAGCCCTCTCCTGGCGTTTGCGCACATGTCCGTGCTGCGGACGCTAGCGGCCTGGGCAAGGTAGTGTCAACGAGTATGGCGTCCCAGGCCCCTGTCCGGGACGCGAAAAATCGATTCGACGGCCGCTCCCCCCCCGGCCTCGGGCTGGATTGGGGCCGCCGCGGCCCTGCCGGCACCCTGGGAATCCCCGGTTCCATCGAGGAATCCATCACAATACCCTGTCCGGACGCAGGGCAGCCCTGCCTGGCCGACCCGCCCCTGGCTCCCTGCCGCGCCCTCCGCTGCCGCCTACCTCGACTCACTCCGGCTTGGGTGGGTCGTCCTTGGGGGCAGCAGGTGGAGACGGCACAGGTTCTGGCGCTGCCGTACGCGGCGGCGGTGGCACAGGCGGCGGCAAGTGCACCGCAGGTTTCTCTGCTGCGGGCTTTTCGGCCGCTGGCTTTTCAGCTGCCGGCGCCGGTGCATGCGGTGGCGGTGGCACAGGCGGCGGCAACGGCGCAGCAGGCTTTTCAGCTCCCGGCGCTGGTGCATGCGGCGGCGGTGGCACAGGCGGCGGCAACGGCGCAGCAGGCTTTTCAGCTCCCGGCGCTGGTGCATGCGGTGGCGGTGGCACAGGCGGCGGCAACGGCGCAGCAGGCTTTTCAGCTCCCGGCGCTGGTGCATGCGGTGGCGGTGGCACAGGCGGCGGCAGCTGCACCGCAGGTTTCTCTGCTGCGGGCTTTTCGGCCGCTGGCTTTTCTGCCGATGGCTTTTCGGCCGCCGGCTTTTCGGCCGCTGGCTTTTCAGCTCCCGGCGTTGGTGCATGCGGTGGCGGTGGCACAGGCGGCGGCAACGGCGCAGCAGGCTTGTCGGCCGCAGGCTTTTCAGCTGCTGGCGATGGCGGCGCAGCTGGCGGCAACGGCGGAGACGACTGCACGGACGGCGGCGCAGGCGAGTGAGGCGGCGGAGGCGGCGCCGGAACGTGTCGTATCGAAGGCGGCGGCGCTTGCTCGATGAAGGGCATCGTTGCGCGGCCTTCATCTTCTTCTTCGTCGGCGTCGACCTCCAGCTCGGGAAAGATCTCTGCCGTGATGTCGTCGGCCGTGAGAACTTCGCGGGCATTTCGCAGGTCGCGGGAGGTCTGATCCAGACGATCGGCCAGCACGCCGAGGAACTGCCAGAGCAGCTTGACGGCGAGCTCGTGCTCGGTGCGCAGGATGTCGAAGAAGTCAGCGCGACGGATCACGATGAGCTCGCTGTCGCCGTCGCTCGTCACGGTGGCGGAGCGCGGAACGCTCCGGATGAGCGCCATCTCGCCGACGTGCTCGCCGCGGCCCAGGGTGGTGAGCACGGCTTCGCCGCGCGTGACCTTCACCTTGCCGGACAGCACGATGAACAGCTCGTCGCCTTTGTCGCCCTCCTTGATGATCTGCTGTTCCGCGGTGAAGGGCCGCACCTGCGCGACCTGCATCACCCGCAGCACCTCGCGCTCGTTGAGCCGCGCGAACAGCGGCATGCCCACGAGCACTTCGCGCTTGAGCTGCAGCTGGATCGCGCGCTGCTCGTCGACCTTCGTGCCCTCGCCGATGCGCACGAGCACTGCCGTGATGTTGTCCTTGCCACCGCGCTCGTTGGCAAAGTCGATCAGCGAGCGCGTCACCACGTCGCCGTCCATCTCCTGCAGCTGATCGCGCAGCTCTTCGTCGTTCTTCAGGTACCCGTGCAGGCCGTCCGAGCACAGCAGGAACTGGTCGCCAGGCAGGAGCTCGATCGAGAGCGTATCGACCTCGACGCGCTCGTAGACGCCGAGGGCGCGCGTGATGGCGTTCTTCTGCGCGACCTTCTCGATCTGGTCGCGGGTGAGCTTGCCGCGCTTGATCAGCTCGTTGATGACCGTGTGGTCCTCGGTGATCTGACGGCACTCTCCGCCGCGCGCCAGGTAGATGCGGCTGTCGCCCACGTGCGCGATGAACGCCACGTGCCCGACCACGCACAGCAGCGACAGGGTCGTGCCCATCCCGCGCTTGGCGTCGTCCTTGCGCGCCTCCTCGTGGATGCGAGCGCACGCGCGCTGCACGGCGTACTCGAGCAGGTTGAGCACGGTCTTGAGCGAGACGCGCGCTGCACCCGACGCACCGGAGCCGAAGTCGTCGAGCAGCGACTTCTCCTTCTTGATCTCCTCGTGGATCGTGCGCACTGCGAGCGCGCTGGCGATCTCGCCGGCTGCGTGCCCCCCCATGCCGTCGGCCACGATGAAGAGTGCGAGCTTACGGTCGACGAGGTAGTTGTCCTCGTTGTGATCGCGCACGCGGCCCACGTTGGTGGAAGCGAAGAACTGGACGGTTTCGTGCAAGCCCATCAGAGATTCCGCTAGCCAAGCATGAAACGCGTCGCACGCCTAGTCCTGCGTGCTGGACGTCAGTCGCGGTGAGGCCGTGCGGACGCGACGATCGTGTCTCTCACCCGGCCTTCGGCTTGGTGCCGCTGTCCGAACCCTGGATGCTGTCGAGCCTGGCTAGAGTCTCCAGGCGGAAATCCTTCAAGTCCTTGATGATGGTCTCGATGTTCACTTCGTTCTTGAGATTGACCTTGAAGTCGTTCTCCGCTTCCTTGCGGTCCTTCTCCGCCTGACGATTCTGGCTCATCACGATCAGGGGCCCCTGCAGCGCCACGAGCACCGCAAGCACGAGGTTGAAGAACTGGTAGGGATACGCGTCGAGAGGTGCCTTGAATACCCATCCCGGCACGTTGGTCACGAACCACAACCCCACGACCACGCCCAGGAAGATGATGAACTTCCAGGAGCCGTTGAGCTCTGCCACCTTGTCGGCCAGACGGTCCGCCCAGCTCAACCCACGCTCGAACTCCTCGATCACGTTCTTGGCGACACGTTCGGACAACATCGCGTTGGTCTGGCGCAAGCGCTCGTTCATCGTGCGGAGGATCGCCATCGCCGCCCGCGGACGTCGCTCCAGGTAGCTGGTCAGCACCCCGCGCCCCAGCTCGTACACCAGCGTGTCGCGCACGGCCCGCGCTCCTGCGCTTCGCGGCTTGTCGTCGAACAACGCCATCTCGCCGAAATACTGTCCCACCTCGACGTCGGCCAGCGAGACCGGACGAAGGTTGTTGGTGGGCAGGAAGATGTTCACCTGCCCGGATGCCACGAAGTACATCGTGTCGCCCGAATCGCCCTGGTTGAACACGAGATCGCCGGCCTGCAGCTTGCGGCTCTTGAGCTCCGCTGCGAGCTCCTCGAGGTCCTGCAGCTCCAGCCCCTCGAACATCGTCGTGCTGCGGAGCAGTTCAGCGGTGTTCATGCTTGTCGCCTCGGTGCGGCCACGGCTGCTGGCCAGCATTCATCGCGCACGCGCCCCCATGGCACGCGCGTGCTTCTCCATCCGATCCCAGTCCTTTGCCCGACCCGGCAGCGCTGCCCGCCCCCGCTGCGCCACCTCGATCGCCTCCGTGAATCGCTTCGCGTCCACCAGCGAAACCGACAGGTCCCAGTACGGGTCGAACCAATCCGGCTTCAGCTCGATCGCCCTCTCGAGCGACCGCGTCGCCTCGTCGATCCGCCCCTTCTTCGCAAGGCACAGCCCCAGCCCTTTGTGTGCATACGGACGATTCGCGCTCAGCTCCAGCGTGCGCCTGCACACCTGCTCGGATTCGTCGATCTTTCCCAGGAAGTAGAGCGCGTACCCAAGCAGGTCGAGCGCCACGAGATCCTTGGGGTCCTCGTCCATGAGCTCGCGCGCCAGCCTCTCGGTCAGGGCGTAGTCACGAGCTTCTGCCGCTGCGCGCGCAGCAGCCAGGCGGTTCTTGTCGGCCATCGCTGGCAAGCCTACACCATTTGGGCAACTCGTTTGCCCAGCTCCAGCACCACAACGCACCTGCCCGGGCTCAGGGCTTGTACCGACTTGCCAAGGGTGTGCTAGACCGCGCCCCGTGCCGGTACCCCCCGTCGACCCGAACTGCCTCCAACGAGCCCTGCTCGCACTGGACTCTGCTGTGGCCCGTGCCAAGGGCAACCACGCACAAACCATCCTGTGCGCACCCCCCGAGGACTTCCTCGGAGCTGTGCAGACCATCCCCGCGGAAGTCCGGCGACGCCTCGACGATGTGCTGATGGCGGAGGATCCTGAGGCGGGCCTCGACGCGTTGCTCGAATCCGGCGCACTGCAAGCCATCCTCCCGGAAGTCGCTGCCCTGGTGGGTTTCGGCGACGGTGAGTGGAGACACAAGGACGTCTGGAAGCACACCAAGCAGGTCGTGGCCCAGTCCGTCGTCAGGCTCGACGTCCGCTGGGCAGCCCTGCTGCATGACGTGGGCAAGGTCCGAACCCGCACGATCTCTCCAGATGGCGAGGTGCACTTCTTCGGCCACGCAGAGCTCGGCGCACGCATGTTCGACAAGATGGAACGCCGCATGGGCCTGTTCCGCACCGAGCCAGACCTGCGGGCGTCCATCCGCTTCCTGATCCTGCACCACCTGCGGGCCAACCAGTACGACGCGGAGTGGACCGACAGCGCTGTGCGAAGGTTCGCTCGCGAGCTGGGCGCTGAGCTCGACAACCTGCTGCTCCTCGCGCAAGCGGACATCACCACCAAGCGCGCCGAGAAGCGCAAGCGCGGGCTGCGTCAGATCGACGAGCTGGGTGGCCGCATCCGCGACCTGGCCGCGCAGGACGCAGTGCAGCCCCCGCTGCCAGGGGGAGTCGGCAACCTCATCATGGAAGCATTCGGCCTGCCGCCGTCGCGACTGATCGGCGACATCAAGCGCGCCCTCGAAGACGCAGTCGACAAGGGTGAGCTCCCCCCTGGAGAGCCCGGCGAGTTCTACGTGGAGTTCATCCGCGCCAACGCTGAGCGGTTCGGGATCCCGAAGTAGACAGGCAATCTCGGAGCCGCAACCGCATGGACCGGCGACCGCGTGGAGCCGCAACCGTCAGGGAGCGGGCAGCAGCGCGCGAGATCACCCGCTCGCGCCTACGGCCGCTTGCCCGGGGCAGGCACCGGCCTCGGCATGTTGCGTAGCGCAGGCGGCACGCGCTCTGCCCCCGATGCCTTGGGCGCTGGCGCAGGGCGTTCGGGCTGCGCCACGCTCGCAGCCGGGTTCCCGGGAGCAGCTGCCTGCTCCGCGGATTGGGACTGGTGCAGCTGCTCGAGCGTGGGCTGCGGCGGACGCGTCATCAACCAGCCGATTCCCGCCACCGCGAACAGCCCGATCCCGGTCGCGGTGAGCCATGGCGGAGTGCGGACCTCCGGCTCAGCAGGCTCGGCGTGCGAAGCAGACGGGGAAGGCTCGTGGGAGTCCTGGGTGGGATTCATCACCGGCTTGGATGCACAAGCTTCGGAGGGATGTCAATCGGTGGGGGGAAATTACCAAGTGGAGACCGGCACCAGGCGGGGCGTGTAGGTGATGCGCACGGAGCCGACCTCAGCGCGACGCCCGGTCAGCACGAACGGAATGCTGCGAGTCTGTCCCACCGCGCGCACGTTGAGCGTGCCGCGCACCGGCGCCGACCCTTCTCCGTCCGCACGCGTCACCTCGATCACGTAGTCGCCCGCAGGAGCGTTGAACACAGCCAGGCTCTCTGCCCGAGGCGAGGTCGCGCTGCGCGAGGTTACGCGCCCCTTGGCATCGCCCATCCACGAGAACCGCTCGCCGTTCTTGCCGATGAGCGCGATGTCCACGTCCGCGTCCGCATCCCAGCTCCCGTCCACCTGCACGTCGCCCTTGAGCGCCTGCGTGTCGACCGACTTGGCGAGCTCACGGTCGATCGCCGTGCGCACGGTGTCCTTGGACACCTCGCTCATCAGCGAGTCGGCCAGCGCACTCGACCCGGTGCTGCGCGCGCATCGGACTGCTGCAGCCACGGCAGCGGGGTCGGTCGGACGCAGGTCCGCAAGGGCGATCCGGTGTCCGCAGGCGCGCTGGGCATCACCCATGGCATCGAACATCGACGCGAGCCAGTTCTGCATCTGGCTGTCGGCCGGACGCAGATCCGCCAGGCCATCGAGGATCCGGATGGATCGCGCGCGCTGCCCTTCGCGGGCTGCCACTGTGGCGCGCGCAATGATCGCTCCTGGATCCATCGCGTCACGTCCTGCCCAGCGCGTCGCAAGATCCGCCACCCGATCGAGCTGTCCCTGCACCTGGTAGGCGCCGAGCAGCGCTTCGAGCTTCGTCTTGCTGTCCGGGTTCGCGCCAAAGTCGCTCTCGAGCTGCCCCATCTTGCCAGACAGCGCGCTCTTGATCGGGCTGGTGTCGACCCCGATCGTCGCACTGCGATCCCACACCTTGCGCATCGGGACCATCCTGCGGCCCCAGTCGTCGCGCGGCGACCTGCGTGCTTCCTCTCTCGCCATCGTGGCTGGAGGACGCTTCGCAGGCGATGCGGTTGCCGTGGCCGCAGGAGCCGGGGGCGCAGCCCAATCAGCTTCCGCCGCCGCAACCTTGGGCGCTGACGGGCCTGATCGCGCGGCCCCGCCGCCGAGTCCCATTCCCGAACCCGGGGAGTCGTAGGCATTCGCGGACAAGTCGTCGCCCCCCATATCCATCGCCCTGGAGCGCTTGCCCTTGTCGGCCTTCTTCTCCGACTCCTCGTCCTTGCTCGCGTAGTCCTTGTCGCCGTCCGCGCTCGTGCTCTCCGTGCTCACCTCGCCGGACCACGACGGCGACCCGGTTGCGCTGCGCTCCAGGCCGAACGCCTTGAACATGGCCGGGCTCTCGAGCACCAGCAGCGACGTGTACGAGCTGGCAACCGCAAAGCGCTTGGACAGGTCGACCAGCTCGGTCTTCGCGTTCTCTCCGCGCGTGGCTTCGAGCTCCGTGATCTTGGTCGAAGCATACAGACGCGGCACGAACGCGTTGCCCTCGGAAGAGGTGGGCACGATCTTGACCGGGTAGGTCTGCTCGAACTTCTCGCCGCCCACCTTGCCGCGCACCTTGATGCTTCCGCCGATCTCAGGCGCGGTCATGCGCGCCACCACGTACGTCTCGCCGCCCGCACGGATCGTGTCGAGCTGCTTGGGATACACATCGGCCAGACCTTCGGGCAGCTCCACGGTCGGATTGCGAAGCGCCATGCCGTAGCCCGCGGTCAGCACCTGCATCGCCACCGTGGTCGCCCGCTCGCCGGGCACGTACGGGATCATCACCCCGCCGCCGCCACGCGCCATCGCCGCCAGCACGTGCGAGTCCGCATCGGAGCCCACCGCCACCGTCGTGACCGTCCCCTCCCCTTCCGGAAGCACTCGCGAGATCTCCTGCGAAACGTGCGCAGGGCGAACCGGTCCCACTGTGGGGCCGCCATCGCCGATGTACACGATCCGAAGCTCGCGCCCTTCGCGAGAGCCGGCGCCCAGCTTGCGCGCCTGACGAATCGCTCCCACCACGTCGCTGCCGCCTTCGGGCTCGATCGAGGCGAGGAATTCGCGCACACGCTGCGCGGTCGCGGCTCCTGGCCCTGCCTTCTCCATCGGCATCACGCGGCAATCGCTGTCGCACGCCATCACGCTGACGCGATCCTGCTTGTCCATCTCGCGCACGACCGACTCGGCCAGCTTCGTGGCGCGCTTGAAGCGCTCCCCCACCATCGACCGGCTCGAGTCCACCACGATCACCTGATCGCGAACCTTGCCCTCGGTCCAACGGGGCAGCTTCGGGCGAAGCGCGATCGCAACGTAGGTGGAGTCGTCCGACGCGACTCCCGCATCGGCATTGGCGAACGAGCCTGATGGCGGCTTGTACGCCCACGCCGTGGTCTCCATCTTGTCGCCAGCCAACGCGTACTCCAGCACCAGATCGCCGGAAGGCACGAACGACTTGGCATTCATGCTCAGCCGCGCGACCTGCTTGTCACCCTCGTCGCCGCCCTTCATCTCGTAGCCGCGGCTCTTGACCCCGAACGCAGGCTCGAATCCGCGCACCTGCACGTCGGCGTTGAACTCGCCCACCCGCGTCGACCCGCTCGGATCGTAGCTGAGCGGATACGTATAGCGACGCACTCCAGCCACGGCAGGCACGGTCTGCGTGTAGCCGAGCACCACCCGGCGCGATCCGCGCGCAGGGATCGGGAAGATGCGAAGCTCGAATCGCCCGCCGCGCTGCCACTCGAGCAGCGCCGGATCGCGCCACGGACCGGGAACCCACACGATCTCGTCGCGCGGCTTGGGCGACTTGGGCGCCGCGTTCTGAATCGCTCCGCGCCAGATCGCTGCAGCGCGATCCTTGTCCACGAACGCGCCCTCTTCCATCTTGCCGTCCACCTCGAGCGCCAGACGCTCGATCTGCGCATCGGGCGGCAGAGGGAACCTGTAGATGCCTTCGAGCACGTCGCCCGTGTCGTTGGTGAACGTCTCGTCGATCTCCGTGCGCACCACCGCGTCCACCACGCGCACCTTCAGATCGTGCTTCGCAAGACGCACCGCCTGGTTTCGCTCCGTGGTCTCACCCGGCTTGCGCGCCTTGAGCTCGCCCAGGCCCCGGACCATCAGCTCCTCGGCTCCCTTGTCGTCGCCGCGCTCGCTCCAGGCCACCGATTCGGCCATGTCGGTCGCAGGCGACACTTCCGGCCTGCGCCCCTTCTCGATCGTCCCTTCCTCACCCGCGCGCACCGTCACCGAGTCGCCCGACTTGTCCGAGAGCTTCACCACTCCGCGCACCACTTCGACCGTCGAACGCTCCTCGGATGCGCTGACCGCGATCTTGGTCCCGAGCACTTCGATGCGCCCGATCGGCAGCTCGAATCGAGCTCCCGGCCCCTGGTCCAGATGCGCCACGTCTGCCACCAGCCCGCCGCGGCTGATCTTGGCCTCGCGCGGCTTGCCTCCAGCGAACACCAGCTCCGTGCCGCGCTCGATCGCGACCCGGCTGCCGTCCGACAGCTCGAGGTGCGCACGCGTGCGAAGGTCCGTACGAACCAGGCTCCCAGCCGGAATCTTTGCATCCACCGACACGTCCGAGCAGGACGCTCCGCTCGCGTTGCAGATCTCGAGCCCCCCCTTGCCTTCGCTCGCCGCACGGGAAACTGCCACGATCTTGCCGCTCCAGGGGTCGCCGGCTCCGGCGACCGTGTCGGAACCCGAGCGCGAACGAAGGTGCAGCGCAATCGCCGCTGCGGCAGCCAGCGCAGCCACGCTCACGATGCCGAAGGCAACGACCTTCACGCCCCGTCCGCGCACTGCAGCGCCCAGCTTGACCCCCAGCGTCTCGTCACCTGCAGGCTTGCCACCTGCTGGCTTCGCATCCACCGCCGCCGGAGCCTTGTCCTCTTCCGGCTTGCTCTCGCTCTCGACCTTGCTCCCCTCCGCAGGCTTGGGGATGTACTTCTCGTGCTCAGGCGGGATCGGCTTGGCCGCAGCTTCGACCGCAGGCAGCGGCTGCGTCTTGGGAGCCGGCTCCTCCGCTGGCGCGCTGGGCGCAGGCGCAGGCTCAGCCGCGATGGGTTGCACCGGCATGTCCAGCGTCTTGGTCTGCGCCGGCACCGGAGTCGGCTCGGGCACCGCAGGCTGCGCCACGATCGCGGGCACTGCCATGTCCAGCGTCTTGGTCTGCGCTGGCGCTGGAGCGAGCACTTCCCCTGACGTACGAGACGCCAGCTTGCTGAGCACGCTCTGCTCGAAGTCCGCGGGGTGTACGTAGTCTGCCCCGGCATCAGTCATCTGCTGCAGCACGAGCGCAGCGTCATGACGAAGGTCGCGACACCGATCGCAATCGGCAATGTGCTCCAGGAGCGTGGGGTCGACCTCGCCATCGATGATGCTGGCGATGTTCTCCTCGACCAGCTCGCAAAGTGACGGATGAGTGTCGTTTGACATGGTCCTGCACTCCTTACAGATCGCCCAGGGTCTCGCGCAGACGCGCGATCGCGCGGCTGACGCGCTTGCGCGCGGTGGCCTCGTCGACCCCGCACGCGCTGGCAACTTCGCGGAAGCTCAAGTCGCTCTGGAAGCGAAGCAGCACCGCTTCGCGCTCGGTCGGGCGAAGCCGGTCCAGTGCCCCTCGCGCCCGCGACGCCCTCTGCTGCGCCGCAAGCAGATCCGAAGCATCCGCGCGATCACGCCCCACGTCGTGCACCAGCCGTAGCTTGGTGTCGCGACGCGATCGCATCTCGACATGGCGCGAGCACACGCGACGCGCGATGCCGAAAAGGAACGCGCGCACCGTGCCGTCCCCCCGGTAGCTCGGGAAAGCATCGTGCGCAGCAAGCAAGGCCTCTTGCGCAAGCTCCTGCGCCTCGGCCTGCGAGCCCACCATCGCCATGCACAACCTGCCGAGCGCTGCTCCATGGAGACGAGCGCACAGGGCTACGGCCCGGCGATTGTCCCCACTGCGTACTGCCTCGATCACTTCCCGATCGGGGCCGTCAGGTAACGGATCCGCCGTTGCCTGCCCCTGAGCGAACGCCAGCGTGTTGGTGCCCATAGCTTCCTCGCGGTGGTCCTGTTCCATGTGCCTGCGAAGCCCCGAGTTGTGACCAGTTTGTGAAACCATCTGCGCTCGCCCTGGAATCCAGCCCCTTGCTGTGTCCTGACCGGTCCCATGGCACCTAACGCCCCATCCCTCGCCAACCCTACATCCCTCAGGTCGGCCATTGCGGCCCCAGCCTTGCATGCCTGCCGCCCGGTACGGCACAAAAACCTACGATCCGAGCTTGTCCGAGCAGGAGCACCCCCATGCTTACGGCCCACGATGCACATCGGTCTTCCGCTACCACCCCCTTGCCGTGGGCTCCGCGCTACACTTGGTCCGTGAATCTTCGTCACCACCTCCGCTTGCCCGCGGTCGCCCTGGCCATCGCTACCGCCCTGGTCGCCGCGATCTCTTTCGGCGGACGCCCCCCGGCGCCTCCCCAACACCCGGCCGACGCTGCTGCTGCCGCCACCTCCGCAGCAGCCAACGCCCATCCACCCCCTTCCGTCTCCTCGATGGAAAGAGCCAAGCGCGGCGTCGTCGTGGTCGAACGCGGCGGGCGCCCCCTCGCGCTCGGCTTCGTGCTGACAGGCGACGGACGAATGCTCTCCACCTTGTCAGCGCTCGGAGATGGAAACGGGATCAACGCGCGCTATGCCGACGGCAGCTCGGTGAACGTCCGCATAGGACATTCCGATCGCACCTGGGACCTGGCGCTGCTGGTTCCCCAGATGGGACGCTGGCCCGAAGGGCTCACCGCTGCCTCCGGTGATCCCATGAGGCTCGGCTCGCAAATCCGAGTGTTTACCCAGGTCCGAGGTCGCACTGCCGTCTCTTCCGTGGTGCTCAAAGGGCGATCGGATCTGGTCGGGGGCGATGGCGAAGTGCTGCGTGATGCCATCGAGATCACGACGCGCATTCCTGGGACAGACTACGGCGCACCGATCGTCGACGATCGGGGTCAGGTCGTGGCCCTGGTGAGCCGGGCGTGTGCCCAGAGCGGAGCCGATGCTGGTGCGTGCCGTCCCGTGGCCTACGGCGCCCCCACCGAAGTCCTTCGCCAGTTCCTCAGGAGTGCCCCGGCCAATGCCATCCCGCCTGCACCCTGGCTCGGGATCCAGGTCACCTCCGCGATCACCCCCCTGATGAGAGGTGTCCGAATCGTGTCGGTCCATCCAGAAAGCCCTGCAGGAGACGCAGGACTCAAGGGCGGAGGCGAAAACGAGGCAGATATCATCATCTCCGTGGATGGAGTGCCAGTCCAGACGCCGGAAAAGGTGGCTGAGGTCGTAAGAGCGCGCGCTGTGGGTGACAAGGTCGAGGTGATCGTGTTACGGGAGGGCAGGCTCCGCGTCGTATCGGTCACCTTGCGGGCTAGCCCAAGCGGGCGCCCGGCTGCCGCCAGTCCAGCGGCGACGCGGCCCTGAAGAGAAAGCCGCTTTGCAAGCCAACGGAAAACTGAAGCACTCCAACGATTCATGCTCGTGCAGAGCGATGCGTGTTGCTCTGTCGCCTGCCAAAGGGTTCGGGTATAGATAGGCCGTGGGTCAAGTTCTCCGCGTAGAAGTGGCCGGCGATACCAACGTCGGGCGCAAGCGCAATCACAACGAGGACGCGTTCTCGATACTCGGCGAGTACGGTCTGTACATCGTTGCCGACGGCATGGGCGGCCATGCGTCCGGCGAGGTTGCGTCGCGCATGGCCGTGGACACGCTCAAGGAGTTCTTTGCCGCTACGGCGGACGACCCCGAGCGCACCTGGCCCTACAAGATGGATCGCACCAAGGGCTACGAAGAAAACCGCCTGATCACCGGTATCAAGCTGGCCAATCTGAGGATCTACGAAGCCGCCCAGCGCGATGCTCGGCGCCGCGGCATGGGCACCACCATCGTCTCGATCTTCACGGTCGAAGACGGACTGTACGTGGCGCACGTCGGCGACAGCCGCGTCTACAGGGTCCGCGACGGAAAGATGGAGCAGCTCACCGAAGACCACTCGCTGCTCAACGACTACATCAAGATGAAGCGCCTCACGCCCGAGGAGATCGCGAACTTCCCCCACAAGAACGTGATCGTTCGCGCCCTCGGCATGAAGGAAACCGTCAAGGTCGACACCAGCTTCTACACGCCGCGCGCTGACGACGTCGTCCTGCTGTGTACCGACGGTCTCTCAGGTCCTGTGACCGACGACGAGATGGTCGCGATCGTGCAAAGCTCGCCCGACCTCAAGAGCGGCGTGCGCAGGCTGATCGACCGCGCCAACGAGAACGGCGGGCCTGACAACATCACCTGCATCCTCGCGCGCTGGATCGCCTGACGCTGTCGGCTACTCCCGCCCGGAAGCCGCGCGCTTCTCCGTCTGCGTCTGCAGCTCCTTCTGCAGCTCCAGGAGCAACGCGCGCACGCGCTGGTTGACGCGCTTGGGCACATCCACCTGCACGATGACGTGCAGCGAGCCCTTGCCGCGGCCATCGATCCTCGGCACACCCTTGCCCTTGAGCGTGATCACGTCCCCAGGTTGCGTTCCCGCAGGCAGCTCGACGTCCAGCATCGTGTCATCGAGCATCGGGATCTGGATCACGACCCCGAGCGCTGCATCCGCGAAGTTCACGTGCGCACGCGTGGCGAGATCGGTTCCATCACGCTCGAATCGCTCATCGGCCTCGAGGTCGACGTCCACGTACAGGTCGCCGGACTGCGCGCCCTTGGGCCCTGGCATTCCCTGCCCCGGCACCCGGAGCCGCTGCCCGGCATCGATTCCGGCCGGGAACGAAACCAGCACCTTGCGCGTCTCGTCGACCTGGCCCGCCCCTCGGCACTTCTCGCAAGGATGGCTGACCGCCGACCCTTCGCCCTGACAGTTGGGACAGGCCGAAGTGAACATGACGAAGCCGCGAGCGGTGGAGACCTGACCGGACCCGCGGCACATCTGACAGGTTTCGCGGGAATGGCCCGGAGCTGCCCCTGAGCCGTCACAGCTGCTGCAGCGCACGGGCGATCGGACGGAGATCTCCTTCTTGCACCCGAGCACCGACTCCTGGAGGGTGATTCGCTGCTGGATGCGCAGGTCCTGCCCACGCTGCGGCCCCCGGCGGGATCGCCCGCCGCCGCCGCCGAACCCCCCGAAGAACTCCGAGAACAGATCCTGGAAGTGGGAGAAGATGTCGACCTGCGAGAAGTCGAACCCGCCCATGCCTTCGAGCCCCTCGTGGCCGAACTGGTCGTAGCGCCGACGCTTTTCGTCGTCGCTCAGCACGCTGTAGGCCTCCGTGGCTTCCTTGAACTTGCCTTCGGCTTCCTTGTCGTTGGGGTTGCGATCCGGGTGGTACTTGAGCGCCGCCTGCTTGTAGGCCTTGCGAATTTCGTCGCTAGCCGCTGTGCGGGCGATACCTAGCACCTCGTAGTAGTCGCGCTTGGAGCTCATCGGGTGGGGCACAACGAAGTAGGTAGAGGGCGAACCACGTCCAGCAAACTAAATCCCTTGGGTCACCTGTCAACCGAGCCGGGCGTATTCGATTCGGCGGCGTGTACGCTGGCGGCCAGCACCGCCTGTTGCTGGATCTGCGCCTGGGCTTCCGCAAGGCCTTCTGCGCCTGGCCCCCCCTGCTCGAGCCGTCCCCGCGCCGCGTGCTCCTGCTGCAAGCTCCGTCGCAGCGCGTCCAGCTCGGATTGCGCCGCGAAAAGCGCCCGTTCGAGCTCGGCCACGGCCGTGGACCCCGAATCCGGGCGCTGCGCCTCGGCGAGCGTGTTTTCCAGCTCCTGCACGCGCCAGTTGGCTGCCTGCAGCTGAGCCTCGCGGCGCGCGGACTCGGCTGCCAGACGGTCCAGCTGGCCGCGAAGGGCTGCGATCGACTCGCCGTCCGCGACCGGCTGCTCCCCAGGAGCCTCGACAGCAGGCGGCTGCGCCTGGATGGCCACCAGCTCGCGCACGAGCTGGTCGCGATGCGCAACCTCGCGCCTCAGCGAGTCGATCTCCCGCCCGCGCTCCACCAGCTTCTGCTCGAGATGCGTGACCTCCGTCTCGTGCTCGCTGCGCGCCTGCGCCATGAGCGCCGTGACCTCGTCACGCTCCTGCAGCGCCTCGCGCAGCTCTTCGTCGCGCGAACGCTCGGCCGCCCGCTCCGCTGCTTCGATCGCCGTTGCGTCGAACTGCGCAATCCGTGCGTCCCGCTCGTCGATCCCTGCCTGCAGCTCGCGCACGCGCTGCTCGAGCTGCGTCTTGACCGCTCGCGCATCCTGCAGATCGTCATTGGCTTGCGCCAGCGACTCCTCGAGCTGCGTGACCCGACCACGCGCCTCACCCAGCTCGCGCTCGACACGCGCCAGCTTGTGCATCGAGGCGCCCAGCTCCGCTTCGAGCTTCTCGATCCTCTCGACGTCGACCGGGACCTCCACGGGCTTGGGGGGAAGCTCGGAGCCGCGACGCATCATGCCCAGCTCGAGCTCGGCCTTGGTCCGGTACTTCTTCTCGTCGTCGAGCTCGCGGCTCAGCTTGAACGCGCGCTCACGCTGGTGCCGAAGCTCCTCCTCGAGATCGCGCACTTTTCCGTCGAGACGACCTGCGCGCACGTGGGCGTCGCCAGCGCGAGCCTCGGTCTGCTTGATCTGCTCCTGGGCCTGCTTGATCTGCTCCTGCAGCTGCTGCACCACTGCGGGATCGATCGCTCGCGCACGGCTGTCCTTGGCAGCCACGCGCTCGGCGTCGAGATCCGCCTCGAGCGAGGTGATGCGGGTCCTGGCCTGCTCGAGCTCCTGGCTGGAGACGGCCGGGGTCTCGGCCGTGCGGGGCGACAGGGTCGCTTCGGCCAGGGGAACCTGGACAATCGCGTACGGATCCAGGCGCGTGGGGCGCCGCGATGCGAGCGCGATGAACCACAGCGGCTCTTCTGCGCCGTGCTCCAGCAGCGAGGTGTCCACCGTGACGTCCGGCTCGTCCTCCGGCGCAAAATCCGCGATGACGTACCCCACGAAAGGCGCCTGCCCGAGCATGCGCACTTCCGGGAATTGCAGGGATACCGTGTCGTACAGCTCGTAGTAGGTCAGCTCGGAGCCGCCCGTGGGACGATGCGACGCTTCCAGGTTCCGGGCCGCGAAGATGGCCGTGCCCGCGGGCGCCAGCAGCCGTCCAGCCTGCTTGACCATCTCGTCCGGAGCCGAAAAGCACGACAGATCCGGCACGATCACAGCGTCGAATGCCCCGTCCCGAACCCCGAAGTCCCCCTCGGGCAGCCGGGCCACGACCAACGAGCGCAACGAGGCGTTCCGGGCTGCGGATTCGGCCGCGCGAACCGGATCAGGGTCGTACACGTGCACGAGCCGTGCGCCGCGATCGATCAGGCCAGCCGCAAGCGTGCCGGAAGAATCGCCTAGAAGTACGACGCGCCGTCCGCGAACGAGCGGTTCGAGATAGGGTGCGAGAACGACGGAAGCGTCGACGTTGTCCATGGGCATGCAAACCTCGCCTTGGGGCGCAGGGACTCTAGCAGCGCTGCGCCGCTTCGCCTACGCTCTTGCACTCGCGCCAGGCCGCTGCCCGGCGAGATGGGACTGAACCATGCGACCGCAAAGGATCCTCGCCGCAATTGCACTCGCTTGCACCATCGTGCTGAGCGCTTCCAACGCACTGGCCGATCTCGTGCTGCTGCTGCCCGCAAGAGGCCAGATCCCAGGCTCGATGCTGTCCTCGATCCTCGATAGCGAGACCCGCTACGGAGTCATCGAGGTCGGCCACAAGCTCGTGGACCAGAAGGAGCTGGACGGAGCCATGCGGCAGGTTCCGGACAGCCACCCGGACACCTCGGACGAATTCACCACGATGGCGCGTTTCGCGCGCGCGGAATGGGTCGTGATCCCCACCGTCTTTCAGCAGGAGAAGAGCTGGAGGCTGGAGCTGATTGCGTTCCAGGCCCAGAGCGGACGTACGGAAACGGTCGCGCGCGACGTCGATACCGAGCACATCCACGTGCAGGTGGTGGAGATGCTCAAAGTGCTGCTGCGTCCTCAAGGGGTCGGAACCGAGGCCTTGCCCTGGGAAACCGGCGGCATCACTGCACGCCCTGCCAGCGCTGCGCCTGGCAAGACCCCTGCCGCACCCAAGGAGACTCCGCCCGCAGGCCCCCATCGCATGTTCTTCATCGGCGCCGGATTCGCCGTGAATAGCGCGGTCTCGCGCCCGTCAGGCGCAACCGGCAGCGCTACCTCCGCGGCAATTGCAGCCCGCGCAGGCATCTCGCCCATCGAGCCGATCGACATCGCGCTCAACTTCGCTGACAACGTGAGCGGACCGCGCGCCGTGATGCTCGACGCCTCCCTTCGCTACATGATCAACGTCGCCGGACCGAAGTTCAGGATCGGCCCCGAGATCGGCCCAGGCCTGTTCCTGGCCCAGGGCGGCTCCCAGTCCAAGTCGTTCATGCTGCGCGCGACCGCTGTCGCGGCCGTCAACTTCAGCCCATCGTTCGGCATCGAGGCCCATCTCGGAGATCTTCGCTACGTGCCCGCAAGCTCGGGCACCGTGGTTCTTGCCGGAGCCACGGCCATGGGGGTGCTGCGGTTCTGATGACCGAGCCCGGGTCGTTGCGGATCGAGCTTGCTACCAGGCGCGAGACGATGCGCCTCGGAGCCCGGCTCGCCAGCACCGCACGCGCTGGGGACCTGCTGATCCTCTCCGGCGACCTGGGCGCGGGAAAGACCTTCATGTCGCGAGCCATCGCCCGATCGCTCGGCGTTGCACGCGACGTGCGGGTCACCAGCCCCACGTTCACGCTCGTGCACCAGTACCAGGCGCGAATCCCGCTGGTGCACGCGGATCTGTATCGCGTCGGCGATGCCCATGGCCTGATCGAGCTGGGCCTTGACGAGCTGCGCGCAGAAGGAGCGTTGCTCGTGGTCGAGTGGGGCGAGCCCTTCGTGGCAGAGCTAGGAGGCGACGCGCTGGTGGTCGGGCTGGTGCTGGCCGCACGTGGACGGCTGGCCACGCTGGGCGCAACCGGTCCGAGATCCGCGGAATGGCTGTCCGAGATTGCGAAGTTGCAGGCGGCTGTTCGCAACGAAGGAAAACACGAGTAGAGGAAGAAGGGCGCGACCCGGGCCAGGTGCCCGCATGGGGCGTCCAGGAATGGCGATCAGGTGAGCAACGTCGAAGAGCGCTGGAAGCGGATACGGGAGTCGCTCGGAAGCGCTCTGGCTCCGCTCGTCAATGCGCTCGACGGAATGGGGACCACGGTCCACCTGACGCTACAGACCGTTCTGTGGACGTTTCGTCGTCCGTTTCGGCTCGCTCAGATCATGTCGATGATGGAATTCATCGGCGTGCAGTCGCTCTTCATCATCTCGCTCACCGGCGCGTTCAGCGGCATGGTGCTGTCGCTGCAGACCGTGAACAGCTTGCGGCGTCTGCAGCAGGAATCGCTGGTCGGCGGCATTGTGGTGGTCTCGCTCATGCGCGAGATCAGCCCTGTGTTTGCCGGGCTGATGGTCACCGCACGGGCGGGCAGCGCCATGGCGGCCGAGCTGGGCAACATGCGCGTGACCGAGCAGATCGACGCGATCACGACGATGAGCGTGAGCCCGGTGCAGTATCTGCTGTCGCCCCGGCTCGTCGCGTCCGTGGTGATGCTGCCCCTGCTGTGCGTGCTCTACACGGTCGTGGGCACGGTCGGCGCCTACGTGGTCGCCGTCAAATGGCTCAACGTCGACCCTGGAGCCTTCATCGAGAAGATCCAGCAGTTCTCCACGACGCAGGATCTGTGGATGGGGCTGATCAAGTCAGCTGTGTTCGGCTTCCTCATCTCGTCCATCTCCTGCCGGCAGGGGTACTTCGCGTCGGGCGGCGCCCGCGGAGTCGGTGAAGCCACGACCCGCGCGGTTGTGCAGAGCGCGGTCGCGATCCTGATCTCCAACTACATCATCACGAGCCTGCTGACCGAGGGCCTGTAGGGGCGCAGAGGCCGACGCGCCGCGCGGCTCCGGAAATCGTCAGCCTCGACGTCGATTTCGCACAACCGGTCCGGCTCCCTGTCCGACAGGGAGCAGAACCGCTGGTCTGCCAAGGCCAGCCCTTGGCGAAGCTGCTCTTCGCGGGGACATGCGCAATCGAAAGGAGCGGGATCATGGGAGTGGAGAACACGGGAAGCATCGGGGCCGCGGTGCGGACCTCGCAGGTCATGGCCACCGAGACAGCGTCGCGGGTCACCCCGGCGACGCCCACATTCAAAGAGGTGATGGGAAGCTCGGCCAACGTGCTGCTGCAGGGTGCGGCAGGTGCTGTGCGATCGCTTCCAGCAAGCGCGATCGTGGCTGCCTCGGTACGTCCCATGGGGCCAGGACGCACTGCGACCGCCCCTGGGCTGGCCCATGGTCTGGCCGAAGGGGTCAGCGTCAACGGTGGGGCTGGCACTGCCGGAAATACCGGTGCCAACGGCGTGGAAGCAGCCCTGGCGCAGAGCCAGGACATGAACATGTACTTCATCGAGCTCCAGGAGCGCCTGGCAGCCGAGAATCGCTCGTTCACCACGTACTCCAACGTCCTGAAGGCCAGGCACGACACCATCAAGAACGCGATCGGCAACATCCGGTAGATCGCGCTCGGATCCTTCGGGCCTTGGTTTTGGTCGGCGGTGCTGCATAATGGCCGAGGTAGGCAGATGGGAATCGATCGAATAGGACGTGCAGGTGGCGGCGTGGGGATCACGCCGCCGACGACCGTGGCTACCGAGCCGTCGGCCGCGGTCTCGGAGAGCTTTCGCTCCGTTGCGAAAGATGCCGTGCGAGAGACAGGTGCGACGCAGCTGCTCGATCAGCTGAAGTCCGGCCAGATCGACATGAACCGATATCTCGATCTGCGCGTGGAGCAGGCAACTTCGCACCTGCAGGGCGCGGTGGACCCGGAGCGGCTCGACTTCATCCGACACTCGCTTCGGATCCAGATCGAAAGCGACCCGGCTCTGCTGGAGCTCGTTCAGGCGGCCACCGGCTCCGCACCGACCTCGCAGGATGACGGCTGACGCGCTGATCTCCAGACGAATGTGGATCGCGTCGATCGCCGGCGCGATGCTCACCGGCTGCTCGCGCGCCGGCTGCGATCGACGTGAAGCGCCCGGACCGTCCGTCGAGCTGCCACCGTCCAAAGAGATCGAGATCCAGGAGGTCGACTTCGAGGCCGGGCCTGCGGGACCGCAGAAGGCAGTGGTGATCGTGCCGCGTTGGGGCGCGCCCACGGACAAGTACCCGCTGCTCGTGGCATTGCACGGACGGGGAGAGTCCAACCATGGGCTGGGCATCGGCGCCTGGGGCTGGGTGCACGACTACTGGCTCGATCGTGCGATCCTGAAGCTTCGCAAGCCACCCCTCGACCAGGCCTCGTTGCTGGGGCTCACCAACGAGGCGCAGCTCAAGAGGCTCAACGAAGCGATCGCCGCAAAGCCCTTCCGAGGACTCGTGGTCGCCTGCCCGTACACGCCCGACATCCTCGGCAACAGCGACCTGGCAACGTCCGAGCCCTTTGCTGCATTCGTCGAGCAGCAGCTCATCCCCAAGATGCGCAGCTCCTATCCGGTGGAAGCGACGCGCGCAGCGACGGGCATTGACGGCGTGAGCCTTGGCGGAAGAATGGCGCTGCTGGCCGGATGCTCCCGCCCGAAGCTATTCGGTGCGATCGGCACGCTGCAGGCCGCGGTCCGACGGGGCGAAGTGGATGCGTTCGCATCTCGCGCCAAGCAGGCGATCGAAGCAGCGGGAGGTCCTCTTCCGATTCGGCTCCTGACCAGCGAGGACGACCCGTTTCGTCCGACGCTTCAGGCGCTTGCATCGGCCATGAGCGCGCAGGGGACCAAGGCTGACTTCCAGGTGGTGCCTGGTCCCCATGACTACGCGTTCAACCGGGGCCCAGGTTCCTACGAGATGCTCCTCTGGCACGATCGGGTGCTGCGCGGCGAACCGCCGCCTTAGCGCACCGATTTCGGAGCCGCGAGGGAGCTGGCTCACGACAGCCCGCGCGCCTGCTCCAGCCCCTTGCGGTACTCCCGTGGGCTCTTTCCCACGTACTTCTTGAAGACCTTGGTCAGCACGTCTTCACTCGAGTACCCGACCCTGTCCGCGATCTCCGCTGTGCTCATGGACCTGCTGCGCATCAGGTCCGCAGCCGACAGCACGCGCCACCGGGCGATGTAACGCGCCGGAGGCTCGCCCACCAGCTCGCTGAATCGCTCGAAGAAACGAGTGCGCGACATGCCCACGCGCGTGGCGAGCGTGGGCACAGACCAGGCTTGCGACGGATCTTCGTGCACAAGCGCAAGCGCACGGCCGATCTGATCGTCGCGCACTGCGGCAAGCAGGCTCGAAGCCCCAACCACCGACTGCGTTGCAGCGCCACCCAATGCCCACACGAAGAGCGAGTCGGCAAGGCTGGTGACCGTGGCTGACCTGTCCTCCCGATCAAGCTCTTCGTCGAGAAGAGTGAGCGTTGCAGCAGCCCAGGCTTGGCGTGCCTGTCCGTCTGCACGCGCACGCATGACTGGGGGAAGCAGCGCCACGACCGTGCTCGCAGCGGGGTGGTCCAGCTCGAAAGTGCCGCAAACAATGCGGGTGACCGGCCCTTTGGAGCCGTGCCGAACCAGAGGCACAGGGCCGGGTCTTGCAGGCAGCGACATGATCGGAACCGAAGGTAACCCGGGTTCAGCGGTGATGGCGTGCGCCTGGCCGCGCGCGAGCACGATCACCTCTCCAGCCCGAAGCTCCAGGCTCTCGGATTCGCCTTCGGGAAGGACATGGCACCTGCCTTCCACGACGCCGTGGAAGAGCATGCGCGTGGCGCCTTGCGTGTGCACGCCCCAGCGCCCGGACAGGTGTGCCTTGGAGATCACGGCGCTGCGAAGTCGCAGCGAGCGGAGGATCCTGGAGAGAGCTTCCATCCGTAGATGCCTTCCCTGCCCCTTGGGTCCGGGGCGACGCACCTTCATCCTAGCTCGCTCCGTGCAGCGGGAAACCCTCTGGGACGATCGGCCGGAACCTTGGGACGAACCACCGTAACCCCTGGGCTCGAGCTGGGACATTGCACAGGAGGAGAACGCGACCATGACCATCGCATTGGGAAGAAACAGCAAGTGGACGGTGAGACCCGAGCACAGGGACAAGATCCGCAGGATGTTCGGCGAGGGGCTCGGGTTGCAGTGGGCCTCGCCGGCGCCTCCCGTCGATCAGTACAACCTCGGCTCAGGCACCATTGGCGTGATCTACGAGGACGGGGCGCTCAGCGAGCAGGAGGCTCAGAAGGGGGCATGGCTCGAGCTTCTGGTCGACGACCCTGAGCGGGTGGGGGCTGCGCTCGAAGCGGCGGGCGTGAAGCGGATCGAATACCAGGACAAGACGCACCCCTACTTCCAGGTGCCGGGTGGGCCGGTGTTTCGTTTGGCCAAGTGAGTGTCGACCCCGGGTGCGAGGCGATCGAGAGACAACAACGTAGCAACGAGGAGAATGTCATGAGAGCAAGTGTGCATCTTGGAGTCGCAGCGCTGGTTTCCCTTTTCGTGTTGGGCCTGGCAGCGTGCAGCAGTGACGACAACCCCGCTCCTGCAGGGACCGGGGGAGCGACCGGCGGCAGCGCCGGAGCTGCAGGATCCCAAGCAGGCTCGGGCGGTATCGCAGGTTCAGGCGGGGCGGCTGGCACCGGAGGGGTGGCAGGGGCGGCAGGCTCGCAAGCAGGCACAGGCGGCGGAGGCGCGGCCGGATCCGCGGGCAGCGCTGGCGCCGCCGCTGGAGAGTTCGTCACCGCGGTGAAAGGAACTCTCAAGAGCGACGTCGCCACCTCGAAGACCACGCACGATGCGATCGCCCAGGGTGGCGAGACGCAGGCCAAAGCTGCGGGAGATCTCGCCCATGTGCCGATGCTGGGAACGACCCATCTGGGAACGACCAAGGACGAGTTCTTCGCGTTCGACAAGTGGAACAACTACGACAACATGGTTGCGTTCTACCAGGATCCGCAGTTCCAGGCTGCGTTCGGGGCCCTGTTCGCGACGCCTCCCCTGGTGGAGAGCTTCGTACGGTCCGACCTGTACAGCTGGGGAGATCTCGACTCGGGCAAGGGCGCTACGCGCTATTTCATCTACGTGCGCGGCAAGCTCAAGGGACCTACCCCGGCCGACGCGAAAGCGGCTCACGACGCAGTTGCCAAGGGCGGAGAAGCCCAGGTCAAGGCCGCGGGGGACGTGGCGCACGTTCCGTTCGTGGGAAAGCAGGATCCGCTCGAGTTCCTGAACTTCGACATCTGGACCAGCGACGCCGCGATCGACGCGGTCTACACGGACCCGAACTTCCAGGCAGCGTTCGGTGCGTTGTTCGAGACGCCTCCCACGGTCGCAGTGTATGCGACCAGCGACTGGTATTCCTGGTAGACGCCTCCTTGCGTAGCTTCAGAGCCTCACGCGATACGTCACTTCGGAATCCTGGTTGCCTGCTGGAAGGAAGGTGAGCGCAGACCAGGTCCTGGTGAGACACAGCGCCTGGCTCGCGCTGATTCCCTCACAATACCAGGTTCCGAGCCTCTGGCACGCTCAGCACTTCCGATCGGCCGCTTGCTCCCCTATGGATGGCCGACCAGAGAGCAAACCATGAACGAAAGCGTACGACCCCGCCGAAGCGTCTTGTACATGCCTGGCTCCAATGCGCGCGCGCTCGAGAAGGCGCAGACGCTTGCAGCCGACGGATTCATCTTCGATCTGGAGGACGCGGTCGGCCCAGATGCCAAGGAGGCGGCGCGCGAAGCCGTGACCGAGGCGATGCGCACGCGTGACTACGGCCACAAGGAGCGCATCGTGCGGGTCAACGCGCTTTCGACGCCCTGGGGCTACCAGGACGTCGTGCGAGCTTCGACCTGCGGCGCGGACGCGATCCTGATCCCCAAGGTGGAGAGCGCAGATACGGTGCGCCAGACCGTGGCGATCATGAATGCGAGCGGCGCGCCTGCGAGCATGGCCGTGTGGTGCATGATGGAGACCCCGCTCGGAATCCTGCACGCCGAGCAGATCGCCTCGTCGAGCCCCCGGCTCGCCGTGCTCGTCATGGGCACCTCGGACCTGACCAAGGATCTGCACGCCTCGCATACGCCGGATCGACTTCCGCAGCTCGCGAGCCTTGCGGTCTCGCTGCTTGCTGCACGCGCCTACGGCCTCGGGATCATCGACGGCGTGCACCTCGATCTGAACGACGAGCAGGGCTTCGAGCGGTCGTGCATCCAGGGACGCGATCTCGGCTTTGACGGCAAGACGCTGATCCACCCTAAGACGATCGAGGTGGCGAACCGCGTGTTTGCGCCGTCGCAGCAGGAGATCGACTGGGCACGCAAGATCGCCGAGGCGCATGAGCGGGCCCGGAGCGAAGGCAAGGGCGTGGTGGTGGTCGACGGCAAGCTGATCGAGAACCTGCACGTCGAAGCTGCGCAACGGACCGTGCGTCTCGCAGAAGCGATCGCAGCACGGACCTCATGATCACCGTTGGCGTCATCTCGGACACCCACGGGCTCCTTCGTCCGGAGGCGGTCGAGATGCTGCGCGGCTCCGATTTGATCCTGCACGCTGGCGACATCGGGGCGCCCTGGATCATCGACTCGCTCATGACGATCGCGCCGGTGCGTGCGATCCGCGGCAACACGGATCGGGAGCCGTGGGCGCAGCGGATGCCGGACAGCATCGAGGTGGAGGTCGAAGACACCAGGATTCTGGTCGTGCACGATGCGCAGGCGGTGCGAGGCGGATGGATGGGCACGCGATGCGCGTCCGTGGTGTGCGGGCACTCGCATCAGCCCTTGATGGAGGAATGCGACGGCGTGCTGTTCTTCAACCCGGGCAGCGCGGGGCCGCGCAGGTTTTCGCTACCGGTATCGGTGGGCAAGCTGTACGTGGAAGGCGCGCGGGTGCGCGGCAAGATCCTGATCGTGCGGCCGTAGGGCCGCGGCCTCGGGGGAAGAGTCAGTTCTGCGGAGCCGCGTACTTGGCGCCCATGCAGTTCGGGGCCGAGGAGCAGTCCGTGTCGTCGCAGTCGATCTTGGCGTCGTTGTCGTTGTCGAGCCCGTCCGAGCAGTCGATCTCGTAGGGGATGCCGTACTTGGTTCCAAAGCAGCCCGGCTGCCCTGCGCAGTCGCCGTCCGAGCAGTCGGTCTGGCCGTCGCCGTCGTTGTCCTTGCCGTCGGAGCAGTCGGTCTCGTACGGGATGCCGTACTTGATCCCGCCGCAGTTCGGCGAGCCCGCGCAATCCGGATCCGCACAGTCGATCTTGCCGTCGCTGTCGTTGTCCGTGTTGTCGTCACACACGCTCTCGTAGGGGATGCCGTACTTGGTTCCCTGGCACGTGACGTTCGACGTGCAGTCCGTGTCGGCGCAGTCGATCTTGCCGTCGCCGTCGTTGTCGACGTTGTCGCCGCAATCGCCCTCGTAGGGGATGCCGTACTTGGTGCCGCCGCAGCTCGGCGAGGTCACGCAATCCGGATCCGCGCAGTCGACCTTGCCGTCGCCGTCGTTGTCCAGATCGTCGTCGCAGATCGACTCGTAGGGGATGCCGTACTTGACGCCGCACTTCGAGGTGCAGTCGCTGTCGCCGCAGTCCTTGGCGCCGTCGTAGTCGTTGTCGATTCCGTCGCCGCAGATCTCCTTGAGCGCGTACAGCGAGAAGGTCGTGGTGGTCCCGACCTTGCGCAGCTTGAGCGTGGTGCTCGTGAGCGTGTACGCGTAGCGAATCACGGTGACGCCATCGTCGAGCAGGAAGCGAAGATAGTTGGTGGAGCCGCCGTGCGTGAACTTGTACGTGCCCGACAGCAGCGCGTCCTTGTCCCTGACCTTCGCCTCGAACGTCTTGTCCGAGTTGATCATCAGGAACAGCAGATCACCCTTGTCCCCCTTGTTCTCGTAGGTGCCCTGGGGATGGGAGATCGCGTCGGCCTTGGCTGCCGTGTCCTCGGTCTCGGTTGCGCCGTCGTCCGCGGTGCCGTCACCGGTCTGGTCCGACGGGGTTCCGCCTTCGCCGCCGCACGCGCCGAGCGTGAGCGCCACACCCATGGCGATCGAAGCAGCAGCACCGGTCTTCCACCACTCACGCCTGAAATGCATGGGGCGCTGCTTGCGGTCGAGCCGTCGGCAGCAGTCATCCAGGAAGGCAAGAAGCAGCTTGGCTTGTTCCATCACTCGATCCCTCCACAAAGAGCGCCGGCATGGCGCGCACTCCGATCAGGCGCGTTGCGTCGAACGGAAACGGCATTCTAGACGGGAATCCACCCACAAGGGAAGACTCTGGTGACGCGGTAGCTGGAATCTGTTGCAGCGGGCTGCCGGCTCCAGGCTGCAGGCGTCGGGACCGGACCGATCCCCGGAGTCACAGCGAGTTGGATACGTCGATGTCGCTGAAGCCTGTAGCCTGATGCCTGAAGCCTCTCCAGCTACAAAACCCCCGCCGCAGCCCTGTCCAGCAAACCCTCCAAGCCGGCGAACAGCTCCTTGTTGCCGTCCTGCTGGTAGCCAGCAAGCTTCTCCTCGTATTTCGGGAGCTTTTCGATGAAATCGAACACCGCGGAGGCGTCGTCCAGCGTGTCGCACGCCCGTCCAAACCCCTCGAGCTCCAGGTACCGCACGTTCATCACCTGCTCGAACTGGTGACCTATCGGCACTCCCAGCATCGGCTTGTGAAGGTAGACCGCCTCACCCATCAGGGTGAAGCCGCCGCCGGCGATGACCGCCCGGGCCGAGGCTAGATCCTCGATGAACGTCTTCTCGCTGAAGGGACGGTAGTGCAGGTTGCCCTCCACCTGCTCCTCTTTGATCTCACGCCTCATGCCGTAGATCCGGCATTCAAGCCCGGTGCGCGCCAGCGTGTCGGCCAGCGTGCCGTAGCCTTCGCCGGTCTGGTAGATGAGCAGGTGCTCGCCCTTGGAACGCTTGGCCTGCAGGATCTCGGGTCGCAGGATGGGCGGATACAGGGAGGTGTCCGACTTGCGGATCGTCGGACGGAAGAACGTGGTGATCATGTAGTGGTTGCAGAACGGCAGCTTGCTCTTGACGAACGCGCGGGTGATCTGGAAGTCGGCATCCAGGCCGCTGACGATCTCGGGCGGGTGCTCGCAGCGGTTGATGATCTGCATGTTGTCGATCGAGATCACCGGCAGACCGTGGGTCTTTCCGAACAGGTAGGTCCACGACTCGAAGTCCGCGATCACGACTTGCGGCTCGAACTCGCCGATCAGGTGGAAGTAGGCCTGGATGTTCTGCGGCACTCCGCTGATGCCAGCCAGCACGTTGGACCACAAGGTCTTGCCGCGCTTCACGCGGTTCTCCTCGTAGATCATGTGCAGGCCGTGGATGCGGTCCACCTTGTCCGGGCCAAAGCGCTTCGTCAGGAAGTCGCACGCCCGGCTCGACGCCATGATGTCGATCTCATGCCCCTGGGAGAGGAGGTACTCGATCACCACGCGCGAACGCATGGCGTGCCCCATCCCCTCGCCCACCACTCCGTAGAGGATCTTCATGGAGGGGAATCATACACAACCGCCTCTCGATCGCCACCGGCGCGACAGCGGATCCTCAGGGCTGGATGTTGATGACCGCGCTCATGCCGTAGTGATCCGAGAGCGGAACAGTCGACGGTCCCGCATCGCCGTCGCCTCCGTCCGGAGCCGGCGCAGGCGTCACAGCCACCGTTGCGCCGGTGAATCTTCGCTGCGCGCTCTTGACCTCGGAGGTCGCGATGTTCTTGAGGAAGATGTGGTCGATCCAGGAGTTGGGGCCGCCCGCAGCCAGGTAGTTGTCCTCTTTGCCGCAGTAGGTGCACTTCGACTTGTAGTCGGCCGGCACTGCCTCAGGATACTTGTTCGACAGCAGGAGATACTCCGGGACTCCTTCTTTCTCGATCCCGGACTCCTTGATCTCTGGGCCGGAGTTGAAGTCGCCCAGGATGATCGCTCTACCCGACGGCGTCTTGGCATCCACGTAGGCGACGATCTTCTGCATCTGGAGCATCAGCTCGTTCTCCCAGCCCCGGTAGTCGGTCTGGCCGTTGCCGTAGTCGCCCGTGTACGGGAAGGCGATCTGGGTGAAGATCGGGCTCGTGTGGTTGCAGTAGACGTCGATCGATGCGCCGTTCGGAATCCTGGCGGTGGCACGCACCACGGCGCGGCGATTCCAGGTGCCGGGGAGCACGTGCTGCTCGGGATTCTCCAGGGGGAACTTGGACAGCAGGATCAATCCAGACATGCCATCGAACGCGAGCCCTGCCTTGGGGTCGGTCTTGCACTTGGTGCCTATCTGCTTGATCGTGTCGGTCGGCAGCAAAGGCGCTGCGCAGCCGTAGCACTTCTTGTCTTCCGCCGTGCCCAGAAGCAGGGCTACGGCTTCGGTCTGGCAGAGCTGCACCGCACACATGGTGCTGACCGCAGTCCCCTCGTCGCTGCCCGGTATCGACGAGCAGTTCTTGGCGATGCACGCCATGACCGCGTCCAGCTTGGTGGATTGCTCGGTTGCTGCGCAGGGCGGCGTGTCGGGCGTCGGCGGAGTCACGCCATTCTGGTCCGTCGGATCGTCGACCTTGGTGTCGAGGTTGTCCTTGAACATCACGGAGTAGGGGAGCTTCGCCTTGACACCGGCGATGATCAAATCCTTGTCGCTGTCGCGCCACGCTTCCTGGATGCACAGGATGTCCGTCTCCGTGGAGGCGATCGCATCGATGATCGGCTGGCGCCGTTCGTTCTCGTAGGGCGAGAACGAGCCTGCCAGGTACAGGTTGAAGGTATCGACCGTGATCTGCTGGGCGCTTGGCCCTGCTTCTGCAGGGTTCGGGGCGTCGCTGCTGCTGCTGCAGCTGACAGCAAGCAAGGACACGGCGGCGATCATAAGCTTCGGCGACATGGAGACCTCCTGCGCGGACACTTGGTGCTAGCACGGTGACAACGGGAGGGCATGGGGTCTGGCCATGCCCCTGGGAGCCCCGGGACAAGAGACGCCCTTCCTTGAATTCTCCGTGAATGCTCCACCGTTTGCGGACGGCACGCGTGGTACGTCTTGTAGAATCGTGAGCGCTCCGTTCATCCACCTCCGCTCGATCGACGCCCTGGCGGCAACGCCGGGGTTGGCTGGGGCGCAGCGGATCGGCGGTAAAGGTGCGCGGCTCGTGTGGCTTACCCGCCATGGCTTCGAAATCCCGCGCGGATGGGCGCTGGATGCAGAGCACTTCAGGCAGCTCGTCCTCAAACGCCTGCCCAAGGGATACGCTCCGCAGCATCTGCTGCAACGCGTCGGCGCCCAGGACGCGCTCCAAGCCATGGCGCTCGCGCGCGACGCGATCCTCGCTGAGCCGATGGACAGCGCCTTGGCCGATGAGCTCGGCGCACTCTGGGAGCAGGTCGCCCAGGACGCTCCCTGGGGGCTCGCGGTCCGATCGAGCGCGACGTGCGAGGACGACGAGCTGACCGCGATGGCAGGGCTGGCTTCCACGGTCCTGGGTGTGCGAGGGCGCGAAGGGCTCATCGACGCTGTGCGCCGGGTCTGGGCGAGCGCGATGCTTCCCCGGGCGCTGGGACACCTCGCGTCGCGCGGCGTGACCGACCTCGCCATGGCGGTCGTGGTCCAAGTCGTCGCGCAGGCGGATGCCTCAGGCGTGATGTTCACCCGTCCACCCCCCGGTGTGGATGCTTCCGTGTGGGCTGCAGACGAGCGCCTGGTGAACGCCACGCTCGGGCTTGGGGCACCGGTGGCCAACGGCGCGGTCTCGCCGGACATGATCCGTTTTGCAGCGCGTACGGGCGAGCTGCGCGGCATGACGATCGCGCGCAAGCACAGGGCGCTGGTCGTGGACGAAAGCGGCTCGACCTTCGTGGATGTGCCGGCGGCACGCGCCGCGGAGCCTGCGCTCTCCGCGCTCGCGCTCGAGCGGCTCGCTGCGATCGCGGATCGGCTCGAGTCCATCGATCCAGCGGCCCACGACGTGGAGTTCGTGATCGAGCGCGACAGGGTGCTGATCGTGCAATCGCGTCCGGTGGTCGGCGCCGGCTTCCCGGAAGGGGGAGATGCGGACACGGTCTGGTCGCGGGCGAACGTGGGCGAAGCGTTGCCGGGCGTTGCCACGCCGCTGACCTGGTCCGTGGCCCGGGGGTTCTCGGAGCGGGGATTTCGCCAGGCGTTCGGCTCGCTCGGCTGCAAGGTGCCAGTGGGTGCGACGCTGGTGGCCAACGTGCACGGGCGTTTCTACCTGAACCTCACGCAGTTCATGCGCATTGCAGCGCAGGTGCCTGGGCTCGATCCGCGCACGCTCACGCAGCTGGGCGGGGGCAATGGCACCTCGGTGCTCGAGAACCAGGTCACCGGCGTGTCGCGCTCGGGCTTCTACCTGCGGCTTCCGGTCACGGCATCGCGTCTGGCGGCCGAGCAGCTCACGCTCGCGCGCAGGCTCGAGAGCCACGCGCGCAAGATGACATCCAAGCTTCGCGCCCGGAGGGAGCGCGACATCAATCGGCTGTCGGACAAGGAGCTGGCCGCGGAGCTGCGAGAGGTCGTGCGCGATCTCGAGGTCACGGGCACGCTGATGCTCGCATGCGCATCAGCGTCTCTTGCCGGACACCTTGCGCTCAAGACGTGGATCTCGCTGGTTGCCAATGGCGAAGCCGAGCGGATCACGCAGGTGGTCTGCGCGGGCATGGCGGAGCTGGAGAGCGCGCGCCCGGGCCGGGCCATTGCCGACATCGCGGCGCTCGCGCGTCATGACCCCGAGATCGCTACCGGGATCAGCGCCGGAAGGTTCAAGAAGCTGTCCGACCTTCCATCAGGCCCGGTGCAGCGCGCGCTCACACGGTTCTTCGATCAGTTCGGGGATCGGGCCCTGCGCGAAGCCGAGCTGTCTGCGCCTCGCTGGCGAGAAGACCATGCGCAGGTCTTTGCCATGATCGCGTCGTCGCTGCGCAAGCCGGCCAATGACACGGACAGCTCGCTTCACCGGGCAGGAGCAGCCTCTGACGAGCAGATGGCGCAGCTCGCAAAGAAGATCTCGAGACCTGCGATGGCCGTGCTTCGCACGCTTCTGGGGCAGGCGAGACGCACCACGCAGATGCGCGAGCGCATGCGCGCCTGGGTCACACGCTGCCTCGGCGAGATCCGCATCGTCGCCTTGGAGATCGACCAGCGGCTGCTGCGTGCGGAGCGGTCACCGAGCCCGGGCGCGGTGTTCTTCTGCACGGTCGACGAGCTGATCGGCGCGCTGGAATCGGGGCATGTGGAGCTCGGACATGTGGTGCGGCTCCGAAGAGCCGAGCACGCCCGCGACGAGTCCCGTCCGGATGCGCCCGTCACCTTCGTGGGAACGCCGCCCTCCGTGGTCCTTCCACCCGTGAGCGGCAATGGCACGCTCCACGGGCTTCCTGCCTGCTCGGGCGTGGTGGAAGGGACGGTCCACGTGCTGACCGCAGGGCGCGAGCTCGAAGAGGAGATGCGCCCTGGCGAGATCCTGGTCGCGCGCACCACCGACGTCGCGCTCACCCCATTGTTCCTGGTGGCAGCCGGCGTGATCACCGAGCTCGGGGGTCCGCTGTCGCACGCTGCGCTGGTCGCCCGGGAATACGGCGTGCCCACGGTCGTCAACGTGGCAGGGGCAACCGTGGCCTTGCGCAACGGAGAGCGCGTGCGCGTCGACGGAACCCATGGCACGATCGAGCGCATTGCAGCGCAAGGGTGACATGGCGCGATCGAGAAGATGGGTCGTCGATGACAAGTCCCCGCGAGATCTGGCGGGCGTTGTAGCAGCCATGGGCTGCGAGCCCGAGGCGATTGCGCACGGACGTGTGTTCATCGGACGAAAGCGGGCGACCGACGCGGCCCGGCGAATGCGCGGGGGCGAAGTAGTCGAGGTGTTCCTCGCGACCGCACCGGAATCGAAGCCTGCCGCAATCCTGCTGGGCCGACGTGGCGGAATGGTGGCCATGCTCAAGCCGGCCGGAATGCCCACCGTGCCGGATCACCGGGGAAGCACCGGGAGCCTGCAGGCAGCCGTGGCGGAGCTTGAAGGGCTCCGGGATCCGGACGCCGTGCATCCCTCCTCCAGGCTCGACCTGGAGGTCAGCGGCGTCGTGGTGTTCGCGCTCGATTCCAAGGCCAGAACCCTGCTTCGCGAGGCGCGCGAGCAAGGAAGCTACACCCGTCATTACGTCGCAATCTCCCAGCAAGCCCCAGCGCCTGCTCAGGGCCTGATCGAGCTGCCGATCGGAAGAGCACCGGATCCGCGCCGACGATGCGTGGGAGGAAAGGACCCTGCTGCGAGCACGACGCACTATCGCGTTGCAGCGAAGACCGATCGAGGGGCGCTGCTCGCCGTGGAACCGATCACCGGGCGCACGCACCAGATTCGGGTCCACCTTGCGCACCTGGGAGCGCCGCTGCTGGGCGACGCTCTGTACGGAGGACCGCGCACGATCGTGCAGGCGTCAGGGGCGGTGACGTCCATGTCGCGAGTGGCCCTCCACGCTGCGTGGGTTCGCATCGGACTGGGCGACGGCGAGACCTGGACCGTGCAAGCCCCGGTGCCTGGGGAGCTCGAATCGTTGTGGCAATCGGTCGGAGGGAGCGCGGCGGATTGGGAAGATGCGCTGCGCAGGAGGTGAGCCGTGACACATCGGAGCCTGACGATCATCGGACTGCTCGTTGTGGGATTGGGGGTGTCGTGCGGAAGCAGCGACGCAGGGGAAGCGCCGCTGACGCCGGCTCAGGACGCTTCGACCGAGGCAGGGGGAGCCGCAGGGGCCGCAGGGGCTGCCGGCAATGCTGGAGTCGCTGGAGCTGCGGCAAGTGCGGGCCAGGCCGGCGCGACCGGATGCCCTGCCTCCTTGCCCGCTGCTGTCGCGTTCGACAACAACGGCTCCCAGTCGTGGCTGCAGATCCAGGGCGATCCTCCTGGGTCTGACATCGGCACATTCGATCCTTCGGTCCGCAAGGCGATCGACGGCACGATCGTGATGAGCTACTCGAGCGTCAACCTCGCTCGCAACAAGATCCACACGCGCATCGCGGTCTCGACCGATGGGGTCACGTTCACCTACGCGGCGAGCGCGAACTCGGCGCAGGAGAACGTCGACGTTCCCGCGGACAACGACCCGGATTGCCCGGCAGGGACCTGCAAAGGGGCGAACATCGACCATGAGACCTCTGCGCTCCTGGAGGACCCCGGCGATCCGGACACCTCCGCGCGTTGGAAGGTCTTCACCCACAGCTACGTGATCCTCAAGAATCCGCAGGATCCCAACACGCCAGTGCTCAGGTACGCCTACGGCGACATCAGCGTCGCGACCGCGCCAGCGCCTTCAGGCCCCTGGTCCGCGCCGTCGCCCGCGATCGGGTGGAAGTCTGCATCTCCAATCTCGTCCAAAGCGCAGACGCTCCTATCTGACCTCGACGGTATGCAGGATTGCGTGGCGGGGTCCGAGCCCTCGGCTGCGATCGATCCCGCGACCGGCGCCTTGGAGCTCGCGTTCGGTTGCGTCTTCATGGACAAAGGGGTCGCGTCGATCCGGGTCGAGCTCGTACGCTCGACGGATCATGGCAAGACGTGGGCGCTCGCGCATCGATTGTTGGAGGCCAGCGATTCGGTGTGTCTTGGAGAGACGGAGCCCCAGATGAATGCGGCGCACCTGTTCGATCGCGGTGGGAGCCGCTACTTGATAGCAACGCCTGCGGGGCCGGTGACGTTCCCTGGAGGGGGCAAGGGAGCGGCCTATCGCGGATGCTTCGTCTTTCGTCGCACGGACAACGGCATAGAGCGCGATGGCGCAGGTGCGCCGATCGTCTACGGGCGCATCGATCCGGGCGCAGGCGTCTTCTCCGGTGCGTGCTCGGACATTCCCAATGGCGGGTATGTCGTCTCCGCGCTCTCGGACACTGCACCGAGCCTGTTCCGGATGTACGGGCCCGTGGCAAAGGAGCTGCCGTAGGCATGGCGGACCACTTGTGCGAGACCTGCGAAGCCCCGACCACGCCCGACGCGGCGCGGTGCGAGGTCTGCGTCGGCTTCGATGCTGTCGGAGCTGCGGTCCCTGCGGGGGTAGAGGCGCGCGCGTTCCTATGTCAGGTGTGCGGGGCACCGGGTTGCGTGCTTCCCGGCCAGCCTCCCCCTGGCTGCGCCGTGTGCGGCAAGGAGATCGAGCTCGCCCCGAGAAACATAGCCTTTCAGCCTGTGCCCGTGCAGCATGACCCTGGATGGAGCCTCCGTGCAGAGGGGCGTCGCCAGAGGCTCAAGTCCCAGCAGCACGGGCGCAAGGGTTCCTTCTACGATCTAACCGCGGTTCCTCCGGGGCTGGAGGAGCTGCACCAGGCCGGAACGCACGATGCGAAAGTGGGAGCGCTGCTGGCGCGGGCCTTTGCCGATGCACGCAAGGCTCTTCCATCCCAGCGCGCCCGCGTGGATGGTGGCGGATATCGCGAGCACGCTGGACAGCTGACAGCACCTCCGATGCTCCAGAAGACGCTGATCTGGATCGCGAGCCGGGCTGTATCGCTCTACGCCCATCTGAAGGCTCCGACCCGGGCACGACCCTTTGTCGAGCAGGCCTTGGTTCTCGTGTCTGATCCCGGGCTCCGCAATCTTGCGCTGTGCCAGCTTGCCGGGTTGGCACGGGGAGCCGGCGCCTTCAACGAAGCGGAGCAATGGCTCGGGGCATGCGCCCCTGAGCCTGTGGACGTCGAGCTCGACTCTGCGTGGCGCGTGATCCGCTGCCATCTTCTCGCGGATCGAGGGAGCTGGGCGGCGGTGACCGAGACCCTGGGAGCGAGCATCGACGACATCCCGGCGAGCCTCCAGCACTACGTGGCAATGGGGCTCCTGCGGATTGCGTCGCACGAGAATCAATCACGCATGGATTCCGCAGACAAGGAGTTCCTGCGGCTCAACGAGATCGCCCTGGATGCCGACATCGAGGATTGCCTGCTGCGCGAGCCCAGGCTGGACATCTGCCGCGACGTGATCCGGCGCTATCGCGACGAGCTCGTGCGCAAGGAAGCAGAGCACCGCAAGGCCGAGCTGCGCCTGGGGCTGATCGCTGGCGCTGCTGGGATCGCCGCGCTCCTGCTCTGCCCCCTCATCGTGTGGTCCGGGCGCTCGACCACGCTCTCCTGCGATCGGCCCGAGCCACCAAGCGCTTCGTCGCAGCCGCAATGCACCATCATGCGCAGCATTGCCGGCTCCGAGGTGGAGCGGCTCGACGTGCAAGACCTGCGGGGGGCAGAGGTCCTCGAGTCGGGAAGCAGCAACAAGCGCAACTACACGATCGAGCTGACGCATGGCCGCGGCAAGATGGAGCTGACGCCGAGCTCGTGTCAGCGATGCGGGGGAGAGACCCGGGGGCGGGCGCAGCGGATCAACGCGTATCTCAAGGACCCGGCAGTCCGGTCGCTTCGAGAGACTTCGAGCGACCTGGGAGCGACACTCCTCGGAGTCGTGATGGGGTTCGGAGCGCTCGGCCTGCTAGCCTACGCCCTCCTGAAGGTAGCCCACTCGCTGACCGGACGTCCTTCTTCGAGCTCGGACTGAACCTCAACGATCCTTGAGAATGTCGGCCTGGCCAGTGCCGAGGTAGGGGTGCTTGACCGGCGCACGCACCATCCCATCCCATCCAGACCCGAACAGAATCGACCTCACCGGATCGAGATACAGCCCATTTTCGCGATGATCCTTGAGGTCGGCCTTGGAGAAGCTCGTTCCGTCGTACAGCGCCCCATCGCCAAAGGTCATCAAGGCGAACAGGTCCCCTCGCGCCGTGCTGGTGCCCACTGCGCTCTGCACGTCGAAGAACAGAGGGACCTTCTGCACGGTCGCGCGAAGCGAGGCAAGGTCAACCTTCACCGCGAATCGCTGGGTGAACACCCACAAGGCGTTGCTGCGCGACGAGTACCATCCCGAGACCCAGGTCGAGCTGAGGACTTCCGCCGGGATGCCGGTCACGTTGAGGTCGCGGAATGCGCCTGCCGAATAGGCCATGATCCGCCCGTGGGCGCCCACGAGGTACACCGTGTTGCTCGCGTCGGTTCCGACATAGACCACATCGATTCCGCCCGATGGATAACGCTGCATCGTCCATGCGTCGCCGTCGCGCGTGTACATCGCCCGCTGACGCCCTGCGAACGTGACCCGCGCCGCCGATGCCAAGACCGCGCCGCTGAGGTCCTCCCCATCGAGCGCTGGAGCAAGTCCGTATTCCCAATCCGTGCCGTTGAATCGCGCGTAGGTGCCAGAGGTCCCTGTCACCGCGATCAGGGCTGAAGCGCCTGTCCCACGCACCTGGCATGCGATGGGGTGCTCCGGCCCGCGCGTCTGGGTGACCTGGTGCGAGCGTGTGATGCGGAAGATCTTGCCGCTGCCTGCGGCCACGATCACGTCCGCGTTGTCCCCGCACAGCACGGTCGCCCGCACGCGCTCGGGAAGATCCGGGAAGTCGCGCCCTGCCATAGGAGAGGCTGCAACCGCGGCAGGCGGCGTGCCTGTCGTCGCAGCTGGCGGCGTAGGCTTGCCTTTTGCCGGCGGAGTCGAAGGGGGACGAGGCTGCTGCGGGGGCGGCTTGGGAGGATCCGCGGATGCAACCTGGGGCGAGGCGCAGGCCGTGGTGATAGCGAGGGCGAGAAGCAAGAGGCGGATGCTACGCATGGGGCAAGGGTACGATGAAGCACGCGGCAGGGCAATGCGCCGCGCTCAGCGGATCGGCCCTGGCCGGAAGCGCTTCACGGGCTTGACGAACGACAGCAAATCCATGTCCTGCGTGTGGTAGCCGTCGGTCCAGTTGTTGATGATCAGCGGCCGGTGCTCCGGCGTGGATCGATCCGAAACCACGCCTACGTGCTCGATGCCCGCTCGGTCCGGGAACGTGTCGAGGAACACGATGTCTCCAGGCTTCCAGTCCGCATAGCCTGAAGGGTCCGCGTCGGTGACCGCAGGGGCAACAGGACGCGCCTCGAACTTGTACTCGAACAGCGGGATCATGTTGCGCACGCGACGGTGGTCGATGCTCGTGTCCGGGCGATCCACCCATGGGTACACCCGCGTGCGCCGCACGATGTCCTCGTGGACTTCCTTCTGCAGATCGATCCCGGCGTTTCGCATGGCGCGCACGACGACATCCGTGCACACGCCCATGGTGCGCGGCACGTCACCTCCGGGATAGGGGAGCGTGACGTACGCGCTCTTGTAGGGGTCTGCGTTGAGCGCGGCCTTGCGTGCCCCCCGCGTCGTGTCGAGCTGGTCGTCGATCCCGTCGCCGTCCGTGTCCTTGGCAGCGCGCGTGCCAGGCGCAGGGCACAGGCTCCTGAGCTCTGCGTGGGAGTCGTATTCCGGGTAGATCCCCTTGTCCGTGCACGCGGGCTGGGGCGCAGTCCCCGCGTCTTCCGCGCGAAGCCTGGGCGGCGCCGCGAACACGATCGCTCCAGCTACCAGTGCCGCAGGGATCAACCAGACGAGGCGAGAGCGCATCTTCGAGGTCCTACGCGCGGAAGTCCGGTTTTGTTCCCGGCAAGTCCCACGGGCTGTCACGTGCAGTTCTGGTTGCGGCACCGCTTGTCGCCGCCACCCACGTCGCAGCACCAGCCGGAGCCACAGCATTCCTTGGAGTCGACGCACGATGCACCCCAGTTGCCGCAGCAGATCTTCCCGAGGGAAGTCGTGCCGCACACGTAGGGAGAGCAGCATGTCTGTGCCGAGCAGGGTTGACGCTTCGGCGTGCAATCCACGCAGGTACCGCCTTGGCAGACGGTGGGCGAAAGGCAACCCGACCCGCCGCAGCACGGAAAGCCGCCAACCCCGCACACGCATTTCCCGAACAGGCAGCCCAGTCCAGCGTCGCACCCGTTGCCAGCGCAGCACGGCTGGCTTTCACCGCCGCATGGCTCACAGACCGACGCGTCGCATTCGAGCCCTGCGTTGCACCCCCCCGCACAACACGCCTGGCCATTGCCGCCACAGCTAACGCACGAGCCGCCCTGGCACACGTGGTTGGCGCCGCAGCCGGTGCCATCTGGCAACGGGTTCTGGGTGCAACTGCCTGAGGAACAACCCGCGGAGTTGCAGGCGTCCCCTGTGCAAGCGTTCGGGCAGGAGCCACAGTGGCTCTCGTCTACCGCGAGATCGGCCTCGCAGCCGTTGGCTTCGTCGCCGTCGCAATCGTCCCAACCGGCCTCGCAGCTCTGGATCGTGCACACGTTGCCCGAACAGGTGGTGCTGGCATGGCTGCGCTTGCACTCGCACTCGCACTGGTTGTCCACCCCGCCTGCTCCGCACGCCTGCCCCGCAGGACATTCGCCGCAATCGATCGCGAGGCCGCAGGTGTCGGACACGTAGCCGCAGCTCGCGCCGAGCTGTGCGCAGGTCTTGGCCACACAGCTGCCGGTGCCGCACTGGTTCGGACCTCCGCCGCCGCAGGTCTCGCCCGACTTGCAGTCACCGCACGCTGTGATCCAGCCGCAGCCGTCCGGTGCCGATCCGCACGTGGCTCCCAGCTGCGCGCAGGTCTTGGGCATGCATCCGCTCGCATCGCTGAAGCTGTCCAGGTCCCCGTCCGGACCGTCTGGCGTGCTGCCGCCAGTGGCGCCATCCTTCTTTCCCAGTTGCTCTGGCGGGCCGACGTACTCGTCGAAGTTGACGGCACACGCGCCGATGGCGCAAAGGGCGGCAAGAGCGAGGCCCCTGCCCAACGCGCGGGCGACGCTGCGCGGTCGATCGCGACAGGCGGGCCGTGAAATCGGCCCTGGTTGCCGCGAACGTGGAGCGCCGAGCATGCAATCAGCATACGCGTTGAACGATGCGTGCTCAAGCGGGAGGGCGAATCCCGAAACCGGGGGCAAGTCCGGCCCGCACCTCGTCTCCATCGATGCGCTTCCCAGCCTTGGCTTCTGCGAGGGAGTCCTTCAGCTATCCAATTCGCAAGGGGCGATCATGCTGGTTTCTACAGGTCCGGTTCACGACCCTTCGGGGCGTCCCAGACGGCGACGGTCATGACGACGGGTTCGCTCAGCGATCGATCTGGTCGGCCTGCTCGCGGGCCGGGGCTGCCAGCCGCGTCTTCACGAGCGACCCAGAAGTTCCTTCACGAAGTCTTCTGCATCAACGTGGTCACCCGCACGGGCAGCGGCGATCCCCTTGTCGATCGCATGATGCAGTGCCGCACGTTCGGCATCGTCGAACCCGTCGTCGTTCTCCATCCGACCATCCACCGGCTGCTAGTAGACCACCTCCCCCTCGGGCAAGTCGGTGGGCTCGTCGAGCACGAGGCGGCCATTGTGGACGTGGGCCTTGAGCGGTTGCATCGCCTCAAAATGTAGTGCGAGCGGGGCATGAGGGCAAGCTTGGCCGAACCGCGGCGCGACAACCGTGCGCGCATGTTCAAGCGCTCTTCCGCCGAACCGGTGGCCCCCCCGCCCCGGCCAGCCCGCCATCCGGTCGCACCGTCATCGCCCGCTGCCCGCATCATGTCTGGAATCTGGACCTGACCACGGTCCCGATCGCCGCTGGGTTCTTGTCTACCTGGTTTCCCTTCGCGCTGCCCCAGTGATCGCCGTTCTACTGGTGGAACCTCCTGATCGTCGACCTCTGCCCACGAACGACGTTCGCCCGCATCTCCACGGCGAGAGGGCGCCCAATGACCCCCTTCGAATCCCTGGTCGACTCTCCAACGGTGCTCTTGAGGGGGTATTGGACTATCATTATGCGCGGCCTAAACTCAATGGGCCACTGCACCGGACGGGCGTGCGGTATTGTGCTCAAGGCAGCCGGGAATTGAAACGCGTGAGCGGACCATCTCGTCGCACCCCATGCATGTTCCAGTAGTAGCTCAACGCGCCCGAGTCCCAGTCCCAACAGGCCGCATCGCCTGCGCCATCCAACGCACAGCACAAAGAACCCATGCAAGATAGACTTCGAGTGCTCGTTATGCCGGGAACCTCGACCGCCCTCCAGGGCTCAGTGTGCTTCTGGGGTCTGCGCCAGCAGTAAGCGCGTCCCCGTTCGTCTGATGCACAGCCAAGGTTCCGACCTACTGCCAGTGCCTTGACAGACCCGATGCCCTCAATTCGAACAGTCGGCTCCTCCACGCCATCGCCCCAACACACGATCTTCATGTCATCTGCACCGCATCCGAATGCAGCCTCCCCTACTTCCACTTGTCGGAACGGGCTTCCGTGCGGGACCTTGTAGGCCGCCCAGTTGCTGATGCGCAGTTTCTTGAGATGCCTGAAACGAATGGCGTTGCTGAAGTCGGCTGTCCAGCAGTGAACTTCTCCCTCAGGTCCGAGTGAACATCCCGCATCAGAGGACATCCGAAAGCTGGAGACTCGCCACGGCATTGTGGTCCACGTCGGATACTCATCACGACGACATTGCAGTGAGTCTCCACCCTGAGCGCATCGCCACCGGTCACCCAGCGCCAAGCGATTAGCGCCGGGGGGCACGTCCACCGCTGTCGAGCTAGTGCCCTCCCCCGGCCAACAGATCGGTCCACGCTCCGATTCACCACAGAACCCGTTCCACGACGAAGCGACGTTGAGCCAATTGCCGCTGTCGACTACCGGTCGGCGCGCCGTGTCCCCCATGATCCAACAACCGAAGTCGGAGAGTCCAGCACGCACACAGACACCTATTCGCAGCACCAAGACTTGATCGCGCGACGCGGGCGGGATCAAGGGCGAACTGTCCGCGCAGGACGGTCCCGTATTTGGAAGTTCGAGTGAACCCGATGTTGATGAATGGCTCAACACGTCGCGGTCCGATATCGGGGGTTCTGCGTCCGTTTCTGGCGCGCCCCTCACCTTGCCGCAGCCGGAACTTCCAGAAATGGCGAATGCGATTGCCATGACGATGCTGGACGGCTTGTGCGTTGGGCGTCGTTTCATGGTCCGTTGGCGGGATCGCCGATGTCCTCCCTTGCACTGTTCGTCCGCGTAGTTCATACGGTGCAGAGTCTGTTGTGCGTCATCCGGAGGCAGAGGGTGGTGCGAGGCACACTCGTCCTTCGGAGCAGGGGGTGGCTTCGCCCCTTGCTTCCTGCACTTGGAGTACGCTGCACTGTAGCGTGCTACCCCTTCCACCCACAAGCCTGCACCCTGTGCACATACGCGTGTTTCCAGCCTTCTCTCCTATTCACGTAATCTGTGAAAGCAGTCCATTGGAGGTTCGCTGGGCAAGCAAGGAGGACGCGATGTCGGAGTCCGACCGTGGCGTTGTTCTTGGCGTTGGGGTGGTGGGTCTGCTGCTCGCGATCAGCCCATTCGTCTCTGGACGCCGATCGGTGGCGGTGGCACGGGTCGGGAACGATGGACCGGCAGTTTCTCCGATCGCGCGCGCACCTCGGAGCCCTCGGGGCTGCTGCCATGCTGTGCGCGTTCGGCGTGATCGCCTCGACCGTCGCGTCCGCTGACCCGCCGCGCGCTCCGGCTTGGAGCCCGGCTCCCAGCGGAGACCAGGTCATGAGCAGGCCTGATCCCCCTGCGATCCGCGCCTCGGATCAGTACGTCATGACCTTCCGCTACAACGCCGGCAAGGTGAGCCTCGTCAAGGTCCGCCGCGTCCACCTGCCTCAGCCCCGCACCACGCCCCGCAACGCAGGACGCTTTGCTCTCGAGATGCTGAGCGGACCCACCCTCGTCGAGCGCGTTCGGTTCGATTTCCCACTCATCGGCGCAGATGAGCTCGCTGGGCAGCCGCGTCAGCACAACGCCCCTCCGCGCTTCGAGACCAGGGCTGTGGTCACCTACGACGTGATGGCCCCGGATTCGCCCAGAATCTCCAGAGCCCGCCTGGTCGATCGGGCAACCGCGCGCATCATCCCGATCGCGTGGCCGCCGGATCAGAAAGCGGACGCCGGGGCCGATGCAGCGAGAATCCCGGCAGAGGTGGGCTCAGACGCAGGACCGCAGGAAACCGCGGACAGCACCGCTTCTGACGCGGCCTCACCAGGCTACGACGCACCGCAGCCAAAGTAGAATCCGCGGCGTTGATCACTCGCGGTCCTGCTCTGCTCGGCTAATATGACCGGCCATGAAGCTTCGTGCGTTCGGCGCATCGGGGATGGTCTTGGGGTTGTTCGGGCTCCTGGCTTCTTGCGGCTCGGATGACGCTTCCACGAATCCGGTCTCCACCGGCGGCTCTGCGGGCGCCGCGGGTGCGGCCGGGCAGGCAGGCTCAGCGGACGGCGGGCTGACGCCGCAAGGGCTGATGGATACGCTCTACGCGGTCCGCTCGTGCGCGCTGATGTGCGACCCGGAGTGCGAGGAGAAGACCAAAGCCTACGACTGCCCCACGATGCACCCCTGGAACGAGCTGCCGCACGAGACCGATCCTGCGAAGTGCGGCACCTGGGATGGCACGACCTACCCCACGCCCGTGGCTGGCAAGTGCACTGCATCCGATGCAACCGGCGATGCGACAGCAAAAACCACGGTGAGCGGCAACCCTGTGATCCTGCCCGATGGACGTCGCGTCAAGCCCGCAGGGCACTGGAAGGCTTTCCTCGACACGGATCTCGAAGGGACCTTCCCGTTCTCCGCGCTCTGGGTGCCAGGGACCGGGTACGTGATCGTCAGCGACGACGGGTACGACGACCACGCCCTTCGCGTGATCGACACGGCCAAGCTCGCAGCCGACCAGGATCCCACGGTGTCGTATGTGAAGTTCCCGTCCCCGTCGGGCCTCAACTACGGCCTGGCGCTCGCCCCGGATGGAACGGTCTACGCCGCGAGCGAGAAGACCGCGTCGGCCGTGCTCGCATTCTCCTTTGACAAGGCCACAGGCAAGCTCACACGAAACGAAGCCAAGGACGTCAAGCTGGAGAATGCGGCGGCCGGTGACACCTTCCCGATGGGGATCGACGTATCGAGCGATGGCAAGTACGTGATTGCTGCGCAGGTCAAGCAGAACACCGCGCTGGTCTACAGCCTGGAGAGCGCGACCTACGGCGAGAAGATCGGCGCCTTCGCGGTGGGAGACAGCGATCAGTTCGCAGCCATGTTCGACCCTGCGCACCCGGACATCGCCTACGTGACCGTGTGGAACAAGCATGTGGTGGTGGAGATCAACCTTGCCACCAAAAAGACCCGCACGTTTGCCACAGGACGCGAGCCCGAGGAGATGGTGATCCTCGACGACAGCTACATGGCCGTGGCCGAGTCCCTCGGGGATCAGGTCGCCATCATCGATCGCGCTGCAGGCACGGTTGCCTCAACCATCCCGATCGACCCGTCCATCACCCAGCACGGCACCTCTCCCACGACGCTCGCGTACGACAAGGCGAACCAACGCTTGTACGCGACGCTCGCGACCATCAACGGCGTGGCCGTGTGGGATGTCACGCCATCCACGGGCCCCGGCTCGCCGCCGACCTTCCAGTCCGCGGGCTTCCTTCCCACCCTGTGGTGGCCCACGGATGTGGTCGTGGCAGGGCCGACCGAGCCGAATCCCGGCTCGTTGGTGATCATCTCAGGCAAGGGTGTGGGCGGTGGACCTGTGACCGACGACAACGGACCGGGCATCGGCCGGCAGATGCACGGCGGCGTGCAGTACCTTCCCTTCCCGGATGCGTCGATGCTCGCCACGCAGACAGCGGTGTTCGAGGAGACGCGCTCCGTCCAGAAGCTCGCGGGCAACAGCGAGGTCACCTGTCCGGGAGCGGACTACGACTTCCCGATCCCCAAGACGAACACCGAGGGGCCGAGCAAGCAGATCGATCACATCATCTACATCGTGCGCGAGAACAAGACCTACGACGCGGTGATGGGCGACATCGCAGGGGCGGATGGCGATCCGAACCTGGTGCTGATCCCGGGCAAGATGGAGGAAGCGTTCGGCAACACGCGTCAGATCGCGAAGAGCTTCTCGCACGGCGACAACTTCTACCATGACGCCGAGCAGTCCATTCAGGGTCACTACTGGACCGTCTTTGGCCGCACGTCGGACTACACGGAGCGAACGTGGCTGTCGACCTGGGGACGGGGCACGCGAGCCGAAGGGAGCTTCCCGTTCCAGGGCGTGATCGATGCGACCTGGCCGATGGAGGGGGGAATCTTCAGCTGGCTGAAGGCGAACAACATCTCCTTTGACAACATGGGAGAGAACCTGAACCTGATCTCGCGCGACAAGAGCTACGGGCAGCTGGGAATCGTGGATCCTGGAAAGACCCGGCCAGACACGCAGGATGCCTGCTACGTCGCCGGGCGTGCGCGCGTGCTGTGCGATCTCAAGACCTTCACCTACACGTGGCTGGTCAACGACCACACTCTCGGAGGAGAGCCGGGCAAGCCGAACCCCGGGCTGATGATCTCGGTCAACGACGAAGCCACGGGGATGATCGTGGATGCGCTTTCCCACAGCCCGCTGTGGAAGAGCAGCCTGGTGGTGGTGATCGAAGACGACCCGCAGACCGGAAGGGATCACGTGGACACGCACCGGTCGATCATGGTCATGGCCTCGCCTTGGGTGCGTCGCGGCTACGTGAGCCACGGCCACTACGACCCGGCCTCGCTGCACAAGCTCTTCTCACACATCCTGGGGCTGCCCTACAACAACGACATGGTCGCCAACGCGGCCGTGCCTTTCGACCTGTTCACGTCCACGCCCGACTACACGCCGTTCACGTACAAGCCCAGGACCTGGACCGACATGTCGTGCAACCCCACGAGCGGGGCCACTGCGGTGGAAGCGCAGGCGTGGCACTGGGACTGGGACGAGGTCGACGATCAACCCGGCCTCTCCGAGCAGATTTGGAGTATGTTCCATCCGAAGTGAGATGAAGTAGCGAGCCTTCGGAAGGAGGGGTGGCATGCGAGCTTCCACCTGCCTGATCCTGACAGTCTGCCTGTGCTGGAGTGGAGCGTCCCTTGCTGATGGCGCAGCGAGCCCAATGCCGCTGGACGATCCTCCTGCGCAGGGCGGGGCAGAGGTGCCGCTCAAGCTGGAGATCGACAAGTCCAAGGTTGACTTGAAAGGGCACAAGCTCGAAGCCAGGGCCACGCGCGAGCTGAGCAAGATCGAGATCAAGGTGCTGGGCGAATCGGGCGCGGTGCTCGCGCAGCAGGAGCACGGCTTCGCAGGCACTCCGGCCGGTACCGTGCTGGAGGTCACCTGGACGCCGTCGAGCGAGGAGACCGTGGCGCGCATCGAGCTGATCGCCCGCGACCTGCAGCGCAACTGGGTCGGCGTGGCCCTGATTCCGTGGTCTGTGTCGATCCCGCACCAGGATGTCAACTTCAAGACCGGCTCAGCCGACATCCAAGACAGCGAGAAGGCGAAGCTGGAGGCGAGCTACACCAAGGTCACGGAGATCCTGTCCAAGCACCAGGACCTGGGCACGATCACGCTGTTCATCGCTGGGCACACGGACACGGTCGGACGAAGCGAGGACAATCTGCGTCTGTCGCTTCGTCGCGCGCAGGCGATCTCCGCATGGTTCCGCAAGCGGGGGCTGACGCTTCCCATTGCCTACGAGGGTTTTGGGGAGTCGTCGCTGCTGGTCAAGACCGCGGACAACGTGGATGAAGCTCGCAATCGAAGGGTCGACTACATTCTCTCGCTCGACGAGCCGGTGTTCAAGACGACCGGGTTCAAGCCGAGCTGGAAGAGGTTGACGACCGCGCCGTAATTGGGCGCTGGTAGCAAGGTTGCATCATGCACCGGTCCAAGAGAGCCATGCACAGCTGGGTCGCGTCCGTGGCTGTCCTGGCCATCGGATGTGCGAGGCAGACTTCCCCTTCGCCGTCCGAGGCAGGCGTTGCTTCGGCGCCTGCGGTCGCTTCAGCAGCTCCTTCTGCCAGCGCAGCCCCGGACGAGATTTCGCTGCGCCTGGTTGCACGGCGCGACGCTGAGGGCAAGAAGGTCGCTGCCTGGCTGGTTGCCCCCGAGATCGGCTTGGATCTGCGCGTCGCTGAGCTGAAGCTTCCCCTGGTGTGCCGCATGGACGCCACGCCGGAGGGGGGCGAAGTGACGTGCACTCCGGACGCCCGGATCAAGAAGGCGGTCATCCAGAGCGAAGATGCGGGCCATCTGCTCGTGACCAGCGGGGGCAGCAAGCGGTCGATTGCGCTTCCCCCGGGCAGGAGCTGGAAGCTGGCTCCTGCCGAGATCAGCGCACGGGACATCCCCGAGCTCGCCTGCACTCCCGGGGCAGCGGAGCGGGTCGAGGAGCTGAAGTTCTGGGGACACAATCACATGATCGACGGCAACTACCTGCGCATGATGATTCCCCTGGAAAAGCGGGGAGAGGTGCAGGTCATCGAGCTGTTCAGCGAAAAGGGCCCGAACACCCTCTGTCGCTCGGAAGGGACCACGGAGCAGCGTACGGTGCGTTGCGACAGGGCCAAGGCCTCGTGCAAGGTCGGAGTCGACGGCGAATCGATCGTGTTCGAGTGCGACGGCTCGAGGCCGCACAAGGGGCGTGTGCTGCTGCCCTGCGGCGCAAAGGGCAAGCTCGTGACCGAGGGGATCTTCGAGCAGACGGTCACGTACTGGTGAGCGGTAGTGGTATTCTTGCGGGCATGCAGGAGCCCTACAGGCAGTTCTTCGACAGCCCACCGGAGAAGCTCATCGTGTGGCCCGATGCACGTCCTCGCACGCTCCTGCCGCTGGTGGCTTTCCTGCTGATCATCGAAGCTTCAGCTTCCCCGCGCTAGACGCACCTTGATGCCGGTGAGCGCAGTGGCCGGGAGCATCTTGAGGCTCAAGCCCAGAATGCCTTCCGGCGGCTTGCGGTACGCCGGGTTGACCGCCATCTGCACCGACTGCTCGGTGCAGGCCGGCACGCACAGCCCGCATCCGATGCAGCGTTCCTTGTGGAAACGATGCTTGCGATCGATCAGCTCGTGCGCGCGCGTGTTGCAGGCTTTCGCGCACTTCATGCAGCTCGTGCACGACGCTTCGTCGACCTGCGCCACGAAGTGCGATGGCGCGACCAGGGGCATGCCCCCGTAGTCGTTCATCGCTTCCAGCATGTGGCAGCAGCAATCGCAGCAGGTGCAGATCGCGTTGGGGCTCGTGGGAGACACGTTCCCCGTGAGAAACACGAGCTTCTTCTTCCAGCGATCGTCCACGATCGATCGCATCTCGTCGCGAGACACGAACCGGCCGTCGCCGGACTTCACCAGCCCGCGCGCAAGCGAGCCGAAGATCAGGCACCCATCCGCTGGGCTCGATCGCTTGCACTCCTTGCCCCGAAACATCAGCGACTGGCGGCATTGGCAGACGTTGGCCACTGCCAGATCGTCGTGCGCGCGGATCATCTCCGAGATCAAGTCGACGCTGACCACGTGCTGGTGATTCTCGATCACCTGTTGCACCGGGATGTTGCGCACAGCGCGTGTGGGCCTCCAGGTGTATTCGCGCACGTACCCGGTGCGAAAGACGTCGTCGAGCAGCTGGGCGTACTCGCGGTGCCAGGGCGTGTCCACGCCGCTGATGAGCATGTTCTCGAACATGCCTGGAATCAGGGGGATCAGCGAGTAGGTCCGGCGGATCTCGAGGATCACGCGCTTGTCGGCCATGGCGCGCACGGTCGGCTCGATGTCGAGCTCGGTTCGGCCTGCGCGCGACGCGATCCAGGACAGAGGGCGCGGCTTGTAGAAGGGAAGATGGACCGCGATGGCGGCTTCCTCAGGCGTGAACAGGTGGCTGACCAGCCTCACCACCTTGTCGCTCATGGGCGGGCCGAGAAGCCGTACGGAGCTGAAAACGCGAGCGAGATCGACCTGCGCCGGGTGCGTTGCTGCAACATCCATCGGCCGTATCCTACTCGATCGACGGCGCTTCTGGTGGCTTTCAGCTCGTCGGCGACAGCACGATCGGATAGATGACCGTTACGATCCCCCCTTCCGGCTGTGGGAAGGAAAGCCCGTAAAACGCACGCTCGACGCACTGCACCACTTCGCGATCTCGCAGGTCTGAGCCTGCGTCGCCGACGGCAGCAACGGATCCGTCCCGGGCGATGACGAACCGCACCGACACGCGCCCTGCGAGCGAAGGATTCGCTCGAAGCCCTTTCTCGTAGCAGAACCGGAACCTGCCAAAGCTCGCACGCACCACACGCTGGATCGCCTCCGGCGGAAGGCGTCCGCTCACGGTCGATGCTCCGCACAGGCAGAACACCGGCCCCACCCGGTGCGATCCCGCTCCGAATCCCCGCGAGCTTCCAGTCCCCGCTCCCTGCCCGATCGTCTTGATCCTTCCCAGCCCCAACCCCTCTCCGCGTCCGCCGCCCCCTTCCCCCACACCCGACAAGCCGAGCCCGCCGCCGCCAAACGAATCTCCAATCGGATCTCCCCACATGGTGCCGAGCGCGCTCACTGGATCAGCGCCAAGCGACTCGTCTCGTCCCCACGGCGCTGCGGGTGCGAATGGATCACCTCCCGCGCCCGCGTTGAGCAGCCCGATCAAACCGAACTCCGCGGCCTGCTGTCTCGCCGTCTTCATCGCGATGTGCGGGTCAGGATTGTCGCGCGGCCCTTTCACGCCCCAGCGACGATCGCGATTGCTGCGAACGACAGTGCTTCCCATGGCGCCTTCCTCGCCGATCGCGCGTGTGCCCGAGCCACCTTCCTGCTGGGGGACCGGTGCGACGTACGCTGCCTCGGGCCAGTCCCGCTCCCGCTCCGCACTTGCTTGCAGGTAGTGCTGTAAGAGCACCAGCTGGTCACGCGCCGCATCCTCGCTGTCCGTCAGCCCCAGAGGCGGAATCATCAGGATCGCCCACGCGAGCCACCAGCCGTGCGCAGCCACGGACGCGACCATGGCGAGGATCAGGTACTTCGACTGCGCAATGCCCGGCGTGATCGGAACGCGAGCTTCAGGCTCGATGACCTCGATCCGCAGGGTGAGCGCGCCGATGGTGATCCAGCCGACGCTGCCCAGCACCAGCGGAAATGTCCGCTCTGCCGCGCTGCCCACCAGGGGCATCACAGACCTTGGACGCGGCTCGCCCGGCGTGTGAACCAGCCCAGAGGCTGCCTCGGGAATGAGCAGAGTCGGGGCGCTTCCACGCGGCGCGCGCAGGATCAAGGTGCGCTGCGCGCTCGCGCCCTGCGGCGGAATCACGACATCGACCGATTCCCCATCCCCAATGGAAAACTCCCGTGGGGGCGACAAGTGGTCCACGCGCAGGACCGTGTCGCCCCACAGCACCGTCACCTCGATGCTGACACGATTGCCTTTGCCCCTGACGGGATTCGCGCGCGTGGACATGCGTGCGATTCAGGACAACCTCAGGCAGCCGATGTTCCCGGCTTGTCACGGGACGGTCCCACGGTCTAGACAACCCGGGTGCGTCCCTGTGCACTACTTCTGACCGCGTGTCTGCCCGTCGTGCCTCTCGCATGCCGGAGCAGCGAGGTTGCACGTGCCAATTGATGCGTAAGCCCGCAACCTCGACGTTCACCGTGCACCTGGTGCTGCTCGCCGTTCAGGCAGCGTTCGCTTCGCTGTCCGTGGAGGGCAAGGTCGCCATGGGCCCGGTGTTCCAGGTGGATCCGACCGCGCTCGCGATGGCCCGAATCGCAGGCGGCGCGACCGTCTTCATCGCGCTGGCTCTCTTCACGTCCGGAGGGAGCGTCAGGTCCCTCGCCGACGTGGGCAAGCTTGCAGGGTTGTCGCTATTGGGCATTGTGCTCAACCAGCTGCTCTTTCTCCGCGGGCTGCGCACGACCACGCCCCTTTCGGCGACCGTGCTGGTGGGCACCATCCCGGTATTTGCGGCAGCGGCTTCGGTGCTATTCGGCAGAGAGCGCGCAGGGTGGAAGACCGTCGCTGGCCTTGCCCTGTCCGTGCTCGGAATCGCAGTGCTCGCGAAGTTTCATCTCCCTGCAGGGGGAGATCTGCTCGTGCTGCTCAACGCCCTGTCCTATGGCATCTACCTGGCACTCGCGCAGCCGATCGTGCAAAGGCTCGGGGCCCTTCGCTCCATGGCATGGGTATTCGGGCTGGGCTCACTGCTTCTGCTTCCCTGGGGAGGCAGCGCGCTGGTCCACGATGCCCTGCGTTGGTCCGCAGGAGCGTGGGGCCTGGTGGCCTTCATCGTGATCGTCCCCTCTGTGCTCGCCTACCTCGGCAACACCTGGGCGCTGGCCCGCGCAGCGCCGAGCCAGGTGGCCGTGTACATCTACCTGCAGCCGCTGCTCGTTGCCGCGCTCGCGCGCATCCAGCTCGGCCACCCCGTGCAGCCGCGCGTGGCCGTGGCCGGCTTGCTCATTCTCGCGGGCGTCACCCTTGTGGTCGTGCGCCGCACCCAACCGCGCCCCTGATCGATCGCTGCATGCGCGAATCACCCGCCTCAGGAGCGCTGCGCAAGGTCGATCGCGATCGTGGAGGCGAGCTCACCGGCAACTCTCACGCGCTGGCCGTTTCGCTCTGCGACGAGCTTGTGCCCTGTAGCAGACCACCACTGCTCCGCGCTCTTCTCGGTCCACGGCTCGACCGGACAGGCAAGCAGCGCCTCGCGCATGGCGATCGCACCGGATGGACGCTCTGCCGGGTCCTTGGCGAGCCCTTGCAGAATCAGCCGCTCGAGCTCTGCAGGGACCGGTATTCCGATGCGCGCTGAGGGGGACTCCGGCTTGGCGTGGAGATGCGCTGCGCAAACCTCGAGCACCGTGTTGCCGTTGAACACGTGGGTGCCCGTGAGCAGGAAGTAGCCCACGGCCGCGACCGCATACAGGTCGCTCGCGGGAACGAAAGCTGCCGTGTCCCGGATGGCCTCAGGCGCCATGTACAACGGAGTGCCGGTCAAGGCTCCAGTCGCCGTGAGCCCGACATCCTCGCCACGCTCGAGGTCCTTGACCAGCCCGAAGTCGAGCACCTTCACTACGTCCGGAGTGCCGCCGCGCTGGGTGATCATCGCGTTGCCAGGCTTCACATCGCGGTGCACCAGCCCGATGGAGTGCGCCTCAGCGAGCGATCCGCAGATCTGTTGCAGGATGTGAACCACGCGCCCGGCAGGAAGCGGACCGGTTGCATCGATCAGGTCGTGCAGATCCAGCCCGTCGAGGTACTCCATCGCGTAGTAGAAGACTCCATCCGGCGTACGGCCGTAGTCGTAGACCGCGACCGTGTTGGGGCTTGCCAGGCGCGCGGTCTGACGCACCTCGCGCTCGAACCTGGCGATCGCATCCGAGCCCACGCGCGAGGAGGGAAGCAGCTTGATGGCGGTCTCGCGACGCAGCATGGCGTGGGTGGCGCGGAAGACAATCCCCATGCCGCCTTCGCCGAGCTTCTCGTGCAGCACGTACTGTCCGAGCCGGCGTGCCTGGCTCACCTCGCGCCGCAAGCCGTAGATGACCCGCGACGCAAGCGTGGCCACCGCTGAGATCGCCGACAGCCACATCCCCTGATTGATCAGCTGCGCAACCAGCGAGGTGTCGGCCCCGAGCGCCGGGACGCCGGTGTGCCGGAGCGCGAGCCATGTCGATACGATCGCGACCGCACCTGCAGCTGCGCAAACCCCGAGCGTGCGGTTTCCGCTGCTCGGAATCGCAATGGCCCGGAGCGCAAGGATGCACGCGATCGCCAGGGTCGCCTGAAAAGTCCCGACAGCCCCGGGGCTGTGAATGAAGGCCCCCATCAACGCGAGCAAGCCCGAGACGCAGACCGCCATGCTGGCGTCGAGGATGGCAAGCCCCTTGGGGCTCAGCTGCACCCGGACCGACACCAACCAGCAGAGTCCAAGGACCGCGGTCGCGACGACGTGGAACAAGTACGAGAGCTTGGTGATCGCGATCGCGCCCGCATTCGGGCCCATGAAGATGATCGGCAGGATGGCGCTCGCCAGCAGGAAGCCGCCGCTCAGGAAGAACCCGACCTTGCCCACGAGCGCGATCCGGTTCTGCAGCAGAGCGCGTGACTGCTCACCCGTGGGATCGTCGGTCACCTATTCGATCTCCAGGACCACCATTCCATCGCCGGTTCGACAAGACCGCGCGCTGCGCGTCAACGGGTTTCTACTCCGGTCGATGGCCTTCGTCCACTACCCCACGGACAGGGCTCACCGGCCTCCCATCGCCCTGCACTCCCACACCGGCCCGCGAGCCGCCATTTGTGCGCATCGGCTGTACGCCTCGACGCCTTCCTTCCACTTGCCCGTGGATTGCAGCGCTGAGCCGAGCAGCAGCCAAGCCGTCGCATGGGATGGATCCGCCACGGTCGCCGCTCGCGCGCTCTCGATGGCTTCCCGGTACCTCCCTCGCTCCAGCTGCGCGGTCGCCTGCTTTCTCAGGTCAGCTCCCTGCACCGGGTCAGGCATCGCGTCCTCTTCCTCTTCATCAGGGGCAGCTGCGGCGACTTCATCAGGGGCAGCCGCCTCAGGCGCGGGGGCGGCAGGGGTAACCTTGGGGACCGTGTCCTGGGCCGTCCCTGCAACCACGGGCCTCGGCTTGTCCGCCAGGGCTGCGGGAGCGCTCGCAGCGCGGACTTCGACGGCGCTGCCGTGAACGCAGAGAGCGGTCCTCGCCACGCCGAAGATCGCGAACAGGCCTGCGCCTCCAAGGAGCAGCCCGACGACCTTGCGCAGCCGCGAGCGTCGAGCCACCTGTTGCGCAGACTCCTGCACCAGGATCGGCTCGTCCTCATCGTCCACCAGGGTCTCCACCACCGGCGGAGCTGAATCCAGCGGTCCTCGGAAGAACGAGTCCGCGATCGCGTCGTCGCATTCGCCTTCCACCGCGCTCATGCAACCGTTGGCATTCGACTTCGGCTGGCTCGTGTACATGGCAGGACCTCCGGTGGCTGCGTCTGTCCATGCAGTGCACAGGTCCGCCCGGATCGGCTCACTGCCGCGAAGTTTTGTGGATGCCTAGCCGCCCCAGGGAGCCACTGCGTTCGGATCCGCGGTGCAGTACAGGGGCACTGCGATCCCGGAACGAGGCTCCAACATGACTCTCAGCAGCGAGTCAGCTTCGGACGGCTCCTGCGCGGACGACACCTCTGCCCGTGTGATCGCGGGTTGCACAGGCATCCATCGCGGCGCCGGACCTGCCATGGGAAGGGAGATCCAGGCTGGGCATGTTCGGACCGTGCGATGGCGCTCCAACCCGGCCGCATACTCGGTGATGCGCGTGCTCGCATCCGGCGCCCCGACGTGCGTCGTAAAGTAGCAGGTCGCCCAGAGCGACTCGGCGACCTTGTACGTGTCCCCTGAGTCGATCGCGTCCAGCATCGGCAATGCCCCGTCGACCAGACGACAGGGCGTGCGCTGGATCAGCACCTTGACGAAGTGCAGCGCTGCTTCGGCCGGGGTCGGGTACTCCAGGAAGCAGGCGTAGTACGGTCCCCGGCTGTCCGAATCCTGGTGCAGGAAGGTGCCTCTCGGACAGGTCGGCCGCCCTTTCGCCTTGCATCGGGCCGATCGCGTTCCGTCGGCGCACCGCGGCACGGCGCTGTGGATCGCCCCCCAGTTGTTCGACGCTGCGCCGGTCCTGCTCCACCCCTTGCCGAACCCGGACTCGTACGAGGCGATGGCCCCGGAGATCTCCACGCGGGTTGGCGTGGGCTCCAGACCGAGGACTTTCCAGGCTCCGCACAGATGAGCAGTATCAGCCTGGGACGTCGGTGGGGGCGCAGCCTGGACCGCTGGAGCGGTCAGGAGCCCCAGAGCCAACACCAGCCATGAACCGGTTCGTCTCATCGTTGCCTGTCCATTCATGGTTCGTGCCCGGCCGTTTGTCCAGTTTCTGCCTGTCGATGGCTCAAGTGCCTGCTCCGCTTCTGCCCAGAACCCCGCTGCATGTCCGACAATTCCTGAGATCCGAGCCGAGCGTCGAAAAAGGGACCACCCTGGGGATGTCGGAGTTCCAGACACCGTGTCGATTCCAGGTCGGACAGGCCCGGCTCCTGCCCCCCCGCGGGTCCCACTCGCATCTGGGGAACTTCGCCCTCCTTGACGAAATCGCCCAATGGTGATCCTCTCACGCGATGAGAAACCTCACTGCGTTCGTGCTGGTCTTGGCTGCTCTTGGCGTCGTTGGCTGCTGCAAGGGCAAGAGCTCCTCCTCGGAATCGTCCCCCCTCTCCACCACCACGCCGATCTCCTCCACCAAGAGCAAGACCGCGCAGTGCAAGGAGATGATCGACGCCATCAATACCAAGGGCAAGACCGTCAGCAACGCACTCGACAAGTTCGGCAACAGCAAGAAGACCAAGGCTGATTCTGACGCCCTGGCCGCTACGCTCGACACAGCGGCCGACCAGGTCAAGGCGCTCGATCTGCCGGATCCGACCCTGAAGAGCGCAGCGATCGAGTACCACAACATGCTCGACAAGCTCGCCACCGCTGCAAAGGATGCGAACAGCCCGGTCACGTCCAAGCGCACCAAGGCGCTCAACGACCTGGACACGGTCATCAAGACCGAGAGCACCATCGTGGACAAGGTCAACATCCACTGCGGCGCGATCTGACGATCCGTTCCTAGAGCGCTCGCAGCGACTGTGGACCCCAGCTGACGATCGATGCGTCCGCCACCCGGGCGCGGTGGACAGGTGTCCGCCCGCGCTTCGGACGAATCGGACGGCGTGACGCTGGCGGCCCGCCACCGGACACTCCATAGCGATCCAACGGGCTCGGCTCTCGGTCCCGTCGGGGGAAGTCATGTTGTCTGCTGCGCGTGCGATCCGCGGACAGGGTCTCGCCTTGGCCATTGCGACCGTTGGACTTGGCTGCAGCTCGTCGCCGCTCGACGAGGTCGACCCGGAACAGCGTCCATGGAGTCTTCCTGAGCCGGGGCTCGCACCGCCCGCTGCAGACCCAGGCCCTTCCGAGCGAAAGCCCTGGCGGGACGATCGGCAGACCTCTCAAGCGCTTCGAGACGGTGATTCCATGGCTGAGGGCTTGGGAATGCAGGGCGCAGACTATCCGGCGTCGCCCTACGGCTTGAGCTTCACGGCTGTCGGCTTCCTGCTCGAAGACGGGCCCATCATGCACGCGATGCTGGTTCGATCCGCGGACAGCTGGCCTTTGGCCCTGGGAGTGCGCCCGGTCGAGGACGGAATCGCGCGGTTCCATTGGGACCACGTGATGGCGCCTGGGGTGACCTATCACATGGACCTGTTCACCAGCGATGATCCCTTTCCCGAGTGCCACATGCCGCCGCACAGAGCCTGGCGTGTGCACCTGCCCGAAGCGAGCGCAGACCTGGACGTCTACGCCGAGCGCAGGGATGGCCTCTCGCCCGAAGCCTGCGAGACCTTCAAGAGCGGCGGCGTGGAACGCTGAGCCGTCCGGCTCACCCGGCACGTGCGCAATGCACCTGTACAACTTGCTCTGCGAGACCAATCAGGCTCGCTGGGTCCACGGAGCGTCGATACCGAAGAACGCCGTCGGCTGCGATCTCCTCGTTGCTGCAGGCCAGCGATTCGTCGATGCACACCACGAAACGGTGCAGGCCCGAGGCTCGCAGCGTGGCGAGCTTTGCGCGCAGGTACTCCGGCGTGTAGTAGCCGACCAGCTCCACCAACACCTTGTCCGGTCCGCGTCGCAGGGCGAAGTCCGGGAAGAAGACCCGCCTTCCTGCGCGTACGACCTCGGTCTTCCGCTCGATGATCCACTGGGTACCGAGCCTGCGCACGTCGCGGATCAACCTTCGCTCCACCGCGCTGTCGGTCTCGCGCGGGAGCTTGAACGTCGAAGCGATCGGATCGCCTGCCGACATCGGGACCGAGAGCGTCTCGTTCCTGACCATGCACTTGGCGCGCAGCGCCCAGCCTGGTGTCACCAGCAGCGCGGGCAGGAAGGTTGCCAGCGCGTGCCCGTAGCGCGTCGTCTGGCGAAACAAGGACATCGGCCCGGACAGGTCGAGCCGGCAACCGTCCGGTTCCGGCGTGCAGGTGCAGATCAGGCGCTTGAGGTTCGCATACCGCACGACCGAGCGGACCTGGCTGCGCACCCGCGCCGTCACATGCGTCGACCGCATCAGCAGTCCGCGAGCCAGCGCCAGATTGTAGAGCTCCACCACCCGGCTCGGACAAGGCGCGACCTGCGGAGCGACCAGGCGCCTGGCTCCAGGTCGGTCCGCGTAGGCACCGGCCAGCACGTCGTCCACCGGGATGCACAGGAGCTCTGCGGTCCTGCCAAGGGCCTGTTGCCGCGAGATCCCCGTGGCTGCCGTCTCGAACAGCACCTGGCGAATCTCGGACGGGCGCGCAGAGGCTACGACCTTGGGAGCCCATATCGATGAGAGCAGCAGGGCAACGCCTCGAAGCGCTGCAGGGCGAGCGCCCCACGAAACGCCCATGGGTACGAGCCGCGTGTCCATGACCTCTTCGAGCTCCGCCACCGTTCGCCCGACCAGTCCGTCCAACTCCCCCATCAATGCCCGAACCCAGGGCTCGTCGCGCGAGGTCAACCAGCACGGTATCCCCTCGTCGTATCGGTAGGCGACGCGAAGCAGCGATTCAGGCAGCGAGACATTTGCGCCGCACGAAGGCTCGGTCGTCGTCAAGGGTTCCGGTCGTGACGCGCTCATGGCTCAGGGCTCTCTCTCCGGGTCGGGGTCGCAGGACCGGCCGGAATCAGGGGATGACCGTGCCTCGCACCGTGGCGGAAGCAGCGCTGAGCTGTGCGACGTTCGTGCCAGACCGGTACCCAGCAAGTTCGCGGGGTTGCGCCTGACTCGGGGTGGCGGGCGCCACGATCAGGTGGCGGGCCGCCACCTGCGAGCCTGACTCCATCGCAGGCGGAGCCAACAGGCGTTACTTGCCCAGATAGGCCTGTACGACCATCTGGTCGAATCGCTGCGTGCCGTCTTCGACTTCCGCGTAGCGCCCGGGTGCGTACGCGCCAGACTCAACTCCGATCTGCTGGCGCTCGCATGCGTCCCGATCCTGGGCGTTGGTGCGATCCCAGAACTCGAACACATCCTGGGTCGCGCACGGCTTTGCCGGGGACGTGCCGGGTGCGAAGTGGATCTCGGCAACGACGCGCGTGGTTCGGCAATCGATGGGCCAGAGGCGATAGGTCAACAGGTAGTCGGGTTGGACGCTGAGCAGCAGATTGGGCCAGAGAAGGAAGTCGTAGACCTTGCCTCGGTCCACCTCGTCGCGGGCCGCAAGCAGCGGGCGATCGTGGGTCGCTCCGTCCATCGACACCGTCTCGACCCCGGCTGCGAGCTGCATCGTGCCCCCCTGCCACCTGCCCCGCGTCGGCAGGCTGGCGCTTCTGCCATACGGCGTCAGCCGATTGAGCTCCGGATGCACGTAGGGGAAATGGTGCGACTCGGCGAAGTTCTCCGCGAGAAGCTTCCAGTTGGCCCTCACGATGTGCTCGACGCTTCGCGCGCGGACGAGGCTTGCGAGATCGAACCGGGCGAGCGGCTCAGGTACGGGGGAGAGATATCGCGGCAAGGAAGGGGAATCGCCGGAAGGACGCACGAACACGAAACCTTCCCAGACGCTGGTGGGGAGGCTTCGGAGAGCGTGGTCCTCTCGACGAAAGTTGCGAAGCTTCATGGTGTGCGGAGCGCCGATCAGCGCGCCCTCCAGAGAGAACGTCCATCCATGGTAGGGGCACTGCACGCGTGCGAACCGCCCGCGCTCGCCACGCACGAGCGAGGAGGCGCGATGGGGGCAGACATTGTGGAAGGCGCGCAGCGTGCGGTCCTGGGCGCGCACGAGCAGCAGCCCCGCGGGGGTTGCATGCGACAGCATCCAGCTGCCTGGCACGGGCAGGTCCTGCTCCCGTGCGACGCATAGCCAGGCCCTATGGAAGATGCGTTCCATCTCGAAGGCCAGGACGTCTGGGTTCGCATAGGCGGCGACCGGCAGCAGCCTGGCGCTTGCGAGCGGTCGTCGGACCGCGGCCAGCTCATCGGGGGCAAAGGGAAGGCGTGCTTTCATGGGATGCGGAGCCGATGCGAGCGTAGGGCACCGGGGCGTTCGGTGACAAGGTTCGACATCCCGCCGGCTTGGCCGAAGGCCGCTCTGGCGGGCAGGCGACTTGACATGCAGTCGCGCCTTTCCCATGAGCTGCGCGTCCAACTCCATCCCCGGCGGAGCGAATGGCCCTGGTAGGAATCTGGGAACGCCCTTTCATCGACGTCGAGCCGTTCGTGGACACGGCCGCGTTCGATGCCATCCATGAAGAGGTCTGTCTGGCGCTTGCGAACGTGCAGGTCAGCTACACCGGCGGGAGCCACAAGACCATGGGGATCGTCCCACCGGCGCTGCGTGGCGACGCCTTCGTGGACTACGGGGAGGTGCTGCGCGCCATGAGCGACGCGCAGTTCGAGCAGTTCTGCGGGCTGGCCGACGAGCCCGCCGCGATCGACCCGAGGCGACGCGCAGAGCTGGAATTCGGCGAGGAGCGAAGCCATCCCCTCAGCCGCAGGCAGATGCTCTACCTGAAGTTCCGCTTTGGCGTCTACTTCCCGTGGAAGGTCTACTACGAGCTGGTCCCGAACGCGTTCTGGAGTGAAAAGAGCTCGTCCGAGGGCAAGGACTTCACCGAAGAAGCCCGGCGGTTGTTCCCCAGAACGGTCTCCTTCGTGCAGTCGCTGCCATTCGAATCCATCGGAAGCTGCAAGCTCCTGGGGCTGGAAGCCAATGACCACGGAACGATCCACCGGGACGCGGATCCGGCCGAGAAGCTGACGGTGGACCACTTCATCACGTTCTGTCCCCGGGGCGACAAGCGGCTGTATCTGCTCGATGAAGCGGCGAACACGCGAGCGTATGCGCCTTCGCGTGCGTACTGGTTCAACGACTCGGACTACCACGGAGTCGAGCCGGACCCCTTCTTCCGTTACTCGATCCGCGTGGATGGGGTCTTTCAGAGGGAATTTCTTGAGAAGCTCCTGAGAATCAACCTGGGTGACTAGGATTGTGATGGGCCGGGTCTACCGTTCACGCCCGATCGGCACCATGGGGATGCGATGACAGGTGGTCAGCTGTTGTTGTACAGGTTCGGGTTTGCGGCGATCGCGACGCTTGCGCTGCTCTTGGTCCACGAGCTGGCGCATCGGTGGATGAGCGCGAAGCGGACGCACCCCCATCCCCCGATCGGACGCCCCGCAGAGGCGATCCTGTACCTGGGGCAGATGGTCGGCATCTTCATCGTGTCGGGCAACCTGGTCGCTGGCGTCGTCAAAGGTGAAAGCGTCCGATCCGATGCGATGTGGTTCGCGATCTTCGGCGCGGTTGCGGCGGTTCTGCTCGTAGGGACCGGAGAGCTCGGCGTCAGGCTCCTGCTGCGCTCGAAGCTGACGGCTGAGGTGCAGAGGGGCAATGTCGCGGCTGGAGTCGCAGCGTCGGGGCACTACGTTGCCACGGCCTTGATCGTGGGAGCCGCTGTGGGCGGCGAGGGCCTGAGCATGATCGGCGTCTCGCTCACCTTCTTCGTGCTCGCGATCGTCACGCTGCAGGTCTTCGTGGTCCTGTTCCGGACCCTGACCTCCTACGACGACAGCGAGGAGATCCTGGCCGAGAATCTGGCAGCCGCCATCAGCTACGCCGGAGTGACGATCGGAATGGGGATCATCATCGGACAAGCGGTGGAAGGGACCTTCACGGGATGGGTGCCTTCGCTCAAGGGTTACGCCAAGGCGCTCGTGTACTGCGGCACTCTGTACTTCGTCCGGCAGCTGCTCGTCCAGACCCTCATCGTCCGAGGGCCCTTGCGGTTGCGCGGCGGCAAGCTCGACGATCTGGTCGGTCGCAAGAGCGACGTGGGCGTGGCGGCGATCGAAGCCGGCGCATACATCGGTGCTGCCATCCTGCTGGGGCATGTCCGTGACTTCTGAGAACACCTCGAGCTACAACGAATTCGCTGAGCGGCTTGTCCAGGGCGGTGTGCTGCTCGACCCGTGGTACGAAGGGGAGCCTCGCTTCCAGGGGGAGCCTGTGTACCTCGAGCAGGGCACGGCCAGGGAGCTGTGCACGGCGGCGGAGGAGGTGGCAGGCGTCTACAACGAGCTGTGCGAGATCTGCGCAGGCCAGCCGGAGCTGATCGACGAGTTCTTCGGGCTGACGCCCTTTCAGAAGCTGATGTGGGCGAGCTCGACCCCTGCCTGGCACGGGATTGCACGAGCGGACTTCTTCGAGACGCCCGAGGGATTGCGGGTGTGTGAGCTGAACTGCGATACGCCCACGGGCGAAGCCGAAGCGGTTCTGACCAATGCACTGGTAGCGGGGAGTGCAGAGGGGGTGGAGGATCCGAACGCGACTCTCGAGCAGCGTTTCTGCGAGATGGTGGACATGCTCGCAGGCGCGACGCTCGAGCCTGGGTTCGAGCGCACCGTGGGGCTGGTCTACCCAACGGAGCTGACCGAGGATCTCCCCTTGATCAGGCTCTACCAGCAATGGCTCTCGGCGCGCGGATGGCGCGTCGTGCTCGGCTCTCCCTACAATCTCAAGCTGGCCAAGGACGGTCGCGCCATGCTCTTCGATGAGCCCTGCAGCGCAATCGTGCGCCACTACAAGACGGACTGGTGGGGCGAGCGGGAATCGCCCTGGTTGGACGAAGCTCCCTACGCCGACCAGCAGCCCCTGGACCGTCAGCTTGCGGTGTTGATCGAAGCCACCATCGAGAACCGCACGGTGGTCATCAACCCCCTCGGTTCGGTGCTGCCGCAGAACAAGAAGGCCATGGCCTTCATGTGGGAGAACAAGCACCTGTTCAGCGAGGCGTCCCAGAGAATCATCGAGCAGCGTGTGCCTGTCACCGCGCGGCTGGAGGCGGTTCACAAGGAGCAGCTTTCGGCGCAGCGCGAGGATTGGGTGCTGAAGTCGGACTACGGTGCCGAGGGCAACGAGGTCATCGTTGGACGGCTGGAATCCCAGGAGCTCTGGGACGAGAGTCTCGCGCAGGCTGCGCCGGGTCGCTGGATCGTGCAGAAGTACTTCCACGCGATCCCGAACGACAAGGGGGAGACGACCAACCTGGGAGTCTATGTCGTGGGCGGGCAGGCGAGCGGGCTGTACGCGCGAGTCTCGCGCGGTCCAACCAACGAGTACGCAAGGAGTGCGCCGACCCTGGTGCTGCGGTAGGTAGCCATGACGACCCCTTATGGGCCTCCCTTTCGACGTGATCAGTTCTTCCGCTCCGAAGCGCTGGCCGGCGCACGCTGGTGGCAGGACCAGCTACGTGCCAAGTCGAATCCCGTATCGCGACGTGCCCTGCTGCTGACCGTGGCCCTGGGCGCAGGGATCGTCGCGGTCGGAGGGGTGGGTGTGGCAATCGCCGCTGCGACTTCTGACGACGAGGAGGTCAAGAAGGAAGACTCCCTCACAGCGCAGAAGGCCCATGGCTGGGACTTCGGCTCGGAGCTGGAGCCCCTGCCCTTCGACCCGTCGACCAGTGGTTCGTTCGACCCGTCCGTGTGCTCGACGCTGGCGACCGATCTGGCACCGACGCAGCCGCGCCTGCAGCCCTACTACGTACCCACGCTCTTCCAGTCCTTGAGCGCAAAGCCCACGGGCGAGCTCCCTCCTGGCGCCCCGCGCGCCCTGCCCAGCGTCATGCGCCCTGTGCAAACGCCGGAGATGACCGTGGCCTACGAGCGTGGACGGGCGCTGGCGTCGCTGATGGCCGCGGCCCCGGCCGGCCGGGCCTTGCTCGTCGATCTGCCGGGCCCGGAGGCCGTCGCATTTGCCGCAGGTCTCGCTGAACGACTCGAGCCGGTCTTCCTGTTCGACAATTGGCCTCACCCGAGAGGTGTCGTTGCCTCCCACGTCACCCTGGCCGCGGCCGTGAGCTATCTTCCTCGCTTCCGGGAAGCGGCAAGCACCCGCTCTCCCCAGGCCCCGCCGGTCTTCGTCCTGGACCGCAATCGCCTCAATCCTTATACCGACGACAGCGAGAAGTTCGACAATCGATGTCTGGCGCGGACTCCACCGGTGTCAGGGCTCAAGGCGCTCGGGATCTCGCAGCTTCTGTACGTGTCGTCCAAAGCGGAGACGCAGGAAGGCGACGATGTGATCGCGGACCTGGTGGCCTACAGCAACGCAGGCGTGGACGTGAAGACGGTTGCGGCGACGGACTTCCGCGCGGAAGACGCATTGCCGACGCCGGATCCGGTGGCGCCAGGTGCCCGGGATGCGGGGGCGCCGATCGCAAAGGGCGGGGCGGTGCACGCCGGTCCGTACTATTACGGCGGATATGGTCACACGCACCTTGCGTTCATCCATGCCTACGGCTGGGGAACGCCCGCTGCGCCGTTCCGTACGCCCACGAACGTCTCGCGCGGGTTCGCCTACCGTCCCGTGCCGCGCGCCACGATCTTCTCGCCCTCCGCCGGAGCGACCAAGTCCAAGCCCGCCGGGTTCGGGCAAGTCAGCACGGTGGTGAACCGCTCTACCGGGCGGGTGGTGGGCGTCCAGTTCGGACGCAGTGGTTCCTATGGACGCGGCTCCTCGTGGGGTGGATGACAGCCATGCCGAACAGCCTTTTTGCCATCCAGGTGTTCGTGCGGATCCAGCAGGGGATCACCCTGCGCTCCGACTTGCACAGCGTGCTCAGCCGGGCGCCGGAAGCGGCGACCTACGCGCAGAAGCGGGAGTTCTACCAGGCGCTGGTCAACGTGCTGGTGCCGTGGACCGAGCACTTCGAGCTTGGCAACTGGGACTTCACCGACGACGCGAGCGAGGCGGAGCGAGAGTACGAGAGCTGGTGCCAGGGGACGCTGGACGATGCACAGCAGTCGCCGCCCACGCCATTCTCCACCGGCTACCGGGACCCGTCGGAGGCGTACTACATGTTCGTGACGATGGTGTTCCTGCTGCAGACGGGAAGCAACGACGCGAACCTGATGGCACACTACTGCAATGTTCCCGAATTCCACTTGTGGAACAAGCAGACGTTCGCGCGGCTGCTCCGGGCGATTCCCATGATGAACTTCGTGCACGTGGTGAGCGATGCTGTGTACCTGTGCCCCGGCGACGACATGCGCGGCGTGAGCACCTCCGAGCTTCGATCGGAGACGTACAGCTACCTGCGCCAGCTCCGGTAGCTTCAGCTGCACAGCTTGCGCCGGAGGCGGGCCACGAACTCCGGCTCGAATACGCCGTCGATCCGGATCGAGTAACGGAAGTACGGATCCGGCTCCACGCCATGCCAGTCCATGTCGTTGAACCAGTAGATCCGCGACGCCACGTCCACCCGCTCCTCCTGGTCGTCGTCCGTGAGATAGAATCGCTTGTTGCCCGCCGGGCAGATCGTCATGCAGTGCTCGACCTGCTCGATGCTCCCGGGAGCCGTGTCCTGGTGCAGCGGCGCGTGATCGTTGGCCTCCAGGCCGAAGATGAGACAACGTCCGATCTCGACGAAGGGCAGGGATCGCAGCAGGGCGACGGTCTTGGGGAAGATCCGCTCGGCCTCGACGGGGATGGACTTGCCTGCACCCTGGTTCTTGTCTTCCCAGCGCTGGTTCTCGACGAAGTGGTAGACGACCTTCCAGGGGAAGTACACGCCGTAACGGTACTTCATGTAGAGGATCTGCCGCTCGTTGAGCGGGTGATCGGTCTCGTCGCCGAAGCTGTACTCTGCCCGGCGATCAGGATCGAACAGGCTGGGATCGTCCGCGAGCGACACGAACGCCTCGAACTGCGCCCGGTCGAACTTCGAGATCGTCAGCATGTAGTCCGCGTAGGGGTCGTCCGCGACCGCAGGGGCGACGACCTGCATCCACTTCAGGCTCCCGCCCGTGCACGAGACATCGACCTGCGTCAGGCCCAGGCAGATCTCTTCGTGGATCTCCTCGAATGGCACGGGAGCGAGGAACGGCTCCAGATCGATGTACGGGTATCCCCAGATGCCATGCAGCCTCGCCATGTGCGCCCTCGCGGTGCCTCTGCCCAACGGGCCTAGAACCACGCCTCCCACCGACCCGCAGCCCAGCCGAGGTGCAGACTCGCCGATATCCGGTCCTGATCGCCCTCGAAAGGTTGAATCTGGTGGAGCCGGTAGCTGTCGAATACCAGAAGGTCGCCCACGGCATACTCCAGGGTAAGGCTGTCCTTGCCGTCGCCGCACTCCTCTGTGCCCTGCTTCGGGTCCCAGAGCGCGTCCCACAGGCGCAGCCCGCCGCCCCGCACAGGCGGTTGCAGCATGAGCACGAGGCTGAGCGCGGGCGAGCGGCTCGAGCGCTGGGCGGGGGTGAGCCCCTCGTGGTCGAAGTGCACCACGCCGCCGGCGTTCGAGACCTCCTTGCCCGCCGGGAACACGTGCACCGCCGCGCCGCACCAGCCCCGCCGAGGCTCGACCCTGCCGCGCACCACCGCTGCGGCGAGCTCGATCATGCGCGACTGCAGGCCCGGCGCGTGTCGTTCGACATTCAGATCCGACTCTGCAGCGCAGCGGAAGTACTCTGCCGTTCGCCCTTGCTCGAGATGCGTGTACCAGGCTCGTCCCAGCGTGAACTGCTCGCCGTCGAAATCCTCCACCCAGCAGCCGCGCCCGTCCTGCACCCCTTTCACGTACCGGGCGCAAGCACCCTCGTCCATCGCAGCCTCGATTCGCACCGCCGGGCAGGCTGCAAGCAAGGTCGTCACCGAGGCCTGCGTGGAATCCAGCAGCTGCGGCAGGCTCAGGACCTCGACATCGCGCATGAGACGGAGTCTAACGCAACAACGACCCGTGGCAAGGGGAGCTTCAGAGCCTGATTCGCCGGGCCCCGATCGTGATGATGGAGTCGCCAGCGTGCACCTCGAAGTCGTCTGCAACCCGCAGCAGCGTCTTCTTGTCCCGCCTCACCCCGATCGGTATGTGCTCCAGCTCGCGGCACCGCGCTGCGACCTCCGAGAAGCGGCTGGCCTTGTCGTACGGCGTCAAGAAGAGCTGCTCGCCCGTGAGATTCGACAGAAGCTCCTCGACGACGTCCTGCGCACCGACATTGACCACCTCGCTTCCAAGGAAGTGCGCGTCGAATCTGGAGGTGCACACCACGCGGTCACAGCCTGCCTTGTGCAGCAGCTCCAGCGTCGATTCGTCGATGCACTCCACGACCGTCCTGGCTTTGTGCTCTCGCCCCTCGATCGCGAGCACGATGGCGACGTTCCGATCGTCCGTGTGCGGGTCACCCGGATTCTTCGACAGAATCACTGCGTGCGCTGCTTCGTCGACCGAGGCCCGCGACAGCGTATCGTCCCGCGTCGGATTCCCCCTGACGTAGTGGACGTGCCGCTGCTCGAGCTCGGGTGGAAGCTCCTCGAGATCCTCGTCGACCAGGATGACGTCGATGTCGTGGCCGAGCGCATTGGCATGCCGAAGCTCGTCGATGACACGAAGCACCTTGGACAGATTCGGGAAGTTGATGACGATCAGGTGATTGTTGAGCTTCATACCGCCAAGCCCTCTGTGCGCCCTGGTCTTGGCTTCCACAAGGGCGCTCGCCGCCAGGGACAGCACGTAGCCGAGCAGCCCGATTCCAAAGAGCATGATGGGAACCGCCACAAGGAACCGTCCGCCCGCCGACGTCGGAAAGAAGTCGCCATAGCCGATCGTCGTGATCGTCACCAGCGCCCACCAGAACGCGTCGGTCCACCCCAGCTCCGGCTTCGCAGCCAGCTCGAAGTACAGGAACCCGCTCGCTCCGTAGCAGAGCACCGCAACGAGCAGCGCAACGACACGCAGGTGCGACGGAGGATTGCGCAGCCAGCGCCTGAGGAAGCGGGGGAACAGCAACGGTATCATGGCGCCTCCGCGCGCCACTCGCGCACCAGCAGGTCGGCCCGTCCCGCAACCGACGGCTCGGACCACAGCCCCCGCCGCTCCCCGCGCGCCGACTGCTGCTCCTGCAGGTACAGGTCCATGGCCTGGAACGGGTAGACCGTGTACACGAGGGCCAGGCCACGACGCACCAGCTCCAGTCCCAGATCCTCTTCGTCCACGTAGAGCGTCGCCAGCGCGCGCCCGTACTTGTCCTTGGGGGTCGAGTGGAGAACGACCCGCAACAGCTTGCCCGAAGCCTTGCGCTCGATGGCCGTGACCGCTTCACGCCCGAAGCGGTCGCTCGGATCCTTGCCTTGCCCGGACGCGAAGGCCTTGATGCCCAATAGGCGAACGGAGACGGTATCGCCGGAATCGAGCCGCACGAGCACCGTGTCCCCATCCACGACGCTCGCAAGAGACACGATCGCGCCGTTGGTGAGCGCTGGGCCTGCCTGCGTGATCTGCTGCCGCTGCCTTCGGACCCCCAGCGCGAACCAACCCGAAGCGCTCAACAGCACGAACACCACGACCCAGAACAAGGACACGCGTCGCAACAACGGAGCGTAGATTACTGGGGAATCCCGAGGATTGCCAGGGGTTCTCGCGGGCGGTGGGCGATCACGAGGCTGGCAACGACGAGGCTCCCGGATTCAGGCTGCGAATCGCCTGCGCCGCGCGCGCGCTCGTTCGTCGTCCAGGGTCCCGGTGGTTGCCAGCTCATAGATGATCGCTCTCTTTCCCGGGCGGGGTCGAAGAACCCGCCCGATACGCTGGATGTATTCACGCTTGCCGAGAGCGCCAGCGACCACGATGGCCACGCTCGCATCCGGTACGTCGATCCCTTCGTTGAGCACCCGTGCGGAGACCACGGCGCGCACCTTCCCCTGCCCGAACTTCGACAGGATCTCTGCCCGCTCGGCGCGTCCAATCTCCGCTGTGATCACGGGTATCAGATTGTCCAGAGAGATGTCGTATGCGTGGTCGGCAAGCGCCGTGAAGACCAGCGTCTTGGTGTCCGCATGCCTGCTCAGCAGCCTCGTGGTCAGCGCGCGCTTGGCCTGCGGAAGCGACGCGATCTTGACAGCCCGCTGGTAGCCGTCAATCGCTTTGCGGCCGTCGGGAATGCGTGCCATGGCCCGCATGAACGTCGCCCAATCCGCGTCAGGATTGGCTCGCAACCAGGCGCGACGCATCACGGAGAAGTTGGCGTACTCGGTCTCGTACTCTTCGCGCTCCTCGTCGGTGAGCTTCACGCCCAGATAGACACGGTCGTAGTCCGCGAGATAGGTCCCCACCAGATCGCAGACTCCCAGCTCGCAGACCGTGGGTCCCAGCAGGTCCGCCAATCGCTCTGCCCCAGGCGTTCCGGGGTCAGGCGGTGTCGCCGAGAGCCCCAGCCGCATCGATGCCGGAAGCATCTCCAGAGCCTCGGAGCGCGACCCGCCTTGGAAATGGTGCGCTTCATCGACCACCACCAGCTCGAACCTGTCACCCACCCGATCGAGATGCCGCCAGGCGCTCTCGAACGTGATGATCGTGACCTTCTGCAGATCGTTTTCCCCATCGCCGATCATGCCGATCGGACCGCCGTACCACCGCCCCAGCTCGCGCTGCCACTGGGCCATCAGAGCACGGGTCGGACACAACACCAGGCAGCTCGCCCGCACCGATGCCGCAGCAGCGATCGCCACGCGCGTCTTTCCTGCACCTGTGGGCAGCACGACCACGCCTTTGCGTCCAAAGGCGTTCCACGACTGGATCGCCTCTTCCTGGTAGGGGCGCAGCTCAGGGCGCTGCCACGGTCCGGTCTCCATGCGCAGGTTCGATTCCAGCGCCGAGTCGAGGGTGTGCCCCCGCTCGCGCAGGGTCGCAACCAGCCGATCGTGCCGGAAGGCCGGGGCCCGCCACAGGCCCGAGCGCTCATCCCAGATGGCATCGGGAATCGCGGGTTCACTGCGTGGCAGCCCATCGAGCACGATGGTGCCGCGGTCGAATCTCACCAGGACATTGGCATCCACGAGCCAGGACCTGTGCGAAGCTCGTGCCTGGATGGCACGACGCAAGTTCGCGGGGTTGCGTGGGCACAGGGGTGGCGACCGCCAGTTTCAGGTGGCGGACCGCCACCTGCAGGGGTCTCACCACGTACCGACGAGTGCCAATCCTGGCGATCCGCGGCCCACCGACGTCGGCGTGACATGTACGGTGGGCTTTGGCGGCTCCAGCCGGACGCTCCTGGTGTCAGGGGCACGCTCCGAGGTGAACAGGGCTACGACGATGGAGAGTGCGCCGATCCCCTGCAAGACGCCGTCGCCGACGAGGAGGACCTTGTTCACCGTTTCGTGGTCGCATGCAGTTGCGGTCCCCGCGCCACACGAGCCACGGTTGGCGAGATCGAACCACGGGCCAACGACGGGCATAGAGCCCTCCCGGGATGTGCGATGCAATAGCGGGGCCGCGCGTCTTGTGTGCGGCCGTTTCGGCCCTGGGGCGTGCGCCCCTCGTGCGCGCTCCGTCGGAATGAGTGCTCGTTCCTTCACAACGAGAGACGGCGCGAGCGTTCCTTCCGCTTGGACGCAGCGGAATCCTCGTTCGAGCCATGCAAGACCGCATGGTCCGATTGCAGTGTTGCATTCACCTTCATAGAGAGTGAAGTGCCGCGATTGACTACATCATAGTAGCAGCACGCACTGAAGCGAATCTGCAGGGTGCTTTCGGGTTGACCCTCTCACGAATCATGTTCAAGCTCTCGCACGTCTTCTCTTACGGTCGGCGGTGAACAAGCCCGACGGCCACGAGCGTCACCATCCCAAACGACGGTGGGGGGGTGGAAGAAGAGCGCCCGATGAAGAGCTGGATTTCTGGCGGAGTCCTCGTTGGACTGACCTTCCTGGCTGGCGGTTGTAGCAGCGGAGAAGACATCTCCGGGGTTGGAACCGAATCAAGCGTGGATACCCCCGGCCCGAGCGTCGTGAGCCGGCCCAAGGGCGTGAGCAACTTCGGCAGACGCCCGCGGATGACCCATGGCCAAGGCGGAACCGCAGGAGCTGGCACCGGTGGCTCGGGTGGTAGCGCTGGCAGCGTCCTCGGCGGTTCTGGCGGTAGCGCAGGCGCCGATACCGGGGGGTCTGGTGGCAGCGCAGGAATCCTGGGTCTGTCGATGACCGGGGCCACGTCCAGCACCGTGACGATCGCATGGGACGGCTCCCAGCCGGCCACCCAAATACGTGTGTATCTGGCGCCGGAGCCTGCAGCGGTGGCCGACGGCCCCATGCCGGATCAGACTCTGGTCGCTACGCTCGACGCATCTGCCGGCAGCCATACGCTGACCGGACTCTGTGCTGCTGTCGACGTCTTCGTGCGCGTCGAGCGTGACACCCAGGGCGGCACGCTGCGACAGGACATTCATGCTCGCACCACGGGCGGTCCCAGAGCGACGTTGGACAACCCGGTGCGCGAGGCGCACGGATTCGGCCCTCGCGCGCTGCAGATCGTGCTCGCCAATGGCGATGGCGGCAGCTGGCAGTCAGGCGCTTGGAGCATTCACCGCGCCAACGGCGCATCCCTTCCGATCAGCGGCGTCAATCGTCACAGCATCCCTGTGGGGGCGCCAGACTACAGCGTGGGCTATGGACTCCCCTACAGTGACACGGTGCTCGACGTGGATCACCGCATCTACCTGCAGCTCGGAGAAGACCTCGGCTCTCACGACCTTCTGCACGTGCAGGGCCCGGGCGGCGTGGATGTCACGCTGCCCTTCAGCGATCGATACCTCGAGACCCCTGTGCTGCAGGTCAACCAGGTGGGGTACAACCCCCGTGCGACCGAGCGATGGGCCTACCTTTCCGGATGGATGGGCGACGGCGGGTTCGTGCAGCTCGGCGCATTCCCTTCCACTGCGGAAGTGCTGGTAGAGTCGTCCGACGCGGCCCTGCCTCGCCCGTCGGTGATCAGCAACCTTCCCATCACGCTGCGCGCTGCGCTCGACCAGGACTCCGGCGGGGAAGTCCGCCAGATCGACCTGTCGACGCTCCCTGCGAGCGAAGGGGCGCGCTACCGGATTCGCGTGCCGGGCGTCGGAGTCTCGTGGCCGACCGCGGTCAGCGAGAAAGCCGCATTCAAAGCTTTCTACGTGGTGTCACGCGGCGTGTTCCACAACCGCTGGGGCGCTGACATCGGCGCTGGCCAGAGCAACTGGACGCGGCCGGCCGATCATCAGAGCATCTTCACCGGCGAGATCCAGGATGCCGAGGAGTACTACACCGAGTCGCAGCCCAAGACCGGGGCGCGGACGCTCATCGGCGGCTATCACGACGCAGGCGACTACGACCAACGGCCGATGCACACGGTGGTGGCAGAGCTTCTGATGCGAGCCTACGAGCTTCATCCGGATTCGTTTGCCGACAACCAGCAGACCATTCCGGAAAGCGGAAATGGGATTCCCGACATTCTCGACGAAGCGCTGTGGGGAGTTGCCGGCTGGGAGCAGCTGCAGGAATCCGACGGTGGAGTACGTCAGGGAGCACAGTCGTGGCGTCACCCTTGGGGCTTCTATCACGCGAACACGGACCCGTTGGACTACTACACGCTCGCGCGCAGCGCCGACGTGACCGCCCGTGCCAGCGGGCTTTTCGCCCAGGCTTCGCGGCTGGTCGCGCCCTTCAACCCGACCCGGGCCCAGGGTCTGCACAGCCGGGCCGTGCAAGCGTGGGGCTACGCTACGGCCAACGGCGCGAACGCGCCCTACCGGCTGTATGCAGCAGGGGAGCTGTTCCGGCTCACGGCAGATCCGAACTACGACACAGCGTTCCAGCAGGCATGGTCCCAGATCGGCGCCTACGGTGCCTTCAGCAGCTTTGCCAGCGAAGAGCTCTACATGGGTGACTACATGGGTGGCGGGCGCGCCGTGGCAGACTACCTGCTTGGATACGTAATGAGCGCTGGCGCTTCTCCGAGCCTGGTGAGCATCACCCGAACGCAGCTCAAGAGCATGGCAGATGAAGTCGTCACTACCATCCATTCGGAACGAGCCCACCGGACCCCTCGCCCCCTCAACCGTCCGTCAGATTGGGGCGGCGCCACCACGACCGCGAAGTACATGGACACCGTCGTTGCCATGCTCCAGCTCGGCGGAAACACCCCGGCCGAGACGCAGGCATACCACAACGCCTTGAGCCTCGCCGCAGACTGGGTCCTCGGTGGAAACCCCAATGGCTATGTGTACTTCACTGGGCTGGGATCCCGCCACGTGGAAGAGGTCCTGCATCTGGATTCCCTGTCCTACGCCAAGGAAGGCAAGGGCTCGATCCCCGGGATCCCGGTTTACGGACCGAACGATGATGCGCCGAACGCCGAATACGCTGCACCCACGGTTGGAGCGTTCTTCCCAGCATTCAGCGCGCAGCCTCCTGGCATGCGATACGGCGACGTTCGGACGCTGGTGACATGCAACGAGTTCACGGTGTGGGAGTCGCAAGCGCCTCACACGGAGCTCTTCGCTGCGCTGCTGGGCCCCAAGATGGAGCCTCCGCCGAGCTGGCTGCCAGGCCAGAGCGAAAGCCGCAGCCCCCTTCCCTGACCCGATCCATCCCAATCCGCTCACCGCAGCGCCTCCTTCAATACGATGGGCCGGCCCATCGTAATGAGACGCGCCCACGCAGCTGCTGCGCGCAGGTCGCTGCCCTTGCTCCAGCTTCCCTGCCCATCGCGGTGGCGCAGACCAACGTGTCGGGCCCGCGGCATGATGAATGCTCTCAAGGGGGGAGAATCGAGCCAAGGAAGACAAATCATGCTGTTGACGATCCTGTTGATTGTGTTGCTGTTCGCGGCGCTGGGGGGGGCTGGATGGGGACACTCCCGGTGGGGTTGGGCAGGCTGGTCGCCGGCCGGTGTGATCCTTGCGATCCTTGCCGTCCTTTGGCTGACGGGCACGCTGCACACCTAGACCCAGCGCTGATGAAGCTCTCGCGGATGCCTGCAACGGCCTGCTCCTGCGTGGCCTTGCTCGCATCCGAGGCGAACGCTGAGCCACCCCGCAAGCAGGATGTCAGCGGAGTCGCTCAGCCGGAGAGGTTCACCGGAGACCTGCTGCGCTCCGGAGCAGGCGCGCTGCTCTTCGTTCCTCGCGAGCTCGCAAGCCTCCTGTTCTTCACCTCGGGCGCTGCTGTCGGCATCGTGGAGAACGAGCAGGTCGTGCCGCGCGTGCGGGACTTTCTGTTCTCGAGAGACGGAAGGATCGGGTTCTTCCCTACTCTGTTCGTGGAGACCGGCTCGTCGTTCAACGTCGGAGGCAGGATGATCGCATCCGCGGACACTGCAGCGACGACGTTGCGTGCTGGCTACGGCGGGCCGGATGCCAACGTGGTCGAGTCCCGCCTGCGCTTTGCGCGCCTGACCCCAGTCCCCATCGTCTTGTCCTTCGAAGGGATGCACGATCGGCGCACCGGGCTCGGATACCCAGGGATCGGCCAGGATCCCAGAGGCGATCCGCGCAACCGCTTCGTCTCCACCCTGACCCAGGCGTCCTACCAGGAGCGCCGAGAGCGGGTGATCGCCAGCCTCGGCATACGTCCCGTTCGGGACCTCGAAGTCTTCCTCTCGTCGAGCTACTCGCAGCGATTCTCCGACGACGTTTCCGGAGGCGTAGGACCGCGATTCGACGACGTGTTCGCGCCGGGCTCGGTTCCAGGATGGTCTCGGACCACGCGGCAGGTCTACACCGAGCTTGCCCTGCGACTCGACACACGTGAAGCGCGCGTCGCTCCAGTGCCGGGGACGCTGATCGAGGGCTACGGTGGAACCTCCCGTGGGGTGAAGCAGGAGCATGGACGCTTCCTGAGAGTGGGAGCCCGCGCTGCCGGATTCATCTCCGTGTATCGACGCACGAACGTGCTGATCCCCAAGATCGTGATCGACGGAGTGGCGTATTCGTCCGGAGAGCAGGTCCCTTTCAGCGAGCTGGCCCGGCAGCCCGACTTTCGCGGATTCAATACGCGGCGGGACTTCACGTCCATGGTGCTTTCGCTCGACTATCGGTGGAAGGTCCAACGGTTCGTCGCGGCCAGGCTCTTTGTCGACGCTGCGACGGTGGCCCCCTCGGCTCGCGACCTGTCGTTGAAGGGAATGCGATACGTGGGAGGTTTCGAGGTCGACCTGTACACCGCCAACACCGAGCTCGCTCGCCTCGGCGTGTCCGTCAGCCCGGAGGGCGCGCTGTTCGTGTTCTCGTTCGGCGTTGCACCCCGTTTCGGAGACCGCCAGCACCGGGATTGAACATGACGCGCGCCCTTTCTACCTGCTGTTTCGCCCTCTCGCTCGCCGCGTGCGGCTATCGCCCTGTCCGCTTCGTGGACGCACCTCCCGTCTCGCATGCAGACGACGAGTCGCCTGTGCCCATGCCGAAGCCGGACCCGCTCGAGCCCAAGGCCTACCTGGCCGATGTGTATCTTCGAAGACCGATCATGGATGCCCTGGACGCAGCGCGGATTCCCGATGCAGGGGATGTGAACTCCATCGACGAAGTCCCTGGGTCCTCTTGGTTCGTGGCAGATCGAGCGGGGCGTAGCCGGCTTTCGGACTATGCAGTGGATGGTCCGCCGCGGTCGCCGCTTCGCGTGACCGGTGGTCTCGGGGCAGACACGCTTTCCATTGCGGATGCCCGCGGGCTGCCATACCGCATGCGAGCGGACGTGGTCGGCCGACCCGAGATGCGGACGGCCGCTGACGCCATCGCGAGCCGGCTGCTGTGGGCGATCGGGTACATCACGCCGGAAGTGCATGTGGTCCACATTCGCAGCGAGGACTTCCCTGCGGATCGCGGGCAGGTGGAGCATTGGCTGCAGGTGCACGACCCCAGACAGTCGAGCCACAGGATGGCGGCGACCCGTTGGCCGATCGGCACGGACCTTGGGGCTGCATCCGCCACCTTCACGCGTGCAGATGACCCGAACGATCAGGTCCCCCATGTGGACCGCAGGACGCTGCGAGGACTGCGCGTGCTCGGGGCCTGGCTGGACTTCAAGACCATGGGCCCGCAGAAGACCCTCGATGCCTACGTCGGGGCGCCGGGCTGCGGGCATGTCGTGCACTATCTCGCCGGCTTCGAGGACACGCTGGGCGCGGACAAGGTCTCGTCCAAGGTCGCCAAAGGGGCGCTTCACCCTGATTGCGGAGGCAACCCGTTCTTGAACCTGGTGACGCTGGGCCTGCAGCCTGACCCTCCTCCTTCTGCCATGGAGCGCAAGTACCACGCAATCGGCTCCTTCGAGGAAGAGGTCCACCCGGAGCGATACCGTCCAGAGCTTCCCCCCTACGAGCCCCTGGATCACACGCTCCCTTCTGACGGATTCTGGGCGAGTCGACGCATGATGGGGCTTGGTGAAGAGCAGATCCGATGGGCGGTGGAAGGGGGCGGGTTCACGCAGCGAGGCACTGCGGCGCATCTGGTGCACGTTCTGGAGGTTCGCAGGAGAGCGGTGGCCGCGTGGTGGACCGCGCAGGTCTCGCCTCTCGTGCTCGAAGGTGTGGAAGGGCTGAGGCTGCAGCTACATGACTACGCGCTCGTGTGGGGGCTGGCCGCTGCCGGAACGACGTCGTACCGAGCGGAATTCCTGGATGCTCGGGGCGCAGAATCAGGGGCATCGGTTCGCCTCGAACCCCGAACGGCCTGCTGGGAGATGGAGCTTCCCCAGGGCGCGCTCGCTCCCTACCTCATTGTCAGGATTACGGCGTTGCGCGGCGCCTTTCCGAAGCCGCGCCCCGCCCAATTTCATCTCATGATCGCGAACGGAAACGCACGTCTTGTGGGCGTGCGGCACTGAGTCGATCAGATCCCTGGCTGGTACAGCGCCGAATACAGGTTCCACAGGTAGTAGCGCTGGGCCTCCGGCACCGCGCCCAGGTAGTCCTTGCACTTCTGCATCGGATCGATCTGGATGCTAAAGGCCATCCCCTTGGACGTCAGCTTCGCCGGCAGAGTCCGGACCGCACACACCGCCCGGTACAGCTGCCCGGTCATGATCTGATCGTCGGAGAGGGGGTGCTTGGCGCCTCCTTCGTCAGGCCAGCGGAACGTGTCCGTATGGATCCGATTCGCCGTCTCCAGCGCCGTCTTGCCGAAGTAGGCGTTGTCCAGCAATCCACTCGCCTTGGTCAGGTGCAGGGTGGTGGCGATCAGGTGCGCCTCGAACAGGTCCTGATTCGCGGCGTTGAAACCCACGTCATCGAGGTCCACGTACGTGATGTTGCCATTCGCGAGATTCGCGTAGATCGAGTACATCACCCGCCACGCGACTCCCTGGTAGGTCAGGGACGCGAATCCCCCTGCAGGGATCGCTACAGGCAGCTCCAGCGCGGCATCCCCCAATCCCGCATGGAGCAACGCCTGGGCCATGGTCGCATTGGTGTTGAGCGTGTTGCGAACCGGATCCTCCACCCCCTTGTAGTGATAGTGCAGGCTCCAGGGGAACGGATCGAGGTTGGCATTGGCAAAGCGGTTCCCTCCCACCGTGTAGAGCGGGGCCACCACGTACGGGGGATTGGCTTCGAGCTTGGCGAGGATCTCGGCGTACTGCGAGTATCCAGCCTTGAACCAGCCGTTGCCCGTCGTCTCCTGGTGGTAGTAGGCGATGCCGCGATGAAACGCCCGACGGAACCGCTCTTCGCCGCTGATGCGATGTGCGAGCGCGAGCGTGTTGAGCGCCCAGGCGCTGGCCCAGCTGCTCGGAGACCCCTCGGGCGGACACGTTCCGTTCCCCCAGGCGTCCCAGCGTCCACGGAAGTTGTTCCACCCCAGGAACGGCTTCGTGGTCCCATCGAACGGGTCCAGGTACATCGCCCCGCCGAACTCGGTCGCGTTCGCGTGGTCAATCACGTGATCGCCAATGTCGATCACCGCATTCCTGCAGTCCGATGCCAATGTCGGGTCAACCGGATCTCCCTCGAAGACGTGCGCGCCGTAGTAGAGTGTCTCTGCCAGCGGCCCGATCATGTGCCAGCCGTAGATCTTGCTCCAGACGGTGAGCGTCTCCTGGGTCGCACAGTCCTTGGCCGGCGGGTCCTGCACGAAGTCCTTGGCCGGATCGCCGTCGAGGTAGAGCTGGCGGTAGTCCTTCAGCATCTGGCGCGCGGACGAGGCAATGCCTCGATAGGGAAGCGGAAGCGCGAACTTCGTTTCCTGGTCGCTCTCCCAGCCAGGGACATCCACCCACGCCGCTTCGCTCGGCGTCGATTCGGGTTCCGTGGTCGTATCCGCAGAGGAAGTGTCGGGATGCGAGCTCTCAGGGCTTCCATCCTTCGAGACCGAGCTGTCACCCCCCGCTCCTGCGACCGCCGGATTTGCTTGGACCTGCTCTGACTCGCTGCACGCGACCCAGGTCGCAGCGACGAAGATCAAGCCCCCGGGAATCGCGGTCATGGATCTGCGCATGGTGGAGGTCCTCGGCAGGGAAGGGGATACGACATGATATCGTGCTGTGGAATGGACGGCTACTGCCCGGGCCAGGCGAAGCCCGTTGGCTTGCAGCGGCCGAACGCTTCCGATAGCGTGGAAGAATGAGGCTGTGGAAAGCCGGGCTTGGGCTGCTCCTCTTGTCACCTTCGGCCCTTGCGCAGACGCTGCCCGCCCCCACGCCGACGTCGACCGTGCCCTCCTCGACGTCAGCGGGGCAGCCAGCGCCCACGGAGCCGCCGCCTCCTCCGCCCAACTGGCGATCGAGCGGACCGACGCAGTGGACGTTCGGGCCTTCGCTCGGGTATCTGGGCCGCCCCAACGGCTCGCTGCTGGTCTCCGCTGATCTGACCTTGATACCCAGCCGACAGGGAACGCAGTGGGTGTCGATTGGCACGCGAGCAGCGTTTCCGTCGGACATGAGCGCGCTGTGGCTCCCGTACACCGAGGTTGGCCTCTATGCGCTCGCCAATCTTGGAGCAGGACTCACGGTCGCAGCCGGCGGCGGGCAGAAAACCACTGCGCTTCCGCATCTTTTCGTAGGGGTCCCCTTCGGTCAGGTCGAGGGGACCGCATGGTTCATCGAGCCGTACTACCGCCCCAGCTTCGGCACGCTTCTCGGGCAGAGCGGCGCGCATCATGAGCTGGGTGTGCTGTTCAAGTTCGGCTATCTGGCACCGCGGCACTTCCGGCTGTGCTGCTGACCGGGAAGGGCGCGGCGCCGCATCGAGGCCATTGCACTGCTATCGAGCGTCCAGCACCGCTGCCCCGCGAATCGCACCTGCCTTGACTCGAATCAGCGCTTCATTCGCATCTTCGAGCGAGAAGCGCTCGGTGTCCGCCCGCACCGGGATCTCCGCTGCCAAGGCGAGGAATTCCCGCGCATCCTGCCGCGTGAAGTTTGCCACGCTCCGCACCGCCTTCTCCCAGTAGATCTGCTCGTAGCGAAGCGCTGGCAGGTCGGTCATGTGGATCGCATTGACCGCCACGGTCCCGCCCCGATCCAGAAGATCGAGCGCGCGCCCGATCAGCTCCCCAGCCGGCGCAAAGGTGATCGCTGCATCGAGCAGCACCCCGGGATCGTCGTCCATCCACCCAGCCCATCGCGCGCCCTTTTCCAGCGCAAGCTTCCTGTGGCTCTCCTTGCGATCAAAGGCAAACACCTCGCATCCCCAGTGCAAGGCCACCTGGATCGCGAGATGGGCGGATGCGCCGAAGCCGACCAGCCCTAGCCTCCCTCCAGGACGGATTCCGCTGAGCTTCAGCGACCGATAGCCGATGATCCCCGCACACAGCAGGGGCGCGGCGTCCACAGGCGACAGCGCGTCAGGCAATGGATAGACGAACCTCTCGTCCGCCACCATGCGCTGCGCATAGCCGCCGTCCACATCGCGGCCCGTGAATCGCGCCCTCGCACAGAGATTCTCCTTCCCCGCCCTGCAATGGGAACAACTGCCGCACGCGGAGTGGAGCCACCCGATCCCCACCCTGGCGCCGCGCTGCACCGAGGGGACACCAGGACCGGTCTCCAGGACCGTGCCGACCACCTGATGGCCCGGTATGATCGGCAGGGCTGCGCTGACCTCCCCTTCCACGATGTGAAGATCGGTCCTGCACACGCCGCACGCTTCCACTTGCACGAGGACCTGTCCGGCACCGGGCGCAGGCTCCTTCGCCTCGAAAGGCTCGAGCGGCCGACTGTCCGCCGCTCCTGTCTTCGCCAGCGTCATGCTCTTCATGGATCGAATTCTTAGCGCCCCTCGCTCAGGGCTGCCAGCGCTTGCCAAGGGCGGTGAACGCATCGCGCAGCAGCGCCAGCTGCGCGCAGTGGTCAGCCTTGTCGTTGCCTGCATATCCCCGCACGTGAAAGCTGCCGGCCGTGAAGAACTCGACCATCTCCAGCCCCAACGCGTCCTTGCGATGGACCGCTTGCGGCTGACCGCCCACGGCTGCGATCAGGTGATGGGCCGTCTCCGTCGTCGAGGCGAAGTCCGGCGGGTCGATCGACGAGTGCGTGACGAGCATGAATCGCTCGCCTGCGACCGCGCGGCGTGCGTAGTCCACGAACGGTTGAAGCGAGCGATCAAGGCTCTCTGCCAGACGTGGCGCATGCAATCCATCGATCAGCACCATGGCGTCGAGACGGCCTGCCTCGGGTTGGCCAAGCAGCGCCGAGATGCCTGTGAATCCAGCGCTCCACGCGCTGACAGCGATGTGTCCGACGTGCGCCGGCCTGCCGCGGCTCTTGCTGAGCGCGCCCTCGATCTGCAGCACGATCGAGTTGAAAAGCCCTGATCCAGCGAAGAGCGCGCCGTAGGCTTCGCTCGGGTCCAGGGTCAACGTGTAGAGCACGAGCTTCTGTCCGCTGTGCACGAGCTCCCGAAGCACAGGTGCATCGCCGTGGAAGTGCATCACCAGGTCGAAGCGGCCAGCAGCGTCGATCGCGCTTTCACGCGGTGCGACGAATCGTCCCTTGCTCAATGACGTCCAGCCGTCGAACGCGCTCGTGTCCACCTCCTGCGTCGAACATGGGCTGATCCCACCGCGATCGGCGCTCGAAAGCGAGGACTGGAATCCAGGACGCGCTGTCACCCAGCTCGTATGCGTGCCCCTGGGAGATGAGTCGTATTCGATCGGCCGGTCCGGGTTCAACGGATCGAACAACGTGGTGGGCACTGCCGCAGCCACGGACACCGTTTCAGCCGGCGCTGGAGTCGGGCGCACTCTGGGTTCCGCCTGACAGCCGAGCGCCAGGCCGAGGCCGAGCGTGCCCGCTGTAAGTGCGGCCAGCACCGTGCCGCGCACCGAGAGGCCAAAGGGTCGACTGATTGATTCAAGCGTTCTTCGAGACAGAGCTGGGTCCACGCTGTCCCAGCTGCATTCGGCGTACCGCATGCTTCGCACGCCCAGGCATTGCCTCGCTCGTCAGCGCTCTTCCTTCGTCTGCATCGAATTGATGGATGCGTCAGGTCATCTCGATGGAGTGCTTGGCCGCAAGGTCACGGCAGACAGCAAAGCTGGATCGGTCCGGTCGGATCCACCTGCCCTGTCGGCGAGGCGCTGCCGCTCGCAGGGCATGACCCCGAGTTGTGGGTCACCGGAACCATGGCCGTGGCGCTGCCGGCCGGATTGAAGTTCACCGACGTGCAGTAGTTCTCGATGGCGCTCCCAACCGGAAGCGTGCTGCAATTGTAGTTGTTCCAGAACAGCTGGACCGGGCACGGGGTCGACATGCACTCGCACGTTGCGCCTTGCTCCTGTCCGCACTGGCACCCGGTTGCAGTGCAACCCCTGTGATCCACACCGTTGCCGTCGTAGTACGTGGTGAGCGCAGTGTACGGCGACTTGCATGCCATGCCGGTCCGGTAGCACAGCCCCTGGCTCCCCTGGATCCTGGGTATGCAGATCTCTGCAGACGACACGCACTTGCCGGCCTGGAGCGTATTGAACTGGCACATGCGATGCTTCTGCTCCCAGGACCAGGGCGTGACTTGCGCCACGGCAGCCTTGGGCGCGCACGTGCCGGCGATCACCTGCTCCGGTGTCTTCATGCAGGCGTTGTAGGTGCTGAGGTAGCCAACGCTCTTGCAGCTCGAGCCGAGCAGGGTCGTCGTCGATGAAGGCGTGCCGGTGCAGCTCTTGTTGCCCCAGCAGCTTATCTCCGAGGAGCACCCTCCGCCCGTGGGAGAGTCGCAGCTGCACGCGCAATCAGCCGGGGGCTCCACGAGGTCTGCCTTGTCATACAAGGGAACCGCGGTCTGGAAGCCCGCCGGGCAGTCGGCTGAAGGATCCGCGTCCACGCGCCCTATCCGATATTGGCTCGTGCTCCATCCTCCGACCGGGGAAGGCACGCATTCGTAATCGGCCTGGCACTTGGGATCTGCACAGTCAATCAGCCCGTCTCCATTGTCGTCGGTGGAGTTGAGACAGTCCTCAGGCCCGATCGCGCCGCCTGCGCCTGCCTGGCCCGCTGCGCCTCCCTGGCCCGCTGCGCCTCCCTGCCCCGCTGCGCTTCCTGCGCTGCCCGCTTGTCCCCCAGCTCCGGACTGCCCACCGCTCGATGGCTGCCCTGCGCTGCCCGCTTGTCCGCCCGTACCCGACGCGCCCGCTGGCCCGCCGCCTGTACCTGCTGTGCCGCCTGTGCCCGCAGCGTGGGTCCCGCCAGCGCCCGCTTGGGAGCTGTCGCCAGACGCGTCGAGCTGGCTGCCGCCTGTGTTCGCAGCAGCCGGACCGCCCGAGATCTCATCGTTGCTGCCGCAAGCGACAACGAGCGCGACCAGCGGCACCAGGACCAGGGGTCGGAGTGTTCTTCTCATGCTCATGGCCATGGTTGGGATCCCTCGCGCCGATCTACGTTGCGGACAGCAGGAACCTCCCTTGATGCTTCTCTCAAGGGTCATGCCCTCCCATCAACCCGTCGATGATCGCGAATCGGTTCTTGAATCGGGCTCGCGTCGCCGGGTCGCCTGCCCCGCCCCCCAGGTACAGCACGTACGTCTCCGCAAAATCCTCTCGTTGGTTGGTGAGCCCGTAGCGCGACACCGCTCTGCGGTCAGCCTCGATCGCCGCGTCCCAGCCGGTCCAGAATCGATCCCCCCGCGCCGATGACACCACGTGCCCGAACTCGTGAGCCGCCGTTTCGTTGAGCTCCTCCTGGGACACGTACTTTCCTTCCCCTCTCAGGAACAGGCTGACCCGCGTTCCGGCATGGTTCGTCACGGCCGCAATGGTGGAACGCAAGGGGTGCTGCCCTGGATCGATGACGATCTCCCGGATCATCGCAAGGTGCCGAACCGGGATGTTCGATAGCGCCCCGTCGATTCGCTCGACAAAGGACCAGTCGTCGCGGAACACCTCCTCCGCAGACACCAGGCTCATCGTGATCCCCCGGAACACCAGGGTGAGCCGGAGCGCAGGCGCGCTGACCCCAGACTCGAACACGAACTGCCCCATCGGCCGGGCGAGCTTGTACTCACCCTGCGCCATACCCAGCCCCGCAGGAGGCGTCAGCGGCTCGACCGTCTTCGGATGGAAGGGAAGATTGAGCTCCTCCTCGCTGTCGCGCGTGAGCTTCCAGCCGGACTTGCCCTTCTCGAAGTACAGGGTCAGATATTGCCGCTTGCCGATGGTCCGCTGGTAGGCCGCATCATCGCACGTGAACACGCGGGACAGGGTGTTGGCCGTGGACGGATCGAATCCCACGCGGCTCAACAGCACGAAGGCGGCCAGGGGGGGAAGCGATCGGAGAAGATCGCGAACTCTGCGCTGAGCATCGCGGTCCCACGGCCCTGATCCCAATTCCGCGGACAGCTGCTCGACGATTCGCCGTGCTGGCGCGAGCTCCGCGTCCATCGCCGCCTGCTCCAGCAGCAGGCTTTCGGACACAGCTTCCCTCAGGCTCTCGATCGCTCTGCCGATCACTGCATCTGCGGGCTTTGGCGGCGGCGAGCAGCCTGCGGCCCACCCGAGCAGGCAGACGAATGTCGGCAGCCAACGCATCCACGGCAATCATGTCACCGCGTGCCGCAAGTTCAAGGCCGCTGGCATGGATGCAGCGATCGCACTTGACAGGGCAGCCATGCTCGCGACTACTCGGTAGGAGCGCTCCATGACGACCTGGAAGTCGCAGCTCAACCATGATCCCGTTCAGCCGCTCCTGCGCGGCGGCTTTGCTGCCATCTCCCTCTTCGCACGCAGGGACCTGCTGAGCGAGCCAGCAGGCGCGATCGAGCAGCTGTGGGACTTGCCCGAGGTCCTGAGGATTGTGCGAAAGCAGCGGCCCGACGGATCCTGGAAGCCTGCAGCCGGCAAGCAGGACAAGTGCCCGGGGGTCAAGTACCCCCTGATCGAGACGTGGCGGAACCTGCGACACCTGGTGGATCAGTACGAGCTGGACCATCGGCACCCTGCGGTCCACAAAGCCTGCGAGTACGTCTTGTCGTGCCAGACCGCTGAGGGCGACATCCGCGGAATCCTCGCGAACCAGTACGCGCCCTACTACACGGGAGCGTTGCTGTACCTGCTGATCAAGGCCGGGTACGGCGATGACCCGAGGATCGAGCGGGGAATGCGTTGGCTCCTGGAGGTCCGTCAGGCCGATGGCGGCTGGGTGATCGGAAGCCCGGGCATGCTGGGCCTGGGCAAGCTCTCCGCGCGCGAGATGAATGACTTGACCTCGAACGGGAAGCGGGAGACCGCGAAGGCCTTTGATCCGTCGCAGCCCTTCTCTGCCGCTGGCACGGGCATGGCCTTGCGAGCATTCGCGATCAGCCCGCGCTATCGCAAGTCCCCGCAAGCATCGGCCGCGGCCCGGCTGCTCAAGTCCAAGCTCCTGCGCGAAGACAACTGGAGCTCGTACCAGCACCCGGACAACTGGGTCCGGTTCCAGTTCCCCTTCTGGTGGACCCAGCTGGTCTCTGCACTGGACACGCTGTCGCTGATGGGCTGGTCCGCACAGGATTCCGATGTCCGACGCGGCGTCGATTGGCTCGTTGCTCACCAGCAGCCCGACGGCCTGTGGAAGACTTCCTATTCGAGGATCCACAAGAGCAGCGGCGGCGCAGAGAAGGTGGAGCTACGGCAGTGGATCACGCTGGCGATCTGCCGTGTGCTCAGGAGGCTGTCCGCAAGCGACGGAGCGGGCACGAGCGCAGGCGCGCCTCCGCAACCCTTGTGAGGCTGGATTGTGCGAAGCGGTCGCCACGAGCCCGGGAGCATTGGCGATCCCAACAGCCGAGCCGAGGGGCCACAAGAGATCGACGCCAGGGCACTTGATATCGGGCGTAGACTGGGTCAGCCTCCCTGACGATGCGTCGCTGCTCCTGGATGCCACTGCTCCTCTTGTTCGGCGGGTGCGGTCCGTGCGCCGAGCCGGCCCCTGCCTCCTCGTCCGCACCGGCTGCGACGTCGGCCGTTGCGACGTCGGACGCTTCGAGCCTGCCTCCTGCCGCATCCAGCGTCCCTTCCACCGCATCGAGCGCAGACCCCGAGTTGCAGGATGAGTTCGGAAAACACAGCGCAGCCGCGCTCGTCTCAGAGTGCATCGAACGCTCGTGGCTGGGGTACACGTGCAACAACGCCTATGCGGCCGCTGTGCGGCGGTTTCCGTCGGACGCCTCAGTGATCCGGAGCTTGATGCGCCTGGCAGTGCGCGTGGACGCGGGCAAGCCGCTCGGCGGCGAAGCCGAGGTCACGAGCTTCTGCCTGCCGGAAAAGGGAGAGGGTGGAGCCTACGCGTGCCTCTACCTTGCAGAAGGAAACACGAGCCCGCGAGGCAAGGCCGCCCACGCCCTGGCATGCAAGGGAGCACCGCCCGAAGGTCAAGTGCCGATCGCCGGCGGAAGTGCCGCCTGCGATGGCGACAAGCCCGTACGGATCCTGGCGCTGCCCAAGGCCGAAGCGCTGGAGGTGAAGCGGTGTCTGGCCTGCGGGCACGACCCTTCCCTGTCCATGCGCGAGCTGTCAGGTCTGGCCAGCGCGAAAGCGTGCGCGGCCCTGCGAAAGCGCCTGGGCGCAGCGGAAGCCGCCTTCGTTGACAAGTCGATTGCACCGCTGTGTCCGCCAGGATCGTGACCGCAGTAGCTCTGCTGCGCAGAAGCAACTCGTCGATCAGCTACGGCGCGCACGCGTTGCGGTTCATGGGGTGTCTACCCTCGATCGGCAGGATCGATTCCCGCCCGTGGAAGGCGATCACTTGTCGAGTGCCATGCTCGACCTTCCCGCCCTGTCGATGGGTGCCGCGGAAACGAAAAAAAGTCGATATTAAGCGGCATTCGCCGCTCGATTGAGGTACGAAGGCCGCCGCAGATCGAGACCAGGATGTCGCCGCAGGAAACCCTCGAAGAAGTTGAAACGAACGATTGCGCTCCGACCAAGGTGCGGTTGCTGACGTACGTGCTCCACTACGATGACCTGGCGTCGGATCGTTCGACCATCGTTCGGATCGACGGTGGCGGCACGTGGGTCTTGGGACGGACAGAAACGCTGGGCAGCAAAGCGCAGGCTCGTCGAGGGTCGTTCCTGGTACTGGACCGCTGGGTGTCTGCAGCCCACGCTCGCCTCGTGCCGAAGGGCGACCAGCTGGTGCTCGAGGATGGCCGCAGTCGCAACGGCACGTTCGTCAACGGCGTCCGCATCAAGGAGCATGCGCTGGCAGACCGGGATCTGATCGAGGTGGGTCACTCCCTGCTCTGCTATCGCGAAGTCGACTGGCACGCCGCGGACTGCCTCGGACCGGCGCCGGAGCCGGTGGCCTTTGGTCCCACGCAGACCTACTGTCCGGAAGTGGCGCAGCTCGCTCGCGACCTCGGGCCGATCTCGCTTTCGCGTGAGCCCGTGTTCGTCTTCGGCGAGACCGGGACAGGCAAGGAAGTCGTGGCGCAGGTGGTGCATCAGCTCAGCGCGCGAGCTGGCGCGCTTCGCGCAATCGACTGCGGCGCGGTCCCCGAAACCCTCTTCGAGAGCACGTTCTTTGGTCACGAGCGCGGCGCCTTCACCGGTGCCAACCAGCCTCGGCAAGGAGAATTCACGCTCGCCCACGGCGGAACGTTGTTCCTCGATGAAGTCTCGAACATGCCATGCGCTGCGCAGGCCAAGCTTCTGCGCGTCCTGGAAGACGGCCAGATCACGCCTGTGGGAGCCTCCCGTGCGCAGCATGTGGACGTGAGGATCGTAGCAGCGACGAACCGTGATCTGTTCGCCGACCCCGGTGGCTTTCGACCCGATCTCTTTCGCCGGCTCGTGGGATTCGTCGCCCGACCGTGCCCGCTGCGGCTACGGCGTGAGGATCTTGGAGCCTTGAGCGCGCACATCTTGCGCGAAGCAGGCGTGCGCCGGGCATCCATCCAGGTGCGGGCAGCGCGTGCGCTCTTTTGCGGCTCGTTTCCCGGCAACATCCGCCAGCTGCGTACAGCGCTTCGGAGCGCAGCGACGCTCGCGAACGGTGAGCCGATCCGGCCCGATCAATTGCCTCCCCTGGACGCGATCACTTCGATGGATGGAGAGGGGCCACCGCCTCCAAGGCGCGCTCAGGAGCGAGAAGCTTCTGGCTCGCCTCCCGGACCAGAGACCCAGAGCCGGTCGCCGAATCGAGCCAGCATCGAACGCGTCTTGCGCGAGACCCGGGGGAACATGGTTCGAGCGGCACGCTTGCTCGGGACCAACCCGAAGCAGCTGTACCGATGGATCGACAAGCACGGGATTCGGCTCCAGGAGTTCCGGCTGTAGGTACGCATGCTCGAGCCTGGATCTGGACCCACCGCCGCTCCGCCCGAGGCCCCATCCGGCTGCCTTCCGTCTGGCGTGATGCTCGATCACTTCAAGATTCTGCGGATGCTCGGGCGCGGAGGGATGGGCGAAGTCTACCTTGCGCGCGACACCCGTCTTGGGCGCAAAGTCGCGCTCAAGCTCGTTCGCCCGGATGCGCTCGGCCTCCCCGATGCACAGGATCGATTTCTCTTCGAGGCGACGGCCACGGCCCAGTTCCAGCACCCGAACATCGTAACCGTCTATCATGTAGGCCGATACCAGAGTCGCCCCTATCTGGCGCTGGAGCACATCGATGGCAGGACGGTTCGGGAGTGGATGGAGACTGACCGGCTGGCGTTCAAGGAAGCGCTTCGTGTTGGTCTAGCTGTGGCCGATGCAATGCAAGAGGCCCACCGAAGGAGGATCCTGCACCGTGATCTGAAGCCGGAGAACGTGCTGGTGGGTCGCGACGGGCGAATCTGCGTCGTCGACTTCGGTCTCGCTCGACCCATCGATCGCGCCGACGACGCCCAGGAGGCTGGCGCCGATGCGGCAGATGAGCGGGGACTGCTGGCATCGTATGCGACCCGGGGAGATCGTACACGAGGGACTCCGCGCTACATGGCCCCGGAGCAGTGGCGCCGCGAATCGCTGGGTCCGGGCACGGACATCTGGGCGCTTGGGATGATGCTCCATGAGCTGGTCGCCGGGCGTCATCCCCTCGAGGACGTCGGCGCCGGCCGGCTGCCACAAATCGTCGCCGGGCCCGAGCCGTTGCCTCGTTTGGCGCAGGAAGCGCCAGCGGCTTTCATCGACCTCATCGCCGCCTGCGTGAGCAAAGACGCTGCACAGCGCCCTTGTGCCGCGGACGTCGCCCAGGTCCTTCGCAGCCTGCTCGGAGCTGAGCATCGCGCCCCGGACCTGGAGGAGTCCCCTTTTCGCGGTCTCCTGCCGTTCTCCACTCGAAATGCCGGCCTGTTCTTCGGAAGAGATGCGGAGATCGCCGCGGTCGTCGAACGGCTGCGCGACGTGCCCGTGCTCCCCATCGTGGGTGGATCCGGGACGGGAAAATCGTCGTTCGTCATGGCGGGGGTGATACCCAGGCTGCAGGAACGTGGACGCTGGATCGTGATCCGGATGCGTCCTGGCCGGACCCCGTTCGGCGAGCTTGCCATGCGCGTGCTGGATGCGTCTTCTTCCGACGGCTCATCGTCACGGCGGGGTGGGCACGAAGCTGCGCGTGAGACCCTGCAAGGGGACGAGGATGCCGACACTGCCGACGAGACGGCGGAGGAATCGGGTCGGCAATGGGCGAGCTCATTGCTGGATGCGCCGGGGAGGTTGGGTCTGTGGCTCAACGAGATTGCCGAGCGCGGAGGCGCCCGGGTGCTGCTCTTCGTGGATCAGCTCGAGGAGCTGTACACCCATGTCGAGGACGCGGAGACGAGGCGAGCCTTCATGGAGGCGATCTGCACGGCGGCAGACGATGCCACGCTGCCTGTGCGAGTGATATTCGCGCTTCGCGACGACTTTCTCAGCCGGGTCGCCGATTGCGCTGCGGCTCGGGCGGTGCTCGGGCACGCCACGGTGATGCGAACTCTCGGGGGCGAGGCCCTGCGTGAGACGCTGGTGCGTCCTCTGGAGGCCTTGGGGTATCGCTTCGACCCTGCCGGGCTGTCCGACGAGATGGCTCGCGCCGTGCAAGGCGACGCAGCGGCGTTGCCCCTTCTGCAATTCGCCGCCGAGATGCTCTGGGAGCGCCGGGATCGCAGCCTGAAAGTGATTTCGCGTGCGGCCTACACTCGAATCGGTGGCGTTGCGGGTGCGCTCGCCTTCCACGCAGACGGTGTGCTGGCATCGCTGACCCCCGAGCAGATCCTGGTGGCCCGCAGCCTGCTGCTTCGCCTGGTGACCTCGGAGAGCACGCGGCGGATCAGCAGCAGGAGTCGCCTTCTGGAGGGGCTCGCCTCCGATGCGTCGCAGGTCCTCGAGCGACTCGTTGCTTCGCGGCTGCTGGTCGTTCGTAAGCCGCTTCACGGCGGCGACGCAGACGTCGAGCTTGCCCACGAGAGTCTGGTCCGCACATGGGACAGGCTGCGCCGCTGGACCGAGGAGAGCCGCGAGGAGATCGTCCTGCGCGGAGAGCTCGAGCTGGCAGCGGAGCTCTGGGACAAGCGCGGTCGCAGGGCGGAGGAAGCCTGGCAAGGCGACGCGGTTCGTGACGTCACGCGTCGGCTGGGCTCCACGCAGCTGTCGGAGCTGGTGCGAGCCTTCCTTGCGGCCGGCCACACGCGAAGCCTGCAGATCCGAAGGGCCAAGCTTGGAGCCATTTCGGGTGCGTTCATCGTGCTGGCCGCCACGGCTATCGCGCTCGGACTGGCCTACACGCGGGCCTCGACCGAGCGCCGCAGAGCCGAGGAAAAGCGCGCAGAAGCACTGCTGGAGAGCGCCAAGACCGACCTCTTTCGCGAGGACTTCGTCTCCGCGCGCGGCAAGCTCCGCGCCGCGCTCGAAGTGGCCGCCCCCCCCCAGGCCCATGCCTTGTGGTGGAATCTCGAGCGCAATCCCCTCCAGTGGCGCGCGCCGCTTCCCGGCTTCGCATCGGTCGTCGATGTGACGCCGGACGGCCATCTCGTCGCAGTCGGTGGCTGGGATGGCGCCGTGTCGCTGTATTCCAGCGCAGGTCTTCAGACTCGCTGCTTGCGCGACGCGGACGATCCGATCTACGCAGTTGCGATCTCTCCGGACGGGCAACGGGTGGCCGCAGGCACACGGGCCGGGCCCGTACACCTGTGGAATCTCGATCACCCCGACCACAAAGTGCTCGCCGGCCATTCCGACAAGACGCGAGCGCTGCGATTCAGCTCGGACGGCAAGCTCCTCGCCACCGGATCGCAGGACACCACCGTACGGCTTTGGGACATCGAAACCGGAGCTGCGCGTGGCACGCTTTCGGGCTCCGTGGGCGACGTCAAGGATCTAGCGTTCGGCCCTTCCAATGCCCTGCTTGCATCTGGAAGCCTCGACGGTAGCATCCGCGTCTGGCGCTTGCCTGAAGGAACGCTGCGCAACGAGTTCCACCACGATGGGCGCATCACGGCGATCGCGTTTGATGATGAGGGCAAGTCGATCGTGTCAGCTTGGCTCGGCGAGACGGTGCGCATCTTCGACGCCTCCGACGGAACCGCAAGGAAGGTCGAGCCCGTCGGCGTGAGCGTCAAGCGTTTCTTCCGCACCGAGGATGGGCACTTGTCCGCTGCGGGCGTCGACGCCTTCAACAGGGTGAAGACGTTCGGAGTGAATTCCGATCAGCCAGTGCGGCTCACCGCCGCTCATCCCAACCTCGTCTCCGACCTGGCGATCGCGTCGAGCGGCCGTCGTGCTGTCACCATCAGCCCGGACAACGCGTTGCGGCTGTGGGACCTGACGCGGCAGCCCGAGCGCAACCTCGGCCCCCACACCCTCGAATCCTATGGAATCGTGTTCAGCGCGGATGGGCAGAGTGTCATCTCGGGTGCGGCTGACCATTCCATGCGGGTATGGCATGTGGATACCGGGGAGCCCGTCGCCGTATTGCGCGGGCACGAGGATACAGTCTACTCGATCGATGCAATCTGGAAGCCCAGGCAGCTGGTCGTGTCCGGCGGACCCGATCGAACGATACGGCTTTGGAACGTGGGGGCGAACGAAAAAGGCAGGCTCGTCGCGCTCACCGACTACGACATCAGGACCGTCCGGCTCAGCCGCAACGGTCGCTGGGTGGCGGCCGGTACTGCAGAGAGGGTTGTGCGGCTCTGGGAGGTCGCCACGGGCGTTCAGCGCGATCCCCTGGTCGGAGGTTCGTCCAGCTTCTATGGTCTCGATTTCAGCCCCGACCTGCAAACGATCGCCGCAGGTGATGATGACGGCACCATCTACCTGTGGAACTTGGAGACCGGCAAGCAGACTGCCGTTCTCACCGGCCATGTCGGCGCTGTCCTGGGATTGTCCTTCCGCCCGGACGGTCGCGCTCTCGCGTCCGCCGGATACGACAAGACGCTTCGCGTGTGGGACCTTGCTTCGCGAAAGGGCGTGGTGGTGGGGAGCCACCCGGGCCCCGTGTATCTTCCCGACTTCCACCCGGATGGCAATCGTATCGGGGTCGCGGTGTCAGACGGCACCGCGCGGATCTGGAATCTGAAGCAAGGATCGTTCGTGTCGCTCGTAGGCCATCGTCCGGAGCTCAACTGTATTCGCTTCTCTCCTGACGGATCGCGCGCGGCCACGTCCAGCGACGACCACAGTGTCAGGCTCTGGGATACGGATTCTGGACGGCCGATCTGGCATGCGCCGTTGATGCTGTTGAACCCTCCGCGGCTGTACACCCACCGCGGCTGGGTCGGGCTCACTTCCAGCAAGGATTCCATGGATGCGCCCACGCCCGCTCGCTCGAGCTGGAGGGCGGATGTAGAGCTCAACACGCGAGGGGGAAGGGTCTCTCAGGACGGCACCCACCTCTGCTTGCAGTCGTACTCGGACAAGCTGCGAATCTGGTCCACGGCGACGGACGTGATGCTTCGCGAGGAGCCGGTCCGAGGAATCAAGAGCATCCAAGCCACGCCGTGGGGCTGTCTGACGCTCGACAGCACTTCACGCGCCGTGCTCTGGGGCTGGCATGGCGGAGCGACCACGGTGTCCTCGCGGGCCAGCGCCATCGGTTGCGGGAAGGAGCGACTGCTCATCGCGCAGGACGATGCCGTGATGGAATTGGAGCGGTCGGGTGCCACGACCGCCATTCATCCTGCGAAGCCAGGCATCTCCGCGCTGGCTGTTTCGGGATCGGACATCATCGTGGGGTACCGCACGGGCGGGCTCGAGCTGCTGTCGCCAGAGCAGGGGCACGGCCCGGGCACGGTCCAGTTCGAGGCCGTTCCGCCCATGGCTCCTGAACAAATGGTGGAAGGCCCGCCGGGATTGGTCGCCGTGGGATTCGGCGACGGCTTGCTTGGGATCTGGGATGTCCGCACAGGGACTCTCGTTCACCGCCAGCTCCTTCACGGGCCTGTCGCTCATCTCGCCTACGTCGGCCACGAGCTGGTTGCCGGAACCGAGCTGGGCGACCATGCGACCATAAGCCTCGACCTTTTCCATCGCAGTCGAAGCGAGCTGCTGAAGCACGTGGAGTCACGAATCAGAGTGACCTGGGTCGACGGGCGCATCGTCGAGCTGCCGTGTGTCTCCACACCCTGTGGAGATTGAAGCCAGCCCGCAGGTCTGACGTCGCGTCTGGCAGGGTCTGACATGTCAGACCGGTGTCGTAGTGTCGGTGGCACGTCCCCCTCCACGAAAAAGCCTTGATACGAAGGCGGTGGGGTTGGCACGCGCCCTGCTTGAGAGTCGCGCGAACATCTTCGATCGCCGGAAGACCTCGACGCGCGCGTGCGGCGCGTCGAACTCCACCGGACGGTCTCAGAAAGGACGGGACATGTACAAGCTTGCAATGCAGGTGTCGCTCGTCGGATTCACGGCTCTGGCGGCCCTGGCTTCCTTTTCCTGCTCCTCGGACGCCGGCGGAGCGGGAGGCGCAGCCGGCGGAGGGAGTGGCGGATTCAGCCTTGGCGGCACGGGCGGCAACAACAATCCTGGAGGCTCAGGAGGTATTCAGAATCAAGGTGGCTCGGGAGGCTACTCGAATCCCGGAGGATCCGGAGGGACGATGAACCCCGGAGGCAGCGGCGGAGCAAGCTCGTGCCAGACCTGCATGGATGGGCAGTGCGGCAACGAAATGAAGAGCTGCAATCAGGACTGCTCATCGCTGCTGAGCTGCGCCTTCGCGTGCAGCGATAATGCGTGCGTGAGCAGCTGCGCAAATCAGTACCCCAATGGGGTGCAGGGAGCCCAGGCCGTCATCAACTGCATGAATGGCCACTGTGCGCAACCCTGCGGGGGAGGCGGCGGAGGCGCTGGAGGCAGCTCTGCCGGCGGGTCCGGCGGCAGCTCCTCCAACCCGTGCAACGACTGCGTGAGCAGCAAATGCGGCTCCCAGCTGCAGGCCTGTACGGGTGAGTGCTCCGCTCTGCTGCAATGCGCCCAGAGCTGCAGCGATCAGAGTTGCGTCGACGATTGCGCAAATCAGCACCCCTCCGGCGTCCAACCCGCTCAGGATCTCCTCAACTGCGTCAACAGCTCCTGCGCCAGCGTTTGCCAATAGCTTCACTCCCCTTCGAGCGCGCTCCCCCCGCAACTGTCCGTTCCTTCACCCCCGGCCCGCAAGCCCATGCATACGGGCGTGGGGCCCCAACTCCGCCGTTGCGCCCAGGCTGAGGGCTGCCGGCCGAAACAGGTTGGTGGCGTCAAGGAGCGCTTCGATGGGCAGGCGGAATTGGGCAGGCGAAGGTGGGCAGGCTGCTGCTGACGTGCGTTGGCACTACTGCTTGATGCGGAAGGCCACGCTCGCCGGGTGCGAGCCGTGGAACCCCACGACCACCCAGTGGTAGATGCCGTCCGTGCTCGTCACAGCCTGCAAGTCAGCGGCAGATATCCGGTCGAGGCCGCCGTTGTGCGTGATCATGCCGTTCTCGTAGGTTGTCGAATAGCTCCAAACGACGGCGTTGGACTCGGAGGGCGGATTACCAACGATGTACAGCTTGTAGGGCGTTTCGCACCAGGTCCCGTCGGTGGTCCACGCGAACTCGTACGTGCGGCCGTTGGTCAGATCAACCTCTTCACACCTCTGCGGAGTCACGAGTCGAATGGCGCATCCGTTGCCCGGAACTTCCGGCACGATGACGGCATCGCATCCCGACGTGGCGGAGGTGCCACCGCTGCCGCCAGAGCCACCGGTGTTGGCCGGTGCCCAGACGTCGCAAACCGAGCCGACCGAGCCGGCGCTCTTGCACGCGTAGCCTGGGCGGCAATCCCAATCGGTATTGCACGACCGGAAGCACACACCGCCGTTGTTGGTCTGCACGCATCGCCCCGAGCCGCCGCATTCGCCCGCCGTCGAGCAGGCTTTCGTGCAGTATCCTCCAGGAACCTGACCGCCGACACACTGCAAGTCCGCTTGGCACGTGCCGCACGACGAGCCCACGGTCCCGTCGCCGAGCTCCGTCTGGGAAGGGGTACCAGAAGTTCCGCCGGAGCCTGAAGCACCCGTGGGGTCCGATGAGCAAGCGGCAAGGGTCAGCGCGGCCAGAAGTGTATGAGGCAATGCACGCATCAGTGGATCTCCTTGTTCGGTAGGATCGACGGCGGACTCGCCATCGCCGCTCGCCGCAGCGCGAGCCCGCGAACAGGTTCCACGAAAGCATAACCCGGGCCAACAGAGACCTCGGCTGGCGTGCCTCCGTCGATGGGGATGTGCGACCCTGGGACGACGCCAGCACCGCGTTGTCGCGGGCGCCTGCCTCGTACTACGACTCGGGGAAAATCGGCTCGTCCCAGGGGTTTCTCACCGGGCATCCTGCCAGTGTGCAGTGCAGATCGCAGCCGTCTCCGATCGGGTCCGACGCATCCGTCTCTGGCGGGGTGGGAGGGAAGTCCTCGATCAAGGACAGGCCGAGCTGACGCAACGATGCGGATACCTTTGCCTGCTCGAAGGCTGCAAACTCCCGGTCGAGCCGTCGAAGATCGCTCGGACTCAGCCCGCCGCGCGCCATCGGAAACAGGATGGTGTCTTCCTTGTAGATGTGGTGGCGGAGCAGTGAGGCGTAGCGTCGCGCAGCCCGGACTGTCTGCTCCCTGCCTTGGGCGTCGAGGCAGTCGCCGGCATCCCCCGCTGCGGCAAGCGCGCTGACAAGGGCTCGTCCCTGCGCGTGGTCATAGAGCATGACTGCGACCGGGCCGGCTTCTGTCGAGTATCCGCGTGCTACCAGCGAGGCAAACAGGATGTCTTCCTCCTTGCCGTGGTGCACCTTGTCCGCATAGCCCCTGAAGAACTCGGCGAACTCACGCAGCGGGAAGGGGTCAGCGCCCTGCTCGAGATGCTTGGTGAAGGCATCGAGCGCGCCCAGGACCTGCTCGATGAGGCGGTGCTCGTCCATCAACGTGTCAAAGGCGTCCTTGGCGCCAGCGCGAGTCGAGGATTCGAGTGCGAGGCTCATGCTGCCCCCATGAAGCGCGGCATCAGGAGGTGGTTTTCGAGGTGGACGTGGCGCAGGATGTCGCCTTCCATGGCCTCGAGCTCGCGAAAGCAGGCGCGGTAGGTGCCGCAGCCCCACTCCGGCACGCTGAAGTCCTCGGCCAGCGCACGGATGCGAAAGAGAAGGTCGCCTACTTCCTTGTGATCGGTCGCCATGCGCTCCAGCTCGTCGCGCACGAACTGCGCGTCGAGGTCGCGTGCCATCAACGACGGGAAGAGCATCTGCTCCTCTCGGAGCAGATGAGGCTCGAGGGAGTCGGCGAGCGTGGTGACCGCTTCGCCCAGCTCCTTGAGCTTGGGGTTGTGATCGCCATGCACCAGAGCGATCTTCGCGGTCATCGCACGCAGCCCAGGCAGAGCGTCGCGCAGGTAGCCGTGGTGACGGTCGATGATGTAGCCGATCAGGGCCGGGGTCGACACGGAGCGAAGGTCGCGGTTGGACTCTGCGGAGGGGTTGGACAGGGCGTGGTCGAGCGCGTCGGAAACGCTCTGCGGATCGACGCCGGCCCGGGCGCAGGCCTCGGGCAGGGGCACATCGCCGTGGCAGCAGAAGTCGATGCGGTAGTTCTGGAACACGCGCGCTGCGGCAGGGTGATCGAGCACGATGCGAGCGATGGTCTGGCTGGGGTCGATCATGGGCATGTCAGGTTCTCCTGCCTCGTTCCTGGTGCAGGGGCCGTGCCGCAGGCTCCCACGCTGGGAATGCAGCCACTTGCGCTCTCCCCCGCATCGCTGTATGTTCCAAGTTGGAACATCGAGAAACAGCATGACGACCCGGTGCCAGGAGCCGTACGAGAAGGGCAGCCGCCTGTGCGCTGTATGCCGGCTGTCGCCCGTGATCGACGGGCTCAAGCGCTGCAGCCGCCTGGTGGCGCGCAGCCCTGCCATGCAGACCCTGCTGCAACGGGCGGCCTCCGTGGCTGCCACCGATGCGTCGGTGCTCGTCAGCGGCGAGACCGGTACCGGCAAGGAGGTGCTCGCCCGGGCCCTGCACGCGAACAGCACGCGGGCTTCCCGCCCCTTCGTGGCCGTCAACGTGGCAGCCATCCCTGCGGAGCTGATCGAATCCGAGCTGTTCGGCCATGTGAAGGGAGCGTTCACGGGCGCGCTCACCCACCACACCGGCTTGATGCAGGCAGCCCACGGCGGAACGCTCTTCCTCGACGAGATCGGGGAGATGCCGCAGCCGATGCAGGCCAAGCTGCTGCGGGCGCTCCACGACGGAGAAGTGCGAAAGGTCGGCGACTCCCGTATGGAGTCCGTGGACGTGCGCGTGATCTGCGCGACCCACCGCAACCTCGCGGACCATGTCGCGAGCGGCGCGTTTCGGCAGGACCTGTACTATCGTCTGAAGGTCTTTGCCTTCCACGTCCCTGCCCTGCGCGATCGCCCCGAGGATCTGCAGCCGCTCGTGGAGATGTTCCTGGAGATGGAAGGCGCAGCCGGCGCACGTTTCACCGACGAGGCGTGGAAGCTGCTTCGCGGCTGGCCCTGGCCGGGCAACGTGCGAGAGCTTGGCAACGTGATCAAGCATGGGGCCGTGCTGGCCAGGGTGGAATCGTCGGCGCACGTCCAGCTTCGCTCGGGTCCACGGGCTCTGCGAATCGCCCGCGAGCACCTTCCCGATGAGCTGGGGCTCCAGGCGCGCGCACTATCCAACGGCAATGTCCTGCGTACGCTTGCCGAGGTGGAGAGCAGCCACATCGAGCGCGTGCTCCAGGCGTGCGGCGGCAACCAGGTGGCAGCCGCGCGGATTCTCGGCGTGGGCAGAACGACGCTCTGGCGAAAGATGAAACTAGGAGCGGAGAACTAGGAAGGAGAATTCAGAATTCAGCAATGGGAGAGCTGCTCGCGAGCGAGATAGCCTCGCTGGTCAACCCCGGTCTGGCTGAAGCTTGGAGCCCAGCCCTTTCAGGGTGCCAAGTCGGCGTCGCAGAGACGCGGCGATGCCGCGTCGAACGCATGCGCGCCAGTGGCGCGCCGCTGCCGTGGCTCCGTTGATAGGACTCGATCAGGTGAACGCGCACGTCGGTTGGGCGCGGCCACCGTGTCTGCGGGGCACGCTTGTTGGCAAAATCTCGGACGGGGATCATCCATGACCCGATGGACGCATGGCATGCCGGACAGCGGACCCATGATGTCGTCGCACGGATCGTACCCTGCAGGTCACCTCGGATCTGCCCTGCAGCCTGTGGCCGCCTGAAGCCTGAAGCCTGAAGCCTGAAGCCTGAAGCCTGAAGCCTGAAGCCTGAAGCCTGAAGCCTGAAGCCTCACTGGCTGCTCACTTCTTGTACTCGATGGCCCCGATATCAGCATAGGGAATCGGGCCTATCCCTGAGTTCGCATGGGCCGGATCATCCCACCGCGGCGAGCCGAACAGATCCGTGTCAGGAGCGAACGTGCCGTCCGCTGCATCGATGCACGGCGAGCTCGCGGCCAGGCCATAGTCTCCGGCGCCCAGATTCGCCAACTTGGGATCGACGTTGAGATTCCCTTCCCCTGGCCAGCCGCTGAACACATCGCTGTAGCGCACGACGGCAGGCCCGGCTCCGGAGTAGTCCCACAAGGGGTGCACGCCGCCCGAGCTCCACAGGATGCAGTTGGTGATCTTCGGAACCGATGCGACGTTGTCGAACACGTCGGCACCATCGAGCTTCGCGGTGTTCATCGCAAAGGTGCAGCTCACGATGTCGGGGGAGGATTGGTGGTTGTAGATGCCGCCTCCATAAGCGAGAGTCGAAGCGTTCTTGCCGAATACCGAGTTGCTGATCCGGGTGGTCTTGGCTTGCTGCAGGTAGATCCCCCCACCACCGCTCTGGCTGTACTCCGCCCGATTCGACAGGAACACGCTTCCTTCGACCAGCAGGTCGGATTGGAGCGCATAGAGCCCGCCTCCGGTGCCGCTGACGTTGCTCGATACCATGCAGTGATCCAGCATCACCTTCGACTGCGTGACAAATACCCCTCCCCCGAAGTTGGCGAGGGAAGACTGGTTCCCCGTGATCGTCGTGTTGCGGATCACGAGCCCACCGGACTGGACGTACACACCCCCTCCGGCGTTCGTGGCGGTGTTGCCCTTGATCAGGCAGTTGGCAATCGTCATGCCGGTCACGTTCATGATGTACACACCAGCCGCGTTCGTGCCCGAGCCCTTGGTCACCGTGAACCCGTCCAGCAAGCTGTCCGCTGCCCCGATCACCACCGTCGTCGTCTGCTCGCCATCCAGCACCGTCTCGTCTTTGGACGTCAAGTCGCGCTGATCGATCCCGTCTTCGTCCCCCTTGAAGTGCCCGTACAGCTTCACCTCGGTCTGCATCTTCACCACCGCAGGCGCCATCACGTTCGAGCGTACGTACACCCCCTTCGCGATCCACACCTGCGTGCCCGGCTTGGCAGCCGCCAGCGCGGCGTCGATCGTGACGAACGCATCGGTCCACGATGACCCGTCCTTCGCCCCTGTCGCCTTCGGGTCCACGAAGATCACCGAAGCGCACTGGCCGCCGTGACACGACTGCGGCGCGGTGCAGCTACCGCAGTCCATCGGGTTGCCGCAACCGTCGGTCCAGCTTCCGCACTCGTGCTTCATGTCGGCGCAGCTCACCGCAACGCACGTTTCCGGCTCCTCGGACGAATCCTCCTCCAAGAGATCCCCGCCCAGATCCAGGAGCACCGGCTCGTCGATCGGAGCCTCGTACTCCGCATCCTCACCCGCCTCTCCCGCGTCGCTCGGCGGGAAGATGGACGTCATCATCCCCATCGAGTTGAGCGAACACCCGAGCCACAGGACGGCCACGGCACCAAGTACCGAGAGCAGGGCGACGACGGCGCGGCTGGACGAGGGCATGGAACGGCAGACTCGCGGCAGATTCTAGCACCACGCCACGGCGCCGGGACGCCATTCATCGTTGGGGCCGAGACGACGGCCTGCCGGCGCGGTAGCCGTATCATCCGATCTTGGGTACGTTTGTGCTGATGCGTACCTGCTTCGCCACCTGGAGCCTGCTCCTGTTGATGCCCGGCTGCTTCTCGGAAGGCTCATCCGCGAACGCGCCCTGGCATGCCCCGCTCGACGCGTCGGCGGAAGCTTCCGGCGATGCTGCGGGCGAGACCTCGGCGGATGCAGCTGGCCCCGGGGAGGGTGGGAAGCCGGATGCGGACGGGTCAGTGTTCGACGCGCTCATCGAGGCCGGGCCGGCGCCTGTGATGGAGCATGTAACGGTCCGGGCCGGCGGCGTGTCGGCGCAGGCGTCGTATCTCGATGCCTACGACAACGTGGCGGGCGGCAGCTGGTACCGCGACGACGACAACGAGACGGCGCTCCTGGCGTGGGGCGAGTCCTACGTCATGGCCTCGCTCGCCTCCATGTTCCGAGCCACCTCGGATCCCCTTTGGCTGGACCGTCTCGCGTTCCATGCGGACGGCGTTCTGGCCCAGCGCGACGATAAGAGGGGAGTGAAGGATTATCGAGGAGTCTCTGGCGCCTGCTGGCGCAACTTGAGCTACCAGCCCAACCAGGAGCCGTACTGCTACGCCGTGCACTCCGGGATGATCGCAGCGCCGCTCGTAGAGTTCGCTCTCCTCGTCCAGCAGCAGGGCCTCGACAAGGAGAAGGCCTACGACAACGCCACGTTCGGCGACAAGGCGTCGCAGTACCTGGCCGCCGCAGAGCTGACAGCGGCGTACCACGACGACGAGTGGAACGACGCCGGCTACTACGTCTTCCGGGGTGACGCGACCTTCCTTACGCATGCAGGGAAGGATCAGCCGCTCAACCAGTCCAACGCCATGGGAAGGTTGCTTCTGCTCCTGCATGATGCGACTTCCAAGGCGGTCTACCTTTCGCGTGCGACCAAGCTCCTGCAGCGCTTCAAGGCGCAGATCACCACGGGATCGAGCGGTGAGTACCTCTGGAACTACTGGGGCGGCACCTATGCCAGCCCAGGGGAGGACATCTCCCACGCTGCAATCAACGTGGACTTCGCGGTCATGGGTGCCAACCGCAGCGTCGTGTTCACAGATGCAGACGTGGAAGCGCTGTCGCTGACCTTCCTCGGGCCGGTGATCGTCGACGATGGGACCCTTTCGGACTTCGTGGGGGGCGGCTCGACCAACGGAGACTCGTATCGGCCGCAGATCGGGCGATGGCTATCGCTCGCAGCGAAACGCACAGGTGTGTACACCGCAGTGCGCGATCTGTACGAGCAGGACTACCCAGGCTCCAAGATCGGCTCCGGATCCCTGCTCCTGTCCTGGGCGCTTCTCGCAGAGTACGAGCCGCTCCACTCCGATGCGTTCTTCTACTCGGTCGACTGGTCGACCGCAGATGCCAATGGTTGGAGAGAGGCTACCGACTACGGCGCGAACATCCTCACCACTCCCGCGGATGTTGCTCAAAGCAGCGTCATCGTACTGCCCGTCGACGTGCCTCGCCCGACCCGCGTCCAGCAATGGGATGGAGCTGCCTATCACACGGTCGCGACGTGGCGTGCGACGTCCGGAGCCGTGCATCGATGGGTCCCCTACGAGCCCCGTTGGCCCTTCGTGTACTGGAATTCCGGCATCCTCTTCCAATTCGACGATACCTTCGCGGCCGGCGATGGGATTCGTGTCCAGCTGGTCGATCCTCCGGAGCCGCTTGCGTTCGCGTCGACGCCACCCACCAGCGGGACGGTCGGGCAGCCAATCGCCTATGTCGCTGTCGGGACGGGGAAGGCCCCGCATGCGTTCACGCTGACGGACTTCCCGATTGGCGCGAGAATCGACGCAGCGGGAGGCCAGGTGACCTGGACGCCGCCGCATGCTGGCGACTTCCCGTTCACCGTGCGGCTGCGGAACGACTACGGCTTCGTGGAGCAGAAGTTCGTGGTCCACGTGCAGTAGCGCCCATGGGCGATCACGTCGGCGAGGTCCAGTCGCTGCGAGCGGGACGCAGGACCAGCTCATGGGTCCAGGAGCTCGGAAGCTGGGCTGCGAGGTATTCGCAGGCGCGGGCGATCTCCAGGGGATCGACCAGGCGCTGGGGGTCGAGCCCGCGGGCGAGGGTGCGCTCGCTCGCGATGCCGCCATCGATGACCACGTACGCTGCGTGCACGCCTGCTGCCCGCCACTCGCGCGCCGCTACCTGCACGAGGGCGCGTAGGCCGTGCTGAATCGCTCCCAGCCCTGCGAAACCCTCTTTGGTGCGAACGCCCGAGGAGGTACCCATCTGCAGGAAGGTGCCCTTGTTTCGTTCGAGCATGCCTGGACCCACGACCTGCAGCAGGTTCCAGGTGCCGCGAATCATGGTGGCATAGCTGCGATCAAGCTCTTCCGCGTCGATCTCGAGCAGCGGCTTGCTTCCGAATCGCACGCCCGCGGTCTGCGCGGCGATGCAGAGGTCGATGGCCTCGCGGCGGAGCGGCTCGAGTGAATCGGGAAGGGTGAGATCGCATGGAAAGGCGACGGCCTCGCCGCCTGCAGCGGTGACGGCGCTGCAAAGCGCGGAGACGTCGGCTTCGGTCCTTGCAGCGCACAGCACGCGCCATCCTTTTCTTGCGAAGTGCAGGGCAAGGGTCTGCCCGAGTCCACGAACGCCTGCGACGAGGAGGGTTTCTGGCATGGCTTGCTCGTCCATGGAGTCGCCCTGGGTGAAAGGCAAGGGAGCTCTACGGCACCGGGCTCTTGCAGCAGATCTTCTTGCCCTGGCTTCCAGTGATCTGGCCGTTCGCAGAGCTGCTCGAGCCGGACGCGCAGCTCGGCGCATTGGGAAGCCACAGCGAGCTCAATGCACCCACCTGCTCACAAGTGCCGAGGACGGTGTGGGACAGCGGATTCAGACAGGCGGTATCGTTGAAGGCGAGCGGCTCACCGACAGTACCGCCATCGGCCAGGCAGGTTGCGGCGCCGCACGTCGCCATGGAATTGCATCGGTTGTCCACCACGCTCTGGTAGAACACATAGGCGTTTCCGTAGCCAATCGGACATTGCGCCATGGTGTTATTCGAGAAGACGCAGTTGGCAGAGTCCTCTACGCAAGCGCCGCCGGAGCCGTTGCAGGCAGTGGAGGCCACCGTGCAGCTCTTGCGTGCGTCGGGCATGGCGGGGTTGGGAATCACGTCCGAGACGTCGCAGGTCGGCGAGTAGTGCGCGTTGACCTTGCAGAACTGGATGGCGCCGCCCCCGACTTGGGTGCACTGGTGCGAGTAGACGAAGGTGGTAGTCGAGGTCGTGGTGCAGTTGGTGCTCGTGCTGCACTCCACCTGCTCTGAGCAGAACGAATCGTGCGGAATGCAGCTCCAGGAGCATGTCGAACCGGTCGTGTTGATCTGCGTGATCGTATCCGCGTTCCAGAGCTGAACCGAGGCCTTCGTGCACTGAAGACCCGAGACAGTCACAGTGCCGTTGTCGCCCCACGTACCGGGATCCACTGCGACGTCGCAATGGCTTCCAGCCGAGCAGGTGCCCACAGTGCCACCTGTGCCCGCTGTGCCTGCAGCTCCGCCGGTCCCTGCGGTGCCTGCAGCTCCGCCCGTGCCTGCGGTGCCTGCAGCTCCGCCCGTGCCTGCGGTGCCCGCTACGCCCGCTGTCCCCGCTGCGGCTCCCCCGTTCCCTGCGGTGCCTGCGGTTCCTGCGGCACCGCCGGTGCCTGCAGAGCCCGCAATTCCTCCTGCGCCCGAGCCACCTGCGGTTCCTGCGCCGCCGGACTTGCCCGCAGTGCCCCCTTTGCCGCTCGCCCCCGCTTGTCCGCTGCTCCCCCCGCTGCCTGCCTTGCCTCCAGCAGCCGTGTCCACAGATGCGTCGCCAGCTCCCCCGCCCTGCCCCAGCGCGGGCTCATCCTGGTAATCGTCGAAGTTGACGAACAGGCCGCATCCGGAGCCGAGCAGCACACACGCCGCGAGCGTGATCGAGCTTGGACGAATCCGCATCAGAATCTCCTGTCCAGCGTCAGGGCCATCCCGCCTGGGATCCACGCGGGGGCGATCGCTGTGCTCGGCGCGGGATGCGGGCTCGAGTTGGTGAGCAGCAGGTAGGTGGCCACGCCGGCACCCACGATCCCCACGCCCCATCCGATGTAGTTGACGGTGATGAGGGGATGGGTGCTGTCAATCGCGTCGCGTCCTGCAGCGTTGCACACCTTGTTTGGACAATTGTCATCTGCGGTGGACTTCTTGGAGAGGATCATTGCGCCCGTGACCGCTGCGGTGATCAACCCGGCAGCACCGATTCCACCTGCAGTCCAGGTCGCGATCTTGCGCCCCTGCGGCGTGGACTGCTCAGGCGTCGCGGTAGGCGCAGCGTCAGGAACCCGCTCGGCCCCAAGCACGACATCCTGCTGCTCGCTCTCCCGCACCAGGACGGCATGCCGCTGCTCAGGACTCCCGGGGATCGACAGGACGACTTCGTGGGATCCCGGATTGACCGGGATCGTGGTCTCGAGCGACCCCGCTGACACTGACGTGCCGTCCAACGTGACCTTCGCAGAAGGTGGAATCCGGGGCGCCATGCGGAGCCTGATGCGCGGCACGCGCGGCTCGATGCTGCGGAGGTGCTCTGCGGCCACCGCGACGCGATCGTCGGAGGCCGGGAGCATGGAGGAGCCTTCCTTCCAGTGTGCGAGCGCATCCGCCAGCTTGCCCGCCGTCTCTTCGCATTGCGCGAGATTGAGCAAGGCGCTCGCTCGCTTGCCCAGCCGGAAGCTCTCCCGGAACTTGTCGCACGCAACGGTCGTATCTCCGCGCGCCAGCGCTTCCCTCCCCTCGGTGAAGAGCGTAGCTGCACGCTTCTCGTCCGAATCCTGGGCGATCGCGTGCCCCGCGGCGAGCACGCCACAGGCCAACACCAGCACCGGGAGGAGCCTAGTACTTGTCAAGAGGATCCCTTGTCTTCGCTGGGGGAGGAGCGATCGGGCCTGGCTTCGGCGGGACGTGGCGGTCCGTCGTCTTGCTCGGCGCAGCCTTCGCCGTAGATGAGCCCGATGGCGAGGTCGGAGTCTTCACCCCGGGATCCGTCGCGGCAGCGGGCGCACCGGCATCGACGTTCGCTTCCGCATCCTGGGTCGGTGTCGGCAGCGCTGCTGCGGACGAAGAAGACAAGGGCGAGACCGGCGCAGGTTCGCTCTGCTTGCCAAGTAAGAGCACCGCGATGACAACCAGGCCTGCAGCGCAGGATGCGCCAATGCCGACCGCGACCAAGACTCGTCGGGACAGCGCGCCGCGACGCAACGTCGGCGGCTCCCGATCGCTGGAAACCGGGGAAGCGGTCTGGGCGCCGCCCACAGGCACCACAGGGACTTCTGGTGGAGGAGCCCAGCGTGCGATCGGCGCGACAGGGGCCACATCCTGTGGCCTCGCTGGCCGAACAGCATGGGGCTCCAACGTATCGAGGGCCAAAGGCGTGACCGACCCGATCGCATGAGGCTCTGGGGTTCGATTGTCGAACGAGACGACGGTGGGCGGATCCACTGGCACCGAAGGGTAGGCGGCGAATGACACGGCGGCGGGCGGCGTGATGGCTGCTACGGCGGCGGGCCCAGCCCGCAAGGCCTGCCTGAATTCACGAGCCGTCTGCCAGCGATCCTTTGGTTCGAAGCACAGCGCCCGGTCGATCACCGCGGCCAGCCAATCAGGGATGTCCGGGCGCACGGTCCGTATCGGCGCCACTGGCTGCGTCATGGCTGCCAGGAGCAGCTTGTTGACCGTGTTCGCCTCGTGCACCATGCGATTGGTCAGCAGGTTCCACAAGGTCGCGCCTGCAGCCCATAGATCCGTGCGCGCGTCGACCTGATCCCAGTTCCCCAACGCCTGCTCGGGCGGCATGAACGCCGGCGTTCCCATCGACGTCCCGGTCCGCGTGCGGTGCGTGCTCTCCGCACCTTCTCGAAGCCGCGCGATCCCGAAGTCCAGGACCTTGACCTGCCCGCTGCGCGTCAGGAACAGGTTGTCCGGCTTGAGATCCCTGTGGACGATCCCCTTGTCGTGCGCAGCTTCCAGCACCTCCAGGAGGCTGTCGACGATTCTCACCGCTGCCTGCACTTCGAAGCGCCCGTCAGGTTGGGCCGATCGAGCCGACTCGAGGCTGGTACCTTCCAGCAGCTCCATCACCAGGAAGACCGAACCGTCCTCGGTTACATCGTCGTCCAGTACCTTGACTGCGCCTGGATGGTCGACCTTGTTGGCAACATACCCTTCGCGCAGGAATCTCGAGCGTCCCTCCGAATCGAACGCCAGCTCCGCGTGCAACAGCTTCACAGCACCACGCAGCCCGTTTCGATGGGTCGCTGCGTAGACCGAAGCCATTCCACCGACACCCAGCAGCTTTTCGAGCTGCCACTTGCCCCGCAAGACAGACCCCACGCGAGCGAGCGCACGCTGCGTCGTGACATCCGGTGCTGCGTCAGGCATCCGCGGATGATAGCGCACGACCATCTCCGTGGGAAACCCCTCAGGCCCCGAACTTTCCAGTGCTTCCGGGATCGTAGGTCGTGCGGTCTGGGCTATCTTCCCATGCGAATCACGCCCCGCACGATCCGCGCGACCCCATAGGCGATGGCTCCGGTCGTGATCACGAACTTCCCGCCCCCTGAAGCCAGGGAGTAGGAAGCGAGAGTCGCCACGCCTCCACCCACGAGCCAAGCTGCTCCCACGACCAGATCCCGCTGCGGACCGGGTTGTGCACGCTCTGGGGCGGGTTGGGATAGGGCGCTCGTGGACGCCCCATCGGCTCGAACGGCCGCGCGCAGCCCCAGCAGCATGGTCACGCCGCAAGCAACCGCAACTGCGAACCGCGTCCACGCAATCGTTTCCGCGACCCAGGGCGGCTCGAGGAAGAGCGCCCGGTAGGTCTCGAAGGGCAGCACGTGCAGAAGGGTGAACAACGTGCTCACCGAGCGCAAGGACAGGTAGGCGATGGTCAGAGCCCTGGAAAGCTCACGCCCCGCGAGCGCGGCCAGCACCAGCCAGAACAGGACGTCAAAGACCAGAGGCGCTGCAACCGTGATCAGGAACAGCGGAACCCGCAGGGGGCCCGAGAAGAGGGCGGCGACCGCATCAAGATTCCACAGGCTGCTTGCTGCGAAGACCAGCCCGAATCCTACGTTGATACCTGCCATCACCACCGCGACCCAGGCCATCCCGGCGGCACGGTGACGCCCTAGCGTTCGGGCAAGAACGAGTGTGAGCACGAACGACACGACGGCCAACAGGCCCCAGCCGGCGTTCGCGACGCGATCATAGGTCTCGTAGAATCGGGTATCGTTTCGCCCCGCAAGTGCTGGCCAGAGCAGGACGAAAGCGCGCAAGGCGAGCATCCACGCGAGCTCGATGGAGCAGAACACGAGCAGAATCTTCAGAATGCCCTTGCAGGACGGCGAAGCTTGCTGGGCATCCTCTGCGAGCATGGCGCGGATGCTACAACGATCGCGTGCTCCTCGCAGCCCTTGTGTTCCTGGAGGCAATTGCTTTGCTGTCGCCGCGCGCAACGTCGAGGCGTATGATGTCTGTCGAGGAGAGAAACATGCTCAAGAAGACCATGGGGCTGGGCTTGCTGTTCGGTAGTGCATTGGCGTTCTCCTGCGGTGGAAGCGACGATGGAGGCGGCGCGGCAGGCGGGGGGACCGGACCAGCGATCGAGGAGATCCCCGGGCTGCTGGCAGGCGTGTATTGCGACGTGCTCGGCACGTGCGCGGCGCCCATCTTCGACCTGTACATCGGTGGGGGAGACTGCAAGGCCAAGGTGCTTCCCGCGCTGCAGGACGGCGAGTTCGCAGGGTACAAGGACGCTGTGGCAAAGGGCTCCCTGAAGTACGACGCGAGCAAGGTCCAAGCCTGCGTCGACGCGCTCAAGGCGCTCAACTGCTCTCTTCCCACTACGCGATCCCCTGCGGTGTGCAAGGAGGCGCTGCAGGGAACCGTGGCCGTGGGCAGCCCATGCAACCTCAACGCCGAATGCACGGGCGAAAGCTACTGCAAGGGAGACACCTGCCCAGGGACCTGTGCTCCGCTCGAAGCCGAGGGCGTTGCGTGCAAAGCCGACGACTCATGCCGCAACGGGCTCAAGTGCGCGTCCAAGAAGTGCTTCAAGCCGCTGGGCGCCGGGGGCGTGTGCAAGAACGGCGACGAGTGCGACATCACGATGTTCTGCATGGGGTCAGATGAGTCCAAGGCGCAGACCGGAACGTGCACGCTGCTGACCGAGGTGTTCAAAGCGAAGGAAGGCGAGACGTGCGACCTGGGCAAAGGCCCGCTGTGCGAATCAGGGCTGTCGTGCATCGTCGATTCCTTCACCGCACCTTCCACGCTGGTGACCAAGTGCGTGAAGGAATATGCAGCTGGCAGTGCCTGCAAGGCAGGTGCGCCGGATGGGTGCCCGACCGGCCAATACTGCGGCGGGACGGATTTCACGACGGGGAAGTTTGACGGGACGTGTACGGCCGCGCCGGGGGATGGGCAACCCTGCGCAGCCGTGTTCGGCAACAACTGCGCGACAGGAGCGGTGTGCGACGAGACGGGCGGAACGCCGACCTGTCGCACACAGCAGCGCATCGGCGGTGCGTGCGCCAGCAACCAGGCTTGCTTCAGCGAGAACTGCAAGTCCGGAACGTGCGCAGCAGGAAGCCCCTGCGTGCCCTGACATGTACTGCACGACTTGCCGGGGACCGGTCGATCCGAATCCCCACGGGGGTTGGTACCGATGCACGCGCTGCGGCGCTTGGAACGCTGCAGCCCCCCCGGCCTACGGCGCGCCTCAGGCCCATGCCGCTCCGCAGGCCTACGGCGCTCCGCAGGCCTACGGCGCTCCCCAGGCCTACGGCGCTCCTCCGGCCTTTGCGCCGCCCATGATGGACGGCGTGGCACTGGTGGCGGACACCGATCCATCGCGCGTGCCTCCGCCACCGCGACAAGCCACTGCCAATGCCCGGAAGCTCGTATTCGCCTACCAAGGCTCGCAGGCCATATCCCGGGGCACTGGAATCGCGTTCAGCCTGGCCTTGTTCCCAGTCTTGATTCCTGCGTTCGGCATTCCGGGCGAAGTCGCACTGCTGGTCTCGGCAACCCCGGGCACAGGCACTGTGACCCGTGTCGCATTGGACCCGAGCCATCGCATCAACAAGCGGCCTGCCACCAAGGTCGAGTTCTCCTACACGGCAGATGGGCAGAAGTACGAGGAGTCCTACCACACGCTCAGCGCAGGCGGGCTGCAGGCTGGCGCCACGATCTCCATCGAGTATGCGAGCCTGTACCCAGGTTTCGGACGAAGGAAGGGAGAGAGCTACTCCTTCTTCGGGTTCGCTTCGCTCTGGTTCCTCGCCATGCCCCTTGTGGGGTTCGTGCTGCTCTTCACCGCCTGGAGGTCCAACCGCCGCGAGATTCGAGCGTACGTGCGCGGTATCGCCACGGTCGGGCTCATCACCGAGCGCACGTTCGGTAACTCCAAGCAGGGCAACCGCAGGCCTCGCATCATCCGATGGTCGTTCCAGGTCGGACCCGACACCTTCACCGGATCGATCTCCCACATCAATCATTACTTGATTGACACGCTCCTTCCAGGTCCAAACGTCGTCGTGCTCTATGACCCGAACAACCCGTCGGTGAACACGGTCTGGGTGGGATGAGCGACGCTGAGCAAGAAGAAGATCGGGACGGAACGCCGAACCGCTCGACGCTCGTCGGGCTGGCCTGGGGACTCGCAGCCCTGGGAGCGACAGGTTCCTGCATTCCGGAGCGGCTGTCCGTGGGAGCTGAGCCCGATGCGGGCAGATCGTGTCCAGACGGTGGATGCTTGCAGATCTTTGCAGCGGACCAGCCAACGCCTCAGGGCGTGGTGGTCACAGGTGCGCTCGTGCATTGGACCACGACGAGCGAAGTGCGGTCATGCGACACCAGCGGGTGCGATGGCGGGGCGCGTACGCTGGCGGGTGGGCAAGGAGGACCATGGTCCATCGCTGCGAGCAAGACGCACGTCTGCTGGACCAACGCGGACAGCGGTGAGGTGATGGCGTGCGCGGCCAGCGGGTGCGATGCCGGCCCATCGGTCGTTGCATCGGCGCAGGTGACGCCTCGGGGGATTGCCGCCAGCGAGGTGAACTACTTCTGGACGAGCCCGGACTGGGGCGCCGTGCTGCGCGACGACGTATCGAGCGCTCCCCAGTGGATCGCGACCAACCAGGAGCGCCCCACGAGCGTGTTGTTCTGGGACGAGCAGCTCGTGTGGGTCAACGAAGGGGATGACCTGCAGGCAGCGACCGGCATGGTGCAGCACTGCAGCGTGGGGGCTGCGGCGATATGCAAGCCAGAGCCGTACGCCAAGAATCTGCGACATCCGTCGGGAATCGCCATGGACGCGACGCGGGTGTACTGGACAGAGCTGGGTGCGAATGCGTCGGACGGGACAGTCTCCCATCGGATGCGGGGCGACCCTGGCTCGGCCGCGGTGGTGCTCGCAGCGCAGCAGGCCGAACCCTTTGCAATGGTGGTCGACGGGGCGCGGGCATACTGGACGAATCGCGCGGGCGGGCAGGTCATGGCGTGCGCGATCGGAGGCTGCGCCGGCCAGCCGACGGTATTGGCCGAAGGGCTCTCAGGGCCGAGCGGCATCGCGCAGGATACCGAAGCACTCTACGTTGCCGAAACAGGTGCATCCCGAGTGCTCAAGATCGTCAAGGGATGGTAGACTCGGAAGATTCCCTTCGACGGCCCACGATGAGGCTACGACTTGCAGGCTGGTGGATCGCTCTGGCTCCGATCGCGACGGCGAGCGGACACGGGTGTACCACGTTCGACGACCTGCAGCCGGAAACGAAGTGCACCACGCCGTCGCTGCAGGCCCCCTATCTTGCCCAGGATCAAGCGGCAACGGTCTGCGCGCGGCTCTTCCAGTGCCCGACCCTGGGCACGTCGATCTACTCATCCATCTCCGTGCCGGTAGGAGACTTCAACTACTCGGTGTGCATGGATCGTCTGGCCGGAAATCTTCCCGGCAACCGCTTGGGAAGGACCCTGCAGTCGGGAATCCTGCAATGCATGGTGGCGACCACGGCTTGCGCGGATGCGATGGCATGCCTGCCCTGGGAGGAGATCTCGGCCGACGATCCGCGGTGCGTGGGAGCCGGCACGGGCTCGTCGTGCATTGACCAGAACAAGACGATGCTGGACTGCTCGCTGCTGTACGCGACGCACTGCGATTCGGCATACTTCGGCGCAGGGAGCCGGTGCATGATCGGCACGGACGGCGTAGCGGCGTGCGCGCTGTCCAAGGATTGCAGCGACCCGCACAGGTCGTGCGAGGAGCCGATGTTCGATTCCTGCGACCTCAAGAGCGGATTGCATGAGAGCTGGAACTGCAACGCAGCGGGCCACAAGTGCGGAGTCGATCAATCCACCAATTCGGCGGAGTGTCTCACACGTACCACGGTGGAGCTCTGCACGGGGTTTGACGCGGATTGCCAGGGCGACCAGATGCTGGTGTGCGACGACTTCTCGCTATCGGTCTTCGATTGCGCGGCAGTCTGCGGCACGTGCGCAAAGGGTGCAGGCGAGGCCTGGTGCGCGCGCCCGGGCGACGAGTGCACACCTGTGGACACAGCGGTGAACACCTGCGAGGGCGACACGATCGCGCTGTGCATCGAGGGGCGCAAGGTCAAGTACGACTGCAAGCGAATCGGCAAGACGTGCAAGCCGGGCGACGCGTCGGGCTCAGGCCACTGCGGGTGAACGTCTACCGGTAGGGATTGTGCTTCAGATCGTCGGTCGCGGCCGGCGGTACGGTCGACGTGCCCGTGGGCTTCGGCGGCGTGGTATCGACCGGAGGGGGCGTCGTGGTGCCCGCCGCAGGCACCTTGGGCCCACCGGGCGGACGCTTGGCGCCTGTGGACGGCGCCGTCGTATCTGCTTGCGGAGCAGACGTCGCAGGCGGCTGCCCGTCCAGGACCTCGGCACTGCTCGCGGAGTTCACGGGGGCAGGCGTGGATGCTGCTGCGCCCGAAGGAGTCGTGGAGGCCGGGAGCGCGGGCCCGGCGGTCGAAATGGCGTTGTTGCGGGCGCGAAGCGCCAGGGCGAGCACGATCACGCCGATCGAGACGGCCGCAGCCACGATCAGAGCCATCTTGACGTTGCTCGGTTGCTGCGGGGCCGCGCCAGCACCTGTGGTGAGGCGCGGGTCCAGAGCGGCCGGTGCCGAGCTCTCCTGAGCGGGTGCCGTCGGAATCTCCATGGCCGCAGACGACACGCTCGACACCAGTGGCGAGGCAGGGGGCACAGCCGCAGGAGGGACGATCCCTTCGTTGATGCGCGGCCGTGAGTACTCCTGCTTGAGACGATCGATGTCGCCGAGGTGCGCGCGCAAGGCCTCCTTGCGCTGCTGGATCTCCTCGCCCAGCAACGACGTGATGAAGGTCTTGACCTCCCCGTGCGTGCCGAGCATGCGCGCGGCGCGAGCGCTCCCCTCGATCGCCTCGGCAAACTCGGCTGCGGTTGCGAACCGCTTGTCGGGATCGCGATCGAGCGCCTTGTCGAGCACCTTCTCGAGCGTCGCCGGCATCGTGGGGTTGCCCTGGCGAAGCGTCGGGATCGGCTCGAACATCAGGTTGTTGAGCGTGACCGCCTCGTTGTCGGCCATGAACAGACGCTTGCGGCACAGCGCCTCCCACAGCACGATCCCGGCGGCAAAGACATCGGCCGATCGGGTCACGACCTGCCCGCGCGCCTGCTCGGGTGCCATGTACGCGACCTTGCCCTTGAGCTGGCCTGCGCGCGTGGTCGACAGGCGCGAGGTCGCGTGAGCCACGCCGAAGTCCGAGATGCGCGACACGCCATCCGTGTCGATCAGGATGTTCTGCGGCGAAACGTCACGATGCACCAGCCCGAGCGTGTGCCCCTCCTGGTCGCGCAGATCATGCGCTGCGTGCAACCCGGCGAGCATGTCGAGCACCACCTTGACCGACACCGAGGGAGGGATGCGCGCCTTGCTCCGCACCACCCGGGACAGGACCCCGCCAAAGGTCTCGCCCTCGATGAACTCCATCACCAGGTAGTAGCCTGACTTGCCTGCACCCACCTCGAGCACAGGAACCACGTTCTGGTGACGGATCGCGGCAACCAGACGCGCCTCGTCGAGGAACATCTCCACGAAGCTCTCGTCGTTGCCCAGGTGCGGATGCAGCCGCTTGACCGCGAAGAATCGCTGGAATCCTCCCACCCCAAGCAGACGCGCCAGATACACGGTGGCCATGCCGCCAGATGCGATCTCCGCCAACAATTCGTAGCGGTCGATCTGCGGCGGCAATTCCGTGCTGGAGCCGAGCAGCTTGAACGTGGTGGCCATTAGAACCTGCCTATTGCGCCCGCTTGGATTCCTTCCCTCCATCCGATCGTTGGCTCCACCCTGAAACCTCCCTGCTGGGAAGAGCCCTGCACCTTGCCGTCGCCCCACCGGGTGAACAACGCAACCACCCCTGTCACAACGCCCACGCCAATCGTGGTCCCCAACAAGATGTTGGTCCTTTTCTGGCGCGAAAGCCCGTCCTGATACTCGGGGCAGCTGTCGCCCTTGTCCGCGCACGCAAGCTCGACCGTCGAACGCCCGGGATTGTTTCGCGTATCGAGCCCGCTCCAGATCGTCACGCCGGTCAACACCGCGGTCACGCCGGCGCCCACGATGAACACCGCCGGCGGAAGCCCGGAAGCCTTGGGCGGTGGCGGAGGCGGCTCGGTTGGACGCGTCGGCGCCGGGGCCGCGGCGCTCGTCGCAGGTGGCGGCTCCAGCTCCGTGGGCTTGAACACGATCAGCTGCCCTCGCCCTTTTTCCGCCTCGATTCCCACTGCACGGCCCCGCCCCTGCGTCCAGGTCGCTGCCACCGAATGGTGCCCCGGCTGCAGGTACACCACCTGCTCGACCGACTGCTGATCGAACATCGACTTGTCGTCGACCACCAGCCCGCAAGCCGGCTCGCACTTGACTTGCAGCTTGTACAGCCCTGGTCGTAGCTCCTCGAGCACCGATTGCGCGAGCGTCACCGTCGCCTGATCGGTCGGGTAGCGCTTGAGCGCCTGCTCGGCGTGGGTGGCAGCCCGTGCAGCAAATCCACCTTCTTTTCTCGCTCGAATCGCGAGACGCAGCGCTTCGATGCTCGGGGAGTCGCGGTCCGCGTTCTCGAAGTGCACCGACGCCGACTCGTAGTCCTGCTGCAGGTAGGCGCGACGCCCAGCATCGAACTCCTGGGCCGCTATCCGGATCTTCGCAGCTTCGGGCGCTTCGTCGCCGCGCGCAGGCACAACGACACACAGGCCTGTCAACAAGGCCCGGCTGAACCACGAAACCCGGGGCATGATAAGGAAAGGCTCTACCCAAGTGCTCGTTTCGTCAACATTCTTGTCACCCCCGCCACCCCATTGCCCCCACCGTCCAACCTCTCCCGCTGCCCATCCGTCCGGATGGTTCGTCCAATCCGGGCCGTTCTTGCCCCGTGCGCACGAACCAACTCGTCCAGGTGCACGGATTCCTTGGGTCCCTCCAGTCCAGGCCACGGCCCTTGTGCTAACCTTGCCCCGATGAACACTGCGCGCCCGGCTCGATGGTTGGGGCAAGGCGCCCTCGCGATCGCGCTGGGACTCGCTGTCGCCTCCCTCGGCCCATCCTGCCAGGAATACGATTCCTCGCTGCTCCACCAGTCGCCTGCCAAGGACGGAGGATCGGACACGTCCATCACGCCGGAAGCGTCGGACGATGCCCTTTCCGAAGCAGAGCCTGCGGATGAGCCGCTGCCCGAAGCAGGGCCGGAGACGTCGCCCGATGTCGAGACCGACGGATTCGATCCCACCTGGTGCGACAAGTGCAAAGTCGAAGGACTGGTGCGTCCGGTCTGCCCACCCCAGGTCGAAGACCCTGCAGACGACAAGCCCCTGGTCTTTGCCATGAGGACCATCCGCTTCGGCATGAACACCAAGAAGCCGAAGGACTGGATGACCATCGGCCTGGATCTCGACTGCATGAGCACGGGCGCCAACGGCGAGCCAGCCTCGTGCAAGCGCGTTTCAGGTGCGGACATCAAGGTGGGGCAGGACGGCGAGCTCGGGCGCGACAACAGCTTCGGACACAACATCGGCGGCCTGGTCAACACGCTGGAGCTGCTCGGCCTGATGGACAACCTCGAGGAGAACCAGAACCTTTCCTTTGAGACTGGGGCCTCGGGCATCGTGCTCGCGATCGACAACTACGGCGGTGGACGCAACGACCCCACGGTGAAGCTGTCGATGTACCTGTCGCGCGGCACCTACGACGCCGCAGGAACGACGGAGATCCCCGCGGTCTGGGATGGGAACGATCTGTGGTCTCGCGATACCAACTCGGTCACGGCCAGCGACGGCCCGAAGTACATGGACGACGCGGCCTTCGTGACCGACGGTGTGCTGGTTGCGCACCTGCCTGATGGGTTGCCCCTGATCTTCGCGGGTTCGGCCGCTTCGCTCGAGATGAGCCTGAACAAGACCGTCCTGATGCTGCGCATCTCCGATGATCACAAGCAGGTGACCGAAGGTGTGCTGGCCGGCGTGTGGAACGTGATCTCGGCCCTGTCCGCGATCACTGGATTCGCAGCGCAAAGCGGCATCTGCCCGAGCGACCCCTCCTATGGGCCGGCCATCCAGGCTGTGAGCACGGCTCCTGACATCCGTCTCGATCTGGTCCCCAGACCGGATCTGGAGTGCAACGCGATCTCCATCGCCCTGGCGTTCACAGGCGAGCCCGCAAAGCTGGGCGCCTTGCAGGCAGCGAACCCTTCGCCTCCGAGCGCGTGCGACGCTGGGACGGATTAGAGAACCGATCCGTGGGGGGATCTGGGCGACGCTATGACCGCGTGGTTCTGCCACCCTCAGCGACACGGCATCCGGGACCACGCGCCCGGTGCCTTGCGCGCTTTACTAATCCTCGAACAGCTCGAGCGTGCGTCGATCCGCAGATGCCCTGCGCGCTCGCGTCTGCGCCCAGGTGCGCAACGCCTGGATCTTCTCCTCGTACATCGTCGCGAGCGGAACCACCTCGGATGCCGCGATCTTCAGGTCGTCATCGGTCAGCTCGCGCCCTGCCGTGAACGCGCGGAACAACCCCGAGATCACGACCTGCTCGAGCTCGGCCCCGGAGAAGTGCTCCAAGGGGCGCACCAGCTTCTCGGTCGCGAAGCGCGAAGGGTCTCGTCCGCGGCGACGCAGGTGGATGGACAGGATCTCGTCGCGCTCCTTGGTTGCAGGCAGATCCACGAAGAAGATGTCGTCGAAGCGTCCGCGGCGCGCAAGCTCGGGCGGCAGCCGATCCACCTCGTTGGCCGTGGCAGCCACGAACACCGGCGCGCGCTTCTCCTGCAGCCACACCAGGAACTCGCCGAACACGCGAGCGTGGCTCGAGTCCGAGCCCCCTCCGGCCAGCCCCTTCTCGATCTCGTCGATCCACAGCACCAGAGGAGCGATCGCCTCGCTGATGCGCATCGCCTGGCGAAGCGCATGCTCTGGAGACTGCGCCGAGAACACGGTTGCAAAGTCGAGCCGCACCAGCGGGATGCCGAGCACCGCGGAAGCGGCCTTGGTCACGAGCGACTTGCCGCAACCTTGCACGCCGCAGATCAGCATGCCGCGCGGCTCAGGCAGCCCGAACTTCCTGGCTCCATCGCCAAACGCAAGCACCCGCGATCGAAGCCACCCCTTGAGCACCTCGAGCCCGCCCACGTCCTCGAGCCCCACCTCGGCATCGACCAGCTCGATCGTGGCGCTGCTGCGCAGGATGCGTCGCTTCTCGCTCACCACGCGCTGGGCTGCGACGTGCGCATCAGGAAGCATGCGTGCGAGCCGAAATGCCCGCTGGGCCTCGAGGGACGTAAGGCCCCGCGCTGCGCGCACCAGCACGCCGAGATCCCAGCCCGCCATCGCAGGCGCTTGCGCCACCTCAGCCTGGATCAGCTCACCGAGCTGTGCGTCGTCCGGAAGCGGCAGGTCGAGCAACGCGACGTCCTTTTCGAGATCGATCGGGATGTCGGCCTTGGGCACGATCAACACCAGGGCCTTGCGCTTGGCTCCAGCGATCTGCGCGAAGTCGCGAAGCGCACGAACCACCCTGGGCTCATGCAGGAACGGGTGAAGGTCGAGCATGACGTGCAACGCCGATGCGCCTGAAGCAGCAGCGACCAGGACTGCATCCGCCGGATCCTTGGCCGACCCGTCGCCGTCGAACCCTGCGGTCACGGTCCACACCGGAACCTTGGCATTGGGGATCACCGAGCGTACGAGCGGAAGCGCTCGCGATTCCTCGTGCGTCACCACGCACACGATCGGGAATCCCGACGCCAGCAGGCGCTTGAGCTCGACCACGAACGACTCGGTGCCCGTTTCCGTCATGAACCCTCCACAGTCACACGCACGACTTCCTCGAACGAGGTCAGCCCCTTGGCCAGCTTTCGGATCGCTGCCTCACGCAAGGTCAGCATCCCGTCCTGACGCGCCTGCTTGAGGATCTCCTTGGAGCTGGCACGCGAGATGATCAGCTTGCGGATCTTCTCGTCGACCTCCAGCACCTCAAAGGCCCCGGAGCGGCCGAACATCCCGGTCTGACGGCACTTCACGCACCCCTGGCCGGCTGCGACCATCAGCGACGGTGCCTCGCCCTGCGCTGCGAGGTTCTGCGTGTCCAGGCCGAGCAGCGACATCTGATCCGGAGTCAGGAACGTCTCGATCCGGCACTCGGGGCAGATGGTCCGCACGAGCCGCTGGGCAATGACGCCCACGATGGTGGAAGCGAGCAGGAACGGGTCCACGCCGAGCTCGAGCAGACGCGTGATCGTCGCAGCAGAGTCGTTGGTGTGAAGGGTCGCAAGCACCAGGTGGCCTGTGAGCGCTGCCTGGATCGCGATGTTCGCGGTCTCCACGTCGCGCACCTCGCCCACCATGATCACGTCCGGATCCTGCCGAAGCAGGTGACGAAGCGCTTCGGCAAAGGTGATGCCGACCTTGGGCTGGATCTCCACCTGGTTGAACTGGTCGGTGACGATCTCGATCGGATCCTCGATCGTGGTGACGTTGATGTCCGGTGTGACGATGGCGCGAAGCGCCGAGTAGAGCGTGGTCGTCTTGCCAGAGCCTGTGGGGCCTGTGACCAGCACCAGGCCATGGGGACGCTGGATGAACTGCTCGAACAAGGCGAACTGCTTGTCGAACATGCCGAGGTCCGACATGTCGCGCAGGATCACCTCAGGATCGAAGATGCGAAGCACCACCTTCTCGCCGAACGCAGTGGCCATGGTGGAGACGCGGATCTCGACCTCGCGATCGCCTCGCGCGGTCTTGATGCGTCCGTCCTGGGGCCTGCGCTTCTCCGAGATGTCGAGCCGTGCGAGCATCTTGATGCGCGAGACCACGGCCGGGTGCACGACCTTGGGCAGCACGTTGACCGGGTGCAGCACGCCGTCGATGCGCATGCGGACCACGGACTGATCGCGGTGCGGCTCGACGTGCACATCAGAAGCGCGCTGGTCGAAGGCGTAGTGGAACAGGTACTCGACCGCGTTGATGATGTGGGAGTCGTTGGCCTCGATGTCCTCGACGCGCTTGAGCTTGACGTAGCGTTCGAGGTTGCCGATGTCGACATCGGCTTTGATCTCGCGCTCGGCAGCGGTCACCGAGCTGCGGAAGCCGTAGATGTCGGTGATGATCCGCTGGATGTCCGTGGGCGGAGCGATCACGAGCTTGACGTCGCGACGGGTGAACGAGCGCAGGTTCTCGATCAGCTCGACGTCCAGGGGGTTGGAGACTGCGACCGTGACCGAGGTGTCGTCGCCGCCGACGACCAGGGCGTTGTGGCGGCGCGCGAACGGGCGCGACAAGGTCTGGACCGCGTACTTTGCGTCGATCTTGAGGGGGTCGAGGTGGACGTAGGTGATGTTGATCGCCTTGGCCATGGCCTGGACGATCACCTGCTCGGTGAGGGGGAAGCGCTGGTCGTTGTTGATGAGGAAGGACATGGCGGCCAGGACTTCGGCCGGGTGGACCTTGTCATCGGCGTTGGTGAGGCCAGCGCGTCGGGAGCCGGACACGCGGCTGTGAAGGAGCCGGGCGCGTTCTCGCTCCTGGCGCAGCTCGGCGTCTCGACGTTGCTCCGGGGTGAGCATTCCGGCGTTCTGGAGCAGGTCGCAGAGAAATTCGAAAGTGAGCTCGATACGGCGTTCCACGGAGCAAGGGTGCGCGGCTGGGGGGCGGGGTGTCAAGGGCGCCCTGGGGGGCTAGGTTTCAGGGCAGAGAGGTTCACGGGGAGAAGGGGAGGTCGGGGAAGTGGGCTGTGTCTCGCGGGCGAGGCGCTCCCACCCTCTTCGACTATCCTCCACCACGTGCGGACCACGCCGCGGCCCAATTGGCCAGCGGGGTCGACAGGTTTCAGCTAGTCTTGCCGGCCGAGCCGACCCTCAGCCGCGGCGCAAAGGTTCTCGCCGAGTTGGTCTTCAGGTACCATAGGCTATCGAATGGGCTAGCCCCAACCAGGTGGCGCGTACGTTCCCAAAGCCGGCAAGTAACGAGGTGACAACAATGACCACCGACGAGGTTAGCCAAGCGCTTGGAATAGAGCTTCAAGAGGTCATCGGTGAAGGCTGGTCCATAGCCCGAAGTGGGGACTGGTACATAGTGAGTGGTCCAGGGGGGGCCGATTTCATATCCGAGGTCTGGCGCATAGCGAGGTTCATCGCCTATGACGAGTACGTGAGCATCGAACGCCAGCAAGGTCGCCTCAGAGAGTATCGAGTGTGCTCTCGATCACGGGGAAGGCTCTCGTTTGAGGTCCGAATTCGTGAGAAAGAGTAGCTCGAGCTTGTTGTCCTCCGGTGACGGCTGACCCCTGATCATCCTCACCCGGCCAAGGGCAACAGCCCAGATTCTGGGGGATGATCACGCGGAAGCCGCCTGTCCTGGCGCGAGCCCGTGCTCCCACCCTCTTCGACGACCCGCCGCCGCCTGCGGACTACGACGCGGCCTGAACGGCCGATCGGTCCAGTGGGTCCACGAATGTCTGAGCGCCGGGACATTGCGGCGCCGGTGCGTCCGCTGCTACCCAAACCACCCCAGTTCGCCCCGCATTTGCGCTCGCTGGACCGCGCAGGGTTCTCTGCGGACGCGTCTTCGGCTACGATATGCCATCGAAAGGGCTAGCAGCCTGGGTCGTCCCGTGCCTCGTCGCGAAACCTAGCCATCACGTCGCCGAAGAGCACGTACCCCAAGCCGTCGAGCGAGTCGCCATCACCTGCGTATCTTGCATCCCGCAATGCAGTGCCCAGACGGCTGCGCTGGGTGATTGCCTGGTCTAGAAACGCGCTCACGGTGGTCCGCGCGTCGTAGTCATCCACCGCCCACAACGGCGCCAGCAGGGCGGCAGCTCCCACCGAGATGAACGCCTCGGGAAACCCTGCTACTACGCCGAGTAGTGGTCTTCCGGCTGCGCTCTCGCAAGCGTTGAGAACCACAAGAGCGCCCTGGGCCGCCGTCCCGGTGCCCTTCACCTCGAGCGCGGTCAGCCGGGTCCCGTTCTCCAGCGATAGATGCCCGCACCACGGCCCGCGTCCATCGCTAACCGCGTGCGCCGCGACGTGGAATACTCCAACCTGTAACGGCCCGTTGAGCAGCTCAAGCAGACGTTCGCGTGTCGCCGGCTCGACCTTTGCCGCCTGAAAGGTCGCCACAAGGTGCTCTTGCTCCCGCTCGGCTTCCTCCAGACGGTCGTCATTGCCGTAGCGCGGAACTACCGAGTGAAACGGCGTAGATCGTTTCAGAATCTGCGTCCGGCAGCCCGCATACGCGCCATACCAACGGCCGATTGGGTGGGACCGGCAGAGGAAATCGCAGGGCTTGCCGTCGTGCGTCGGTCTCATCAGTTCCCAAGGAATGCCAGGGTCGTCACTCACGAACTGGATCTCGAAACCATCGCCGTAGCGGGATCGAAGTCGTGCGTAGACGTCTTTGAACACTGGTGGGGTGTGCTCGAACAGCATCTTTCCAAGGCCGTTGAAGAAAGCTTCGTCTGCGTCCGTGGCATGAGCTGGGCAGCATCCAAGCAGTTGGCTGATTGCCTCGTAATCAGCACCCGAGATGGACGAGCTTCCATCGAGGCGCTGCGGGAGCACAACCTCCTCGTGCACCTGGGGTCGGAGGCTAAGGGCCCACATGTGCTCGTGGGCGCCAGGAGTCGTTTGCAGGATCGTCACCGTGAGCAACGGCGACGCAGCCTCGATGTCGATTCCGGTGACCCGCGGAGCGGCAACCTCGGCGCGGCCCTCCGTTGTGATAATCCCATTGATCACGCCGCAGTGACGTCCTTGGTAGGAGAACACTACATGCAAAGTTGCTGAAGATGACGATGACTCGGTCACTCTGGCCTTGAACACGTGGGGCTCGGACGATCCGTCGGAGCGCAGAATGATCACCCCACGTTGCGTGTCGCCTAGGAGTTCAATTCCGACGCCGATCATGTCAACGTCGACGTTGAGCGCGGTCCAGCCGGCGGGAACACCGCGGACGGCAATCGTCGCTTCGAAGGCATCCGAGGGCAGCCGCAGGTCGACGACACCGCGCACCTCCGCTCCCGGTTCGGCGGTAGCCGGCAACTCGAGACTCGGCTTTCGGTACAGGACGTCGAGTTCCATTTCGGGCTCGCTCACCGCAACGGAACGCTCTTCGTCTGCCGGCGTCGCACCGCCGCCCCACGTGGGAATACCGTAGCCCACAAACCTGCGAGTCAGTTCGATGAACTCGCACGCGAGTATGGACATTTGCGGTTGCGTGCTGACGAGGGAGCTGCGGACAGCTTCGATGACCGTCGAGGGTGATCGTGATGCTGCCACGGCCGCCATTTGCCACGGTACACCACCAACATCAGTCATGAAGCGGCTGTCGCATTCGGTCCTGAACCGACAGTATGTCTGGAAGATGGAGTTCAGGTCGATGCCCACCGCGATGAAGTGGAGTGGACGCAGCATGGCAGCGACGATCTCCCCGGTGGCGTCGAAGATCAGGCCCGGTGCCAGCTCCGTACCTTCGCGTCTCTCACGAGCGAAGCGCTCATACTGCCAATGGAAGACCGCGGAGATCGCTCGTCCGGCGATCTCTGGGTCAACCTTCTCCATCGCGCGACGATTTCCGAACGGCCAGATTGGGTCCCACGTTGGCTCGCGCGCAATCCACGATTCGACCAAACGCCTCGACTCCTCGACGGCGCTCGGCTCGGGTTCGGGTTCGAGTTCATGCTCTGTGATGTGAGACCAGTCGTATGGCTCATGATACTGGAGCACGTCTGCGAACGTCTTCATCCGGTTGCTTCGTGTGTAGCCCCCGCTCTCGATCTCAAGCTCCGCTATGTTCCGGCGGATCGGGTCGGGTATGTGTTCAGCCCTGTCTTGCAGCACGTCGTGCGCCGGCATGTCGGGTTCGGTTGAATCACCGAAGTCCTCCCAGTCGAAGAAGGGAGCCTTGAGGGTTTCGATGATCGGCTGCTCCTGTCCTGCTGCTGCAAGCGAAACGGCGAGCCAGAACCGGGTAGGAACGTGTTCCTCTTTTCGATACGCTTGCAGGACAGCTTCGACGTGGTCGACATCGGTGAGCTCGAGGCCCGACAATGCTGTCGCAGCCCGACGACGCAACGCTGGATCCTTTTCACCCAGGAGGTCCATCAGGAGCGCGAAGCTCTCGGGCGCCCGCACCGCGGCGAGAGACAGCACCAGCGCTTGGTGTTCGCTGCGGCTCAATCCAGGATCCTGGGCCAGCAACTCTTTCCGAACACGGCTGGTGGGCACCCGAGCGAGCCCATCGAGGATCGCCGGCCGCGCCGAGCCTCCCCAGCCGCCTGCTAGTCGGCCAAGCACCCTCATGGCGATGTCCTCGAGGGAGTTCCACGCTGTGGAGGTCTGCGGCAGTCGCACCAGAACGTAGATGCCCGCGGCGGCGACATCACCGTCCGGGTGGTCCACGATCTCCAGGAGCGGTCGGACGGCGCTGAGAGTGAGCGGTTGCTTCCACGCTCGGATCGGATCCAACATGCAGGTCCTCCCGCTGCCTGACTCGCGCAACAGCCATGTCCGCGAGCCCTCAAGTCAGACTGTGGATGCTACGCCGGCAGCCGCTGCTGGTCCAGCACCACCTCGGCTGCTGTGTTGGCTGCGGAAGTTCGCCCAGACACCACCCCCACTCGGTGTCCGAACGACGGGGCCGCACCACGGACGCGAGCGATGACCTAGGCGACGACGATTGCCTGCGGCGTGCGCTTCGGAGACAATCCGGCCGGAGGCAGCCGAATGAGCTTCGACATGCGCGTCCTCCCTCGCCATGGCCGACGCGTGAATCTATGCCTTCGTGTAGCAGGGGGCACCCCAAAACGGACGCGTCTGCGCCGACTCGCTACTTTGAACAAACGCTCGCGTTCTTGCCATCCGGCCGAGTCGCTACGTAAAGCGCAAGGAACTCGACGCCGAATTTTCCAGCTTGGAACCGCTTGTCTCCTGCCGAGGCAACGGACACGCAGTTTCCTGGGCCCGGCGAGAACTGTTCCATGACTTCAGGCGGCAATGTGAACGTTCCGGCCTCAGACGGCACGCGACATTGGATCACGGTAGCGATATCCCCCTTGGGAACGATCTCTAGGTAGACCTTGCCACCTTGAAACGGCGACCAAGCAAGAGAAATAGGGGCATCGATCGGCGGAAAGTCCTCAAACGACGGGGAATTCACAACTGCAAGGGGAGGTGCCTGCAGTGCCTCATTGAACTTGGGGATATCGTCAGCACCAGCAACGGGGCTTCCATCCGCCGTAACTGTCAGGGTCTCTCCTCCGTCGAACAGAAGGGCTCCCGCTCCTTGTTGGACATCGTACAACCCAACCCCATCGTCGGAGAACACAAGCGGCGCTTTTCCGCCATTGATGCGAACGGTGCCCGCCGTTAGGTACGCTTGCGGGGGACCGCACTTCACCTTTTGCTCACAAGGGCCCATCAACCGGAAGGAGCAAGAGGCCCTCTCGATGTTCACCAGCGCGTTCCAGAACATGACGTGAGAGTTGTCGGTTCCCTGGCTGACGAGGACGAAGACATTTGGACTCCTCTCTTCCGTTTGCTGACCACCCCCAGCGCCGCCACCGGATCCTCCTGCAGCCGCCGCATCGTCGGTACCACCTGAACCGCCCTGCCCGCCCAAGCCTGCAGCCCCCCCGTCCCCAGCTGGTCCTCCGTTGCTCGTCGTGTCACTGCCACATGCCACGACGAAGAAGGAAGCCGCTCCGACGATGACGGAATTCAGTACTCCGCGTGTCCAAATCCCTTGACTCATGATCCGAGACTCTAGCGGAGAGGTTGAAGGGGATCAACTCCACAGGCGGTCATCTCCTCGGGGAGCCGCGTCAGCACTACGATTCTCCAGGGGACCGGAGCCGTGTTTGCCACAAGAGCGCCTGCGCAAAGAGAGGTGCGCGAGGTTGCCCAGCGCGTACACGAGCGTGCGATTCGATGGATGAAGCGACCAGGGATCGCCGAATCGCCTACGAACTGAAGTATCCCCGCAGTCCGAAGCAGACGCATCTGCTGCTCGACCCGGTGCAGTCTGTCGCCCGGCTTGCCAGCTTGATCCCTCCCCCTCGCCATCCCCTTGTGAGGTACTTCGGCCAACAGCCCATCGATGTCATGGGTTGCGCGCCGACCATGCGGCCCGCGCCCGAGCCGGCGCCCAAGCCGGCGCCCCTGCGAGGCAGCGAGACCAATTGGGAGCTGGTGCGTCGCACCAACGGCGGGGCCAATCCTACGGTGCTCGCCTGCGGCAGCGGACACGCCCTGGAGCTCGCTGTCGATCCGGCGCACGTCTACTTCACGCTGCAAAACGGTGAGGTTCGTCGCGCACCACGGTGAGCGGGCCCCTGGGTTCCAGTCCTCTGCGGGCCTACAGCTTCAAGCCGAGCTTCTGCACGAGCGCCGCGAACTCCTGCTCGGCCCGAAGCTGCGCAGTGCGTAGTCCGCGCAACCGTACGTACCTCCCGCCTCGCGCCTTCACGCACCATCTTCTCACCCGCACCTCGGCTCCTCGCTGCCCGATCCTCCACCAAGTGCGGCCCTTCGGGCACACCGCTGCGCTGCCGCGCCAAACGTTCCGCACCTCGGGCTCGGGATCCATTCCGAGCACCCAGCCTGGCATGTCTCGGTCGGCAGTACGTGATCGACTCGAACCACCCCCCCCACTGGCTACGAGCAGCGCGGGGGTCTTCCCCTTTCAACACCGAGGTTCGAGCGCGACGGCGTGTGGCGGGGCGATCGAACGGGGCTCGATGCCTCGCTCTATCCTGCGCCCGAATCACACTTCTTTTCCCGATCCGACCCGCGCCTAAGCGCGAGGGGTTCTCGCCGGACGGGTCCTCGGCTACGATAGGGCATCGAAGGGTAGCAGCACTCGAAGCAAGACCATGAGCCCGTCCAATGGTCAACGCGATCTCCCATCCGGGCGATCCAACGCCCGGGCTGTCGTCGTTGCGAGCCTCGCTGCCGCGATCGCTCTGTTCGTCTCGAGCGGCGGCTGCGGCGGCAGGACGACCCTGACGGCGGATCACGCGGGCGATGACGGTTCGAGCGCGGGCAGTGCGGGCACACACGACGGGGGCAAGGCGGACACCAGTGTGGCCGGAGGGGGCTCAGCCGGCGGATTCGGCACTGATGCGAGCCCGGGTTGCGCGGTTCAGGTTTCAGCGGGATACAACCACACATGTGCGCTCAGAGGTGACGGCACGCTATGGTGTTGGGGCTCCAACTGGAACGGTGAGCTCGGCGACGGGACGACGGCCGGGCTGTCCTGCGAAAATGGGATGCGATGCCGGCCCACGCCCGCGCAGGTCACAGCGCTGGGCGCGAACGTGGTCGAAGTCTCCGCGGGCGCTGGTCACAGTTGCGCGCTCAAGGCTGACGGCACGCTCTGGTGCTGGGGTGCCAACGGCTACGGTGAGCTCGGCGACGGAACGGCTGTCAACAACCCCTCGCCCGTCCAAGTGGTTGCGCTCGGCACAGACGTATCCGGGGTCTCCGCGGGGTACTCTCACACTTGTGCCCTTAAGATCGACGGCACGCTCTGGTGTTGGGGGTACAACTGCAATGGGCAACTCGGCGACGGCACGACCGTCCTCAAGCCGTCGCCCGTGCAGGTGACTGCACTGGGCACGAGCGTGTCCGGGGTCTCCGCGGGCACCTACCACACCTGCGCGCGCAAGAGCGACGGCTCACTCTGGTGCTGGGGCAACAACGCTAATGGCCAGATCGGTGACGGAACGACCTCCGGGCAGATCTGCGACAATGGAATGCCGGGCAAGCTTTCTCCCGTGCAGGTCGCCTCGCTCGGGACGAGCGTGACCGGAGTCTCGGCAGGCGAGTGGCACACCTGCGCGCGCACGAAGGATGGCAACCTCTGGTGCTGGGGCGACAACGGTCACGGTCAGCTCGGTAACGCCACGACGGTCGGCCTGTCATCGCCCAATCAGGTCACCGCGCTCGGAGCGAGCGTTGTTGCGCTGTCCGCGGGAGACCTCCACACGTGCGCGGTTCGAGGCGACGACACGCTGTGGTGTTGGGGCAACAACTGGGGTGGTCAGATCGGCGACGGAACGAGTGCGGGCCCGTTGTGTTTCAATGCAGAGCCGTGCGAGTCTTCGCCTGTGCAGGTCACCGCGCTTGGCGCCGGCGTGGTCGAGGTTTCTGCGAGCGGCGGGCACACTTGTGCGCGCAAGTTCGACGGCACGCTCTGGTGTTGGGGAGGCGACAACTGGGGCGAACTTGGCACGGGGACGCTGAACGCACCGGCCTGCAACATCGGGATTCGCTGCAGGCCGTCGCCGACTCAAGTGGCGCTACCGTGCTCGTAGCACTACCAGCACCCATCGCAATCTTCCCGCCCGCGGAGTACGGATCCCGCCTCGCCAAGATCCCTGAGCGAACCGGCGCTCCGGCTGCCGTGATCGTCCCACCCACGGTCGCCACCGGGATGTCGAGGTTCAGGCCGTTCGCGACGTTGTGTTGTGGCGGACAACAACGTAGCTCAGCGTGCCGGCGTCTACAGCACGAACCTTGATGGGACAGCGGCGGTGTTCACGCCTGTACGTACGCCGGCACAAGGCGAGGTGCGCGAGATTGCCCAACGCATCCACGGGCGCGTGCTTCGATGGATGAAGCGCCGCGCCATGCTGCGCGAGGATCTCGACGAGGCGAGAACCGACAGCAAGGGCCAACAGCCCATCGATGTCATGGGTTGCGCGCCGAGCACGCAGCCCGTGCCCGAGCCGGCGCCCGAGCGCCGATCGCGCGGGCGGCTGCAGGCTGCGACTCGCTACATCCCGTGGGCCGATATGTTGAAACGCGTGCACGACATCGACGCCCTCGAGTGCCCCAGGTGCGGCGGCAGGCTCCGCATGATCGCCCTGATCATGCAACGGGACGTCGTCCACCGCATCCTTGCGTCGCTCGGCTTGCCCTGCGAGCCACCCGTCATCGCGCGAGCCCGCGCCCCCACCCTCTTCGACGACGCTCCGCCGCCTGCGGACTACGACGCGGCCTGAACGTCCGATCGGTCTGGCGGGTCCACGAATGTCTGAGCGCCGGGACATTGCGGCGCCGGTGCGTCCGCTGCTACCCATCCCACCCCTCTTCACCCCGCGTCCACGCTCGCTGGACCGCGCAGGGTTCTCTGCGGACAGGTCTTCGGCTACGATATGCCGTCGAAAGGGCAGCCATGGAGCACGAAGACGCACTCACCTACAACGCCTACGCGGGCCGAACTGCAGCCTACCGTGGGAACAGACAAAATCCCATGAGTCCGCGTAAACAGGACGTCTACTACCCGGAGGGAGGCCATAGGCCATGTCCGTAGTAAACGGGCTACGTGACGAGTGCTTCAACATCGCGTCCTCATGCATAAGTGATCTGGTGCGCGCGTTCGAGGCGGAGACGGGTCGCAAGCCCTCGCTTGACGAGTTGTGTGAAATTCTGACGTGGGGAATGCGGTCAAATGCTGATGGTTTGGTTCAGGGTTCCCCTAATCAATTGATCTCCATCTCGGGGCATGCGAGGTTGCCCAAAGCTCGTCTCAAGGGCGGCGACCTAGTCTGTGTCCCGGTCCAGCGGGGAAAGTACGCCGTGCTGCTGTACATCGGGAAGTTTGGGACCTTCGGTAAAGCTTTCGGTGTCTTCGATGGATGCTTCTCTCTCCGGCAGCTCGGCGAAGATTGGCAGCCCATTGGGATGCGCCCATACCCAGTCTTTTCCGGTGAACGACTTGTTGGAAGCGGCCGGTGGATCGTGGTTGGGCAACGGGCGGACTTGATATCGAAGTTTCGTCGTCCGGAGCTATTCCATCACCCCGAGGACAGTCCCCGCCCCGGCAGCTACGGAGAATTCGGCCTAGGTGAAACCGAGGACGGCAATGTAAGAAGCCTATCCGCAGAAGAAGCTGTTGTCATATTTGGGGGGATCCCCAGGCAAGACCGACAGTGCTTTCAGGAAGAGCGCCTTGAAGAATTCCTAGGGCGGCGTGGCTGCCCCCATCAGTAGCAATCCTGTGCTCTGAGTGTGTCGTCCAGAGACCTTCTGCCCGACAAGAAGGGCCGTCGCCGTCCCCCCGATCCGTCACCTTTTTCGGCGTGCTTTCCTCTGCTTCGCGATGGCGCCCGCACGTGGTGCCCGCTGCAGCGCAGGAGCGCACCTGTCGCTGCCAGCCGCCGTCCTGTCCTGCTGCAAAGCGCCAACAGCCGATCGATGTCATGGGTTGCGCGCCGACCATGCGGGCCGAGCCAGAGCCGGGGTCTGAGCGCCGATCGCGCGGGCGGCTCCAAGCTGCTACCCGCTACATCCCGTGGGCGGATCTGTTGAAACGCGTTCACGACATCGACGCCCTCGAGTGCCCCAGGTGCGGCGGCAGGCTCGACGACCCACCGCCGCCTGCGGACTACGACGCGGCCTGAACGGCCGGTGGGTTCGACAGGTTCCAGCGCTTCTCGCCTCCCCAGACGTGGATGCACAGCCGCGTCCGATGGTGCCCGATCTACAACTTCCGTTGCCTATCCGCCCTCCCTCCAGCGCGCGGCCTTCCCACCCGACACGTCTTCCGCTACGATAGTCGCTCGAAAGGGCTCGTAGGTTCTGGATGGTGCCTCACTTCGGAGGCCCGCAGTCACACGGCTCATAATGCTTGCCGTCAGCAGCACAGGCCTGTCCACCGCTGCATCCGCCGGGGCCCACGCACGCGCGACTCTCGCCTGGGACACAATGAGGGATCGGAGGTGGGGGCGGGGGTTGAACGGCGACCGGCACGGGCGGGCCCGCTGGATCGGTGGTCCACACCAGGCACGATGCTTTGTAGCCCTTGAGTGTGGACACCGAACCCGTGCCGTGATTGGACGAACCAACGACCGAATCGGCACTGCCAGTCATGAGCAAACCGTCGCAACCGTGTTGCGCGGCGGCTGCCCGGAGTTTTGCTATGACATCCTCGTTGCTGTCGAGGCTGTATCCGCTCTCCTGTCGCGCCTCCAGCAGTGCGACTTCCATGTAGGGCCTTGGCGGCAGCGTCGAAAAGACTGCCACCTCTTGCGGAGCCCTCGGGTGCATAGGACGAGGCGCCGTGTTGGTCGGAACAAAGCTGATGGCTGTCCCACAACCTGACAAGCTGGTCAGGCCGATCAGAAGAAGTCCGCGCGCGTTCATTGCAGCATTTTGCCGGCGTCGACTCGAAAGGTCAAGTGCCCCCTTCGCCCCCCCCAGAGCGCATGGGCGCGACGAGCCCAATCCTATCTACTGCGAAGCGCTGCCAGAATGAGGAAACCCACGACGATCATGCCGAGCGTTACGACGAGCCCGAACACGATGCGCTGGGCGCGCGTGGTACCGCGCAGCGCAAGCGCCATGTCCGTCACGAGCCCGAGAAGAGCGTGCTCTACGAGGTGGTGATCGGCAAGCTCGAAACGTTTCCTGCCTACGCGCGCGAGACCTATGAGCGCGCCATCCCGCGGTATGTCGAGCGCGAGCTACGACGCTTCCTAGACTGCGGCATCTTGGAGCGCGGGTTCGTGCGGGCGTTCTGCGGGGACTGCGGCGCATCGATCGTTGACGCCTTTTCCTGCAAGTGCCGAGGATCGTGTCCCTCGTGCGGTGCGCGGCGCATGAACCAGACTGCCGCAAATCTCGTGGACCTGGTGCTGCCCGACCAGCCCGTTCGACAGTGGGTTGTCAGCTTGCCCTGGGACTTGCGCTTGCCCGTGGCACGCGACAGCGCGCTGCTCACTGCTGTGGTGCGCATCGTGGTCTCGGAGATCGACAAGCTGTGCAAGCGTCTCGGTGCCGAGCGAGGCGCGTGCTTCGATGGATGAAGCGACGCGGCATGCTGCGCGAGAAACTGGGCGAGCAGCGAGACGACGGCCAGGCGCCCGAGCCGATCGAGGGCTGCGCGCAGCTCAGCTTGCGGCTGGGGAAGCTCGGGCATGTCGATGCGCTTGGCGTTGTGCATGAACCCGACCCCGATGTGCTCGACCCGGTGCAGTTTGTCGCCCGGCTTGCCAGCTTGATCCCTCCACCGCGCCATCCCCTCGTGAGGTACTTCGGGCGGCCCGTGCCCGAGCCGGAGCCGGCGTCTGAGGGCCGATCGCGCGGGCGGCTGCAGGCCGCTACTCGCTACATCCCGTGGGCGGATCTGTTGAAACGCGTGCACGACATCGACGCCCTCGAGTGCCCCAGGTGCGGCGGCAGGCTCGACGACCCTCCGCCGCCTGCGGACTATGACGCGGCCTGAACGTCCGATCGGTCTGGCGGGTCCACGAATGTCTGACCGCGACATTGCAGCGCTGGTGCGCTCGCTAGACCGCGCAGGGTTCTCGCCGGACGGGTCTTCGGCTACGATAGCCGCTCGAAATGCCTAGCAGCTCTACCCACCTGCAAAAAGGAAGTAGGGGCATGGTCATGATTGCCAAGTTGTTAGAAATCGCATCGGCCTCGTTATCAACTCAGAGTCCCGCCTTGATCACGGGCTGCCACGAGCTATCTGAACTTCTCACTAAGAGAAATGGTTTCTTTGCCTTTGAGAATGCGTTGTTGGTTCTGCCAGCTACTGGCAGCGACGAGATTCCTGGCATTGGGGAATGGAATAGCGTCACGGGATGGAGGCAGTACTATCCCGCGTCTCCGCCGGGAACAGTCTTCTTCGCAATGGATGCATTCTCTTCGCAGTTCGGCATTGCGGAGGACGGGGCCGTCGAACGCCTCAATCCCGAAACTGGAGAAACTGAGCACCATGCGCAAGGTCTATCGGATTGGGCGACGCGGATCCTAGCAAGGTACGATTTCGAGACGGGTTGGTCCGTCGCAAGGGATTGGCAGATTCGCAATCGACCCCTTCGGCCAGGACAAAGGCTCTTGCCGAAGAAGCCGTTCGTTATGGGGGGAGAGTATGAGGCAGACAATCTCGTGGCCGTTCCTTGTCGAGAAGCCATGGCGAAGCTGGGCCAATTGGCAACCCAAGTTCGAGAAGTCCCTGACGGGACAATCCTGACGATCCACGGTTGGAACCCATGACACTCCTCGCGTGTTCAACCCATTGCCTTTCGGGTCGTGACGCTGTTTTCGCGTCATCGTGGAGACCGTGACAAGTGTTCCGCAATCGAGCAACGTCGGGCGCCTCCAACTACCAGTGGTTGAGGAGCGGCTCTCTGAACGCCTCCGGGGACGCGGGATTAGGTTTCCAAGGCATTCCGGCCGCAGTTCTTTCCCCGGTTACGTGCGCCGGCACAAGGCGAGGAGCGCGAGATTGCCCAACGCAGTCTCGCCTCCCGGACGTGGATGCACCGCCGCGCCCGAAGCTGCACTTCCTCCCCTTCTTGTCCCGTTCCGACCCTCGCCGCAACGCCAGGGATTCTCTGCGGACCGGTCTTCAGCTACGATAGCGGCTCGAATGTGCTAGCAGCCCAGCAGATTCTCCTTCACCATCGAACACCTCAGGAGCCGGTGGGATCCACAGCGTTGGCACCGGAATCTCGGGTGCCCCGGGTCGGGCCATCGATCACGGTTTCTTGCTGGCCGGGTCTCCGGCTGACCCGGAGTCCATGACCCATCCGTGTGTCGTGAGCACATAGGTGGCCTTCTTGCCACACCCAGATGCACCTTGGAGTTCAGACCGTCCGTTCCAATGTGAGTAGTCGAGCTGGACGACCTTGATCTGTTCTTCCGAACAGGACAGATCAAATGAAGCCCGTCGGCGAAGATCAGCGTCGAGTTGATTTTGCGTCGCACAGCCAGTCAGGCTGACCGATGCGCGCACAATCGGATACAATCGATCCCAGCGCCCCATCCCCGCAGAGTACGACGAGTCCAAAGCAAAGCAACAGCTTTTCGAGTGGGCCGACACGGAAACGAATGCTGGAACGGCGCCTCCGCCACGCTGCCGCGCCAGCCACCAGAGCCAGCAGCGCAGCCCGACGGCCCGGACCCTGCGACCTGTCTGCGCGGATTGCACACCCGCCAGCGTCGCCCGCGCTGGCGGGCGGCGGCGTGCAGTGGCTGCCGAAGTCGAACGGGAACGCCGGCGCGCAGTCGTCAATCGATACGCACGCCTTCTTGCACGTGCCGTCCGCCTCGCATGCATAGGGCGACCAATTGACGAGGTCCCCCTCGATGGTGGTGAGAACGGTCCCGTCGCAGGTCGCGCCGCGCCTCGAGTGCCCCAGGTCCGGCGGCAGGCTCAAGATGATCGCCCTGATCATGCAACGGGACGTAGTCCACCGCATCCTTGCGTCGCTCAGCTTGCACTGCGAGCCACCCGTCATCGCGCGAGCCCGCGCCCCCACCCTGTTCGACGACCCTCCGCCGCCTGCGGACTACGACGCGGCCTGAACGGCCGATCGGTCTGGCGGGTCCACGAATGTCTGACCGCGACATCTCGGCGCGTGTGCGCCTGCTGCGACCCAAACCACCCCAGTTCGCCCCTCATTTGCGCTCGCTGCACCGCGCAGGGTTCTCTGCGGACGGGTCTTCGGCTACGATAGTCGCTCGAAACACCTAGCAGCTGGGCAGTTTCCGCCGAAGTTCGATCGCGCTTGGAAGGCGCATCTCTACGCTCGATCGCCCGTGCTCTGGCCTGTGACCGATGGAAGGGCCACGGTCACGGTGTGCTGGTTGCCAGCGGATCTTCAGCTCCAGAACCTTGACCGGACCTTGGAGGACCGAGCGCAGCTTCCTTGCCGTCGCAAGGCACTGGAATCGATCTCGACAAGCTCTCAGTCCCGGGTATTCTTTCTGTAGGAGGTGGCCGTGGGGGATTCAGGTCCAACCAAGCGTGCAACGACGAGATCGTCGAGAGTCGCGGCGATGCTTCTCCTTGCCGCCGCCGCTGCGGTCGAGCCTTCCTGCGGTGCGCGAACCGGATTGCGAAGCGAGAGCTGCGAATCCTTCGGAGCGTCGGTGGCGCCTGCGAAGCTCGATCTGTTCATCATGCTCGACTCTTCGGGCTCGATGGCGAGTCAGACCGCGGAGGGGATCGACAAGGCTCATTCGGTTCGAAACGCCCTCAGCCAGTTCTTCAGCGATCCCGAATCTTGGGGGATCGGCGTTGCCATCGCTTTCTTCCCGATCAACCGCCCTGAAGTTCCGGACTACTGCGCGCTCGACTCCGATTGCCACGAGAGCGGGGCTTGTCACGAGCTCCCCAAGCTGTGCGTGCCAAGCTGGGAGAAGTCCTGTCAGGCAGACGGCGATTGCGCCGGAACGAGTAGCCCTGAGGATGTTTGCATGCAGATGGGCGGCTGCGAGAATGACGCTCTCACGCTGTGTCTGCCGCAGGAGGATCCATCGTGGTACTGCACATCGGGTGCAAAGTGCAGGAAGCTTGGAGTGTGCAGAAACCGATCGCGGTGCGATTCAGCGGCGTATGAGAAGCCGGTGGTCGAGGTGTCGGAGCTGCCCGGTGCACGTCCCAAGCTGCTGCTTGCGGTCGACACTCATGCTCCGTCGGGCAATACTCCTTCACTTCCCGCGCTGAGCGGGGCACTCGACGCCGCGCTCGGCTGGCAGCAGAACCACGCTGCACGCAAGTCTGTCGTCGTGCTCGCCACCGACGGATTCCCCACGGCGTGCGACCCTGACATCAACTCTGATGTCGAGGACCCCGCGCAGGGGATCGACAAGCTGGTGCAGGTCGCGGAGCAAGGTGTCGGGCGGGGAGTCCAGTCCTTCGTAGTGGGGGTGTTCGCTCCCAAGGAGGAGTCTGCGGCACGCACCAATTTGTCGCGCATCGCCAAGGCTGGAGGGACTTCCGAGGCCTTTATCATCACGACCGACGAGCTCGTCTCGGTGCGGCTGCGCGAGACGCTCAATGCCATTCGCACCGACGCGGGCGCCTGCGAGTTCGCAATCCCTTGGCCAGAATACGGCGCGCCTGCATCGTCGCTGATCTCAGTCCGAATCCCTGCGTCCGGCGGCGCCGCGGAGCAGACTCTCACACGTCGGGACTCGATCGAGGCCTGCGATCCGGTGCTGGGCGGGTTCTACTTCGACGTCATGCCCGACAACGAATCCCGTCCAAAACGGGTGGTGCTCTGCCCATCGACCTGCAAAAAGTTCGCTCCCGGCGAGCAGCACAGGGTCGTGGTCCAAGGGAGGTGTCATGTCGAGCTGTAGACGCTCTCTCCTGCGCGCTGCGCTCGCTGTTGGTTCGGTGCTCGTCGCGGCCGGGCTCGGCTGTGGGGGCGACCCGCACGCGGAGGTCCAGCCAATCAGTTCCGACGCAGCGGCCGAGGCCGCCTCCTTCACCCCCTTGGCACCCGTCTCGCAGGAACGCCGCTGTCCAAAGGCGCTTGCCGACGCCTGGGGCATCGGCTCTCAAGTCCTCGAGCTCGATGTCACCACCGCGGCGAACGTGCGTCTCGCCCCGGGGCTTCTGACCAAGAGCGCGATCATCGTCCCTTGGACCGCCACGCCGTGCTGCGCACCCGGCGCGACCTCCGTTGGCGTCGCCAACCTGGCTCCCCTCAACGCAACGAAAACCGTGCTGCTCGGCAGCTCCAACGCCGGGCAAAACCAGCCGTTTCCTGTTTTTGCCCGGGGCGACGAGCTTGGAGCCCTCGACCCGTTTCAGTCATTCACGCGCGTGGTCAGCGTTCGCGCTGACACGCTGGAGATCGGCGCGAGCGTTCCAATCGACCTGCATGTCGCCTCGACGAGCACTCCTTCGGTCGTAGCGGTCGGCAATGCTGTGGCCGCCTTGCTCGGGCCTGACCCGAGGCTGGTGATGCTCGACGCGACGCTTGGAGAGGTGTTGATGGATGTGCCGTTAGGCGATGGTCCCGTGGAGGGATCCTCACTGACATTTACGGAGGCGGGGCTGGTAGCGACCTGGATTGACGGCTTTGCTCAGGAGCTCGTGGCGGTTGCATTCGACACGATGGGTGAGCAGCGCAGTGCGATGCAACGATATGCCTGGAACAGCAGCACCAACATGGCTCCGTCGGTCGCATGGGACGGGGTCTCGGTTGTGATCTCGGGCCCCGGCGCGGTGCTGGAGCTGGGTGTCAATGCGGAACTTGTCGCGCAGACACCGGTCGTCGGCGAGGCCTTGGCGGCCGCAGGAGCTGACGACGGTGTGGTCGCCCTCACTTCAAAGTCCGGGTCGAGCGAAGATCCTCACATCCAGCTGCTGGAGCGGGGCACCGGGAAGCTGCTCGAAGACCTGGGCGCCGTGGAAGTGAACGGTTACGGTGTGACCGGGTCGGTGGTGGCAGCGCGAAGGACGCTCTTCTTCGCGACATCGTCGTATTCCACTCGCAGCCAGGTGGTGTGGCGGCAAGTGGACTGCGGTCCGTGAGGTCACGCTCAAACCTGGTCGACTCCTCGGGTTTCCCGCCCCATCGCCTTGCACCCGGCGTGCACCGAGGGCGAGGGAGAAGGTGACCCCTTGGAAGAGCGTGTCGGCGGTATGGCCGAAGGCGATGTTCATCCGCCGCAAGTTCCACCAGCCGCGCTTGGATTCTTGGCGATCCTTCTCCCCGAAACACCACTTCATCCGCGTGAAGCGGGTTGCCGTCATAGGAGCGGTTCAGACGAACCCGAAACCGAATGTCCTCCGGAAGCTCCTCCTCGACGTAGTTGCGGGCGAAGTCTCGAGCTCGAGCAGCGGCTGCGAGGAACCGATCATGAAAAGTCTTGCGGTCCACGATCAGCTCGCGCGGCTTTCAGCACTGCGAAGATCACGCGGTGTGATGCACGGGCTGAGCGATGCTCGCGCGGAGCTCATCGGGACGCTCCCGTTGGCGCGAGGTGGAAGAATTGCCGTGGGTTCATGGCTTCTCGTTGTACACGGCTTCGTGGGAGACTGGAAATCCCACCGGTTCTCGGTCATCGTTCACGGCGGCGCTTCCCATCGTTGACGCGAAGAAATCGATGAGCGAGGAGGACAGCATGCCCAAGGGCATGACTCCTCAACCGGCTGCTTCTCAAGAGCCGCCCGTCTTGGGCAACGCTGCTGATGCCGCGGCAGGCCGGGCTCCGTCACTGACCGCGCTTGCCGCGACAGCGATCTTCGCTGCCATTGGCTTGGCGCGGGCCGTCCAGGGGTTCGGCCCGGCGTCGCACTTCGACTCCGCGGCGCTGATCGGTCCACGACACGTCTGGCTCAGTGTGTTTCGCGGCGAGCTCCTGCCCGCGCTTGCCATCCTCGCGGCCACCGCGTTTCTGGTAGCCCAGTCCGACTCCCGACGCTTGAAGGCATTCTCCGTCCGACGGCAGAGGTTCGTGGTTGTTGCGGCGGTCGTGCCCGTCATGCTGGCGGCCGGTGTCGGTTGTGTGTTGGCTGTCGCGTCCGCAGTTGGTGCGTTGGCGTACGACGTTTCCGTCCGAGCTTTCATTGAAAACACGCCGGCCTCGGTTGCAGACGTCGCATTGATCACGCTTCGCGGGCTCCTCGGCGGGCTCGCAGTGGCGGCCGGCTGGGCCTGGGTTGGGCGACGACACTGGCGTCGTCTGCAGCCGTCGGGAAGAGCCTTCGCTTTTGACGCTGCGGGTGTCTGCGCCGCATCCATTGTGCTCGAGAATCTGCTGTCGTTCGCATCGGTGAAGCTCTTGTTCCTGTTCGGGTGGTGACTCGCGTCCCGCGTCGATGCCGAGAAGGCTCTGTTGCGGAAGGGCCATGGTGCGGGAAGACCTTGAGGTGCAACGAGGAGTTTCGGCCGACGTCACGTGCCGTCGTTCACGATGCGCCTGCTGCCGCTCGATGCGAACCCGGTGCCGGTCGAAGAGAGCGTGCGCATCTCGCCGGTCACGCTCGAACGCGTGACGACGCGGCAACGGATGCGCCGCTTCCTCCAAGTGCAGTACACGCAGCGCGCGTTCTTCAAGGCCTTAGGCGATCCGCGGTTCGTGTCTCGCACCCCCGGCGAGGTTCTCTCCAGCCTCGATGCGCTGAGGGCCAGCGGTCCGGACGACGTGCCGGCCACCGAGATCCTACACTTTGCCATCCCTGGACGATCACCCGCTCGGTGAGGCCAGCGCATCGGGAGCCGGACACGCGGCTGTGAAGGAGCCGGGCGCGTTCTCGCTCCTGGCGCAGCTCGGCATCGCGACGCCGCTCCGGGGTGAGCATTCCGGCGTTCTGGAGCAGGTCGCAGAGAAGTTCGAAAGTGAGCTCGATACGGCGTTCCACGGAGCAAGGGTGCGCGGCGGGGGGGCGGGGTGTCAAGCCCGCAGCCGCAACCCTGTACGAGCGCAGATCGCGCGGGGGTATAGCTGCCACAAGGTCTGCCGTCCACGATGGCGCAGCGCAGGGGGCTCTCGCCGGGCGGGGCAGACCCCAGGCATGGACAGCGAAAACGCCATCGGGTCAATCGAAACGGGGTACTAGTTTCCGGAGCATTGCACGGGCAGGTTCAGGCCATTGGCGCCAGTGAGCTGCCCTTGCGTGGCCGTCACAGTGGCAGCGACATCGGTAAACGAGATGCCGGGGTCGCTGATATCGACGTTGATGTCTTCCAGAGCATATTCGGCCGGCACACCGAAGTCCTTCGGGCAAGAAGGCGCAATCATTCCGAGCGCATCCACACGAGCGATCGACTCTGCGTCGGTGAGCGAACTCAAATCGAATGGGTGCGGCTCCATCCGAACGGTGCTGATCGAGCCGAATCGTAGGGGTGTTGTGTGAAGGGAGCCAGGACAAGCGAGTGCCTTCTGCGGTACGTAACGGTTGCGAAGCCAGTTACCTACGCAGGAGGACCCGCCATGAC
>JACRCQ010000005.1 GCA_016218915.1 Deltaproteobacteria bacterium
GAAAACACCGTCCCGACGCACCGCAGCAACACTTCGACCACCACCGGCTCGACGCCTGGACAGTCGCCTTCGAGGCCCTGGTCGAAGGCGATCGCATCAGCAAGGCGATCCCTCGCGGATACGGCAAGCTCAAGGACCAGCTGGCTCGTGCGCTGCAGGGCGCCTTCACGCTCACCAGCGAAGCGGCAGCGCGCACCGGCGATGATCGCGCCTGCCGGGTTCGCTGGGCGCGAGCCGAAGCCAACGAAGCGGCCGCTGTGCTCGAAGCGCTCGCGCAGCTTCGGGCGGCCGACCCGCAAGCCGTAGCCAGCGTCATCGCCAAGCTCTGGAGGCTCAGTGCGATGCTCACGCGGCTGGCGATGCCCAAGCGCTGAAGCGGCGGCCCGGGGCTCGCACAGGCCGGTGCCCCAATGGGCGCAACCATGGGCCTGGTCAGCAAGCCCGAATCCCGATGTTCTCGGGTTGCACATCAAAACGCCGACCAAGGCCCACAGCCATGCCAGTGGCTTCGGAAGCCCGGGGACGCGCCAGGGACAATGGAGCGAACCTGCCCCTGAGCCGCTCACCCTTGCCAATCCTCGCCCGCCCAGGCACGATCGACCGTCGGTCGTCCGTTGCCGATCGGAGAACAGGATGAAGCGATGGCATGCATCGGTTTGGATCGCGCTGTTCGGGGTCGTGGCGTGCAGCTCCGACGATGGCGGCGGCGGCAGCTCCAGCGATCCCTATGACAAGGCCCGACAGCTGTGCGTGGACAAGACCAACGCCTACCGGGCGCAGACCGGCGTTGCCGCCGTAGCGCGCGCGACCGACAAGGAAGCGTGCACCGACGGTGAGGCCAAGAGCGACTTCGCGTCGGGCAAGCCGCACGGCGCCTTTGGCACCTGCAAGGAATCCGCGCAGAACGAGTGCCCGCACTGGTCCGGCACGCCCGAAGACGTGGTGACCAACTGCCTGGCCATGATGTACGCAGAAGGACCTGGCGAGCCGTATTCCGAGCACGGCCACTACATCAACATGACCAGTGCCAAGTACTCGCGGGTCTCGTGCGGGTTCTACGTGGAGAACGGTGCCGTGCAGATGGTCCAGAACTTCTATTGAATCCCAGAGTCGCCCTCGTCTATCCACCCACGTGCGACCCGACGGCTCCGTATCTGTCGGTGCCGACGCTCACGGCTTGGCTTCGGCGCCACGATGTCGAGGTCCTGCCGATCGATGCGAACCTCGAGGCCTGGGACCGGTTGCTTCGAGGCTCGGCGATGGCCGCAGCTGCAGAGCGGATCGATCGACGCATCGCCAGGCTCGATCGCCTTGCTTCGTTGCGACACGCTGACCAGCTCGAGTACGCGTCGCTGTGGCGGGCCCGGGGCGATGCGCTATGGGTGCCAGACGAGATCGACGACGCAGTAGCGGTCTTGCGGGATCGCACTGGAAAGCGCTTCGACGCGCTTGCGGACTATGAGCGAGCGGTGTCCACCATCGACTGCGCGACCGCAGTGATCAGCGCTGCCTGGGGGCCTCTCCAGGTCGACTTCGTGCGGTACCGAACGCCCTTTGCGCTCCTGACGATGGCAGAGATCGAGCATGATGCACACGACAAACGCAATCCGTTCCACAGCTGTTTCGTAGAGCTTTGCGAGAGGATTGCCGCCGCAGGCGTCCATGCGGTCGGCATCTCGATCGTGTTCCCCGGACAGCTCCAGCCCGCGTGGGCCTTGGCGCGGCTGCTCAAGCAGCGGGTGCCGGGCGTGCACGTGACCGCAGGCGGGCCCGCAATCACCCAGGTGCTCGCCAGGCTCCCGTCCGATCGGGCTCTGCAAGCGCTCGGCAGCTTCGACTCCGCGGTGCTCTACGAAGGCGAGCACGCCCTGCTGGCCTTGGTGCGGGCGATCGAGCGCGGCGAGGACCCCTGCGCACAGGGCAGGGTGCTTCGAGGAACGCGCATCGACGATCTCAGCATCCTGCCGGCGCCCGACTTCCGTGGTCTGCCGTTGGAGCGATACCTGTCGCCAGAGCTGGTGCTGCCCTACGACCCCACACGGGGCTGCTACTGGGGAAAGTGTGCGTTCTGCCACTACGGCTTGGCAGACGCGGGTACAGCGCGGTATCGGGAGCGCGACGCCGAGCAGGTGGTCGACCACCTGCGAGACCTGTCGGGCGAGCATGGCTGTGGGATCTTCTACCTGTCCGAGGACACCCTTGCGCCAGCGATGGCGACGAAGATCGGCCGGGCCGTGTCGCGCGCGCGTCTGAAGATCAAGTGGGCCACGGACATGCGACCGGAGCGTGGGCTGACGCCGGACGTCTGCGGGCAGATGGCGGAAGGCGGAGCGCTCGCAGTCTCGCTCGGTGTGGAGAGCGGCTCGCCGCGGGTGCTGCGCCTGATCGACAAGGGCATGGGCGTGGACCATGTGCGTGCCGCGATCCTGAACCTTGCGGGCGCGGGCATCGCGGTCGAGGCCATGGCATTCACCGGGTTTCCCACGGAGAACCGGCCGGAAGCTCTCGAAACCCTGAAGCTGCTGCGCGAGCTTCGAGACTCGATCGCGCTGTTCATCTGCGGCGACTTCTACCTCACGCACGGTGCGGCGGTGGCGCGGGAGCCGTCGCGCTACGGCGTGGCCGAGGTGTGGCAGATCCAAGGCGACGAGATCGGCACGAGCCTGTTCTGGAGGCCGCGGGTCGAGGCCAAGACCGACCGCGACCGGGAAGCGATCGATGCGGCGATCGAGGCGCTTTCGAAGGGCTGGACGCTTCGGAGTTATCCGTGGGCCGGGGCGCTGTCCACAGCCCATTCGCTGCTGGCATACGCCAGGCGGGGTGCCGGTGCGTTTCGTGGGAAGCGAACGGCTGCGATCGAGGTTGCACCTGCCACGCGAACGGATAGGGCGCAGTTCGATGTGGACGCCGTGATCGAGGTGTCGTCTTTGAACGAGGCGCGAATCTGGGAGATGATGACGATCGAGCGCAGGAGGGTGTCGCGGGCGTCGTGGCAGAAGCTCGCAGCCGAGCTGGAAGCGGTGGCCCCGGCGCCTGGGCGGTGGCAGACGGGGCGGGGGATGGAGCCGGCACGTGTCGGAAGGTTGCGCTTGCGCGCGCGCAGGCGATGAGCGGAGCTGTTCGGTGGCAGCGGTGTTTCACCGCGTTGGCGGACGCAAAGCGTGGGAACCGTGCGACGGATTCGCGTTGCGCGGCTGCTGTTTTCGGTGACAAGATGAATGGGTGTCAGCCTTGTGGCTGGCCCGGCGTGTGCGCTTCGCATGAGCTTTCCTCGCGTTCATCTCTCTCGCCCGTCCGTGGTGCTCCCTGAGCTCCGGATTGACAATGAGGAAGTGGTCCGTCGGGTCCGCGACAGCTACCGGGGCAAGCCCGAGCAGTGGCCGATCGTGGAGGAGTCGGTTCGATACGTGTTCGCGCGCTCCAACACGCACGTTCGCTACTTCGAGCCTGATCCGAAGGTGAGGGTAGGGGAGTTCGCGTCGAGGGCGGCGATCGCGTGCCTGGACGAGAACGAGACGCTCGCCGACGACGTGGATCTGCTGATCTACGGTGGAATCGCGCGCAACTACTTCGAGCCGGCGACAGCCATGGAGGTGGCGGCTCGCTGCGGGATCCAGGGGTGTCACGCGTTCGACATCACCAGCGCATGCGTGGGGCTGCTCGAGTCGGTGCACGTGGCGTCAGCGTACCTGGCCATGCATCCGGAGATCCGCACGGCGCTCGTCTGCTCCGCGGAGCTCACGCATCAGTTCATCAGCTTCGACATCCAGAGCCCGGCGGATCTGCTGCGCAAGGCAGCGGGCTTGACGATCGGGAATGCGGCCGCGGCCTTCCTCGTGCGCCGCGAGCCGTTTGCCGAAGGGTCGCTGCGTCTGCTCGCCATGCAGAACATGGCGATTCCGAAGCACTACGACCTGTGCAAGGCGCCGATCGACGGCCCCTTTGACTCGCTTTCGACCGAGCTGATGCGCTTGAACGTGCATGCGCCTCCAGAGCTCGGCAGGCTGTTCGAGCGGGTAGGGTGGAAGGCAGCGGAGATCGACCACTTCGTGTTCCATCAGCCGGGGGACGCGGTCGTGCTCGAGACTGCGGCGGTGATGGGTCTGGATCCGCGAAAGGTGGTCCTGACCCATTCCATCTACGGCAACACGGCGACGACGACGGTGCCGCTTGCGCTGAATCATCTCTTGCGGGAGCGCAGGGTGATCCACGACGACAAGATCGTGTTCAGCAGCGCTGCGGCGGGCTTCACGATGGTGTCCGGCGCCGGGGTCTGGGTCGACTGACATGCTGAAGTACCTGCGTCTCTACCGCCTGATTCTCAGGACATTCGGCTTCCGGGTGCGTCCGATCGGGACATTCGCGCTCCTGAATCTCCACCACGCACTGAGCGGCACCACGATGGCGCTCGACAGCGTGCTGTACCGCGGCTGGCGGAAGATGCCGATCGATCGCCCGGTCTTCATCCTCGGCAATCCTCGCAGCGGTACGACCTTCCTGCACCGCTTCCTGCTGGAGTCCCAGCGGCTGTGCGCCTTCGAGCTGTGGGAGATGCTGCTGCCGGCGATCACGGCGAGAAAGGCGTTTGGCGGGGTGATCGACGCGATCAAGCCGTTGTCGCCTGCGCGATACCACAGCGCAGCCGCGCACGAGACCGGGCTTCGCGACGTGGAGACCGACGACGCGATGGCATTCTTCCGGTTCGTGGATGGGGGCTTCCTCTGGTCGTACTTCCTGGCGTGGGAAGACCAGTGGGGCAGCGAGCTGTCGCAGCGCATGTTCGACGAGAAGCACGAGCCTGCGCGGGACCGTGAGAGGCTGTTCCGGTTCTTCGAGGCTTGCTGGCGCAGGAACCTGTACTTCAAGGGCAAGAGCCGCATTGCCGTCAAAGCCAGCACCTTCAGCCTGCGGGTGCCCACGCTGCTGGAGCGCTACCCGGACTGCAAGCTGATCTACATGGTGCGAGATCCGGTGGAGAACATCCCATCGGGCATGAGCATGCTGACCGATGTGCTCGAGAAGTCCTACGACATGTTCCATGCGACGCGTCCGGAAGCCCGGAGCCGGTACCTGGAGAATCTCTACCAGGCATCGTGCCAGATGTTCCGCGGCTTTCACGACGTCTACAGGTCCGGGGCGATTCCGGAGAAGAATCTGAGGATCGTGACGTACGGGGCAATGATGGGCGATCTCGAAGGAACGATGAAGAATCTGCTGGAGTTCCTCGAGATCGATCCGGACCCGTCGTTTCACGATCGTGTGCGCGAGCAGGCGGACAAGCAGCGAAAGCGCAAGAGCCCGCACGTGTACAGCCTGGAGAAGTTCGGCCTCGACGAAGCGCGAATCCGCAAGGATCTGGCGTTCGTGTACGAGACCTACGGGGTCTGACAGACACGAGCCCGCACGGCGTGTTCGTGTGGCACGCGCCGACAACGCTGTAGTACCCTCTCGGCCCTGGGAAAGGGTGATCCTTGAGTACCGAGACCACCATCCTCGTGTTCATCCTCGCAGGCTTCGTCGCCCAGCTGATCGATGGAGTGATGGGCATGGGCTACGGCGTGAGCCTCACCTCGTTCCTGCTGGCGCTCGGCGTTCCTCCGGCCGCCGCGAGCGCGAGCGTTCACGCCTCCGAGATCTTCACCTCCGGCGTCTCGGGCATCTCGCACCTCACCTTCAAGAACGTCGACTTCAAGCTCCTCAGGAAGCTGATCATCCCAGGAGTCCTCGGCGGTGTCGTGGGCGCCTACCTGCTGACCGAGCTGCCGGCCGCGCGCATCAAGCCCTACATATCAGCCTACCTGCTCGTCATGGGCGTGGTGATCGTCGCGCGCGCGCTGCGTAAGAAGGACCTCCCAGACAAGGGCCCACGCTTCGCAATTCCGCTCGCGCTCTTCGGCGGATTCCTCGACGCAGTCGGCGGTGGGGGGTGGGGGCCGGTGGTGACCACCAACCTGGTGGCCGGCGGCTCGCCGCCTCGCACCACCATCGGCTCCGTCAATCTCGCCGAGTTCTTCGTCACCGTGGCGGAGTCGATCACGTTCGTGCTCACCATCGGGCTGACCAACTGGAAGATCATCCTCGGATTGATCATTGGAGGGGTGATCGCAGCGCCCCTGGGCGCGTTTCTGTGCCGCCACCTGCCGCGCCGACCCTGGTCGATCGCGGTCGGCCTGCTGATCATCGGCTTGAGCATCCGGACGCTCGTGCTGGCGCTCAAGTGACGAGCCCGGCCTCGATACCGACGTAGCCAGCGGCCGCGGGGAATCCCTATTGCTCAATGCAGTAGAGCGCCGCCGAGAAGGAGCACGGCGTGTGCGAGCATCTTGCTCGGTTCATCACTACCTCAAGCCCGGGATCGACCCTGGGGGCACGTCAGGGAATCAGTGAAATCCGTTGTACGTAATCGAGGTCCGGGAATTCGCTCTCCAGATACCTATTCCCCTCTTGCTGGAGCTTCGTCTGGGAGGGTGTCTCGCCGTAGCCCGAATGGAGCGTATCGACCACGCGCATTCCCTCCACGATGCGTCCGATGGGCGAGAAGCCCATGGCATCGAGCCTGGAATTGTCCTGCAGATTGATGAACAGCTGCGTGGTGCGCGTGCCAGGTCCGGCCTTCGCAAACACCAGCGTTCCTCGCACGTTGGACTCGACCACCGGGTCGTCGGCGATGTTCGCATTGCGCCACGCGGCCGCGACCTGGGGATCGGCCGGGATCCCGAACTGCACCACGAAGTTGGGCACCACCCGGAAGAAGGCCGCGCGATCGTAGAATCCCATGCGAACGAGGTTGTAGAAGCGGTCGACGCCGAGGGGCGAATAGGCGCGAACGAGCTCGGCCACGAACACGCCTCGTGTCGCGTGGAACGCCACGCGAAAAGCGTCCGGAGCCCGCATCGTGGCAAGGGAAGGATCGAGCAATCGCGCGCGGTCGTTCATCACGACCGGCGCAGGCGGGAACGCCGGCTCAGAAGCGAACCCGGGTGGGTCAGCAGGAGGCGCGCTGGATGTCACGACGACTGCGGGCGGCTCGGACGCAGAGGGTGCGTCGCGACCGCGGCTCGCGCCACAGGAGACCGCGAGCGCAGCCGCAAGCCAGACAAGGATCGACCTTCGCATCAGTGGGGGGATCCCACCAGAGATCCGCGCACCCGTCTACCCTACCGGATCATCCCCGCTCTCGGCCTCGCGAAGCTCTGCTCCACCCCGGCTGCGACCCGCGTGCCCTTCCTTGCGCTGCCGGGCGCCTGCCGATACACTGATAGAATGGGACGGCGCGCTTCCAGGTCCGTGCTGTGGGTTGCCCTGCTGTTGTTCGGCAGCGCCTGCGCAGTGGGTGAGGATGCGAGCTTCCTGCCAGGATTCAGCTACGACGGCGGCAAGCCGGGGGGCCACGCCGGAGCAGGCGGAAAGGGCGGCACCGGCGGCGGCTATGCGAACAAGGGCGGAGCAGGCGGGGGCGGCGGCTCAGGGCCTGCCTGCGGCGACGCGGTCTGCTCCACCACCGAGGACTGCGAGACCTGCCCCGACGACTGCGGCCAGTGTCCGGCAGGCTGCCCGGACGGCACCTGCAACAGCAACGAGAGCTGCCAGATCTGCCCCCAGGATTGCGGACAATGTCCTCCCAAGTGCCCGGATGGAACCTGCAACGGAACCGAGACGTGCACGAGCTGTCCTGCGGATTGCGGCCAGTGCCCTCCCCATTGTCCGAATGGCACGTGCGACAGCAATGAGACGTGCAGCAATTGCGCGCAGGATTGCGGGCAATGCCCTCCCAAGTGTCCGGATGGAAACTGCAACGGCTCCGAGACCTGCGCCACGTGTCCAGCCGACTGCGGGCAGTGTCCGCCCAAATGCCCGGACGGCCAGTGCAACAACGGCGAGACGTGCACGGGCTGCCCGCAGGATTGCGGTGCATGCCCTCCCAAGTGCCCGGACGGAACCTGCAACGGATCCGAGACGTGCAGCTCCTGCGCGCAGGATTGCGGCCCGTGCCCTCCGACGTGCGGAGATGGCTCATGCAACGGGTCGGAAACCTGCAGCACGTGCGAGCAGGACTGCGGCCCTTGCGGGGGCGGCAGCTGCTCGCATGATCCCTGCCAGACCGGCAGCTCGCTCGTGTCCGGATGCGATTCCTGCGTGACCCAGATCTGCGCAGTCGACAGCTTCTGCTGCTCGAGCTCCTGGGACACCACCTGCGTGGACGAAGTCAGCAGCGTGTGCGGCCAGTCCTGCGGCGGCGGGGCGTGCGCTCATGACAAGTGCGCGACCGGCGCGGCTCTCGATTCCTCCTGCGATACCTGCGTCACCATGGTCTGCGCGTCGGACAGCTACTGCTGCTCGAGCTCTTGGGACAGCATGTGCGTCGACGAGGTCACCACCATCTGCGGCGAGACTTGCTGATTCGCCCGTCGGGAAGCGCCTGCCGCAGCTCCATCAGTGGCGTATTCCCACCAGCCGGGCCGTGCCGTCCTGCCCGACCAGGTGGAACTCGGCCGGACGTGGCAGCGCGACGCCCTGGCGCAAGGCCGTGAGCCGCACGACCAGGTACGGCGCAATGGCCTTTGCCGGCACCTGCATCTCCCAGCACGCGTGCCCGGGCACGAGTCGTACGGGCTCGGTCAACGCTTCCCCTTCATCATCGACGAACTCCGCGCGATACGACGTGGCGTCGGCGCGCACCATCCCCCAGCCCACAGCATCGTCGTGCAATCGCAGCACTCCCCCCCGGACAAAATCGATTCCCACAGGCGTCACCTGGCTGAACCACCACGCAGCAACCCGCGTCCTCCTCGCCTCGAGCACCTGGATCAGCCGTGCAGCGGCGCCTGCTTCGTCTAGCTTGCCCCCGTCCACCGCTGCTCGAATCGTGGCCTCGTCCAGCGCCAGCATGCGTCGCGCTGCCCAGTACCCGTCCGCAGGGAGCGCATGATCCATCGGCTCCCAGGGAGGAAGCTCAGGACGGTAGTGCTCCGCATCCACGGACTCCTCGAAGGCGCCCAGGGTACGGTACTTGCGCTCCATCAACGAAGGAGGGGGATCCGGGGCCAGCCCGAGGGTCGCCAGATTCAGCAGCGGATTGCCTCCGCAGTCCGCACGCGGCGTCCAACCCTTGGCCGGCGGCGCCGACATCCTCGCCGCTCCCAGCGTGTCCTCGAACCCCGTGAGATAGTGGACCACATGTCCTGCGCCGGGCAGGCCGACATACGCATCAATCGTCTTTCTCGGCCCCATCGTCTTGAAGTCGAGCCATGCGCCCAGCACGCGCAGGCTCCGAAGCGTCCGCCTGTCGCGATGCGGCAGCCGGTCGTTCGGATCGTCGGATCGCGTCAGGGTCGCGGGGGCCGGCCCCAGATCCGTTCCGATCGGCCAGCGTGTGGCCGTGACCCTCCATCCGGACTTCTTCGGATCGCGTGCGTCGAGCCATCCGACTGCTTCTTGGGCCCCGGATGCGAAGTCCTTTGCTTGCACCTGGATCACGTGCACTTCCGGGGTGAAGTAGCCAATCGCCCAAAGCAGACGGCTCGTGATCGCATCGGCTGCGGTCCGCATCTCAGGACGGTCCGGCACGTCGGTGCGCAGACGATAGGGCAAACCCCGTGCGTCCACGATGCCGAGTGAATCCGTGTCGAGCCCGCCGGCCACGCGCAACGGGTGCTGGGGCGGACCCTCCGCTGCATAGCCATCGAGCGGCGCCCGCCCCCTGCGGTCCGGCACGAACCACGAAGAGCGCACGACCTCGTCGATCGAGTTGACGTCCACAGGCTCGGGAATGCGCTGGGTGTCCAGCGCATCCATGATCGGCCTGCGCATGTACACCTCGGCGAGGTACTCCGGCTGCTCGAACGAATCGGACCGCGGCAGCGGGATCGGCTTGTCGTCGCGAGCCTCGAGGACAGGGCATGCGTCCGCATAGCGCGCAGGCCTGTACCCGCACGATGCGAGGCCGACGACGATGAAGATGGCTGCCAGGGAGCGTTTCATGGTCAATCCCGGTGCTGCCGGTCTCCGAATCGGGGAGACACGCCAAACGAGAACATGAACAGGGCGCCTTCCTCGCTGATGGCCAGTCCGATGCGCGCCAGCTCGGCATTGTCGCTGTACAGATCGAATCCGAACCCTCCCACGTATCGCATGCCCTTGAACGAAAGCTCCTTGGTCGACGGTGCCACGGTCGCTGCATCCGCGAACAGCCGGGCCGCTATGAAGCTTGCAAGCTTCCACCGATAGTCGAGCGACAGCACCATCGAAGTGTAGTCCCGACGCGTGTTGAATCCCCGGAAGTCGGGCTGCCGGGTCAGCTCGTTGAACGGCACCGGCTCGCCCGATGGGCTGGCCGTGCCTTCGATCACCACCTTGGGAATGAGCACGTTGGTTCGACGGTAGATCGAGATCGATTGGGAGATCCTGGCGCCCATCCGAACGAAGCGACCGTGCTCCTGCTGCACGCCGCGAGAGGTCCCGGCATACCCTTCGAGGACCATGCCTGGAACGGGAGCGGCACGCACGTCGCGGGTGTCGAGGCGGAGCGCTAGCTCGGTGTACACCAGCTTGGTGGTGCGAAGCGCTCCAGGCACCGAGCCCGGCGCAAACACGTCGTCGAATCGCGGCCCGTCGCCTGGCGGCAAATCCTCGGACAGGCGCTGCGAGTAGCTCGACGACAGGAAGACCTCGAAGTCCGGTGCAGGGCGCATTCCCAGGCTTCCGATGACCCGCTCGCGCCGCTCCCGGTAGCTGACCTGGGTCAGGGGCGTGATGAATCGGTTGCGCGGATCGGTCGTGGGCTCCTGTCCGATCCCGAGATACCCCAGCCCTGTGCGCCGGTCGTGCAGCCCCTCGAACGACAGGACCATCGGGACCGGAGTCGAGCGCGCAAAGCGCATGCGCGACTCGACGACATTCGCGTCCTCCCCGCCGTAGCCCGCCCGAAGCGACGTCGCCTCGTTGTTGCCCGACGCGATCATCCTGCCGCCCACGTTGAACGACGAGCCGGTCTCCATGAACAGCGTGGGAAAGAACCCGATGCGCCCGTCGCGAGAGAAGAGCAGGTCGCGTACACGCGGCACCACCTGCTCATTCTCCACGATGCCCGCAGCAGCACCGCTGGTCACGAACAGCAGGTTGGCGAACTCGCGTGGCAGATAGAGCGCCACGCCGCCCGCGGACCGCAGCGCATCGCCCTTCACCTTCTCCGGGCGGACCACGCCGCTGACGTTGTCGGCCGCAGGAGACTGCGCCGTCGCCGAGGCACACGCGAGCAGCACGATCGCTGCGCAGGCGAGGCCGCCCCCCCAACCGCGACTGCGCGACACGCACCCAGCCATGCGAGAGATTCCGCTAATCAGGGCACCACCGTGACGACCGATTCACCCAGCACGCTCGTGTTGTTGTCCGCGTCCTTGGCTGTCACCCGCACCAGGTGCGGGCACGCGTCCCATCCCGCGGTGGACAGGTTGCCGGCGAATCCCACGTTCGGGCAGCCATCGTAGGCCGGGAACGCCTCGCAGACGTCAGCGCGCGCCGCATTCACCGGGATGTCCAAGACCGCGACGTTGTCCACCTCGACGTGCACCATGCCGAGGTGCGCCGTGTCGAGCACCCAGCCTGCGATGGGCAGGTCCTGCCCGGGCGCCACGGATGCGGAGCCGCCTGCAGGCGGTGTGTCGAGAGAGCCGAACGGGGGACGTGAGCCGAGCACGCTCTGGATCTGGGCCTGCACGGTCGAATAGGAGCCCAGCACCAGGTAGGAGATGCCCCGGACCGACTTGCCTGCCTTGAGGCCGAAGGAGAGGATCGGCCTGACGTTGTGGAAGTACGGCGCAGTCTGTCCATTGCCCCGCCACCCTTGCCACTGCAGGATCCCCTGATCCATCGCGAGCGCTACACCATAGTCCTTCGTAGCGTTCTGCCAGGTCACCCACGGGCCCGGGGAGCTGAAGTTGTCGTAGAAGAACCCGTCGTTGCCTGGCGTGTTGAGCGAAACCTGGTTGCCCGAAGCGTCCAGCAGCAGCGGCAGATCCGTTGCCTTGTTGCCGTTCGCCACGTACAGCGTGGGGAACTCCTGTCCCGTCGAGGGATGATCGATCGTCTCCTGGCTCGTGATCTCCACAGCGACCTCCACGACGTGCGTGGACACGAACCTGAAATCGATGATGTACGTGACCTCTACCGGCACACCCGACGCGCCGCAGGGGGTTTGAGAGCAGTCTGGCTTGTTCCAGTCCGGGTTCCATTGCAGGGGATGCGCGGTGAGACGCAAGGCGTCGCCTGCCTGCGACCAGGTCGACGGCGATCCGTGTCCGCACTTGTCTCCTCCTTGCACCGGGTCCCAGCCGAGGTAGGAGATCGAATTGGGGCAGCTCGTCGGGGTGCTCTGGCAGCTCGCATTCCAGGCACAGCCCTGCATGGCCCGCGTAGGATCATAGAGCGCTATCTGAAGCTCACGCCCGGTGTCGTTGGCATCGATCGTGTTGCTGAAGGCGTTGGCCGACAGTCCGAAGAACACGACGGAGCCACCCCAGTCGAGGCGGGCACCGACGCGTATGTAGTCCGGGTTGGGCGCTGGCGACTGAAGGAATACGTCGTTGTGTCCGCCCGTGGTGGCGGTCACGATGCCGCCGAATCCCGCACCTGGCACCCGGGTCTGCCAGGGATCGACCGGGGCGGCCGCCTGCACCGGCTGGCACACCGGTGGCTCCGTCGTCGCGTCGGAGCCGGCGTCCGTGGCGGGCTCCACGCTCGCGTCGCCCGGCTGCGATCCTGCCGATCCCGCATCGCCCTGCGAAACATCCAGCTTGGAATCAGGGGCGCCCGAATCCTGCCCTGCGGCGCCATCCGCAGGAGGGCTGCCCCCTGCACCCGCGCTGCCCGAAGAGCCGAAGGGGCCTTGAGCATCGTTCGATGCGCCGCACGAGGCGACAGCCAGGCATGACCCGAGGACCAGGCAACAAGACAAGGAGCGATGTGTTTTCATGGGAGGTCGCAATGCCAGTGTAGGGAACCCAAGGGTCTACTCGCCGGTGAGGCTCCCGGTGTCGCCCCGTCCTTCGATGACGTCGACGATCCGCTTGCCGAACAAGGGAGCGACCTTCTTTGCGAAGGTATCATTGGGATGGGAATCTCCGGACGCGTTGGCGTCGGTGAGATACAGCCCGCCTTCGGTCTCGAGCTGCCAGAAGTCCCACACGAAGATGTTGTCCCCCTTCTCGTCCCAGGTCCCCTTGACCCAATCGAAGAAGTCCTTGGCCCGCTCTCCCTGCTCTGCATCGGTAGCGTCCTGCTTGAGCGCGGCTCCGGTCCACACGATGAACCGATTGGACGGGAACTCCCGGAGCTTGGTCTTGAGCGCTGCGTACTGGAGCTTGTAGTTCGCGACCGTCTTGGCGTCCGAGGTCACGTCCGGCGTGCCATCGGCTTCGATCCCGCTGACCGGGAAGCAATGCTTGAAGATGATCACGTTGTAGCTCTGGGTCAGGATCTCGAGCGTGGGCTCGGTCTGGTATTCCTGAGGCCCCGCGTGATTCACCCAGATGTTCCAGTAGTCGTAGGGGTAGTTGTTCCACCCGTAGGGCGAATCCTTCGGGAAGGCCTGCTCGATGATGTTGTAGGTCTTCGCGTTCGCGGTGTTGTAGCTGGTGATGAAGTCGTCGACTCCGCCGCCCCAGATCACGCCGCCCGTGCTGTGGTGCAGGAAGATGATCTTGGCGTCGGCACCGATGGTGCCCCCTGCGCCCGCTGCGCCGCCTGCTGCGCCGCCCGCGGTTCCTCCCGCGCTCGTGCCAGCGCCGCCTCCCTTGCCCGCAACGCCACCGGCACCGGCCGCTCCGCCCGTGCCCGCAGCACCGGCCGTGCTGCCTCCCCCAGGATCGGAGCTGTCCGACCCGCACGCGAGGAACATCAACGACCCGAGAGCCAGCAAGGAGACACCCACAAGGATCTTCATCGTCAAGCCCTTTCCCGCCCGGCAAGATTCAGGCGACCATGACATGATACCTGCATTCGTCCGCGATCACCATCGCAGGAACCGCAAAAGCCCGGTGCTGCGGCTTGTCGTTGCGCGCACCGGGGATGACAGGGCCCGGTGTTTGCATTACCCATGCCCCATGGCGAAGAATCTCTCGCTGGACAAGGGCGGGGTCGTGCGCATCGGCGCCACCACCAGCATCGCCGGAGATCTGTATCACTTCCTGCTCACCGCTCCTTGGTGGAAGCTGATCGCCATGATGCTCGGCCTGTACGTGCTGGGCAACGCCCTGTTCGCGCTCGGCTACATGGCGCTCGCGGATGGAATCGAAAACGCGGAGCCAGGCTCCTTCAGCCATGCATTCTTCTTCAGCGTGCAGACCATGGCCACCATCGGCTACGGCAAGCTGGTCCCCCGAAGCACCGCCGCAAACCTCCTGGTGACCTTCGAAGCCTTCGTGGGCTTGTTCGGCGTCGCCCTGTCGACCGGCATCATGTTCGCCAAATTCTCCCGTCCTACCTCCCGCGTCCTGTTCAGCAAAGTAGCCGTGATCTGCGATCACCTCGGAACGCCGTCCCTCATGTTCCGCATGGCTAACGAGCGACGCAACCAGATCCTCGAAGCCCAGGTGAGGCTCGTGCTCGTTCGCTTCGAGCAGACCCCGGAAGGCGAGAGGTTCCGACGCCTGCACGACCTGCGATTGATCCGGGATTCCTCCCCGTTCTTCGCTGCCACGTTCTCCGTGATCCACCCGATCACGGCCGACAGCGTGCTGCATTCGTCGCTCAGCGACAGGGTGCTGCACGACGACGACGTGATCGTCGCGACCTTCGTGGGGCTCGATGACGACTTCGGCCAGATGGTGCACGCGCGGCACAACTACCAGATCGACGACGTGCGCTGGGGGGCGCGTCTGGTCGACGTGCTGGGCACCAACGAGCAGGGGCAGCGCACGATCGACCTGCGCCGATTCCACGACGTAGTCGACGCCCCGCTCGCTTCTCCGCAGAGCGCCGAACCGTCGCAGCCGCTTTCGCAAGCGAGCGGGCGCCCCATCGAGCCACCCGCTCGCTGAGGCGCGCGACTCCAGCCCCGTCTTACGGGCACTCGCAGCCCGGAACCACACAGGTCAGCTTGACCGTGAACGTGTAGTCGCCCTCATCGTCGAACGCAGAGCTGCCATCCACCACGATGATGTACCAGCCGTCCGCAGGCGCTACGAATATCTTGGTCTGCTTCGTGTTGTTGTACTGGCACACAAGCTTGTTGGTGCACGCCAGGTCGCCGCACCCCGTGTTGCCCCAGATCTGCAGGGTCACGTTCCAGCTCGAGTAGCTGCTCTGGCAGTCCCAGCTGCTCGTGATGTCGATCGATGCCGAGTCGTTCTTGCGCATGTACAGCCGATAGGCGTGGTCCGCGTTCGCATCCCAGCAGCTGCTGCTGTCGTCGAACTTGTCGCTCGCGCTGCACGTGTCGTCGATGATCTTGAACCCCGTCGAGGTCGCTGCCACCTTGCGCCCGATGATCCGTGCATTGGAGCACCCGCTCCGGCTCTGCGTGCCGTTGTTGCAGGAATCCGCAGGCGGCGGGCAACCAGGATCGACGCAGCTGTGGCTCGCGTTGCAGACCTTCCCTCCGGTGCAGTCGCCGTCGACCAGGCATTGCACGCACTTCGAGGTCGCGCCCTCGTCGAGGCACCTCGGTGTCGGGCTGGCGCACGGCTGGCAGGTGGCCCCGCACGCTGCATCGGTCTTGCACACCGTGCAGGCTCCCCCCACGCACTGGTTGTTCGACGGGCAGGAGCTGGAGTCGCACACGCACGAGCCGCTGGTGCACGAAGGCGTCTGTCCGGAGCACACGACACATCCGGCTCCGCAGTGCTGCGCCGTGTTGCAGGGCGCACAGCTGTTCGCGTTGCACCAGGAGCCGGAGCCACAATGGCTGTCGATCATGCATTGCACGCAGGTCGTCGCGTTGCTGCATACCTGCGAGGTCGCCGTGCAGTCCGTGCAGCTCGCACCGCAATGCTGCGCCGTGTCGCACGCCGTGCACACTGCCTGGTTGCACCACTTGGCAGAGCCGCAGTCGGTGTTCACCGCGCAATCCTTGCACTTGGCGTTGTCACACCCGTGCGAGCACGGGACGTCCGTGGTCGTGTAGGTGCAGTTGCCGTTGCTGCACGTGCCAGTCGTTGCGTGGGTGCGCAACGTGTCCGGCCCTGCGCAGTAGTTGGCCGGTGGCTGGTTGCACGTCACCCCTGCACAGGGATCGCCCTTGCACGCCCCAGCCTCACAGCCGTAGCTGCAGTACTCCTCGTGGTTCGTGAACGCGCATGCGCCGTTCTTGCAAGTGCCCGGAGAGTCGTAGACGGTCAGCGAGTCCGGCCCGCTGCAGAACGAAGCAGGCGCCTGGGTGCACGTCTGCCCCACGCACGGATCGCCGTTGCAGACGTCGTTGACGCAGCCGAACTTGCAGTACTCCTCGTGCGACGTGTACGAGCATTGCCCGTCCGAGCAGGCGCCGGGGACGTCGTATACGGTGAGATGCGTCGTGTCCGAGCACGTGTTGATCGGCGGCTTGTTGCAGGACACCCCCACGCATGGATCCCCGGTGCAAGCATTGGAAGCGCAGCCATAGTTGCACGCAGTGAGCGAGGAGCCGTACTGGCAGCTGCCGTTGTCGCACGTGCCGGTCGAGTTGTAGACCTTCAGGTTCTGCGCGTCCGCGCATTCGTTGGCCGGTGGATCGTCACACGTCACACCGCTACATGGGTTGACCGACCCTTCAGGGTTGCCGCCGTCCTGCAGCCCAGCCTCGCCGCCCGCCGCGCCTTCAACCACCACATCCGCTGGTGCGGACTGATCGTCGCTGGCGTCCGGGTCCGTGCCGCCACCGCTCCCCCCAATCCCTGCGCTTCCGCCGACCTGCGACTGTGTGGACTCCGTACCTTTTGCGCAGTCCGTGAGTGCAACGCCTGTCACAAGGATCGAGCAGACCGCAAGCAGAGGGGCAAGACGACGCATTTCGAACCTCCTCAAGGCCAAGGCCTTCAATTCTAACCGCTGAGCGCACGGACGCCCACTCCGATCAGGTGGCTCGCTGCACTCTCCACCGGCTCAAGAATCTGACCCAATCCGTCAGGCTCCGTCCGCATGACAGGATTCCAGGGGCCGCGGATGGGGCCGGATGCGGGTGGGACACTGTGCTACGCTGGGTCGTCCATGCGCTGCGCCCTGCTTTTTGCCTTGATCGCCCTGGTGGGCTGCACCCCCTCCATGGCGGCCGAGTCGACACGCGCAGACTCTGCCCCGGGTCCCTCGCCCGTCTCGAGCGACGCGTCGGGCGCCATCGCGAATTCCCCAGATGCCTCGAGTCCGACCCGCGACTCCGGTAGGTCCGCGTGGTGCCTGGAAGGGTTCTCCGCGTTCGACGACGACGCCTGCTACCTGATCCCGCCGGCAGGCATCCGGCAACCGAAGGCGTTGCTGATCTACCTGCACGGGGTGATCGCACCAGGGGGCGATACGCAGCGGATCGTACAGGGCATCGTGGCGCGCCATGCCCAGGCGCGGGGCTATGTGGCGCTGATGCCCAAAGGGCGGCGCGGCATCGGACCCGCCCCGGTGCAGGACTGGTACTCCTGGCCAACCACCGCGGAGAATCATCGACGCTATGCCGCGCAGATGGTCGAGTCCTGGCGCGACAAGAAGCGTCAGCTCGAGGCCATGACCGGCGGTGCCTTTGACAAGACCTACCTGGCGGGATCCTCCAACGGCGCCTTCTTTGCTACGATTCTGGCACTCAACGGGGAGTTCGCTGCAGACGGGTTCGGCGCCATGTCCGGTGGCTCGCGCGCCGGACGCAGCAAGGCCGGGATCCGAACGAGCCAACGTCCCCCGTTCTATGTCGGCTACGGCATCCACGACGATCTGAAGCCGCACCCGATCTCCCTCGGAGAGCTGCTCGCAGAAGCAGGCTGGCCCCACCGCGTGTCGGCGCACAACACCGGGCACGGCGCCCGCGAGGTCTATCTCGACGAGGCCTTCACTTTCTGGGGAAACTAGGAACTGGGAACGGGAATGCGAATTTAGAATTTGGAATGGTGCGGCCCATTCCCATTCGCATTCGCATTCGCATTCCTAGCTGAGAGTTCCTAGTTCTCTCCTACATCGAAATGGTCATGCTGAACGGCCCGGAAAGCGAGTACCCGTCCAGGAATATCCAGTAGGTCGTGCCCGCAGAGACCGAGAACTGAAGCTGCGTCGTGGTGCCGATGCTCACGCCCCACTTGCAGGCTACGATGTTGTTGGGCTGGCACGTGCCCGAGGAGTAGGCCACGACCGACGAGAACCCCTGCGGCGTCACGGTCACGGTCATGGTGCCGCTCGACGGAGCAACAACCTGGTAGACCACATCCTTTCCGGTGTTCGTGTTGCCGCACCAGTTGTGGAAGTCGTCCGAATAGAGGTTTGTGTCGTCGTTGATGACCGCTGGCAGCGAAGAGATCACCTTGCCCGGGCAGGTGTCCGGGTTGCCGGTCGAGCCTCCGGTGCCTCCGCCTCCGCCTGTGCCGCTGGTTCCTCCCGCGCCCGCCGTACCGCCGGTTCCCGATGAGCCACCGGTCCCGCTGCTGCCTCCCTTGCCGGCAGTGCCTCCGGTCCCCGTCGTTCCCCCGGTCCCGGCAGTCCCGCCCGTGCTCGTCGTTCCCCCGGTCCCCGCTGTCCCACCGGTGCTCGTGGTTCCGCCAGTCCCCGCTGTGCCGCCGGTCGCCGTGCTGCCCCCTGTGCCCCCGTTGCCGCCTGCACCGGCCGATCCTCCAGCGCTCGCATCAGGACACTGGCACGGCCCGAATCCTGTCCCCTGGCTGTTGCATGCTTGCGCGCCCTGCGCCCCGCCCGGACACGCGCACGCCTCCTGCTTGCCCGGCACGCAAGCGCCAGCTGCACCGCCCTTTCCGCCTGCACCTGTGCTGCCGGCACTCCCTGCTCCTCCCCCTGTGTTCGCAGCGGAGTCCGCGCCCGCGTCGGTTCCCTCTGGGTTCGTGCTCGTGTCCACGGCCGTCGCGCACGACGAGATGATCGAGCCAATCAAGAGCAATGCAATGGGTGGAAGCTTGTGCATGGCAGGCCGTCGCTATTTCACATACGAGTATCCCTGCCCGTTGCGCAGGGTATTGCCTCGTCCCGTGGGCCAGGGCTGGCAGCCGGTTCCAGACCCAGGAACATTGTAGATGTCGAGCCCGTGATCGAACGAGGTCAGCGCGATCTCGAGCGTGCCGTCGCCGTCGAGATCTCCCACCGCAGGCGCTGCCGGCACGCCGATGCCATTTCCGTTCTTGGCCTGATTCTGCAAGGTGATGTCGAACAGCAATGCGCCCGTGTTGTCGAGGATGATCAGGTGGCCGCCGTTCTCCGACAGCGAGTAGGTCCCAAAGATGATCTCAGGCCGCCCATCCTTGTTCAGGTCCGCAACGACCGGCTCCGATGCAAAGGTCTTCGGCGCGCCGCCCGCGAAGTTGTAGGACCACCGCACCTGTGCGTCGCTTCCATAGGCGTACACGGCTCCGTCGTTGAGCGACGCGAGGATCTCAGGATGCGAGTCGCCGAGAATGTTCGCGAGCACAGGGGAGGGGACCCCGTCCGGCGGATACCAGTCCCCGCTCTCCCGCACCGCCGGCTTGCCGCTCATGGGGAGATTCTCGAAGCCTGGCATCCGCATGGCGCTGCGCGATCCGTCGCCGTGCGCCCCCTGCAGCACCATCAGCGCGAATCCCTGGGTTTCGTAGGGCTCCTTCATCTCCGCGTTGGGGAACCCCACCACCTCGTTCTTCCCATCGCCGTCGATGTCTCCCACGGACGGAGGCGATGCAGTCCACTGCAGCCACATCGTCTTGTTCACGTCAGGCCAGTCGCCCTGGTGAAGATGATAGTGCTGCTCCTCGACCGCAGGGTCGTACCAGCGGATGAACTGCCCCCAATCGAGCGGCATGTCCTTGTACTTGGAGTCGCGGTTGGTGAAGTAGGGAGCTGCCTTGATCGAGGTGCCATCCGGCTTGAACGCGTTGATGTGATGGTTGTCGTAGGTCGCCAGGATCTCGAGCTGCGCGTCGTCGTCGATGTTCCCAATGCCCACGTTCAGCCCATAGCAGCCGTATCCGTGGTGCCCCATGCCATTGGCATCTGCATCGCCTCCAGGCCCGGACAAGGTGTTGTACCTGGGCCACGCGGGCCAGCTCACGCCTGCCGGCTGGTAGACCTTGCCATCTGCGGAGAACACGAACACCTGCGAGCCGGTATCCGACGTGTTCGTCGTGGTCACCACCACTTCGATCTTCCCATCGCCATCCAGGTCCGCCGCAGCCATGCCTCGGTTCTCCGGGCTTTCTCCGCCGCAGCTGGTCGACGCCGGCCAGCCTTCCTTGATCTTGAGCGTGCCTTCCTTCCACTCGTAGGCGCCGACCGTGCCCTTGCCGCCAGCAGCCACGACCTCGATGACGCCGTCTCCGTCCAGGTCAGCGATCACCGCAGGCGCGTAGATCCGCCCTTGCGTGTAGTCATCCTTCTTGATGGTCGCCACGCAGGTGCCAGCGCTGTCGAACACGAACAGGCTGTAGAACGGGGCGACGATGTAGCTCTTGCCGCTGGTGTCGAGCTTGACGATGGCGGGCGAAGAGAACCAACCTGTCTCGGCCCAGCTCTTGTCGCCCTTGAGGTTGTGGACCAGCACCGGGGACTGGACAGCGCTCGTCCCGCCTTCCGCGACGCAGCTCGCCGTGGGCTCGATCGATCCGTCCGGATAGGTCTTGCTCGGCGGTGCACCGGCGCCGGCAGCGCCTCCGCCCGTCGAATCGCTGCTGCATGACGCATGCATCGCAGCCAAGAGGAACAGTCCCGTAGCGACCCCGAACCTGCTGGACTTCATCGCATGCTCCCTTTCGACGCTTCCATGAGACACCGGGCCGCGGGTTCGGTCAACAGGGGCCGCGCCGGCCGGCCCCGGTGCGTCTGCGGTTTGTGTTGACCCGCGCTCGGCCGTGAGGGATCTTGCGATATGCCTCCTGCAGGCCCTGGCGCGAACCCGGACACCTCGAGAACGCCGTTGCGCGTAGGGGTCATCCTGTCTCCGCCGGCTTCGATCGGCGGTGGCGTGGGCTACGGCGTGGTCACACGACCGGCCGTGACGGATTTCTGCGCCGCGCTTTCTTCGATCATGGGCGTGGAAGTCTCGGCAGGTGCGTTTCCTGACTACCTGGCGCTGCTCGAGGCGATGAACGAAGGGCAGGCGGATCTCGCCTGGCTGCCGCCCGTGGTTGCGCTTCGGTCAGCTTCGCAGGGCAGCACCATCCCTCTGGCCCTTCCGATTCGTGGGGGAACCGCCTGGTTTTCGGCTGCCCTGTTCACGCGCGGCGATTCGGCCATCACCGACCTGCAGTACCTTCGCGGCGCGCGCGTTGCCTGGGTCGATCCGCAGAGCGCATCTGGCTACCTGGTGATCCGCGCCTGGCTTCGCTCCCAGGGGCTGGAGCTCAAGGACGTCTTCAGCCAGGAGCATTTCCTGGGCTCGCATGAATCCGTGGTCGAGGCAGTGATGCGGGGCGACGCCGACGTGGGCGCAACCTACGCGCATCTGGGCGAGGACATGCAGTGGGTCCGCAGCGCGGGATGGGGTGCGAACCCTGTTCGCGTGCTGGCGCTTGCTGGCCCGATCCCGTCGGATGTGGTCGCTGCAAGCGTACGCCTGCCCGTGCCGGTGATCCGGTACATCCGCGACATCCTGGTGCGTCACATGACCCCGGACCTTCGACGCGCGTGCGCGTCGCTGCTGCAAGCCGAAGGCTTCATCGCTGCCGAGTCCGAGCACATGGCGCCCCTGGTGGATCTGCTGAACCACTTCGAGGACACGGCGCGACGTCTGAACTCGGTGATTCCGCCGAAGCGTCCGTAGAGCGGCTAGCGTCTCCCCTGTTTCACGTCCGGGCAGCCGTCTTCGTCCTGGAATCCGTTGAACGTCTCGGGCTCGTTCGGGCACTTGTCGTTCACGTCCAGGATCGCGTCATTGTCGTTGTCCGGGTCAGGACACCCGTCTTCGTCCTGGAAGCCATCGCGATCCTCAGGAATGCTCGGGCACATGTCATCCTTGTCTGCGATGCCATCCTTGTCGTTGTCCGAGTCAGGGCACCCGTCTTCGTCCTGGAACCCGTCTCGATCTTCGGGATCGTCGGGGCACTTGTCAGCGTCGTCAGGAATGCCGTCGCCGTCGCGATCGTTGCTGCTGTTGACCGGGCAGCCTGAGGGTGCCGGGCCCGGGATGTTCGGGCAGCGGTCCTGCACATCAGCGATATTGTCGCGATCATTGTCAGGATCCGGGCATCCGTCCTTGTCCTCGAAGCCGTCGTAGTCCTCTGGGTCCGCAGGGCAGGTGTCGCGCTCGTTCGCAATGCCGTCGCCGTCCGAGTCAGGCCCAGTGGCACGGGGCAGGGGAACGACCACGGCGTTGTCTGGATCGCGATCGGTCGAAGGGCCTGGCTGGCGCGTGGAAGGTTGCGAAGACCCACAGGCGCACAGCAGGGCGATGCAGGCGAGGGCGAGCGATCGGGTGGACATTGAGCTGATGGTAGCGATCCGGGGTGAGAGGTGGCCAGAGGGAGTTTCGCGATTCCGAATCGTTTTGTCGACGTCGACATCGCGAACACGCCTCGCCGTCGCTGTCGTGTTGTGCCGGCGTGCACAAATCCGAAACGCCTTGTCGCTCGCCGCCGCCTTCCCGCAGTTGGGCCAGATTCACGCGCGTGCCCACCCCACCCCGGCGGCGGCTCGCTCACCCTGCCTTGGCAAGCGTGTAGGGCGCGTGGGTAGCGGGTAGCGGGTAGCGGGTAGTGGGTAGCGGGTAGCGGGAAGGGGGTAGCGGGTAGCGGGTAGCGGTCGTGGGGGCCGCATTGCAGCGCTCGCTTGCCGCTCGCCTCTGCCCGCCGGCCCTACTCGCTGGCCGACGCCGGCTGCGCTTGCCGCTTGCTCGCTTGTTGCCCGCCTGCCGGCGCGCGGACTTCGCTTGGGTCGCGCACCTTGCGTGCCAGCTGCCAGCTTGCACCCCCTTCACCGCAAGTTCGCTGTCACGCAAGCTGCGCGTTGGTGGGCGAAGCCCGCGCACCTTTCGAGGCGGGCACAAGGAGACAACATGGACCAGCAAGATCACCGTCCCGACGCACAGCAGCAGCACTTCGACCACCACCGACTGGACGCTTGGAGAGTCGCCTTCGACACCCTGGTCGAAGGCGATCGCATCAGCAAAGCGATCCCACGCGGATACGGCAAGCTCAAGGACCAGCTCGCACGTGCGCTGCAGGGCGCATTCACGCTCACCAGCGAAGCGGCCGCGCGCACCGGGGCTGATCGCGCCTGCCGGTTTCGCTGGGCTCGAGCCGAAGCCAACGAAGCGGCCGCTGTGCTTGAAGCGCTGGCGCAGCTTCGCGCGGCCGACCCACATGCTGTAGCCGGCGTGATCGCCAAGCTCTGGAGGCTCAGCGCGATGCTGACGCGACTGGCGATGCCCAAGCAATAAAGCGGCGCCCCCGGGGCACCGGTCGCACAGGCCGGTGCCCAAATGGGTGCAAAAATGGGCCTGGTCAGCAAGCCCGAATCCCGATGTTCTCGGGTTGTCCATCAGCCCGCCAACCAAGGCGAGCAGCTCATCGAGCCCATGACGCGCGCTGTCCGCCGGCTGCTCGGCATCGCGCGGCGTGTTGCGGAAATGGAGCGAACCTGCGTGTGCCTCACATCGGCTGGATCCGCGCGGGCACGACGGCGTGTCATGGGGCCGTTTCCGGATGGTCCGGCGGCGAGGAGCAGGTCAAAGTTGGTCGTACAAGGGACATCATGTCAACAGGTGGGAGGCAGGTTCGCAAGGCACGACAGTCCGCGTTCCCAACACGCTACTGGCACGTGTCCATCATCACGGTCGCACTCATCGCCTGCAGCCGACCTCGCTCGGGTGGATCGTTGGATGCAGCACCTCCGTCGCCGATGATGACGACCGCGGCGCGCTCGCCTGCGATCCTCCTTCCGAGGCTGACTCCCTACGAGCTCGATCCGGAGCACGGGAAAGTCGCTCCCTCGATCGCGAAACCGCAATACGACAAGCTCATCGACGCGACGCGCGTCGTGCTTCGGGCGAACAGCGCGACGTTGATCATCGACTATCCGCTTCGACGGCCAGCACGATTCGAGATACTGCCCGACGGCGCGGACGGCGCGTTCACCGTTCGCGGCTTGGTTCGAGCCATCGCAGAGCGGTACGCGCAGGTCTACGCGGAAGAGGAGAAGACGGCATCGAAGCCTGCGGGAAAAGTTCCCGGACTCGAGAACCGCAACGAGACCGATGGGAAGTACGGCATCTCGATGCATGTGCTGGACGATCTCGTGATCGAGGGCATCGACGTGAAGCTCGACGAACGAGGCGAGGTGATCGTGGAGCTCGAAATCGGATCCTGAGCCGCACGCGCCAGCATCTTCCACAGAAGGGACGACCGCATGTCAATCATGACCGAGACCCGCTTCTGGGAAATTATCGATTCTTCGCGTGAGGCGGCGCGACTGCAGGAACGTCAGCCCAACCAGGACTTCCTGGCCCTTCATGAGCAGAGTCTCGCCGATGCGCTCCGGCAACTTCCTCCTGAGGAGATCGCGGCATTCGATGATCGGTTCAGGGCCTATCACCGATTCGCGTATCGTTGGGATCTGTGGGCAGCCGCCTATTGGCTCCATGGTGGCTGCAGTGATGATGGGTTCACTGATTTTCGAGCTTGCCTCATCAGTCTTGGCAGAGTCCTGTACTTCAAGGTTCTGCAGGAGCCCGATTCGCTTGCCGACATTGTGGACCATCCCGACGTCCCCTACATGCAAGCCGAAGGGTTTCAATACGTGGCCTCGCGAGTCTACGAGGAAAAAACAGGCGAAAGGATTCCATACGAACCCAGCGACTCGCACGTCGTTCGTGAGCCGGCGGGTGAGCGATTGGACCATGACGATGAAGAGCTGATGCGTGAGCGCTTTCCCAAGCTTGTGGCCAGGTTCCCGGAGATGGGAGACTAGCCTTCTCATGGAAGGGCCGGGCGGTCTCCCGACTGTTTTCGCTTCGCCGTCGCGCGGTGGGCGCCACCGGTTTGCTTCCAGAAGCGGCGATTGTGCAACCGGCCTGCGCATGGCATCATTGCTCATCGTGGGAGCGCACTCGCACATTTCCAAGCGCGCGCATCGCGTCGCGTTCGTCTTTGCCGTAGTCGCTTCCGCATGCGCCTGCACTTCCAGCTCCAGCGATGCGCCCCGTGGCGATGCTGGCACCGACGCATCGGACTCGACCGAGACTGGAACAGACTCTTGCGAGCACTACTTCCTCGCCACCCATTCTCGTCGGTGCGGCGGTCCTGTTCTTCCGGCGGCTGAGCTCGACCGTATTCATGCGCGTTGGATCCAGGCCTGCGCCAACCAACTCCAGCTGCCTGGCAGTGGCATCACCCCCGTCACGCTCGACGCATGCGCTTCTGCGCTCGAGACGGTCGCTTGCCTCCTCCAGGGGCCCCCAGCGGCATGCCAGTTTCATGGTGCGCTGCCCAAAGGCGCTGCGTGCAACGAAGACTCGCAGTGCCAGAGCGGACGGTGTGTGAACACCGAAACCGATCTGCCGAGCGGCTACCGTTCTCCCCTTCGCTGCGGGACTTGCGTGGGAGTTGTCGATGTCGGGCAACCCTGTGGACAAGACCTCTGCCCTGCAGGCGCCGGATGTTTCCTGACCGACCCTGCGTCGAACGCGTACGTATGCTTTGCGGTCACAGAGGGCGAAGCTGGCGCAGGCTGTGACCAGGTCAAGGCCTGGTGCAAGCCCGGACTGTACTGCGACGCGCAGAGCTCGCAGTGCACACCTCTTCACGAGCTCGGCGCAACGTGCACGCCCTACGGGCCATCCGGTTGCCAGCCTCCGTTGATCTGCTCGGGCAACCCCGCCACATGCGTCGAGCCAGGACAGGTTGGCGCAAAGTGCAAGCAGTCTGTGGACTGCGCGCCGGGGCTTGGCTGCGCCTACCTGACGACGCACCTGTGCTCGACCGTCACCTGGGTCGGCCCAGGCGAGCCGTGCAGCGACACCTCGCTCTGCCTCGTCGGATCGTGCCCCCAAGAAACTGCTTCGGAGCCGGATGCCGGCTCACAGACAAAGTGCCCGACGCTCCTGGCAGACGGTCAATCGTGCGACAACTCGAACGGACAACCGTCGACCTGCGACACGTTCTCCGTGTGCATGAACGGCACGTGCAATCTGCTCGACAGCTTCGTGTGCCAGTGACCCACCGCGCATTCACCCTCGCTTCGTGCCTCGTACCGCCCACGCGCGTGCTGTAAGCTCGATATGCCCTTGCCGTGCCCGCGGCAGCGTCGAGCGAAGCCTCTCCCGAAGGGCCACGCGACGATCTGGGTCGAGCGTAGCCACGTAGCCCGGGGCCGGCCCCTGACCACCGAGGAATGGTTGCCAGTAATCGTCAAAGTCTCGGAAATGGGTGGGGACGTCGATGGCTCGTGACTCGACGCAATCAAGCTCGCACTCGCGCCACAGCCTGACGAGCGCGTCCGGGTTGCAGATCGGGAATCGTCGCCCCTCGTCGAGCTCGGCGGCAACCGCATCGAGCGCTGACGCCGCGTCCCAAAAGCATCGCATCAGCTGCATTTCGCCCGAGTAGTCCCAGACGTAGGCTGCCACGGTCCCCCCGGGTCGCACGACGCGAACCATCTCGGACGCCATCGTGCTGGGCTCGGGGAGGAAGTTGAGGACAAGCCCGGAAACGGCCACGTCAAAGCTCGAATCCTGGCAGGGTAGCGCTCTGGCATCTGCGACCTCGAATCGGACCCGGTCGCCCACGACCTGCTGGCGCGCGAAACCAACGTAGCTTTCCGAAGCGTCCACCCCGAGAATGCGCGCTGGACTGGCCAGCGCTAGGACCGTTTCTGTCAGCGCGCCCGTTCCACAGCCGACGTCGACCCAGCGTGCGGCACAGGGCATCCCAAGCCAGTTGAGAAACGAACGGGCGACCAGGCGGCTCCATCGGCCGACGTACGGCTCATACGACTGCCCGGTCCCCCACGCGTCCGTCATTGCGTAGAGGTCTGTAAGGCCTATCGGCTCGCTAGCAAGGCCCCCTGCATCCCTGTGGAACGGCTCGACCGGTCGAAGTCACCAGATTCGGCTGGCCTCATGCGCCTCACGGCAAGGCTTCGACTCGCTGAACCAGGACTGCGAGCGAATAGAAATACGGCCCGGAAGCGTCGATCCCGCATCCATGCATGGAATTCACGGCGTCCATTACGCTTCTGCTCGGCACAATCGTAACGCCGGCCTCGTCGCCAGAGCTCCCGGCGGACTGCAGCACAACTCACCACGTCGCCTGCTTCCTGAGGCAACACCGCCCGCTCTTCTACATTGCACCGCTCGCGGCCCGAGCTCCGTCGAGCTCCCTCGGTGTCGCGAGCCTTCCGCGAACATGGCGTCCAATACGTCGTCCAAGCCCCGCAGGGGCTTTGGCTAACCGGCAACGGACTTGCATCAGCCGCCGGCCCTTCAGCCGGCGGATCTAGAGATGGATCCCCCGATGCCCCGCCGAACGCGTTCGTATCGCGCCATCGATCGCCCCCCCCCGCCGATGGTGCATCCCCGTCCATCGCGCGCGCCATCTCCGGCCGCGGCTCCGGCCATTCTTTATTCTACATCCGCATTCCTGTTCCTAATTCCTAGTTCCACCTTACCACGTCACCTCTGCCGGCTCGCGCACGACCATCGTCTCGAGCCGCGCAATGCCCGTGATCTGCCCATGGCTGTTGTCGCCCCAGCATCGCGCTCGATGAGAGTCGAGCACCGCGCACGTCGTCCCAATCCCCATCACCACCCGCTGCACGCCTCGCAGCTTGGGCACTCGCACCGGCGTCAGCGCATTCGTCGTCGTCCCGATGCCGATCTGCCCATCCCCATTCCATCCCCAGCACCACACGCCGCCGTCGGCCGTCCTCGCACATGCGTGCATGCCGTCCCCAGGAGCAAGTTGCACGACGTCGCTCAACCCCTGCACATCCGTGGGAAACGGATGATCCATCGTGGTGCCGTCCCCAAGCTCTCCATGCCGGTTCAGCCCCCAGCACTTCACTGCGCCTCCCTGCAGCAAAGCACACGTGTGCTTGTCTCCCACGACCAGCTCTTCTGCGCGCAGCTCGCGAACTTCGATGGCGGACAGACGCGACGTCGTGGTGCCGTCGCCCAGCTCCCCGTTGTCGTTGCGCCCCCAGCACCGGACGGTCTTGTCGGCAAGCCGCGCGCACGCATGGCTGGAGCCAAGCTGGATGTCAGCCACTTCGCCAAGCCCTGGAAGCGCAGTGGGCACCAGCTTCCTTTCGCGCGTTCCGTCGCCGAGCTGCCCATCTTCGTTGCCGCCCCAGCACATCACCTTGGAATCGGCCTTGCGCGCGCAGGTCGCGTAGAGCGCTGCATGGATCTGGACCACCCCGGACAAGCCCGGGACCGGAGCCGCAAGCTCGCGTGCGGTCGTGGTGTCATCTCCAAGCTCGCCGTGATCGTTGGTCCCCCAGCACTGGACTGTGCCGTCTTCGAGGAGCGCGCAGGCATGGTAGACGCCGATCGCAACGGCCACGACGTGCGACAACCCGGGAACGATCGTTGGTGCGTGATATCGAAACGCCCCTGATCCCCAGCAGCGCACCGTGCCTTCGTCGCTCCACGCACAGGTGCCGATGCTGCCCAGCGCCAGTCCGCTGGAGCGCGTGAGCATTGCGCCAGGCGACGGAGCCATGGCAATCGGGACTGTGCGTGGAGGCTCGATCTGGATGACAGACGGTGGCGCAGAAGGGGAAGCGGACGCGCATGCGCCGAGCATGGCAGCCAGCAGAACGGTTCGGGGAGGGAAGGAAATGATCATGCGCGACGTCAGCGCGTCATGGCCGCGCATGATCCTCGTGCACTTCTCAGAGCGTGGGTTCCCACGCGACAAAGGCCATGGCGAGGCCCATGAGCAGTCCAAAGAAGCACGCAGCGCCGAGGCCGATGCGTGACCACATCGGGGCATTGCTGCCGTCCGCCTGGAACCTGGGCTGACCGGTGATGAGCATGAAGAATCCGCCCAGCATCAGCATGTCGCCAGCGATGTAGATGTACCGGAAGTAGATGTGCAGCACCATCACGAGCACGACGTTGAGGATGACGAGCAGGATGCCGAGGCCCATCATGCCGCCGCCGATCATGCGCGGTGAATGAAAGCCCTTGCCCTGGAACACTGCGGCCATCAGCGCGTCAGGGGAGAAGTCAGCGCCAATGCCCACGTTCGCGAGGTTGACCCCTGCCACGTTCATGCTCTGCCCCTGCGGCTGAGGAGCTTGTGGCTGCGGATAGCCGCCCGGAGCGCCGAACGCCGCTGGTTGCTGCGGAGCGCCGTAGGGTTGCTGAGGCTGGGCTTGCGGACCGCCGTAGGGCTGCTGAGGCTGCGCTTGCGGAGCGCCGTAGGGCTGCTGCGGCTGCGCGTATTGCTGCTGTTGCGGGGGTGCGAACTGCTGCTGCTGCGGGGGTGCGAACTGCTGCTGTTGCGGGGGTGCGAACTGCTGCTGTTGCGGGGGTGCGAACTGCTGTTGCGGTTGCGCCGGGGCCCCGTAGCCCTGCTGCTGCTGCGGCTGCGGATAGCCCGGCTGCTGTTGCTGGGGATAGCCCGCCTGCTGCGGTTGCTGCGGCGGATACCCCTGCGGAGCGTACGGATTGCCTGGCGGATACCCTCCGGGCGGCGGCTGGTTCATGCGAAGTCCTCCTTTGGAAGGCCGCAATTTACGGGACCACAATCACGATTGCAAGAGCACCGGAGCGCGACGAGCTCGCGGGATGAGCCTTTAAGTCGCGCACAGTCCCTCGATTTTACCGGGGCTCCGGCGTATGCCGCCATCGTCCCCCATCCTGCGCTGCTGTCGACCATGGCCCAGCCTGACACCGCGCGCTCGGGCCGGTGGGACGACGATGCAGAAGTCACGGACGAATGCCGCGGTCGATACACCCTTCCCAACCTGGGCGGCGCTTCTGCCGAGCTCGGCCGGGGAGGCATCGGACGCGTCCTGATCGTCCGCGATCACCATCTTGGCCGGGATCTGGTGCTGGGGGACGGGTCCGCGGCGAGGCTGATGCCGGTGGACCTGTCGATCAGCGGGCAGCAAGCCGGGCAGCTGCAGCGCGATGCAGAGCGCGAGACCGGGATGAAGCTCGACGGATTCTCGCTCACGCTGGCGGAGTGAGCTGACCGGTGCAAACCGCGGTGACCGTTTGTCCCTTTTGGACGCGCGGTGCTATCTTCTCCCGGCGGTCCGCGGGATCGCGTCGGAGCTCATGATGGATGTTTCGGTCAAGGAAGGAGATGTTCTCGGCGGCACCTATCGTGTCGAGCGGGTGATCGGCGCAGGAGGCATGGCTGTGGTCGTGGCTGCGATCCACATGTTCGAGCCTGAGCGCGTGGCCATCAAGATCCTGTACCGCAAGGCAGCAAAGTCCAAGGAGGTCCTCAAGCGCTTCGAGCGCGAGCAGCGCACGATCCGTCAGATGCGCTCCGAGCACGTCTCGCGGCTCCTGGGTGCAGGCATCTTCAAGGACTCCCCCTACATGGTCATGGAGCTGCTCAAGGGCCAGGACCTGTCCGACATGCTCAAGAGCCGCGGCGCCCTGTCGATCGAGGAGTCTGCCGGGTATTTGCTGCAAGCTTGCGAGGCCATTGCAGAGGCGCACGCGCTCGGAACCATCCACCGCGATTTGAAGCCGGGCAACCTCTTCCTGACCCACCGTGCAGATGGCTCGCCCTGCATCAAGGTCCTGGACTTCGGCATTGCGAAGTCCAACGACCCCCTGCGCAAGCCGGAAGAGAGCGAGCTCACCAAGACCACCGCGGTCTTCGGCTCGCCCTTCTACATGTCGCCCGAGCAGATGATCTCCTCCAAGGATGTCAGCGCGAGCACCGACATCTGGTCGATCGGCGTCATCCTGCACGAGCTGCTCACCAAGACCCTGCCCTTTGCCGAGAAGAGCCCGGACCGGATCTGCGCACGCGTGCTCAACGGAAGCCCGACCCCTCTGCGCGAGACCAAGCCCGATTACCCGGCAGCCCTCGAAGCGATCATCCTTCGATGTCTGCAGCGCAAACCTGCGGACCGCTACAAGAACGTCACGGACTTCGCACTGAGCCTCGCAGCGTTCGCCCCGCCCTGGGCGCTCTCCTCGCTTTCCCGCATCGTGGCCGTGCTCCCGCCTGTCGAGATGGATCTCAACGCCATCCCGTCCGTGGATGACGAGCCCACCTACCGCCCTGCTCTCGCATCGAGCGTGTCCGATGAGCCGGAGTCGCCAACCCTGTACGTGCGTCCCAAGAGCTCCAGGCTCCCCCTTCGCAAGATGCTCATCGTGTCGGCGGTTGCCGCGGTCTTTGCCTCTGGCTTGTTCATCGGCATGAACGTGCGCCAGCCCGCTGCTTCCGTGGACCCGCGCGCGACTGCGAGCGTGTCTTCCCCGGCCCCTGTGGCTTGTGCGGCGCCGGTTGCGTCCGAGGACGAGAGCGCAGATCCGCTCAAGGACGTCCCGATCGAGATGGACCTGGACGAGACGTCGCCAGCGCGAAAGCAGGCTGAGAAGAAGCGTGCGGCGAGGGACGCGGGCGCGGATCCCTCGGGTCTTCTCGCGCAGTACGAGGCATCGCTGTCGCAGTCCTCAGGCGCGGCGTCTGCGCGTCCTCCTGCCTCTTCGGCTCCGGGCAGCGCTTCTGCGACTGCGTCGCCTGCTGCGTCGTCCAAGGAACCAGCCCCGGCGAAAACACCCAAGACCACGTCGACTTCGACTGCGCCGGCTTCGACGTCGAGCTCAGGTTCAGGTTCCAGCGAGCGCTGAGAAACGCGGATTCCCCTCACTGCGCGCGGGACAGTCTCGGCTTGCTGCTGCCAGCCCGTTCTGGGTAGATTGCCCGCATGGCATTTTTCAACAAGATCGAGGATGGGTCACGCACCATCCTGCTGATGGCCCGCGAGTCGGCCGGGTTCAAGAAGAAGTTCGCGATCGGCGCAGGTGTGCTCGTCGTCGTCCTGGTGGGCGGCGGCATCGGGCTGTCCCGCTACATGACCGCCAAGGCCAACGAGAAGATCGCTTCGTCGTGGAGCGGTCTCTCCCGCTGCATGATCGGCGAGCCCCTGGCAGCGGGCCAGCGTGCAAGCGTGCGCGTACGCGCCATCCAGCTGACCTCCATGACACAAGCCGAAACCACGCGTGCGCCGGCTGGCGGCGAGCCCTGGCCAAACCGGTGCAGCACCTATGCCCACGCCCTGTATGAGGGTCTCGTCGAAGCCTCGAAGACCGAGAAGGGCGCCAAGGACCTCGGCTACTGGACGGAGAAGCTGGCAGTCGCGATCAAGGAGGAAGGGGCCTATCACACCGACCTCACCGAGGTCATCGATCAGACCTGGGAGCAGGCCGGGAAGGCAGGGCTCGTGGTCGGAGCCGTCGATGTCACCGCTCCCCCTGCTGCGGCCCAGGCGATGACCGTCGATGCGCTAGCCGGCAAGCCAGGGATCTCCAAGACCTCGATCGACATGAAGAACCTGCAGACCGAGGTCAACCCGGGCACGGTCCTGCGGCTTCTCGTCGAGGACAAGGAGGTCCCCAATTCCCCCTTCATCTGCACGCTCAATGCAGCGCAGCCAGGGGCGAAGTGCGATTCGCTTTCCGCGGACGTGGCCTCGACGATGCACGGCTTTCGCATGCTCGGCACCGCCGACGACGATGCCGATCCCCTGGTGTTCTCCGGGAAAAATGGCGCGGATGGGGTCTTTCGCGCGCAGTCCGGCGAGAAGATCGATGCTGCTGCGACCTATGGCGGGTACGCGGCCAAGGACGGCAACACCTCGCTGCTGACCTGGGATGATGCTTCGCGCCAGCTGCGATTGGTGCGCAAGGCTGCAGCGAAGCCCAAGACGGTGACCCCGGTTTCTGCAGAGCCCAAGCTGACCGTGGGCAATGCGTACTACGACTCGCAGCTGCTCTGGAACCAGGCCGTGTTTCGCGGGCTCAACCACTTCAAAGAGCTGTGGCTGGCAGCGGCAGAGACCAGCACTGGCGAGCCGGCGCTCGGTGCGGTCACCGAGATCGGTCAGCTCGCCGAAGGAGGGCTTGCGGACAAGCCCGGGGAAGACGCGCTGCCGCAGATCACCGGATGCAGGGTGGCAAAGGCCCTCGTGGTGCGCGCCCGAGGCGAGCGAAGCGAGTTCCTGAGCTTCTTCGTGGGGGGACGCTGGACCAAGCCGGTGCAGGTCGCTGGCCTGGGCGGAACGCTCAGCTGTCGCAAGGCTGAGGCAGCCATCACCCGCGTCGATCTCTCCAAGAGCGACAGCTCGCTTGATACCGCGATTGTCCACAATCGCTGCACGCCGGCAGCGTGCCAGGTCGACACGATCAAGATGGACCAGTTCCTCAAGGGCGAGCTCGGGCTCGCGCCCAAGGCGCTCGTGGCTGCAGCGGATCTCGACGGCAAGCTGGTGGTCGTGTGGGGCGCCGGCGAGTTCGGCGGCGTGCGCATGCGCGTGGCACCCCCGGACAAGATCGCGAAGACGCCGGACGTGATCCTGTTCGACGATCTGATCAAGGACGGGCAGGTGCAGAAGGCGAGCACGCTGTTCGACGCCCGCCTGTACTCGCGCGAACGCTTCGCTGTTCTCGTATTGAGCACCTCGGGCGGCACCTTCCTGATCCGCATCGATTCCGAGGGCAAGTTCGCCCAGATGCCTGTGGAATTCGAGGGGTAGCCGAGCCCTTGCCCTTGCCCTTGTCCGACACGTGCGCTCCATATCCGCCCGTCGGCTCCCCGTGTATGATCGCCCCATGAGCCACGGCAAGCTTCTCCTTGTTTGCGCAGCAGCCGCAGTATCCTTGATGGCGTGCTCGGCGGGTGGGGGTGATGGACCGACCGGCAGCACGGGCGGAACCGGCGGTGACGCGGGGCCGATCATTCTTGACGAAGGAGGCGCGGGAACCGAGGGAGGCATTGCCATCGACGCCCCTGAGGACGTGTCGCCACCGGTCGGAGAGGTCTACGCCCATAGCGCGGGCACGCTCTACAAGCTGGAGCCGATCTCCAAGACGGTCTCGCTGGTGGGCAAGTTCTCCTGTGTCAGCGACACGTCGGGCGGCCTGGGGATGTGGGACATAGCGCTCGACAAGGACGGCAACATGTTCGGTACGATGCAGTCCGGCTTCAGCTCCGGCGCAGTCGTGCAGATCAACAAGGCCACGGCAGAGTGCACGGTCCTCGCCCAAGGCTCGTCCTTCCCCAACTCGCTCACGTTCGTGCCAGCGGGCACGCTCGATCAGAACGTGGAAGCCCTGGTGGGATACGACGTCGACGAGTATGTGCGAATCGACAAGCAGACCGGGCAGAAGACGTCGATCGGCGGGCTGAATCCCAACAGCACCGGCAAGACCCTCGAGTCGTCTGGCGACATCGTGTCCATCATCGGCGACAAGACCTACCTCACTGCCAAGGATCAGAACGGCTTTGGCAACGACCTGATCGTCGAAGTCGATCCGGTCACGGGCAAGGCGCTCAAGATCATCGGCGACACCGGCTCTTCGGACATCTGGGGGTTGGGATACTGGGGAGGCATCGCCTACGGCTTCAACGAGCCAGGCAAGCTGATCCAGATCGACCTCACCACGGGCAAGGGAACCAACATTCCGATCACGAACATCGCCGGGGATCTCTCGTTCTACGGAGCAGGGGTCACCACAGCGGCTCCGATCGTGGTGCCGAAATAGGTGCGGTCGCGGCGCGGCTGTCGGAGCTACCCCTTCAGCTTCTCGCTGACGCCGTCGTGGATCTCCTGCCAATAGGCGAGCCCCGCGGCCTGCTTGTCCTTCTGGAAGCGATCGATCCAGCCGGATAGCCCCTCGTCCTTGCATCCAGCAGCGCGCGCGTGGATGAGATAGGTCGCGATGATGTCCAGCACACGCTCGGTCTCCCATGGGCGTGCCCTGTAGTCCGCCGAGATCTCCCGCGCGATCGCAAGGTGATGGGCGGTCGTGTCCAGCTTCTGTCCAAAGAAGTCGTTGACGATCTCGGGCAGGAGCGTCTCTGCCCACCCACGGTGGAATCGGCACATCCCGTAGTTGTCGATCATCAGCTCCTGGACCATGCGGTCCGCGCACTTCTTGCCCAGCTCGCGTGGCGGCTTCCAGTCGTAGCCGTAGTCGATGTAGTACCGTCCCATGATCGGCATCGGCGCATAGACCCCAGGCACCCAGTACTGGTTGGGAACCATGCACCCGTGCTCGTCGCCGTTCGCGTTGTAGACCGCAGCCTGCGCCGCTGCGCCGCCCAGCGTACGCGCGGCCGTGCGGATCCCTTCGCGCGCCGCCGCTGCCCTCGGATCTTCGAGCATCCATCGGATCAAGCGCTTGCCGATCGAGGCGTTGTGCGCGCTGCTCGTGACCGGATCGAGCGTTGCCGTGTCCCACTCGGGCTTGTCCGCAATCCCCGTCACGTCCGCTCCCAGCCACCCCTCCTTCATGCACTCCATCAGCCAGGCCAGCTCGCCGCCGATCTGGATCCCGTCGAAGCCGCACGCGTCGGCGTAGCGGTTCAGCTCCTCGGCTGCCCTCTGATCGAAGATCCCCGTGAGCGGCCCCATGGTCTGGTACGGCTCGTAGTCCTTCTTGAACTCGCCGTGCACCTTCTTGCAGACCGCTCCGCATGGCTCGCCGCAGTTGAAGTTCTTCTTCTCGGCAACGATCTCCTCGTCGAACTGCTTGACGTAGTGCGCCTCGATCAGACGCTTCCACAGCGCGAGGCGCTCCTCGTCACCGAGCAGCACCGACTTGTAGTTGAACAGCAGCACCAGCTCGCGCAGGTTGTGGTAGTTGCTGCCGAACGTGCCTCCGGTCTTGAACTTGGGGTCGAACCGGTACTTGGTGGTCTTCTCCAGGTCGACCATCTTCAGGGGCTTGCCGAACTTCTCCGCGAACATGCCGTCGACCAGCTTGCGATCGGTCAGGTCCACATCCTCGTAGTCGCCGCCAAAGCAGATCGCTGCGATGTTGTGCTCGCGCAGCAGACGCGACCCGAGCCCGCCTCTGCCAGCCCACGTGTCCACGTGCGAGATCTTGCCCCCCTTGATCGGTGCGGACGCGATCGCTCCCGCTCGCGTCCTCGCAGCAGCGGGCCCCACGCACAGCACGCGCGCTGCGTTCCACTGCGCTCCGTGCTCCTCGTAGACCCGATGCATCAAGGCGTAGACACCGTGCTGATCCCCATGCCCCTTCCACACCGTCTCGACGTCGATCGGCTCGACGGTCACCCCGAGCTTGCCCTTCACGTTGTAGATTTCGAGCACGCAGGGCTGCGCCGCCTTGCCAGAGATTGCCACGTAATTCGCGCCGATCCCGTCCCACGGCAGGCCCGCGCCTCCCATCGTCGAAGGGAAGAACGAGTCGACCAGCGGGGACCACCCGCACACCACCAGCCGGTTCGAGCCTGGTACGAACGACCCAGCGATCGGTCCTGAGCCGATCGTGGTGTGCTTGCGCCCCTGGTCGCCCAGGCGCCAGGCGTAGTCGACTGGCCCCATCACACGGGGGTCGTCCACCTTGCGCAGCTCGCTGCTCCCATCTGCTGCGTTGATGTGCAGGGCTCGGTAGTCCTTCATGGTGCTCCTTGTACCTCATCGCTGCGCGGACGTCAGTCTGCGCGGTCGCCTACCGAAACCCCCGGGGCTGAAGCCCCCGCCGAGGCCGGCAAGCACGGATCAGCCCGACATCCACCCTGCCGATCATCGATTCGGCTGGCGCCCCAGGCGCCGAGTCGGTGGTGGTCGAAGTGCTGCTGCGTTGCGTCGGGACGATGATCTTGCTGGTCCATGTTGTCTCCTTGTGCCCGCCTCGAAAGGTGCGCGGGCTTCGCCCACCCGCGCGCCGTGAGGCGGGCAACAAGCGAGCAGGCGGCAAGCGCAGCAGGCGAGGCCAGCGAGTAGGGCCAGCGGGTAGAGGCGAGCGGCAAGGGGCAAGCGGCAAGCGAGCGACGGCCGGTGATTCCTGCGCAACTCCGATGACCCGAGGCGTCAACCGTGCAGGAACCTAGCGCTTGCCCTTGCGATTCTGAATCCGCAGCGTCCTGTCCGCATCCGACGGCTCCGCAGTTGGCTTGCGGGGCGTTGCGATCGAAGAGGTGCCCGGCGTAGCCGCGCGCGGTCGGGCCTTGGCGCTCGCATCCGCAGGCGTGGGCCTCGGTACGGCCCTCTTCTGCGCTACCTCGCCCGCGTCGGCCTTCTGCGCCGCGTGACGCGCCGTGGCACCTGCGCTGCGCGTCTCGGCGACCTTGGGCTGCGTCTTGGGCGCGCTGGCCGGCGGGGACGCTGCGACCGCTGCGGCACGACGTTTCTGGGTGCGACCCGACGACTCGCCCGCACCCTTCGCGTGCGATGCCGCCTCTGCGCTGTCCTCCTCGGCCTCAAGCTCGATCTCGACCTCGTCGAGCACTTCCATCCCAGGCATCACATCCGTCGTCTGATCCGGATCCCTGTACTGCACCCGACGGATGATCCCGGTTCGAAGCAGCTGCGCACGCCCGGTCTCCTTCGAGGTTGCGACCAGAAGCGCGCTCGCGCCCTCTGTGAGCTCACCCACGATGAAGCCCTTCACCCGCTCGTCGAGGCAGGCAACGAACTGCGCGCCCACGCACGACTCGAGCCTCGATGCCATCGACGGGTTCGCAGAAAGAACCCAGATGCAGATCCCGGTGTCGTCCAGCAGGTACGTGCAGTCGTCGGTATGCACTGCGTAGGCGAAGTCGTTCATGTCGCGCCCTCCGGGCTGGCGAGGATAACGCCTTGTCAGCCCTGGGGCGAAGCGAGATCTCTACTTTCCTCCAGGCGCCACGGATGCACCGGCATAGCCGAAGTTCGGGAAGAGGAATGCAGGCACACGGGAGAAATCCCCGAGCATGATCGTGGTGCCAGCACCGCCGAGCTTGGAAAGCGCTTCGTAGGCATGCATCTGCACCATCAGCGGCGTGAGCGTGCTTGCCTCTGACTTCCTCCTCTCGGCATCCGCCTTGGCGAGCACCTTGGTTTCCTCGGCCTCCGCCTTTGCCTTGGTGATCCGCAACGCTGATTCCGCCTCCGCCTTCACCTTGTCGATCACCGCCTGCTCCTCGGCGATGATTCGCTCGTCCTTCTTCTGCCGGACCGCAGCCTCGGCCCGTAGCCGGGTCTGCTCGGCCTGCGTCTCGATCTCCACCTTCTTTCGCAGGGCGTCCGCCTCGAGCATCGCCTTCTGCCGTGCCGCCTCCTGCTCGCCGATCAGCTTGAGCTGGATGGCCGTGGCGATCTCGGGCGCATAGCGGATCGCCTCGATGGTGACCGAGGCGACCTCCACGTGCTTGCCCCGCGCCCGCCTCCTGAGATCCGCCTCGATCTCGTCCTCGATCTTCTCGTTCTGGCGCTGCAGGTCCATGTACGAATGCCGGGCGAACACCCCCCGGGCGGCGCTTCGGAACTCGGGCCCCACCACCTCCTCGTAGTAGTTGGGCCCGATCTCGGTATCGAGCTCGTAGAGCTCGGCCACGATCGGACGGTAGATCACCGCAACGTTGAGATTCATGCCCAGCCCTTCCTTCGAGGCGGCCTGGATCTCTTCCTTGTGCGTCGAGTAGCTCACGTCGAACTGGTCGATTCGCGGGCAGACCCAACGCAAGAAGCACGAATCGAGTCGATAGTAGCCGGGAGCGAGAATGTCGTGGTGCAGCCCCCCTGCCTTGGGATCAAAGAGCAGCCCGCGATGCCCGGGCTCGACCACTGTGCCCGCGCAACCGCTGCTGGCCAGCCCAACCAACAACAACCACCAAGGTCTCATGGCATACCTCCGTCGTGACGACTCGATCGCCTTCAAAACCGATATCTTCGACAGCGAACCGTCAGGGTTCGACGCCCCCGAGCCAGCCGGCAAGGTCGCGGCTCATGCGCGCCATGCAGGAGTAGATGACCGATGCTCCTCGTTCCGGCTCGACCAGCCCTGCTTGCTGGCAATGCGCGTGGGTCTGCGCCAGGTACACATTGCCGTACCGGGTCCGGAGCGTGGCTCGCACGCTCATGGTGATCTTAAGACGCTGGTCCGAGAACTCCGCATCTGCCTGCACCAGCTCCACGAACAGCTGCCACCCCTCTGGACGCTGGTGCCGATGCGCTTCTGCCCATGGCACCGTCGCAGACCCCACCGCGTGCGCCAGGCTGTGCTCCACATCCGCGTAGGAGACCGGAGCTCCTTCCACAGGAAGAGGGTCTGGAATGGCTGTGCTTCGCGTGACGACCTCCAAGGGTATCTCCGGCCGCGGCGTCACGGTCCAGGGCGCGCCCGCCTCCTGCAGGAGCGCGATGGTCTTCATCCGGTGCGCGCAGGCCGGCGTCGTGGCAAGCGTGAGTCCGAATGCCCCAATCAGCGTCGTGCGCACGGCCCACCGTGCGCGAGCGACCCGATGCCTGGATCGAAATGGCTCTCCCTGCATGAACGCCGACACAACCGGAGCAGGGAAGGGTTCATTCCCCTCTCTCCCCTTGTTTTTGCGGGTCTGGGACAAAGGTCGGATGGAACGCAGCGGGTCTTGGCGGGAATCTCAATCCGACGTGAAGACGTCCTAATCGTCAGTCGCTCGGCCACATGGAAAGCGGCTCGGCGGAAAGCTGGGCAAGGTACTCCAACGCAGGGGGGAACTGCGCAGCAAAGGACGCGAACCTGCTGGCTGGCATCCGGAGCACGACCGAATCCGAGGAGGCCACGATGGTCCGATCCGCCGGAGCTCGGGTCAGCAGGGAGCCGTGGCCGAAGATCGAGCCCGCGGACAGGGTTGCCACCAGCCCCCCCTCCTCCATGTCGAACTCCCCCATCAGCGCGATGTACAGCCCGTCGCTCCGCTTGCCGAGCTCTTGAAGCACAGTGCCCGACGGCGCCTGCCGCACCTCGAACAGACGGGCGATCTCCTTGCGCTGCGACATGTCAAAGGCAGCGAACAACGTGGAGGTTTGAAGCAAGTTCGACACGAGCCGTCCGGCGAGCAGATTGAAGAGCAGCTCGCCGAGCTCCGGGTGATCGCCCATGATCCGATGCAGGTCCTGGACCGCAATCCGCAGCAAGACAACCCGGCCCCGAGCCCGGACGTCGGCCTGTCGCCGCCCGCGGCGCACCAGGCACGCTTCACCGAAGATCTGCCCGGCTGCCAGCTCCACGCTTCCGCCCCTCATTCCCGGCAGAATCACCCGGGCCGTGCCTTCGGCGATCACGTAGATCGCGTCCGCCGGATCTCCCTTCTTCACCACGAGCTCGTCGTCCTTCAGCTCGATGCGCTTTGCCGCCACCACCAGAGCCGCGAGCGTCTTGGGTGCGACATTGGCAAACAAGGTGGTTGCCGACAGCTTCGAGATCAAGGCCGCGCTCGGGTCAGGAGGCGCCAGCACGTGCGCAGCCTTCGCCGGGGACAACGAGATCGCTTCCATGTCGCTCGTGTCCACTTCCACAATGTCGTCTTCGCTCAGATCCTCGAACCTCACCTCGTCAACTTCGGCATCCTGCGCACGCGCCAGCGGGGGAGCTGAGCTCACCGCGCCCGGAATCGGCGCACCCGGGGCAAAGCTGAGCGTCTGGGACGTGCTCGACGCCTTGGCAGGCGGGGCTGTATGGATCGCTGCAGGGGGCGGGGCAGCTGGCTGGATGACCGCAGGAGTCAGGGGAGCTGGCGGAATGTTTGCAGGAGTCGGCTTGGCTGGGGTTGCGGCGACCCGCGCAGGGGGCGGCGCCAGCACGCCGGGCGGAAACCTCAGCCCAGGGCTGAGCGAGGGTTTCTCCCGTAAAGCCCGGGCCGCATCCTGGTTGATCTTCTCGAGCAGGTCCCCCCTCTTCGGGTTGAGCTCCACGATGAGCTTGGCCATCGCCACCGCCCGGGGAAGGAAACCTTGCCGCGCCAGCACGTCGAACGCACGAAGGTAGGCAACTTCCGCCTCGCCCTTGTTGCCTCGCCGCAGCAGGTAGTCGCCCAGCTTCTGCGGCCATCGGGGCTCCGCAGGCTCGAGCTTCTCCAGGCCCTGCAGCGACGCGACCACGTCCTTCGGCTTGTCCTTTTCCAGCGCCTTCTCGAGCGTCGCGCGCAGTGCCCGTCCCCTGTCCTCGTCCGTGCCCATGTCTCGGCCCTCTGGCGTTCGAGGCTATCATGGCCGGTTGCCCGGTCGCCAATGCACCCCAGCGTTGGTTCGAGCCGCAAGCAAGGGACCACTTCTTGCAAGACGGGAGGAAAATGGAAGGAGGGCTGGAACTCGGGTACAATCGAGTTGTCCAAGCACATTCAGACTCGGTCCCTGACCGAACCCTGTCCGGTCGCGCGGTGGTTCCAACGGAGGATGCTCATGAGCAAGGCATGGCCTCTGCTCGTCACGGCTTTCGTGGGGTGTGCATCCGCACTGGCGTGCTCGGGCACCCGCTCGCCGACCCCTCCGGCCACTGCCCGTCGCTCCGCCCTGTCCGTGGCCGTGCAGTCGAGCGTGGCGCCATCTCCCAGGGACCCGGTCGACGACATGGAATGCGAGCCAGCCGTGACCTTGTCAGCTGCGATGCGGATCATGGTGGCAGGCGATCGGCTCGATCTCGAATCGTTGGAAGCGCTTCGCGCAGACACGGAAGCCGCGATCGAGCGAGATGCGCGAGCGCGCGACGACATCATCGTCCAGCAGGTGGGGCAGGCAGAGGCGCCGGAAGCGAAGCGGCGATTCAGGCAGGTGTGGACCCGCTACCAGTACCGGTGCCTTCTGCAGGAAGCGCAAGCCGAGTGCACGGCCGAGGTCCCCGAGCACGCGTGCGCAGTGCTCGTGGGCTTGTACCAGCGCGGCATCGGCACGCCGCGCGCCCAGGACAAGGCAGCCCGCATCGTGGAGGAAGAATGCACCCGAGGACACCGCGGTGCGTGCTTCAACATCGGCGCGTTCTTCGAGCATGCGGCGCGTCGCGAGCCGCTCTACAGCGATCGAGCCGACGAGGTCTTCACCCGCGGCTGTGCCAGGGCCGATCCGCTGTCGTGCGATCGTCTCGCCGCCCGCCACGAGGATGGAGTCGGCCCATCGCAACGCATCGCGGACTGGCGATCGAGGGCAGGGGATCTCGCCGAGGATCTGTGCGATCACGGCGATCCCCAGGCCTGCTACGACACAGCGGTTCGCTACACGCGGGAAGGCGACGGCGTACCTGAGCTGAACGACCGGGTCAGGGAGATGTACCGCAGCGCATGCTCGCGCGGACTTGCCACGGCGTGCAACGCGATCGGCGAGTGCTTCGAGCAGGGGACGTGCGCGCACAAGGCTCTCGAGACCGCCGCAGCGTTCTATCGCCGCGCCTGTGATCTGAACAATGGACTCGGGTGCAGCGCGCTCGGCATGCTGCTCGAGGCGGGCAAGGGGCTCCCCAAGTCGCCGCAGCAGGCAGTCGAGCTGTACGCTCGCGCGTGCGAGCTGGGCAGCGCCCATGGCTGCAACTACCTTTGCTGGGCCAAGGTCGAGGGCAAGGCTGCTGCGAGAAATCTCCCTGAGGCAGCGGCTGCGTGCCAGAAGGGGTGCGATCGCAACGACGGCAACTCCTGCACGCTGCTCGCGTGGTTCCACTACGTCGGCGCAGGGGTGGAGCGCAACGACAACCGCGCCCTGGAGCTGGGCACGCTCGCGTGCGGGGGCGGCGATCTGGCCGGCTGCTCCAACCTCGGAGAGATGCTCACGGTGCTGCGCGGCGCCCGTCGCGACGAGCCGCGCGCGGCCGAGCTGTTCCGCGCCGCGTGCGACGAAGGCTCCGAGTCAGCCTGCGCGAATCTCGGGATGATGTACGAGATGGGGATCGTGTACGAAGCCGACCGGCAGCGTGCCCTGCAGCTGTACCGCAGGGCAGCCCCGTCGCGGACCAAGAGCGGCTACAAGCTTGCCGACGATCTCTGGAGCTTCTGCTCGCTCAAGGACCCGCGGGCCTGCACCCTGCTCGGTATCCTGAATCGCCACGGGATCGGGACTGTGCATGATGTCTCGCGCAGCGCGTACTTCCTCGGAAAGGGGTGCACGCTGGGCGACGAGTGGGGCTGCGCTGCGATGAAGAAGCGGTAGGTCAGGAGCCTTCTTCCAGGCCTGCGGGCGAGGAGGGTGGAGGGGGCGGAGCCGTGTCAGGCGCGGGCTGCGGATTGCCGCCCTTGAGCGCCTGCTCCATGAACGTGATTGTGTCGTCGATGTCCTTCTTCCGGTCCGACGACCGCTTGACCGCCTCCGAGTACTGGGCCGCTGCTCCCGCTTTCTTGATGAACGCGTCGAACGTGGCACTGGCCTGCTTGAGCACCGCAATCGCTTCCTTGAGATCCCCGGACGCGATCTTGGACTTGTACTCCTGCGTGAGGATTGCCTCGTTGTACCAGGCCTCGGGACGGTCCCCGGACAGGGTCTTGCACCGGTCGAGCTCGGCCTGGGTTTCCTTGAGCTTGCTGTCCCAGTTCGAATCGGTGATCTGTCCTCGCAGGGCGAGGGCGAGCCCGAGGTGGGCCTCGTAGCTCGACGGCCGGATGCTCAAGGCCTGCCGATAGGCATTCTCCGATTGGCCGTAGCCGCGGAACGACAGGTTGACTGCTGCGTAGTTCATCTGGGCCTCGAAGAACCCAGGGTCGATCTCCCGTGCGAGGTTGAACTCCTGCACTGCGCTGTTGATGTTGCCGAGCTCGACCTGCACGAGCCCTGCAGTGTTGTGGATGGGCGCGTAGCGAGGATTCTTGCGGATCGCCTGGGAGCAGACCAGGGCCGCCAGATCGAGCATCTGGCCGCTCAGCCGGGCCTTGCGCGCACTTCCAGCCACCAGCCCCTGCCCCTGCTGGCCCGACTTGGACCGCGCGAGCGCCAGATAGTAGAGCGCGAGCTGGTTGAACGCCGGCATGTACGCGTCATCGATGGCCAGCGCCCGACGGATGTTGATCTTCGAGCAGTCCCCATCATCGCTGCACCCCTGCCAGGCCTTGTTGGCCCCGCGACGCATCTCCAGCATCGCGAGGTTGATCAAGGCGTCCACGTCCTGGAACTTCGCAGCGAGCACAGCGTCCTGCAATCGCTCTATCGTGGAATCGAGGGCAGCATCTCCCTTCTCCTTCAGATCGTACAGGGCGAGCTGCACCCCCGCGCGCGACAGGGATGGGTCCGCCTCGAGCGCTGATCGGAACTGCTCCCGCGCCTTGGCGTCGTGCGAGCAGCGCTGCCACGCCAGGCCCGCGTTGTAGCGCGCCGCCGCGAGCTTCCCCCCTGGGCTGCGCTGCTCTGCAGCGAGGAATTGCCCTGCTACCTGTGCGCAGGTCGCCTCGCTCCAGCCTGCGGTCCGGTCGAGCTCGACCAGCCTGGCGAGCGCGGCCTGGAACGCATCCACCACCGGCTTGGGGGGTGGCAGGTTGTTCGGGACCGGCGGGCGCGGCGTCGGATTCGCGCTCTGCAACGAGCCGCACCCGGTCAAGATTCCCAGCAGCGCAAGGGCGCAACCCACCCGAAGAATCGTCTTCATGGCCTCTTCCTTTCCTCTGGCTTGAGCACAGCCGGCAGCACGACAGGCTGGCCGCCGATGCTGAGGGGGTATGGCTTGTCATTCAGTCCGGAGCCGACCTGGTTCGGCGCAGAGCGGAACTCGTCGACCAGGTGGTATTCCGACTTGTAGTTCCTTGCGAGCCATTCCTCGCAAGCGCGCGAGTACTCGTCGAAGTACTGGTGTTGCACGGATCGCTCCAGGCACGCCTGGAATGCGGACTTGGCCCTGAGCTTGATCGGCTCGCTCACCTGATCCAGTCCTCCTGTGTATGCGCCCCGGGCTTCGGGGTCCTTCTCCATCCACTTCGGAATCGGCGCTCGTCGGAAGTCGGCCACGAATCCACCCCACATGGTTCCCACACGGGAAGCGGCCGCGATCACCCAGCGCGGCGGCGGGATCGGCTTGAGCTCGAGGATCTTCTTGTACTCCGCCTCTGCGGCCTCGATGGCCTTGGACTTGCTCTCGACCCAGGGCTTCACCTTGGAGGTGATGTGCTTCATGACCTTGGCGGACTCGGCATCTCGCTTGGCCTTGTCCGCGGCAAACTCCTGCGAGTCCATCTGCTCGAAGGGTTTCGAGGAGCCCGCATAGCCGGTGTCGGCGTACACCGGGAAGCGGAGCGGCTCCACCGTCCGGATTCGCTGCTGCTCGGCAAAGAAGAACCACGCCTCTCCCACCGCCGTCAGCGTCTTGCCAACCTTGCGCGGGTCGTCCGCTGCATCCTTGAGGAACTTCGCCACAGCGGCCTGGTCGTTCCACAGCTCCCGTGCCTTGCGGTATTCACCCTCTGCGTTGCTGGTGGACTTGAGCTGCACGTAGACCCGTCCGAGCATCGCGTGGGCCTGCACACGCACGTCGTACGTCGCATTCGTGTCGATCATCCGCATCGCGGCCGTCAGCCGGTCCCGGGCCTGCTGCCAGCTCTTCTGCTCGACGTAGTGAGCAGCGACCGCAAACGCGATTTGCGCGTTGTGCACGGGCTTGCGCGCGCCGAAGCTCTGGGCGAACTGCTTGGCATCGTCGATGGCTTTGGCCTCCTGGCCGAGGCCGAGACGCAGCACCACGGCGTCGGACAGGGCGACATCGGAGTTCTCGCTCGAGGGCGAGTCCTTGGCGTAGCGCTCGTACCATTCGGCAGCTTGATCGTAGACGGCGATGGCCTGGTAGTTGGCTCCGATGTCGTAGACGGCCTTTCGCGCCAGGGGGGTGCTTGCCATGCCCCACTGCGCATCGACCAGGATCATCCGCACGCCGATCGCCTTGGCGAGCAGGTGCGCCGCCTGGTAGGCGCGGGCGGCGTTGTGCAGGATCTCGTCGAGGCGCTCTGCCTGCGGCCCTTTGCCCGCCTTGATGGGCTCTTCGCCGTAGTGCTTCCAGATCTTCATGAAGTCTTCGGCAGCCTGCTGGTAAATGGGATACGCCTCCAGAGGCTTGCCCTTGTCCAGCAGCTCGTCGGCCCGCTTGACCGCCGCTTCTGCCCCCCAGCGCTGGACGTCAGCCTGCACCACGCCGAAGCGCTTGCAGGAATCCTCGTTGCCCTTGGCCCGGTCGCCGGTGCAGTACAGCCGCAGGAACGTCGAGACGTCCTCCTCCATGGCGCGGAAGCATCCAGGGCGCTTCGGCTCCGCGCGGGTGGCCATGATGTTGGCGGACTCCAGGTAGAGCTGGGAGGCGAATATGCCTGCTTCGTGGTCTGGATGGTGGATGGCGATGTCCCTGAATCCTGTGGCCGCCTCGTCCCAATGGTGGGCCTCGAACTGCGTGCGGGACCAGGCGTACTTGACCTCTACCTGCTTGTCCTTGCCCTCCTTGTCGGTATCCGCAGGCTTGACGTGGCAGATGAAACGCTGGAACGCTTTGACCATCCGCTTCTCGACGTCGTCGAATGCCACGGGCGCGAACTTGGCGCTGTCCGAGGTGCTCTGCCGGGCGTTCTGGCCAGGCATGTTGCCGGTTCCGCGGCGATCCGACCCTCCGCGGTGACGCTGCAGATACACGTTCTGGTAGCAGAGCGCCGCAGCATAGAGCGCCTCGGCTGCTTCGGGGCTGTCAGGATTCTCCGCAGCTACCGCGTCGAATGCCGGTCCGCAGTCGTCCCACTTCTTCTGGTGGTACATCAGGTCCGCCATGGCGTAGCGGACCTTGAAGATGCTCGGCCAGTCCTCCTTGACGATATGGGGGAACTCGAACCGGGCGAACTCGGTGGAGGTGAAGTTGTCGACGACCTTCTTGTAGAGCTGGGTCGCCAGGGCCATGGTCTTCGCATCGTTGGTTCCCCGCACCCCATGGCTTCCCACCGCCTCCAGGTGCCAGGCCATCGCCGTCTCCGTGAGCAACCCGGCCGTATCGTTGGCACAACGGAGCTTCTCGTCCGCTGGCTGCTGGGAAGCTCGGAACTCCTTTTGCACGCCGAGCTGCGCATCGAGCACCTCCTGGATGCGGTCCTTGGCTCCTGAGCGCAGGGCGAGGGTCGCTTCCGATATGTGGGAGTGGTACCGGCAGAAGCGCGGTCCGTGATCCCGCTTCATCAAGTCCTGGTAGAGCGTGATCGCCTCGGGGTAGTGGCCGGTATCGAGGTAGTTCTGCCCGAGATCGTCGAGCATCTTGATGGCGTGCACGACTTCCCCGGGCTTGTCTCCGGAGAGGTCCTTGAACAGCTCGAAGGCCTTGTCCGGGCGGCCGGCGAGGGCATAGACGGGAATCATGTCCTTGCGTGCGGAGACCGCGATCTGCGCGGCATTGGGGAGCTGGGGGTACTGCTGGCCGTATCGGATGGCCTCCTTGAAGTGCTGGATCGCTCTTGCGTAGTTCTGGGGATCGAGGTCTCCCTGGTTCCAGTAGACGTAGGCGATCTTGTAGTGGGCATAGCCGAACATCTTGTTGTCCGGCGGCGGGTACTTGACCACCTCCTGGTAGGCCTGGCGGGCCAGATCGAACTTGGAAGGATCTCCCTGGGCCTGGGAGAAGAAGAGCTCGCCGAACGCGAGGTACGCGCTCGGGACGTAGCGGGACGTCGGGACCTTCTGGATCAGCTCGTGATAGGCGGCAAGCGCGCCGGCCGAGTCTGCCGCCTGCTCGTACTCGTATGCCAGGTAGTAGATGGCTTCGTCGAGCTTGGAGTAGGACGGATACTGGTCCTTGATCGTGGTGTAGTAGCGAATCGCGCTCTGGCGTGCATTGAGGATGACGCGATTCATCCGGTCGACTTCAGGCTTGTTCTTCTTGATCTCCGCCTCGGTCTTGTCGCGCAGCGAAGCAGCCTCGAGCTCGGCGTAGTCGTCGGCGAGCCTCTTGAGGATCTGCGCGCGATCAGGCGAGTTGCGCTTGGTGCTCTCCAGCAGGCTCTCGAGTCCCCGAATCTCCTGCATAAGGAGATCGCGCAGACGCGGCTTGAGCTTGGCCTGCATCACGATGCGAGGGTCCACCGTGGGAGCCGCGGGCGGGGCAGTCGGTCGGGTGGCGCTGTGGGTCTTCTTTGGCTCATTGGCCTTGGTGGGATTGGGCAGGGATGCGCCTGGCCCTTTGCGCGACAAGTCCAGAGTCGTGGACTTGCCCGTGCACTGGAAGGCCTGGGCAGCTTCTGCAGTCCAACAGCCTTCGGCCGCGCGCCCGTCCGCAGCTCTCAGGGTTGGAAGTGCGATGGCGAGCACGCAGAACAGCACTCGGAACGGCTTCATGCCTACCTCCTGGGAACCACGCCCGTGGCGCGCACGGGTGGCCGCATATGCACACACAAGCCGACGCACGCAGCGGCGGAAGTCCGCGCGTTGCGCAAAGCTCAAGTCAGGCCAGACGGTCCGACGCTTCCGATTCGCGGGGAGGTATTCACCCGCAGATCAGGTGCCGGGCGCCAGCGACCCGAAGCACGACCGCCTGCGATCACACGGGACCGCAGTCCTACAGGCATGTTCGTCCAATCACGCAGCGTGCATGCCTCGGCCAGGCCGGGCCGCAAGTCCAGATCAACTGAGGTCTTGGACATCGGCTCTTCTTGAAGGTTCCGTGGGGCTTCAGCTTTCCTTCCCTGGCGGTACGATTTTTTTCTCTGGGCTGAGCCCGGGGCGCCGCGAGGGGGGCATGGAAGGTCGAGTCCTTGCATTTGCCCGGGAATATGCTGTCCTTGGGGCATGAATACACGCTTGGTTCAAGCTGCAGTGGTCGGCTCCTTGCTTGCGATGCTCCTGTCGTGCGGAGGATCGGTCGAGGTCGGCGAGGGCAACGATGGCGGATCGGAAGCTGGCTCTGGAGGCTCGCAGAATACCGGGGGAAAGCCTGGCACTGGCGGCACCACCGGAACTGGCGGAATCGGTGGGGCCGGTGGTGTCTCAGGCACGGGTGGCCAGCCTGGGACCGGCGGCTCCTGGGGTGGCTATGCGGGGGTAGCGGGGGCTTCGGGAATCGACGGTGGTGGTGGCGGGCCAGCGGGCAGCGGCGCATCACCGTGCATGCCTCCGCCCTCGTGCAACTGGTGCAATGGGGCGCCCAAGTACGACATGAACGGCTGCGTGGTGGGTTACATCTGCAAGAACGGCGCAGACCCCTGCTACACGAACCCGTGCAAGATGAGCTATGACTGCCCGCCCAACGAGACCTGCGGGCCGGACATGCTGTGCTGGCCGTCCAGCATCGTGACCTGCTCGGCCAAGTCCTGCGCTGGGTCGAGCTCCGGAGATTGCTCCTGCAAGTGGCAGTGCTCTGACGGAAACTTCTATTCCTACCAATGCAAGCCTATCGGCGGAGGCGGCACGCTGTGCGATTGCCAGGTCAACGGCATGGGTGGGATGGGTTGCGGAACCGGCGGTGGCGGTGGCTCGGGCGGCGCAAGCGCATGCGCAGCCGGATCGTGCTGCGGTTATCCCGAATAGCCCTCTGCCGCGCGTGACACCGAGCGCACGGCTCGGTATCGTTGCCTCCATGCGCAGGTCCGTGTTGGTCGCTCCCGTGGCTGCCAGTGCTCTTGTGGCAGCTTTGTCCTGTGGTCGAACGCCGCCTCCGGCCGTGCGCGCCGCTCCGCTTCCGCCACCGCCGCCCGCTGCATCTGTTCCACCTCCCGCGCTTGCTACCTACGTGCTTTCTGCACGTGCAATGAGCAACCAGCCGCTCGCGCCTCGTGAGCCTGACGAGGACGGTGGCATCCTGCTCGCAGGGATGCGCATTGCATTGCGCCCGGCTGGAGCAGCGCTCGCGACGGACGTGGCAGAGCCCTACTTGACCGGCGGGGAGCGCATTCCCGCGGGGTGGGGAGGAGGATTCCTGTTCTGGAGCCAGAACGCGGTCTATGCCTCCCGGACGTTTCTGGCAGAGCTTCGCCCGGTCATTGGAACGCGCGGGCGTGTGGCGTCGGTTTCATTTGGTCCTTCGTTTGCCCTGGTTCGGCAATCCGATGGGGACCGGTGGGTATGGGACCCGGCCGTTGGGGGGAGAGGGAAGCTGACGCCCGCGGGCCTGGTCGACATCGCCTCTGTACCCGACGGAAGGGTTGCAGCGGTGCTCGAAGGAGGCAGGCTGGCCACGAGCGTGGATGGCGGCAAGACGTGGAAGGATTCCACCTCGCGCGCACAGCCGTGGCCTTCGAGCCTCCAGGCTGCGCCGGACGGAGTCTGGATTGGTCTCGGCTCCGCGGCGGCGCTGCGGCTGGAGAAGGACGGAACGCTGTCGGAGTTCACAGCGCTGCCCAAGAAGCCTGATGCGCGAGAGGCGACCAAGGATGCGCGCTGGACCTTGCCGGAGTCGCCGATCGAGCGAGCCTTTCGGAGGGGAGTGCCCATCGACGACCGCAGCGCGTGGGTGGAAGCGGCAGGCGCGATGGCGCGTGTCGACCTGCGATCCGGTGCGATTCTGGACATGACGCGACGTGTTCTTCCCACGGACATGAGCTGCGAGTCGATGAGGATGGGCGCCGAGATCGTCACTGCATGCCAGGGACAGCACGGGCGCATCGTGGCTGCCAGCGCGGCTTCGGGAGAGCCGGTCATCGAGAAGACGTTCGAGGCTGTGGGGCGGTTCTCGTCCGGCGGCTCCACGCTGGTGTTCGAGGGGCCGTGCACCGGGAGCACGCCGGCTCCTGGGGTGATCTGCGTTCGACGCGCCGGAGCCTGGAGCGAGCTGGATGCGCGCGCAGGCTTCTCGGAAGCGGATGCCGGCAACGCAAAGCTCGAGGTGACCCGCTGGGTCCCCGGCGAGGAACAAGGCGCCATCGGCATCGTCGTGCGACCCGTGTTCGGGTTCTTGCACGCTCGCACGGGTGCTTTCGTGGATTGCGTGAAGGACTGCAAGGCGCAGCACGCCGACGGGCTGAACTCCCGCGCGCACGACGACGTGATCGATCGCACCTGGGTGGCGACGAGCCATGGCACCTTGCGCGGTTGGACGCGCGACGGCTCGGTCACCGTGATGCTCGACGGAACGGTGATTCCCTCTGCCTACCACTGGAGTGGATTGCGCGGCGTGTCGGCCATGGGGCTCGCCTGGGACCGGGATGGTCGTGTCTGGCAGTCCGAGGATCGGGGCGAGACGTGGAGGGAGGTCCTGGGGCCGCCGTGGCTGGACAACTCGCGTGATCCCTTGGAGTGCTCCGAGGTCGGCTGCATCCTCGGACCCTGGCTCAGGGTGGGGTGGAACGCAGAGCGTCCGGTCGTGCGCAACAAGCCTGCGGTGGTCCGCGCCCCTGCGCTGGCGAGGATGACGCCGGTTCCGACGCTGACATGCGTGGGCACTGGAGAGGTGCAATCGTCCGTGGCGAATCCAGGCGACAACCCGACGGTGCAGAACGAGGCCGGCCTTGGTGCCCGTCTATTCTCCAGGCTTCAGGGGCAGAGATCGGTCTTTCGAACGGCCTTCGGGCTGGGGCCGCTGCACCCGGTGATCTCGACCGACTCGACGGCATTCGGCTTGAGCGCGCTGCTCCACGCTCGCGTTCCTGAGGTGCTGGACGGTCCGAACGGACCTGCGCCTGCTGGCCAGGGCGAGCTCGAGAACGTGTACACGTGGTGGTACGCAGAGCCGTTCGAGCCTACGATCACCGTGCGGACTGCCACGATGCGCCTGCGTCAGATGGCCGAGGCTGCAGGTGTGTTTCGTCCTGCGCTGCTGACCTTGAATTCCGACTCGGATCGCCCGGGCGTGCCGGTCCTGTCTTCGACGCCGGGAAAGGCCGAAGGGCTGCTGCTCGGGCTCGAAGGCGGGATCTGGTCGTGGGCTCGTCACGGGCGCAAGCGCGCCCTGGAAATCCTCACGTTGGGAGCTGAGCAGCCGGATCCAGGTGAGGTGATCAGCGCAGTGGCGACTGGAGACGATCGCGTGGCGATCCTGTCCGTGCCATCGGAAGGATCGGTGCGGGTGCTGGAGCTGGAGCAGGGCAAGGCGCGGATGTTGTTCTTCATCCCGCCTCCGCCGAGGCGCGAGCAGTATCCGGCGAACGCCGACGCGCTGGCGATTGACGCAAAGGGCGATCTCGGCGTGCTTCGGATTCCTTCTGGAACCGAGCCTTCGACGCGCGAGGATCCGGCGTTGCTGATGCGAGCCTCAGGAGCGCCGATCGAGCTGGCGCCGTGGTCCACGCTGACCACGGCGGACGCAGCGGAGTGTGTGAACGACGCGGCCGGGTACCGGGCGATCGTGCAGACGCAGCGCGCCTGGCTTGACGTGCGAAACGCGAACGCTCCGGTGCAGGACACGCGCGGGATGCTCGCCATGGTTCGATGGGGCGCGACACGTGTCTGCCTGGAGGCGGTGATGGTGGGAGCCGATCAGGTCGACGTCCGGGGCAACCAGATTCCGACACAGTATCTTGCGAAGTTCGCGGGCAAATTGTCGGCAACTCGTTTTGCGCTCGTGCAGGGCACCGAGTACCGATCGAACCAGACGTGCCGCCTGCAATCCGCAAAGCCGTGAACGCATGACACCTGATGCACTGCGTTCGGGCAGTCTCGTTGACACCTTCGTCCTGTCGCGATAATTCAAGATCTGATCCGAGAATGAGGTGATGGACGCACTCGGCAGTCGCCCCGACGCGCTTCGGGACTCGAAGCGTTTCCGTATCCTGGGTTGCCTGGGAGAAGGAGGCATGGGCGTCGTCTACGAGGCGTTCGACGCGGAGCAGAACGCCCGGGTCGCGCTCAAGATGCTGCGGGCACTCTCGCCCGAGCACGTCATCCGCCTCAAGCGCGAGTTCCGAGCGCTGCAGGACCTTCGACACCCGAACCTCGTGAGCCTCGGGGAGCTGATCGAAGACAACGGTGAGCTGTTCCTGACCATGGAGCTGGTGACAGGCTCCAACTTCCACGACTACGTGCGCACCCGTTCGCGCTGGGTGATCGATTCGCAGCTGCCTGCGATCGGACAAGTGCTCGACGGCCTCAAGGGATCGGACCACGACACGATGAAGGTCCCGGTCCACGTGACCCGGCCACGCAGGCGCGAGAGCAGCAGCGGAAGCGGCGAGCGTGTGCGCGTCGTGTCTGCAGGCTCCGCGACTCCGGATCAGCCCGAGACGCTGGCTGCGCCGTTGCCGGTCGCTGAGCCCCTCGTGTGCGGATTCGACGAGGAGCGACTGCGGAGCGCGCTCGCACAGCTTTCCTCCGCGCTCATCGCCCTTCACCAGGCCGGAAAAGTCCATCGCGACATCAAGCCTTCCAATGTGCTCGTGACCGTGGCCGGCAGGGTCGTGATCCTCGATCTCGGTCTGGTCACCGAAATCCAGGCGCAGACCGGTGTGACCGAGCGAAATGTGGTGGGCACTGCGGCCTACATGGCGCCTGAGCAAGCGGCGTCCAAGCCCGTGGGCCCTGAGGCGGACTGGTACAGCGTGGGCGTGATGCTGTACGAAGCGCTGGTGGGCGAGCTGCCGCACGACGGACCTGCGCTCAAGATGCTCATCGACAAGCAGCGCGATGAGCCGGTGCCGCCGTCGAAACGCGTGCCAGGTGTTCCGCCTGACCTCGAATCGCTCTGCATGGAGCTTCTCAGCTTCGAGCCTGCGTCGCGCCCCTCCGGCCCTGCGATCCTGCAGCGCATCGGTGCGAGAAACGACGCCTCGCTGCCGCTGCGCAGCTCGTCGAGCCATGCGGGCGGCCCTCCGTTCGTCGGAAGGACCAAGGAGCTGAAGCTGCTGCACGAGGCGTTTGACGACACGCGGTCAGGCGAGCCGGTGGCCGCCTACGTGTACGGCGAATCGGGCATGGGCAAGAGCGTGATGGCGCGGCGGTTCCTCAACGAGCTGACCACGCGCAGCCCAGACACAGTGGTGCTGTTCGGCCGATGCTACGAGCGCGAGGCAGTGCCGTTCAAAGCGGTGGACGGCATCCTCGAATCTCTGTCGGGGTACATGCAGCGGCTGTCGTCCACCGAAGCTGCGGCCCTGGTTCCGCGCAAAGCAGGTCTCTTGCCCCTCGCATTCCCGGTCTTGCGTCGGGTCGAAGTGCTCGCCGAAGCGCCGCACGTCGCAATCGCGGATCCGCAGGAGATGCGCGCCCGGGTTTTTGCTGCGCTACGCGAGCTGTTCTCCCTGCTGTGCGAACGACACCCGGTCGTGCTCAGCATCGACGACTTCCAGTGGACCGACAGCGACTCGGTGGCGCTGCTCAGCGAGCTGCTTCGCCCGCCAGAAGCCCCTCCGCTGCTCTTGATCGTCACGTGGCGGACCGCGGTCGAGAGCCCCAAGAGCACGCGGTTTCCGATCCCCAATCTTCCCGGCGAAGTGCGGCACGTGCATCTCGGTCCGCTTCACGACGGCGAAGCCCGGGATCTTGCGCGCAAGCTGGCGCGCAGCGCAGGCGGGGGCGAGCTGAGCGGCGACACGTGGGATTCGATCGTGCAGGAAGCAGGCGGTCACCCCCTGTTCATCGACGAGCTGGTGCGTCACGTGGTCCTGGGCGGCGGCGTGCCCATGCTCCGCATGGAGGAGCCAGCGCGCGTCCGACTGGATGAGGCTCTGTGGACCCGGATCTCGAATCTCGACGAGCCGGTGCGAAAGGCTTTGGAAGCCGTCGCAATCGCGGGTTTCCCCATCTCCCAGGAGGTCGCTGCGAACGCGGTCGAGATCCCGGTGGCCGAGTTCAGCCGTCACGCCTCCTATCTTCGCGTGGCAAACCTGGTGATCACGACCGGCCCGCGGCGTGCCGACACCATCGAGCCGTTCCATGATCGGGTCCGGGAAGCGATCGTTTCCAATCTGTCCGCAGATGCGCGTCAGGCCTGGCACAAGAGATACTCGCGGGCGCTGCTGACCATGCCCGGCGCAGATCCAGAGGCCCTCGCGGTGCATCTGCAGGGGGCGGGGGACCTCGAGAATGCGGCGAAGTACGCCACCAAGGCTGCGGACCGCGCTGCCGAGGCCCTCGCGTTCGATCGCGCTGCCCAGCTGTATCGAACCGCCCTCGAGCTCGGCGCCCCATCGTCGGCGGATCGGCGCTCTCTTCTCGGACGCCTCGGCGATGCGCTGTCGAACTCCGGACGCGGGACCGAAGCGGCCGAAGCGTACCTGCAGGGGATCGAGGGAGCCTCGCGCGCCGACGGCCTGGACCTTCGTCGAAAGGCAGCGGAGCAGCTGTTGCGCAGCGGCCGGATCGACCAGGGAATGGATCTGCTCCGACAGGTTCTCGAAGGGATTGGCGAGCCCTATCCCAAGACTCCTGCCCAGGCCATGGCCTCGCTGCTGCTGCGTCGCGCCGAGATCCGGATACGGGGGCTCGGGTTCCGGGAGCGTGAGGTCAGCCAGATCTCTTCTGCGGACTTGACCCGCATCGACGTCTGCTGCTCCATTGCCGCGCTGGTTGGCGTGGTGGACACGATCAGCGGGGCGCTCTTTCAGACACGCAGCCTGCTGCTCGCCCTTCGCGCTGGCGAGCCCACGCGCATCGCGCGCGCGCTGGCAGCCGAGATGGGCTACTCGTGCGTCGGCGGCAGCAAGACCGCCAAGCGCACAGCCGAGCTGACGCGCATGGGAACCAACCTGGCGGCCAGGACAGGCAACGTAAACGCGATGGCGACCGTGCGCATGGCTGACGCGCTCGCCTGCTATCTGCTGGGACGCTTCCGGGAAGGGCTGGTCAAGGCCGAGGAAGCAGAAGCGATGTTCCGCGCGCATTGCACCGGGGTTTTCTGGGAGCTGAGCACCACGGTGTTCATCGCCACCGGCTCGCTCGCCTATCTGGGCGAGGTCAAGGAGCTGAGCGCGCGCGTGTTCCGTGCGTGGCGCGAAGCCCAGGAGCGAGGCGACCTGTACGCGGCTCTCAACGTCGCAAGCGGCTTCCAGAACATCGCCTGGCTCGCCCTGGATTCGCCTGAAGAAGCGCGCAGAGTGACGGATACCGCGATCCACCAATGGTCGCAGAGCGGCGTGCACCTGCAGCACTACAACGACATGTTCGCGCAGGCGAACATCGACCTGTACGAAGGCAATGCCCGGCGCGCGCACCAACGCGTGGTCGACGCATGGCCGATCGCCGAGCGCGCCCATCTCCTCGAATTCCAGCAGAATCGCGTGGAGATGCACGACCTGCTCGGCCGGTCCGCCATGTGCATCGCAGGCTCGAGCCGTCTGGAACGCAAACGATTCCTTCGCACCCTCGAAGAATCGATCCAACAGGTGCGTAGCGAGGAGATGTTCTGGTCCAACCCGATGGCCGATCGGCTGGAGGCAGGGCTGGCTCTGCTGCACAGCGAGCGTCAGCGTGCGCTGTCGTTGTTCCAGAAGGCCGAAGAGGGCTTTGCGCGTGCCGAGATGGGGTTGTTCGCGGCGGCAGCCAAGAGGCAGAGAGGAAAGCTGCTCGGAGGCAAGGCGGGCACGGACATCGTGCAGGAGGCAGATGCCTGGATGAAGGGGCAGGGAATCCGCAACCCGGAAGCCATGTGCTTCATGCTGTGCCCTGACCCCAATTCCGCTCCGCCCCCGTCGTCTTCGCGCTCTGTCCCGCGCTCCCAGGCCAACCCCCTGTCCCGCCCGACCACCAAGCCCCCAAAGTAGGCGATCCGGATGCCGCCTGGAGCTGACCGGTCGAACGTGCTCGTCACGGGCTCCGAGGGGCTGATCGGCTCTGCCCTGGCGCGCGCACTGGCCTCTTCAGGCTGGACCGTGCGTCGATGCGACCTTTCATGCGCCGGGACCGATCGCGTGGACGTCACCGATGCCGCGCGACTCTTGGCCCATGCGCACGGGTGCGTCGGGATCGTGCACCTTGCCGCAGTATCTCGCGTGGCGTGGGGCGAGCAGCGTCCAGAGGAGTGCTGGCGCACCAACGTCGGAGGCTCGGCCAACGCGCTTCAGTGCGCGCTGAGCTTGCCGCAATCGCCCTGGGTCATCCTGGCGAGCAGCCGCGAGGTATACGGCCAAGCAGAGCAACTACCTGCCCATGAGGAAACACCGCTGGCGCCGCTCAATGTGTATGGGCGCGCCAAGGTTGAGGCAGAGCGGCAATGCTGGCTGGCGCGCGATGCTGGTGCCAGGGTGGCCGTCCTGCGTCTGTCCAACGTCTACGGCAGCCTCCAGGACCATTCCGATCGGGTGATTCCAGCGTTTGCAAGGGCTGCTGCCTTCGGCGGGGTGCTTCGCCTCGACGGGCCAGACTGCCAGTTCGACTTCACGCACGTGGACGATGCGGTGGACGGGATTGTCGCGACGATTCGGGCTCTGGAAGGCGGAGAGCGCGACCTTCCTCCCATCCATCTGGTGACGGGCCGGGCAACGAGCCTGCGTGAGCTCGCGGCCATGGCGATTGCGAGCGGAGCAGGCAAGACCGAGGTACAAGAGGGGGAGCGGCGTGACTACGACGTGTCGCGGTTCTGGGGAGATCCATCGAGAGCGCGACGTCTGCTCGGATGGCAGGCCAAGGTGGGAATCGAGCAGGGTGTGCGCGCGATGGTGGAGGGATTCGCTAGGCAGTAGAGGTGCGCCCTACAATCGCCCGTCCACGATACGCGTGATGATAGCGCGATAGTAGGTTGCCAGGAGCCGGTCCCGCTCTCTCCAGCTGCTGCCGCCGCTGTCGAGCTGTGCGGCAATGACGAACTCCCGTCCCCAGCCATCCACCGCGTGCATCTGCGGGTCGAGCACAGGGAAGCACGCGTACCCGACGTTCACGAACTCGCCGCTGGTTCCCAGCCCGAGCTTGGAGAAGATGCGCCAGTGGCCCGAGCTTCGGTTTTCGATGTAGTCGATGTCGTGCCCGCTTTGCAGGTAGATCGCAGTGTCTGCGGACATCCCTCCCCACGGGCCGTACTTGGCCGAGCCTTCCGCCCCATAGAGCAGAACACGCAAATCGGCCCACTGGATGCCTGGCAGACGCTGGCTCGCCTCTTCCCGGTGCAACGCCAGGCGCTTGATCGCTTCTGCTTCGGTGTAGCTCGACAGGTGATTGGCTGGCCCGGTGGTGTTGTCTGGCGTGATGGTCACGCTGTCGGAATTGGGCTCCACGAACGCGTATCCCAGTGCAGGAGCCGCTGCGCCATAGTTGCCGCCAAACGTCTCTGTGCCTGGTCGCCCGAGCCACGTCTGGTGGATCAAATCGTTGGCCTTGGCCCGCCCTCCGATGTTGTGGAAGTACCTTCCCAGACCGTTCGAGCTGTAGGGGTCGTCGTCGTAGTTGTGCACGCTCGTGACCAGATCTCCGAGCGGAATCCCGTCCACCGATGCGGTCAGGCCGACCTTGTAGCTCGACTGCACACGCAGCGTGGAAGCCGCGTTCGCCACAGCCAGGAACTTGGTCGAGCTCCAGGGCTGGAAAGCCACGTCGTGGTTGCCATTGGAGAGATATCGATAGTGCGGAGTTCCGTTGACTCGTTTGATCAGGATGACCGCGACGTTCAACGTGTCGGGCACGATGCCTGCCAGCGCGGCAGCATCGACCACCACCGGAGCGGACGCTGGCGCATAGGTGACGGTTCCGCCGCCCTTGAGCTGCATGGTCGCAGAGGAATCCATGACCGGGCACGCCAGGTCACGATCCTCGAACGATGGATGCTTCTTTGCTTTGCAGAGGTCGTCGAGGAACTGGAAGTAGTCAGGATTGGTCAGCGCCTCAGGGCATGCAGCAGGAGGGTCCTGTCCTGGGTCTGGGATGGGGTCAGGCTGGTAGCCGCTGTCGGCAGCGTCCGGGCTGATCGGCGCGTCTGCCTGCGCGTCATCGGATGCATCGATCGCGTCGGGCGACGAGGCGTCTTGCTGCCCTCCGGTCCCTCCCGCGCCTGCCTGCGAGCCTCCTGCTCCGGCGGTCCCGCTGATCCCTGCAGCGCCAGCGGTTCCGGCGGTGCCACCCGCTCCGGCGGAGCCACTGCTGCCCGCAGACGCATCATTCGAGATGATCGGCGAGTATCCCGTGCGTTGGTCGTCGCTGCACGAAGTGGAAGAAACGGCGACAAGCAGGATGAACGCGGTTGGTGCACGGACGAGGAGCATGCGCGGATGATAGCAGCTCAGACCCGGTTTCGCTGGTCTTGCCGTTTCCGTGGGCGTCGCCGTAGCCGGGAAGCGCCGGCACCCGAGCCCGTGCGTTTCAACTACGGCAGCGTCCAAAGCTGGATGCTCGAATCCACGAGACACGAAAGGAGAAATGCTGGGGTGGGCGCGAGCGCCACCGCCCCGGAGATCGTGCCGGTGGGACAGACATTCAAGGGCGCGACGTTCAGCGATTGATCGACGAGCGCGAGCTGGGCGTGGGCGCTGTCCCCAGCGATCACGAGGGCGCTCGGCGCCACGCTGCTCGGAACGATCCCAGCGCCGCAACAGAGCGACGGAAACACGACTGCAGGGCCGCTGACGTTCCCGTCCACCGCAACGAACGCTTGGACGTCGGAGGACGATTGGCTTCCAAGACCGGCGATCAGGATGCGATTGCTGTGCCCGAGATAGGCGACTTCACCACGTGGCGCAGGGACCCGAGGTTGCATGGCATCGTCACGAAACTCGCTGACGTACGGACCATCGCCGGCTGAGCCCCAGAGTGCTGCGAGCCGGGTTCCCTCAGGATTGGCAATCCACCGCGGACGAATCTGCTCCGTGTCGCCGATCGAGCCATACTGCTGTGGCGGGGAGAAGGTGCTATCGGCGCTGAGCACCGCCCACTTCTGGTAGAGGAAGTTCTGAAAGTGGTTGAGGTCGAGTCCGCTGAAAGCGATGAAAGCGCGCTCAGGCGCGTCGAGGTAGACGATTTGCGAGACGCCGAGGCCGACCGTGTCCGACGACTCGAACGCATGCGGGGGCTGAAACCCGCCGCTGAAGACAACAGCCTGCACGCCCTTCTGCTCGTGATGCTCCGCTGTCGGTTGCGGAACGCCGTACACCACGACCCCCTGCGCGCCCGACGGCGAAACACCAGCCATGAATGAGCCGAGCGGGGACCCGGGCATGGCGTCGGGCGTCGGAAACGCGCTCTGCCCAGCGCTTCGCCAGGCGCAGCGCAACTCGTCATCCGCGGTGCCTCCGGGGCTATGTTGGAGACACAGCAGGCTCTCCGAGGAGTGGCGCGCCACGTCGAGTTGCGGTGGGCCGAAGGCGTTGTCATCGATGAGCTGATTGGCGCCGAAGCCGTTGCCGTCCATCGTGGTCACCCAGAGCTCACCCGCTGAGCTTGGGTTCGGCTTCCAGGAGGCAATCACAGCGAAGTCCTGGGTCTGCGACTGCGCGAGCTGGAGATCGATCATGGACCCGGCGTCCGGGACAAGCTTGACCGGCGCGCTGAATTGGCCGTTGGCGTACATGGCGCCGTACACCCAGAATCCGCTCGCATCTTGTTGTGTGAATACGAAAGCGATCTTCCCCGAGGGAAATAGGGCTGCTTTGAGATGCTCGTGGCTCGTTCCGCCGCCGGGGTCGATCGCAACCGGGGTCGTGAATGCACCATTTTCGTACACTGTCGCCAGCAGCCTGGGGCCCGTAGCGTCAGACTGCTCATACGCAAGAATCGCTCTGTCCCCGGCGAGAGCCGCCTGGAACAACAGCACTCCGTTCACCCCTGCCGGGCTGGTCCACACGTGGCGAGGTTGGGGCTCAGAGACCGCGCTGGTCTCCGAGCACGCACACAGGGCCAGGCCGAGCGCTAGGGCAACGAACGGTAGTGGGATGATCCGATGCTGGGTGACACACTTTGTCATGCAGTACGCATCGTCAGCAATGTCCGTGCCAGTCAATCAGGCCAGCGTTTTGCCGGTTTCGGCGGGACCCGTGCCATTGCGTGCCAACCGGTTCCCCCATTGCGATGCACGGGATTGCCGAACGGTGTCGCTCGTCAGAACGACCACCCGAAGTTCAGGTTGAGAAGCGGAAAGACCTTCTGGTCGCTACCGCTCTCCGTGTTCCCGTTGCTATCCGACGCCTTGGCGCGGACCGCGGCGTACTGGAACCCACCCTGCACGACGAACGTGAAGCCGCTCTTGGGGCCGACCTTGTATCCGACGAACGGGCCCACGGCCAACCCTTCCCCTGTGCCGCTGACCTTGACCGTTCCCGGATAGTCCTTGGCGCTGACGCTGACGTAGAGTGCTTCGGCACCGAGCTGAAACCCGTCGTCAAAGCTGCTGACCGGGTAGGCGACGAACTGTCCGCCAAACTCGTAGACCGTGAACTTGTACTCGCGATTCAGGGTATCCTTCACCGTGACTTCGCCGGTACCGGCGATCAGGGCGAGCCCGATGTTGTTGTGCACGCGCAGCTCACCCGTCAGCTCGAACACCGGCATGAGCAAGTGGATCGGTGAGATGGTCAGCGCGAAGTTGTGCTTTGCGACCTTCTTCTTGTCAGCCTCGGGCGGTGGAGGAGGCGCATAGCTCGGGGGCGGATAGGCCGTTGCATACCCTGCCGGAGGCGGACCGTATCCTGGAGGCTGACCGTATCCGGCTGGCGGCGGGCCATAGTAGCCAGGCGGCGGAGCCGCAGCAGGAGGAGGCGGCGGCGGCGCTGGAAGCGCCGATGGAGCGGGTGCACTCGCCGTCGGTGGCGCTGCCGAAGTCGCAGCGGTTGGCGGCAATGCAGAAGGCTGCGCCGAAGCGGGCGCTGGGGGCAGGGGAGGCAAGCCCTGCGCGAGAACGCCAGCCGGAATCAACAAGCCCAGCGCGGCAAGCGCGCCTGCGAAGCGTCTAAGCATCCTCGCATTCAACATCAGTCGCGGACCGTTCGCAACCGCACGTCTCCATGGTCACCTGATCGTCGCCCTGGTATCTTCCGATTCGTGCATCCACCGATGCGTATTCCCAGCGCAGCGATCGCGATGGCGGGGCTGCAGCTTGCCGGGTGTCCGGGCAGGGAACCTCCACGTCCGTACGCGGCTCCTGCTCCGCTCGCGACCCTGTCCGCCGCTCCGGTTGCTGCCGCGTCCTCTGTCCCAAGCGCCATCGCATCGGCCGCACCCTCGGCTGCGCCGGTGATCGAACCAGGCCCCCCGCGCACCGAGGTCGTGGCACGCAAGGACTTTCCGTGCAAGGGCTGCGATCTTCGCCTTCCTCCGACCCCGGACTCGGCGCGTCCGGCTCCTCTGCTGGTGCTGTTGCACGGCGACCTCGGCGATGCCTGGCGAATGACGCGCGCGTTCAGCGCAGCAGCGCAATCGGATGGCATGATCCTGTCGTCGCTTCGTTGTCCGAAGGACTTGGGGTGCAAGGGGAGCTGGTGGCGGTGGTACCTGACCTCCCAGCACGATCCAGGTTGGATCGAGGCGCAGATCGCTGCGATCGCCAAGGAAGCGCCAGTGGACGCGCATCGCACCTACGTGGCAGGCTACAGCGGAGGTGCGAGCTATCTCGGATACTACGTGCCCACGCATCCGCAGGTCTTTGCGGCTGCGTCGCATGTCGCAGGCGGCGTGAAGTTCACCAGCCAGTGCTCGACGTGCAAGACGCCGGTGCACTTCCTGCTCGGAAACCAGGATCCGATGATCGGCATGTACACGGACTACTTTCACAAGTGGTACGAGGAGTGCGGAGGGCACCCGATGGTATGGAAGATCCTCCCCGGCATCACGCACGAGACGATCGTGGGATTCGTGCAGACCACCTGGGCGCGGCAGCTCACCGCGTGGATGCTCCAGTACCCATTGACATGTAGCGCTGACGGGCAGGCGCAAGAGCCAGCGAGTCGCGCGCCATGAGGCTGCTGACGACCGGCTCGTGTGCGATCGTCGTTGCTGCGGTCAGCACATGCGTGTCCGGATGCGCTGCTGCCCCGGCTCCGCCCCCTGAACCCGTACCCGTGATCGCAGTCGTTGCCGTTGCGCCGTCTTCCTTGCCCAAGCAAACGCAAGAACCAGCAGCCCCGGATCCCGAAGTGGCCGGCGTCCCAGTCCTGTTCGGGCTTTCTCCGGGAATGACGCTGGATCAGATCAGAGAGCGTCTCGGTACGGAGAGCTCCACGCAGGACTACGACAGCGCGGCGCGCATGTGGGAGGCTGCGAGCCACGACACCCGGCGGGAGCTTCCGTTCCTGCTAGGGTTCGACACGGTGGTCTTCTTCAACGACGGTCAGGCGGATCCGAACCGCCCCGTGTGGCACATCTACCTCAGGGACGGGAGACTGGTGCAAGCGAAGGGAGCGATCTACCCGGAGGTGACCGACGAGCGCCTGAAGCTCAGTTTCGGGTTTCCCCCTTCGTGCTTCATCAACAGGGATCCGAAAGGGATCCGGGAGACGTTCGGCGCCGACGATGCGGTGTGGGTAGACGGACAGCACCGGACCTTCCACTACTTCCTTCGCCGGGGTGTGGCAGCGATGGAGGAGGCAGATCACATCCAGGTGCTGGACATCTTCACGCCGTTGTCGCCCCAGCGGGCGCGAGAGGTCGCCCAGGCGTTGACTGGCAGGTGATACCGATTTGTACCAGGGGCCTGGTACACTTTCGAAGCCTGGCGAGCCTGTGCGAGGTGTGCCTGCCGCTCGAGGAAGAAGCACAGCGATCGCAATCCGGTGCGACGTCCGGACCCGGTGCTGCGCTCCGCTGAACGCCACGCCTGCGCCCGGCCACGGCATCAGCCTTGCACAGCCCTCGTCCACCCCGTGGGTGAACCATGGCCAAGACCCACCTGCTCCGTTGCCTCATGACCAACGACGTCGTCCCAGGAACTACGCCCGATGTCCCGGCGCCCGCCCCTCCCAAGGCTGCCGCTCCTGCGGGTCTGACCATCGGCCGCTACGTGCTCTTCCCCGCTTTCGCGCAGGGGGGCATGGCGTCGGTCCACATCGGTCGCATGAACGGGCCGGTGGGCTTCTCTCGCACGGTCGCGATCAAGCGGCTGCACCCGGAGTTCGCTCGCGACGCGGACTTCGTGTCCATGTTTCTCGACGAGGCGCGCCTCGCTGCGCGGATCCAGCACCCCAACGTGGTTTCCGTGCTCGATGTGGTCTCCCTCGACGGTGAGCTGTTCCTGGTGATGGACTTCATCCGCGGCGACGCGCTGTCCCGCATGCTGCAGGCATGCCGGGAGAAGGCACAGCGCGCACCGGTCGACGTGGTCGTCGCCGTTCTCATCGACGCCCTCCACGGATTGCACGCTGCGCACGAAGCTCGCAACGAGCAAGGCGAGGCGCTCAACATGGTGCATCGCGACGTCTCGCCGCAGAACATCCTCGTCGGTGTCGACGGCGTGGCGCGTCTGGTCGACTTCGGCGTTGCAAAGGCCGCGGATCGCGTGCAGACCACGCGCAACGGACAGCTCAAGGGCAAGCTCGACTACATGGCTCCAGAGCAGCTCGAGTGCTGTCCGGCAACGCGTCAGACCGACATCTACGCCGCGACCGTGGTGCTGTGGGAGGGGCTGACGGGCGAGCGCATGCTGCGGATGGGTCAAGTGGCGGCCCGAGCCATTCGCATCCTCAAAGGGAACTTCCCGGCTCCAGGAACCCTGAATCCAGCGGTCAGTCCGGAGCTCGACGCCATCGTTCGCAAGGGACTCTCGCGCAATCCAGCGGAAAGGTTCGAGACCGCGCGTGAGATGGCCCTTGCCTTGGAAGGCGTGATCACACCCGCCCCGAAGTCACGCGTGGGAGAGTGGGTGGCGACCACAGCAGCAGAGGCCCTTCGCCAGCGCGATCATCTGGTCACGCAGGTCGAAACCGTGTCCGACTCGTCGCTGCGCGGCAGCCCGAGCCTGACTGCCGAGGCTGTGCGGGCGCTCGTTGCTTCGGACCGGTCCTCGCCTGACGAGCCGGACGAGCTTGACGAGCGCTCTGCGGTGCGCGACGTGCCGTCGACGGAGCAGGCGGACGCCGAAGTGGACGCCGTGAGATCCGAGCTCGTTTCCCTCGGCAAAGCCCTTGACGACCCGTTTGCCTCATCCGGAGCTCATGCCGCGAGCGACTTGGATTTCTCCGCAGTACCTCTGCCAGAGCCACCGGAGAAAGCGGCGCTCTCGAAGCGCATTGCCCGGCTCGCCCTCGCCACGGGTATCGTGTGTCTGCTGGGTACTGCCATCGGCATTCGCTGGGGAATGTCGGGGACCATCGCTCAGCCGGTCAGATCGCTCGGCAGCTCGTTGGTGAGTGCTTCCTCCGCGGTATTGCAGCAGATCGAGGACGCTGCAAAGCAGTCTCAGCCGCCTGCACAAGAGTCGCCGGAGCCGGTGGCCCAGGCGGCTCCCGCTGAGCCCACGCCGTCGCGGACGTCGGCTCCCTCGCGCGCATCGCTACCTCCGAAAACGTGGGTGCCCAAGGCGATCGAACCCGCGCCCGCTGGGACGCCTCACGCTGCGCCCCCCAAACGAGACACGGAGTTCAGCGGGCTCACGCGCCGTTGAGGCTTGGTGAAGGGAACAGACCCATGGGCATGGCCCGAAGGTACAAGATGCAGAGACCGAGTGCAGCAGCCCTGCTCGCGATGCTGGTCTTGCTGGCAGCGTCGGAGGCCAGCGCGCAAACCGCATCCAAGGCAGCGGCGGACGAGCTCTTCAAGCAGGCCGTGGTGCTTGCGAGCCAGGGTGAATTCGAAGGTGCAGCAGCGAAATTCAAGGCGAGCTACGAGGCAGATCCGACACTGGGCACGCTCCTCGGACTGGCCATGGCCGAGCAGCGTTGCGGCAAGCTCGCGTCGGCCTACGTGCACTACCAGGAGCTGCTCGACCTTGCGCGAAGGTACAACGATGCGGAGCGAGAGAAGGAAGCCCGGGCGAGAATGAGTGGGATCGAGAAGGACGTGCCCAGGGTGACGATCACCTCGGTATCGCCCTTGCCGCGCGGCGCACGTGTGCTGCTCGATGATGTGCCCCTTCCTGTCGCGTCGCTGGGGACTGCGATCCCGGTCGACGCAGGCTCCCACGTGGTGAAAGTAAGGGATTCGGGCAGGGATCTGTTCCAGAAGAGCATGACCGTGTCCCAGGGGGAGCATGCGAGAGTCGAGATGCCAGCGACTGCGGTGCCTGCCGCGGAAACACCGACGCAGCGAGGGGAGGAACCTTCCTCGGGCAGCGGTCTCAAGACGGCCGGTGTGGTCACCGGAGCGGTCGGGCTCGCAGCGGTCTTTGCCGGCAGCTATCTGTGGGTGCGTTCCAACCAGACCTGGAACGAAGTGTCGGCCGTGTGTCCGGGCGCTTCCTGCACGCCCGAAATGAGGGATCGAATCGACACCGGGCGGACCCAGGAGACCTGGTCGAGAGTTGCGCTGATCGCAGGGGGCTTGGGGGTGGCGGGCGGCGTGACCCTGTTTGCCATCGGGAGCGCGAAGAAGTCCGAACCGTCGCAGGAGACGAGGGTCATGATCGGCCCGTCGTCGGTTCAGATGTTCGTCAAGTTCTAGGAGCGTCGTCTGGTGAGAATCATGCAACGAATCGCTGCCGCATCCTGGATCGGGTGGGTCCTGGTGACACTGTGCTCTTGTGGACACGACTGGGAGTCGCTGGAGACGGACCCAGGCTCGCAACCAGGTGCGGGGCAGGCAGGTTCGGTGCAAGCGAAAGGGGGAGAAGCGGGTACGGCAGCGACGAATGGGGGCAGCGGCGGACAGGGTGACGCTGGGGGCTCGACGGGCTTGGGGGGCAAGAGCGGAGAAGGGGGAAATGGGGGTGGGGGGTCAGGAGGCATTGGGGGTGGGGGGTCAGGGGGCGAGAGCGGGCAGGGGGGCAAGAGCGGACAAGGGGGAAATGGGGGTGTGGGGTCAGGGGGAATTGGGGGTGGGGGGTCAGGGGGACAGGGTGGCGGTGCGTTGGGATCGGCTGCCCTGGTCCCTCTGCCCGGAGGATTCTCCATCGACAGCACAGAGGTGACGAGGAGTCAGTATGCGGTCTGGCTGGCCACCGTCCCTGCTGCGACCGGCCAATCTGCATCGTGCAGCTGGAACGTCGACTTTGCCCCGAGCGCAAGTTGCATGGGCGCGGCGTCGGTGTGTGCAGGCGCGGGTTGCGGCGATCATCCCCAGGTGTGCGTGGACTGGTGTGATGCAGTTGCGTACTGCGCCGCAGTGGGAAAGCGGCTTTGCGGACAGGTCGGGGGCGGAGCAACGCCGTGGGGCAGCTACGCCCAATCCGCGTCGAGCCAATGGATGGCGGCTTGCAGCGCGTCGGGCGGACAGAAGTACGCCTTTGGAAATGGGTACTCCGCTGTTGCGTGCAATGGCCCGGATCATCCTGCCACGGGCTGCGCAGGAGGCTCATGCACGACCCAGCAAGCTGGAGTGCTGCAGAGCTGCCAAGGCACCGGGGCTTATGCCGGAGTCTTCGACATGAGCGGCAATGCGCAGGAGTGGGAAGACTCGTGCAATGGATTGCAGGGCGGAGCGGACCTGTGCCAGGTGCGCGGGGGCGCTTTCAGCAGCGGCGATGGAAAGTCCACACTCCGGTGCTCCAGCGGGCTGGTCACGGTGCGTCGAGATACTGCGGATCCCGCGCTGGGATTCAGGTGTTGCTCGCCTTGAAAGTGAGCCCACAGGCTTCGGGCTACAGGCCAGCCCCTTCAAGGTGACATTCTCCGAGATCTTGCCAACAAGCGCGCCCCGAAGACATGGTGGCCGCGCCCGTTCGACGCGGCATCGCCGCGTGTCTGGGACGCCGATTTGGCACTCTGAAAGGGGTGGGAGGTCGCAGGAAGGCGCAAAGGATCAGAGCCACACGAAGGCGCGAAGGCACGAAGGTTGTTGGGGCTGGTTCGATGCGATGAACGCATGCGCGGCGCTTCGTCGCCTTTCTGCTTTGCGGGGCGGGAGGTCACAGGAAGGCGAGCGCGCATGCGTTCGACGCGGCATCGCCGCGTCTTTGCGACGCCGATTTGGCACCTTGAAAGGGCTGGCCCGAAGCCTGTAGCCTCACTATTCCGGAATCAATCCGAGCTTGCGCAGGTGTGCTCGCACCTGGTGACGAGCCAATCCGCAGCGTCGCGCGATCTCGGAGATGTTGCCGTCGGTCACGTCCTGAAGACGGCTGAAGTAGTCGTGCTCGAATGTTCGCTTGGCTTCGGCAAACGCCAGGTCTTCGCTCCTGGCCACGCTTCGGCTGTCCTGCGTCCCGTCGTCGGTCTTCTCGAGAGGAAGCAGCAGGTCGTAGGATTCGTCACCGACCCCGCCTTCCATGGACGCGAGCACGCTGGCGACGTTCATGAGCTCCCGTACGTTGCCCGGCCAGTCGTAGTTCTCGAATCTCGCCTGGATGATCGCAACGATTCGTCGCGCGTGGTCAGCCCGGTGGATCCTCTCGCACGCACGCTCCACCAGCAGCCCGAAGTCCTGCCGTCTGTCGCGAAGGGGCGGTAGATCGATCGCGACCTGCGCGATTCGGAAGAACAGGTCGGAGCGGAAGTGGTTCGCGTTGACCTCTCGGCGAAGGTCACGTCGCGTGGCAGCGATCACCCGCACATCGATCGGCTCGTAGCTGGCACCGCCCAGACGCTTGACCGCATGATCGGCGATCACGCGGAGCAGCTTGGGCTGCAGCTCGATCGGCAGCTCCCCCAGCTCGTCGAGGAAGACCGTGCCGCCGTTGGCGTTCTGGAACACGCCCGACTTTCTCTGGGTCGCGCCTGTGAAGCTCCCTTTCTCGTGACCGAACAGGATGCTCTCGGCCAGCCCTGTGGGGATTGCACCGCAGTCCACCACCACGAAGGGCGCGTCCTTGCGCGGACTTGCCCCATGGATCGCCTGCGCCACGAGATCCTTGCCCGAGCCTGTCTCGCCCGTGATCAGGACCGACAGATCCGTCGCCGCAACGCGGCTCATCACCTTGTAGAGCCGTCGCATCACAGGTGAGCTTCCCACCAGAGGACCGAACGCTGCCTCCAGTTCGGCTTCCACCGGGTGCTTGCCCGCCTCAGGCTCGAAGGAAAGCTCGGTCTGGCCCACGCGCAGCTTGCATGACCCTGTGAGGCGCGCCTCGTGGATCGCCACGCTCCCCACGAACGTGCCGTTCGTGCTCCCCAGGTCGCGAACGATGACCCCTTCGGCTGTTGCACGCAGCTCGCAGTGCACTGCGCTGACTTCCGAGTCCTGCAAAGCGAGCGTCGCAGATGGATCCCGGCCGACCGTGACCCCCTCGGGCGTGATCGCCACGCTCGTTCCGGTCGACGTCGCCAGCGTTCCGCCGCGCACCAGGATGGCGGGCCTTCGCACCAGCGTTGCAGACTCGGGAGCCATGACCCTGAGCCTAGTTCAGGGGAAGCGATCCCGGTAGGGTTGACGTTCCCGGCCCTGTCAGGGGCAGGTCACGGAACCAGGAAGGACGCAAACGCCCAGGTAGCAGGCGTCAGGCGGCGCGCAGGGGACCGATGGGCTGCAGGAATCTCCGTCACCGGGGGCCTGGCAGTAGTTCCCCCCTTCTCCGGGCGCGCAGGTCGAGCCTCCGAGACACCACTTCACCTGGCCGGAAACCACGCCGCACGCATCGCCAATCGAAGCGAGGCTGCCCTGCTCGCACTTCATCGCTGCCGAGCAGTATTGTCCGTTGATCAGATTGCAGCTCACGCCCGTGGAATCATCGCAAGCCGCGCCCAGGTCAGGCGCATCCGAGCATGCCAACCCAACGCAGTTGAGGCCGAATCTGCAGGTGTGGCCTGGGCCGCATGCCTCGTTCTTGCGAGCCATCGGCGCGCACTGCCCAGCCTGGCACGACAAGCCCCAATCACACTCCAGGCCGTAGGGACACGGCTGCCCTGCGGTTGCAGGCGTTGCGCACTTGCCGCAAAGCTGACCGGGATTGACATTGCAGTGTGCGCTCGCGCACTGCGTGCCCGTCCAGCAACCGGCTCCGTTGGCGTAGGCACCGGCCTTTGGACGGCACGACTCCGGCCACCGATAGGCGACCAGGTCCTCGCAGGGGTGGCTCTGGTAGTCGGTCGCGCACTGCAGCAGCTCAGGTACCGTGACGCCTGCGCCATCTGCCGAAGCGACCAACAGGCAATGCTGCCCGACCGTCATCTTGCACGTGGCGACGTCGCCGTAGAGCACGGACATCGAGAACGCGGACGTGCACTGAACCACGCGTTCGCAGAACGCGGCAGCCTGCTGCGCACAAGCCTGCTCTGCGGTCGTGCCGGTCTCTGAAGCGTCTCCATCCGTCGCGTCTGCGCTCGGCCCCGTCTCCCCATCCGCGCTGTCGACCCCCGCGTCCGTTGCGTCAGCTTCGACGCTCCCCTCGGCCGACACGTCCTCGCCAGACGCGTCGCCCTCACTCGTGTCCGTTCCCCCATCGCCCTGCACTGCAGGCACGCCATCGCTCAAATCGTCGAGCGGGGTCAGAAGGGTGCACCCCCAACCCAGGGCTCCTGTCACAATGCAGCCCACCGCGCCGACAATCCAGCGGTGGCTTTGCCAATGAAGAATCCGATCTCGGTTGGGCTGCATCTCTTCGCAGTGAATCTGGCACGAACGAGCGTCCTGCTCAAGAGGGCGGCCTGCCTTGCAACCGCGTGCGCAGCTTGCTCGGCGAACCCGCAACCCGCAGCACCGCTCGTGCGAACCACGGCGGTCGCTGTCACGCCCGCGAATCCATGCGCACAGGCGCGAGAGCTTCGGGCCCTGGCTCGAGCGTGGGTGCCGCAGCGACGCTTCGAGCGGGCGATCCAGGCGATCCGGCGTGCGGACGCGCTGTGTCCGGCGGAGCAGAGCGCATCGTGGAGCGAGCAGGTGGTAGCGCTCGACGGGATGGAGGACCTCGGCGGGCTGCGCCAGCTTGCGGCTGGCATCGAAGCGGCCCCCAACCCCTCGTCGGATGTCGTGCAAGCCTTGCGAACTGCGCTCTCTCGACCTCACCCGAGCCGCTCCCTGCTCGATGCCTGGGCTCTTGCGGCTGCGGGGAATGAGAACCTCGACCTCGGCGTTGCCTCTCTCGAGAGAATGACGGGCGCAGCTCGACGCCCCTCGTCGCGGCTCAAGCGAGGCAGCCCCTACAACTCCGAAGGATTCGTGTGGGCTCCCAACGGATCGCGCGCAGCGCTCCTCCGAAATGGGGCGGTGCACGTCTTCGACACTGCGTCGTGGCGCATGCTCCAGATCCTCGACGCAAGCGGCCGAGCAATCACCGACGCGAGCTTCACTCGCGATGGCGCGACGCTGATCTACTCCACGCAAGGCTCTGCCGTGGAGCTCTGGGACATCGCTTCCGCGCGTGTCACGGCTTCGTGGCCTGATGCGGGCGGGTTCGTGCTCGACGCAGCTCACGACACGCTGGTGACCGGCGTCGGCAAGACCTCGCTCAGGAGCTGGCAGGTCCCTTCTGGTACGGCGATCGCGGTGCATGCCGCGCAGCCTGACAAGATCGATCGCGTGATCGCGACCGGTGAGCTGCTGGTGTCGACCGGCGAAGAAGGAACCGTTCGCCTCCTTGAGCGCGCGTCCGGGGCTACGCGGGCGTCGTTCACGCAAGCCGACCTCACATCCATCGCACTCAGCCCGGATGGCCGTTGGCTCGCCATCGGATCCTTTGATCGCACCAAGGTCCTTCGCTCCCAGAACTACCAGGGCGTGGTGCACTTGCGTGAGGCGCGCTCCGGCAAGCTGGCAAGAACATTGCTCGTGCCCGACCCGCCTCGCTACGCGTCCTACGCCGAAGAGATCTACAGCGTGTCGTCGTTGACCTTCTCCCAGGACAGCAGGCTCCTCGCCACGAGCAACGGGCAGGGATTCACCTGCTTGTGGGATGTCGCCCAAGGCGGGCTGGTTCGCACGCTGCAGAGGCAGTCGCCCATCGCAGGCACCGCTACGGGAATCGCGATGAGCTCCCACTCCCACGACAACGGCGAAAGCAGGATTGGCGAAGCGACCAGGACAAGTGCGCACTTGCATGTTGTGCCCCTGAATCTGGCGATTCACGCTGCTCTGATCGAAGGCGGCGTGATCGGTGCCACGCAGGACGAGACCCTTGCGATTGCCCGCCTGGACGGGACCTTGGACTCGATGCGCTACGCGCCAGCCGGTGACCGCTCGACCGGCACGATCACCCCTGCGATCGACGTGAGCCCTGACCAGAGCAAGGTGCTCGCCTTCAGCAACCAGGAGCTGCGCATCTGGGACCGCAAGACCGGGTCCACGCTGCACCACGAGCCGTTGATCGACGACTCGATCTGGGCAGTGGGATTCTCGGGGGATGGGAGCGTGCTCACGACCCAGTCCCACGACGGGACGGTTCGCGTGCTCGATTCGACCGCGCCAGAATCGATGAGGATCGCACAAGGCCCTGGAAACGCCTCGATGAAGCGGGGCGGCGTCCGAGCCACGCGGGATGGTCGTGTGCTGATGGCCGTCCCGGAGGACTCGCGCACGCGGGTCATTGATGTCCGGACTGGAAGGGAGATCGGCGCGATCGATGTGGGGCACCGCTCGTATTCCCAGCCGTTGCTCAGCGACGATGGCTCGATCGTGGCGGTTTGCAGCGTGGCAGACGGCAACATTGGGCGGAAGACGCAGGTCTGGTCCACGGCTCGCAGGCAGAAGCTCGTGGAGCTGCAGAGCAGCTATGACCCCACGATGGCGATCAGCAAGGATGGCAGGTGGTTTGCGGCATGGACGCCTCATCCTGGGTCGGTGTTCCAGATCTGGAACCTGCAGACAGGCGCGGTGCAGGTGAACCTGCCGGAGTCCGGGCAACCGGTGTTCGAGTTCAGCCCGGATGGGATGCTTCTGGCGACTACGCGATATCGCAACATCCATCTTGTCTCCACGGACAGCGGCGCCGAGGTCCGCACGCTCGAAGGCGACAACTTTGGCGCGACGGCCATTGCATTCGACTCCAAGGGCCGAACCCTTGCCGTGGGATTCAAGGATGGAGTCGTACGCGAATACGAAGTTGCGTCGGGCATTCGGCTCCGCTCCTCCACGATTCCTGGGGCGAGCATCAATGCCCTGGCGTTCTCGTCACGGGACGTGCTGGCGGTGGCCACCACGCTGGGACAGGTCCAGCTCTTGCGGGGAGGTGATCGGTTGGCGACCGTGCACATACAGCCCTCGGCGCGGAGCGGCGTAGTCACGGCGGAGAGCGGAGCGATGGAGCTGGTCGGCGACAGGCACATTGCCGCGCAATCCCTCGTTTGCCGCGTGGGAGTCTGGTCACTTCCGTGGGAAGCCTGCGAGGTGCGGTTCGAGCGAGAGGGGGTCCTGAACAAGGCCTTGCGTGGTCAGGTCTTGGCGCTGGATCAGTGATCCTGCGGGGGAGGAAGGCCGTACAAGTAGTCGCCGTCAGGCCCCGCTTCTTCAGCTGCATCTGCGTCGGTATCTGGCGCGTCGACCCCGTACCAGGTGCTCCCTTCCATTGCATCCGGGGGTAGCCCGTACAGGTCCACGGCGTCGACTTCCGGAGCGTCGTCCGGAACCCCGTAGTGGGGCGCCAATTCGCTGGGCGCGTCGTAGGGGAATCCGTAGAGAGGAGCTCCCTGCTCCGAGAGTGCATCGCTTCCGCCGTCTGAGGGCGCTGCGTCTTGCCCCGGATTGGGCGCACCGTATACCGGGACGGTGTCGGACACGGTGCCTCCGCACCCGATGGCGGCCAGCAACGCAGCAGGCGCAATGGCCAGAGGAGCGTAGCGCGGACGTTTCCTGTCCGCAGCTCGGTCGGCCAGCGTGGCCACACGGTGGTAGCAGTAGGGGTTTTCCCACCCACCCTCGCAGGTGCGCATGCTCACGCACCCGCCCCGGCAGATCTCCGCATGCACGCAAGTTCGGCAGAATCCCTTGAGGTTGTCCAAGGTGAACTGGCGGTTGTAGGCGAACGCGCCTGGGCGACGCCAGATGTCTGCAAGCGACTCGGTCTGGAGGTTCCCCTCGGTCGCAGTGCTCGCCTGCAGCGACAAGCAACCTTTGACCCCGCCGTCTGCCTCGATCCCCACATTGCGGCATCCGGCGTAGCAGCCTGTCCAGCAGCCCAACGGCGTCCTGCGCGACTTGCGGAGCGTGGCTTCGTAGGCGCCGTAGTACCCCACGTTGTCTGCGACCCGGATGTGCACCTGGCAGCGCTGGATCAGCCGCGCGAGGGTGGGAACGACCTCCAGGAGATCCTCGGGGCATATCTGATCTCCGCGATGGTCGCCCAGGTTCCCCATGGCAGCGCCGATCTGCAGCTGCCAGACGAACACGCGTCCCACGAGCAGATCATGGATCGCCTCCAGCTGGTGGAGGTTGCCGCGGTGGATGGTGGTGATGACGCCGACCGGGAGCTTCTCTGCCGCGCAGTCGTCGAGGAGCTGCAGGACCTTGCCGTAGAGCCCCTTGGACTTGCGGAGCAGGTCATGCTGCGGCGCGAGCCCATCCAGGCTCACGCCGAGATTGACCAGGCCCGAGTTTTTGGCGTCGCGCACGAAGTCCTTTCCCGTGCGCACCGCGTTGGTGATCAGGTTCATGCGCATGCCGAGGCGCGCGCCTTCAGAGGCCACATCCTGCCAGTGATCGCACAGGGTCGGCTCACCGCCGGACAAGGTGACGCGCCTGCAGCCCAGGCTTGCGAGCTGGCGAGCCACGCCGAGCATGGCGTCACGCGACATCTCGGAGCCGCGGGCCTGGCCGGCACGCGAGCCGCAGTGCCCGCAGTTCAGGTTGCACCGCAGGGTCAGCTCCCACGTGCACGCCCGGGGTTGGAGCGGGAAGTTGTCGATGATGGCCCTCACATCGCCCTCCTTGGCAAGCGGTCCTGGTCAAGGCAAGGGTAGCAGGAGTTGCGGGCGTGCCATGAGGAATCGGTCCACGACTCAACAACTCCGGCCGTGGTACCGTCACGCTCCAGTGAACGCGAAGCGAATTGCCCCAACCTGGATACGCAAGAGCCGTCCGCTGGCAGCAGCGGTGTTGATGCTTGCGGCCATGAGCGCGTCCTGCGCCCGACAGGTCCAGCCCACGCAGCACAACGCTCCAGCAGAAGCCGGAGAGCGCGAGGCTCGATTCAAGGAGCGACTCGAGGGGCTTGTCCAGAGCACTGGCGGAGAGCTCGGATTCGCGATGCGGGTGATCGAAGGGGGGAAGCTGGTTTCGATCCGAGGCATGGAGAGCTTCCCCATGGCGAGTGTCTACAAGTTCCCGATTGCGCTTGCCATGCTTGCCGAGGTCGAACGCGGCAAGGCGGACCTGGCGCGGTTCGTGAGCTTTGGGCGCGATTTGTCGTGCGGAGGGCCGATGATGGAGACGCTTCGAGGCGATCCGGTGTCATCGACGCTCGGCGATCTGATCGACTGGATGGTCGTGACGAGCGACAACACGGCATGCAACGTGGTGCTCCGCGAGCTCGGAGGCCCGGCTGCAGCCACGGCGAACCTCAAGCGCCTTGGGATCCAGGGGATCCGCGTGGATCGAAACGAGCTCGATCTCGCCAGGGATGAGCTGCGGATTGCGCACCCGGAACGTGTTCCGGACAACGCGTCCGCAGAGCAGCTGGGAGAAGTCGAGAACGCCATGACGCCTGAGGACTGGCGAAGATCCGGGGACGCATTCGCAAAGGATCCGCGTGACACGGCGACGCCAGAGGCGATGCTGGAGCTGTTGGTCCTGTTCCACGAGGGAAAAGCCCTTGGGCCGGGGATGACTGCGTGGCTCCGCAAGCGGATGGAGAAGGCGAAGCCGATTCGGATCGGGCTCGGAGTACCCGAGGGGACCCAGGTGCTTCACAAGACAGGAACCGGGCCGCAGCTCTTCAATGACGTAGGGATTGTCACGCTCCCGGACGGCAGGCACCTTGCCATGGTGATCTTCATCCGGCGTGCTCACAATGCAACGATGGAGAGTGCTTCGCGTGTGATTGGGGCGGTGGCAAGGGCAGCGTGGGAGGAGTACGCTGTCCACGGTTCCGTAGCTCGTTGGCGCTAGGCCTCAAGCACCCACTGCAGCGCATTTCCTACCGGCGTGTCCAGTAGGGCCTTGAGACACCTCTCCCGGGTCGACGCAGCTTGAAGGAGTCTCTCCACGAAGGAGGCTGATTCGGTTTTGGGTCCCAGGGCAGCGTTCCAGATGCGAAACGCGCGCTTCCATCCGTGGTCCGGTGCCAGTTGCAGCAGGGAGGTGGTGGCCTGCTCGGCCCACGCGCGTGTGTCTTGCTCAGCCGTTCCGAGGATCCCTTCGATCAGAACGCGTTCGAGATCGTTCTCTCCGGTGGGCGCCTGGTCAAACACGGCGGGGGCGGAAGTGCGCCATGGCGCGAGCTGGATCTCTACTTCTCGGCCCGCGAGTCTGGTTCGGTACAGCCCCTTGCCGTCGCTCAACATCTGCGGGCCCTTCTTCCCAGCGTGATCGGCAAAGTCCTTCAGAAAGAACTGATTGGCGCTGGCTGGCGGGTCGTTGTCCGGGTCGAAGGTGACCACGATTCGATCCGGTCTCTTGGTCGCTGTCCCGAGTTGCAGTGCCCGTTCCGCAAGCCTCGACTTGGATTTCCCGTCGATCACCTCCAGCTCGATCTGGTCGATGTCGAAGCTCAGACCCGCAGGGATGGTGCGCTCCTGTCGTGATGTCAGATGCCTGAGCATCGCGCGCAACGCAGCGATATCGTCCCTGCCCTCGGCTATCACCGCGCGGTAGCGATTAGCGCCCATCACAGCCTCAGATCATCTTTCCACTCGATCACGCGCTGATACGCATCGGGGCCGGAGATCACCAGGGGGTCAAGCACACCATCGGCCATGGTTAGCCCGACAACGCAGGCCTTGTTCGCTGCGGACTCGAATTCCCGAAGGACTGCTTCCACGAACTCCAGGCTGTGCGTGGCAATGAACACCTGCGTCTTGTCGTCGATCGCGCGCCGCAGCAGCTGCGCGAGAACGTGAAACATCTTGGGGTGGGCGAACGCCTCGGGTTCGTCGAGCGCGCACACGCCGCCGTGGGATTGCGCGAGCGAGGCCGCGATCAAAAGCGTGCGGGCGAAGCCGTCCCCGGCGTAGGCGATCGGGTAGCCGCGCCGAGGCGGTCCCTCGAACATGAAGGGCTCGTCTCGGTCGCCGACAGCGATGTTCTCCACGCCGAGCAGGTTGGGACGCAAGATCCTGAGGTACTCGAAGAAGGCGTCATACCAGGCGCTAAGCTTGATGCGGCTCAACGAGTCGCGCAGCGCGCTGGAGAAGCGCGGATTCGAGAATCGAAGGCTCGCCGAGGCGCCTCGATCCACGAACGCCGCATGGAGTGTGAAAGGGCACCGCTCAGGAAGCTGCGAAGCAATCGTGGCGGTTCCATCCGAATCGACGTGCACAGCCGTCTGCGCCGGGCCGCTCTCCGACGAGTAAAGCGTCGCCATCTGCGGGCGGAGATCAACCGTGAGCTTGACCGTTGGGGTGTCGCCCTCGAACGCCTCGTCCAGCAACCATTTCGACGACACCTCTGCGCCGACACCCGGTATGACCCAGTACCGCATGCCCTCGACGCCAAGCCATTCCCGGCACGAGAGCGCGGCGAACGAGGCGCTCGCCGACGGGCCCGCGCACGCCACACCCGCAGCTTCCAACACCGTCGACTTGCCGCATCCGTTCGGACCCAGAAGGATGGTCATCGGCGCCAGATCAGGGATCGTGCCCTGCGCGATGCCGCGCAATCCCTTGATGGTCAGGCTCTTGATCCTCATGGCAACTGCTCCAACCCGACCATAGCGCACGCTCGGGCCTGCGGAAACCTCCCCTTTCGAGCCTCGATCATCTGGCACCCATCCCGCGCGAACGAGCGTACAATCGCCTCATCCCGCTCGGGAGCCGGCAAGAGGCGCCGAACCCCTTCGCTGACCTGGATGAAGCCTTGGGGAGCCGTCGAACCACGCTCCGGAGCGTGGTCGGCGACCACACGAGCTAGCTCGAGCACGCGGTCTGGATCTCGGGTCGCGGTCGAGCAGGGCGATGCTCAGGTCCGCGAGAAGCTGGGTTGGCCAACAGCCCGTGGATGTGACGGGATCCGCTCCGATCACGCAGCCCGAGCCCGCGCGCCCCGCAGCGGGCAGCACCTCTACGCAAGATGCTTCTCGCGAGGTTCGCAACGCCGCAGGGGGTGCGACGTCCGTTGGCACAGATCGGCACGCATCTTTCGTTGCGATCACGCTGTTTATTGCATACTGCGTTGGGTACGAATCTTGCTGCTTGGCGGTGGTACGATGAAGTGTGCCATGACGGGGCGTTCGCCATCTGGTGGGGTACCATGAGTGCTCATCACAGTCTGTTACAGGCCATCAGCATCCTCGCACTCACGCTTGTGCACGCATGTGCAGGCAAGACCAGCGGGAAACCCGACGACGCCGGGGTCGGTGGATCGTCCGCAGGAGGTGGGGGCTCCGGGCAGGAAGCGGGCACGGGCGGCGGCGGGGGCACCGCGGGGAGCGCCGGACATAGCCTTGGGGGTAGCGCCCCGGCGCAGGGGGGCGGATCGGGCGGTGAAGGGGGAGCTGCGGGCTGCGGCAGCTGCGGTCCCCTCGAGCAGTGCTGGAACGGACAGATCTGCGTTGCGAGGCTGGTCCCGATGCCGAACGGCTACTCGATCGATGCAACGGAGGTCACCCGAGATCAATACGCAGCGTGGCTCGCGTCCAACCCCTCGACCAGCGGGCAGGACCTCTGGTGCAGCTTCAACACGGACTTCACGCCGGGTTGCCCGGACCTGGACGGGGGCGGGGAATGGCCGCCGGGAAACAAGGGCAATCATCCGGTGGTCTGCATGGACTGGTGCGATGCCTTTGCGTACTGCAAGGCAGTGGGCAAGCGGCTGTGCGGAAGGATTGGCGGCGGAGCGAACGACTTCAACGACGAAGCGCACAGCCAGTGGTATGAAGCGTGCAGCTCTGGAGGACAGTTCGCCTACCCCTATGGCAACACTTTCGCCTACGAGACCTGCAATGGGGCGATCGGGACCACGGCGGTCGGAAGCCTGTCAGGGTGCCAATCGCCGGTGAGCGCGTATGCGGGCGTGTACGATCTGAGCGGCAATGTGCTCGAGTGGGAGGACTCCTGTGCGACCATCTCGACCTTTGGCACGTGCCGGCTGCGCGGGGGCGCTGCCGGCAACAACGACTACCCCGCCCTGCTTCAGTGCACCAGCAGCTCGTCGTGCGAGCGAATTTGCATCGCCAACTCCATCGGTTTTCGGTGCTGCGCCCCTTGACGCGACGGATGTAGTTGCTGCCGCGGCAGCGTCTGCGACCTTGTTGACCGCCTCAGCTTCACCAGACCGGAACCTGGCCGCAGCTCTTCAATGACGTAGGGATTGTCACGCTCCCGGATGGCAGGCACCTTGCGATGGTGGTCTTCGTCCGGCGCGCACGGAGCAACGATGGAGGGTGCTTCCCGCGTGATCAGGTCGGTGGCAAAGGCGGCGTGGGAGGAGGGCGAATAGCCGTACGCGACCGGGGATGCCGCTCTACTCGAAAGTCGCAATTGCCGCGTAATGGATCGAGCGCGTGCAGGAGACGCCTCCAGCACCTCCACCGCACGAGTCTTGTCCTTCGATCCTCGCTTCGTGGTTTCGAAGTCCTGCCATCACCTCGCACGTGATGTCATGCCCGCCGCCGTCGCAATGCGGGTCCCCACACAAGACCAGGAACAGGGCGGGAGCGGTCGAGATCTCGAACCTTCGGATATGAGAGGTAGCAGGGCCGAAGCGGCCCTCTCCGGACTCGGTCAACTCGATGCAAAGGCTCTGCAGGCCAGGCGTTTCTTGCAGCAAGCGAGGCGCTTCCGCTTCCCTCTGGCGACGGTCTGCGCTCCGCTTCTTGGCTTCCAGGTTGGCATTGCGGCTCCACATGGGGGGTCCTCCTGATGCGGGGGTGGACCCGCGGAACTGGTCGGTGCTGCAACTAGGGATTGGTGGAGCGAGGCCGGTTGCGCCACTGCTCGGCTGTAGGTATTTCTGTGCGCAGGTGCGAATCGTCAGCGCGCGAAGACCGAGAGCGAGCTCCGCGCTCCACGATGGGCGCACGCGCAGCTCACCTCCGTTTCGGACATAGCGGTCCGTTGCGCAGCGGTCGCTTGCGCGCGGGGTTGGGGGCGTTGACGAACTGCTCAAGCTGCCATCGGCCGCGCGGTCGCCCCTGTCCTCCTGGCATCTGCGGCAGGCTGCTTGATCCCCATGTTCACCACCAGGTGAAGGGCGAGCTCCAGTGATCTGGCGTCAAGTGGCAGCGGCAGCACGGCCAACGGGATGCGAAAATCGATCCCGTAATGCGCAGCAAAGGCAATGATCCTGGCCTTGGGATCAAAGTCGCGAATGGCTCGTAGGGTTGCCTGTCCCCCTCCGCCATCCAGGGCCGCGTTGAACACGATGGCGCGGTCGAGCCCCGGCGTGAGGCGCAAAACGTTCAGAGCGGTTACCTCGTCCCACGCGCACTCCACCAAGTGGCCTTGACCTGCGATCGTCTCTTCGAGCCACCTGCGACTGCTCTGGTCGTGGTCGACCACGAGAACCAGCACTGCCCGAGCCGAGTCGCGCAACCAGCTTCGCCCCACTGAGATCATCTTCGCCCCCCTTGCAACAATTGCCAAGCAGATGTCATGCTGTCTGCTGCGGGCGCGTGCCAGTGGGGGTCGGGTCGATTCTCACGGCAGCTCGCGGCTATGTCCACGGGGATTTCTTCGATGATGTGGGCCGCGATGGACTGAGCGAATGGTCGCGTCTTGACCGGCGGTACGGACGCACTTGACCCTCCCACACCAGGGCATCAGGTGTATCTGGCCGGACGTTCGCGTCGGATTGGTGGGACCAGTAGTAGAGGAGGGGTGACCACGTTGCGCAGGCTTGGTGGGCTCGTTCCATCGGATTCGACTGCCGAACCGCTCAGCCGATTGCTTCTGGAGAGCGCTCCGGTGGGGCTGGCTCTGTGTCGCATGGACGGAGCGCACGTCCTCGTGAATCCGATGTACGCGAAGACCATCGGCCGCAGCGGGGAGGATATCCTGCGCCTCAAACTCAGGGACATCACACCTGAGCGCTGGGCGGCCCAGGACAGAGCCCAGCTCGAGAGCCTGGAGCGGACCGGTAGCTACGGCCCGTACGAAAAGGAGCTCATCCACAACGATGGTCGGATCATCCCGGTGCGGCTCCAGGGACGCATCTTCGAGCACGAGGGAGAGCGCTTCATCTGGTCCATGGTCGAGGACATAAGTGCGCGACGAGGCGTGGAAGACCAACGGCGGGAACATCTGCGCTTTCTCGGTGCGATGGAGAGGGTCAACCGCGCCATCCGTTTCGCGCCGGATCTCGACCAGCTTCTGGGTGCCGTGCTGCAAGAGCTGGTTTCAATCTTCGGGTGCGATCGGGCCTTCCTGATCTACCCATGCGATCCGACCGCGCCGTCGTTCCGCATCATGCGGGAGGCCACCCGGTCGAAGTGGCCCGGGGCTCTGGAGGTTGGAACAGGCGACATTCCGATGAACCCCGAAGCCGTCGCGATGTTCACCCTGGCAATCGAGTCGGAAGACCCGATCCGATGCGACCCGGAGTCCGGGATTGCCATTGAACGCACTGCCCGCGAGTTCGGGGTCCAGTCCCAGATGTTCCTGGCACTGCATCCCAAGAGCGGTCTGGCCTGGGTGCTAGGCATGCACCACTGCGAAACTCCGCATGTCTGGACCTTGGAAGAAGCTCGGGTCTTCCGGGAGACCGGTCGACGCATGTCGGACGCGGTCAGCGGGGCACTCGTCTTGCGCGACCTGCGCGAGAGCGAGGAGCGCCTCCGCACCCTCGTCGAGCACGCCCCAGAGGCTATCCTCGTCTTTGATGCTGAGACAAATAGGTTCGTGCAGGCGAACACCAAGGCCACGGTGCTCTTCAAACGGACCGCCCGCGAGCTGTGCGAGCTCGGTCCCCTGGACGTCTGCGACACGATTCAACCTGACGGTCGTCGCAAAGAAGCTGTCATTTCCGAGGCCGTCTCCGGCGCCCTGGGGGGTGAGCTGGTCGTCATGGAGTGGAGCTGCTGCGACGCGGACGGCAAGCAGATCCAATGCGAAGTGCGATTGGTTCGGTTTCCGGCGGGTTCCCGGAGCCTGGTGCGCATCAGCCTCACCGACATGACAGAGCGACGCCTGCTTGAAGAGCAACTGCGTCAGGCGGTGAAGATGCAGGCGGTCGGAACGCTCGCCGGAGGCGTCGCACACGACTTCAACAACCTGCTGACGGTCATCCTGGGCGGCAGCGACGAGCTGGCAAGGTTCCTGGGGCCCGCGCATCCGCTGGCGAATGAGATCCGGGAAGTGGTCCAGGCGGCGCAACGAGCCGCGGAGCTGACCCGCCAGCTTCTTGCGTTCAGCCGCAAGCAGGCGATGATACCCCGGGTCATCGATCTCAACGAAGTGGTCAGCGAGGTGGTCCGGTTCGTGGCCCGCCTGATCGGCGAGGACGTGACGCTCGAAGTGAGACTCGCCGACAGGCCGGTGATCACCCGCGCTGACCGAGGGCAGATCGGCCAGGTCATCGTCAACCTGTGCACCAATGCTCGCGACGCGATGCCTTCCGGCGGAACGCTTCGCATCGAAACTGGGTCGTGCGAGCTCGGACCCGACGAGCCGGCCCGACCGTCGGATGTCGCCGCAGGTTCCTATGCAACGGTGGAAGTCGCTGATACCGGCACAGGAATCCCGAAGGCGATTCTGAACCGGTTGTTTGAGCCGTTCTTCACGACCAAGCAGGTTGGCAAGGGGACGGGGCTTGGGCTGTCGACGGCGTATGGCATTGTCAAGCAAAGCGGCGGAGGAATCATGGTGAGGAGCGAGCCGGGGAGGGGAGCGAGCTTCAAGGTCTTTCTTCCTGCGGTCGCGGACCAGCAACCTGAGAGCGAGTCGCGCCGCCAGGTGCCGCTTGCATCGCAGCAGGGCACGGAGACCATCCTTGTCGTGGAAGATAACGCGGCAGTTGCGGCATTGGTCTCGACCGTTCTTCGAGAGCGCGGCTACGTCGTCCTCCAGGCCTCCGACGGCGATCAGGCGCTCGAGCTGCTGCGCAGCCGGGGGATCGACGATGTGGACCTGCTGCTCACCGATCGAGTGATGCCGGTGATGAGTGGCCCCATGCTGGCCCTTCGGCTCCGGGAGCGCAGCCCGAACCTCAAGGTTCTGTGCATGTCCGGCTATGACGATGCGGGTGTCGAGGGTGAGCAGCTCGAGCTCCTGAAGAAGCCGTTCACGCCAGCAGAGCTTCTCGCGCGGGTGCGCGGAGCTCTCGATCGCTCGGCTCAAGAGAGGGGGCTCGGTCAGGGTGTGGACAGCGCTCCCCCGACAGGTCAGAACACCGAACCATGACGATTCGCGCAGCTGGGTTCGACCCGATCACTGGGAGCGCTTGCGGGTCCACGGGGTCGAGCTGACATTTTGCTGGGGATGCGACAACGGGCTCATTGCCGAGAGCCTGCTGCGCCATACGCGCGACGTGCCCTTCCTGTTCTACTACGACGACGGTACGCCCCTGGACGGAAGGAGGCTCGACAGCTTTGCGTTCCGGCTGAAGCGACTCCCACTGTCTTCTTGACCCATCGCTGCCTCGCAATCCTTTGATCGCGTGATTCAGTCTGCCAGGTCCCAAGCCGACAGCTCTCCGCGTATGTTCGCGGCGGAACTGCGAGGGGCCCATCAGGGCACCAAAGAGCATGTGCAAACGCATCGGCCAGTACCATGATACTTGCCTGGGTGCCCGGAGGAGGATCGCGACGTGGACGAATCACCCGACGACGTGGAGGACCTGTCCGCGTGGCAACGCTTGATCGACGCCCTGCCATTTCTCGTTCTCGTGATCGACGATCGGCACCGCATCCTTGCTTCCAACCGCGCCATGCTCCGCGTGTTCGGCCCTGAGAAGCTGTGCCCGGGCGCCTACTGCCCCAAGGTCGTGCACGGCCTGGAGCAACCATTTCCCGGCTGTCCGCTCGAAGAGGCGGCGCAGACCGGCGAAGCTGTGGATCGAGAGTTCGAGGGTCCGCCCGCAAGCGGCAGGTGGTGGCGCACGGAGGTCTATCCCATCGGTCCTGCCGCCAGGGGGCAGCACCGTCTCTTCCTGCATTTTGCCCGCGACATCACTGCGCGCAGGCGTGACCAGCTGCAGCTGCATCACGACATCGAGATCCAGACGATCGTGACCGAGCTGATGACGATGGCGGGCGAGGATGTTGCGCTGGACGAGATTCTCGAGCACGCACTCGAACGTCTGCTGTCGTTGTCGTGGATCGCGCTGGAACAGCGAGGCGCCGTCTTTCTGGCTGAGGAATCAGGCGCCCTGACGATGCGCGCGTCCCGCGGGCTTGGGGCGCACGGTCCAGACGCGCCGGACGACGGGCTGTTTTGCGTGCCGATTCGGTCCGGGCCCGCAATGCTCGGCGTGCTGAACTTGTATCTTCGGCCAGACCCTGCGCGCGGCGAGCACGAGGTCCGATTGCTGGAGACGGTCGCCGAGGCGCTCGGGAGCGTGATCCGGCACAGCCTCGCCGAGAAAGCTCGCTCGCGTCTGTCCCGGATCGTGGAGCAGGCCCTTGGGCAGAGTGAGGAGCGATACCAGGCGCTGGTGGAGACGTCGCCCGATGCCATCTTTGTGCACGACGGGGTGACGCTGCGATATGCCAATCCGGCGGGGCTGGCGCTTGCGGGCGCAAAGAGCCCTGAGGAAATGATCGGGCGCAAGGTCCTGGATTTCGTCCACAAGGACTATCTCTCGATCGTGGAAGGGCGCGTGGCCACCGCTCTCGAAGGGCGCCGAACCGAGCTGCGGCACCTTCAGATCCTGAGGCTCGACGGCCAGGTGGTGGATGTGGAGACCACCTCGACGCGGGTGACCTTCGAAGGCGCGCCATCTGTGCTCCTGGTCGTGCGCGACATCCGCGAGCGGCGCAGGCTCGAGGTCGAGCGCGACGCCACGCATGCGGAGCTGCAAGAGGCCCTGCAAGCGCGCGATCAGTTCCTCGCGATGTTGAGCCACGAGCTGAGAACACCGCTGGGGCCGGCCCTCATGACGACCGCGTTCCTGGAGACCTCGCCAGAGCTGGGCGCGCCGATCCGGGCAGAGCTCGGCCTGGTGCGAAACGCCATCGAGCTGCAAGCGCGATTGATCGACGACCTGCTCGACCTCACGCGCATGCAGCGGGGCAAGTTGTCGGTGCACCTGGAGCCTATTGACCCGTCGACGCCGTTGCGTGACGCGCTGGCGATCTGCCGACCGGACGCAGAGTCCAAGCAGCTGACTCTGGAGCTGGATGACCGGGCGTTGCCCTGCACGGTGGCGGCCGATGCAACCCGCCTCAAGCAGGTGTTCTGGAACCTGCTGCGCAATGCGATCAAGTTCACGCCGCTCGGAGGAAGGATTGTCGCCGCCACCCGCACAGACCCGTCTTGCGCGCAGTATGTCGTGAGCGTGGTGGATACCGGTCAGGGGATCGAGCCGGCTGCGTTGCCAAGACTCTTCGAGGCGTTCGAGCAGGGCGGCGATCGTGTCACGCGCCAGCATGGCGGGCTTGGACTCGGGCTCACGATCAGCAAGAGCCTCGTGGAGTTGCACAACGGAAGAATCGAGGCCCACAGCGACGGACCTGGCTGCGGAGCCCGTTTCACGGTCACGCTCCCGGCGGACCTGCATGCTGCGGTCGCTCCGCCCATGTATCCCAGGTATGCCAGGCGAGAGGCTGACCCTGCGCTGCGCGTGCTCGTGGTGGAAGACGATCCGGTCAGCCTGATGGTCACCTCGGGTTTGCTGCGCAAGCTGGGACATGTGGTGGAGACTGCAGCCACTGTGGGCGAGGCGTTGGACAAGCACGCGAGCGGCACATTTGACGTGGTGGTGAGCGATCTCGGTCTTCCGGACGGGACAGGCAACGAGCTGCTCCAGACGCTACGACGCAGAGGGGAGGTGCGAGCGATCGCGCTGACCGGCTTTGGGATGGAGTCTGATCAACACGATAGCAGGCGCGCGGGGTTTCTCGAACATCTGATCAAGCCCGTCAGGATCGACCAACTCGCAGCCGCGCTCAGCCGGGCGATGGACACGCATTGAGGCACGGCACTTGCCGAATCCGTCGTGCGGCCCAACGGGTCGGTGGGGGGGAAGATTCAATGATCACCCATGGCACCCGGGCCCATTGGACCCATGCTGCGATGGCTGTTGTCGGCGCCGTGGTGAGCACCACCAGGGTGGCCGCCGCCCAGGACGTGCCCAAAGGCAGTGGCACAGGGATCGACGCTGCGACCGAAGGCAAGACCGAGGTTGCGAAGGAGGGGCAATTCCAGGGTGTGAACAAGAAGGAAGCCGAGGGCAAGGACGCCACAGAGCTGTCCGTATCCGCGGGTGGCATGCAGGCGAGCGGCAACTCGCGCGTGCTCGCGCTGACCACTGCCGAGAAGTTCCGTCTCCGCCGTGGAGAAGACCAGTTCAAGTCGGCCCTGGCCGGCAACTACGCCCAGGCCGCAGCCCCAGGGGGTTCGTCGCAGAGCGCGACCGTGCAGAATCTCCAGGCGCTGGTGCGCTATGACCGCTTCCTCGGAGACTTCACGCTGTTCCTGTCCGACGTGGCCCGCACTGACAGGTTCCAGGGCTTGAACCTGCGCAACCGTGTGGACCCTGGCGTCGGCTACTACGTGATCAACGAAAAGACCATGCAGCTATGGGGCGAGGTCGGCTACGACTTCCTGTACGAAATCCGGCGTTCCGATGCGCTCCAGGCCACCAAGCCGGACGGAACTCCCAATGGCCCGAGGCTCGACAAGACGGACGTGTTGCACTCAGGCCGGGCCTTCATCGGCTTCGAGAAGTCCTTCAAGACGGGCACCAAGTTCGTGACAGGCCTGGAGTTCCTGCAGGGGCTGAGCGACACGGCGATTCGGCGCGTCAACTACGATGCAGGGATCACGGCGAAGCTGTTCGGGGATCTGTCGATTGGAATGACTTTCGGACTCCGCTACGACAACGCTCCGCTCCCCGGCAAGGAGAAGCTGGACACCACCACAGCGGGCTCTCTCGTGTACACGCTGCTTTGACCGGAAGGATCTCCCTCATGCCCCTGATCGGGATGTTGACCGGGGGTGTCGACTTCGCAAACATCGGGCGCGCGGCGGCTGCGACAATCAACCCGCGTCGCTAGGTGTGGTCGCATATCTCGTGCCGTCCCGCGCGTCGCTTGGGCCGACCGCACGCTGGCTTGGTCGCCTGATGGTCTACCGTGATGAGTGCGCGCGATGATCAAGAGGCCGGTTGCGCCCGACCCATTGCCACGGCGGACAGAGTGCGAGACAATGAGCTCGAGGTGCCACGATGCGTAGCGCGGCTGGGCGAATCCCAATCGGCTCGATGCCAGGCTTGGCGTTGCTTGTCTGTTCTTGCGGCGGGGTATCCGAAGCTTGGCCTGGTTCGGTCGAGCTCGATGCCTCCTCGGAGCCTGCGGTCACGGCACCGGTGCCTGGCTGGGACCCTGGGATGGGCGCACCAAGCAGACCGCTGCTGCTTGATGCTTCTACGGCGGACGGCGGCTATCACGGCAAGGCGCCGCCCGGCAAGAGACCGCCTCGGGTCAAGCCGGATTCGGGCTGGTAAGCCGATCCCCAGTAACCCTGGGCACCGTCTTGGCGCGACTCACCGCAGTCCGAGAACCCGTCGAATCGTGTCGCGCAACGCTCGCGGTGCCACGGGCTTCACCAGGTGCTCGCTGAATCCCGCTTCCAGGCTTCGTGCAACGTCCTGGTTCATTCCGTATCCAGAGACTGCAATGGCCTTCCATTGACCTTGGGGTAGCAATCGGATCAGCTCGATCCCGGTGCCGTCGGGAAGACCAATATCGCTGACCAGCAGGTCGAACGCACGGTCCGAAGCCACGAGCAAGGCCTCCTGGACCGAACGCGCCACACTCACGCGATGCCCGCTGAGCTCGAGCACTCGCGCCGTTACCATGCGCGTGACCTCATCATCGTCCACCAGCAAGACGTGCGCGCTCAGCCGTTCGGCCTGCTCCGGCGGCGGCGCCGAAGGCATGGTCCGGCTGGAGGGTGCCACGTTCAGCTCGACGGTGAAGCACGAACCCAGCCCGGCTCCCTCGCTGTAAGCAGCCAAGGTTCCGCCGTGCAGCTCGACGAGCCCCTTGGAGATGGACAGGCCCAGACCCAGCCCGCCGAAACGCTGCGCGCCCTCGCCCTGGTGGAATGGCTTGAACAGGCTCTCGGCCATCGTTGCGTCGAGCCCTCGCCCGGAATCAATCACGTCAATGCGCACCAGCTCGGGCGATGGATTGTTCGACTGCACGCGGATCGTGCCGCCGTCCGGCGTGAACTTGATCGCATTGCGCAGCAGGTTCCAGAGCACCTGCTGAATGCGCCCCGGATCGGCGTACAGCAACGAACGCGATGCCGCGAGGTCGAGCACCACGCGGTGGCCCCGTGCTTCGCACTCAGGCATGCAGACACGGACCGCTGCACGCACCAGCTCGTGAGCGTCGGTCACTTGGGGAACGAGGAACAGCTTACCTTTCGCGATACGCGTGTCATCGAGCAGATCGTCGATCAGCCGCGCCTCCAGCTCCGCGCTGCGAAGGATCACTCCGAGGTCTTCGCGCAACTGCGATGGGAGCGAGCCGTCCATTTCCCATAGGTTGGCAAGCGCGATGATGGGCGACAGTGGCGTCCTCAGCTCGTGGCTGAGCACAGAGATGAAATGGTCCTTAGCTCGATTCGAGGCCACTGCGTGATTGCGATCGTCGAGCAGTTGCTGCTGCTCTTTCTTCTGCGAGGTGCTGTCCCAGAAGGCGGCGACCACCCCACGCGGTGCGCCCTGCTCATCGAACAGCGGAGAGGCATTTCCGAGCAGGCTCACGCGCGAGCCGTCCGAGCGCAGGATATCCAGGTCGGCCTCGAACACCGTCGCGCCGGTCGCCCCTGCTATCTGCATTGGAAGCTCTTCGGCGCGCAACTCCACGCCGCCACGGAATACCCTGTAGCGACTTGCCGCGTGCTGATCCATCACGCTCATCGAAGGGTTCTTTCCCACGGGCAATCCCAGCAGGTCGTTCAGCACCCGGTTGGAACGCATGGACAAGCAACCGGGATCGTCGGCAACCGCAATCCCGACGGGAACGGTGTCGAGCAGTGTCTCCAACTCGCTGATGCGGCGTTGAAGCTCGATGTTGAGGGAATGCAGCCTGCGCTGCTCGCGCTGTCGCTCGGTCAGATCATGGAGTATTGCGATCACGCCTGCCAAGACGCCCCGGTCATCACGCACAGGGGCGGCTGCCACGAGGACGGTGAGCTCCGTGCCATCCTGGCGGAGCACTCCGATCTCCTCGGCATCGGAACGCCCGTCAGGTGCGAGCGCCCTCGCGATCGGAGTGCGGGGTTGTGCAGCCGGGTCTGCCGTCCAGGATTCGAGCACGCGCCAGTCCGGCAGGGCTTCGTGGGTGCCGAGCAGCCTGCGCGCTTCAGCGTTCGCCCGCAACGTGGCCCCGGAGGCATCCAGCATGAGCACACCGGCCGGGATCGACCTGACGATGGCGTCGAGCATGCTCCGGTCCCGGTCTCGGACGGCCGCACTCCAAAGCCGGCCCTCCTGCTCTCCCTCCCACGTCGGCTTCGCCATGGGTCAACTGCCTCCGGCCTCGCGGAACAGGTGATCGAGACGCTCGAGCTCGGCCGGTGCAATGTGCACCGGATTGCCGACCAGGATTCCGGTGACGTCACGGAATGGGCGGCCAATGTGCATGCCCGCGCCATCGATCGTGAACTCCCTGATGTCCTTGTCGTGCATCGAGCCTCTCATCTTGAGCACGGTGACGCCGCGCCTCATCTCGCCGAACATTTCGACGTAGCGCAGCAGGATGATGGAATCCGTGATCGTCGAGATGTGCGCTTCGGTGACAGACGTCCCCCCCATGAGAGTGGGAGTTGTGGAAGTGAACAGCCCCGCGGTTTCCTGGTGCTTCATGAGCGATGTCAGCGAGATGACGAACTCGCGGAAGCCCTTGGTCGTGGAGACGCGCTCGAGCGCCGAGAGGCTGTCGACCGCTATCCGATTGGGCCTAAAGCGCGAGATCGCCTCGCGCATCGAGATGAAGTGGTCTTCGAGGCCTGCAACCTCCGGGTACTCGCAAATGACCTTGAGCCGACCTTCGCGCTCCATACGGGCGAAGTCGATGCCCCAACCAGCCGCGTTCCGGAACAGTTGTTCGCGGCTTTCCTCGAAGGCAAACAGCAGGCATCGTTCGCCCTTTGCCACGCCGCCGGCCATGAACTCCGTCACGGTCAATGTCTTGCCCGTGCCGGTGGCGCCCGAGACCAGCACGATCGAATCTCGAAAGAACCCCCCACCGCACATCTCGTCGAGCGTGGCGTTGCCCGAAGTGATGCGCATGTCCGAGGACTTCTGCTTGAGCTCGAGGGCGGAAATCGGGATCACCACGATGCCCTCGCCGGGGATGATGGTGAATGGGAACTCCCCTTTCTGGTGCGTCGTGCCGCGGTACTTCAGAATCTCGATCGTCCGGCGGCGCTTCTCGTCCTCCAGATTGTTGCGAAGGATGATCACGTTGTCGACCACGAACTCCTCGACCCCCATCCGGGCGATCTCGCCGTACTCGGCCGTGCGTTCAGCCGTGAGCAACGCTGTCACCTCGTAGCTCTTGAGCAGGGTGCTGATGCGGTAGAGCTCGCGCCGTACGGCGGAGTGATCCGCGAACTGCGAGAACACCGCACCGACCGAATCGAGCGCAACACGCTTTGCTCCGGTGGATCGGACGGCATGGCCGATGCGCGCCGATAGCCCGCCGAAATCGTAGGAGCCCGAAACCACCTCGGCATCGGCAGGTGGCGATGCATCCACGAACGACCAGAGTCTGTCGCGCTCCCAGCTCTCGATGTTCCAGCCAAATCCGAGCATGTTGGCGCGGATGTCGGCGGCGGTCTCCTCGAAGGTCACGAAGACCCCCGGCTCCTTCGAGGTCTGAATGCCAGCGGCCAGAAATTGCGCTGCGAGCACGGTCTTCGCGCTGCCCGCCGAGCCTGACACCAAGGTCGTGCGCGACGACGGCAGACCACCGTTCGAGATCAGATCGAATCCCGGGATGCCTGTCGCGCGCTTCGATATTCCGGCAGGTGGTTTCGGGGATGTCATGAAGCAGAGTCCTTTCCGCCTTCGGCGCGGTCCTGAAGGTCGAGTCCGACCCTTACCCGAGCCGTGTCCGACAGGTCTCCGATGATCCGACACGAGGGCTCCGGGCTCTCCTTGATGAGCGTCGGCGTGGCGAAGATGCGCGCCTTCTCGGCAGCTTCGGGCTGCTGGACGACGTCAATGACCTGCAGCTCGTATTGGCCCGGAAGCGATGTTTCGCACAACCGGCGCAGATTGTTGATCGCCTCGTCTGAGCGCGCCGACGGGCCTGCAACGTACAGAGTCAATCGGTACTGCGTCATCCGAGCTCCTTGTGGCCGGCATCTCCCCTGACCGCCCTGGCCAACAGGTCCCGGCGATACCGATCGAGTAGATGCCCCATGACGCGTAGCACCAGGACCCTGCCTTCCTCCAACACTCCTCTAGCATCCTGCCTGCTGCCCTCCCTGATGCTGCTTCGCAGCGCCGCGGTGTGCACATCCACGACGTCACGAGGCCGCGCAACCAACTGCCTCAGTTCCTGGGCCACCGCGGCCACCGCGTCGGAGGACGCGGGCCCGGCCGCCCAGAGACGATCGCGCGCTGCGGCATCGAGCATGAGCCGGTACTGCGCGACGAGTCTGGCGAAGGTGTCCGGAAACATCTCCTGGAGCGTTGACAGCTCGCTGACCCGGCGAAGCACGAGTTCGTCCTCGCCCACTACCGCGGCCTGCCCGCGCTTGTACAACTGAAGGAGCGGGCGCTGGAAAGCGTGGCGGTCGATTGCCTTCATCAACCGTTCCTTGAGCTGCGTCACAGGTTCGGCGTCGTGCAGCCAATAGTCGTGCGCCCCCTCCCTGATCGCCTCGCGTGCAATTCGTTCAGCTGTGGAACGGGCGGCTACGACGAGCGGAACATCCGGGTATTCCGTGACCGTCCGACAGACTCCGCGCAGTCCGGGCTCGTCTGGCACGTCGAGCGCTTGCACAACCACGCAGACGTCGTGGCGACCGAGGTGCACCGCCGCGTCACGCAAGGTCTCGACTGCCGTCACCGTCAGCTGCGGATCGGAGAGGGCTGTGCCTGGACCGCCGTTGCCATCCGGAAGGCCCACAGCCAGCACTCTCACCTCCGAGTTCCGCATCGAGTTCCTCCCCGATTCTGATGCTCGGTTGCTCCAACCGTCCCTTCCGTGGTGCGGTCACGTGCCGTGTCAAGCTTCCAACGCGACTTTTCTCCGACCTCCGACGCGGGGCGGGAGCAGCCGGGCGCACGACGCCTCGTCATTCTGCCAGCATTGCCTCGAGCTTGTCCGGCTCGGGGGCCTTCGCGAGGTGGCAGGGCGCCCACGAGGCCTGTCTCGTGCATCACCTCGACGATGTGCTCCGCCTGCCGCTTCATCTCCCCGGCGAGGTTCGCGTACACGACGTCCCGGCCCTTCATCGCCGCAGTGAGCGCCCTCGCATCGAGGACGTCGCCTTCGATGATGGTGGCGCGGCTCGGGTCGGGGTTCTTGAGCCGGCTCGCGCGGCGGAGGTACAGCGTAGGCTTCGCGTCGGTGTCCCGCAGGAAGACGCGCGTCGTGGTGCGTGCCAGCTGTCCGTTTTGGTGCAGTTCCCTCGTTGATCACCCGCAGCGCGTTGAGCGTGCGCGGGGCTGAAGCGATCGTTCACTTGCCAGCACGCGCCGCGAAGTGCGCGGGATACCGGTCTCCGAGCACCTTGATGCTCGCCAGAGCATCTTCGATGCGCCGCAGGTCGTCCGCGGTCAGCTCCACCGCAGCGCCGCCAACATTCTCCTTCATGCGATGCTCCTTGGTGGTGCCCGGGATGGCACGATCCAGGGCTTCTGCGCGAGGAGCCACGCCAGCGCGATTTGGGCAGGGGTCACCCCCTTGGCTTCGGCGACGGCCCGCACCCGCTCGACCAGCGTCTGGTTCGCCCCGCGGGCGTCCTCTGTGAAGCGCGGGACCCAATTGCGGAAGTCATCCTTTGCGAACGAGGTCTTGTCGTCGATGGCGCCGGTCAGGAATCCCTTTCCGAGAGGGCTGAAGGGAACGAATCCGATGCCAAGCTCTTGCAGGGTTGGGAGGATCTCCTTCTCCGGCTCTCGCCACCACATGGAGTACTCGCTCTGCAGCGCTGTGACGGGCTGGACCGCATGCGCGCGGCGAATGCTCTCCACGGCCGCTTCAGACAGTCCGAAGTGGCGGACCTTCCCCTGGCGGAGCGACTGGACCGTCGAGGCATCGGCCACAGCGCGGATGCGCTCAGGCCGGCTGTCCATGCCCTTGTGCGAATCCCCATCCTGGAATCCGAACTTGGTCAATAACGACCTTGTCGCGCATCGGAGCCAGGGCCTCTCCGACCAACTCCTCATTGGCGAAGGGCCCGTAGCATTCCGCGGTGTCGAAGAACGTGACGCCGCTGTCGAACGCCGCCCTGATCAGCGAGATCGCCGCCTGCTTGTCCAGCGGCGGGCCGTAGCCGAAGCTGAGCCCCATGCATCCGAACCCCAGGGCCGAGACTTCAAGATTGCTTGTTCCGAGTCTGCGTTGACGAAGAGAAGATAGTTTCGTGCCGACATCGGCGAAACCCGCATGAAGTGCATGGGCCGTGCACGAAAACCTAACGGCGTGCGCGCGCTTGTGCTCGCAGATTCCGTCCCGGGCAGCCTCGCAGCGGGGGCTCGAAGCCGCTATCACATGGTGCCCCTTGACGCCGCCGCCCGACGTCGCGAGCCTGTCGAACTGATCTCAATACCCAAAGCCCCCGGGCCGAGATGCCCGGGCTCTGCGCACGCAGGCCAGCAGGAGACGCGATGAAGAAGTTGAAGCGAGCGTCGAACGCGCCCGAGCTGCGTCAGCTGGCAGAGCAACGCCTCCAAGAACGGGTGGACACGGGCGAGGCGATCCCTGCTTCCGTCAATGACGTATCGCGGCTCGTCCAAGAGCTGCAGGTGCACCAGACAGAGCTGGAGTTGCAGAACGAGGAGCTCAAGGCGGCCCGGGATGAGCTCGAGGCGGGATTGCAGCGCTACGCAGAGCTCTACGACTTCGCTCCGGTCGGGTATCTCACCCTGGGTCGAGACGGGGGCATCCGGAAGGCGAACCTCGCCGGGGCACGCCTGCTCGGGATGGAGCGCTCGCGCCTGATCGGCAGGCGACTGGGATTGTCCGTCGCGGACAGCTCTCGCGCGGACTTCGACGCATTCCTCAGGCGGACTTTTGACAGCAAGGCCAAGGAAGTCTGTGAGCTCGAGCTCAGGGCCGTGGACAGGGAGCCGCTCGCGGTGCGCATCGAAGCGGCTCTGTCCGAAGATGGCGAGGAATGCCGCGCCATGCTCCTGGACATCACCGAGCGCAGGCGCGGCGAGCAGGCGCTACGGGAGATGGATCGACGGCGCAACGACTTTCTCGCGGTGCTGTCGCACGAGCTGCGCAATCCGCTCTCCCCGATCCTGAACAGCCTGTACATCCTCGAGCTCGCACCTGCCGGGAGCGACCGGAGTCGCCGGGCTCAGGAGGTAATCAGGCGACAAACCGGCCAATTGGCGCGTCTGGTGGACGATCTTCTCGACGTCACACGGATCACGCGAAACAAGATCCAGCTCCAACGCGAGCGATTGGAGCTGAACGTGCTCGTGCGCGGCGTGGTCGAGGATCACCTGCCGCAGTTCGAAAACAGCGAGGTGTCCCTGGAGCTGAAGCCTGCGCCCGCGCCTGTGTACGTGCTCGCCGATGGGAATCGACTCGCGCAGGTCATAGGCAATCTTCTGCAAAATGCGTCGAAGTTCGCGGGACGCAACGGCTCGGCCCGCGTGAGCGTGAGCACCGACGCGGGCGAGCGTCGTGCTGTCGTACGCATTGCGGATAGCGGCGTTGGATTGGCCCCTGCGATGCTTTCTCGGCTCTTTGAACCCTTTTCCCAGGCAGACAGCTCGCTCGACAGGAGCAAAGGGGGGTTGGGGCTGGGGTTGGCGCTCGTGAAGGGAATTGTCGACCTTCATGGCGGCGAGGTGTCGGTTCACAGCGCAGGGCTCGGAAAGGGCGCTGAGTTCACCATCAAGCTCCCGCTGGATCTGGCTGGCAAAGCCAAGACTCCGGCCTTGCGCCCGGCCGTCGCGCGCAGCCCTTGGCGAATCCTGATTATCGAGGACAACATCGATGCGGCCGATACCATGAAAGAGGTGCTCGAGTTCGGCGAGCATCAGGTCGCCGTGGCCTACACCGGTCCGCAGGGTCTCAAGAGTGCACGGGAGTTCAGCCCCGATTTGGTGCTTTGCGACATCGGCCTGCCAGGCATGGATGGCTACGAGGTTGCGCACGCAATTCGCAATGACGATTCTCTCAAGCACGCGTACCTCGTGGCCGTGACTGGCTACGCGCTACCCGATGACCTGCAGCGTGCGACTTCGGCAGGGTTTGACAGACACCTGGCCAAACCCGTCAGCATCGAAAGGCTTGAAGAGGTGCTGGCAAGCCTCCGGCCGAGGTAGCAGGAGCGCAGGACCGACCGGCTCGGGTCTGAACCAGCGTACGCTTCATCCTGCTGCGCGAATCAAGTCCTCAATTGCGTCGACCGAGGGTGGCTTGGCGAGGTGCCGATCAAAGCCTGCTGCCTTTGCCGCTTCCAGGTCCTCCGGCGCCGCGTAGCCCGACACGGCCACGAGAAAGGCCGAACGCAACTCCGGATCGGAGCGGAAGGCGCGAGCGACCTCGTAGCCGTCCATGTCCGGGAGCCCTATGTCGCATAGAACGACCTGCGGAGCGAATTTCCGCGCTTTGGCCAGCCCCTCGCGGGCTGAGTGCGCGATCGCGACAGTGTGCGCGTGGAGCTCCAGCACCTCTTTGAGGCTCTCCGCTGCATCCGAGTTGTCTTCGATGACCAGGACGCGGCGCGAATGCGCGGTCGGCACAGGGCCATGGTGCGCCGGTCCCTTCTGCAGCCGGGCACCTTCGAGCGGAAGGCGGACCGCGATCTCGGCTCCCTGGTTGGGTCCCAGGCTGGACGCGGAAACGCTGCCGCCATGCATCTCCACAAGGCTTTTGACCAGGGACAGCCCGAGCCCCAATCCCCCTTGGCTGCGATCCAGCGTCTTGTCGGCCTGGGCGAAAGGCTGAAACATCCGGGCGAGCATGTCCTCGGAGATGCCTGCACCGTTATCCCTCACGAGGATGACTGCGAAGCGCTGGTCCGGATCGCTCTCGGTCGTCAGCCAGGCCCGTCCTCCCGGCGTCGCAAACTTCGTGGCATTGTGCAGGAGATTGCCCACCACCTGGCTGATCCGCGTCCGATCCGCGCGCACGGCGAGCAGGCGATCACCGAGGCTTACTTCCAGAGAAACGCCTGCTGCATCAAAGGCTGGGCGGAAGTCCTCGGCCGTGCGTCGGACCAGCTCGCGAAGGTCCAGCAATTCGAGTTGGAGCTGCACCTTGCCGCTGGAGATCCTCGTGACGTCGAGCAGGTCGTCGATGAGCCGGGCCATGTGCGCGACCTGCCGGTCGATGATGCTCTTGGCGCGCTGCGCCTGCTCTCCGCCTGGAACTGCGCGATCGAGGATGTAGAGGCTGTTGCGGATGGGAGCGAGCGGATTGCGCAGCTCATGGGAGAGGACTGCCAGGAAGTGGCTCTTGTTGCGATCCGCTTCGCGCAGCGCCTCCTCGGCCTGCTTGCGCTCGGTGACGTCCCGGATGTTGCCGTTTCGATACAGCGGCTGGCCTTGGCTGTCCCTGACCAAGGACATGCGGTTGGAGAGCCACCGGTAGCCACCTGCGCGGGTTCGCTGACGGTACTCCACCGCAGCCTGGCCGTTCTCCAGGAGCTGGGCCAGCGCAGACTGCATGGCAGGAAGGTCATCCGGATGAATCATGGACAGCGCATCTTCGGACTTCATCGCCATCAGCTCATCGGCCGTGAAGTCCACCACCGACTGGCAGGATGGGCTGATGTATTCGTAGCGATCGGCCTTCAGATCCACGCGATAGATCACATCCTGGGACCCATCCAGCACAGCGCGAAAACGCCCTTCAGACTCCTGGATGGCCCTCTGGGCTCGGCTGCGCTCAGTGATGTCCACCAGATTGACCACGCACCCGATCGGCTCGCCCTGGGCTCCTCGCAGCGCGACCGCGCTCACCAGCACCTGCATCGTGGAGCCGTCCGCATGACGCAGCGTTGCCTCTGCGCCCCGAAGGGTCTTGCCCTGGAGAATCTCGGCAGCGAAGCCCGGCGCAATGGGAAAGGCTTCGTCAAAGGAAAGCAGCAGCGGGTTGCGGCCGCACATCTCGATCGCGGCTGTGCTCGCGCGGGTGACCCGCCCGTGCTCGTCGCACACGACGATGGCTTCGGCTGCCTGCTCGAGCACAGAGCGCGCCAGCCGTTCTGCCAGGAGGATCTGCTCGCTGCGCTTCTGGGCCCGGAGATCCGCAGCCACCAGGCAGTATCGGCGGGTCGTGCCTTCGTGAATGACAGCCACTGACACATGGGCAGGGAGCAGCTGGCCGTTGGCTGCGAGCAGATCGAGCTCCCCGCGCCCCGCCTCTCCGGTTGCCTCGCGTACGAGCGCCTGGAACGCAGGCACTGAATACTCCGGAAGAAAGCGGTGGACCGACCCGCCCATGACGCTCTCCAGCGGGGCCTCGAGCATCTCGGCAAAGTGGGCATTACAGTACAGGACTGTGCCGTCTTCGGCGAGCGTGGCAGCCCCGTCCTTCATCCCTTCGACCAGGACTCGATAGGAGTGGTCTGTCCCCTCCAGGGAGAAGATGCGCGGGCCGTCCGGCCCCTCGACCACGAGCGACTCCACCTGACCCGTGCGAATGGCTTCCAGCGCCTGCTCTGCTTCGTCGAGACGTATTCTGAGCTCTTCGTTCTCAGCGCTCAGACGCTCGATTTCTTCCTTCGAGTCGCCATCCATCACTTCATCTCGCGCAGGTCGAGACCGAACAGGATCTTCTCGACCTTGGACAGGTCACCGATGTAGCGCCGCAACGGTGCAGGCAAGACCTTGATCAACGTGGGCGTGGCAACGATCTGGTGATCCTTTGCCAGGGCTGGCATCTGGTAGATGTCAATCACCTCCAGCTCGTAGCGACCGTACAGGTGCTCTTCGCAGATCGCTCGTACACTCTCGATCGCACGCGAGGAAGCGGGCGTGGTGCCGGTGATGTAAAGTCGGAGCAGATAGCGCTGTGCGGTTTGCACCGACGCTTTTTCGAGCCTCCGTTGGGTCTCTTCGTTCCCCGTTGCGGGCGACGGCGTGGGGGGGCGGCCAGGTTTCGACGCTCTGCCCATCACGACCGCTTCCCCTGGACCGGTCGGATGTCCAGACCCACGAGCACGCGCTCCTCGTTGGAAAGGTCCCCGATGATTTTTCTTATGGGCTCAGGCACCTTGCGCACCAGGGTGGGCAGGGCGAGAATCTGGTCCCCGCGGGCAAGCTGCGGGTTCTTGAGCAGGTCGATCACCTCGATGCGGTACCGGCCCTTGAGGTGCTCCTCGCAGATTCGCGTGAGGTTCGCGAACGCGGCCACGCTCTTGGAGGTCATGCCCGCAATGTACAGACGAAGTTCCCACTCCGGAACTGTGCTCACGGTCCTGGCCTTGCGCGCTGGTTCGCGGCTCATCGACGTCGGCCCTTCTTCGTCTTTGCCCCATCAGCGTGGTTGGGGGTGAATGCCTCACGGCTCTGCGCCATCGCCATCTGACTGGAGCTCAGCTGCCCGCTGCGACGGACTGCAAGCTCGATCTCGTGTGCGAGTGCCGCATCCTCGGTCGCGAACTTCTCCCGTAGCTCCTCGACCTGCCGCTCCAGGGCCCTGCGTCGCCGCTCCCGTTCCTGCTCCTTGCGCGCGATTTCGTCGGAGGCTGCCTGTGCCGCGGCCGCATCCTCGGCTTCCCTGGCAAGACGCGCAGAACCGGTGAGGACCTCGGCTGCGCCCAGATAGGTGTCGACGATCTCGAATCCTGCTTCGCTCAGCTTGTACTCGGATACCTGGTTGGAGTGGCGCATGCCGCGCGACTTGATGATGGCGAGTGTGCGGTTGCGCTCTCCTCCGCTGCGCACGACCTGAAGCAGCAACCAGGTGTCGATCAGCGACGAGATGCCGACTTCGCTCTGCTCGAGGTCGCCGCTGCCCGAGGTCAGGCTGGTGAAGAACGTCGTGGTGCCGCGCATCTTCAGGAAGTCGATGAGACGCGTCATCATCGACTGGGTCTCAGGTCCAGTCCCCACCGAAATCAGGTTGGTGATCGGGTCGACCACCACCAAATCCGGGGCAAACGCCAGGATAGCCTTGTGCATGGAGACCAGATGGGTCTCCAGGCCGTAGGCAGTGGGACGCGACGGCATCACGCGGAGCAGGCCGCTCTTGATGAACCGATCGAGCCGGATGCCGATCGAGCGCATGTTCCGCAGGACCTGCTCGGTTGACTCCTCGAACGCGAAGAACAGGCACCGCTCACCCCTGCCGCACGCAGCCTCGGCCAGCAACGCAGCAAGGCTGGTCTTGCCAGTGCCGGCCGTGCCAGAGGTCAGGATCGTGCTGCCCTTGAAGTACCCTTTGCCTCCGAGCATCTGGTCAAGCCTTGCGACGCCTGACGAGATCCGCTCCATCGGCGCCTTGTGCGCCAGGCCGAGGGAGGTCACGGGCAGGATCGAGATGCCTGTTTCGTCGATGAGAAACGGGTACTCGTTGGTGCCGTGGACCGAGCCGCGGTACTTCACCACCCGCATCCGACGCGTCGAGTGCTGCTCGTTGACCCGGTGATCAAGGAAGATCACGCAGTCCGACACATACTCCTCGAGGCCCTGGCGGGTGAGGGTTCCCTCGCCCTTTTCGCCGGTGAGCACGACCGTCATGCCCCGGTCCTTGAGCCAGCGGAACAGTCGCCGCAGCTCGGAGCGCAGCACCAGGGGGTTGGGAAGACCGGCAAAGAGCGACTCGATCGTGTCGAGCACCACGCGTTTGGCGCCCACGGTCTCGATCGCGAGCTGAAGCCGCACGAACAGCCCTTCAAGATCGTATTCGCCGGTCTCCTCGATCTCGGAGCGCTCTACACGCACGTAGTCGATCGCGAGCTTCTTCTGGGCCTCGAGCTTGTGCAGATCAAAGCCGAGCGAACGAACGTTGGATGACAGCTCCTCCGCAGTCTCCTCGAACGCCATGAACACGCCTGGCTCGCCGTACTCGGTGATCCCGCGCACCAGGAATTCCAGGGCGAAAAGGGTCTTGCCGCAGCCGGCGCCGCCGCAGACCAGAGTTGGGCGGCCACGAGGCAAGCCGCCGCCTGTGATCTCGTCGAGCCCCTGGATTCCTGAGGGCGCCTTGGGAAGCTGCTCCGCACGTCCGAGGTCGGACTTTGGAGCGGCGCGCATGCGCCGGCTGTCACGCGACTTCGAACTCGGCATCGATCCCTCTCACTCTTGCGGTGCCCGCTGCATCATCACAGTTCCGTCGTGAACGGAGATCCATCGCATAGGTCGGCCTATGGTGGAAGAGACACGGAAGGGTTGTGCTCCGGGGCACAAACCACAAGCCCTGGCGCGGGGCCCATGGGTTCGCCCGCACCGCGGTCGCCTCTCGGACCGACCGAGTCGCGTGCAAGTCCGGCAGCGCCGCGGGCGGTACTACGCCCTTGTGTTCGATCGCAAGCTCAGCTTCGGGCAGTCCGCATCGTTCGCCGCCTGCATCGAGTTCCGTCACACCTACGGCGCTCTTTGCGAGGTGAGCTGGAGTGATTGATCCTGTGTGTGTCCACGATGGCCTGTGCCGAGCGTCTTGCGCATCGATGTGCCCACGAACCGGCCGTGACGCTCGTTGCAGGTGGCGTCGTTCGGCAGGTCAGCCCCCATGTACACGAGCTTCAGGCGGCGCTCGCGTGGCGCGCGCATCTCCGGATTGGAGCCTCAGGGCCGCGGCGGAATCAATTCGAGGTGCAGGCACCGGCCTGACAGACGCCGGAGCAGCATTCAAGCCATGAGGAGCAGACCCCACCGGCCAACTTGCATGACGGCGTGTCGCCCACGCACTTGCCCTGCTTGCACATCTGCGAGCAGCACTTGTCCCAATAGGTACAGGGTGAACCTCCGAGCTGGCATCCGGCGTCGCCAGAGCTGTCGCAGTGGCTGTTGACGCAGGACAGGGAGCAGCATTCTCCGTTCGTGCCGCACCCTTGTCCGGGGCCCTTGCACCCGGCATCGACAGCGTCGACACAAAGCCCGTTGTCGCAAATCGAGCCGCAGCATTCCAAGCTTGCGGTGCATACCTCGCCCGCTGGCTTGCATCCGGCGTCGGGCTGGACCGGACCGCAGGTGCCCTTGTCGCAGAAGCCACTGCAGCACTCTCCGGAGCCAGCGCACCAGGCTCCGTATCCCTTGCAACCTCCGTCTCCTCCAATGTTCGAGCAGATTCCGCCTATGCAGGCGCCGATGCAGCAATCCGACGGACTGTTGCACAGCGCGCCCGTTTGCTTACATCCAGCGTCGGGTGCTTGAAAGCCGCACCAGCCCGCAGTGCATGCCCCAGAGCAGCAGGGGCCGGAGCAAGCCACGCCATCGGGAAGACACGCGGCGTCAGCGGTCCCTCCAGACCCGCCCGTCTGAGGAGCTGCTCCTCCGCCGCCCGTCTGAAGAGTGCCGGCATTGCCGCCCACTTGGGGTGCACCGCCCGTGCCCCCGGATTGGGGCGTGCCTCCGCTGCCGGTGCCCCCGGCTCCACCGGTCAACCCGTTGGCGTTGTTTTCAGCGGAACCTCCGCAGCCGAGCCAGGCAAGCGCGATCAACGAGATAGCGAACGATGAGCTTCTCACGTGGTCCTCCGGCGTAGCTGTGCCCACACACGCAGGCGGGGCGCGCTGTTCCATGAGTCCCCTGACCCAGCCGGAACGGGTCAGAATTCTTTCCGCAGCGGTTGATGGGACCGGGGAGGGGAGAGCCTGCTACAGCCCCCTCAAGAACTCCGGCTTCAGCCCGATGCGCCCGTCCAGCGCTCCTTGCAGCACCTTCAGGAGGTGGTCCCGCGCACCAGGCAGGTTGCCCTTGAGAGGCACGTAGTTGCTCGCATGGTTGCACGTGAAGTGCGTTCTGCATGTCAGCCCGGACACGAACGTGTGGATCTCGCGAATCGATTCGAGAGGGTCAGGTAGCTCGAACGTCCCCCGGTCGATCTCGTCCATGAGCGGCGACGCCGGCGTCGGCGTGTAGGTCAGGAGCGCGGTGTAGGTCGGCTCCATGCGGTTGATCGCTTCCGCAGAAGCGCGCGCGTGCTCCTGGCTGCGGCTGCGCCCGCCCAGCCCGATCAGCACCATCACCGACACGCTCATGTCCACCGCCTGCGCTCGTCGCACCGCTTCCACGATCTCGTCCACGGTGGCGCCCTTGTCGATCCTGGCAAGCGTCTCCGGATCGCCGCTCTCCAGCCCCATGTACAGGATCTTCAAGCGACGCTCCCGAAGCGCTCGCAGCTCGTCGTCGGACTTGGAGAGCACGTCGCGCGCGTTCGCGTAGATCCCGATGCGCTGCAATCGCGGGAACGCTCCGTTCACCCGGTCGAGCACTTCGCTCAGACGTTTGGCCGACAGACACATCGCATCGCCGTCGGCCAGGAACACCCGGCGGACTTCTCCCTGCCACTGCCGCGCCGCTTGCGCGATGTCGCGCTCCACCTCTGGCAGCGGCACCGCGCGGAACGACTTCATGCGATACATGCTGCAAAAGCCGCAGCGGTTGTGGGAGCAGCCGACCGTGATCTGCAGGATCAGGGATTCTGCTTCGCTCGGCGGACGGAACAGCGGTTCTTCGTAGAGTGGCACGGCTCGATCAGACAACATGGCGGCAGCAAGTGCAAGGCCGGGCGCTCCTCTCGCGGGATACCCTAGGGTTCTACCTTGCAGGGCAGAGATGTTCACAGGGAGAAAGGGAGATCGGGTGGGGATTTGGCTCTCACGGATCGCGCGGAGCTTGCGGGAGACCTGCGAGGACTGGAGACTGGCGATACGGGGCCGACCCGTTGAACCAGCGAGCACCCGCCCTCTGATCCTGTCTGCGGCGTTCTGCGAGATCTGCGGCTCTCTTCCAGCTGCAAAGTCTTCGCGCAACGCGAGGAGTTGGCGAGTACGCAGTACTAGGCTGTCTCTGCCCGACCGCCGACCCAACGCAGGAGCTCCTCGTTCACGCGGCTCGGTGCCTCGTTCTGCACGAAGTGTCCTGCATCCTCGAGGAACACGAGCTCTGGACGGTTCCCCTCTGCCAGGTAGGGCGCGAGCTTGTTCAAAGCTACGGTCTCGCGCCCGAGAAAGCGATCGCGCGCACCCCACACGATGAGGACCGGAGCGGAGATCCTGTGTGCACGTCCATCGCGGCGGGTCTTCAGCGGACGGCGGAAGATCGCCCTGTAGTAGCCGAGCGCTGCGCGAGCGGCTCCGGGCTTGAGCATTGCCTCCTGGTACGGCGCTGTCTCCTGCCGAGACCAGACTTCCCGAACGTGCGATCCTCCTCGAAGCGCTTGTCCGACCGCGTTTGCGCTTTGCCTGGTCAGCACCCATTCGGGCAACAAGGGAAGCTGGAACATGAAGATGTACCAGGAGCGAAGCAGCTGCCGGGGATTGCCAAGAATCTCCGAGGCGAGCACGCCCGGAGGCGGGCAGTTCATCGCCACCAGGCGGTCCACGACCTCTGGATGATACGACGCGGTCGCCCAGGCCACAGCGCCTCCCCAGTCGTGCCCGACCACGATCGCGCGCTCATGGCCGATCGCGCCAATGAGCTCGCTCACGTCCCGGGCGAGCGTGCGCAAATCAAAGGGGCCGCGCTTGTCGCTCTCGCCATATCCGCGCAGATCAGGAGCAACAGCCCGATACCCCGCGCTCGCCAGGGCAGGAAGCTGGTGGCGCCACGACCGCGACAGCTCCGGGAATCCGTGGAGCAGGAGCACGAGCGGGCCGGTGGCAGGTCCATCGGCAAGGGCGAAGAATGACATTCCATGGGCTTGGAGCCGGAGTTCCTGCATCCCGGGTTCCTAATGTCCCGTGGGCGCGATCGGGAGCGGGATTGTCGTTCACGCTCCTGGTGCTATGTACCTTCTTGGACCCATGGGCCTTCCTCCCTTCCGCTCACCGTTTCTCGTTGCGGTCACCCTGACCTGGATCGCCTCGCCCCTGGCCTGCGGCAGCAGCAGCGGTTCGGACCTTCTCGCAGCTTCAGGCAGTGGAGGGGCTGGAGGGGCGGACAGCGGAACCGAAGCCAGTGCTGGCACCGGAGGCCAGGCAGGGTCGGATCAGCCTGACGCCCAGTCCGATGTGAGCGAGGAACCAGGCGATCAACCTGATGCGCAGCCCGATTCCTCCCCTGAAGCGTCCGCGCTCCCAGACCCTGCACAGGACGGGCCCTTCGCGCACGAGGCCTCGGACGGGAAGGCAGGGAGCATTTCGGTTCACTGCGTGGTGCCCACCGCAGGCCCCTCTGCTCCACCCTATCCGATCGTGCTGATCGCTCACGGCTTCCAGCTGGAGTCGTCGCGCTACTACCCCTACGCTGATCGGCTCAGCTCGTTCGGCTACGTGGCCTGCACGGTCGACTACAGCAATCTCAGCGGGCAAGACAAGGATCCGGTCGCGATCATCCAAGTTCTCGACTGGGTGATCGCCGAGAGCGCAAAGCCCTCGGGCCCCCTGGCAGGTCAGACGGACGCGAACCTGGTCGGCGTGATGGGGCACTCGCGCGGGGGCAAGGCAGCTGTGATGGCAGCCTCGCTCGATGCGCGATTCAAGGCGGTTCTCGGCCTAGATCCAGTCAACAGCTGCCCTGGAATCGGCACCTGTCCGGATGGGATCAAGGCGATGGAATCCATGTCGATCCCTTCAGCTTTCCTTGGCGAGACCGTGGACGACGGCAGCGGCGGGGGGCTGCAGCCATGTGCGCCGGCCGCAGACAACTACCAGAAGTTCTACGCGAGCGCCCAGCCTCCCAGCCTGCAGGTCACGGTGAATGGCGCGAACCACATGAGCTTCGTGTCCGATCTCTCCAACTGCCTGGCCTGCGGATTCTGCAAGACCGCAAGTGCGGATCATCAGGCTGTGCTCGACCTTGCGTATTCGTACACGGTGGCATTCTTCGAGCGTCGGCTCCGCGCGATTGTGCAATACGACGACTATCTCACAGGCGCCAAGGCACAAGAGCGGTATGTCGACACCGGGCTTGCCGTGCTGGAGAGCAAGTAGGGCTGGCGCTGCGTAGCGGCACGCCACGGCGTGCATGCGTTAGGCACGGCATGCCGTGCCTAACGTTGGGCACGCGGTGCTAGAGCACTCCGGTGACCGACCGGGGCCGGGATGATAACACGCTGGCAAACCGTGCCGCGCCCGGTGTTAGACTCGCCCCATGGGACTTGGCCTGTACCTGGCGGCGGAATTCCCGAAGCGGCTCGAGCCGGATGCTCTGATCCGCCGGGCGCTCAACTGGGTCAATGATCACGTCCCAGACGCCCAGCCGGTCCGCGGAGTCGATCTCAGGGAACGTCCCACGGTCTACCTGAACCTGCACCCTGCCGAGGAGAACCTGGAGCTCACGGGGATCGGGCACGGGCGCTTGCTGGCCTCGGGCAAGACGTCCTCGGCCGGGCCGGGTTACCACGCGTTTGTCGTGGATCTGCTCGATCGGCTTGCACGCGATCTCGAGCTCGTCTGGCTGCCTCGAACCCCGGACGCCGACTGGGCCGACGAGACCGGCTACTTCGAGACGCGAGACTTCCCGCGGCTGCAGGAGGAGATGCTCACGTGGCTGCGTGCGTTGGCGCGCAATCTTCCGGACAACGAGGGATCCGGCTTTGAGGTGTGCATGCCGATGACGCACCACTTCGAGGTGGATGCGTTCTGCCGCACGCCGCTGGGCCCCAGGGATAGGGCCTGGTTCGATTCCGTGGCTGCGGACCCCTCCAGGGGAATCGACTTCTTCCCTTGGTGGGAGCAGGGGACTTCGGCCGGCTATCACCTCGGCGTCGCGCTCGCGCTGATGTGGAACGAGGTCCGCTGGCATGCTCCCGAGAACGAGTCCGAGCGGATGGTCTTGCAGCGCGTGCTCGATTCGCTCGAGCGCGCCTTCAAGCTCGACCCGAGCCGCGCATTCCCCTGGGCGGAATGGGACGAGCTGCTGCAGATCTCCCGCCGCAAGGGGTGCGTGAGCGAGTGGGTGCACAAGCAGGCGTCCCACGCACGACCCGACCCTCGGATCGGATACCGGCGCCATCCGGTCAAGGTGATGCTCACCGGCGGCTGGTCCATCCGGATTCCTGGGAGCTTCTCGGAGGAATGGGACGACCGCGGGACGTTCTGCGGATGGGGGGACGGACGGACCGTGTGGTTCACCGGCTTTGTGCTTGGAAACGGGGCGGACATGACGCCGGACGAGATGGTGGGCAACGGCCCGGACGACGAAGGCGAGCGATTCGAGCGCAGGGACGGGGCCCTGGTCAGCCGGGCGGTCCTGTGCCGCGAGAGCGATCCTGACGACACCTACTGGGCGCTGAAGAGCGACGCCGCGGTTCCGCACCGCAGAGCTGCCTGCACGATCTGCTTCCACGACCCGTCGGATCGGCAGTGGGCCATGACCACCTGGCAGAGCCTTACCCACGGAAGCGCGCGTTCGATCTGACCTCGAAGCGCAGCTACTGCGTGTCGAGGAGCGGATCCACACCGCTCAGCACGTACCTGCCGTCCTGCCAATGCAGCTCCACGGACCTGGCCCCGAACGTCTTGCTGAGGTCGTTCACGCCTTGGTGCTGCGTGGGGAGCACTCTGAGGATCGCCGGCGCGTAGCCTGGACACGCCCTGTCGTCGTTCCAGCAGTCGCATTGCGCGGTCGGATACGCTTCCTCCGGGCAGCACTCGCAGCTCATCATCATGGTATCGAGCACCGGCGCGAGCTGCGCCCCGTCGCGTCGAAACAAGACCAGCCTCTCGCGCTTCGATAATCCCATCTTGAAGCGGTACTCTGCCTGGATACGCACCCCGAAGGCACTCTCGGTCGGAGTCAACCGAAAGCGAGCGGCGTCGATGCGACCGATTCTCTGCTGCCAGTGGGGATCAGCTGTCCACCGGATCAACATGGGCGCGCTCATCGCATCGGGCATGGCTCGTTCCGCACCCTCCCTGAGCAGCCCGACCTGCAACCAATAGCTCCCGTTTGCTCCGTATTCGTGGTGATAGACGTGCTGCGGCGTCTCCAGAACCGCGAGGATTCGCGTCCCCTGGCCGCTCCAGTGCCTTGAAATCGCCTGGTAGACCTCGATCGACGGCTGGCCAGCCCCGGACCGCGCCAACGTACGCGACGCCGGGTCGTATCCCCGGAATGCCTGGCGCAACAATAAATTCTCCCTCGCCCGGACCAGGGGGGCGTTCGGAGGAAGGGCAGCGGCCGGTCCTGTCAGCAGCGCGCAGGTCACAAGGGACAGCAAGAAGGTCGGACGCATGCCAGTGCCTACGCTTGTACTCGTCCGAGCTATTCCCGGGCAAATAGGGGCAAGCCCGCTCCCTGCCGAGGCTGTCTCAATACCCCCCAAGCACGGAGCACTGCCCAGAATTGATCACCTCCCCCGGGCGCTTCGCGCCCCGCCCCCTCCGGATCTGCCGCATCCCAAGGATCACCCAATGCGGCAGCCGGAGGGGGCCAGAGCGGGAACCGCTTCGATTTCCCTACCCCCTCCGACGCCCGACCGATTGGACTCCCCGGTTTTGCATCGATTAATCGGCGGGCGTGCGGTGGGGGTGCCGAGCTAAGCGAGGCGGGGGAGGTGATCAAAAAGTTCGTCGACAGAGTATTGAGACGCCCTCTGCCGGTCGCGGCCCCAACGAAACTTGCCCCGTTCGGAGCCGCCTCGTTAGCTTCGTTGCGTGCGACTGATCCGAACCGTTGTCTGCTTGCTTCTCCTCGCTACATCCGCGAGCGCTGCGCCGCCGACGCGTCACGCCCGTACGGCTCGGCGCAGCCGAACGACCGCCCACGTGCCTTCTGCCACCGCAGGCCAGCAGGTCCGCGGTTCCAGAAATGGTGCGAGCCACGGTGAGCTGCGCTTTCTCGGCAACAGCCCGGTCGGTCCTCTCGCCGTAGTCCGTCAGGGGAGGCTCCAGCAGCCTGAGGATGTTGCTTGTCGACGCTGGGGGCCGGTGGGGTCGCGGTGGCGGGAGCTCGATGCGCATGGGCGCGTGGCGGCCGATGTCGTCGTCGCAGAGACCGAGCGCTACGACGTGAGCAATTGCGATGAGCTGACCATGCGTCGGGTGCGGGGAAGGGCAGGCGCGGGAGTCTACGTGTCCGCGGACGCCCCCTACGCGCCTCCTGCAATCGATCCGTGGCAGCCCCCCGTCTCGGTTCGAATTGCGTTGGAGAAGTTCTCTGCAGCGTGGCAGGCGCAGACAGGCCTGCTCGACCCGGACAATCGCGTTGCGTTCCAGCGCCGGGTGCTGTTCTTCTCGCAGCGAACGGGAAGGGAATTGCAGCGATTTGCCGTGGTTGGGGGAAGGACGGCCCTGGTCGCCCGCTGGGATGGCGGGCAATGGGTCGAGGAATTCCACGATGAGCCAACGGGTGGCAAGGCGCTCGAGCGAGCGTTCAAACCCTTGGCAGTGACCGACATGGACCGTGACGGACAGCCAGAGGTGGTGCTGCATCTGCTGGATGGCTGGGGCGAAGCCTACGGGGATCTGACGATCTCGAGAGCACGCGACGGCAAGTGGAAGAAGATCATGCCTGGCATCTACGGCTCCACGGCGTAGGCAGGGGCACGACCCACGCGGGAGGATTGTCCGGCGATCCCAAATGTATCGCTGGGTTGCAGCCGTGATTCGGCTATAATCTTGGCACCCGGGGGAGAGCCGGGATAGCCAGGGAGAGCCATGAGGTACCTGTTCGGCGACTCAGTCCCGTTTCCGCAGCAATACAACTTCCTGTCCACGCTCGAGGCGTTCGTGGCCTGCGCCACTGCGACCCTCAAGCTCGACGGCGAAATTGCCAAGATGAGGGCGAAGATCGCAACGGAAGCCGAGACGCGGATGAAAGCCGTGTCGTCGCTGGAGATCTTCCACCAGGGCCTTGTGCGTTTCCTCGGCGAAGGGCTGAAGAGGACCTCGGAGCCGTTGATCTCCGAATACTCCCGGCAGCTGCAAGAGGTCGCCACCCATGGCGTCGAAGGCGCCAGAAAGGCGGCTACCGAAGCCAACGAGCGCGACGAGGTATCAGCGCGCGGCGACATCGATCGAAAGCGAGCTGAGGTTCGCGGCGCCCTCGACACCTTCCTGAAGGCAGCCTCCTTCCCATCGCTGCACTACTCCGTCACGCTTCGCCTCGACGGCAACGTCAACAAGGTCAATGCGATCCTGACCCTGCCCCAGGGGATCACCGCAGGCTTCAACCTCGGCACCTCCCAGGTGCGCGAATGGACCGTCCCCCGCCGCGTCGCTGAGTTCGCCCAGGGGCTGGTTCTCAAGATCGGCCTCAAGAAGGGCTGGATGAAGAAGTCCGTGGAGCTCGAGCCGATCTCGATCGACGACTTGATCGTCAGCGCCTTTGAGCTCGAAGAGACCACGGCAGAGATCCGGCTCAAGCGAAAGCTCGACCAGGACGACGCGTTCGTGTTCCGGATCAAGACCGCGGAGGGCAAGGGCTTTGCCGAGGTGCTTCGCCCGCTCGACGAAGGTGCAGACGCGCATCCATCTCCGCTGGAGGACGATGACCGCAAGCAGATCGAGCGACTGTGGCAAGCGATGCGGGCAGCGACCACCCAGCTGCTGCCTCACCGCGAGAACCTGACCGCTGTTGCACTCGATGGCCAGGATCTGTTCGAGCACGACCGCATCGTCCCCTTTGTGGAGCGCGTCGTGGAGATGCTCGCGCCCGTGCTCGCCGAAGTCGACCGTCGGAGTCCCAATCCTGAAGAGCTCTCGCTCAAGGTCGAGAACGAGAGGGGGCGGCGCGAAGAGATCTACGTGCGCAAGGGGGACCTGATTGCAAAGCTCGAGTCGCTGCCTGCGGAGTCGCGTGCGGTGCTCGATCGCCTCGGGCTCACTGGAGCCGAAACGCTCACCGCAACCGATGTGACGGTGGAGGTCGGGTAGGCAGCGGCTGCGCTACTCGAACGTGGCCACAACCGCGTAGCTGAGCGTGCGCGTGCACGGCACTTCACCTGCAGCTCCGACGCAGGCGTCCTGCCCCTCGATCCTCGTCTTGTGCTCTCGAAGACCGGCCAGGACTTCGTCGGTGATGTCATGTCCGCCGCCGTCGCACTTGGGGTCCCCGCATGGAAACAGGAACAGCGCAGGGGCGGTGGAGAGCTGGAACCGTCGGATGTGCGATGACACGGGGTTGCCGTTGGCATCGCCGGATTCCTTCAACTCGATGTACAGGCTTTGAAGCCCGGGCGTTTCCTGCAGCAATCTCGGTGCGTCCTGCTCGCGTTGGCGGCGGTCCGCAACGCGCTTGGCTGCTTCGGGGTTTCGCTGGCGGCTCCACATATGCGGTCTCTCCTATGGGCGAACGTGCGAAACCGGTCAGACCAGCGACGCATCCACTTGCAGTGTGGTGCAGAGCGGTGTTTTCCGCCAGTGCCAATCCCTGATCCTGCTACGAAGGAGCGGAATTGGGAGCTCACCAGCGCTCGCGGGCGGCACACCAGGGGTGTATACAAGGGTCGCTACACAATGGGCTTGAAACGCAGTGATCGCTGAATCCCTACCCGCCTTGGGCGCAACTGCGGCCGACCTGGCGCTCCGATCGCTGGGCGTTGCGCGCATCGCCATGAGCATTCCGTTCGCTGCGGCCGGCGGCCAGGTCAACGTCTACCTGATCGACAACGCGGACGGCTCGCTCACGATGTTCGACACCGGCCTGGGCAACCCGGCCGGATGGGATGCCCTGACCGCTGGATTTTTGGCAGCAGGGCGGCGCCTGCAGGACGTGCGACGGATCATCGTCAGCCACGGACACATGGATCACTTCGGCGCAGCGCGCGCCTTGCACGAGCGCACCGGAGCCCCGGTTCTCGTTCACCCGCGCGACGCTGCCAAGGTTCTCGACCGTCCAGAAGACCCGCAGCGTCGCCAGGCCATCGGCAGGTACTTCCTGCGTCTGGGCGCGCCCTTGCCCGCCATCCTGCAGATGGGGGCGCGGTACGGCAAACAAGAGCGGGCCACGGCCCGGCTCGACGAGGTCGAAGCGCTCGACCCCGGGCTCGAGCTGGAGTTCGGGGCGTTTCGCGCGACCGTGGTGCACACGCCCGGACACACCCCGGGGCACGTGGTGCTGCATGCGGACAGCGCACGCATCTTGCTGAGCGCGGATCATCTGCTGGGACGCATCTCGCCCTGTCCGCTGATCGAGGTTGGCCCGCGCGACGAGGACAAGTCCTTCCGCGCGCTCGTTGCGTACTTCGAGTCGCTCGAGACGATCGAAGCCATGGAGCTCGACTGGGTCCTGCCCGGTCATGGCGAGCCGTTCACAGGGCATCGCAAGGCGATCGCGGGGCTTCGAGCGTTCTACGAAAAGCGCCAGGCCCGGCTGCTGTCGCTGCTGCAGGACGGTCCGCGCACGCCCTACGAGATCGCCGGGGCCGTGTTTGGAAAGACGCGGGACGACGAGCTGTACCTGACCCTGTCCGAGATCGTGGGCAACCTGGAGGTGCTTGAGGACAGCGGGCGGGTGGAGCGATTGCGGGAGGCAGATGTGGATCGCTATCGGAGCACAACGCCTTGAGCTCGATGGCGAGGCGGCCTTAAACGGAAACGGCTGAATCCTTTTTGGGAATTCAGCCGTCTCAGTCGGGGCGAGAGGATTTGAACCTCCGACTCCACGGTCCCGAACCGTGTGCGCTACCAGACTGCGCTACGCCCCGGACTTGCCGATCCAGTCGGCCTCAAGTGCGGGCGCGGAGCATGAACGCCGATGCTCGACCTGTCAAGGACAAATCCCGTCTCGCTACTCACGAGCGAGCCGGTAGCTCTCCATGTCCGCCCGGATCAACTTCGCCAACCATGGATGCACCGCGACAACCGCTCGGTACAGCTCCTGCGCCACCCGCCGATAGCTCGCATGCCCCTGCTTGCCGCTCCGCAGCTCGATCACGTGGAACAGCTCACGCAAGTTCAACGTCCAGAGCGTTCGCACCCGGTACGCAAGCGGCACCGCGTACTGCGCCTCGAACGGATGGCTCGACGCGATCCTCTCCCAGGCCCCGCGCGCCTCCTCCAGCGCTTGCTTCACCCGCGGCCCGTGCCCCATCGCTTCCAGGTCCTCGGACACGTACGCTCCAAGCGTGCATCCAAGCGTGCGAACCAGCGGCGTGAGGATCCTGTGACGCTGCAGGTCGCGATAGGCGCCGTAGTCCACCTCCAGCTCGACCGTCACGCTCGATGCCTCAAACGCCCGCGGTGCTGGATCGTACGCACCACGATGCAACATGGCAGCATCGACGACCGCCTGCAGCTTGTCTCGCGGCTCAGCTCGCAGCGACTGCAAGCGAGCATCCGCATCCGCGCTCTCCCCGCAATCGTAGCTCAACGCCAGCACCACCCGCTCCATGGCGTCCGCGTCGAATTGCACCAGACGCACAGGCACATGTGCCGCTTCCTCGCGGCGAGCCGCTCCTTGCAGCGCGGCCGCAGCAGGCGCGATGTCGCCAGCGATCGCCTCGCGGAAGTCGTTGCGCGCGGCGTGCCGAAGCAGGGTAGGGGCCACGACCAGCGCCTCGGTCCTCATGTCGCCCGCGATCCGCTTCACCTCGTCGAGCGGCCACGACAGCATCTTGCTGATCAGCATCGCCATCGCACGCGCATTGGCCGTGATGCCGAGGTTCGTGAGCGTTCCAGCGGGCAGGAGCCCTCGCAGCAGGTCGCAAGTGTGCGAGCGAACGGCGGCGTTCCAGGCCGCATCGCTCTGTCCCGGGCGTTTGGGAGCAAGCTCGCGCACACGCTCCTCGACCCTGGGCTGAAGCTCCAGGTACACGCCGAAGAGCTTCTCGCACGATGCTCGGTACACGCTGCGCAGCTCAGGCGGCAGCTCAGGCAGATCCGCGAACGACCGCGCATCGAACACCACGTAGCGCGTGCTCTTCTCGGTGAACGAGCCGAGGCGGAGATCCTCGATCACCTTGGACGCCACGATGCTCACGTCTTCCAGCGCGAGGTGCACCACCGCGTGCTCCGCCACCGATGCGTGGCCGTAGCCGACCACCCACTTCTCGTGGAACGCGCGCGCCTTGTCCTGCGCCTGCGCGGCTTGCGTGGCTGAGCCGCCCGCGATCCCGAGCTCCTCGTCGGCCAGCAGGCGCGCCAGATTGGTACGCAGATCATCGCGGCTGCGTGAGTAGTAGGCGAACAGCACTGCGATCACCTCTTCGGGCAATCCGAAGAGGGCGAAGACCTTGCGATCCAGGTTGGAGACGAACGGGGCGATCCTCTCGAGGTCCATGGATGGGCACAATAGACAATCCCCGATCCGTTTCGCACTGGAAACCCTAGGGGGCTACGAAACTCTCTGCCCCTGCAAGGGAGCGCCATGCTTCACATCAGGAGGGAGGGAACGATCTCGCTGTTCATGAGGGCGCGCGATCGTTTGGTGAGGATCTCGCAGCCATTACGGGTCACCACGATCGTGTGCTCGAACTGGGCGGACAGCGATCGATCCTTGGTCAGGGCGGTCCAGTTGTCGTCCATCACCTCGACCTCCCAGCCGCCGAGGTTGATCATCGGCTCGATGGTGAACACCATTCCGGCGCGCATCCGGTCCTTGGTTCCGCGCTTTCCAAAGTGGGGAACCTGCGGCGGCTCATGGAACCTGCGACCGATGCCGTGCCCCACGAACTGCTCGACCACCGAGCACCCTTGCCCCTCGGCGTACTCCTGGATCGCGGCGCCGATGTCTCCGATGCGTGCGCCTTCGCGTACCTGCTCGATGCCGAGCTCCAGGCTCTTTCTCGCGACCTCCGTCACGTGCCTCGCATCGTTCGAAGGCTTGCCGACATAGAACGTCGCAGACGTGTCCCCGTGGAACCCGCCGTAGAACGTGGTGACATCGACGTTGATGATGTCGCCGTCGTGGATCACTTGCGGCCCTGGGATGCCGTGGCAGACGACCTCGTTGACCGAGGTGCACACGCTCTTGGGGTAGCCGTGATAGTTGAGGGGAGACGGGATCGCGCCTCGGCGGATGGTGTCTTCGTGGACGATCGTGTTGATCTCTTCGGTCGTCATGCCTGCGCGGAGCTTCTCTCCCACGAGCAGCAGCGTGTCTGCCGCCATCTGGCTGCTGATCCTGATCGCTTCGATCTCGCGCGGGTTCTTGATTTCGATGGCCATGGACTGAGTGCGCATACGGGCGCACTCCCTTCGACGTCAAGCGCTACGGGTTCGAAGCGCGAACTTCCATCAGCAAGTGCACTTCGCGAACGGCCTGGATCACCTCCGGTGACTCGGAGGTCATGAACCAGTGCAGCTCGGGCCCGATCGGCCCGGAGAATCTCTTCAGGTACGCCACGAACGTTCGCTGCACGATCTGCTGGCCCATGGCGGCCATGACCTGGAAAAAGGGGTTCGATTGAGGGATCTGCAGGTCGAACGCGGTATCGGAAGGACGGGGTCCGGCGATCGGATCCCCGATGGGGACGACCTGAAGACGATGCACCGGGCCATCCAGGCCACGCTGGGTCAGGAAGGAGGTCACGCGTACCCGCAGCACGTGGTCCGACGCCTGCGCCCGCTTGCGGAACAAGGGGTCAGAACCTGGCGAGGGCGCCCTGCCTGCATCGAGAGATGTGCGATCAATGCGGTCGTCGAACATCTCTGCGGCCGGCCCGGTCCATGGGGTCAGGCGGCTGGACCCAACCGCGGAGCCCGGGTTCTGACCTGGCTGGTGGGTGCAGGCCGTGGCGGATGCTGCTGCCACAGCGGCAAGAAAACAGGGGAGAACAACTCGGAGTACGGCTTGGTGGAGCATCAAAACTCGCTCAAACCTGGCACGTGGGCCGGTTTCGGGCGTCCTTGCTGCGATCTGTAGTGCCGACGGCGGCCTCGATCCAGTTAGTGAATCTGCGAGGTCCGAAGGTTCAATCTCTGTGGGGCGGCCAGGTTGAACACAACCATTCCATCACCTTGCCGCCTGCCCCGTCTAACCGGGCGTCCAGTGCAGAGGTCCTCGCTCGGCTCACAAATCGTTCCTTGAGCGCGCAAACGAGCCGGTGATACAACCAATGCGACCGGGCGCCAGAGCGTGAGCGATGGCGTGGTCATTCTTATGTCGGCAATCGGAATCCAGGCCCAGGCGTCAGCCAGGGTCGTCTGTTGGGACCTTGAAGGAGATCAAGATGAAGCACGCGGCAAAATGGGGGTTTTGCGTAGCTCTCGCTTTCGGAGTGGCCGGTGTTGCCGTTCTCGCCACGGACGATGCCTCGGCCGGCAAGCCGAAGCCCGCAGCATCAGCAGCGCCTGCTGCCCAGGTCGACCCGCCCAACGTCAAGAACCAGGGAGGCATCTCGATCAGCCCGCAGGGGCTGCGCTTCCAGATGACGCCCGCGGAGCTGTCGGCCTTCTACGACAACATCATCGATGACGATTTCAAGGAGTTGTACAAGAAGGCGCAGCCCGGACCGGCCACCACTCGCCTCGACTCCGCCGTCGCAGAAGCCAAAGCCGCCTTCCGTCAGAGCAAGGTCGAGTTCAACAACCTGCCCACTGGCGTCGACTCCACCCCGCTCAAGGGCGAGTACACCTACCGCAACCAGGAAATGATGATGAAGATCGCGCGCAAGGGAACCACGCGCTACTTCTTCTTCGTCCGCGGCAAGCTCTGGAAGATCTACGACGAGATCGGGCTGCGCGAGAACGGCCCGCTCGGCAAGGATTTCGAAGAGGCGCGTAAGAAGTACACGGACGCCTTCCAGGTGGCAGGCCGCGAGATTCAGCCCGACTACTCCATCGGCCGCATCTACACCGAGGTCGACTGGCAGGACCCGACCACGCACCTTCGACTCGTCGACCGCTCGGGCCTCAAGGTCGCCGGCGTGGTCTACGAGGAGCGCGCCACGCTCAACGTGATCGCGTCCTACCGCACCAACAAGCCCCAGGACACGGACACGGTCGACCCCGACATCGCTGCCCTGGTTCGCCCTGCCGGTGCCCCCCCGGTGCCGAGCGCCCCTCCCCCCAAGAAGGGCAAGAGGTAGCCTCTGGTCAGTTTCCGACGAGGTGGCCGCGGTTGCGCGGCCATCCCGGATCCCGGCTGTGCTACGTTACCCCCCCTGACATGTCGGGTATCCGCCAACAGATCTTGAACCTGTGCCGTGACGTGATCGGCCCGCTGCTGGCGGTCGATGGCGGGGTGCTGTACATCGTGTCGGTCGAGGATGACTTGTTGACCGTGCACCTCGCCGGAACCTGTGCAGGCTGTCCAGGCGCGCCCATCACCACACGGTTCATCATCGAGCCAGCCGTCAGGAGCGTGTCGCCGTCGATCAAGCTCACGGTCACGGCCGGGGCGGCGATCCCCAAGGGCGCGTTGCCGGTGGAAGAGTTCGTGGCAGCCCCCTGAGGCATTCCAGCCGGTCTGTACATCCGACCAGGACCTTTGGTCGAACGTGGTTGACCGACGGCAAAAATGCTGCTTACCTTCGGCCCCCCCGCGCACCAGCATCGGGATCAGCAGGTCCCTGGCGCGTGGAAAAGCGGGTGCTATCTTCGCGGAACGTCTGAGGCACAAGGAATATCATGGCTGTTCACATTCGATTGACGCGGCGGGGAGCCAAAAAACACCCGCATTACCGTATCGTGGTCACCGATCATCGCTCTCGTCGCGATGGCAACTTCCTCGAGCTCATCGGCACCTACGATCCGTCGGACAGCTCGGGCGCTTTCGTGGTCAACCGCGAACGGCTCGACTACTGGACCGGCACTGGCGCGCAGCTCTCGCACACCGTTGCTCGCCTGCTGCGCAACCAGCCGGCCGCGCCGCCTGCCAAGGCCTAGCGGTCTGCGCGCGGGACCCACCCGCTGTCCTCTTACTCGCGGTGTATGACCTTGAAAGAACTGATCGCCACCATCGCCAAGGGGCTCGTAGACCATCCTGACCAGGTGAGCGTCCGCGAGATCGAGAGCGACAACAACGCGCTCATCGAGCTTCGCGTCGCCCGCGAGGACATCGGCAAGGTGATCGGTCGCGATGGGCGCACAGCCCAGGCGATGCGCACCGTGCTCACAGCGGCGTCGAGCAAGCTCGGTCGCCGTTCGCATCTCGACATCCTCGACTGATCCCCAACCCGGAGGCGCCATGCCGCCAGCCGACGACTCCTTCGTAGAGATCGGAAAAGTTGTGCGCCCCCATGGCGTGCAAGGCGAGCTGCGCGTGCAGCTCTACAACCCGGACAGCGAGGTGCTGTTCGAGGTCGACAAGGTACACGCACTTCTGCCCGACGGCTCGGATCGCGAGATCAAGATCGACTCGGTGCGCGCAGCTTCTGCGGGCATCGTGCTGCTCACCCTCGAAGGCGTTGCCGGACGCGACGCGGCTGAGACCATGCGCGGCGTGGTGCTGAGCGTGCCGCGAACCACCCTGCCTGCGCCAGGCGAGGGGGAGTTCTATGTCTGCGACGTCATCGGCGCCCACGTGTTTCTCCAGGACGGTACCGAGGTAGGGAAGGTCGTGGACTACCGCGCCTACCCGACCACCGAGGTGCTGCTGATCCAAGGCGAATCCAAGCGCTATGAAGTGCCGCTGGTCGCCGACTTCGTGGACTCGGTCGATGCGCGCGCAGGACGCGTGGTCCTGCTGTCGATCGACGGGTTCGAGTCCGAGTGAGCGAAGGCGTGCGGGATTCGATGCGGCTCGACATCGTCACGCTCTTTCCGGAGCTCTTTGATCCGCTGCTCGTGACCAGCTTCATCGGCCGCGCGATCGACATCGGTGCCATGCAGGTGCGCTTCCGATCGCCGAGGGAGTTCGGCCTCGGTGTGCACCGAAGCGTGGACGACACGCCCTATGGCGGCGGCTCGGGCATGCTCCTTCGGGTGGATTGCCTCGTGGCCTGCATGGAGGCGATGGACGTCGACGCGCCGGACGGCGTGCTGGCCCAGCGTGTGCTCCTCACTCCCCAGGGGCGCCCGTTTCGCCAGACCGATGCCGAGCAGATGGCCAAGCTGCCCGCCGTGATGCTGATCTGCGGGCGCTACGAGGGCTTTGACGAGCGTGTGCGTTCCTATGTCGACGACGAGCTGTCCCTCGGCGACTTTGTGATGTGCGGCGGCGAGATCGCGGCCATGGCCATCATGGAAGCGTGCGGACGCCTTCTTCCAGGCGTGCTCGGCAACGCAGCCTCCATCCACGAGGAATCGCACAGCCCGGGCAATGCAGGGCTGCTCGAGTACCCGCAGTACACGCGTCCGGCCGAGTTCCGCGGCGTGAGCGTGGACCCGGTCCTGCTCAGCGGCGACCACGCCCGCATCGCACGATGGAGGCGCGAGCAGTCGATCTCGCGCACCAAGGCCCGTCGCCCCGATCTGCCTGTCCCCGAGCTTCCCCCGGAAAAGAAGCGCCGCGAGCCACTCGAATGAGAACCGCCGCGATCGTTCTGCTCCACTACCCGGTCCGCGATCGTGCGGGCGGCATCATCACCACGGCGATCACCAACCTCGACCTGCACGACATCTCGCGCAGCACGCGCACCTACGGCCTGTCGGCCATGTTCGCCGTGCACCCCATCGCTGCGCAGCGAGAGCTTGCGGAGAAGGTGCGCGATCACTGGCTGACCGGGTCCGGCTCGCGCCGGATCCCCGATCGCACGCCTGCCATGGAAGTGCTGCGCGTGGTGCCCTCCATCGATGACGTCTACGCGCACTTCGGCGGGCGCAGCTCGGTCGAGCTATGGACCACGAGCGCGCGCGTTCGAGACGATTCCTTGTCGTATGAAGCGGGCAGGGCGCGCATGGCTTCGGACGGGCCGCCGGTGATCCTGATGTTCGGAACAGGGTGGGGGATCGATCCGCAGCTTGAGCAGCAGGCTGACGTGCGCCTGGAGCCGATCTGCGCCCATCGCGACACCGGGTTCAACCACCTCAGCGTCCGTGCAGCGTGCGCGATCACCCTGGATCGCCTGCTCGGCGCGCGGTGATCCATGTCACCCGAAGACAGGGGGCTCGAGGCGAAACTCGCCGGACTGTGTGCTGGCCTCGATCAGCGCGATGCGAGCGGGCTTGCTCTCCGATGGGTGCACCATCGCGCCTCTTCGCGCGTGCAGCCCAGCGCTGTCGATCGCCTGCAGCAGCTGCACCAGCGACCGTGCCGGGTAGCAGGCGCACAGGCGGCTGTCGCTTCCGCTGAGCAGGCGCGCTGCGGCCTGGACAAACGGCACCACGCTGCCGCGCCGTGATCGATCCCGCGCTTGCACCGGCGACACGCGTCCCGCGCGATCCGGCGTGTACGGCGGGTTCATGACCACGATGTCTGCCGGTCCGATGTCGGCGCTCTGCACTCGGCTCACGTCGCACTCGACCACGCGCACGTGGTCCGCCAGGCCCGCACGGTCCGCGTTGCGACGCGCCAGTGCACAAGCCGCGGCATCGTCGTCAACCAGCGTGAGCGCCTTGATGGAAGCGAGCTTCCCTGCACAGAACGCAACAGCTCCCACACCTGCTCCGAGGTCGACCAGATGGCTGAACGCGCCGCGTCCGTGCACGGCGAAGCGTGCGAGCAGGACCGCATCGACGTTGAAGCGGTATCCATGGCCTTGCGCCGGCTGCTCCAGCACGACGGCACCATCGAGCACGCTGTCCACGGTCGTCAGCAGGCTCACTACCGCGCCCACTCCTCCTCCTCCCAGAAGTCCACGTCGTGATCGCTCGAATGAAGCCCTGACTCGATCGCGCCGGAGACGACCGCCAGCGGCGTCCGGGACGCAATGCGCTCCAGCCACTCGTCACCGTCCGGCCGGTGCTCGAGCAGGAAGTCGACAATGCTCTGAAGCGGCTCTGCGACTTCTTCGTCATCGGAATCAAAGAGCGGCTCCACGTGCGGCAGAAGCTCGGCCGGAGGGTGGCCTGCCTTGAGCAGATCGTAGGTGAGATCGATGCTCTGCTCTGGCGCTGCCTGGTCGTGGATCTCCCGGATCCGCGGGTTCGTCACCTCGGACGGGTCCCTGTCGATGAGAAGCATGGCCGCCAGCACCGCCATCTCGAAGTCAGTCGAGGCAAGCTGGCGTTCGAGCACGCGCCGGCCTGCGCCGGTCAGCTTGCCGACCGTGCCCGCGAGCAGGACCTTGAACGCCTGGGCTCCTGGATCGCTCATCGCAGACACCAACCATGCATCATCAAGACGCCCCACGGATTCGAGCGCTTTCGCGCAATCGATCTGGAGCTGGAACGTATCCTCGGTCGGCTCTCGATCGAGCATCCGTTGGGCCCTGTCCATCACTGCCTCGATGCCTCTGCGGACGCCTGCGTGGACGAGCGCGCTGGCGAGCCGGTACTCGCCGGTTCCGATGGCTACCGCGAACTGCTCTGCAAGAGTGGCATCGAGTGCTTCGGACGGGGCCATGAGCTCCAGGAGATCGCCGAGCGCGTTGGCCTGACCGGGCAGCGAGCCCGACAGCAAGAGCCTCCAGATCCAGGTCTGCGCTGTGGCTTCGTCCAGCTGCCCGATCGCGGCCACCACGGTGTCGCACCATTGGAACTCGTCCTCGGGCGATCCAGTTCGCGCCAACGCGCATACCGCTTCGACGCCCGCGTCGCCGAATCGAATGGCGAGCGTCTCAGCCCATTCCTCGCGGCTCTGTGGCAGGTCGGTGAGAGGCAGATCCTGCAGGAAAGTGTCGTCCTGCAGAGCGACGATCAGCAGGCAGACCGCCTCCCGGTCCGGCGCCTCTGCGAGCAATTGCGCAGCGAGCGCATGACGGTTGCGTTTCCTTCGGATGCTGGGCAGCCGCGCGAGGAACGTGCGGCTCGGCGGCTCTCGGAGCAGCTCCAGATTCACCCCCGTGAGCTCGTTGAGCTCCAGGGACTCCCCGGCCATTCGGTCCCAGCACAGGAAAGCATCCAGCCGTACGCGCCAGGCAGGATCGCACACAGCTGAACGAACCCTCGGCTCTGCGAGCTTCAAGGGCAGATGCTCCACAGCACACAGGGCCTGCACCCGTCGCGTGCTGCTCGACGAAGCCAGCCAGGAGTCGATCCGGTCGACTGCACGATCAGGCGCGATCGCAGCCAGGGCTTCCAGCGCCCACGCTGCATCCTTGTCGAACCCCTGCCTCGATGCGACACCGAAGAGCTGCTCCAGCAGCGGAGCGAGATCTGCAGGGCGGTTCTGCGTGAGCCACGACATGGTCTCGCACCGATACGCGCCTTCCAGGTCCTCGGCGTCCTCGTCGAATTCGGGCAAGGGATGGACAATCATGTCCCGGGTGATGAACTCGAGATCGTCGTACGTCAGCTCGCCGCGCCGGCTCAGCTCTTCGATCGCTCTGGCTCGGGTGCTGAACTTGCGCGTTCGGATCGCAAGGTGCAGCAGCTCGCTGGACATGTCCGCGAACGCTTGCTCTGCCTCGGCTCTTCTTGCCGTCGCTTCTTGGTGGGCCTCGAAGGCACGTACGTAGTGCTGGGCCAGGATGTCGTCAGCAGTCCGCCACGCAAAGTACGCGATCAGGCTCTGATCGAGCTCGTCGTTCCCCATGACACGGTCATACCCGCCAGGTGCAGCAGTGGCAATCACCAGCGCACGGCCCACCGCAAAGCCGCGGTTTGCCATTGACCTGCCATGCACTACCTTGCATTCACGATGAGAGATGCGATCCGTGCACGAGCCATCGAGCTCGGGTTCGATGCCGTGGCCGTGGCACGCGCGGATGCGCCTCTCGACGAAGCGTACGCACGCTACGAGGCGTTCATCGATGCGGGCATGCACGGCCCGATGGGATATCTCGCCGACCATCGCGACGTCCGGCGCTCGGTCTCCACGCCTGCGATCCTGGATGGCGCGCGCAGCGTGATCTGCGTGGCGCGCCGCTACGCCAACCGCACGGCATCGGGCCAAGGTGTCGTGGATCACATCGCACGCTACGCGCGGGGCCGCGACTATCATGGCTTCTTGCGTGGTTCCCTGCGAAAGCTCGCTGACTTCGTTGCGTCGATGAAGCCCGGGGCACAAGCCCGCGCGTTGTGCGATACGGCTCCGGTCCTCGAGCGCGCCTGGGCAGCGCGCGCCGGGCTCGGATTCATCGGCAAGAACGGAATGCTGATCCTCCCGGGAATGGGCTCCTACGTGCTGCTCGGCGAAGTGGTCACCACGCTCGCGATCGAGCCGGATCGCCCGCAGCCGCAGCGCTGCGGCGCCTGCGACAGCTGCTTGAAGGCGTGCCCGACCGGTGCGCTGGTGCGCGCCCACATCCTCGACGCTCGCAAGTGCATCTCTACGCTCACGATCGAGCAGCGCGGCGCCTGGGATCCCGCTTTCGAGTCCCAGGTGGGGCCGCGCATCTTCGGCTGCGATGCGTGCCTGGAGGTCTGCCCGTTCAATGCGTCACCCAGGGCCCAGATCCCGGAGGGCTCAGCCTTTGACCCGCTTGCGCAGTGGAGGCAGGCGTCCCTCGCTTATCTGCTCGCAGCCACGCCCGACGTCCTGTCCGGCATGCTCGTCGGAAGCCCGCTCCGCAGGCCAGGGATCGACGGTGTCCTGCGCAACTTGATCGTGGCAGCAGGCAACTCGGGCGACCCTGGTTTGAGAGAGGGGCTGGGGCGGCTGCGGGGACGATTGGCAGATGGTTGGCTCAGGGAAGCTGCGGATCGGGCGATCGGAAGGCTGTGAGAGCGCGGCTCGCTCCCTTTCGTCCCCGGATCGGCGTATCTTTGCCCCTGGGGAGCCGGGCGAATACAACTGCCCCGGGTCCGTCCAATTTCAAGCCATGATGCACAGGAACATCCTCACCGTCGCTCTTGCCGCCCTTTCCCTTGGGGTCTGCACGCAAGCCCATGCGCAGGCCCACCGAGAAACGGCTGCGCGCGACGCGGTGGCCAAGGCCTCCACAGACGCCGCGGCGAGCCTCAACCTTGCGAAGGTGCTTCGCCGTTCGGGCTCCTACGACGCCGCCCTGGCCGAGCTGCGGCGCGGGGGTGCGTTGGCATCTGCGCGCGCGGGCGACGTTGCCATCCGGTTCAAGCGCGAAACCGCGCTCGTGTATCTTGACCAGGGCAAGTACGAGCAGGCGATGACCGCGTGCCGCGGGCTTGGGGCGCTCAAGGGTGCAGATGCGCTGGGGCACGCATGTCTTGCCGAAGCTCACATGCTGCACAAGCGCGCGACCGAGGCATTGCCCGAGGTCACCAAGGCACTCGCCGCATCGCCGACCCTCTATGAAGCCAAGGTGATCGAAGGCTACGTGCGCTGGCAGGAAGCAGCACCAGCCGAAGCCGAGGCTGCGTTTCGCGCCGCTGCGGCGTCGGACGGAGCGCGCACCGAGGCGTGGCTCGGGCTCGGAAGATTCCTCGTCGCCAACTCGCGCAAGGCCCAGGGGCTGGAAGCGTTCGAGAAGGCGGTCGCCGCGGATGGCGACGATCCTGAGTCGCTCTTCGCGCTCGGAAGCAATCTCGGAGGAACCGATCGCGCGGCCACGCTGCTGCGCCAGGCTGTGACGGGTCGTCCATCCTTCGGCGCCGCTCACGCAAAGCTTGCCGATGCCCTCCTGTCTCTTGGAAGGCTCCACGAAGCCGAGCAGGAAGCGCGCACCGCATTGGGTTGCTCGGGCGTGGAGTCGGATTGGCACGCGGTGATGGGCGAAGTGCAGCTGCTGCGAGGCCAGCACGACGATGCATTGAAGTCCGCGGAAGCAGCGCTGCGTCTCATCAGCGGCAACGCGCGAGCCAAGCTGTTGCTCGCCGATGCGCATGCTGCCAAGCACGACATCGATCTGGCGATCGAAGCCTGGCAGGCCGCGTTCAACCTCGCCCGCACCAACCCCACCCCGCTGGTCCACGCAGCGCTTGGATGCCTTGCCAACCAGCGGGAGACCACGGCCAAGGCCTTTGCAGATCGGGCAACGCAGGGGTTCCCTTCGTGGGCGCCGGCATGGGATGCAGCGGGCGATGTCGCAGCCAAGGCTGGCGACAAGGCAGGCGCGCGTCGCGCGTGGCAGCAAGCGATCTCGGCGACCGAGGGCAACGTGGATCGCGACGCGATTCGACGCAAGATCGCGGCTCTCGGCCCACCCCAGAAGAAATAGGAATCGGGAGCTAGCAACGCGACTTCGAATGCGAATGCCGGAAAGGGAGCTCCGCTCTCACCATTCCGTGTTCCGAATTCGCATTCCTGTTCCTAATTCCCAGTTGACCAGCTACTTGCCGACCTTGATCCCGACCACGAGAACGCCGCCTTGGTAGCTCTGCCCCGCCACGAAGAAGGTCTCGCCGCTGCGCGCGGTCACTTCGAGCAACGGAAGGAAGTTCGGCCTGCCAGCATCTGGGTGCGGCTGGCTGATGCTCGATGAGATCCGGAAGCGCTGGTTGGGTAGCACGTTCATCAACGACGTGCGGAGCACGCGGTTGTTGGGGAGCTTTGCAGTTGCGGGCTGCGAGGGCGTCAGCGTGATCGCAGTGCGCTCGATCAGCTTGTAGGTGTTGTACGCGGAGAAGGGCGGCTTCTTGAGCTCAGGCATCGGGCCGATGCGAGGGTCGATGCCGCCGTCGGTGTTGGTCGCGTGCAGCACCATCACCTCGGCCGGAACCTTCTGCTCGTTGGTCCCGCCGTCCGAGGCTGACTGCGCTGGAGGCGCGAAGATCGCTGGCGCGTATCTGGGACGATCGTTGGATTGAATCGTGCCCATGCCAGCCGCTGCAACAGCTGCCGCGCTTGCGATCGAGCTTCCAAGAAGAATGGCTAAGGCAAAGCGAGCCGGAGTCATTTCGTATCTCCGGTGTCATCATCGGTGAGCCACACCACCGTGGTGGTGCCCGTGTCGTTGGGAACATAGAAGATCGTTCCCGTGTGCGCACCGAATTCTATCGCGTCCACCGAAACTCCCGGCTCGCGGTCCTCCGGATCAGAAGCAGGTATGGGGGCCGAGGCCACCACCAGGCCCGGATCCGCTTGTGACGGACGGGCTGTTGGTTGGGTGCTGGACAGCTGGCTGACGTTGGAGCCAGCCAGACGCCACATCACGAACGCAACCGCAGCGGCTGCAGCCAGGCCAGTCATCGCGTAGCCCACCCAGGAGGCATGGGGCTGGGACGGTTGCAGCCGAACCACGCGCCCTTCGGACACAGGCGCTTCGTCGATGCGCGCCATCACCTCATCGGCGATCCGATCAGCGCCAGCCTGCTGCGCGGTTTCATCTGCATGCCCTCGCACAATCGCGCCGAGTTCACCGAAGGTCGCCACCACTGCGCGCCCTTCTGCAGAGCCAGCTAGCCACGCCTCCACTTCGGCAGCGCGGCTCTGGTCGAGCTCGCCGTCCGCGTACAGCATCAGCTCCATCGCAGACGGGCGGGACGAGCTCATTGCGCGTCTCCTTCCGCATCGATAGACCCCACGCCCCCGGTCTCCTCGGCGTAGCAGTCGGCAAGCGCGCGCTGCAGCTTCTGTCGAGCGTGGAAGAGGCGGCTCATGATGGTGCCCTTGGACACACCCATCGCTTCCGCCATCTCCTCATACGACATGCCTTCTACCTCACGCATCAGGATGACTCCAAGGTGGTAGGGCGGCAATGCGTCGAGGGCGTTTTGCAGGCGATTCGCGATCTCCCGACGTCGCGCCGTGCGGAACGGGTCTGAGCCGTCCACGTGCGACACCAGGGGACAGAAGGCGTCGTCTCCAGGATCGAGCGAGTCGCGATTCTCGCGAAGCTCCGCGTCCCGTCTTCCAGGCCGACGCATGAGGTCGATCGCAAGGTTGGTGACGATTCGATAGAGCCACGTGAAGAAGCTGGAGCCGCCCTTGAACTGGTCGAGGCCGCGGTAGACCCGCAGGAAGGCTTCCTGAACCAGCTCACGCGCATCGTTCTCGTCGCGTACAATCGCCAGCGCGATCGCGAACACCCGCCGCTGGTGCTTCTCCACCAGCTTCCGGAAGGCGTCCCGATCGCCCTGCTGTGCTGCCTCGATGAGAACACGGTCTTCCTCAGCTTCTACGCGTCTTTGCTCCTTGTTTGACGCTGCGGGCGGTGTGGTATTCACGCCGACCCTGGCATGCGTGTCATGGTCGGGCATCAATCCATGGGCTGCGGCACCGGACGGGCGCCCGGTCTCTCCCCGTCCCGGGGTCCGCAAGGTTTTGGACGATGCCACGCTCATCTCAGGATCAGTCTACGGCATCGCCCATCTTCGGTTCCCTGCCGGGTCCTGGCAAGCGGTTCGGGTCACCGACCCTGATGCCCGGGATCCTGGTGGACGCAGCCATCAATAGGGATACGACGCTCGAACGGGCCGGAAAGGCTCAAGCGTGGCAACAGGCTCTGCGGAGAGGCTACAGGCTCTGCGGAGAGGCTCCAGGCTGCAGGCTTCAGGTTTCAGCGAGAGCTCAGGAGGCCTCGGGGTTAACAGAGCCTGCGGGAAGCGGAAGAGGCTTCGGGCTTCGGGCCTCAGTCTTCGGGCTTCAGTGGGAACTGCGAGTTTCGGGCCACAGGTTTCAACGGGAGTTCGCGACGCGTCGCGGTATCCGAAACCTGCAGCCTGCAGCCCAGCCCTTTCAAGTTGCAAGGTTCTCAGGCCCGGTCGGCGACGGGCAGGCAAATCCACCCCTCGAACCCACACGCCTGGGGCAGGGTCGGCAGGGCGCTGTTCCAGCGGTGGGGGTTCTGCCAGATGTACTCACGGGCACCTTCCAACTCGGCCTCGTTCCATGAGCCGAAGCGAAAGTTGGCAAGTCAGTAGGCAATCGGTAGCGGCGCGCCATCGGCGCGTCTGCGTTCGACGCGGCATCGCCGCGTCTGCGTTCGACGCGGCATCGCCGCGTCTTGCGCTGTGTTGTCCCGCGTTGCCGCTGCGGTGCCGCCTTCTCGAATGGAAGCTCTCAGGGATGCCCCGGCGGCATGCCGGGTAGGGTCGGCGCTTCCTCTTCCTCCGGCTGCTCCGGCAGGGCAGCCAAGGTCACGCGCACCTCGAAGTTCCTCGTTCCGCGCGCAATTCGCACGTTCACGGTCTTGCCGACGCCCGCAATGCTCGCGAGCCAGCGGAGCTCGTTCGGGTCACGAATCGGCTTGCCGTCAAACGCCACGATCACGTCATCCGGGGCAATTCCAGCCCGATCCGCTCCGCTGCCCGGCTTGACGTCCACCACCCACGCTCCCTGGTGGTCCGGACGCCCCAGCCGCTCGGCTTCGATCTGGTCGATCCCCCGCACGCTCACCCCAAGGGCGCTTCGCGCGATCTTGCCGTCACGGACCAGGATCGGCAGCAGCTGCTTGACCATGTTGATCGGGATGGCGAACCCGATGTTGTTCGCATTCGCTCGGATCGCCGTGTTGATTCCGACGACCTCTCCCTTGAGGTTCAAGAGCGGGCCGCCCGAGTTCCCCTGGTTGATCGGCGCCGTCGTCTGCAGGAAGTTGAAGTAGCCGCTCGGATCCAGCCCCTGAACGTCTTGCCGGGTGCGCCCCTTGGCCGACAGAATCCCAGCCGACACCGTGTGGGACAGCCCGAACGGATTGCCGATCGCCACCACCCAGTCGCCCACCTCGATCGCGTCCGAGTCCCCAAGACTCAGGGTCGTGGTGTTGGCCGGGAGCTCGCACTTGAGCACGGCCACGTCCGTGTGCTTGTCCGCGCCCACCTGCTTGGCCGAGACCGAATGACCGTCCTCGAACTTCACCTGGATCGCGGTTGCGCCCTCGACCACGTGGTTGTTGGTCAGCACGTAGCCGCCCTTGTCGTAGATGAAGCCGCTGCCGAGCCCTTCCATGAGCACGCTCTTGCGCCCGGAACGGTAGACACGCTCCACTTTGCTCAGAATCGTCACCACGCCCGGGTCCGCCGCCTTGGCAAGGGTCGCAAAGGACATGGGGGTCGTGGCAGAGCAGACGCCAGCTGGGGGCATAGCGGCCAGGGTCCCAGTGCCGCCTCCGTCGACCAGCACAGCGCCCGGAGGCAGCCCGGAGCTTCCACCGGTGCCGCCTGATGGCGTCCGTTTGCCGCAACAGCTCAGAGCGAGCGCTGCCACCAGCACTGCCCACAAGACCCAGAACGAGCGGAACCTGGTGCTCACGGCTTCACCCCTTGGAGACCTCCACGAAGCGCAAACGCAGCTCGTAGACGACCTGTTCCAGCAGACGCTCTTCTTCGCCCGTCAGGTTGCCCCGTGTCTTGTCTGCCAGGAGCGCGAGGATGTCGATCGTCTGGCGAGCCATCACGAGGTTCTTGACCGCCGGGGCGCCATCCGGTGTCGGGGCATCGCCCAGGTAGACGAACGCCGAGTGGCTCAGGGACAGAATGAAGGTGGAGAAGTCGATGCTCGGAAGCGGACCCTCGCCTGAGGTGCCGGCGGATTGCTCGCTCATGATCCCCTCGCTCGATGCGTTGTCAGGCCGAAGGCTCGGTCCTGGCCGGAGCTTCTTCGACCGGAGCCTGCCCGGTGCCGGGCTGCGTCACGTCCACAGGCTGCGCCAACGGCGCCACATCCGGCAGCGCCGCGACGTAGCGATCCACGTCTTCCTTGCGCAGCAGGCCACTCTTCACGTTGCGATCTCGCACGCGGACGTCGTAGTCGACCAGATTCTTCGGGTTGCTCATCGTTGTCTCTTGGTTCGGTCCCGGTTTGCGTACATGTGCCCGCGGGACCAGCATCGGGAGTCCCGCATTTGCCACATGGCGGCGCTTATAGCAACCGGTGGGACGGGGGTGCGGGTTCTGGGGCGGATCCCGGGTTTGGACGGGCACGTGCCGGCGAGTGCCTGGTTGGCGATGGGGCGACGAAACACCTCGACCGTGCGCTGCAACGGGTCGATCAACCACGCGTGGGCCACGCGCTCGCGTGCGTACACCGGAAGCTTGCGCATGCGATCGAGCCGTCCGGTCTTCGGCGACACAACCTCGCACACCCAATCCGGCGCAAGCTCGAAGTAGGCCACGGCCGGTACGGTGGGCATCCGATCCCTCCGCCATCCAGCAATGTCGGGCACAAGCACGTCCTCGCCAGAGTGAAGCTCCGTCTCGTCGAGGATCCACCGGCCCCCAGGCCCGCCTCGCCCGATGTCGAACGGACCCGACATCAGCCCGCCCACTCGAGAGCTGGCAACGGCGTGCTGCGCGGCCGGGCGGGGGCTCAGGAACAGCTCGCCATCGACGATCTCAGCGACCTGATGCACCGGGGCATCGATCACCGCCTGCTACGTAGCGCGCCTTCGAGCCGGATCCACCATGGCTCGGATTCTAGCATGGCAGTTCGGCAACCGCAGCCAGGGTGGCGCAGGTCAGCACAACCCCTGACACCCTCCGTTGCACTTCAGCCTGAGCTGCTCGCAGGCCGAGTGGTAGTCCGTCGCGGTCACCGCGATCGGATCTGCACAAGGCGTGTCCTGCCGACCCAATGCTGCAAGTCCCGTATCTCTGGCAGCGACCGCGCGGATCTGGTCAGCAATATTCTCGCAGCTGGTCTTGGCGATCCTACAACCGGAGGGTACCTCACAGACGCCCCAGGTTCCCGGGTTCGAGCTCCCTCCCTGGTACAGGGAGCACTGCAGGCCATCCGGGCAACTCTGCTTGGCACAGTTGGGCGAGCAGTGCCGATCAGACCCGCTACCCTAGGGAAGGCACATCAGCTCAGCACCCTGCTTGGTGCAGTCCTGATCAGTCTCGCACTTCGAGCACAAGGGGTTTGCAGCAGTATCGCTCGACGCGTCTCCACTGCATCCCGACACAGCCCCGCAAATAAGCACTGCGACAAGCAAGCAACGACGCATGGTGCATCCTCCTTCCAAGACACTATCTGGCATTGACCATGGAGGCAAGAAGAGGCGGGAGGAAATGTACAAGGCGATGCGGGCTCATGATAGCCTGCAATGCCATGAGCGACTGGGACTTCTACGAAGGAACGATGGACAGCGACCGCGCATTCATCGCGGTGGACCTCTCACTCAAAACGCACGCGCCGCTCGCAAGCCATCCGACGCGTCTGCAGGTCCGCTTCGCCATGCTACAGCCGCGCGAGGACGGCCTTCGCTCCGCTGAAGAAGCGGATGCTGTCTTTGCCCTTGAGGACCGTGTGGTTGAAGCGATGGCCTGCGCCGCGAAAGCCATGTTCGTCGCTCGCACCGTGGCTCAGGGCTACACGGAGCTGTTCTTCTACGTTCCTGCGGACCAGAAGCAGGCCGCCAACGACCCGCCTGCGGCCGTCGGCAGAGTGGCGCCTTATGAGCTTGAATGGTACGTGGAGGACGATCCCCGTTGGGACACGTATCAGGAGCTCTATCCCAACCGTTATGCCATCCAGAGCATCATGAACCGCCGGCTCGTCCAGCAAATGACGGAGGTGGGAGACCAGATCGCGGTTGCGCGCGAAATTGACCACCTCGCCCTGTTTTCAAGAGAAGAACAAGCGCGCGAGGCGGCCAGAGGCCTGGCCGAGCGTGGGTTCCGTGTGGATGAACCCCACTTCGACGAGGACCGGTGGTCCCTGCAATTCCATCGTAACGACTCTTGCGAAGGCAATCGCCCTGACGAATTCGTCTTCGAGATCCTCGACCTGATCGGGCCGTTCGATGGCGAATACGACGGTTGGGGCTCGGTCGTCGTCAAGGGCTGAGTGTGACCCCGCCTTGTCGGCGCTTCGGGCAGGGGCAAGGGCAGGGGCAAGGGCAGGGGCAGGGGCAGGGGCACGGGGCGAGCGCGCTTCTACGGCGGCGGCTCCAGGGGGAACCACTCCGAATACATGTTGTCGTCCGTGATCACTGCAGTCGATGCCAGTCGCACTCGAAGGCTGTCCGATCCCTCCAACCCGAGGGTCACCGGTGGATGATTCACCGTGTCGATCAACCCGAGCAGCGAGTCGAGCCTTGCCCGGTGCGCAGGCAGCGAAAGGTCCAACACAGGCTTGCCTTCGATTTGCCAGCCCGTGATCGCTTCGCGAAAACGCGCTCCGTCCGGCCACAACGGGCTGTCGCTGACCGCCATGAAGTTGAACACCCGCACCCCGTGCGCAAAGACCGCGAGCGACGTCTTCATCGCTTCGAGCGACCCGGTCGTGTTGAAGTAGAGCATCCCGCCGGGGCGCAGCGACGCCCGGATCATCTGCAGGAACTCCCTGGAAAGAAGGTTCGTGATGTGCGCCCGGTAGTGCCAGGTCGTGTTCATCACCACAAGATCGAACTTCTCCTGAGGATGCCGCGCCAGCCACCTGCGGCCGTCGTCGATCACCACCTCCACCTTCGGATGCGATAGCACGCCCCTTACCTCAGGACGGCCCCGGATCAGATCGAGATAGCCGGGGTTGATCTCCACCACGGTCATCTTGTCGAGCCCGGGCATGTGCGCGAGCACCTGCGCCCACGACCCGCTCGCAAGGCCGATCATCAACACCTTGCCTGCAGCCGGACGCATCGATGCGATCAAGTACGTGCGGTAGACCGAGTTCTTGTCGTCGTCGAGCCCGGTGTTGAACGCCCCGTCGTAGGCGCCCCCTCCGTAAACTTTCCCATCCCGCACCGTGATCACCCCGTGACGATTCTCGAGGATCTCGGCAAAGGGGTGGTCTGCCGTGTACTCGGCCTTGTCGAACATTCGCTCGTAGACCTGCGAGTGAATCGCCGGAGTTGCGAGGGTGACGCCGGTCGAGAGTCCGAGCAGTCCGATCCCGGCAAGACCACGCGCCAGACGCCCCATCGGGGAGAGCAGCAACACTGCGGTAGCCAGCGCGAGCCCGAGCACTGCAAGCACATTCGCGGTGCGCGCCAGGCTCAGCCCGTTGAGCAGCACCGTGCCCGTGAGCAGGCTCCCGCAGGTCGAGCCCACGATGTTGGCGCCGTAGATGTACGACAGTCGACTTCCTGCCCGCGCGTCCGGCGAGATGCCGAAGTGGCTCACCAACGGAAGCGTGGCTCCCATGAGCCCGGCCGCCACGCCCACCAGCACCAGCGACCAGCGCCAGTTTGCCACCACTGCGATGCGAGCGAGCGCCGGGATCACGGCGAAAGAAGCGAGATTCGCGCAGAGCACGAAAGCGGCGATGGGAGGCAAACGGGTGCGGTCCCCGCTCGCTGCGCCGTCGCGGCACCACAGCCACGATGCCAGCGAGCCGGCAGCGATGCCGAGCAGGAAAGCTCCGAGCATCAGGCCGAACGCTGCCGGCGAACCTTCGGAGACAAACGCATAGGCCCGGTACCAGAGAATCTCGTAGGACAGCGAAAGGAAGCCAGCCAGGGCAGCGACCCACATCGCAAGCGCGAGGCTCATGCAGGCCTCCTTCGCGTGCGCAGGTGTTCCACCCCCATGCTGATCGCCGCAATTGCGTTCATCGCCGCAGCGATGCGCGTCGTGCCCGCCTGTCCGAAGTGTGCGAGAACGTAGAGCACCGAGGCGAACGAGGCTCCCGCGGAGCCGAGCGTGTTGATGAAGTACAGAATGCCCACCGACCGTCCCACGTTGCCCGAGCCCCGTACGAAGTGCGCGACCAGAAGCGGCAAGGTTGCGCCCATCAGCGCTGTGGGCACGAGCACGCTCAGGAAGGTGACCAGGAAGGTCCCCGCGTAGGACAGGTTCAGGGTGAGGTCGCCGACCCAGCGCAGTAGCGGCAGGGAGAAGAACCCGAACAGCCCGATGCACGCCTCTGCCGCGGCAAACAGCAGGAGCACGCTGCGTCGTGGATTGCGCGATAGCGCTCCACCCCCCATGCTGCCCGCACCCAGTCCGAGCATGAACGCGGTGACCACGATCGTGACCGACTCGAAGTTGATCCCTACGATGGCGAACAGAGCCCGCTGCCAGACCACCTGGTAGAGCAGGGCTGCTGCTCCTGAGAGGAAGAAGACTGCGAGAACCATGATGCGGTTCATGGAATTTCTCGAAAGGATCGCATAGCTGATGACTCGTCTTCGGTCTCGGTGTGGCGCATGAGGCGCGGCGGACGCTAGCCGCGTCGGGTCGTCGAAGCAACACCGCCCATCCACGAATCCGCGCGGCGGCAGCTGTGGCCATGGTAGGAACGCGGCATGGCACCAGGCGCCAGGTTGTTGGACGATGTACGCGAGCTTGCGGATCGGGAGCTGGTCGATCGGTTCGGTGTGTCCGATCTGAGCCCGGTTCGCGATGAGATCGCGCGGCAGGGTGGGGAGCTGCCGGCGAGCTTTCCAAGGGCGATCTCCCTTGGGATCGATCTGGCGCACGCGGTTGTCGATGCGCTCGACCGACGCGAAGAGCGAGGCGTGGCGGTCGCGTATCGACGGATGTCCTACGAGGTCATCAACCAGCGGTTGAATCTCGCGGGCTCGCGCGTGGCGTCACTGCTGCAGCGGGCTGGACATCGGGCGTTTCCCATGACCGCTTCGGACCGTGCCGATGACGAGCGCATCTGCGCCATGTTCTCCCACAAGCTGGCGGCACGTCAGGCCGGGCTGGGATGGATCGGCCGGAGCTGCTTGCTGGTGACCCCGGATGCCGGGCCCCGGGTGCGCTGGACGACGGTGCTGACCGATGCGCCGCTGGAGCCCACCGGCTCACCCATCGCCAACGGGTGCGGCGAGTGCAGCGAGTGCGTCGACATCTGTCCTGTGGGGGCTTTCTCTGGACGCTTGTTCGAGGTCGGGGAGCCGCGCGAAGCACGATTCGACGCGTCGAAGTGCGATCAATACTTCAAGAGCATGTACGCCGAAGCCGATTGGAAGGTCTGCGGACTGTGCCTGTATGCTTGCCCCCATGGGCGGCAGTAGGGGTAGGGATCCACCCATGCCCTCGTCGCTCGCGAATCATCTGAACCTCTGGAAGAAGCAGCTCGGCTGCGTGCCCGACTACGTGTGGGAGCGGACCGAGCTCGAGACCCTGGTGCTCGCGGACAACGGGTTGACCGAGGTGCCGGAGCCGATCAGACGCCTCAAGAAGCTGCGGATGCTCGATCTCGGGCACAACGCGCTGACGAGGGTGCCTGACGCGTTGTCGGAGCTGGAGGGTCTGACCGACTTCCTGTACCTGCATGATAACCGTCTATCGTCTCTGCCGCAGTCGATGGGCCGGCTGAGCCGGCTTCGCTACTTGAATATCAGCGGCAACGCCTTTGCAGAGCTGCCGGAGTCTGTTTGCGCGATGATCGCGTTGATCGAGCTTCGGGCAGCGGACAATCAGATGTCGTCGTTGCCGGAATCGATAGGAAGGCTGTCGCGCCTGCGGGAGCTTCATCTGCGCAACAACCAGCTGACGACAGTGCCGGATACGATGGGTGCGTTGCAGGAGCTGAGGCAGCTGGATCTGCGGGGCAACCCGTTGAACCACCTTCCTGAGTGCCTGCGTACGCTACCCAAGCTCGACAAGCTCGACCTTCGTTGGGTGTCTTCGCTGCAGTGGCCGCCGTGGTTGGGGGAGCTCGAGGGGCGCGGGTGCGTGGTGTATCGTTGACGAGGTGCGCGGCATGTGGTGCTATGGTTCAATTCACATGCGGACTGTCTCGGTACATGGTCGTTGTTTCTCCCTTGTCTCGAACGGTGGTACGCATCGGTGTTGGCTGTGGCCATGGCTTCTTTTCGCGTGTCAGTGCTTCGCCTGCTCATCGGGAAGCGCAACGGGACTGGCGCAGACGCCGTGTGTGAGCCAGATTCCTGAGAACGAGACTGCCATCGACCCGGGCATCCTGTGCAACGATAGCGGGCTGTCCTGTCAAAACGGCGTGTGCGCGCTGACCAAGCGAAGCTGCTATGCAGACTCGGATTGCGATTGCGTCGGGGTGATCTTCAGCGATCTGGCCGGCCCTGATTCGGTCCGCTGGTTCAAGTTCGAGCAGGGAGGAACGTACACGTTCCGCGCCAATCACATCTTCGACTTGTGGGCGGAAGGGGATGAGATGCGTGCTCTCGCCGACAATGGGTTGAACATGGCCGTGTATGTTCCCTATGGGTGCGAGGAGGTCCCGCCCTTCGGATGAAGCTGCCCGCATCGCGGGCCGCTCCAGAGAGTTGGCACGCGCACTGCAAAGCTCCCGAACGTGCGCCCCCTACACCTGACCTCGATCCTTCTGTGCGCGTCCGCGTCCACGTTCGCCATCCCTTGTTTGTCGCAGACTGCGCCTGCTCCTCGGGCCCCAGCGCCTCAGGTCTACACCCAGACGCCTGTTGCTCCGCCCTCACAGTGTGAATCGCCGCCGTGCGCTGCGCCCGAATCCGGATCGCACCTGGAATGGTACGGATACCAGATCCTGGGAGCATCCGTTCCCGGACATGTTGCCATGGGGCTGTCCCTTTCCGACAACTGGCACGACAGCGCCGCGCTCGGCATCTCGCTCTGGGGAGTCGGTGGGCCGATCGTGCACTTGCTCAACCGCCATCCGGTACGAGCCCTCGGGAGCTTTCTCCTGCGCGGTGTGTTCCTGGGCGCTGGGTTCTATGCCGGCTTGTCGTCCGGGTGCACTGCCGAGAGCGGCTGCTGGAGCTCGTCTGCCTTTGAGGCGGTCCTCGTCGGTGGCAGCGTCTTCGATGCCCTCGTCCTTGGTTGGGAGTCCGTGGAGGATCGAGCGCCGTCAGCCCCCAGAGCGACGCCGCCGCAACCCTCTGGACCTGGACGCCCGATGCATCGCGGCCTTGCGCTGCAACCGTTGCTGGCAGTTCAACCGAACCGGGCATTCTTCGGGCTTGCAGGGCAATTCTGACTGAATCGCGCGATCGGGCCCTTGGCTCGCCCCTCCGTTCCTTCGCCCCTGGAACCTCCCCCGCAGCCAGACTAGATCCTCCCCACCATGGCTACCACGCTCCCGCCCCCAGGCTCGCCCGACGTCCTGTACATCATGGACCTGTCCGGATACGTATTTCGCGCCTATCACGCGATTCGTCCGCTTTCGAGCCCCAAGGGCGAGCCCACCCATGCCACCTACGGCACGCTCACCATGCTCAAGCGGCTGATCGACGACCGCAAGCCGGTGCTGCTCGCTGTCGCCATGGACTCCAAGAAGCCCTCATTCCGCAAGGACATCCACCCCGAGTACAAGGCCAACCGTCCGCCTGCACCTGAAGACCTCAAGGTCCAGATGGTCCGCACCCGCGAGATCGTCGAGGCACATCGGATCCCGATCTGGCAGCGCGAAGGGCTCGAAGCCGACGACCTGATCGCTGGCGCGGTCTTCCAAGCCAGGAAGCACGGGATGACCGCGGTCATCGTGTCTGCGGACAAGGACCTCATGCAGCTCGTCGGCCCCAGCGTGCTCATGTGGGACACCATGCGCGACAAGGTCTATGGCGCTCCGGAAGTCGAAGAGAAGTTCGGCGTCCCACCCAACCAGATCGGCGATCTGCTCGCTCTGTCCGGTGACAGCTCGGACAACATCCCGGGCGTCAAGTCGATCGGGCCCAAGACCGCTGCCGAGCTGCTCCACCAGTTTCCATCGATAGATGCGATCCTGGCGGGGCTCGATCAGGTCAAGAACAAGCGCATTCGCGGCTTGCTCGAGTCGAGCACCGAGCAGCTCAAGCTCTCGCGCACGCTCGTGGCGCTCAAGGACGACTGCGTGCCTGACTTCGACCCGGACGCGATGCGCTGGCCCGGGCCTGATGATGACAAGCTTCGCGCTCTGTATCTCGAGCTCGGCTTCACGCGTCTGCTCGACGCATTGCAGGCTGCCGGGACGGCGGAGCCGCAGGTACCCAAGGTGGAGGCCGCTGCAAAGGTGGCGCCCACGTACCAGGCCGTGCTCACCCTGGAGCAGCTCCGGAAGCTTGCAGCCGATTGCGAGCGGGCAGGGAAGCTCGCCATCGACACAGAGACCACGTCGACCGAGTCCACGCGTGCAGCCTTGGTAGGCCTGTCGCTCTCCTGTCGCGCAAACGAGGCGTTCTACGTGCCGATCGGGCACCGCTACATCGGCGCTCCTGCGCAGCTTCCGATCGCGCAGGTGCGCGAGGTGCTCGCTCCCCTGTTCGAGTCCAAGGCGATCGGCAAGACCGGGCACAACATCAAGTTCGACGAGATCGTGCTGCGCCGCCACGGTTTTCCACCGATGCAGAGCATCACGTCGGACACGATGATCGCCAGCTACCTGCTCGATCCCGAGAACTCGCACGGGCTCAAGGACCTCGCGCGTCGCGAGCTCGAGGTCGAGATGATCACCTACGATCAGGTGACCCAGAAGGCCAAGGGGCACCAGCTCTCGTTCGACGAGGTCAGCATCGAGGATGCGGTTGCCTACGCGGCCGCAGACGCGGACCTGAGCTTTCGACTCGCAGAGCGGCTGGTGCCGCGTCTCGAAGCCGAGGGCGTGCTCGCGCTCATGAACGACCTGGAGCTTCCCCTGTCACGGGTGCTCGAGGACGTCGAGATGGCCGGGGTGAAGGTCGATGTCGACAAGCTCTCAACGCTCAGCAAGCAGTTCGAGATCGAGCTTGCTGCGCTCGAGGCGCGGGCCAAGGAGCAAGCCGGGCACGACTTCAACATCAACTCGCCGCGTCAGCTCGAGGCGATCCTGTTCGACGAGCTGAAGCTACCGGTGATCAAGAAGACCAAGACCTCGCGCTCCACGGATGCGAGCGTGCTCGAAGCGCTCGCAGAGCAGCACCCGCTGCCGGCCACGATCCTGGAGCAGCGCCAGCTGTCCAAGCTCAAGAACACCTACGTCGACACCCTTCCCAAGCTCGTGCACGCGGACACCGGGCGCATTCACACGTCGTTCAACCAGAGCGTGGCCGCGACCGGAAGGTTGTCGTCGACCGACCCGAACCTGCAGAACATCCCCATCCGCACCGAGATCGGCCGCTCCATCCGGGAGGCATTCGTCGCAGAGCCGGGCTTCGTGCTGGTGAGCGCGGACTACTCGCAGATCGAGCTCCGCGTGCTTGCGCATCTCGCCCACGATCCAGTGCTGATCGGCGCATTCCGATCAGGAGAAGACGTCCACGTGCGAACAGCCGCCGAGGTGTTCGGCGTTCCCACGACCGGGGTGACCGACGAGATGCGTCGTCGAGCCAAGACGATCAACTTCGGGGTGATCTACGGGATGGGGGAAGTCGCCCTTGCCAAGCGGCTGGGGATTGCGCGCGACGAAGCGGCGCACTTCATCGCGGAATACTTCAAGCGCTACGAGCATGTGAAGCGCTTCATGGAGGAGACGATCCAGGGCGCGCAGGCAGGGCAGGCGGTGCGCACGCTGATGGGGCGCAGGCGGTACCTCAAGGACATGAACAGCTCGAATCGCCAGCTGCGCGCACAAGCAGAGCGGATCGCGGGCAACACCCCGATCCAAGGGAGCGCTGCGGACATTCTCAAGCTTGCGATGGTGAAGCTCGCCGAGCCTGTGGTGCCCGGAGCGCGGATGATCCTGACCGTGCACGACGAGCTCGTCTTCGAGGTGCCCGAGGGGCAGGTGGACACGGCCAAGGAGCGGATTCGCAGCGCGATGGAGAACGTCGTGGAGCTGGAGGTGCCCCTGACCGTGGACGTGGGTGTGGGGAGGAACTGGGCGGAGGCGCACTGACGACGAGGACGGCCGGCCCGGTTCAGAAGTGAGTCGATGCGCTCATCAGGAACGTCCGGCCGTACTGCAGAATCGTGGTCTGACGGCTCGTTTCCCGGCTGATCGGCACCGTGTACCGCCAGTCGAAGACGTTGTAGGCGCCAATGGCGTACCGGACCGTCCCACGCGCTGCCTCCCCGGAGAACACGACATCCCACACACATGCCGGGTCCGTGCGCCCTTGCGCCGGGTCCCCTTCCTGGTCGTGCTTGTCATAGCGCGGGCCTTCGATCGACACGCGCGTAGAGGCGATCAGCACCTGCGGGATGATCGGGACGGAGCCTTTGAGGGCAGCGAGGTGCTCGGGCGAGTTGGGCACCTCGCGCAACAGGGGAGCCGACGCGTTGTGGCTCTGCAAGTACTGGGAGCGCTGCAGGGAATAGGAGCCGGACACAGCCCACCCTTGATGCCATTCCCGACGCAGCTCCACCTCCCCGCCCACGGTGAGCACCGGGGACAAGGAATTCTCGTAGTGGAACAGCGACTCCGGCGTGCCGTCCCCGCGGCCGGTGATCAGGCTGTCGATGTAGTTGGCATACCCGGCGACCATGCCGACCCACGTGTTCGAGAACCGATGGGAGAACTCGACCTCGGGCGACCACAACGTCTCAGGCCGGAGGTGAGTCACGTCGGCGCTGGCCACCTGCGTGGCCCCGCTGTCGCCGTAGTACAGCTCCATGACGCTCGGAGCCCGGAACGCCTTGCCACCGAGGAACTTGAGGATGCCTCTTTCGTAGGGCCGGAAGATCAGCGCGACGCGTGGATTGAGCGAAGCCCCGTAGGTGGAGTGCCAGTCGACGCGCGCACCGCCGGACATCCGCATGCTGTCCCAGGGAGTGAGGTCCGCAAGGGCATAGGCCGCAGCCATGCGGAAGGGATCATTGCGATCCAGGTAGACACCGTCCTCACTCCTCCCACGCTGCTGTGCGAGAAAGTGCAGCTGGGACTCTCCACCGAGCGTGAGCTTTGCACGCGTCGCAGGCTCCACCACCACGCGTCCTTCGCCTCCTGCCCATGCGCCTGCGTATCGCTCCTCCATCAGACCGCCATCTGCCGGTGCATATGGGTAGGCACCATGGAATCGATACGAGTCGGCGAACGCGCGGGTCATGATCTGCACGCCCCGGACTACCTCCTTGTCGAACTTGGCTTCGACGAAAGCTCGGGTATCGGCGTTGCTCGTGCGGGGATCGCCGAAGAGCGAGTCATAGGCGCCGTTGGGAATCCGCTTCTTGTGCGAATGCAGCTGCCATTGCAGCGAAAGGGAATTCCACCAGGCCTTGCCGGAAACCGTTCCTGACTTGAATCCGTCGACGTGTCGGGCCCACCCGCCCTCGTCGGCGTATTCAGGAAGGTAGTAGTCCCTTCCGTTCGATCTGCCTGCCCCTACCGACATCCAAACGCCCGCGTTCTTGCCCAGGCGCAGGTCGACCCTCCCTCGGGCCCGCGCCATCCCGTAGTCACCCGTGGACACGCCGACCTCTGCCCCGCTTTGCGGACCGGTGTTGCGTGTCACCAGGTTCACCACCCCGGAGAATGCGCCGGTTCCGTACAATACCGAGCCCGGTCCCCGCACCACCTCGATTCGTTCGATGTCGCCGAGATCGGTTCGTCCGTCGTAGCCGACATACGACGACCCCATCCAGTTGTCGTTCATCGCATGCCCGTCCACCAGCACGAGCACCCGGTTGCCGTAGTCCCCAAGCCGGGAGAATCCGCGGAAACCCAGGGTTGGATAGGAACGATCGTCGGAGACGTACACCCCCCGCACGCCTCGCATCGCTTCCAGGATGTTCGGGTACGCCATGGTGCGCAGCTCGTTCTGCGAGATGATCGTGACCGAGCCCGGCGCGTCTTCGACCGATTCCGTGCTGCGCGATGCTGCGGACACCTCCTCGAATCGACGAAGCTCCAGATCGAGGCGTACCTGCCGGTTGGGCAGGACTGCGATCTGTCTCTCCACGGAGCGATATCCTGAAAGCGAGACCCTCACCCTGTGGGATCCGGCGTGAACGAGGAGCACCGCGGGTGAGAACCCCACGGGTCGTCCATCGATCTCCACCAGCGCTTCGCGCTCGTCCGTGCTGACAACCACTGTGCCTTGGAGCGGCTCCAGCTTCGTGCGCACGGTCAGGACGGCTCGTGGGGCGACCTCGACAGTCTGGATTACAGATTGAAAGCCGTCACGGGTGAAGTAGAGCGTGTGCTTCCCTGGCGGAAGCGAGGTCTGGCAGGGGATCGCACAGACCGCTGGCGCATTCTCGTCATCCACGTGCATCTGCGTTCCGGCAGGCTCTCCAGCCGCTCGGATCGTCCCGAGGATCCGCTTGAGCGTGATGCGCACAGGGCGGATGGCTCCTGCTTCCACCTCCAGCGCGTCGGTCTGTGCCGGCTCATAGCCATCCAGTGCGAGCAGGACTTGATAGCGCCCAGGCGACAGCCCAAGGCGTCGCGGCGAGTTGCCTCGCGGGCCGAGATCCCGTCGATCCAGGTACACCGTAGCGCCCGGCGGATCGGTGACGATATCGAGCACCGCAACTCCGGGACCGATCCGGGCCAGTGCTTCCTCGATTCGCTGGCGCACCTGGGGATCAGACTCCTGCTCCAGGGTCTGCGTGTAGTACCGATAGGCGTCGGGATACTGCTTGAGCTGCTCGCAGGCGCGAGCGATGTTGTAGATGACGTTCCGGTTGGGCACGAGGCGGTTCGAGAACATGAAGTGCTCGAGTGCACCGCGATAGTCGCCCGCCTTGTACCTCTCGGCTCCGATGGTGAAGTGCAGCTCCGCTTCGTCTGCAAGGTCGTCTGCGCGAAGCGAGGGGGAACGAACCAGGAATGCAGCGAACACCAAGCAGGCGGCGGTGCTTCTCCAGAACGCGCCGATGCTCTTCATCGCTGCAGCCGTATGTCAGAATCAGGCGGCTTGTCGGGCCCTGGTTTCTTTGCAGAGGGCACTGGAGGCGGCGGCCGTTTCGGAGCTGATTTTGCGGGCACCGGTTGGGCAGATGCAGCGGGCTTCTCTCTCACTGGATCCGGAGTGGATGGAGGAAGGACCGGCACGTCAGCGCTGGCTGCTGCAACAGGCGGCGCCGAAGAGGCCACAGGCGGACTCACGGACGCCTTCGGTCCACCGTCTGCGGCCTGCAGTGAACGCCAGCCGAAGAATCCAGCGCAGGCGAGCCCCAAGGCAAGTGCGCCGACCACCACGGGCATGGAGGACCCGCGGTCACGCCGTGAATCCGGGGCGGGCTGCAGCGGCCGCACCAGCTGCGTCGGCTGCACCAGCAGTCGCCCTCCTGCAGTGTCCTGATCTGGCCCCCAGTTATCGCCGAGCCCGTATCCGAGGGAGGTCCCGATCTCCCCGAGCTCGACGAACACCTGCTTCATGTTCTGCACCCGCTTCGAGGGATCCTTCTCCATGCACCTGCGCACGAAGTCCTCGAGCGCTGCGGGCACGTCGATGTCGGGATTGCACGCTTTCATCCTCGGAATCGGATCGTGGATGTGCGCGACCAGGGTCTTGATCGCCTGGTCGGAGTCAAAGGGGACCACGCCACACAGGACTTGGAAGAGCATCACGCCGAGCGAGTAGACGTCGGTCCGGTGGTCGACTTCTCCCCGCGAGATCTGCTCAGGCGACATGTACCTCGGCGATCCGAGAAACGTGCCTTCCTTGGTCACCTGGTCCGAATCGTCTCGCAGCACCTTGACCAGGCCGAAGTCCACGATCTTGACGAGATCTCCCCCGTCGTCCTGAGGAACGAGCATCACGTTCGAAGGCTTGAGGTCGCGATGAATTGCGTCGTGCGCGTGCGCGTATCGCAAACCAGAGGCCAGCTGACGGAACAGGCCGATCACATCCTTGGGGGACATCGGGCCCATGCGCGCCAACCGGGAGAACAGCGTCTCGCCCGCGAGGAACTCCATGACCATGAAGTACGACTCCGGCGCGCTGGTCTCGATGCAGCCGTAGTCGAACACGGTCACGATGTTGCGGTGCTGCAGCTTCGAGAGAATGCTGGCCTCCATCAGGAAGCGCTTCTGGAACCCCTCAACGTCGTCCCCTGACGTGAACCGCTGGTGGAGAACCTTGAACGCCACGGTGCGTCCGAGGGGGATCTGCTCGGCTCGGAAGATCCTCCCCATTCCTCCGGTCGCGATCAGCTCGAGCACCCTGTAGCGCCCGTTGACCACGGTATCCACGAGCGAGGCTTCACCCGAGGGGTCGAAGCGAAGCTGGAGGGTGGGGTCGTCGCTGGACATGATCGGGTCTGTTTGAACAGAGAACGGCCAATTTGCGGAGTGTCTGTAGGGGCTCGGTGAAGGAAAACGGGGCGCTGGCGGTCGGGGCTCCATTCTGCGGTTACCTTGACAACGGAATCCGTCGGGCAGCGTCAATCCGTTGACTAACCCAGCGCGCAGGCGACAATGGCTCCATGGCTGCGACGACGAGGAAATCACTGGCAATTCTGGCTAGCGCATGGGCGATGCTCGCTTCGTACGCTTGTGGAAGCTCTGACGAGACCGTGCCGCCGCAGGGCAACGCAGGCAGCGCAGGGGCCGACGGCGGATCCACAGGAGGCAGCGCCGGGGCCGGAGGGAAGGCAGGGAGCGGGGGTCAGGCCGGCGCCGCTGGCGGACAAGCTGGCTCGAGCGGAAAAGGAGGCACCGGAGGCCAGGCAGCAGGCGCTGGGGGCCAGGCTGGCAGCGGCGGGCAGGCCGGTGGCGGCGCTGGACAAGCAGGAGCTGCGGGTACGCCGCTCCTGGCTGGCGTCAACCTGTCGTGCGCAGAGTTCGCAGCAGGCAAGATCCCGGGCAGCTACGGCACGGACTACATCTATCCCAGCGCAGACGAGGTGGACTACTTCGTGGGAAAGGGGATGAACACGTTCCGTCTGCCTTTCCTGTGGGAACGCCTGCAGCCGGCTTCTCCGGGACCGCTGGATGCGACCGAGGAGACGCGCTTGTCGACCATCGTCAGCCATGCTCTCGGAAAGGGCGCGTACGTCATTCTCGATCCGCACAACTATGCCCGCTACTACGGAACGGTGATGGGCGAAGGCAACGCGATTGCCGCGCTCGCAGACCTGTGGTCGCGGCTGGCTGGCAAGTACAAGGCAGAGCCGCACGTGCTGTTCGGGTTGATGAACGAGCCGAACGGCCTGGCCACCGAGACGTGGCGTGATGCTGCGAACGCCTCCATCAAGGCGATTCGGGATGCAGGTGCGAGCAACCTGATCCTGGTTCCTGGCAACGCCTGGACCGGTGCGCATTCCTGGAGCTCTGACTGGTACGGCACCGCGAACGCGGTCGCCATGCTCGACATCGTCGATCCAGGCAACAACTACGTGTTCGAGGTGCATCAGTACCTCGACTCTGATTCCTCGGGCACCAGCGATCAGTGCGTCAGCACGACCATCGGCTCCGAGCGCCTCCAGGGCTTCACCGATTGGGCCCGCACCCACGGCAAGCAAGCGTTTCTCGGGGAGTTCGCAGGGGCGCGCAACGACACCTGCTACCAGGCCGTGGATGACATGCTCAGCTACTTTGATCAGAACCGCGACGTATGGATGGGCTGGACGTGGTGGGCGGCAGGTCCGTGGTGGGGCGACTACATGTTCACGCTCGAGCCTGACAACGGTGCGGATCGTCCGCAGATGGCAATCCTCGCGCCCCATTTGCAGTGATGGAGCATGATGCGCGCGGTGAACGCTCGTCCTCCCACGATCGCTCTGGCTTGTGCAGCAATCATGATGCCGGCGACCGCAAAGACGACAGAGCCCGAACGGGCGAGTCTCGTTCGTGTGGCCGTGGAACCGTCGGGCGACTGCCCGGAGCTGTCCGCCTTTCCCGATCGCCTCAAAGCCCTGTCCGGTCGGCTGCGCATCGTGGCGCCGTGGGTCGAGGCTCCGTTGCTCCGTGTGCGCGTGGTCAGGAGCGACGCGGGACTGCGGGGCGTGCTCGTGTCCCAAAGGCGCGGCAGCGAGGAGGTCGCACGAGAGATCGAGGGAGCTCGTTGCGAAGATATCGTCGCTGCGCTCGCGCTGGTGGCTGCGCTGCAGATCGATCCGCCCGCAACCGGTGTTCCGATCACCTATCACCTGTCCTCCGCGTCCAAGGATGCTCCATCCAGCTGGAAGTACGGGCTGGGCGTGGGAGCTGGGTGGATGGCCGCCTCGGACATGCCCTGGTTCAGCGGTCTTCGCTTGTGGGCAGACACCAGAGCGGATCGCAGCGGACTGCTCTCCCCAGCATTTCGCCTTGCAGCGCTGCGGCTCCAGTCCGGTACCGTGCATTCTGACGCAGCCGACTCGTCATTCACGCTCACGGCGGTGTCTGCCGATGCCTGCCCGCTGCATTGGCCTGGCAACGACCTGCTGCACGCGGAACCCTGCGTTCGCGTCGTTTGGGGGCGGATGAGCGGTACCGCGACCGGCGTGGCAGAGGCACGCAGCGAGGATCGGGATTGGCTGGCTGCAGGGCTGGCAGGGCGGGCCATGCTGCATCCAGTGGGGCCCCTGGTCGTGATCGGAGAAGCGAGCTGGGAGATGCCACTGTTGCGCTACCAGTTCTATCTCGATCCGGGTACGCCCCTCTTGAGGATTCCGGCTCACACCTTCGGGCTCACGATCGGCTTGGGTCTGCAGTTTGACTGATCGAATTGGATGATCCGCTTCCATACGTCGATACCGGGATGATGCGCAGCAGCCTCGACGTACCGTTGGTGCCACTGGCCGAGGAATCGGCAGAGGAGGACCCCTGCGGTCGCGATGCCCTTCGGATCCGCACGCTCGTGCAGGAGCAGTTTCAGTTCGTCTGGCGTTGCTTGCGCCGGCTCGGCGTGCCGGAATCGAGTGTCGACGACGCTGCGCAGCAGGTGTTCCTGGTGGCAGCCAGGAAGCTGGGGAGCATCGAACCAGGCCTGGAACGCGCTTTTCTGTTCGGCACGTCCTCGCGGGTTGCATCCGACTACCGTCGAGCGCACGAGCGAGCAGACGCCAGGCGGGCAGGGCAGGGAGCCATCGACACCGCGCCGGATCGCGCCCCAGACCCGGAGCGAGCCCTTGTGACAGCGTGCCGCAGGGCGATGCTCGACGAAGTTCTCCTGACCATGCCCGAGGAAATCCGCGCGGTGTTCGTGCTCTACGAGCTCGAAGGGTTGACCGTACCTGAAGTGGCGGCCGCCACAGGCGTTCCACTCGGAACCGCGACCTCGCGATTGCGCCGCGGACGAGAGCTCTTTCACGAAGGTGCAGCCAGGCTTCGCGCGAGGCTGCAAAGGGAGGATGCTGGGCGATGAACGAGCCGCGACAGCTCCTCGAACACGGCGCCGACGACTTCGAGCGTGAGCTGCTCCTTTCTGCCAGGGGCGATCGCGGCAGCGACGGCGCAATGGCGCGCGCGACCGCGGTTGCGGTGGGCGCGGTCGCGGCAACAGCGACCACGAGCGCAGCTGCCGGGCTGGCGGCCAAAGCGGCGGCTGGAGCTTCGACCCTGGTCAAGCCGGTGCTTGCCAGCGCCCTTGCCAAGGTGGTCGTGGCAACGGTCGTGGTGGCATCCGTAGGAGCAAGCGGAGTCATGCTCGCAAGGCTCGGCTCCGAGTCGACCGCGGCAGTCGCCGTGTCTGCAAGTTCGCCGCCCCGCTCCACACCAGCTCCTGGTAGGTCCTCGCCATGTACTGCGTCTTCGCCCGAAGCGAGGGATATCCCCGCGGATCCGGTCCAGGACCTCCCCACCCCAGAGCGTCCGCGCAACGTGCATGCTCCCGCGCCGTCCCAAGCGCTCGCCCAGGAGCCCGTGGAGCAGGATGCGGCCGTTGCTCCCCAGCCGGAGCCAGCGTCGTCTGATGAGCTGGGCGCTGAGGTCCGCGCCATCGAAAGCGCACGCCGTGCGGTCGAGGCAGGGCGAGGCGCTGAAGCGTTGGCGCTGCTCGATTCCTACGAGAAGCGCTATCCAGGTGGACGGTTCATGCCCGAGGCGACCTTGCTTCGGGCGCAGACGCTGGTCAGGCTGGGCCGGCGTGAGGAGGCCATTGCGCTGGCAACGAGCCATCTGCGTCTGCTACCGAAGAGTCCGGTAGCGCTGCGCCTGCGCTCGCTGCTGCCCGAGCTCGAATCTTCGCGCGATGGGGCGATTCGATGATCGAAAGGGGTGACAGCCTCCCATTCATCAGCGGAGGCCCCATATGAGCAGACGGCTATTCCCCGATGGTCTCGCGTCCGTTATGGCACTCTTCGTTCTGCCCGGGTGCAACACGGGTGATGCCTTGTTGGGTACGATCGAGCAGGTCGAAGCCGGGGCCATGGACGCCGAGGAGCTGGATGCGGCGTCTGAGCCAGGGCCAGACGACGCCGCGACGTTTCTCGATGTGATTCCAGTGATCGAGTTCAATCCCTCCAAGCCGTGCGGACCCTCGCCGCTGCCTGCATGCACGTATCTCTCCGCCGAATCGCAGTGGCCTCTGCAGCTTTCGGCTTCGGACCTCGGCGATGGTATCGAGTTCACCGCGCTGGCTCTGCAGGTGGGCAACGTTGCGGTTGCGGCGCGCTCTGCGGCAGATGGCCCTTTCGTGGTCACCACGATTCTCAACCCGCCTGGCGGGCAGCCAGTCTGGAGTCGGTTCGAGTTCAGCCCAAAGGTGCTGAGTCGCGTCATCGTCGATCTGGTTGTGGGACGTGACGGCGACGGACACACGACGATCACGGTGCTTGGTTGCGAGGGACAGACCTGCGGATTGCACGCAGCGACCTTCGACAATGTCGTGGAGATTGGCGACGGGCTGCTCACGGAAGTGCAGGGCAGCCAGCTACCGGCGGATCTGGAGATTCGCGGCCTCGCCCTTCGCGGAGGAAACGGCGCGCCCTTCCAGGTATGCGTTTACGGCGACGGGCTTTCCTGCTTCGGGTCAGGCGGCTGGCAGCAGCTGCAGCCATCGGGTCAGACGGGCGTGATCGAGCAGGCCCATTCCTTCGGTCAGGAGAAGATGATCGCCGCCTGTGCGGATGGCAAAGTGCGGACCCTTGGCGGAAGCGACGAGGAGATCATCAGCGTCGTGGGAGAGCCGCACTTGATCTCGGCCCATGCAGCGGGGAGCTGGGCAGCGGGGGGGCTGGGTGGAGAAGTGTTGACCGCAATACCGGTCGGCGACACGCGCGCCTGCCTCTTCGGCACAGATCCGATCATCGGTACCGGAACCAACGGGACCCGCGTCGCGTACGTCTCCTCCGTAGGTCGGTATCTGGTGGGGAGCGTTGCTGACGGCTGGTGTGAGGGGCCGGCCGCGCCCGCGGCTCCCATCGACGTGGTATCCGACGAATGTGGAATCTCGCTGAACACGCTTGCCATGACGCAAGGGCAGCTCTGGGGCCGCCTGGATTGCGCCATGGGATACTGAGGCTGTGGAGGGAGTGCGAGGGGAGCGTTACGGCGTAACGCAGAGGATCAGCTTCCAGCCATTCAACGTGCCGGTGTCGCCCGTGGTGTCGTCCGCAACCTTGAGGGTCCACACGCCGTTGGGCGATGTTCCCACAAGAGGCGTCAGCGCCGTCTCAGGCTGGTAGCACCCGGTCATCGGCGCAGTGCCCGCTGTGACAAGCGCAGCGCAGGTCGTGTCCAACACCGTGTTCGTGTAGTTGTCGCCGCTGCTTCCGTTGTCGGTCGACATGTCCAGCGCTGTCCCACCAGGAGGCGTGAGGTAGATGTCGAGATCCGAATCCCACGGATGCGTCGCGTTCAGGAGCAGCGCTGCTCGTTGGATGGTGCCGCCCGTGCCGATGGTCACCGTGCTCGTCACGCCCGTCGCGTTGCTGTCCGGGATGGCAATCGGCAGATTGGAGCCGGAAACGACGATCAGATTCTGCCCGGCGCCACAGGCTGGGAAGTAGGCAGGCAGCACGCAGGTCGGATCCGCAGCGTCGATCAAGCTGTCGCTGTTGTTGTCGATTCCGTCGCTGCACTGCGTCTCTTGCTTCGCACAGACGCTTGGCGTGCCGGTGCAGGTGTACCCGGCTTCCACCAGGCATTGGGCCGAGCAGCCGTCCGACGGGGTCTTGTTGGCGTCGTCGCATGTCTCCCCAGGATTGACCGCACCATTGCCGCAGGCGTTCACGCACACGCTCGGCGTGCCGGTGCAGAGGTATCCAGGCTCAGTCTGGCAGGTTGCCGAGCAGCCGTCTCCGGCTGTCGTGTTGTTGTCGTCGCACGTCTCTCCGGCATTGACGACGCCATTGCCGCAAGCCAGCACGCATACGCTCGGGGTACCCGTGCAAACGTATCCGTTCTCGACCTGGCAGGTCGCTGAGCAGCCATCTCCTGCGGCCGTGTTGTTGTCGTCGCATCCCTCGGTCGGCTGCGAGATCCCATCTCCGCAGGTGGATAGGATATTGACCCGCACGGTGTATCCAGGGATCGCCGTGGAACCAGTCGAGCTCCTTGCTCGAATCGCGTAGGTTCCTGCAGGCAGCCCGCGGGCTGCCGCGACCGTCGCCCCGTCGATCAATGAGCAGAATCCCGGACCGGAATCGTCATCCGATGCGAGGACCGTCGTGCAGTCCGTGCCGATCAGGGAGAGATACGTATCGTTGGCACCCGTGCTCGCGCAGGTCCCCGGCGTGCCGAAGTACGTCTCGACGCTGATCGCGCTCACGCCCGGGCCAGGCAGCGTGAACGTGTAGTAGTCGACGTCCGCGGCCGGGGTGATGCTGCCTGTCATCTTGGTGGATGGCGGCGTGCCCGAGAATGCGGGCATGGCATCGCCCGTAGCGCAGGTGTTGTTCGCTTCGGTCTCGCAGCCCGCTTCGACCACACACGTTGACGAGCAGCAGTCGCCATTGGCCGTGTTGCCGTCATCGCACGCTTCGGTTCCCTTGAGCAGGCCGTCGCCGCAGATCGGCGTGCAAACCGATGGGGACCCGGAAGTACAGTTGAATCCTGCCTCCACGGTGCACGTAGCCGAGCAGCCGTCTCCTGCCGTGGTGTTGCCGTCGTCGCACGCCTCGGCTGCGGACTTGGTGCCATCGCCGCATGCAACGCACGCTCCGGCCGTGCATTGCCCGTTCACGCCGCCGACCGCGCACGCAGTACCATCGGGCGCGTCGGGCGAGGTGCAGACTCCAGTGCCTGGAACGCACACGCCGACGAGCTTGCACACGCCGGTTGCAACGCACACGACCGGATTCGCGCCGACGCAGGCGCCGGCCTGGCACGTGTCGGTCTGCGTGCAGCCGTCCGCGTCGTTGCAGGCTGCGCCATCGGCCTTGGCCGGGTTCGAGCAGACTCCGGTTCCAGGGTCGCAGGCTCCCACGTCGTGGCACGAGTTCAGGGCCGTGCACACCACCGGGTTGCCGCCTGTGCAGACCCCGGAAATACACGTATCGGTCTGGGTGCAGGCGCTGTTGTCGCTGCAGGTCGTTCCGTCCGCCTTCGCGGGATTCGAGCAGACGCCTGTCCCGGGATTGCACGTTCCCACGTCGTGACACGCGTCCTGGGCCGTGCACACCACGGGGTTGGCACCGGTGCACACGCCTGAAACGCACGTGTCGGTCTGGGTGCAGGCGCTGTTGTCGCTACAGGTCGCTCCATCCGCCTTCGCAGGATTCGAGCACAGTCCCGTTCCGGGATCGCACGTTCCCACGTCGTGGCACGTGTCAGAGGCGGTGCAGACCACCGGGCTCGAACCTGTGCATACGCCAGAAACGCAGGTGTCAGTCGCTGTACAAGCGCTGTTGTCGTTGCACGAAGTCCCGTCCGTCACGTTGGCCGAGCCGCACGTTCCCTGATCGCAGGTCGCCGTCTTGCAGGCTCCAGGAGATGCGCACTGCGCCGCCGAGGTGCAGCCCACGCACTTGCCCGCGCCGTCGCAGAACAAGGTGCCCCCTGTCCCGCACGCGGTGTCCTTCGCCTTCGGGGGATTGGACGCCACACCAGCGGTGCAGACGTCATCCGTGCAGTCGTTGTCGTCGACCGGCAGGTCGGTGTCGTCGTTGACATCCTCGATGACGCCCGCTCCGTCGCATTGCTTCTTCTTGCAGTCCTTCTCGGTCTGCGCCGTGGTGGCGGTTCCCTTGGCCTTGTTCTCGGTGCCGCACTTGCTGTTGTTGCAGGTGCGGTCGATGCATTCATTGCCCGGGTCAGGGCAATCGGTCGGCGCAGAGCACGAGCCGCCTGTGCCCGCCGCGCCCGCGGTCCCAGCGTTCCCCGCAGTGCCGGCCGTGCCGCCCTTGCCGGCTGTGCCTGCGGAACCGCCTGTGCCACCTTTGCCTGCGCTCCCGCCCTTGCCTGCGCTTCCGCCTTTGCCAGCGGTCCCTCCCTGTCCGCCATCAGGCGTGGAACCCCCTGTCCCTCCCTTGCCCGAGTCCTTCCCCGCGTCAACAGTCCCGCCCGTGCCGACGGGCTCTTCCGTCGCTCCGTCATCTCCGCAAGCGGGAAGCAACGAGCCGCAGAGGATTCCGAGAAGGCCGGCGCACAGCCATGCGCGCTTGAATACGATTCTTGTCTTCATGAGGAGTCTCCGATTCGAGGGTGACCTGAGCCACAGGAAGCAGCGGAAGGAACTCGATGTGGTGGCGGGCGTCAAGGTGCATCGACGACCTCGCGAGGTCGATGAGCGATCACCAAGCCCAAGCGCTGCGCCGAGTCATCGGGAATCAGACCCGATGCCGCGCCCGATCGCTTGCCACGCGGCGACGCAAACCCCACGGAAGATGCTGAGCAGTGCTGGGGGACGCTGCGGACGGGTCCTGCCGACGGAGCGATCCCGGGGGCTCCGCTCGACGCGGAGCGGAAAGGAAACTGTCATGGCGAGCGAACAGGTCAAGGTCTACGCACCACCCAATACATCCGGCGCGATCGTCAACTTCGATTCGCGCTACGGCAACTTCATCGGCGGGGAGTTCGTCCACCCCGTCAAGGAGCTGTATTTCGAGAACATCTCCCCGGTCAATGGAAGGCCGTTTTGCGACATTCCGAGGTCCACCGCGGAGGACATCGAGAAAGCGCTCGATGCCGCGCATGGCGCCAAGGATTCCTGGGGCCGCACCTCCACCACCGAGCGCGCGATTGTGCTCAACAAGATCGCCGATCGCATCGAGCACAATCTCGAACGTCTCGCGGTGGCGGAGGTCTGGGACAACGGAAAGCCCGTACGCGAGACGCTCGCAGCGGATCTGCCCCTCGTCGTCGATCACTTCCGGTACTTTGCAGGATGCATCCGCGCACAAGAAGGGAGCGTTTCGCAGCTCGACGACAACACGGTAGCGTACCACTTCCACGAGCCGCTCGGCGTCGTGGCGCAGATCATTCCCTGGAACTTCCCGCTGCTGATGGCGACGTGGAAGCTCGCGCCCGCGCTGGCCGCTGGCAACTGCGTGGTGCTCAAGCCGGCAGAGCAGACTCCGGCCACCATCCTGATGCTGATGCAGCTCATCGGGGATCTGCTCCCGCCAGGAGTGGTGAACGTGGTGAACGGCTATGGCACCGAGGCGGGAAAACCCCTGGCCAGCAACAAGAGGGTTGCCAAGGTCGCATTCACCGGTGAAACGACCACGGGCCGGCTGATCATGCAGTACGCCTCCGAGAACCTGATTCCCGTGACTTTGGAGCTCGGCGGCAAGTCACCGAACATCTTCTTCAGCGATGTTCTCGCTCACGACGACTCGTTCCTGAGCAAGGCACTGGAGGGATTCACGATGTTCGCGCTCAACCAGGGTGAGGTCTGCACCTGTCCTTCCAGGGCCCTGGTGCAGTCCAACGCCTATGCAGCATTCATGGAGAAGGCCATCGCCAGGACCCGCGCCGTCAAGCAGGGGAATCCCCTGGCTCTCGATACCATGATTGGCGCCCAGGCTTCCCAGGATCAATACGAGAAGATCCTGTCGTACATCGACATCGGTCGGAAGGAAGGTGCAGAGATCCTCCTGGGAGGCGAGCGAGCCGAGCTCGGCGGCGACCTGCGCGGCGGCTTCTACATCCAGCCCACCATCTTCGCCGGGCACAACAAGATGCGCATCTTCCAGGAGGAGATCTTTGGCCCTGTGGTCTCGGTCACCAAGTTTCGGGACCTCGATGACGCCATCCAGATAGCGAATGAAACGCTCTACGGACTCGGCGCCGGTGTCTGGACCCGGGACATGAATCTCGCGTATCGCACGGGACGAGCCATCAAGGCAGGTCGGGTCTGGACCAACTGCTATCACCTTTATCCCGCTCATGCAGCCTTCGGCGGGTACAAGCAGTCCGGCATGGGCAGGGAGAACCACCGGATGATGCTGGATCACTACCAGCAGACCAAGAACCTGCTGGTGAGCTACGACCCGAAGCCCATGGGGTTCTTCTGAGAGGAGCAGGCGATGATACGTCGGGTCGACATCACAGCGCAGGCTTCGCAGCTCGTGGCGAAGCTCGCCTCAGCCCACGGTCCGCTCATGTTCCACCAGTCGGGCGGCTGCTGCGATGGGAGCTCTCCCATGTGCTACCCGCTTGGTGAGTTCAAGATCGGCCAAGCCGACGTCTTCCTCGGAATGATCGAAGGGTGCCCGTTCTACATGAGCGAGTCCCAGTTCGAGTACTGGAAGCACACGCATCTCACGATCGACGTGGTGCCCGGACGGGGCGGGGGATTCTCCCTCGAGGCTCCTGAAGGCGTCCGATTCCTCGTCCGGTCACGCCTGTTCTCGGACTCCGAAATCCGAGAGCTCAACGAGGAGCCTGCCCCGCCCCACGGCCTCGACCCGCGCGAGGCTGCAAGCGCCTGACCCTCCCCTGGCGCCGCGTCGCTCGACTTGCCTCCTGCGCTCATGCGAAGCTGGTCCGGTGAATCGCCATCGTCTTGCCTCCGCAACGTTCCTGACGTGCTGCGCATGCGCGCTGTGCGCTGGCTGCAGCGATGAAACCAGCACAGGCGCGCCAGGCGTCCCGTCGGATGCTGGCGACGCCGACGTCTCCTGGCCCGAAGCGGGGGCCGACGTGACCCATCCTGATGGCGCCGTGCAGGACGCGAAGTCCGACGACGGGGGCGGCGTCGACGCGCCTTCCGAGGCTGCGGCGCCTTGCAAGACGCGCGTCACCTACGGCAGCGCATGGATGCACGGTCCCAATCATCCGGAGGATTGGGACGAGGCAGCAGGCGTGCTGACCTGGGATGGCGTCTGCGGGTTCGACGGGGCGAACTCGTTTGCCGTGCTTTCGAACGGCTGGAAGCCCTTCTTCTCAGGCCGTGGAGCCTGCGTGATCGCGCTGGACTACGAGAGCTGTCCTGGAGTCCCCACGACGTGTCAGACGCGGGTGTCCTACGGCCCGGCTTGGATGCCCGCGCCGAACCACCCGGAGACCTACGATGACATCGCAGGTCCGGTGCTCTGGAACGGCGTGTGTCATGCCGATGGAGCGAGCTCCTATGCGGCTCTGTCGAATGGGTGGGACCCTCACTTCACCGGCTCGGACAGCTGCGACGTGTCGTTGCGGTTCACCTCGTGCGGAGGTCTCTACGCCAATCCGGTGATCGATTCGGACTGCGCAGACCCTGGCGTCGTGTACGACGGGACCCAGTACGTCATGGCGTGCACGTCGGGCAACGCGGCAGACGCGTTCCTCATTCGCGTCTCTCCGGACCTGGTGCATTGGCAATCCAAGGGGCATGTCTTCCCGTCGTCGGAAAAACCTGCGTGGGCCAAGAGCGACTTCTGGGCTCCTGAGATTCACGCAGTGGGGAGCGGATATGTGGCCTACTTCACCGCTCGTCACCAGGATGGGCAGCTGAGCATCGGGGCCGCCACCGCTCCGAGCGCGGTCGGCCCCTTTGCCGACATCGGGCACCCACTGCTTCACGATGCAGGCATGGGGCTGATCGATGCCAACATGTACCGGGATCCCAACGGCAAGCGGTACTTGATCTGGAAGGAAGATGGCAATGCGGTGGGCAAGCCGACTCCCATCCATGGCCAGGAGCTCGCAGCAGATGGGCTGTCAGTGGTGGGGAGCCCGTCGACGCTGATCACGAACGACATCGGGTGGGAGGGTTCCCTGGTCGAAGGGCCGTGGATGATCGACCACGACGGCCAGTACTACCTGTTCTACAGCGCGAACTTCTATGCGAGCAGCTCATATGCGATCGGGGTCGCGCGATCCAGCTCTCCCCTCGGCCCGTTCGTCAAGGCCTCGGCACCGATCCTCAGCAGCGCGGGACAGTGGGCAGGGCCTGGGCACGGCTCTGTTCTCGATACCCCAGCTGGCGAGACGTGGCACGTATACCACTCGTGGAAGCAGGGGCAGGTCGGTGGCGGCGCAGGACGCGTGCTGCTGATTGACCGCGTGTTCTGGAGCGGCGGCTGGCCCTCCATGCGTGCGGCTCCCTCCGGGATTTCACTTCCTGTGCCGTGATTCTGGCGACGGTTTGCTTGCTCCCGGCCCGTGCTGCGCGCTAGGGTCGCCCCCTTCTTCTTCCCGGAGATGATCGGATGTCGAAACTTGCATTGCTCTGTAGTCTGACCTGCCTGCTGGCCGTCGCCGGATGCAACCAGGACAAAGGCGCAACGCCGTCGTCCACACCAGCGTCCACTGCCACGCAGCCCGCATCGACCCCTGGGCCCGGCGCAGCGCCCACCGCAGCCAAGGGCGGCGGCAACTTCGGAAGCTGCAGCATCATGGGGGTGTCCTGTGCGGACTATGAGGGCGCACCTTCGCCCCAGCCCAAGGAGATGTGCGGCAAGTACAGCGGCAAGTGGAGCGACTCCCCGTGTCCCAAAGGCGGCGTCGGAACCTGCATCTCCAGCCAGGGCGGCGTGAAGATCCTCACCCACAGCTATCCCCCGGGAACCCCAGAGACGTCGAAGAAGGCGTGCTCGAACACCCCGGGCGGACAGTGGGTTCCCTGAGCCGCACCCTGGCCTTTCCTTCCTCAGCTTGACGCGGTCTCGCGTTCCGTGCTGCAGCGACGCACCGGGCCGGATGCTGGTATGCTGGGCACCTCGCGATGTCCGTGTACCGCCAAAGCCGCGACAAGTCGGCAACTCCCAAGGCTCCTCAGGAAGGGCCCGTTGCGGAGATGGTGCGCCAGTTTGCCGACCCTTACGCCTTCCTTCGGGAGCTGGTGCAGAACGCGATCGATGCAGGGGCGAGCGCCATCGACGTTCGCGCAGAGCTCGGCACCGACAACGAGGCGTCGTTCACCGTATCGGACAATGGCAGCGGCATGGACCGCGCTACGATCGAAGGGCCGCTTCTCACGCTCTTCCGGTCGTCGAAGGAAGGCGACGATTCCAAGATCGGGCGCTACGGCGTGGGCTTCGTGTCCGTATTCGCTATCCAGCCCGAGGTGGTCATCGTCACGACCTCGACCGCATCCGAGTCCTGGGTGCTGCGCCTCTTTCCGGACCACAGCTACGAGCTGGAGCAGCCATCCGAGCGTAGCGCCTCGCAGGGCACTTCGGTGCGGCTCGTCAAGCGCGCTCCGTTGACCGAATTCAACCGGCATGCAGCGGCCTGCGAGGCTTCCTTGCGCCGATGGTGTCGCCACGCACCGATTCCCATCCGCTTCTCCACGGCAGACTGGCAGGGCAAGGAGAGCGCCTCGGTCCGCATCGACCGGCCCATGGGGCTGCGCGCCGCAGTCAGCGTCACGCACAGCGAAGGGGCCGAGCATTTCATCGTGGGCCCGACCGCGGGCTCGATCCTGCTTGCACCAGCCCAACCTGGTGAAGAGGACGGCACAGACGGCGGGGACTTCGCCGGATTCTACAACCGCGGATTGATGTTGATGGAGACCGACCAGGTTCCCCGTCCGCTGCGCGGCCTGCGATGCAAGGTGCTGAGCCCGAACCTGCAGCACACCATCAGCCGCGACGACGTTCGCAGGAACGACGCCTTCGATCGGGTCGTAGATCAGGTCCTGTCGCTCGCACGCGCCCGCTTGCGCGGCGAGCTCGCGTTGCGGCTGAAAGAGCAGGCCCTGCTGGTGGCGTCCGGAGCGCAGGACACGCACTACGTCGCGTTGATCGCTGCTGCATGGACAGGCGAATACAAGGTCGATGCTGACGAGATCACGCTTGCATTGACCGACGCCGTCGACGGCTCGACCGTGGCATCCGTCTCGAGCATTCTGTGGGCAGGACGCGACCTCGGAGTGCTGGTCGCTCCCAGCTCGTGCGCTCTGAGCGCTGCTTTCGCCTCGCGGGGGCACCCGGTTGTGCGCTGCGAATCGGATGCGCTCACCTCCGGGCTGGCCGCGCTTCTTCACCCCGCGGCAATGGTGAGCGTTTCCGGGGCGTTCGTGCTGCTGCAGGAGGACGGCACCGCGGGAGCCGTTCCTTCGGACCGGGACTTCTGTGATGCAACCCACCGGGCCTTGCGCGCGGCGGGCGCCTCCCTGGAGCGCGTGACCATCGCTCGATGCGAGGGCGCCACGGGCGCGATTGCATTCGCCGCAGACGGGCAAGGGGTTGGGATCTGCGACTGCCGCGCGCCCAAACCATGGTGGAAACGCTGGCGCGGTCGCACCACCCTGTGGCTCGACGCGGACAACCCGATCGTGCGGGAGGCACGTTCGCGCGCCACCTTCGATCCGTCCACGGCGGGCATCTTGCTCGCCCGCCTCCTGCTGTTGCACGCGCGGGGCGTGATGGACCCACGCGCCCACGATCGCCTCCTGGCCGCCTGGCACAAGGGGGACTCGTGAGCGGGCGGATCGTCACTCGAGGCTCGATACGGGTGGATGCCCGCAAAGCCGTCGAGCAGCTGCGCAATCACTTGCTGATCGACCTGCACCTGTATGCATCGGAAGCCGTCCGATTCGCGGTGGCGGGAGGCGCTCGACGCATCGACGCCACGCATGGACGCGACGAGGTCGTGCTGCGCTGGGACGGCGAGCCTATTGCTCCGGAGGGGCTTCCGCAGCTGTTCGATTCTCTGCTTGCACCGTCCGCTGATCCGGTTTCGCGGCGCACGCGCCTGCTGGCGCTCGCTGTCAACGCTGCGCTGGGCCTGGATCCTGTCTTCGTGGAGGTCCACTCGGCAGACGGCACGCGCTGCGTGAGCGTGCGCTGGACCCCGGACATGCTCGAGCGAGGGGAGAATCCGCAACCCCAAGACGTGGCTCTGCCGCAGGGGATGCCTGCGCGCGGAATGCAGCTCGAGCTCCGCCGCGGGTTCCGATGGCGCAACCTGTTCGATGCGGGAATCGGCTCCATTCCACGCGAGCTTCAGGCGCTTGCGACCACCTCGCACCTGCTGGGCGACGCGCTTGTGCTCGCAGGGGCAGGCTTCCCAAGAGAGCCGCGCGCGGCTCCGCTGCTTCGCGTTCCCTTCGAGCTCGCCGGTGCGAGCCGTGCCTGGGTCGAGATCCTTCCTCACGATCAAGGCACCCCCACGCTCGAGCTGCACGAGCTCGGGATTCGACTGGTGTCCTATCGATGGCGCCCCACTCCTCCCTTTCCAGCCGACCCATTTGCCGGATGCGAGCTGCCGGTGCGCGTGGTCGTCGATTCGCCTTCCCTGGAGACCAATGCATCGCGATCCGCGCTTCGCGAGAATGCAGCGATGCTGGGCGAGCTGCAATCCGCTGCCAATGACGCGTTCCTGCGAGCCATCCAGGCGCTTGTCGCTCGAGTGAGCGGGCAGCCAGGCACGCAGCCTCGCGTGGATATCCTCTGCACGGACGATGGGAAGCTGCAGGACGCGCTCGGTGCGATCGTGTGCGTGGTCGCCGGCGGGGATCGCAACCACAGCGTCCTCGATCTCACTCCGCTGTTGTCCCTCACTCTCCTTCGCGACGCGACCGGGCGTCCGCTTTCGGTGCTGCCATTCGCCAACGCGAGGCCGGCGAAGGTGCACGTCTGGCGGGGAAAAGAGGCGCTTGCAGAAGAGCTGGTACCGTGGATGGCCGGCACGCTCTGGCTTCGCGGGCGAACGATCGAGAGGCTCTTGACCGGAGCCGAGCTCATCGATGCCCAGCCCCTTGCCGACCGTGCCCGCGCCGCCTGGGAGCGTCGCAAACGCTTCCTCGCCCTGCAGCCCGTCGCAAACCTCATCGAGCCCTCGCCGAAGATTCTCGCGCGTGAAGCGTTCGATCTGCCTGATGAGGAGTGGCGCGGCCTGCGCGGGGAGGTCGCTGTGCTCGAACCCGGTGCTTCCCGAGAGGGTGCGACCTTCCGCATCATGCTCGAGGGTCGCAGATTCCAGTCGATTACCCTTGCCGCGAACGTGGTGCCCCTTGCCCTCGAGGCAGCGTTCGAGTGGGAAGGCCGAGTTCGGCCACGCTTCGATTACGACGCGGTGGAGCCGGACTTCGCGCTGAGCGGCGCCATGTGGGTCGCGATCGTGATGGGCGTACGCATGGCGAACGATCTCGCCCCCACGCTCCCCAACCTCGACGAGAAGGCGGCAGAATCGCTGAGGCTGGTCCTGCGCTCCGCCATCGGCACGCTCGTGCGCTGTGGCAATCGCCTCGGAATCGAGGAACGGGTGGTCGAGCCCACGCTCGCCTCCATGACCGGGCTCTGGACTGCCAAGGTCTGGCCCCTCTCCTCCGGAGCGTTCGCGAGCGTCGAGGAAATCGCAGCGTTCACCGACCGGTCCCAGGCGGTTTGCGTCGCGCCGGCCAAAGCGCGCGGCGTTGCCCCGGATGGACGGCCCGTCGTCACCTGCGCTGGCGTCCAGCTCGCGTGGCTGCTCAACGCTTTCGGGTCAGGCGTCGCGACCGTGCCCTACGAACGCGCGCTGCTGCCCGTGGGCATGGATGAGCCGCGCAGAGTGGCTCTCCGCCAATCCAGGGTCGACGAGGAGATCGAGCGGGCGCTGGAGGCAGCATCAGGACAGCTGCGGATCTCCATGCGTTGCGTGTTCGGCACCGCGGTCGCGACCATCGTCATTCATCCCCAGCCGACCCTCATCCGAATGCACGCGGGTCGGGTCGTTGCCCGGTCCAGCCAGGACAGCTTGCTCGCGCCGGTGCTGCTCGCCATCGACGATGCCAGAATCGTTCCCAACCAGACGTGGGATGGGATCAGCTACCCGGGAGACGAGCCCCGCGCCCACGAGCAGCTCGAATGGCAGTTCGCGCGCGCCGTGGTGTCCGCGCTCGAAGGCGCTCCCTTGGAAGGGTTTCCCGTCGACGGTCTGCCGCAGCGCCCCGAGGACTCTGATCCCGTTCTGGCAACCTGGCTGCTGCGAACCCTCGAGGGGCTGCAATCGTTCAAAGGTGAAGAGACCCAGCAATTGCGTGATCGAATCGCACGGCTTCCCGTGCTTCGGATGCTCGACTCGCAGGGGGTTCCGATCGCCGCTTCGCTCGCAGACGTTCGGCTGCATTACCCCGCGCCTGCGCGGGTCCCTGTCCTGGCGTCGCCGCCCGGCTTTCCAACCGGAAGCTGGCGCCCCGTGATCGTTGCGGACGAGCCGCTGCGATTCGCGCTCTCGCAAGCGTTGGGCAGCGCTCTGGAGGATGGTTCATCTCGCGTGCGCGAGCAGTTCGAGCGCGCTGAACAGGAGAAGGCGTGGCTCGCTGACATGAAAGGTCCAGCGCTGGATCCGAGAGCCGTCCAGGGCGTGAGCGATCCGTCGTTGCCTTGCGTATTCGCGGAATTCCCCGCGACCGCTGGCGAGCCCGCATCGAACGTGGCAGCCGGGGTCGCATCCGAAGGACCCACGCGGGTACGCATTCTGTTCCGGCAGCGGCTCGTGGCGGATGTCGTGTGGGATGACTGGCCCGAGCCCCTTGCTCTTACGGTGAACCTCCTGGATCGCGGCCATCTACGGACCCCGACCGAGCTGTCCGCGATCGGCGTGAGCTCGGTGGTTGCGATGGCGTTCCGCGGACGGGCGCTGCTTGCGATCGAGCTGGTGCTGCGCGCGCAGGGCGCGGGGAGCTGCGCAAAGCTGTTCGGAAGCACCGCAGCGCTTTCGATTGTGGCTGCTGCGGTGCAACGCCCCTCGGTGCGCGATGCGGATCTGGGCTTGCGACTTGGCAACGAGCTGCGCGATCCGTCGTTTCATTGGCCTACCGTGCGCTGCACCGAGGTGCCCTTCGAGCAGCTGCGCACGGGTGAGGGGGGGCTGTACTACGGACGAATACGCTACGAATCCTGGCAGAACTCGGCTGCGGCTGCTTCGGAATTCGACTCGCCGATCGCCTACGTTCCGCCGACGACCGAGGGCAAGATGGCGCTGTCCTTGCTGGCGTGGCTTGCCGGCGCCGTGCGTGACGTGACCGACTTGCTCTCCATGCTGCAGGCGCGGCGCTCCGGTGATCCGACCCAGGCGCCCCGCATCGTTGCGCCCCCGCAGTTCCCCTTGCTTCGACGCTCGTTGGAGGAGCTCGAGGTTCGGTCGTGCAAGGGTGAGCTCGAGATCCTGGAAGGCAAGCAGAGCGAAGTCACGTTGAATGGTCTCGACGGACGCCCGGTTGCGGTCCCAGCTGTCCTGCCCATTCCCGCCAGGGTCGTTGCCAGCGTGGACGCGATGCTAACCGAGGAGCTGAACCGGCGCGTGCTCGAGGACGTGACGCGCGCTGCACGAAGGCTGCTGCGGTCGCTCGAGGAACGGCTCGACGAGCTTCCGGACTTCGTTCGAGCGCACCTGCGCAAGCTGGTCTGTGTCGGAATCGCAAGGGGTCGCAAGCTGCCCAAGCGCGATACTCAGCTCCCTGTCTTCAGGGACATCCGCGGGCAATGGCGCTCGGCGGAAGAGCTCGCGGCCCGCACCGAGCCGTGGCTGTACACCACCGATCCACCGCCCTATCCGTCCCGCGACTATCGCGCTGCCGTTCTGTGCCTGACCGAGGAAGAAGCCGTGGCGATGGGCAAGACGACCACGCTCAAGAACTACGACCAGGTGGTGAGGCAGGATCGCGAAGCTGAGCTGCGACGCAACGCGCCTGCTCTGCGCGTCGTGGAGCTGGACTCCGCATCCAGGGCAAAGTGCATTCACGTACTGCGGGTGGATGAACAGGGCTTCACGGGCGAAATCGGTCTGCTCAGGCCAGAAACGTCCTCGCAGCGGGGCATCCATGTGCACGTTGGCAAGCGACCCCTGTGCGTGATCGCCGATGGCCCAGGCTGGCCGCTCTGCGCTGCGATCAACAACGACGACCTCGCGCCCAACCGGTACTTCGATGGATTGAGAACCAGCCGGGACCGTACCCGGGTCAATGAGAAGGTTCGCGCCCTGGCATCGGCCCTCGCACGCGAATGGTGGTGCGCATCGCGCCCTCCCCCCCATCGTTTCGTCGATTCGACCGTGTGCCAGAAGGATGCTGGCTCCCCGGTCTCCATCCTGGGCGTGTTTTGGCTGCCACCGACCTGGCCGCGCGCGCCGCAAGTGACCGTTCGAAGCTCGGTCCGAGCTCTGCCCAAGACTGGCCCCGTCTGCATCAGAAGCTCGACACCCGGGATCGAAGCCTCGCTACCGATGAGTGGAGACCTGTACGTATGCCACGCTCCGGACGCTGCAAAGAACCAGACGGACGATGGGCTCGCGCAGCTCGAAGCCGATGCGCTCTCGACCGTGGCTTTGCGGGCGCTGCAAGAAATGCTCGACGAGGTCAAGTCGAGCTTCGAGCCCTCGGAGCTCGATGCCTGGTACTGGAATCTCGCGCTGCTCGGGCTCGACGCCCCGCCGCTTGCCGCGCCATGCGTGAATGGAGCGTCGATCAGCTCCGCCGACCTGCTCGACCGGCTACGCCACGAGCAGCCCGTCGTCCTCGCAACCCACGCGTCTCTCGAAGCGCAGGCTCTCCCTGCTCCCGTGCTCCTCGACGACGGCGGCGGTTGGGTCCGTGTGCTTCGCTGTCGGGCCCGAGGCGTCCTGCGATTTGCCGAATCAGACGCTGGACGAAAGCACGACGTGCTTGCGGAGCCGGTCCAACACGAGAGCTCCTGGCTCGACCGGATCGTGGACAAGCTCTCGGATGTCTTCGCGTCGGAGCTCGCGGACGGCCAGTTCGATCCCGCGTTGATCGCCTCCGTGCACGACGCCGTCCGCGGGTTGCGCCTCACCGGCGATCCGGTCAAGCGCATTCGAGTGGTGGGCCGGGGGCGCCCCGTTCGATTCCGCGCGTCGGATGGCACTCTGTTCATCCACCCTACCCACCCGTCGTTGCGCCCTCGCTCCAAAGCTCCGGCCCACGCGTCGCTCATCTTTCTGGTCGCTGCGGCAGTGACCGAGATCAACCGCGAGCTGGCAGGAGTCACGGACGCCGAGGAGCGTCGCGCTCTGCTGCATCTTCTGGAGCGAATGCCTGCCGGAGGTACTCCGCCAGCTCAGGATGCTCCCGTGCAGCCGATTCCCGTTGCTCCGCCGCCAGCGCCATGATCGCCCTGGCCGATCCGCAGAGCTGAGCGAGCTTCTCCAGCACTCTCTTCTCGCCACGCCGCACGATGATGCAGGTGCGGACGTTGACAGGCAACGCGGGATCGTTCAGCCGCGCATCGTCTTGTGCCGCGCTCGTGTCAAACGCGCTGATCGCACTTGTCAGCGCCTCGGAAAGGAGCGCCAGCGCCCGTAGCTCGGTCGCAGGCCCGAGAAACGGGACCTTTGCGCCTGCAGCCAGCTCGGGGCTCACGCGCGAGAGCTCCTCCTGGCTGGAGCCCGCGATTCGCAGGAAGCTGCGCAGATCGTCAAATGCCTTCCCCCTGAATTCCCCCGGCAGCTGAAATCGTCGCATGCCGCCCGGAATCCCGAGCAGCGACAGCTTCGCGCTGCGCAGCGGATCGCTTGGAACGATCGAAACCACGAATTCCGCCTCGTTGTGCTCGTTGTCCTCCAGAGCAAACCCGTAGTTCACGAAGAGGCGGCTGTTGCACTTGTGGCCGTAGTGGCCGTGGATCGCATCGCCCCGCTCGAAGTCTCTCATCGCGACGACGTTGAAGCACTTGCGCTTGCCATCGTAGGACCAGCGGGTTTCTCGAGTCGGGTGGTGGTTCAGCATGTCCGCAAGGGGCACCAACCCCTCGGTGTCCCGTCCGTCCATCGCAAACCCGAAGGTGCGAGTGATGACCGCGACCCGCGCCCACACGAATTGCTGAGGCGTGAAGCGCGAGAAACCTTCGACGCTTTCGCAGAGGTTGCGGTACTCCTCGGCAAGCGAGGCGCGCCGATGCTGGATCAGGAATCTCGTCATCGAACCCTTGAGCTCCGCAAGCTCGTCCTCGCCGAAGAAGAGGGGAACATGAGGGAATGCGAGCGGCAGCGTGTCGAGATAGGGCCGATACGAGGAGCTGGGATTGAGCATCTCCTGCAGGAGGAAGGCTGCCAGGTAGGATTGCTCGCTCCGAAGATCGACGCCTGACCTGGCAATCCTCTTGCCGATGTCGGAGTTGCGGGCGCGCGGGCACGCGATCAGCGCGCCGAACGGAATGCTCAGGACGACGTCGCCCGAGCGGATCGACTCGCGGGCAAAAGCGCTGCGATCGCCGCTCGAATCCCGGCGGACGCCGTACCGAGAGCATCGCGTGCCGGCACGAGTCAGCCAATCGACGAGCGTATCCATCGGGTCAGCGCCCGGTGCGGACGGCTCCCCGCGGGCCGGCGATCGTCGATGCTTCTTCACGCGCCGACATGCTACTCCAGGTCGAACTTCAGGGACATCGCACGGCTCGGGTCGTCCAGCCCTGGACCGCAACGCCAGGATCGCCTACGCCCGGGACATGCGTGCGCGTCTGGGTCCTGCCTTTGCCATGATCGTCGCGTGCGCGTGCGTCGAGCCCGCCCCGAAGCACGCAACCCCGCCCGCTCCCTCGTCGTCCGCAGCCCCTGAGGCTGCCGCCCGCCGCATCCCCACCCCTGGCGTTACCCAGCAGGTGATGGAGATCGATGCGGACGCAACGCGCGGCACGCTCGTGATCGCGACCTCGGACCGCGCCCTCGTGATCATCCGGGGCGGCGTGCAGAGGTCGTGGCCGATGAAGGAGTTGATGGACGCAGGCTCCTGCGGGCTGAAGTCTGACGCGATGCTCGGATATCTCCGCATCGGAGTCTCGGCCGATGGCGCGCAAGCATGGTTCCTCGGCATGGATGGCAGCAAGCGTCCGCCCATTCGCACCCTGTCCGCTGCATGTCTCGTCGATACCCAATCCGGGGCCGCCCGTTCCCTTTCGGCTGAGCTGGGAAATCCTTCGCACCTTGACCCGGTCCGTGTCGAAGCCGATGGCCTCGCTTCCATCGCGCTCGGCCCCAAGCTCGCAGTGCTTTGGGGCGGCAGGAGCGAGCTCGAAGCCGTGTGGCGGGTATCGCGCCGCATCGACCGGCTGATTACGGGCGAGAGAGATGGTGCCTGCGCAGTGGTCGAGGCTGGCAACGAGCTCGTCGTCGGCTGCGTCGCCTCCCGCGAGCAGGGGCGTGTCACCCTTCTCAGATTCGACATCGCAGCTTCGCCTCCCAAGCCGATCACGCGACACGAGATCCAGCTGCGGGCGAAGTTCCCCGAAATCCAGATGTCCGCAGACGGAAGATTCCTCGGGTTCTACCAGCCCATGGTGTCTGCGGACGCGGCCTCCTTCATGGGCGTGATCGATACCGGTGATGGCCACGTGGCGTTCGAGCGCGAGGCGCGTCCGCCCGTCCGAGCGATGGAGTTCGTGGGAGGCGCCGATGCGCTGCTGGTGGCGCAGGACAACGGACCTCTGCGGCTTTTGCGCGTGGATGGGCACCCGGAAGGGCGCTTCGGGTTCAACTGCACGCCCCGGCGATTGCTCGCGCAGACGGGGAGTCGGCGCCTGTGGTGTGCGGGGTATTCCGCGCTCGGGCTGTACAAGTATTAAGTCACGATTGGGCGCCTGCCTCGAGGACATGCTCCATGGGAATTGGCGCGGATTGCGCGCTTGTGACCCTTGTGCCTTCGCGATACTCTGAACCTGTGTGTCCGGGGCTGCATCCGGGAGATCGGCTTCCTGATGCAGTCCGTCGGCTGGGGCCTTAATTGAAGGAGGAGAGCTTATGAGAAAGATCCGCGTGAAGTGCCTCGTTGTCGGAACGCTTGCCGCTGCTGGGGTGATGCTGGGTGCCGCGGGCAGCGCCCACGCTCAGATCGTCGCAGACCACACCTCCCTCGCGAAGTTCGGCGAGGTCACCCCTGCTTGCGTTGCGCAGATCAAGTCCACGCTGCATCTGAGCTATGGGCACACGTCCCATGGCAGCCAGATCGTGACCGGCATGGACGTGCTCGCCACCGCGAATGCGCTCTACAAGCACGCCGACGACCGGTCCCACTACGAGAATGGAGGTGGCAGTACCGTGGCCGCCGACGAGCTGTCGCTGTGGGACGCATTCCCAGGCTATGGCGCGAGTGATCTCGGCAACCCGGACTTCACCACCTGGGCCACTGCCACCGAGCGTATGCTCAGCAACAGCGATAACGACTTCTCCATCTTCCCGCACCTGCGCAATGTCGTGGTGTGGTCGTGGTGCGGCGAGGTGAGCAACGCATCGCAGGCCGACATCGACACGTACACCGGCTTGATGACCGGTCTCGAGACCAAGTACCCCGACGTGAAGTTCGTCTACATGACTGGGCACCTCGACGGTGGCGGGGAATCTGGCAACTTAAATGTGCGGAACAACCAGATTCGCGATTTCGTCAAGCAGGGACCCAATCGCGTCCTGTTCGATTTCGCGGACATCGAGAGCTACGACCCGGATGGGGCGTACTTCCTCGACAAGAATGCCACCGACGGCTGCGCCTACGACGGCGGGAATTGGGCGACCGAGTGGTGCACCGCCCACAGCGGCCATGAGCTCTGCGCAGACAATAGCTGCGCCCACTCCGAGTCCCTCAACTGCAACGTCAAAGCTCGAGCGTTCTGGTGGTTGTTGGCGCAGATCGCTGGATGCACCCCAGGCGACGGCGGCACTGGAGGTAGCGGAGGCGGTGGAGCAGGCGGCGCAGGGCAGGGTGGCTCGGGTCAGGCCGGCGCTGGTCAGGGCGGTGCTGGCCAGGGCGGCTCAGGGACCGCTGGCGCCGGGACTGGCGGTACTGGAACGGCCGGCGCAGGCACCGGAGGTGCCGCAGGCTCGACACCTCCCGCAGACGGCGGGACCGACGCCGCGGCCGGGTCAGGCGCCACTCCCCCGGCTGACGACGGCGGCTGCTCCTGCAACTTGGTTGGCACTTCGCCCGCTCCCGCCGCAGCCCTCCTGCTAGCTCTCATTCCGCTTCTGGCCAGGCGCCGGCGCCGCTGACCTGCCACCACGCGTGATACTTCTTCCCATTCGCCCGTGGTCCGAGCAACATCGGACCATGTAGGTGTCTTGCGGCCCGTCGTTCCAACAGGAGAATCCCCGATGCGAAAACTCGAAGCGATGATCTCGGTGTCCGGCGCAGTTCTGCTCCTGTCCGCCGCGGCTCAGGGGGCGACTCTCGAGGTCGGTCCAGGCAAGACGTACACCAAGCCCTGCGATGCGATCGCCGCCGCAAACCCCAATGACGTGATCGAGGTGCAGCCCGGGACCTACACGGACTCGTGCTACATCCAGAAGGCGGGGCTCACGGTGCGTGGCGTGGGAGGTCGCCCGAAGATCGACCTCTCTGGCACGGACCATCCAGCAGGCTACAAGGGCATCTACGTCATCGGTGCTGACAACATCACCATCGAGAATCTGGAGCTGACAGGGGCCAACATCTCGTGCGGCAACGGGGCCAATGGCGCCGGGCTCCGCGTGGAGGCGCCTGGGCTCACTGTTCGCAACTGCTTCATCCACGACAACCAGAACGGCATTCTCGGCGGCCAGGGGACGGTCACCATCGAGTACACGGAATTCTCGGGGAATGGATGGGGAGACGGCTGCAATTGCGGGGGCTGCACGCACAACCTGTACACCGGCCAGGCCGGGGGCAAGTTGATCTTCCGCTACAACTACTCTCACGACATCGCGACCGATGGGCATCTGCTCAAGTCGCGCGCCGATGAGAACCAAATCCTCTACAACCGGTTCAGCGGCGAGTCCGGCCACGACAGCTATGCAATCGATCTGCCCAACGGCGGTCTCGCCATCATCGTGGGAAACCTCGTCCAGAAAGGCCCCAACCCGGGCAACCAGATCCTGCTGACCTGGGGCGAGGAAGGCAACCTGAAGTCCGACATGCGGGTCTTCGTTGCCAACAACACCTTCGTCAACGACTACACCAAGGGCACGTTCATCAACATTGCCGGAGGCGGCATTCTCACCGCGCACAACAACCTCTTCGTAGGACCCGGCACAGTGTCCAACACCGGCGCGCTGTCTGCGGACAACATCTCCGGCGTGGATCCGCTTTTCGCCGATAAAGCAAACTACGATTACCGCCTTCTCGTCGGATCACCGGCCATCGACAAGGGAGTCGATCCGGGCATGGCCGACGCGATGTCGCTGACGCCGACCAACCAGTACGTGCACCCTGCGAGCACGGAAACGCGATCGATGGTGGGAACCGCACTCGACGTCGGGGCCTATGAGTACGGGACTTCGTCGGGCGGAGCCGGAGGCGCGGCCGGCGCTGCCGGAAGCGGAGGAACGGGAGTAGCGGGCAGTGGTGGAACAGGCTCTGCCGGAACCGGAGGAACCGGGGTTGCTGGCAGCGGCGGAACCGGCACCGCGGGGAGCGGCGGGGCTTCGGCGGGTGGCAATGCTGGTGCCAGCACAGGCGGCAAGGCTGGGACCAGCCCGGACGGTGGAACGGTCGATGGTGGAGGCTCCGCAGGAGCGCCTGCCCCAGCAGCGGACTCCGACTCAGACAGCGGTTGCGGATGTCGCGCCGCGGGCCGGGGCCGTGCATCGAGCCTTGTTGCCCTGCTTCTGGGCATTTGCGCTGCCTTGCGCATCGCTCGTCAGCGACGACGCAATTGACTGCGCCTCCGCGTCAGCGACGACGCGACCGACCCGTCCGGGTCACCTTGCAGATGGACATCCCAGATCCCACTGGGATCTCACAGGTAGCAGCCACGCGATGCGCTGCTCCGCAATCTCGGACGCAATCCTCGTCTTTTGCGAGCGATTCTGCGCTCGTTTCCAACGGGAAGCAGGACTCGTGCCGGACCCGCCCGTTCAGTCGTGCGTGAGTTCCCGGGGGACCCATGCCCTGGCGCGGAGTTTGCTGCGCAGCGCCGCATGCGCCACGTGCACGAGATCCTGGGTCGCTGCCGCTCCGTGGTCCTCGCATTCGCCGTCGCCTCCCTGACCCTCGCGGGCTGCTCCGCCGATGCAGGTCAACAGCCCGTCCCCGCTGATCTGGATGAGTACGACACAGCGGTGACCGCCGACTATCCGGTGGGGACGATTCTTCGCACGACCACTGCACTGAACCTTCGTCAGAACCCGTCGACCAGCGCAGCGGTTCTCGACGTGATGGCGGGCGGTGACGAGGTCACGTTGCTCCAGTCGTCGCCATCGAACGGTTTCTACAACGTCAACCACCAAGGGCAGGTCGGCTGGGCATCTGGAAAGTACCTCGAGGTGGTGCAGGTCGGTGGCAACGATGCGGGCGCAGCAGGCAGCGGTGGGGGCCAGCCTCTCCCGCCGGTCATGACGTTCAAGCTCAACCACGCGGCCTACCCGGGGAGCGGCCATCCGGATGTCGCTGTGCACATTCCGAACGGATTCGATCCGTCCGACCACCCATCGCTGGTCGCGTACTTCCACGGATTCTGGAACTGCGTGACCGTCGCCATGGGCTCTGTCAACGGCCCCTGCATCAACGGCGGACAGGATCGAGAGGCGCTCCATCTCGTGGATCAGTTCGATGCCGCCAAGGTCAACGGGATCCTGGTCGCTGTGGAGCTCAAGCCTGATCTGGCAACCGGAGCCCCGGGAAAGCTCGCGAACTCGGGCGAGTTCAAGGCAATGCTGCACGAGCTGCTCGTGGCCTACCTGTCACCGAAGCTGGGGACGCAGCTCGACGTCGCCAACCTCGATCGCGTGATCCTCGCGTCCCATTCCGGGGGATACCAGGCCGTCGCCAAGGTGCTCGACGTGGGCAAGGTGGACATCGACGAGGTCCAGCTGTTCGACTCGCTGTACGGCAGTGAGGCCAGCTACTGGTCCTGGATCAACGGGCACCTGAGTGAGTTCGCGTCGGCGCGTCGTTTTGCCAATGTCTGGACAACCTCCGGTGGCACCGCCTCCAACTCGGTGGCCCAGAAGAGCAAGATCAGCAGCGCGTTGCAGCAGGCAGGCTCCTCGCAGCTGCTGTTCTACGACAACGCGACGTCGACCTCGGTCGGTCCGGGCGACTATGCGCATCCGTTCTTCTTCAAGCACAGCGGGCTCGGGCACTTCGACGTGCCCAGGCACTACTTCCAGCCGCTGCTCGTTGCGTCCGGAATGGCTCCCCTGAAGTGAGCGATCCGCGCCGCGGTCTCGGTGCCGTGGCGCCCCCTTGCCAGCGCCTCCGCGCCCAGGTAAGCACGCCCTCCCTCACAGCGGAGTACCAACGTGGGCGCATTCCAAGGTTCGATCACCTACTCGAAGTTCCACATCCAGGGCGAGCTCGGCGACAACTACGCCAGCGGATTCGTGCGTCGCATCCGCAACCGGGTCTTTGAGCCGCTCTCTCCGGACGACGAGTCGGACCGACGCTGGGGGTGGTGCTCGATCCAGGATCCGTTCGATCTCGATCTCGACAGCGAGAAGATCTTCTTCAACTCCTACCTGAACCTCGGCATGCGCATCGACCGCTGGGCCGTCCCCAAGCCGCTGATCAAGGCCAACATGGCGCAGGCCGAGCGCGCCATCCTGGAGAAGAAGGGGCGCGAGCGGCTCGGACGCAAGGAGCGCGAAGAGCTCAAGATCATGGTCATCCGCAAGCTGCGACGTCAGCTGCTGCCCACCATGAAGGTGATCGATCTGTCGTGGAACCTGCAGACCGGCGTGGTCCGGTTCTGGAGCCGTTCCACCAAGCTCGTCGACACCATGCAGGACTTCTTCGACAAGACCTTCTCGCTCAAGCTCCTGCCGCACAGCGCCTACACCATCGCTGTCCGCGCAGGGACCTCGGAGAAGGACATGAAACGGTTCGAGACGCTGGAGCCTGCGGTCTTCCACGCCGCGGTCGAGTGAACGCCATGGAAGACCTTGCACATCTCGTTGAGGGAATGAGGTTCGTCGGCTCCGAGTTCCTCGTGTGGCTCTGGTTCGAGAGCGAGCTGTTCGAGGGCTCGCTGCAGCTCATCGACGGAACCCAGTGCGAGCTGTGGTTCGAGAGCCAGCTGCTGCTCGTGCGCGACAGGGAGCAGGCGAGCCTCAAGGGCGAAGCCCCGAGCGCGAATCCGGAAGCCCACGAAGCGCTGCGCCAGGGTAAGCTCCCCACCAAAGCCCGCATTCGTCTGATCCGCAACGAGCTGGAATACGGCTTCGTGCTGACGGCCGACGACCTGTCGCTTTCGTCGGCCAAGATTCCTGCCCAGCTCAAGAAGGAAAAGGACGAGCAGTTCTACGAGCGCATGTACCTGATCGAGGAGCTCGAGACCATGCTCGAAGGGTTGTTCGCGGACTTTCTCGTGCTTCGCCTGGGCAAGGCGTGGGACTCGTTCGTTCTGCCCAACATCCGAACGTGGGTGAAGGAAGACAAGGCGGACATCGACGGCTACACGCGCAAACGCGCCGAAGCGATCACACGCAAGCGGAAGTGATGCGTGGAGGCCCGACCGGAAGGAAGGGCGTCGTCTAGTCCCGCGTGCCCGAAGTCGCAGCCGTAGCGCCACGGCATCCGCCGTGGCTGCGATTGGCACGGCATGCCGTGCCCACCGCAGGCACGCCTTGGCGTGCCGTCACCGGGATCCGCTGCCCCGAACGCATTCGGCCCCCGGTGGGCGCTGCGCCGGATCCCCCTACGCACTTCGGGCACAGGGTACTACGGCGGCGGCGGAGGCGGCGGGGGCGGCAGATCCTCGATGTTCCCCCTGGGCACAGGTCCGGGCAGCGGAGTTGGTGGACGCGATGGCGGCGCTGCGCTCGATGGCGGCAGGGGCCTCGATGGCGGCGCTGCGCTCGTTGGCGGCAGGGGCCTCGATGGCGGCGGCGGCCTCGTTGGCGGCGCTGCGCTCGATGGCGGCGCTGCGCTCGCTGACGCCGCTGGAGCTGTCGCCGCTGGTTTGGGCGTGATCGGTGCAGAAGTCGCGGACGCGGGGGGGCTGATCATGAAGCGTGCAGCCGCTTCGCGCCCCGACACCACGATGACATCGTCCACGCGACGACCGTCCACGTGAACGACCGGCTTGTCTCTGAGCACGTGTCTCTCCAGCCGAGCCTCTCCCAAGGGGTCTGTGTGCGCAGTCGCCGCGTTCGGCGCGATACCGAGCATCACATCCGCATCGTCCCATGGAACGGACTTGCAGCGGATGGGAGTTCCCGCTTGGTAGACGCGCTCTTTTGGCAGGTGCCTACGGCTCTCGCCCTGCATTCCTGCAGCGACTCCGAGTATCAGCCCACCGGTGCCGAGAAGCAGAAACCCAGGCAGCGCGTTGCTTTTTCCCGGCGTGTCGTCCGAGGTGCTCAGCTCAATCAGTCCAGCGCCGCCGGCAATCGCGGCTGCCACCATGGCGGTAGTGGAAATGCTGCTGCGGGAGACCTCATCGCGCGCGACCTCTTTGACGTCAGCGCCAGGGCATGTTTGCACGCGCTGCACCAGGACGACCGAATCCAGCCCTTCCTGCCATGCGATCACGCGGGCTGTGGGCGCTTCGCGGGGCGGTCCGGTCGGAACGCGCCCGAGCGGACGCACGGCGGTCGTTTCCACCGTCGTGGTCGACGTCACGCACCCGGCTGCGCACCCGATGAGCGCTGCTGCGAGCAGGGTCAAGGGCGCCATATGCATGCGCGCTCGGCTTGCAAGATGGCGGCCAAGGCTCCACCACGCGCACTCCTCGGCAGAAACACGGCAGTCGTGGTGCGCGCACACCGCGCAGTCTCCCCGGCTGTTGCGCGAGCGCCACAGCGATCCCTGACCTCGGCTCGCCGCTGTCACCCTGCGGCACGCCTCAGGAATATCCTCGACCGTGTCGCGGTTCACGCTACACAAACCCATGAGCTTTGATGCCACCTCTCTGCTGATCTCGTTCGTCGTGAGCTCCATCGGCTTCGTGGCATTCATGTACGGGCGCAAGCAGAAGCGACTCCCACAGATGGTCGCTGGCGTCGCCCTCATGGTCTATCCGTACTTCGTATCCAACATATGGATCATGATTGGCATCGCGATCGCCATTCTCGCGGCCATGATCGGTCTGCTGCGCCTCGGCCTGTGACGCCGATATTCTCATGGGATTCGGGCTTCGGGTGGGGAGAGAGCGGGGCGCAGGGCAGGGGACGCGGGCAGCCCGATAGCTGCCCGCATTCCTCGGGTGCTTGCTCAGCCGGTGCCGGGCAGCGTGGCGTTGGCAAGCCACTTGAAGCCGTCGATGATCGCCAGGGAGTCGAAGGCGGTGTCGCCCACGTCCCAGATCACGATGCGGACTTCCACGATCTGGCCGGGGATGACGTTGCCAGCAGTGGTGAGCCAGAAGGTGCCGCCACCGATCAGGCACGTGGCAGCGGTCGGCTTCTCGAAGCCGGTGCCGGTCAGCAGCCCAGCCCCCATGCCGCAAGAGCCGGCAGTGACTTGCGTGCCGCCGCAGGAGGCGCCCATCGACAACGCGTCGCACACCGAGAACAGCGTGGTGCCGTGCGCGATGTTGATCCCGATCGGCCACTTCTGGTTGCCGGCCGTGTAGGTCATCAGGTTCTTGTCCGGCGGGTTCGGGATCGGGGAAGGCGTGCCCGAAGGCGTGTCCACAAGCGCGATGAACTGATCGTTGTACGTCGAGCACACGTACTCCGGGTACTCGGCCGACAGGAAGAACGAGTTGAACGAGAACGCCTTGACGTTGGTCGGTGCGCGCATGCGCAGCACCAGCATGACCGAGTCGTTTGCCTGGTTGGCATTGCCAGCCGTGCAGCCGGGCGCATTGGGAAGCGCGTTCGCAGCCTTCATCGGCGGGTTGGGCAACGCGTACCAATCCTTGATGTTGTAGGGCAGGGTACCCGCATTGATTGCTACCGTGCTCGCGGGGTTGTGGGCGGTCGTCACATTGCCTCCGCCCGGAGCCCCTCCGTTCGGTCCAGGCGTCGTCTGCGTCCCGTCGCTCGCGATTCCGCTCGACATCACCATCACGCGCGTGCCTTCGGTCGTCGCCGGATTGATCGAGCCGAACGTGGAGCGCGTCGAAATCGCTCGCGTGTCACCCAGGGCACTGCCATCCGCGCGCAGGATCTGGGCGCTGATCAAGCCCCACGTCTTCTGCGCCAGCGGCGGAGTCTCCGTCGTGGTGCGGCAGATGCCGATCGTCTTGGCGTAGTCCCCCGCGACCGTCGTGTTCGACGCAATCCCGGTGTCGCACGCGACCGTGTCCGCAGTGTCGAACAGGTCCGCCTTGCCGTTGCAGTTGTCGTCAATGCCGTTGCCAACCACCTCGATCGCACCCGGATTGACCAGCGCGGGCTCAGCGCCGCACGTGCCCGGCTTGTCGCAGCAGTCGCCGTCCGATGCCTTCCACCCGTCGCCGTCGCAGTCGGTCGTGGTCGAGTCGCATTGCACGCACACGCTGTTGACGCACTTGGCGCCGGCCGCGCAGACCGTTCCGCACGCGCCGCAGTTGGCTGCATCGCTCTTGGTGTCGACGCAGTTGTTGCCGCACTTGGTCAGAGGCGCGCACCCCGAGATCGTGGCGCATACGCCGGCGTTGCAGTACTGCCCAGCGGCGCACACAGTGCCGCAGGTTCCGCAGTTCGCAGGATCGTTCTGCGTGTTCACGCAGTTGGTCCCGCACTTGGTCGTGCCTCCGCCGCACACCACGCCGCAAGCACCAGCCGAGCAGACCTGGCCCGCCGGGCATACCGTGCCGCACGTGCCGCAGTTGGCCGGGTCGATCTGCGTGTTCACGCAGTTGGCTCCGCACAGCGTCGTGCCACCAGAGCAGCTCACGCCGCACACGCCAGCCGAGCAGACCTGTCCCGCAGGGCATGCGTTCGCGCACGTGCCGCAGTTGGCCGGGTCGATCTGCGTGTTGACGCACGCGGTTCCGCACTTGGTCGTACCGCCCGCGCAGTTGATCCCGCAGGTCCCGGCGGAGCAGACTTCGCCCGCCGCGCACGCCGTGGTGCACGTTCCGCAGTTGGCAGGGTCAGTCTGCGTGTTCGTGCAGATCGTTCCGCACAGGGTCGTGCCTCCGGAGCAATTGATGCCGCAGGTCCCTGCCGAGCAAACTTCGCCCGACGCGCAAGCGTTCGTGCACGTGCCGCAGTTGGCAGGATCGGTCTGCGTGTTCGTGCAGACCGTGCCGCACAGGGTCGTGCCGCCCGAGCAGTTGATGCCGCAGGTTCCGTTCGAGCAGACTTCGCCCGCGTTGCAGGCCGTGCCGCATGTGCCGCAATTGGTCGGGTCGGTCTGCACATTCACGCACGCGTTGTTGCAGAGCGTGGTTCCGCCCATGCACTCGATCCCGCACTTGCCCGCGGAGCAGACTTCGCCCGTGTTGCAGGCCGTGGCGCACGCGCCGCAATTGGCAGGGTCGTTCTGGGTGTTCGTGCACACGGTGCCGCACAACGTGGTGCCGCCCGAGCAGTTGATGCCGCACTTGCCGGCCGAGCAGACCTCGCCCGCCTGGCACGCAGCGTTGCACGCGCCGCAGTTGGCAGGATCGTTCTGCACGTTGACGCAGTTGGTTCCGCACTGGGTCGTGCCGCCGCCGCAGCTGCCCGCGCACTTGCCCGCTGAGCAGAACTCGCCCGCGGCGCACTTCGTGCCGCACGCGCCGCAGTTGTTCACGTCGCTCTGCGTGACCACGCACTGGTCTCCGCACTTCGTCGTGCCGCCAGCGCAGGTCAGCCCGCACGTCCCGTTCGAGCAGACCTCGCCCGACTTGCACGCGGTGCCGCACTTGCCGCAGTTGGCCGGATCGTACCGGACGTCCACGCACTGGTTGTTGCACTGCACGGTCGGCTGCGCGCACTGGCCGCCGTCCACCTTGGACCCACCTGTGCCAGCGCCGCCTTCCGTGGTCGTCCCACCGCTTCCGCCGGTTCCCGGCTGCGGCCCGAGTACTTCGCCCTCGGACCCACCGCACCCGTATACGGCCGTCGAAAGCACCACCGCAAAAGCACCGAGACAACCCAGTGCTACGCTACCCCGCCCCCGCAAAGTATTCCTAGTCATGCAAGACCTCCTACGCCCTCGTGTTCCTGCCTCGAATGCACGTCCCGGTTCACCGGTACGCACCTTGCCATGCCTCCCACAGCCCCGGTCAGCGATTCTATTGCCAGCCGCAAGCAGGACAGACTCTAGCGGGTCGTACTACGCCGACAAGTCGCAATGTGTTCCCTGGTGCTCGCAAACTGCTTCCCCGCATAAGTGTTCTGCCTCGGCGACCATTGTGGCCTCCCCCCAATATGGATATGCTGGAGGATTCTTGGAGGAAGCCTTATGAGAAGCAGCCAATCCTGGAAGGTCGTCGTCCTCGCCTCGCCGTGGATCGCGATCCTCGCCTGCAGCTCCAGCTCCGGCACGGAATGGTCCTCAACGCCGCCCGGCAAAGATGCCGGTTCTGAGAATCATGGAGGTTCCGCAGGCAGCTCGGGAACTTCAGGTGGCGCAGGCACGGATGCCGGCCCCGATTCCTCCGTCGAAGCCGGCTGCACCACCGGCAAGGAGCAGTGCAACGGCACCGCCCACCAGGTGTGCAAAAACGGCGTGTTCGTCGACGAGCCCTGCGCCTCTGGCTCGTCCTGCCAACCCTCCTCCGGCCAATGCATCGCCTGCGCTTGCACCCCTGGCGCAAAAGGAGCCTGCGTCGATCAGGGCACCATCCAGACGTGCGACGCCGATTGCATGACCTGGACGCCGAAGCCCTGCTCCACGGGCGAGATCTGCAAGGGTGACGCATGCGTCGCGCAGGTCTGCACGCCCGGCTCCAAGGCGTGCGCAGACCTCAGCACCTCCCAGGTCTGCAATGCGGACGGCACCGGCTTCGACCCTGGAGCCACATGCGGCCCCAAGGAGCAATGCCTCGGCGGCGTCGGCTGCGTCTCTTTGTGCGTCGTCGCGGAGAAGGCACCCTCGTCGGTCGGCTGCTCGTTCTTCGCTCTGAACATGGACAACTTCAACGAGGCGAATCCCGATGCTGTCGTGGTCGGCAACACCAGCGCGACGCTGACCGCGATCGTCAACTTCTATGGCTCGCCGGGTGGAGTCGAGACCGCCATCGAGAGCAACGTGCAGATCCCTCCCCAGGGCCAGCACACGTTCATGATTCCCAACGGCGCGGGTGACGTGATCGAGAGCGGCTCGGCGCTTCGCGTCGGCGGCTCCTTCCGGGTTGCCAGCGACATCCCCGTGATCGCCTACCAGCATTCGCCGCTGCAGCCGCAAGCCACCAACGATGCTTCGTGTCTCATCCCTGAATCCACCCTCGGGACCCACTACGTGATCGGCTCGTACACGGACGCGCTGGGCAGCTATCCCAGCTACTTCAACGTGGTCGCCTCGCAGGACAACACCAGCGTCACCTTCACGGTGCCAGTCGCCACGCAGGGGGGAACCGGCGTGCCCGCCCTTGCCGCAAACGGGTCGACCACCGTCGTCATGAACCGCTACGACACGCTGCAGGTCGTGGCTCCAGGCAGCGACATCACCGGCACCGATCTCACAGCGACCGCACCAGTCGCCGTCTTCGGCGCTGTCGAATGCGCCCAGGTTCCTCCAGGCGCCACCTACTGCGACCACGTGGAAGAGCAATCGATCCCCGTGCGCAACTGGGGGAAGAAGTACGTCGGCGCGCACGCACCGCTGCGCAGCGGCACCGAGCACTTCTTCTGGCGCATCCTGGCCCAGACCGACAACACTACGGTCACCACCACCCCGCCGCAGACCGGATTCCCCAAGACGCTGAACAAGGGGCAGTTCTACGAGTTCTGGACCACGCAGAGCTTCATGTTCGAGGGCGATCAGCCGTTTGCTGCGTTCCAATACGTTTCCGGACAGGACGCATTCAACGCAGGAACTGGCGACCCGGCCATGATCACCGCGATCCCGGTGGAGCAGTTCCTCAAGAGCTACGTCATCCTGACCCCTTCTGGATACACCTTCGACTACGTCCAGGTGATCCGGACCACGGCCGATGACGTGATCGTCGACGGTACGCCCATCCCGGCCAACGAGTACAGCCCGGTCGGTGCCTACACAGTCGCAGACCACAAGGTCGCTGCAGGATCCCACTCGCTCACGAGCACGTCACCCTTCGGGATCGTCGGCGTCGGCTACACCGGGGTCACCTCCTACGGCTACCCCGGCGGCTTCGCGCTCAAGGATCTCTCTCAGTGAATCTGCAATGAAAGGGAGGTCTAGCGCACCTTCCAGAGCTTGATGATGTTCGTGGTGAAGGGCTCCTTGTCGATCACCATCCCGAACGTGATCGCGATGTTGTCCCCGGACTTCACCAGCCCCTGCTCGAGCATCCTGCGCTCCGCCTGCTCGACCACCCCTGCTACTCCCTTGACCCATTCGCCGTGCATCGGCTGCACTCCCCACAGAAGCGCCAGCCGGTTGAGCACAGGCAGGTTCCTGGAGAAGGCGACGATGTTTCCTTCTGGACGGTGCGCGCTCATCAGCGCCGCAGAGCGACCGGTCTCGGTGTAGACCGCGAGCGCGGCGAGCCCGAGGTGGGCAGCGATCTCTGCTGACGCGTCCGCGATCGCGTTGGAGAACGTCTTCTCGCTGACCGGCGGGCTCAGGTGCATGCTCTGCTTCAGGTAGGAGCTGTGCTCCATCTCGTGGATGATCGACGCGAGCGTCTTGACCGCTTCCACCGGCCAAGCGCCCACCGAGGTCTCTCCGGACAGCATCACAGCATCCGTGCCGTCGAGCACGGCGTTCGCCACATCTGATACCTCTGCCCGCGTCGGCGTCGGGTTGTTGATCATCGAGTCGAGCATCTGCGTCGCGATGATCACCGGCTTGGCCCGCGTCTTGACGTCGTGGATGATCCTCTTCTGGATCAGCGGCACCTTCTCGTGGCCCGCTTCCACACCGAGATCTCCGCGCGCCACCATCGCCCCGTCCGCCGCGTCGAGAATCTCCGCCAGATTCTCCACTGCCTCAGGCTTCTCGATCTTGGCAATCACCGGCACGTCGCCTGCCAGCGCCTTGGCATCCTGCAGATCCTTGGCCGTGCGCACGAACGACAGCGCGAACAGGTCGACCCCGAGCTCCTTGGCGAACTTGAGATCAGCCTTGTCCTTCTCCGTGAGAGCCGCGGTCGACAGCTTCGCCCCGGGCAGGTTCATCCCCTTCTTGTTCTTGAGAATGCCTCCGACCTTCACCACGCATTTGACGTCGTCGCCGTCGACCTTGTCGACCGTGAGCTCCAGCAATCCATCGTCGAGCAGGATCCGATCGCCTGGCTTCACGTCCCGAGCCAGCGGCGTGTAGGTGTGCGATACGGCTTCGGCTGTTCCCTGGATGGATCGCGTCGTCAGCACGATCGGCGCACCTCGGACCAGCTCGACCTTTCCACCGGCCATCTCGCCCACGCGGATCTTGGGGCCGCACAGGTCAGCGAGCACGGCCACGACCTTGCCAGCCTGCTTTGCAGCAGTGCGGATCTCCTCGTAGGTCTGACGGTGCGCTGCGTAGTCACCGTGCGAGAAGTTCAGCCGGGCCACGTCCATTCCGGCGTTCATCAGCTCCACGAGCCGCGGAACACCCTTGGTCGACGGGCCCATCGTGCAGACGATCTTGACCTTGCGCATGATCTTCCCCTGCGATTGCGGAATGGGGCGCGATGGTCGCAGAACGAAGGTCGTGGAACAAGTCAGCGCGATCGATCACGCGGCCGATGGTGAAGGCATCTTCACGATCCATGTGGGGTAGATGTATTCAAACATGCTGGAAATGCGCGCACTTACGCGGCCGCAGCGTGGCAATGCGTTCAGTTTCGAGCTATCGTAGGCCCATGCGTATCCGGCATGCTTCCCCTTTGGTCGCCGCTATCGCAATTCTGGTCGTGGCTGCCTGCGGCTCCCGGTCTTCGGACCACCAGAGCAGCACCACCCAGATCAAGCGTGTTTCCTCCCCGATCGTCAATGGCGTGAAGGATTCCGGCAGCGCCAACGATGCGGTCGTGGAGATCGTCCACGTTGCAGGGCAGTACATCGACGGCGCGTGCACTGCTTCGGTCATTTCTCCCCACGTCATCATCACGGCCCGGCACTGCGTGAGCAAGGTGATCAGCCAGGGCGTCGATTGTCAGAATCCGGACGTCAGCTCCGACTATACGCCTGGGGATCTGTTCGTGTACGTGGGACCTGCCCCGGATCTCGCCTCCGAGTACCCGAAGTCCCAGGGCAAGAAGATCTTTCACACGTCGGGCTACATCCTCTGCAACAACGACTTTGCAGCGGTCCAGCTGACCTACCCAATCAACGTCACGCCGCTCAGGGTGCGGGTGAACAGCGGCCCCAAAGCCCATGAGATCTTCCGCGCGATCGGCTACGGACTCACCAACCCGAACGACCAGAACTCGTCGGGCACGCGCTACTATCGAGACAACGTCCAGGTCAGCTACTACGTGACCAAGGAATTCACGGGCACACAGTCGATCTGCTCCGGCGACTCGGGCGGACCAGCGCTTTCCGCGGCGAACGCTGTCTTCGGCATCACGTCGCGCGGCGCCAACTGCTACATGGATGAGAACATTTGGACGCGCACGGATGCGTTCAAGGGCATCATCGATCAAGCAGTAGCAGCAGCAGGGGAGACCTACACCGACGAGGACGGGACCGTGTACGGCGGCTCTGGCGGCTCTGGTGGAGGCGGCTCCGGCGGTAGCCCGCCTGCTGGTTCGGGTGGCAGTCCCCCGGCGGGCTCAGGTGGCAGCCCGACTGGCGGATCGGGTGGCAACCCCCCCGGGGGGTCCGGTGGCGGACCTGCTGGCTCGGGCGGAAACCAGGGTGGTTCGGGCGGCGGAACGAACCCGGGCGGACCGGGCGTCCACTGCAACGGCCAGGACGACTGCATCAACGGAACACTCTGCGTCGGTGATACGGGAACCCAGTACTGCGCGCCGGAATGCAGCGAGCAGGACCCTTCCTGTCCGAAAGACTTTGAGTGCGTGGCGGCCCAGGGCTTGTGCTACCTGCGCAAAGGGTGTGATGCGAAGAACACCTATTGTCCCAACGGATGGGGGTGTATCGAGGGCGAGCCGTACTCGTGCGTGCCATTGTGTTCCGAATCCAACAACGTATGTGCGCCCCAATACCAATGCGACCCTGACAGGGGCGTGTGCCTGCCGACGCCGGTCTTCAACAACGACTCCGGCAGCACAGGTGGTTGCTCAGCCAGCGGCTCCACGAACACGGGCGCTGGAGCCTGGGCCTTTGCAGCACTCGCCCTGTCCGGCTTCCTCGCGTCACGTCGACGTCGCAACGCCTGATTCCAAGACATCAAGCCGCGGCAGTCCGCTGCGCGGTTCGCGCACGCAGTGTCATCTCCTCTGTGCGGCGAGCTTGAGCATCATCGAGATCGCTACTTCGAGGTCCTCGCGTTGGGGCTGCACCGGCAACGAGGAGATCTGCCTCTTGAGCTCGATGAGCTTTGCCCCGAACTGGGTGTAGTGGTGCTTCATCGCCTCGGTCGGCGCTTCCATGATCCAGCGCTTCACCACTTCCTGCAGCTCCTCGAGATCGCTGTCCGTGAGTAGGGTAGCGATCTGTGATGCCATCGGGTCGCTCATGGGCCAACCATAGCTCTTGTTTTGACGAGACGCCCTAGCCGGGGCATAGGGTGTGCGTGCGAATCGCTCCTGCTCTCGGATGGCTCCTCGCCTGTGTGGTGTGCTCAGCCTTGGGCTGCAAACGCCCTTCCGGGAGCAGCTCGCAAGATGCCGGCGATCAGCTCCGCCCGTCTTCCACGGCAATCGTGTCTGCCGCCAGCGAGGAAGCCCCTGCTCCTCCCACCAAGCGCCCGCCCAAGCAGGCCTCCGCCTCTGGCCAGCACATCTCGATTCCCGCAGGCTCGTTTCTGGCCGGAAGCATGCCCGGCGATCGGGGTCGAGACTCCACCCTCGAGCCACCGTTGGTGAAGTTCGAGCTGGGCTCCTTCGAGATCGACCGGCTTCCGTACCCGAACGATCCTGCACAGCCCCCGCGCACCGACGTGACCCGCGCGCAGGCCCAGGACCTGTGCGCCCAGCGTGGCCAACGCTTGTGCGGCGAGCTCGAGTGGGAGCGCGCCTGCAAGGGGCCGGACAACGACATGTTCTCTTCAGGCTCCGGCTGGGACCCGGCGTGCGACAAGAACCCCACGGTTTGTGCCAGCGGATTCGACGTGCTCGGCCTGGGTGCTGCCCTGCGAGAGTGGACCTCGAGCACGGTAGAGCCGGGTGACAAGGAGGATCGCGCGCTCGGGGCCTTGCGCGGTGGTCGCGCAGGCGCTGCGGACTTCGAGCACCGGTGCGCGCGACGCGAGCCTGCGGATCCTGGCGCCCACGGTCCGGACATCGGCTTCCGTTGCTGCAAGGGCAACCCGAGCGCTGTGGCGATCACCCGACCCAAGCCGCTGCAGACCTTCCGGCGCGTGCAGCTCGATCTCGATCAGGTCAACGCCATGATCCAGAGCGTGCCGCAGCTGGCGTCCCTCGGACGCATCTCGTTCTTCAGGGATCCGGAGGACGTCACAGCCGTGCTCTCCAAGGGCGACGCTGGCAAGAGCGGAAGCATCATCACCACCAATCCTCTGATGTGGAGCCCGGATCTCGGCGAGGAGATCCTGCTCATCACCGGCAAGGGGTCGTCGGGCTCGTCGTTCGTGGCGGCGTTGCACAGGCTCAACGACGATCGGTACCGGCTCGCATCGAGCTTCATCCTCGAAGGCGAAACGCCTCCGATTGTGCTTGCGTTCAACGGCTACGTGAAGAACCGCGTGACCTGGAGCACGTGCTGGGGCTGCCTCGGCGAAGAAGGCGCAATCGTCTACCGTCCCGATCGCCGCGTCGTGATCGAGCAGCTCTGACCCGCAAAGCTACGCGCTCAAGTAGCTCTTGTAGTGCTCCACGTACTTCGCCATGCGCTGCACGGCGTCGCGCAGCTCCGAGCCATCGAGCGATTCCGTGGGCAGCTCCACGTTCAACGCGACGTCGCCGTTCTCGTGGTAGGCAAACTTGGCGAGACGCATGTCGCGGTTGACTGCGAGGAGCCTGCGCGCGAGATCCGGTGGACGCGGAGCCGAGCATGGGATCACCGGAACGATCGCGAGCAACAACCAGTTCTCGGTGAGCCGGGCGAAGAACGGCAGCTTGTCGACATCAGGACAGACGATCCGCAACGTTCGCTCGTCCTGCTCCTCGCAGGACCAGCCGATCTCCTGGAGCCATTGGCGGATGGTTGCTACTTCGATCAAATGCCACCTCGATCGGCCTGGCGTTGACGGAACACGTTCGCAACCGGACGCGTCGATGGCCCGCGATCCAGGGCGAGCAGGTCCCAGGGCCGGCGATGCATACGGCCCCAACCAGGCCGACACGCCTCAGACGTCGTCGTCGTCCTTCTCGCCGTCCGCCACATCATTCACGCTGGGAAGCTTGCGCAGCTCCGGGCGAGCTATCTTCCAAGCGCGCTGGACGATCCAGGAAAGTGACCGGTCCAGCCGTGCCGCTTCTTCCTTGATCTCCTGCAGCATCGACTCCGGGAAGTAGAGACTCTGCTTACGTTTGTCGGTCTTGGTCGCATCGGGAGCCGACGCAATCTTCGAGTTGTCCTTCTCACCGATCCCCACAGTGGCCTCCGTCACACATGTCGTTGTGTCCGCCACATGAGCGGTACCCAACCCTATCCCTCAACGCGGGGAAGATCAAAGGGACCGTGCAAGTTTGACCAATTGTCGTAATGTCGGGCCATGGTGCCACGCGCTGTCCGAACCGAAAATCGCTCCGATCCAAGCTTCAGCGCAATCCGCCGTGCTTTCCTGCGGCGCCCTTCTCGATTCCTTATTTTCCTGATATTCGGATGCGCCGTCCTGCTCCTCGCCGCCGTCTCTCAAGCTGTCACCCGCGAGCAAAGCCCCTACGCCGCCATCAGCCAGCTCGCCCGCGTCCTGGTCCTCATCGAAAACAACTACGTCGAACCGGTCGACCGCGCCAAGGTCCTGCAGGGCGCCATCAAGGGCATGGTCGCTGAGCTCGACCCTCACTCCTCCTACATGCCCCCCGAGGACTTCAAGGAGTTCCAGAGCGAAACCCAGGGCTCGTTCGGTGGCGTCGGCATCGAGGTCGACACCCGACACGACACCATCACCGTCATCGCTCCGATTGAAGGCTCCCCGGCCGCTCGCGCTGGCATCCGCTCCGGCGACAAGATCATCGCTGTCGAAGGCAAGTTCACGCGCGGCCAACCCCTCGAACGCATCGTGCGCACCATGCGTGGTGCCCCTGGAACCCACGTCAAGATCACGGTCCAACGCCCTGGCGTCGATTCTCCCATCGAGTTCGATCTCGTTCGCGAGCAGGTCCGCATGGTCAGCGTGGTGGGACGACGCATGGACGGCGACGTCGCGTATCTGCGCGTCAGGCAGTTCCAGCAGGGCACGCACGACGAGTTCCTGCGCGCAGTGGGCAAGCTCCGCGAGCAGTGCAAGGGAAACCTCTCCGGTGTGGTGCTCGACATGCGCAGCAATCCGGGTGGACTCGTGGATCAGGCGACTGCGATTGCCGACGACATCCTCGATCGCGGCACGATCTACACCACGCGGCATCGCGGCAAGATCCTGGAGGAGGCCTCGGCCAGCTCCGGTGGCGCGCTCGCTCGCACTCCCGTCGTGGTGCTCGTCAACGAGTACAGCGCCAGCGCTGCCGAGCTCGTCGCCGGTGCGCTCCAGGACCATCACCGCGCCGTGATCGTCGGTGCGGTCACGTTCGGCAAAGGCTCTGTGCAGAACATTCTCGAGCTTCCCGGAGGAGCAGGGATCAAGCTGACGACCATGCTCTACTACACGCCGAGCGGGCGCTCGATCCAGGCAGAAGGCATCCACCCTGACGTCGTCGTGCCCTCTGTCGTGTCCTCCGGTGCCACGCTCCCCATCTTGCGCGAGCGCGACATGGAAGGACATCTGCCGCCAGAGAGCACGGACGCTGCAGCACCCAGAAAGCCGGCCTCGGATGCGGGTGACGGCGGAAGTGCGACGAGCGCGGAAGCAGACGACGCTGGCGACGGGGGCGGGCGACTGGTGGACATCACGCCCTTCGATGTCTCGCGCGACGTCCCGGCGAACCCGATTGGCGGCAAGGATCTGGTTCTCTCGATCGGCTACCAGATCGTCCGCGGCGTCATCTCCGCGCCGATCACGCCTCAGCGCGACAAGTAGCGCCCTCCAATCTCAGCTCGCTGCAGCCAGCCCAGCTTCGATTCCCGCAGCGAGCGAGTCGAGGACGGTGTGGCGCGCATCTGCAGCGGCAGATCCAGCCACGAACAGCCCGGGTACCGCTTGGGCCTCTCGATCGAGCGCACGGACGCCGTCGCGGCGCACGCCGATGCGCTCGAGCACGCTGCGTGCTTCTGCGATCGACGGCCAGCCGTAGTCTTCGAGATTCGGTCCGTGCAGCGAGCCAGTTCTTCCGACGAACCTTCCGTCCAGAGCCAGGCAAGCTTCGCTCTTCAGAGACATCGCGAACGGCTCGGAGCTCGCCTCAGGCATCACTCCCGCTGCATTTGCCTCTGAAGGCGTGAAGCAGATGCCCCCACCGATCAGCCCGCCACACGCCATGACCACGGCATCCGCTTCGAACGGGCCTTCATCGCCGTCGTGCTCGCATGCGAAGCGCCCATCGCTACGACGCAGCGCTGTCGCTCGTGCGACGGAGCGTTTGACTTCCGCGTCACGCAAGACGCGCTCCGCTGCGGTTTCGAAGCGCGCGCCCGCGGCTCCGGCCAGCATCGAGAGCGTCTCACCCGCAGGCCTGCCGATTGCCTCGCGCAGCAGCGCGCTGCCATCGGTCCGCAAGCCGAGCCACGGCCCCAGAAGCACGGCATCGTGCCGGTCGCACGCTGCGCGAAGTGCCCTGACGATCCGCTCCACCCGGCTCGCATCATCGAACAACGCCGCGAGATCCGCATCCGATGCCCTTGCATCGGCATCGTCGAACAACGGGCTGCAGTCCACTGCCTCGAATCGGACTCCGCGCTCTTTTGCCCACGGCTCCGCAGAGCATCCGCGTGCCACGAGGTCAGCGTCCCATGCCGGACGCGCGAGCCGTGGTACTGCCACGCGGACGTTGGAGAGCGCCGCGACGTCGAGCAACGCTCGATCGGCGCCTCGCGCAGTCCTCAGATTGCCCGTCATGGTGGCCACGCGGACAGGACGCTCGGCTACCTGCCAGATCCCAAGCGCGTCGAGCAATGCGCAGGCCGTCGCATCGAGCGCAGGCTCGTGCCCGCTCCGGGGCGCGACCTGCCATCCAGCGAAGTCCAGGGCACCGCTCATGAGCGCGGACGCGCCTGCACCGCCGGAGATGAGGTGGACCTTCGCACCGTTGCGTCGTGCCGCCCAGGCCGCAGAAGTTCCTGCCACGCCGGCGCCGACGACCACCACGGTCCGGTCGCTCATGCTCGACCCCCGGGCAACCCCGCCTGCGCGCGAAATGCCGCGATCGCCAGCGCCTCCTGCCTCGCCTGCAGCGGGCCGAGGGCCACGGCCCTGGAGCGAGCGGTCCGCAGCGCAAACGCCCTGGCCTGGTCCACGCCATGACGCGGATCGAGCCCAAGCTCCTCGGCCACGATCGCGCCGCAGCGCAGCGCGCAGCGCATGCCTCCGCAGGGACCCGCGCCCAGCCGCGTGCGACGCGCCACGTCGTCGACCGATCGCGCGAACTCGCTTCGCACCACGTACCGGATCTCTGCGTCGCTGACCGCCTCGCACAAGCACACCATCGCGCGTCGCACAGGGTGCTGCAGCATCAGCTCGCCCACGCGCTCTGCACGGCTTCCATGGCGATAGATGAGCCTGCGGGCAGCGACAGGATCGATGTCGTGCGCTGCAGCGAATGCGCTCGGATCAAGGGTTCGATCGCCGCCCGGAAGCGGATGGGTGTGCGTGCTGCACCCAGCGTCGATGCCGAGACGACGCGCCACGACGTCGCTCATCTCCTCGGCGAAGAGTCGATAGCTTGCCAGCTTGCCCCCGATCATCGAATACAGCCCGTCCGCCCCGTGCGCAGCGTGGTCCACGATCTCGTGCTCGCGGGAGAGCGCATCCGGGATCGGGCCGTACTTGTAGAGCGTGGGACGCACGCCCGCGAAGGTGCCGATGATTCTGGCGGATCGAATCGAGGGCATCACGTGCGCCATGGCCTGCACCAGGTAGCGCACTTCGTCGCTCGTCGCGTGCACGTCGTCGAGGTCGCCGTAGTAGTCGGTGTCCGTGGTACCGAGCACGCTGACGTTTTCCCACGGCTCCGTGAAGACCTGCCGGTCGTCGATCGTCTGCACCGCTACCGCATGGTTCGACAGACGTCGATCGAAGACCACGTGGATGCCCTTGCCTGGTCGCATCGCTGCCGTCATCGGCGAGAGGCCGGCCAGCGACGCAGTGATGGAACCCCAGGCGCCGGTTGCATTGACGATCAGCTTGGCCTTGGTGGAGCCGGACGCACCCGTGCATCGGTCCGTCCAGCGGACTGCGCACGCGCGTCCAGTCTTCGGCTCTCGCACGACCTGGTCCACCGTGGTGTGAACGTGAATCGAGGCGCCGTGCTCGCTGGCATCGATCGCGTTGGCCGCGCACAGGCGCGAGCCGTCGATCCCCCATTCGTCGAACGACACCGCCCCGATCATGTCGGACGTCAGCCCGGGCTCCAGCTGCCTTGTCTCGTCGGGCGTCAGCCTCGAGTGCGGCTTTCCCCGCTTGAGCACCTGGAACTTGTCGTAGGCCCCGAAGAACGCGTCCACGAGCGTGAAGAAGACGCCTGAGCCCACGCCCCGATCGATCGGCATGATGAACGGGATGCGGAACAGAAGGTGCGGAGCGATGCGCTGTATGAACCCCGAGTCGAGGCACGACATGCGCGTGACCGAAGGGTTCGAGCTCAGGTAACGAGGCCCGCCGTGGATCATCCCGCTGGAGTTGCCGCTGGCGCCGTGGCCGAGGTCATTGCGCTCCAGGAGCACCACGCGCAGGCCGCGCAGCGAGCAGTCCCGCGCCACGCCCGTGCCGTTGACACCACCTCCGACGACGATCACATCGGTATCGGACGGGGGCAGGGGAGGGGATACGACCACGGCAGCTTGATGCGGTTCTACAGCAAATGACGCGTCGCTGCACGGGCAACCGGACGAACTCGTGCTGCGTGCTCATCACGGGGGCGACGGTTCAGCCTTGATCTTCTTCTTCTTCTTGCCGGGATTCCTTCGGGCGAATCGCTCAATCTGCAGATCGAGGGCGCGGAACAGCTCGTCGTTGCCGTGCTGCTTGTGGTGCGCGAGCGCGCTCACGTAGCGAGACTCCTGCTGCAGGAACCACTCGAGCGTGTCCGCCTGGATGAACGGCGCACCCAGGCCATAGCCGAGCTTCTCGAGGTAGCGGGCGTTCATCTCCTGCTCGAACTGGTGGCGCACCGGCACGCTGAAGATCGGCTTGCCGAGGTAGATCGCCTCATGCAGGAGCGACAGCCCTCCGTTGGTGACCACTGCGCGTGACGACGCCAGATCCTTGACGAAGCCTTCCTCGCTGAAGTCCTTGATGATGCAGTTGTCCTCGACCGCTTCGCGACGCAGCCCGTAGACCACGAAGCTCCTCTTGCTCAGCTTCTTGAGGGTGGGGAGCAGCTGCTGATCCGAAGCCGAGGTCTGGTAGACCAGCACGTGGTCCCCGCGAGTCGGCTTGACCTCGAGGATCGGCTTGCGGAGGATCGGCGGCACAAGCGTGGTGTTGTGAGCGAACTTGTCGCGCACCTTGGGGAAGAAGAACGAGGTGATGATGTACTGATCGCAGCCGGGAAGCTTGGCCTTCACGAAAGCCTTGGTCCCCTCGAAGTCGAGCGCCACGCCTTCCTTGATGTCCTTGTCGTGCTTGCACCGGTGGATGATCTGCTGGTTGTCGATCGAAACGATCGGCAAGCCGTGTCGCTTGGCGAACAGGTGGGCGAACGAGTCGAAGTCGCTGACCACCATCTCCGGCTGGAATCCGCGAACCTCCTCGAAGTACGCGTGCGCGTTGTCCAGGATGATCTTCGGGGAGAGCAACACGTTGCGCAGCACCGACAAGTCGCGATCGAACGCGCCGTCACGGTACTGCATCGTCAGCCCCTGGATCTCCACCACGTCGTCGAACGACTTCTTGAGGAAGTGGAACGCGCGGCCCGATGCCACGATCTTCACGCGGTGACCGGTTTCCACCAGATGCTCGATGACGACCTTCGAGCGCGTGGCATGCCCCATGCCCTCGCCCACGACTCCGTACAGAATCTTCATGACTGCCTGGGATTATCGGACAGCGACGCTCGCGCCGCTAGCCCCGAACGGGGCTTGCCTTGAGCGCAGCGCGACCGTCCTTGACGTACACGCTGAACTTGACGCGTTTGCACTGCGTCTTGGACACGAGCTGGTCGCGGTTCTTCTTGAGCGTCTGCTGGAACTTCTCGAACGTCAGCCCGGCTGTGGGCTCGCCGCATTGCTTCTTGGTCTTGACGAAGTCCTCGTAGACCGTGTGCCACTCGGCAAGCTCGTCCGACTCTCGCACCGCCGGCTGTGGCCCAGACGCCTGCGACATCACCTCGTGGGGCACCTGCTGCACCACCGTTGCGTCCTCGTCCCCGTCGTCCGCCGGGGGGGGAGGCGCCGCTGCCGGCTCCTGACGCGGAGCAGGCATCTGGGGCTTGGGCGCTGGCATCTGGGGCTTCGGAGCCGGGGGCTGGACCACAGCCGCTGGCCTGGACGGCTGCTGTGGGATCGCCACGGCACGGGGAGCCGGCGGTTGGATTCCGGGCTTGGACGGCCGGTCCCCTGGGGAAGACGGGGCGGCGGGAACACCGGCCAGGGCAGGAGCGCCGCCTGCGCCTTCGATCGGGAAGCTGAACGCGCTCATGGAAGGCTGCGCAGGGATCGGTCCGAGCACCGATTCGAGGTCAGCCGCCTTTCTGGGCGCCCCTCCCTTGGCCGCGACCTTGTCCGTGCCGTCATTCAGGTCACTCGCGATCTTGCGGTATACGCCGCGGAACTTGCTGACCTGCAGCATGTCGACTTCGCCCTTGGCCATGCGCTGCGCTTCCACGCGCAACGTGTGCAGCGGGCGGCTGTGCTCGTAGATCGACATGACGATGCCAAGGGCGGCACACAGGAAGAAGATGCCGCCGATGATGAGCCAGGGAACCGACTTCTTGTCCTTCTCGTCGGACAGCTGGATGAACGCCATGGGTGAAGCTGCCACCGCCGCGGCCCGTCCCACCACGTATCCTGCCCCGAGATCCCAGGCTTCGCCCGCGATCTTCGAGTAGATCACGCCGACGTCTCCCATCAGGATCTTGGGCTTGCTCTTGCCCTTCTCCTGGTACTCCTTGTCCTGGGCCAGGTTGCCGATGTCGCTGACTACCGTGTCGAGCTGGCTCGGATCGAACCCTTCCGGGGCGGCCTTGGACTTGACCGTGCCTTCGGCGTAGAAGCCGACCGCTGCACCCGTGCGCTTGGAAAGCTGACGCACGTACTCCGTGTCGACCACGCGCACGCCGACAACTGCGCCGGCTGGCATTTGCGCGGTGTCGACCTCGACCGGACGCGCCACCACCATGTAGATGCGGCCGTCGAGCACCCACGTGTCGTCGCGCACCCAGCCGTGCAAGGCATCTGCCACGACCGGATAGCCACCGAGCTCGAAGTTCGCGATCCCCGACGCCTGGTCGAACCCGACCTGCCCGACCACGCGACCGTACTGGTCAACCGCGAAGAGCGAGTCGAACCTGTTGTCCGCCGGCATCCCGTCCGCGAGCTTCTTGAGCGCGGTGCGCGTCTCCTGGGGCGCGTCCTTCGGCAACGCGTCCATCGAGTTGCTCGCCTTGGACAGCTGCTTGCGAATGGTGTCGTCCAGGCACACGCCGAGCAGCAGACTCGACCTGCGCCTCGCATCGTCGTTCAGGTACCAGTTGACGACCTGCGTGTCCGCCGCGAGAGCCTGGTTCATCGCATGCCGGCTCGCTGCGTTGTAGACCGCGGTCGACAGGAAGACGGCGGCAATCGCAGCGGCGAGCGCCAGCGAGAGAATCACATACCAGAAGCGTGAGAGCAGCATCCTCAGTCCCTACTTGCTCGGCGTCCCGCCGTCCGTGTCCGCCACTGGAATCGGCTGCTTGGTGATGTCGAGGTCGCCTTTGCCAACTTGCACCGTGCGCGGCGTTCCCATCGGCTTGCCCGCGAAGAACGGCTGCAGCTGATAGTCGCCCGCTGCGAGCCCGTTGAGCACAAACGCCCCGTCACGCCCAGGGTAGCCAATCGCAGCTACCTTCGGCTTGACCACGACCCACGATCGCAGGCTCGGCGCCAGCTCATCGCGAAGCTCGTACGTTCCAGGTCCAGGCGCGGTCCAGTCGCGCTCCGCCGCGATCGCCATCACCGACGGCTGCAGCGAGGCTTCTCCGACCGCGTAGAGGTTGTGCTTGAACGGGTCGTTGTTGCGGAACCGCAGGCGCGTCCCTGGCGTCACCACGATCGTCACCGGCGTGGTGCGGCCTCCGCCGATCGTGATCAGAATCGGCACCGCCGGGGGCTTGACGTCCTCGTTCGAGATCGCCGCGATGCAAAGCTCCTTGGGAGACAACCCGAAGAGCTGACGAAACTCCGCACGTACGGTGGGCGATGGCTCACGCCAGGTGAACCTGTGGTTGCCGGGCTTGGCGGATTCCGCCCAGACCGGGTTGATGAGACGGTCGTGGCCAGTGACCTGGCCCTTGATGGTGGCTGCCAGGGCGATGCCTGGGACCAGCACGAGGGCTGCCCAGGCAGGCACGTGACGGAACGCGCGCGCCACCCTGGCTGTCAACGACCGCGCGGATCGCTTGTAGATGTTTTCGGCAGACATGGGGTCAAGGGCGACGGTAACGAGCGTAGCCGCCGAAGGCAACGGGTTAGTGCCCCCGCGCGAAGAGCCCTTGATACCCGGGCAAATAAAAGAGGGCGGGCCGACGCTCACGCGCAGGTCCGCCCCAAACCTCAACCGCCGAGCCGCTGGCGGAAACGCTGAACCCCTAGCCAAGCAGCTAGGTGGGGCACCAGTTTCATCGCTTCTGGCCTCCCGGTGAAGATGTTCCGGGCCTGGCTCACCACGATGAGGCAGACACCCCTGGTAAAGCCTGTTCGGGATCCAATATGTCCCGCCTGGCGCGCTCCGCAGTTGAAGCCCTCCCAAAGTAGCACCGGCGTCCGCCGCGTCAATCCACGCAGTCGATCATCAATGCCCCGGAGCCGCGACCGTCAGCGAGGGCTCGCCACGCGCTCTGCCCACCCGCTCGCTCACGCTCGCGCCTCCACAACGCTCGCGGTTCCCTACGGCTTGCGCATCACAGTCCGGTACTTCGCCCCTGCTACCACCTCGTCGAGCGTGAACCAGATCTCGTGCGAGCCGTTGTTCCGCCAATACTCGACTTCCTCGGTTGTCGCGTCCATCGATGCCTCACCCGCAATCGAAGCAAACGCCCGAGGTCCTCCAGCCTCCAGCCGCACGACCATGCGCATCGCCGGCCCGTTGCGGTACGTGAACGAAAGGTCCTGCAGGCTCGCAGGCGCCCAGTTGTACGACGACGCATCGATCCCGAACAGGTCCCCGTGCCTCGGGTACCCACGCGGAAACGTCTTGTCTCCTGCAGGCGGAATGGAGCCGATCTCCAGCCCATCCACGATCGGCTCCAGACGCACCGTGTGCAGAATCCCCCAACGCCAGTCATCCCGGTTGTCACCCATCTTCGCGGTGAGCCAGTCGATCGCGTCGAGCATCGCCGTGATCATCCGCTCGTCGCGCCCCTCGAGCTCCTCTGTGCCAAGATCGTCCCACAAGATGCTGTCACGCGCCTCTGCGTCGTAGCTCGGCAGAGTCGTCGGATCGCTCTCGAGCAGGTGCACAAGCGCACGAAACCCGAGATCGCCCGGCAGCCCGCGATCCAACCCGAGCTTCAAGGTCTCGTCGCCCAACGCGAGCTGCGTCAACCGCACCAACCACGTGTTGAACAGCAGCGTGCCCCTGGATGCGCGCGCCCCCTCTCCCGGCTCCGCAGGTACCCCGTACGAGTTCGTCCCCGTTGCCGTGCTGAACTCCAACACCTTCCAGTCGTCCAGCACCGCTGCGACCGATTCCATCCCCGCAGCCGCAAACCGGGAGGAGCTCGCCACCTTCGTGAGACCAGGGTACGTCCCAGGGGTCTGTGCTTCCGCCAACGCGCGGTCGATCGCTGCACGCAAGTGGCGCGTGATCCGCGCTCCCAAGGCCGAGCGGGCGTCGCTCTGGATCGCGAGCATGTCCTCTGCATCCAGCGCGGCAATCCCCTCGATTCGCTCCGCGATCCGCGCTTGCCGGAACCCGATGTCGTACGTGCACGACAGGTACAATGGCGTGCCGTCCGGCAGGACGTCGTTCGAAGGATCTCCGTCCAGCGTGAGCCCGACCGGGTCGGCATTCGCTGCCGCCACCCATCCGCGGTGCGGCTTCGTCATGGAAGGCAGCGAACTCGCCGAAAGCTTGCCGGTCCACTCCACTCCGCCCTGTCCGGGCAGCACCAGGCACGGAAGCTGCCCTGTCATCTGCTTCGCGTTCCAAAGGAACGACCGCCGATCGCGCGCCGGCATCGCCTGGGATACCGATGCGATCTCGCCGTCCGAGTCGGCAAGCACGAACGCCTGCGTGCCCACGCTCCACTTGTCGATCGCAGCGCGCGCAGCCGCAACGCTCGGCGCCTGCATCAATGCGATCAGCCCCTCGATGTCCCCTTGCGCCCCCTGGCCAGTCCATCGCACCGTGATTCCCCCGAGCGAAGGATCAGGTTTCACGACCGTGTGGCCTGCGATCACCGGAAGCACCGGGCCGTGATGCGGCACGAGCCGGACGTCGTAGTCGAGCGGGGCAGCTCCCTCGATCGCGATCGACTCCTGGACGTGTTGCAGCGGAACGTCGTTTCCGTTGAATCGGACCGTCTCCCCGTCCTCCGAGAAGGACTCGGCGTACGCGTCCGCTTCGTCGTTCCACGACGCCGCGGGAGCCCACGCAACCCGGGCATTGAATCCAACCAGCACTCCCGGAACGCCGGGCAACGCAGCGCCAGCGACCTTCATCGGCTCCGCATTCGAGCCGGCGGTCGGTGCGACGTCGATGTGCACGAGCCAGAGCGCAGCAGGCGAGGTGAGCGACAGATGTGGGTCGGCCGCGAGCATGGCGTGGCCGGTCAGGCTTCTCGACGCGCTGACGGCCCAGGCATTCGAGCCGGCACCGACCGTGCCTCCGACCGGCTCGCGGATCGCACGCAGCGCGTCCAAGGTCTTGCCGAGCGGTGCAAGCGCCGCTGTAGAGGCTCCGGCGGATCCGTGCCAGTCCTGCGCAGAGCCGGAGCTGCCCGCTGGCGGGAACGCATCAAAGATCGTGGCGCTGGTTGCGGGCGCGAATCGAATCAGGTCCGGCAGGATTCCCGCTCGACGTGCCAGGGTCGCATCGGGCGAAACCTTGTTGAACGTGTTGTGCGCCGCGTTGAGCAGCACGGACAGCTTGCCCTCTTCGTCGATGTGATAGGAGGCCGCGAACGCCCGAAGCCGAAGCACAGCCAGGCAGTCCGCTCCATCCCAGGGAGTGAACCAGTCGGTCAGCGCGTTCCGCCAAGCCGCGGGCAGCGGCTCCGTGCCAGCTTGCAGTGCAGCATTGAACTGGGAGACGCCGTCGGCAAATGCGTCGAGCACAAGCCGCGCTTCGCTCGCAGGCGCCATTGCGGCGTACTGCTCTCGCGCCTGCCGATGCAGCCCTACCGTCCGCATCACGATGTCGTTATCGATGTAGCTCTTGTCCGCGTGCGCTAGCACCTCGGCCATGCGTCCTTCGGCCATTCGGCGCAGCAGCTCCATCTGCAGGCCGCGGTCGCGAGCCATGACGAATCCCTCGGCTCGCATCGCGTCTTGCGCAGAGGTCGCGTAGATGTGCGCCATCCCGAATCCGTCGCGAACCACGTCGACCGGACCTGCCAGCCCCTGGATCGACAGGGTTTCATCGACCTGGAGCCGGTCGCCGATCGGTCCCGGCTTGGATGGGGGCGCGGCAGTCGAGGCGTCGACGTACACCATGTACGCCTCGGATCTGTGGCATCCGGGACAAGCCGCCGCTGCGAGCAGAACCAAGCCGGCGGCGCACGCAAACCGAGCGAGGCGCATGCTGCGAAGCTATCCTTCCTTGCGACGGCCGTCTCCCACGATCTGCCTGGACTGCAGAAAAGTGGCCCAGATTCGTGCGCCATGCCAGCGTGCCGGGCCATGACGTTGGTAGAAGGCCCGGACTCGCTCGCCCTCGAATCGCGGGGGGAGGTGCGATTCATCGACGCCGACGCCCGCGTACGACTCCGAAGCGCCGTCGAGGCGGCTGGCTGGTTGCTGGTGACCACCGACGCGTTCGGTCCCGGCGCTTGCGGCCTGCTCGACAAGATCATCGAAGAAGAGATCGAGCAGGCGCTCAGCCGACGAGGCGCGCCCGCTTCGGGTACTGCAGCCTCGAGCTCCCTGGAGGACCTGCTCAACGATCAGCTCTTTCGCGCCCGGTCAGCTCGAGTCAAGGGCATCGCCCTCGCCCTCGGATCCCTTGCCGGGCTCGTCACCTCCACTGGCGCGCTCGATCCGGACGACAGCGCAACGGTGCGGATGCTCGCTGGCGCTTGCCGGGATCGGCCGTTCGCGTTGTGGCTCTCCTCGACCGATGACGCCTTGCTGGCGTACGGACCTCCAGCACCGCTGAAGGACCTGTTGAGGGTCGCGAGACGCGAGCCAGCCACGCCCGCGCCTCTACCCGTTGAATCGGGCTCCGAGCGGCCTCCGGTGGCCGAAGGTGATTCGTCCACGCCTCACGACGAAGCGACGGTCGGCGACGAAGGCTCTCCGCTGCGCTGGAGAATCTTCATGCGCGAGCTCGACGAAGCGCAGGGCCCAAAGCCGCTTGCGATCGTGGAGAAGCTCTTCATCGACCGCTACGTGCCGTTGTCCCAGGCCGTGTCCCGGGGAGAGGCAGAGCTTCGCGCCCGTCAGGCGTTGCAGCGGTTCGCCAAGAGCTTCGAGAAAAGCTATCGCGAAGCGTTTGCCGCGGCCAAGGTCACGCGACGCCGCCCGCCCATGGTCTTTGACGTGCCTCAGATCGCCGCCCGAGCCGCACGGCTGCACGGCGCGCGCAACGTCGTGCTGCTGCTCGTCGACGCCATGCGCTTCGACGTCGGCGCACGGGTCCAGCAGCTGCTGCGCGAAGAGCTCACCCCTGACGCAGTGTGCACCGAGCAGGTGCTCTTGTGGGCCGCCCTTCCGACCGTGACCTCGGTCCAGGTCGAGCTGCTCGCTCGTGGACCTCAGGGACTGTCCGAGCCCCTGGACGCGGACGCAGACCACGACCTGATCGTGCCGCGGGGCAAGGCTGCTTCGACGATTCGAAGGCTGCGAGCGGGCGGCCGGGAAATCCACAAGCTCGACGTCGTGCAGTCCATGCTCTGCGAGGCAGGGCCGCGTGAGCCGGAGCGCATCGAGGAGCTTGCCCGCGCTGCCCTGGGGCCGATTGCGAAGTTTGCCAGGGGACTTCAGGCACGCACGCTCCTCTTCATTTTCGGGGACCACGGCTTTGAGCTGCCTGTGGCCGACAAGGGGACCGGACCTGCCAAGCAAGGGGGCGGCAGCCCAGAGCAGGTGCTGATGCCTGGACATGCCTGGTTGATCGGCGGCATCCACTAGCCTGCTTCGCCAGCGTCCCCCATGGCATTCCTCTGGTGGCTGGCTACACTGTCAGCCCGTGAACCCGACCGATTCGTTCCACGCCCGTCGCGCACTTCTCGGCTGGCTCGCGTGCGCCTCCGCGTGTGCAGCCTTCCCAACGCTCGGGTGCGCAGGCGCTGCGCCCTGCCCGGCGGCAAACCCTGTCCCCAGCCCCATGCCGACCCCCACCCAGCCTTCTGCGCCAGCGCTTCCGCCCGGTCTTCTCGCTGAGGATCTGAAGCTCCTCGCGTCGCCTGGCGATGCGCTTCCTGTGGTCCAACGCACCGCTGGTTCGCGGGGCGTCCTCAGGAGTCTCGCTCGTCCGCTGGCTCCGGCCGATGACGTGACCGTGCTCGAACGGCGCATGCGTGCTTCGCTCGCCGCAACCAAGGGCGTGGGCATTGCTGCACCCCAAGTGGGCCTCGGCGTGCGCGCGATCCTCGTGATGCATGGTGCGCGGCCGTCGACGCCGGGCGGCGTGGCCGACCCTCGAATCGTGTTCTATCTCAACCCGCGCATCGTGGAGCGCAGCGACGAGGTGACGCTCGACTACGAGGGGTGCCTTTCCGTGGCCGAGGTCTGCGGAATGGTGCGTCGCAACCGGAGCGTGGTCGTGGAGCACGGTGTTGCTGGCGCGAAGCCGGTGCGCGTGGAGGCTACAGGCTTCGATGCGCGCATCTTCCAGCACGAGATCGATCACCTCGAAGGCGTGCTCTACATCGATCGCGTGGAAGGCGGCCTGCAGCCCAAGGACAAGCTCAAGGAGCTTCGGGAGCAGCTGAGGCGCGACCATCCGGAGCTGGTGACAATGCGCGAGGTGGTGAGGAGCGCGGTGCTGTAGGTGCCCCCCTTTGCTCCATTGCCCGCCCAACACGCGCATGCCAATGTCCCGGTCGTGCAATCCCGCTACCTTCTCCTGGCCTTGATCGCACTGTGCAGCTGCAAGCGATCGACCCCGCCCGATGCCTATGTCCAGATCTCCGGCGGACAGAGCCACAGCTGTGCTATTCGCGCCGATCGTTCGGCATGGTGTTGGGGCAGCGGCATGCGCGGCGAGCTGGGGGAGAACACGCCCGAGATCCGAACCACGCCCGTGCGCGTGTGGGGCGACGCTCCTTGGGCGCAGATCTCGGCCGGTGGAGCACATTCCTGTGGCGTGCGAACGGACGGCCAGCTGTGGTGCTGGGGCGGCAACGCAGCCGGTGAGGTCGGGGATGGCACGCGGGTGCAGTCGCGGGTGACGCCGCTTCGCGTGGGCAGCGATTCGGACTGGCTGCAGGTTTCTGCGCAACAGGGACGGACCTGCGCGGTGCGCAAGACCGGCGGCATCTGGTGCTGGGGAGACAACCTGGCCGGACTCATTCCAGGCGAAACGCGCGAAGATCTGCCAAGCCCGACGCACATCGAGGTCGCTGGCGACTTCAAGCAGGTTGCAGTGGGTCGCGGCCATGTCTGCTCCATCAAGAGCGACAACACCTTGTGGTGCTGGGGGCGCAACCTCACAGGGCAGGCAGGCTTCGGCACGCCGAATGTGATGCGAGCTCCCGGAGCGTGCGGCACGGACAAGGATTGGACGCTCGTCGCCGCCGGAGAGGCGCACACCTGTGGCCTGCGCGGCAAAGGCGATCTCTGGTGCTGGGGCGACAATCAGCGGGGGCAGCTCGGCGATGGTTCGCGCACCGTTCGCATGAACCCGGTGCAGATTCAGGGTAGCGACTGGACCGTGGTCAGCACAGGTCTGCGTCACACGTGTGGCGCACGGGCCGACGGCTCTGTGTGGTGCTGGGGCGAAGGGCAGCGGGGCGAGATCGGTGACGGCTCCCAGGTCGATCGCCTCGCACCTGTCCGCATCGGCGCAGACAGGAAGTGGAAGCACGTGGCAGCGGGCTTTGCGCATAGCTGCGCGATCGACGACGAAGGCGCTGCGTGGTGCTGGGGTGAGGGCTCAGGCTCCCAGCTCGGCCACGGGTCCAACAAGAGCTCGGCAAATCCAGTGCGCGTGGGCGCTCAGCCGTAGCAGCCCTATCGCACCGTCAACACGATCTTGCCGATGTGCGAGCCGGTCTCCATCAGCGCATGCGCCTTTGCCGCCTCGGCCAGCGGGAACGTCGCATGGATCACCGGAGCGATCTTGCCCTGCTCCAGCAGCGGCCAGACCCTCTCGCGCAACGACCGCGCAATCGATGCCTTGAATCCCACGTCTCGCGCGCGCAGCGTCGACCCGGTGATCGTGAGCCGTCGTCTCATCACCGCTCCGAAGTCCAACGTCGCCTTGGCTCCGCCCAGAAATGCGATCAGCACGATGCGTCCGTCCTCCGCAAGCGCCTGCACCTCTCGCGGCAGGTAGTCGCCAGCGACCATGTCGAGGATCACGTCCACTCCGCGCCCTTGGGTCTCCGCTTTCACCACCTCGACGAAGTCTTCTTCGCGGTAGTGGATCGCTCGCTCGGCGCCCAGCCGTTCGCACGCCGCGCACTTGTCCTTGGAGCCCGCTGTGGCAAACACCCGGTGCCCGAACGCCTTTGCCATCTGGATCGCGGTGGTGCCGATTCCACTGCTTCCGCCCTGTACCAGGAATGTTTCACCGGGCAACAGCCTGGCTCGATCGAACACATTGCTCCAGACCGTGAAGAACGTCTCCGGCAAGTCTGCAGCCATGATCCACGAGAAGTCACGGGGAACCGGGAGGCAGTTGGAGGCGTGCGCCGTGCAGTACTCGGCGTATCCTCCGCCAGGCACCAGCGAACAAACCCGATCGCCGGTGCGCCATTCGGTCACGCCTTCTCCGATCGACGCAATCGTGCCTGCGATCTCCAGGCCAGGAATGTCGGAAGCGCCCGGCGGAGCTGGGTAGGCGCCCTTTCGTTGCAGAACATCCGGGCGATTGATCCCGGCAGCATACACCTCGACCAGCACTTCGCCCGGCGCCGGCTGCGGTCTTGGCCGCGAGCCGACTTGCAGGACTTCCGGCGCCCCTGGGGAGGTGATTTCCACGCATTGCATTGTGTCGGTCATGGCCCGCAATCCTGGTGCGAGAGCGTCCCGGTGTCGACCCGCAAGGAGAAATACCGAGCAATCCCGCAAGCCTCAGGCCCGTGATACGGTTGTCTGAGCCGATTTCCGACCAGGCAGGCACTGATCCAGTGGAACCCATGCAACCCCATCGAGCACCCCTGCGAGTCATCGCTCCCGTCGAGGAGCTCCAGACCCAGCAGCCGCTCACGCTGGACCATGCGTTCCGTCTCTATTCACGCTACGTCGCCGCGATTGCCAAGCGGCTGCTCGGGCGCGACGACGACGTGGACGACGTGGTGCAGGACGTGTTCCTGCGCGCCCACAAAGGGCTCGGGCAGCTTCGGGAGACCGAGGCGCTCAAGGCATGGCTTGCGACGGTCACGGTGCGGGTGGCACGTCGAAAGCTCAGGCTTCGCAAGATCGGGCGCGTGTTCGGTCTGGGCGAGGCTCCGGAGTACGAGCAGATCGCATCCACAGGGGCCACGGCCGAGGATCGCGCCGTGCTCGCGCGCTTGTACGCGCTGCTCGACACCATGCCGGTCGACAACCGCATTGCTTGGACGTTGCGATACATCGAAGGCGAGAAGCTGGAAGAAGTCGCTGAGCTGGCAGGATGCTCGCTGGCTACGGCAAAGCGTCGAATCGCCGCGGCGCAGGAAACCATTGATGGAGCTTTCAGCCATGAGCGCTGACCTCATGCGAAAGATCGAAACCGCCAGGGCGCAGGTCGACGTCGCCTGGACCGACGAGCGCGCCCAGGTGGTCGGTCGCCAGATGATGCGCCGGAAGCGACGCCGGGACACGGTTCGCGGTGCGAGCCTCGTGGTCGCCTCGCTCGTCGTGCTCCTCGTGGTCGGCTTCGGCGTACGCCGTTACATGCTGCCAGGCGCAGCACCCAACGTCGCAAGCGCCCCGCTGCAGACCGATGCGCCAGCGGTCCTCAAGCTTGCCGATGGATCGGTCGTCACGCCGGTCGATCGCAACTCGCTCGTGCGCACGGCTCAGACCTCAGCTACGCGCGTGGTGGTCGAAGTGGTCAGCGGCGCCGCGAAGTTCGATGTCACTCCGAACTCCGGCCGCGTGTTCCGCGTGGAAGCCGGACGTGTTGCCGTGGAGGTGCTGGGCACCAGCTTCACCGTGGAGCGCCTGGCCCAGGATTCCGCGAAGGTGTCGGTGCAGCGTGGACGCGTGCGCGTTTCTTGGGACGACGAAGCGGTGGAGCTCGGGGCAGGGGAGGAAGGGCTCTTTCCCAGGCAGCGCGCTCAGCTGCCTGCAACCAGTGCATCGTCGCAACCCGTCGAGTCTGCGGCGCCCACTGCTCCGCCGGCTCCGCCCGCTCCCCCCGCGATCTCTGCCCGCCCTGCGTGGCGTGCGCTGCATCAGGAAGGCGACTTCGACAAGGCTTGGGAAGTGCTGCAACGCGAAGGCATCGACAAGGTGCGCGACGATGCAGGGGAGCTTCTCGCCGCCGCAGACGTGGCGCGCATGAGCAAGCACTCAGCGCAGGCCGTAGGCCCTCTCCGCAGGCTTCTCGCCAGCCACCCAGGGGATCCCCGCGCACCTCTGGCAGCGTTCACCCTCGGACGGGTGCTTCTCGACGAGCTGGGGCGCCCCAGGGAGGCAGCTGACGCGTTTGCGCAGGCGCGCAAGGGGGCGATGGCAGAGGACGCCCTGGCTCGCGAGGTGGAAGCCTGGTCGCGTGCGGGCGACGCCACGACGGCGCGGGCACGCGCAGAGGAGTACCTCAAGCTCTACCCGAGTGGACGTCGGGAGCGATCGGTGCGACGGTACGGCGGGCTTGAATGAAGAGGCGTCACGCTGCTGCCGTGGCGCTGGTGCTTGCGGCCGCTTGCACCAGCGCATCTGCTCTTGCCGGGGAAACGCACCCGCTCGTGCAGCTCACAGTCGACCCATGCGCGGATGTCGCAGCTGCCGACGTGCGGCGCATCGCAGCCATCGAGCTCGGTGCCCTGCTCGTTCCAGAAGGCGTGGCGCCAGCTCCTGATACCACCCGCGTGTTCGTCGCATGCGTGCAAGGCTTGATCGAGCTTCGCGTCGATGACCCCATCACCGGCAAGTCGCTGCAGCGTCAGATCGACGTGCGCGAAGCAGCGAAGCCCACGCGCGCAAGGCTCGTCGCGCTGGCAGCCGCAGAGCTCGTGTACACGAGCTGGACCGAGCTTGCGACCAATCCCACGCCCGAGGTGGCTCCGGCTGGTGCGCGTCCGCCGGTCGAGGTCGTGCAGAACATGCGCGACCAGGTGCGCAGAAAGATCCCTGTCAAGCTGTCGCCTGCTCAGCCGCTGCGCGTGCTCGGCATCGTGTCCCGACGGTCCTTCCTCTCGCAAGGGGGTGTCCTGTGGGGCGGTGGACTTCGGGTCGCCGATGATCCATTCCAGCTCGTCGGATGGAGTGCTGACGCTGTGATCGAGCACGGGTCCGTGGCCGCGACGATCGGGGAGGTCAACATCGATACTGCCACGCTCGGCGGATCGCTCGTTCTGCATCGAGAAGTGTCCGTGCTTTCGATGCGCGCTGGGCTCGGCCTGCGCTTCGGAGTGGCGAGGATGATGGGCAAGCCCTATTCGAGCCAGCTTGCCGAGGGCAAGTCGGTCGTCGCTCCCTGGGGTTGGCCCCTGGGCGTGCTCGCCCTGAGCATCACCCCGATCCGTCCCCTGGTCCTCGAAGTCCAGGGCGAGGCTGGCTACGTCGTGCTTCCGCTCGGCGGTCAGGTCGGGGGCGTCCAGGAGATCACGCTGCAAGGCGCCTGGGCCGGCGTCCAGCTCGGAATCGGGATGTTCTTATGAAGTGCTTGAGAGAGCTTCTGGGAGGGCGTCATGCGCAATGCGACTGACAAGACCGTGGCAGCGTGTCATCGGCGCGCTCGACCAGGGCACGCCATTGCCCTCGTTCCCCTGCTGCTGCTCGCGTTGTCATCCTGCACCACCAGCGGGGAAGTGCTCGTTCCGATCGGGGGAGACTCTGGGCAAGGCGGAGCTGACGGCGGCGCAGATGTGGTCATTCCCCCCAAGAAAGTCCAGCGTATCGATCTGCTTCTGATGATCGACAACTCGGCTTCCATGGCCGACAAGCAGGACCTGCTGGGCCAGTCCGTGCCAGACCTCATGACCCGGCTCGCCAATCCACAATGCATCGACTCGCAGACCGGCAAGCCGGTAGTCCAGCCCGCAAAGCCGCTCGACCCCTGCCCAGAGGGCTCTGCCAGGGAGTTCAACCCGGTCCTCGACATGCACGTGGCCGTGATCACTTCGTCGCTCGGAGGCCATGGTGCTGACTCGTGCAGCAATGTCCCGACCGCGCAGTACAACCCGCGCATGGAGGACATGTCGCACCTGATCTCGCGGGGGCCCACCGTGAATCAGACGGTGCCCACCTGGCAGAGCAAAGGGTTCCTGTTCTGGGATCCCTCGCAGGTCGGCACACCTCCCGGCGAAGCGGACTACGGTGCGTTGAGCACGTCACTCGCCTCGCTCGTGACCGGCGCTGGCCAGGACGGATGCGGCTTCGAGTCGAGCCTCGAGGCCTGGTACCGGTTCCTCGTGGATCCGGCCCCTTACCAGACGCTGGTGCCCTACAATTGCCTGACCAATCAGCCTGAGCCGTCTTCAGGTCAATGCCGCGGACCGCAAGGGGTGGACTCGGTCGTGCTCACCCAGCGCGCCGACTTTCTTCGGCCAGATTCGCTCGTGGCGATTGTGATGCTCACCGATGAAGACGACTGCTCGGTGAAGGACGCGTCGCAGAACTACATTGCTCTGCAGGCCTACAGCGGCCAGAACCCGTGGCACCTGCCTCGCGCTACCTCGGCCTGCGCCACCGATCCGGCGAGCGCCAACTGCATGTCCTGCGTGCAAGGTGACTTCAGCTCAGACCCGGAATGCTCCAAAGGCCTCTACTACTCTGACATCGAGGACTCGCTCAACCTGCGCTGCTACCGCCAGAAGCAGCGTTTCGGCATCGATTTCCTCCATCCCACCGCACGCTACGTGCACGCGCTGACCAACCCGTTCTTCACCAAGGACAAGGTCAATCCGCTCTTCTGCACCGCGCCCACGCCGGATGGGATGGCGTGCACGACACCCATGCGCGATCCCTCGCAAATCCTGCTCGGCGCCATTGTGGGCGTCCCCTGGCAGGACCTCGCTCGCGATCCGAACGACATCTCCAAGGGTTATCGTCCGGCCATCGAGCTGCCCTGGGACGTGATCGCAGGCGATCTGGAGCACTACAAGGACCCGTCGGATCCGTTGATGATCCCGTCTGTCACCCCCAGGTCCGGGACCAATCCGTTCACCCAACAGCCCGTTGCCGACTTCAACGCATCCAGCCCGACCGCCAACGTCATCAACGGCCACGAGTGGGACATCAAAGGGCAGAACGACCTTCAATACGCCTGCATCTTCAAGCTACCGACGCCCAGGGACTGCAGTGCAAACACCTCGAGCTGCGACTGCGCGGAAGCTGACGGCCTGAACAACCCGCTTTGCCAGAGCGACGACGGGTCGTATGGAAAGCTTCAGTATCGAGCCAAGGCCTATCCTGCGGTACGCATTCTGAGCGTGCTCAAGGGGCTTGGCTCCCGCGCCATGGTCGGGTCGATCTGCGCAGCTGAGACCGGGGATTCCGCGTCGTCGATCTACGGCTACCGCCCTGCCGCGCAGGCGCTGGTGGAAGCCATGCGCCCCTCGCTGTGACCTGCGCGCCCTCTTAATCCTTCGCTCGTCCAAGGTAAAATCCTTGAGCCGTTTTCGTACTCCCCTTGCACTGATGGATCGAACGGAGGGAGATGCAATGAACCACTCGCGACGCTTTGCCTTGGGTTTTGGTCTGATTGCCGCAGCAGGACTTTCCTTGCTGAGCGCTTGCTCGTCGTCAGACGCCACGTCGACTCCAACAGAGGTCGGTGGTGCCGGCGGTACCGCAGGCACAGGTGGCACCGGTGGCACCGGAGGCACTGGCGGCACGGGCGCAGTGGGCGGCGGTGGCGCCGGCGGCTCCGGCGGGACGGTCGTTCCGCCCAAGGCGGTCGAAAAGATCGACCTGCTGCTCATGATCGACAACTCCGCGTCCATGGCCGACAAGCAGCAGATCCTTGCCCAGGGCGTGCCTGATCTGGTCGATCGGTTGGTGAATCCCGCCTGCGTGGATGGCAATGGCAACGCGGTCACTCCAAAACCTGCCAAGCCCCTCGACCCGTGCCCAAACGGCAGCACTCGCGAGTTTGACCCGGTCTTTGACATCCATGTCGGCGTCATCACTTCCTCGCTTGGCGGGCATGGCGCCGACTCCTGCAGCGACGTGCCGACCTCGCAATACAATCCGCGAATGGCCGACATGTCGCACCTGATCTCGCGTAGCGCGAGCAATCCGAGCCAGACCCTGCCGACCTACCAGAACAAGGGCTTCCTGTACTGGGATCCCACCCAGAAGGCCTCCCCGCCCGGCGACATGGACATCCCCAAGTTCGTCGCGTCCTTCAGCGAGATCGTCAATGGCGCAGGCCAGGACGGCTGCGGATTCGAGGCGCCCCTGGAAGCCTGGTACCGGTTCCTCGTCGATCCGGCGCCCTATCAGAAGATTGTGCCCTACGACTGCGCCACCAACCAGCCGAGCCCGAGCGGGCAGTGCAGGGGACCGGAAGGCATCGACAGTGTGGTTCTCACCCAGCGCAAGGACTTCGTCCGCCCGGACTCGCTCGTTGCGATCGTGATGCTCACCGACGAGGACGACTGTTCGCTCATCGACGGCGGCCAGAACTTCATCGCGCTGCAGGCGTACACCGGCCAGAACCCCTGGCACATGCCCCGGGCGACTTCGATTTGCAAGACCGACCCCAAGAGCCCCCAGTGCGAGAGCTGCGCCCAGGGCAACCACGACTCGGACCCCGAATGCGCGAAGGGTGCCTACTCTGACATCGAAGACTCCCTCAACCTGCGCTGCATCCGTCAGAAGCAGAGGTTCGGCATCGACTTCCTGTACCCGACCCAGCGCTACGTGCAGGGCCTCACCCAGAGCACGCTCGCGGACGGGCGGGTCAACCCGCTGTTCTGCAGCGCGCCGAGCGCGGACGGCAAGAGCTGCACCAGCGCTCTACGCGACCCGACGCAGATCCTCCTTGCGGGAATCGTCGGCGTGCCGTGGCAGGACCTCGCCAAGGACCCCAATGATCTCTCCAAGGGCTACAAGCCAGCCAACGAGCTTCCCTGGGACGCGATCGCAGGCGACCTCGACAACTTCGTCGACCCCAAGGACCCCCTGATGGTCCAATCGACCGATCCCCGCACAGGCACCAACCCGATCACCAACGAAGCGCTCGCGCCCCCATCCGCCGGTCCGAACGCCAACAAGAGCAACGGCCACGAGTGGGATATCCAGGGTCGAAACGACCTGCAGTATGCCTGCATCTTCAAGCTTCCGACGCCCAAGGACTGCTCAGCCAACACCTCGAGCTGCGACTGCTCCGAAGCCGATGGTTTGAACAACCCGCTCTGCCAGAGCGACACTGGGACCTACGGCAAGATTCAGTATCGAGCCAAGGGCTACCCGGCTCCACGCATCCTGACCGTGCTCAAGGGCATGGGCGCTCGCGCAGCAGTCGGCTCTATCTGTGCCGGCAACACGACAGACGCGCAGGCGGGCGACTACGGTTACCGCCCAGCCATAGCGTCCCTGGTCGAGCGCATGAAGCCCTCCCTCTGAACCTCGCCTCCTCTTGCCCTGCAATTCGCCCGCGGACCCGCGCCGAGCTACACTGATCAGGACAGCGCCACGCGTCGGCTGTCCAGGACCGCCATGAAACGCATGCGATTCGTCTCGCTCGCTTCGGTCACGCTCTGCTGGCCCTTGATCGGGTGCTCGTCATCCAACGACGACCTGTTCGCCGAGGTCGTGGAGCCGCCCGACTCTGCGGTTCCGGAGGCGAGCGTCCCCGACGCTGCACTGGGAAAGCTCGACAAGCTCGATCTCCTGCTCGCCATCGACAACTCGCTCTCCATGCTCGACAAGCAGCAGATCCTCGCCCAGGCCGTTCCGGATCTGATCGAGAGGCTCGTCAACCCGGCTTGCGTCGATACTGACACCGGCCTGCCTGCGGCCCCGCAGATGCAGCCGACCCGTCCGCTCGACCCTTGCCCGATCGGAACCAGGCGCGAGTACGGCCCGATCTTCGACATCAACATCGGCGTGATCACCTCGTCGATCGGCGGACACGGTGCAGACACCTGCAGCCCCCAGGACATCAACGGGTTCAACCCCCGCCAGGCGGACATGTCCCATCTGATCTCGCGCAAGCTCGCAAACCCCGATGAGCACGTTGCGACGTGGCAGAGCAAGGGCTTCCTCAACTGGGATCCGACCGGCGCTGACAAGCCCAAGGGTGAATCGTCGATCGAGGCGATCGTGAGCGCCTTCTCTCAGATCATCGAAGGCGCCGGCCAGGACGGGTGCGGCTACGAGGCGAGCCTCGAAGCCTGGTACCGCTTCCTCGTGGACCCCGAGCCCTACTTGCAGATGGTTGCCGTGTCTTGCGCTCCGCAGACCGCTCCCAACGATCGCACCTGCCGCGCACCTGAGGGGGTCGACGACTTCGTGCTCGCCTATCGCGCCGACTTCCTGCGTCCTGATTCGATGGTTGCGATCCTGATGTTGACCGACGAGGACGACTGCTCGATTCGCGACGATGGTCCGCCTGTGGGCGGGCAGTACTACCTTGCAGCGCAGGGCTACAGCGGCTCGCAGCCGTTCTATCTCCCTCGTGCGACGTCAGCCTGCGCCACGGACCCATCGAGTCCTTCCTGCAAGTCCTGCGGACAGGTGGAAGCAAAGACGGATCCGACGTGCCTGAAAGGGTCCTACGGTCCAGCGGAAGACAACCTCAACCTGCGCTGCTTCAACCAGAAGCAGCGGTTCGGCGTCGACTTTCTGTACCCGACGGCGCGCTACATCGACGCGCTGACCAATGCGCACCTTCCCGATGGCCGGATCAACCCTCTGTTCTGCGGGAAGCCGGACGAAGCGGGAACCGGATGCAAACGCGCGCTCCGAAACCCGAAGCAGATCTTCCTCCAAGCCATCGTGGGCGTTCCCTGGCCTGACATCGCGCGGGACTCGAAGGATCTCTCCAAGGGATACCGCCGCGGCTCGGCCATCCCATGGGACGTGGTGCTCGGTGATCCGGACAAGCGAATCGCGCCCAAGGATCCGCTGATGATCCAGTCCGTCCTGCCACGCAAGGGGAGCAACCCGATCACCGGCGAGCCGATCGCTCCGCCCACTTCGACCAGTCCGAAGGCCAACAGCGTCAACGGCCACGAGTACGACATCCCTGGGAACAACGACTTGCAGTACGCGTGCGTCTTCAAGCTCCCGTCACCCCAGGATTGCCTGAATGAGCCCGCATGCGATTGCAGCGAGCCGGGCAACAGCCCGTTGTGCCAGGACGAGAGCACGGGCCTGTACGGCTACAAGCAGTACCGCGCCAAGGCCTACCCAGCTCCGCGCGTGCTGTCCGTGGTCAAGGCTCTCGGTGATCGCGGAGGTGTGGGCTCCATCTGCGCCCCCAACCTCGCCAACGACAAGTCCCCCGACTTCGGCTACCGCCCCGCGATCCTGTCCTTCATCGAATCGATCAGCGAGTACTTCTGACCCGCTCAGTCCCCCTGGAAGATCGTGCGCTGCGAGCCATCCACGAAGTAGTACTTGGAGAACTGTGCGCGCTCGAACGTGAACGCACCGAACGCGTTGACTGCGACCGCGATGATGGCTGCCGTGAAGAACGCCTTGCCGAACCGACGTCCTCCGATCGCCAGAAGCACGATCAGGCACACCGCGAAGTCGTTGGAGAAGCGGAACCCGAACTGCATCCAGCCGCTGTTCTGGTAGAGAAGATCCGGGATCAGCACCAGCAACGCACCCGCCGTGTACACGAAGTACTGCCAGTTCCACTTCTTCGGCCAGAGAAGCCACAGGTAGAACGGCGACGTGAACCAGAGCGCAAGGCCGTGCACGTTGATCTGGAACAGGGGCGGCGACTGGTTCTTGAACGGCAGGCTCGCGAGCATGATGCCGAGGTTGCGCGGCAGGTAGTGGTACGAGAAGAGCCCCCAACGCTCGATGCGCGCGCGCCATGCCACCGTCAGGTACTCATGCCCGAACGAGAACCACTTGTGGAACATCGCGTGGTTCAGCCACAGCGTCAGCCCTGCCGCTGCGATCACCGGAATCAGGAACAGACCCCAACGCGCCAGCAGCTTCTTGACGTCGAGCGCGAGCCAGCAGTCGTAGGCGAGGCGCAGCGAGCCGCCGCGTCGTTCGGGGAATCCCCCGCGCAGGCTCACGCGGAACGCTTCGAGCGCGAACACGATCCCGAGCAGCAGCATCGGAGGGCGGGTGAGCCACGCACAACCGATCATCAAGCCCGCGAGCATCGGCCACTCGGCATCAAGGGCGCAGAGCAGGTAGATCGCGGACAGCGCAACTCCCACGACGTGGGCTGCGAACCACACCGTGCCTTGCTCGGCCGTGAACCAATACACGGTGCCAAAGGCAAAGAGCAGCGCGAGCAGCCAGTTGGTCCCTTCGCTTCGCTCGCTCTTGCCTGTCCTGCGCAGCTTTTCGAGCACGAGGAAGAGCACCGCCGGGCCGACCCCTGCTAGCCACAGGAATGCCTGGCCGTCGCGCACGTTCTCCACGAAGCCGCCAATCTTCACCCAAGGCAAGAGCCACACCGCGGGGAACGGCGGAAAGCTCACGTACCACTTGCCCTGGAACTCCGCGAAGTCGTTGCCGGCGGCGTAGGGCGGAGGCGCCCCGCGCACGTTCAGCTGGCCGTGCAACCACGAATCGGCCAGCAACGCGTAGTGGTTGTACGGCGTGTGCGTGGTGATTCGATCGCGCGCAGCCGAAGCAAAGAACACCCCGGTGCAGACCAGGTACACCGCAAGCCCAAGGAGGATCCTCCTCTTGCGACTGTCAGGTGCAAACCAGCCTTTCATGCGTCCGCCGTCGGCCTGCACGTCAGCGCGCCGAACCTCGCGCCAGCCTTGGCCGTGCGCGGGTCGTAGCCGGGCGCGTGGCCCCTGCGCAAGCCTCTTCGTGGGCTCACTGCTGCGAGACGATCTTGCAGGAGTAGTCGCCGAATGCGATCACCGAACGCTGGCAGCGCACCTCGACGATCTGCTTGCCGCCGCTGAACGTGATCACCTGCCAGATCGGCAGTCGCATCACCGCCGTCTGCGCCATGTCGCACTTGGCCTTGCCTTCACACGCGGTTCGCTGCGCGAGCGCGAGAACCTCGGTGTTGTCGACCGCAACGTTCATCACCGATGCCACGGTGATGAGGATGCACAGCACGAGCACGATAAAGTTGATGACGTTCTTCTTCTTCACATCGCTACCCGTCCGTCTGCAGACTACCGGGCACACGGGTGTTTTTCCAGCGTCGGCGCGTCGATCTCCCGCCCCCTGATCCTCCCGTGATTCCTGCCCGGTCTCCCGCAGGATTCCCCGGGTTTGCCCATGACCCCGCGGAGAGCTACAGTGGGCCCTTCTGAAATGACCCGCCAATTCGTCTACTCGGTCCATGATCTGCAAAACGACGGCCGCGAGTTCGACTCCCCCTTGCCGCCGTCCTGGATCACCGCTGTCCTCGAAGGGTGCGACCTCGGCCCCTTCGAAGACGAGCCCGGCCACTTGCAGGTGCGCCTGTCCATGTCCGGTCGCGATGTCGTGGTGCGCGGACGGCTCAAAGTCCCGTTCGGCGTGCCTTGCGCTCGATGCCTCAAGCCCGTCCGTGTGATGGTCGATTCCGAGCTGGGGCTGCTGCTCATGCCTGGACGCCCCTCTCGTCCTGCGGGCGCCGCCATACCGCGCGCGAAGCGCGGCCAGCCAGCTGCTGCCGCGGACAAGACCCCCATCCCTCGCCCGCCCAAGCACGCGTCCAATACCGGGTTTTCCAAGGGACGCTGGGCCAAGGAGGGCGACAAGGAAGTCTACGAGTTCTCGCAGGAAGAGGCAGAAATCGACACCTACGACGGCGACGAGGTGGTGCTCGATGACTTCCTTCGCGAAATGATCCTGCTCGAAGCACCCATCTTCCCCTTGTGCTCGGAGGAATGTCCGGGTATCCGTGCCATCCCCGAGCACGCCCCGCACCTCGATGTCGAACCCACCAAGGTCGACCCGAGGTTGCAGCCCCTGCTCAAACTGAAGAAGTCAGTGTAAGGAGTCCGCCGTGGCAGTCCCGAAGAGACGAACGAGTCCAGCGAAGCGTGATATGCGAAGGGCCGCGAACGTCAAGATCGTGGTCCCCAACCTCTCGCCTTGCCCCAAGTGCAGCGAACCGATGGTCCCCCACCGCGTCTGTGCGAAATGCGGCCACTACAAGGGACGCAAAGTAACGGAAGGCAGCGAGTCCGAGAACTCGGGCGAGTAGTTCTCCGCTCATCCCGCTCTTGAGCTTTGACGCCGCCTCGCGCAGCGTCCTCGGCGCCTCCTTGCCCGCCCCCTGATCCCCGCTATCATTTCTACCTGCCTGGCTTGAACCAGGCTGGTCGACGTCACATCCAACCCTACGGCTGCAATGATGGCATGGCGTCGATCTCCTTACGGCTTGCGTCAATCCTGTGACACCGATTCCAGGTTCAGTGGATTCGGTGGCTCAATGTGTGCCGCGCCCTCGCGGCGTCTTCTTCGAACAGGAGCACATTTTCCCTTCGAGGTGCTTAGGTCGGCAACTGGCACGCCGTTAGCCTTAAGGAAGTCATGATGCTCGCCCGCTCCCTGAGCTTGGTCACTGCTGGACTGGCGCTTCTCGCCGCTGCTCCAGTCGCACATGCCCAGGGCCCGGTGGGTGGAAACCCGTTCGCTCCTGGCGGTCCCCTCGCTCCCTGGACAGCATCGCTCCCCGCGCAGCCCTTCGCTCCTCCCACAGCCACTTCGACACCGCTCCGACCTGCGTCCGCTCCGACTTCGGTCTACGTCCCGGGCGCTGCCTCCTCAGCGGGCGCGGTCTACGTTCCGGGTGAGGGCTCCGCATCGCGCGCTGCTCCTTCCCCTGCCACCGCCATGTACGTTCCAGGGCTTTCGTCTCCGGTGGGGGGAGCGTCGGCGAGCTCCTACGGCGCGCCCGCTCCAACCTGGCAGCCCAACGGCTCCGAGCCTGCGACCTACGGACCGCGACAGATCGACAGCGGGCCAAAGACACGGGCCGCAAAGGGCAGCGACGGGCGGGCGTGGGTGAGCGTGATCGCAAACCCTGCGCTTCTTCCGTGGGGCAGGATGGCAGGACGGCTCGAGATCGCACCGCTCTCGGCTCACGCCGTGTTCTTCGAATTTGCCAAGTGGGATCTGCCGATCAGCTACTCAGCGCTCGGACAGTCCGTCGCGGTCAACGTGCCGGTGTACGAGTACGGATTCGGCTACCACCTGTTTCCCCAGGGGCAGGGCGTGTCCGGATTCTACATCGGACCTCGCTTCATCTACGCGCACGGCGAGGTCGATCAAGCCGTAGGCAAGGCAACGGCCTGGGGAGCGGATCTAGGCTACCAGCTGGTGATCGCGGATCACATCGTGCTCAACGCAGGCATCGGCGTGATGCACATCAGCGCGAAGGCCGAAGCGAAACCGGGGCTGGTGGAGCAGGTCCTGCAGCCGGTCTCCAGTGGAGGCTCCTCGTTCTCCGGCAGCGTCGAGCTGGGCCAATCCCTCGAAAAATGGGTCCCTTGGCCGACGGTCGGCGTCGGCTTCGCCTTCTGAGCCGCGCACGCAGATCCGACGACAATCGGGCGCAGACTGCTGCTACCGTCTTGCCCCATGCACATCCAGTTCATCGGGGCAGCTCGCACCGTCACCGGCTCCATGCACGTGCTCGACACCGGAAAGAGCCGCATCCTGCTTGATTGCGGCCTGTTCCAGGGGCGCCGCGCGGAGTCCACGGAGATCAACCGCAAGCTGCGCGTGGACGCAAGCTCGCTCGATGCCGTGGTGCTCAGCCACGCGCACATCGATCATTCGGGCGCCCTGCCGCGCCTGTTCGACGCCGGGTTCCAGGGGCAGGTCTTCTCGACCTCGGCGACCTGTGCGCTGCTCGATCCCATGCTGCGCGATGCCGCGCGCATCCAGATGGCAGACGCTGACTTCATCAATCGAAGAAACGCGCGCCACGGCAGCGACGATCCCCCGGTCGTGCCGCTCTACGAGGAGCACGACGTCGAGCAGCTGCTCGAGCGACTCCAGCCGGTCGACTACCACCAGAAACGCCAGCTGACCGACGATGTCGCCGTCACCTTCTTCGACGCGGGTCACGTGCTCGGAAGCGCCGTGTGCGTGTTCGAGATCAAGGCGAACGGCGCCAGCAAGCGCGTCGTGTTCTCGGGTGATCTCGGACGTCGAAATGCTCCGATCCTCAACGACCCGGAGCTGGTCGACGGCGGGGACATGCTGATCATGGAGAGCACCTACGGCGACAGGCTGCACGAGCCGATCCACGAGATGGACGAGCAGCTGGCGAAGCTGATCGAGGAGACGCTCGCGCGCCGCGGCAAGGTGATCATCCCGAGCTTCGCGCTCGAACGCGCGCAGGAAGTGCTCCACGCGATCACGCGCCTGCAGAAGATCGGACGGCTCAAGCCGATCCCGATCGTGCTCGACAGCCCGCTGACCGTGAAGCTCACGACGATCTTCGGCAAGCACAAGGATTGCTTCGACGAGGAGACGATGGCGTTGATCCAGGACGGACGAAGCCCGTTCGAGCCTCGCAATCTGCGCTACATCGAGACCGTCGACGACAGCCGCAGCATCAGCGAATCCGATCAGCCCTGCGTGGTGATCAGCGCAAGCGGCATGCTCGAAGCCGGGCGCGTGGTCCATCACCTGCGCGCCGTGATCGGCGATCCCAACTCGGTCGTGGCGATCGTGGGCTTCCAGGCGCAGCACACGCTAGGCCGACGGCTGCTCGAGGGACGGACCAAGGTCAAGATCTTCGGCGTGGAGTACCAGCGCGAGGTGCGCGTGGTGCAGCTTGCCGGATTCAGCGCCCATGCCGATCGAGCGGACCTCGTGGCCTACGCGGACGGTCTCAAGAAACGGGGAGGGCTGCGCAAGATCGCGCTCGTTCACGGCGAGCCAGAGTCGCAGAAGGGGCTCATCGGCCACCTCAAGGCAGCAGGTCACAGCGACGTGGTCGCTCCCGCCACCAACGAGAAGATCGAGTTCTAGCGCATCCCCCACTCGCCTCGCTCGTGCCCCAGCGCCTGCCACGCTGAGAGCAACCGCCCCGCGTCCTTCGGGTCCAAGAGCCAGCGGTTCGAGTCCCACATCGCCTTCGAGTACTGGATCCACGGGTGCGCTGCCCGCACGTCGTCCAGCGCGAGATGCGCCAGCCCGCGGTAGAGCGCGTACCGGGTCCGCTGCCTCGCCGACATGTCCGGCAGGTCGGCTTCGGACGCGACCAGCTGGCTCGCAGCTTCCGGGTAGCACCCCGCGTTGTATGCCTCCACTCCGCGCGCCATGGGTGCTTCGCATCCCCCCAGGACCGCACACATGCATGCCAGCACGATGAATCGCCGCGTCATGCCCCCTTTCGGACAGGTTCGTGCCCCGGTTGCGCGAAATCGTCAGGCGACTCCGGATTTCAGATCGACGCAGCCCGGGACTTGCGCCGGCCCGTGGCCGCAAGCAGCTCGTCCAGCGTTGCCATCGACTCGCCGTCCACCATGTCCTCGCTGACCGAGCCTTCGTCGTAGCTGGGCGTGAGCGCAGACTCCTCCCATCGCCCGGCGAGCACTTCAGCCATCAGCGCCAGCAGAGGTCGCGTGCTCTCCCGGTCCGTGGCGCACAGCGCCAGCGTATTCGATTGCCCCAGCACCAGCCGCGCTGCGTCCCCGGGCGTCACCAGGTCGGCCTTGTTGAACACGAGGATGCGCGGCACGTGCATCAGGCTCAGATCCGACAGCATCGTCTCCGTCGTCGCGATGTGCTGCGTGCGATCCTCGTCCGATGCGTCCACCACGTGCAGGATCAGATCCGCGTCCGACGCCTCTTCGAACGTCGCGCGGAACGCTGCGAACAGATCGCGCGGCATGTCGCGGATCAGCCCCACGGTGTCCGTGATCACCACCTCGCGCTCTTCGGGAAACCGCAGACGTCGCGATCTCGGATCCAGGGTTGCGAACAGCTTGTCCTCTGCGAGCACGCCCGCGTTGGTGAGCGTGTTCAGCAGCGTGCTCTTGCCCGCATTGGTGTAGCCCACGATCGCGACCACAGGCACCTCGCTCCGGTGCCTGCGCCGACGGCGCTGCTTGCGCTGCTCGGCCAGCTTCTTGAGCTGTGCCTCGAGATTGGATACGCGCTCTCGCGCGCGACGCCGTCCGATCTCCAGCTTCGTCTCGCCTGGACCTCGCCCGCCGATGCCGCCCGTCAGGCGCGACAGCGAATCGTCCTTCTGCGAGAGCCTGGGTAGCGCATACTTGAGCTGCGCCAGCTCCACCTGCAGCTTGCCGTCCCGGCTCTGCGCGCGCTGCGCGAAGATGTCCAGGATCAGCTGCGTGCGATCGATGATCTTGAGATCCGTCTGCCGCGCAATGTTCGAAGCCTGCGTGGGCGTAAGGTTGTTGTCGAAGATCATCAGCCCAACGTCGAGCCCGATCGCCCGCACGATCAGCTCGTCGAGCTTGCCTCGACCCATCACGTACTTCGGATCCACCCCGTCGCGCACCTGCGTGATTACGTCGACTACCCCCACACCCGCTGTGCGCGCCAGCTCCCTGAGCTCCCGCATCGACGTGTCGAGCCTTGCGAGCTGGTCCTTCCGACGCTTGTCGCCGACCTGGATCAGGAATGCGCGCCCTTCGACGCTGTCGACCTCGTGCGTGCGAGCCCGCCGGGCAAATTCCCCTTCGAGCGCAGACATCAGCTGCCCGAAGTCCTCGTCGAGACGGCTCGGGTGGACTGGACCCACCACGCGGTACGGGGGATCCGGAAGCTGGGATGGCACGTTGTACGCGTAGGACACCGCACGAGGGTCGCCCGCCGGATTGAGCTGCAACGTCGCCACCATGTCGAGGCGCAGACGCACCAGGTCGACCAGGTCGTCGTTGCTCAACGCTTCTCCGTGCAGGTGCGTGTGGATGAGCCGAAGCCCCCGAAAACGCCCGCTTGCCACACGCAGACGCCCGATGTCCGGAAGCATCAGATGCGTCGCATCGCCGACCACGACGTAGTCGACCTGCCCGGATCGATGGACCAACGCTCCAACCTGTCGAGCACTCTCTTTCGACGCCTCGCACAGCGATCGGATCAGGTCCGCTGTGGCGATCGTGTCGAGCGGCACGCGTCGTCGATAGATTCTTTCGAGCTTCTTGCAGGCGAGCGGCGGAAGGCCTGAGGTGTTGCCGAACAGTTCTGACATGCTTCTTCTTGGACTATCCCCGGACCGAGTCTGGCATGGAAACCGAGGGCACGCCAATGCCCGAGGATGCGAATCACGCCGCTTTCCGGCTGGTCACGTCCTCGAGCGCCTCCCGAAGCCGCGCATGCCCGAACTCGAATCCAGCCTTCAGCAGACGCCCAGGGCGCACCCGCTGCCCGGTGAGAATCGCCTCCGCACCGTCCCCCAGCAGCGCACGTAGCGCAAAGGCCGGCACTCTCATTGCGCTCGGACGACCCAGGACCGCGCCGAGCGTTCGCGCCAGCTCCTGCATGCGAACCGGCTCCGGCGCTACCACGTTGAACGGCCCGGTGATCGACGCCGTCTGGGCAGCAAAGCACAACGCCGCCACCACGTCCTGTACGTGGATCCAGCTCATCCATTGCTGTCCGGAGCCGATGGGGCCTCCGACGAATGCTCGGAAAGGCGGAATCATTCTCTCGAGCGCGCCTCCGCCTCGGCCAAACACGATCCCGATCCGCGGATGCGCGACCCGCACTCCCACTTCACGCGCCGGCTGCGCTGCTTTCTCCCAGTCCTGGCAGATCCTCGCAAGCACATCCGTGCCCTGCGCCCCGTCCTCATCGACCATCTCGTCGTCCATCCGCATGCCGTAGATTCCTACCGCCGATGCGCTCAGCAGCACCCCAGGCCGGCTCTTCGAGGTCGCGATCGCCTCGGCCAGAACCCGCGTGGTGTCCACACGGCTCGATCGCACTTCTGCGAGCCGCGCCTCGCTCCACCGGGCGTCCATCACCCCTGCGCCTGCGAGATTGACGACCGCATCGGCTCCTTCGAGCTCCTGGGTCCAGGCGCCGATTCGACCCGGCGTCCAGGCAACCCTTCGCGCCTTTCCAGCCGAGCCTGGTGCACTGCCGCGCGACAGGACCGCTACCTCGTCGCCGCGCGCGATTAGCTCCGTGGTGAGCGCACGTCCGATGAACCCGGTTCCGCCTGTCACGACCCATTTCATGGTTGGTCTGATGCCGATGGCCCCAGAAAGGTACGCATGGCCTGCGCGGTGTCGATGGGGTTGGAATGAATGAAGGTGTGATCGCCTCGAACCCGCACCTCCTCCAGCCGCGCGAGCCCGGCGCGCATCGCCCTCAGCTCGAAGGGGAGAAACGACAGCGTGAACGTCGGACGCATCAGGAGCACGCGGCACTGGATCGCTGGAAGCATCTCGGATATGTCCTGCGCAATCGGGCCGCGAAGGATCTCGTCAAACGCGCTCTCCGGCAGACGATGCACGAAGCTGCCGTCGGGCTGCTCGTCGAAGCTCGCCTCCCACAGCTTTCGATCCACGTCGTCCCATCGCTGCAGGAATGCCACCGAAGGGCCCGCCTTCTCCCAGGCTTCGCGCGAAGGGTAGGGGCCTCGCTCGGCTCGCATGGCAGCTTCGACCAGGATCGGAAGCCCACGGATGACCGCATTGAGCCCGGAAGCAGGCACAGGATCTGCGAGCATCAGGGTGCAGACCAGGTCCGGGCGAGTGGCAGCCACAGCGCAGGCGATCTTGCCACCCCACGAGTGCCCGGCGAGGTGCACGGGCTCGCCAGCGACCTGCTCGATGACCGCGATGGTGTCTCGCACGGTCTCGGAAAGGGCATAGCCCTCGCAGAGCGGGGTGGATCGCCCGTGTCCGCGCGACGACATGGCAATGATGCGGTGCCCGCGACGGAGCAAGCCTGCCACGCGCGCCCAGGACCAGGCGTTGTTCGCAAGGCCGTGCAGGAGCAGCAGGGGCGTTCCCACCCCCGCCCATTGAAGGCCGGTCAGGCGGATCCGCTCCAGCTCCAGGCTCCACGGCTCGCAGGGAAAAGGCCTCGAATCACCGATCTGCAGGTAGTTGCCGCCAAAGAGTCGGGTCACGCCGCCCAGTCCGCGGTGGAGGAGCGCCGATGCGCCCGAAGGGCGTTGTGGTGACGGTGCTCGGCGGGTGCGTGCCATTCGTTGGGTGCCGCGCCGCAGTATAGACCTCCGTTCTGGTGCGTGAATCCGCTCTCGCTTCAAAACAGATTCCTCATGGATCGGGTTTGCGGCCGAGCCGACCCGTGGCTAGGTTTCCTCCGTTCATGCGTAGCAACTCCGCGCATGGGGGAGAGTGCATCATGGCCCAGATAGGGCAGCTCGAATTCGGCAAGTGGGTTTCCGAGCGAAAAGGAGAGCGCGCATCAGGCGAGGAGGGAGGCGAGCACGCCTACGCCTACGCGCTCGATCGGCAGACGCGGCTGGCGTTCGAGAATGCCAAGCCCGTCCAGCTCGCTGTCGAAGCCGCAGTCCGGATGTTCAAGTCCTTCGTCAAGAACGAGCTGCTCGGCCAGGCGGTCAAGATCGGCCCTCGTCAGTTCCCGCGCGTCCATGGGTTGGTCGTCTCCTGCGCGGACACGCTCGGTATCGCCGTCCCCACGGTCTACATCGTAAACAGCCCGGTGCTGAACGCAGGAACGTTTGGCACCAATGACGACTCGTTCATCCTGATCCACTCGGCGATCGTGGATCACATGTCCGACGACGAGCTCAAGGCGGTCATCGGGCACGAGTGCGGGCACATCCACAACAGCCATGTGGTGTACCTCACGACCCTCGACTTCCTCACGCGCCTGGCGAGCATGTTTCTCTGGTGGATCGTCGCGCCTGCGGTGGTCTCCCTTCGCGCGTGGTCACGTCGAGCGGAGATCACTTCTGATCGCGCCTCGCTCCTGTGTGCGCGGGATCCAGCGGTGGTCACGCGCGCCTTGGGCAAGCTGGCGCTCGGCTCCCGCAAGCTCTACGACGAGCTGAACCTCGAGGTGTTTCTCGAGCAGCACGAGGAGAGCCGGGAGGGCCCGGGAAAGTACTCGGAGCTGTTCGCAACGCATCCGTGGCTGCCCAAGCGCATGCTCGCGCTTCGCGTGTTCGAGAAGAGCCGCCTCTATCGCAAGAGGGCGGGGCTGGGCGATGACGGCCTCTCCATGAAAGAGGTCGATGAGAAGGTGCAGGAGATCGTCAAGGTGGTGACGTGATGCTCGACGCTTTCAAAGAGAAGCGCATGACCGTGGTCAAGGCAGTGAGCGAGCTCGCCTCGCTCGCAGACGGCATCGGCGCGAAGTCCGTGGCGCAGCGCGTGCGCAGCGGGTTGGTCGCAAAGCTCGAAGCCGATCGGTTCAACCTGGTGGTCGTGGGCGAGTTCAACCGGGGCAAGACCACGCTGGTCAACGCGATTCTGGGCGCCCAGGTGCTGCCCGTCGGGGTCACGCCGACCACGGCCGTGATCCACCAGATCGAGTACGGCGCCGCTCCGGGCGCCACGGTCGAGTACGAATCCGGCAAGGTGCTCGATCTGCCCTTCGAAGAGGTGGGCAACTTCGCGCTGGGCAACCCGCCTCCGGCCGAGGACCCGGGTCCGGTCAAGGTCCTGCGCGTGCGGTACCCGGCTGCGATTCTTGGCGACAACATCGCCCTGATCGACACGCCTGGGGTCAACGATCTGTCCCTGCAGCGAGCGGACATCACCTACAGCTACATCCCGCAATCCGACGCGGTGCTGTTCCTGCTCGATGCCGGTCAACTGCTCACCGCCAGCGAGCGCGTTTTCTTGCAGGACAAGCTCCTGGGCCAGTCGCGCGACAAGATCGTGTTCGTCGTGACCAAGAAGGACATTCTCTCGGAGAGCGAGCAGGCTGAAGCGATGGCCTATGCGCGCGAGAACCTGCAGTCTCTGCTGCCGAACGCGCCCGTGTTCCCGGTCAGCGCCGAGCAGGCGCTCGAGGGGCGCGAGGGCTCGGGGCTCAAGGAGCTTCTCGATCACCTCTACCGTTTCCTCGGCGAGGAGCGGGGGCGCATCATGCTCGACAACGCGCTCGGCGAGACCGCTTCCGCCTGTGCAGTCCTCGAGAAAGGCCTCGATGCCAAGCGTCGCGGGCTCGACATGTCCGTGGGCGAGCTTCATCGACGCATCGAAGCCGTGGAGCAGGATCTGGCCGGACAGGCCAGGACCACCGAGCAGCGCAGAAGCGCGATCCGAGAGGAAGTCGCTGCCATCAAGGCGTGGGCCCGTCGTGACCTGGACCGTCTGGTCGACGACGTCACGCGTCAGATTCCCGCCATCGTCGATGACGCAAGCGTCGACGACCTCAAGTCGCACCTCGGCCCGTTCCTGGAGAAAGCGTTCCGGGACTGGGCGACCGCCGAGACGCGCGAGATTGCCGATGCGCTCGAGGGGCTGGCAGAGAAGACCATCGCATTGGTGCGTGAGGACGCTCGCGTTGCCGCCAAGCGACTGAGCGACACTGTGGGAGCGGACATGCGCCCGCCGGCGATTGCGATCGATACCTTCGCCTACGACGTTGGCGTCGCAGCTCTGCCGATCATAGGGCTTACGGTGATGCTCAACAGCCTGTGGCTGGGGGCTCTGCTGATCGTGGCCGCACCTGTGCTGGCGATCTACATGCGAGGCCGAATCGACACGGAAACGAGGGCGCGCGCCAGAGAGCTGGCCCCCAAGGCGGTCAAGGACGCGGCCGAGAAGGTCGCACCCAAGCTCGACGAGATGATCGACGAATTTGCCAAGCGGCTCGATGATTGGGTCGTGCAGGCGAGCGAAGAGGTCTATCGCGAGATCCTGGAGGTGCTGTCGTCCGCGAAAGCAGAGCTCGAGAAGGGTGAGCAGGCGCTCGCGCCGGCCGTGGCGTCCTGTGAACGGCAAGCGCTCGCATTGGCGGCGCTCAGGGCTCGCTACGACAAGATGCGCTCCGATCTCTGGCCGCAGCCCGCCGACGCGCCCACGTAGACTTCCGTTCAGCGTCCTGCGCATAAACCGGATGCATCACGCGCGCTTGCCGCAGCGCCCGACAATTCCGGCTCGCACCCCTAGGCGGGCCTTCCGCACGGCGGACTTGACCAGGAGAATCGAGGAAAGCTAACTTTCGTTCCGCTCACGGGGCGCGAGGGACGAGCGCGCACGCGCGTCCTGCGAGCGGAAGCAAAGTTCGCGGACACGCGAGCCCAGAAGTGTGGAGGTTGCAATGCCGGTCGGTAAAGTGAAGTGGTTCAATGATGAAAAGGGATGGGGGTTCATCAAGCAGGACGACGGACCCGACGTGTTCGTGCATTACTCCCAGATCAGCGGCGAAGGCCGACGCAGGCTGTTCGAGAACGAGACCGTGGAGTTCGAGGTCCGCGAAGGACCCAAGGGACTGCAGGCGATCAACGTGATGCGTCTCGCATCCGCTGCCGGAGAGGTCGCAGAGAGCAGCTAGTCTATCGCGGTCCGCGCTCGGTGAGCGCAACCACCGGTACCGGCGCTTCCCCGAAAGTCTCGGTCTTCGGGTCGAGCACGCGCGCCGAGACTCGCTCAACCTTCCCCGAATCCGAAATCTCGTACACGTTGTATCCAGCCATGCGTACCGACGCGTTGTGCACCAGCGATGCACTCGTCGCGCCCACGGACCACAGCTCTCCCGCTCGCGTCGGGATCATCCGCAGCACGCGCCTGTGCAGGTGACCGTGCAAAGCCAACCCGCGGCCGCAACCCTGCAGCCGTTCCATGAGCTCCGCCGCATCGCGAAGCCCCTCCAGCCAGGCGTGCATCCCCTTCATCGGCTCTGCGATCGGATGATGGGTCATCAGCACCAGCGTGCGCTTCTTCACCTCTTCGTGTGCGAGCAGCCAGCTCAACGCATCGAGCTGGGCCTTGCCGACCACGCCGGCCGCCACGAACGGAAGCCGGGGCACGGCTGTGGACAGTCCCACCATGGCAACCGGGCCACGTAGCTTGACCACGGGAAACGAGCCGAGGGCGAGCTCTGCGGGCAGCTCGAGATCGCTCTTGAGGTACCGCTCGAGCTGGGTCTCGAAGCGCAGAGAGCGCGCAGACCCACGCGTGTATCGATCGTGATTCCCAGGCACCAGCGTGATTGCATCCGGGCTCATGCCCAGGTCCTGCTCGAGCAGAGCGCACACCGCCTCGAACTCGGTCTCGAGCGACAGGTTCGACACATCACCGGTCACGGCCACGTGATCGATCCCCATGGTGGCCAGATCACGCGCCAGCGCTTGCACGACCTCGATCGGGTGGCTTCGCTTGCGCCGCAGCAGCAGGTTCGCGTAGCCGGTCACGCGCTTGTTGGTCAGAAGACGCCACCGCGGGACACCCTCGAGTGCGAGCACGTGCAGGTCGGAGAAGTGCGCGATCCTCATTACCCATCCTTGGCGCAGCGAAAGCCGATGGCCGTGTCTCGGGTCGATGGTGGTCTGAAGCTTCGTGAGGCAGCCCTGAGCCAGGGCATCGCATCCTGGTAGGAGCCGCCGCGCACCACCTTGTACGCACCAAAGCTCGGTCCCTTGGGATCCGTCACCGGCATCGCCTCGTAGGCGTCTTCGTACGAGTCCGCTGTCCACTCCGCTACATTTCCCGCGAGATCGTCGAAGCCGTCCGGCGTGCGCCCGTCCGGAAACGAGCCCACCGGCGCGAGCTCCAGGTAGCCGTCGGAGCTGTCCGTCGCATCCGGAGCGAACCTGCCATGGTTGGCCCGCCGGGTGGCGTAGTGCTCACCCCACGGAAATCGGCGCGCTGCGACGCCGCGTGCGGCTCGTTCCCACTCGGCTTCCGTGGGCAAGCGCTTGCCAGCCCACCGGCAGTAGGTCTGCGCGTCATTCCAGGTCACCAGCGATACCGGATAGTCGTCGCGCTCGAAGCGCCCACCGCCTTGATCGAATGGCGGAGCATCGCACACGCCGGCATCGGCGCAGCGAGTGAACTCGAGCACAGTGACCTCGGTGCGATCGAGCCAGTACGAAGAGAGCGTGACCTGATGCTGGGCCAGCTCATTGGAGAAGAAGCGCCCGTCGCACTGGGTTCCTCTCGGCTCGCGCTTGCAGGTTTCCATCACGAGCTGAAGCTCGATCGGCTGCGAGCCCATGGAGAAGGTGCTTCGCGGCAGAAGGATCATCTCGCTCGACGGAGAGCGAAGCGCGGTCACGGTACCCGTGCGCCCGCGACGCGAAGGCGAGGGGAACGCCAACACGAGCAGGGTTGCGAGGGTGAACCAGCGGAGCACCCCCAAGGACTAGCACAGGGGCTTCGAGTTGAACCACGGAGGTCACCGAGGCTGGATCTCAGGGCTCAGAACCCGCACTCTGCCTTGCAGGTGTTCATCCCGCACGTGCCGAGTCCGTTGTACGGGTCAAGCCCAGCGTCGAACTCCCCGACGCAGCCGTCCTGGCAGCTGGTGTCGGTCGGGTCGGTGCACCGCAGGTTCAGGCAATACGCGAGCGCCATGCAGTCCGCGTTCTTGTCGCACCCACCGCACTCGGTCGCGCACTTCGTCGTCAGGCACGGGTTGCAGCCTGCCGTACCGAACCTGCACCCTGAGCAGTAGCACGGGTCGTGGCACGCAGCGTCAATGCACCCCACGTACGGAAACAACTTGCTGGTGCCTGTCTTGTGATCGCCGATGCACTTCGCCTGGCACGTGATGTCCTTGCATGTTGCAGAGCAGGTGAGGATCGCCATGCACTCGGCGTCGTCCGTGCACGCCTTGGTGCTAGCCGCGCAACCTTCACTCCTTGCCTTCTCGCCGCAGGCCTTGCATTCGTCGGAGGCTCCTTGCGCAGTCGGATCGCAGCCGCCATCCCCTGCCACTCCGCCAGAACCGCCCTGCGCCGTGCCCGCTGAGCCTCCGACGCTCGAGTCGACGATCGTTCCGCCGCTTCCGCCTGCTGCCTGGGTGTCGGTCCCGGAGTTGGAGCAGGCGGTGAGAACGGCAGCGATCGCGAGGTAGGCTACTCTCATCGCCTTCCAACCCTACCAGGAATGGCAGCATCCGGCACGGACCTGCATTCCGCAGCATGATCGGTAGGGCACTGCCAAGGGGATCAGACGGGCAGAGTTTTGCCGCAGCAGCACTGCGGCTACGGTTCTTGCTTTGGTGTGGTAGTCAGAGGGGGCGGGAAGTTACTGGCACTGACTCGTGCACTTGGTCGCCATGCAGCCGCCGGAAGAGCCGGCCAGCGCCATCAGCGGATTCACACCGCCGCTAAGCTCGGGCGCGCTTTGGCAGTTACCCATGCAGACCGTGTCGTTGTTCGGGCAGTAGCTGATGCAATACAGCAGGCCCATGCAGGATGCGTCGTTCGCGCACGCACTGCACTCGTTCATGCAGCTGCCTTCGACGCACTGCCCGCACGCCTGTGCCGGGTCCCAAAGGCCGCAGTTGCTGCAGTAGCAGTTGCCGTGGCAGGCCGCGTCGTTGCAGCCATAGAACTTCCAGAACTTGGCAACGCCAGTGCTGAACTGCGTCACGCATCCCTCGATGCAGGCGTTGTCCGAGCACTTGCCGATGCAGTCGTTGAAGCTCACGCACTGCGCGTCGTCCTGGCAGGCCTTTGCCTCAGCTGCGCATGACGAGCCGGCCTTCATGCAGTCGCTGCACTCGGTCGACTTCTGCTTCGTCGCCGGATCGCAGTTGCCGCCGCCGCCCGTGCCGCCCGTTCCGCCGCCCTGGCCGGCCGTTCCGCCGCCTTGGCCGGCTGTTCCGCCGCCCTGGCCGGCTGTTCCGCCGCCCTGGCCGGCTGTTCCGCCGCCTTGGCCAGCCGTGCCGCCGCCTTGGCCAGCCGTGCCGCCGCCAGAGCCGCCCTTGCCGACAACGCTGCCGCCCGTGCCGCCGTCCTTGGGCGTGAAGTTGCCGCCGCCCGTGTCTGACGACGAGCAAGCAAAGAGAGCCACCGCCGCGATCGAACCAACCATTCCAATCCAGAGACCAGTTCTCATTGAAGCCTCCAAGCCCACGTCGAGGGTTCCTGTCAGGGGATAACCCTGGGGTATCGCTCCCTGAATCCCGAGTCAAGACGTCGCTGCGCCCTGGCGCTCACGACTGACTGCTCTTCTCACTTCGTTGATCGCGCTGCCCTGAGCGCAATTCCACATGCTTGCTGCAACCGCTCTGGGCCGCGAACCTACCTGCGTCTCCGTTGGACGGTGGCCAGCGCGATCATAATCAACGAGATCCATGCGCCCGCATCGCTCCCGCGGGACTGCGAGCATCCCCCACGCAACGTGAACTCGTTGCTCGGTTCCGCAGCTACCGCATCCGGCGCCCCATCGCTGCCCGCATCTTGCTCAACAGGCGCGTCCGCTGGCTCCGGTGCGTCTTCCTCTGCCGCATCCGGCAGCTCCGCGTCAGGCCCCGCATCCGGCGCAGTGCACTTGCCATTCTCACAGGTTCCACCGCCACAGTCCGCGTCCGCTCCGTTGTCCACCAACCCGTCACAGTCGTCGTCCGCGTTGTTGCACAGCTCCGCCGCGCCCGGATGCACCGCAGGATCCGAGTCGTCGCAGTCGTCGCCCTTGGGGGCAACGCACTCGTTCGAGAACACTCCGTCGCTGTCGAGATCCGCGCAGTCCAACGGCGAAACCCCGGGTTGCACGACGCCATCCGCACCCCAAGCGGTCGCGCAGGTTCCCTTTCCACCGTCCACCAGAGCTGTGAAGACCTGTGCCGGGGCTTGCGGAACGAACAGGAAGATGCGTCCGCCCGCACCCGCACCGCCCTCGTAGTCCTTTGACTTGCCTCCGATTCCCCCGGCGACCTTGAACACGGTCGTCGTGTCGTACGTCGTGAAGACCCAGGCCAGGATCCGGATCCCGCCACCAGACCCTGCACCCGCCGCTTCGTCCGACGGAGAGCCGTCATTTCCGTTAGCTACTAGCTGGCCGCTGATCTCGATCTTGCCCGCGCGCAGATCGATCGCGCCGCCGCCGTTGCCGCCGCGGCTCGCTGCTCCGGCATCCCCCGCTGAAGCTGCAGAACCTGAGCTACCCATGCTGATCACGTCGAAAGCGTCGTAGAAACCGCCCCGTGTCGAGTTATCGGGAACGCTGCAGGAGCCGTTCACGACACCAGGCCCCCCCTTGCCGCCGTAGCCAGCTCCTCCACCAGGGAACGGCGGCGGCTTGTCAGCTCCCTTGCCGTTGCCTGGCCCGGTTCCAATCCCGTTGGTCACGCCCTGATGCCCCGCCCCGGTCGCATCGATTGAGCTCGATGCGTCGATCAGGATCCGATGGGCGATGATCTGGAGCACACCGGTCTGGTCCGTTCCGTCATGAGGCGCGACCTTGATCCTCGCGTTGTTGGTGAGATGAACCGTGCGGAAACGGTGCGTGCCGCCGAGAGTCTGCTCCTGTCCATCGAGCAGCAAGTCCGGCGACGCCAGCGCAGAAGTGGAACTGGCAAGGGCGGCCGCGCAGGCGGCGACGGAAACGAGACGCATACCTGGATCCTACACTGCGGCAGAGCGGATTGAACTAGGAACTGGGGACGGGAATGCGAAGGCGAATAGAGAACGGATCCGTCCGTCTACTGAGTTCGCGTTTCCGTTGAACGAAGCCGCTGCGGGGTGGGGGTGCGGCGCCCCAAAGGCGCTTGAATAGCGATTGCCCTGGATCCCGTGGCTGCAACCATCCGCAACTCGTACTGCGTGCCCGAGGTCCATCGGCAGATGATTTGAGCCGACCCCATTCTCGCCGGGAGGCGTCGCCGCGTGCCCCTGGGCATGGACACCACGCAGTGCAGAGGGCTGGTGCGCACGGATCATGGGAGCGACTCCCAGGATCTCGGTGATCGCTGTGCCCTCCTCGGTCACAACCCGGCCGCAGCGAAGCAGCTTCGTTCCACGGATCCCCCCATTCAAAATTCCAAATTCGCGTTCGCGTTCCCAGTTCCTAGTTATCTCTGTCCCCGCCGTCGCGCGCAGCCTTGCTCCCCGCGTCTCCGCCGTCCGCTGCGCCTGCTTCCGGCGCGGAAGCGTCGCTCGGTCCTGCGTCCTGACGCGCCGGGAGGCGGGGTGGGGCGGTCTTCACAGGTGACGGAGGCGATGCGTCCAAGGCCTGCAGGTTCCTCGCAGACACGATCTCCATCGGAGTCGCTGCCGGCTGACGAAGCAGCGTCACCACGACGGTCGACGCGATCGCACCGATGGCGACGCCCCCGATGCCAACGCTCGCCCAGTGCGAAATGGCTCGGGGAGCCGGCTTGGGCGGGATCACATCGACCTGCGTGCGCGTCGCGTCCTGCATGGTCCCGATCTCGAGCGCAGCCGCCAACGCTTCTCCAAAAGCTTCGCAGGTGGCAAAACGCCTTGCCGGGTCCTTGCTCAGGCCACGTCCCAGAACTTGATCCACCCGCGGATCGATCGACATCTTCGCTGCGATGGGCGGCGGCTCCTGGGTTCCGATGCGTGCCGCCACCTCGATCGCGTCGTCGCCAGGGAACGCCCTCGTCGCGGACACCGCTTCGTACAGGCTCGCCGCAAGGGAGAACTGATCGCTCAGCGGGCTGAAGTTGCCGCCACTGATGCATTCCGGCGCGCTGTAGGCCGGCGTGCCAAGCAGCCCTCCCGCGCGCGTCAGCGTCGAATCCGGCACCCGCGCGATCCCGAAGTCGGCGATCTTGGCGCCGAACTCGGCGAGCATGATGTTGTCCGGTTTGACGTCGCGGTGGAGCACGCCCGCCTTGTGCGCGACAGAAAGCGCATTGCCTATCTCGCGGGCGATTCGCGCGACTTCGATGGGAGGTACAGGCCCTTCCTTGATCCGATCCTTGAGGGTTCGGCCAGCCACATACTCGAACACCAGGCACACGCCGTGCTCGTCGTCATCCGACAGATCATGCAATGTGACGATGTTCGGGTGCGCCACGCGGGCCACTGCCTTGGCTTCGTGGCGCATTCGCGTGAGCAACGCCTCGCGCACGTCTGGGCCGATGTCCAGATCGCTGCGAAGCATCTTGATCGCCACCTCGCGATCGAGCACGGGATCGCTCGCGAGCAGCACCTTTCCCATGGCCCCCTGGCCGAGAAGGCGCTTGACCTCGTAGCGGCCGACTCGTTCCGGGAGGCTGCTCGGTGCGCGCATGTGCGTCAATCAACGTGTGTAGCGCCCCGGCGGGGTACGGTAAAGCACAAGTCGCTAGGACGCCACCCTACAGCGATTCCTCGTTGCCGGCCTCAGGCGCCGCGTCCGCGCCTGCATCCCCCTTGGGACGCTTCTCCGGACGCTGCTTCGGCGGGTCGCCGTAATCATGCTGGAGCTTCTTCTTGAGGGAGTTGGCCATGACTTCTTCGTGGTACTGCGGCATCTGCGGCAACTGCACCACGACCTGGATCTGGCTGGATTGCGGCACCATCTCGATCGAGCCGGGAGAGACCTTGTTGCCCCCCTCGCTGCTCTTGTACTCGAACATGATGTAGGCCGCTTCCGGGTCCTTCTCCGTGATCTTCAACCCCATGTCCACGCGAATCATGCGCAGTGCAGCGCTGTAGTTCTGCTCGAGGGTGTACGAGTTCTGGAACGCGGTACGGGCGCTCGCATCGCTCGTCACCAGAGCACCCGCCCCGATCCCAAAGGCAACTGCACAAAGCAGCACAGGGGCGAATAGCCGTCGATGGATCATGGCCCGCCGAAGATCGCCGACCCGTGCGCCGTGGGCCAAGTTCAGGGAGGGTCGCCCTGCACGGCTTCTTCCTTGACTTGCCCCTGTTGCGCGACTCAACCTAGCGGCCCGTGCCACCTTCGGAACGCTTCGCTTTCGTACGAAAACACAGCACTCGGCTGGCGCTGTCCGTTCTTGTGGCGTTCGTGTTCTGGCTCGTGCTGCGCGGCGGCGGCCTGCCCATCCTCCCCGACGCCTCCGTGCTCGGGGCTGTCCGCTGGTGGACCGTGGGCGCCTATGCCCTCACCCTCGTCGGATGGAGCGTCGTGCGCGCCATGCGCACCCGCCACTTGCTGCGTCCTATCGCAAACGTCCCACCCCGCCAGATCCTCGCTGTGTCGTGGATCGGCTTCCTTGCCATCTTCGTGCTGCCGTTCCGACTCGGCGAGGTCGTGCGGCCCACGCTCTATCACAACAAGGGCAACCTCTCGTTCGCCGCAGCCACCGGAACGGTCGGCGCCGAGCGCATCATCGATGGGCTCATCCTCATGATCGTTCTGGGCATCGCGCTGCCTCTCGGCCGTCCCTTGAGCCCGCTGCCGGATCACATCGGCAAGCTGCCCATTCCAGTGGTCGCTGTTCCGGCCGCGGCCTACAGCATGCTCGTCCTGTTCATTTGCGCGTTCTTCGCCATGGCGCTGTTCTACTGGCGGCGCGAGTTTGCGCGACGGGTTACGTCTCGAGTCTTTGGTCTGTTCTCGCCTCGGCTTGGGGATTTCCTCTCCCGACAGGTCGAGAAGATGTCCGAAGGGTTCCGCTTCCTGCCGTCCCCGAAGCACTTCGTCCCTTATCTGGCAGAGACCTTCCTCTACTGGGCCCTGGCCGCCGCAGGGATGTGGCTCCTGGCCTGGGGGTGCGGCCTGCACGGCGTCACCTTCGCGCAGGCCTGCACGTTCATGGGGGTGCTCGGCCTCGGTATCATCGTGCCCGGCGCCCCAGGCTACTTCGGCGCGTTCCAGGGCTCGGTCTACGCCGGGATCGCCCTTTATTTCGACGAGAGCGTCGTGCTCGGCCCAGGCTCGGCCTACGTCTTCCTTCTATATGTCGTGCAGCTCGGCATGATGTTCGTCCATGCCGCCGCCGGGACCCTGATCGATCGCGATCACGCCCCGGCTGCTGCCAACGTCGACGGCCCGAGCAAGCTCTGACCCTCAAACGTGGCCAGCCGCGCGACGATCGCACCCATTCGCATTCCCGGTTCCCGTGTTCCGGTGTTGCATGTTCCTAGTTCTCAGAGGTCGACCTTCCCCTCCAGGACCGCCTTGGGGCCATCGATCAGCAGGAACTCAGCCTCTTCGGTACCGACCATGCGCTTGAGGTTCGCGATCCCTTCTGCCACGTCGCCCACATCCTTGGGGCGATGAGCATCCGAGCACGCGGCGTAGTACAGGCCAGCCTCGGCCAGCTGCTCGGCGCACTTGCGCGTCGCTCGGCCGTACTTCCCTGCCAGGGCAGCGACGTCCAGCAGCAGCACCGTCCCTCGATCCACGTATTCTTCCATCATCTCCGGACGCTTCCACACGGGCGAGTACCGCTCCGGATGCGCGAGCACCGGACGCAACCCCTTGCGTCGAAGGTCGAAGAATCGGTCCGCCACGCGCGCAGGCATGTTGTGCCCGTGGAACTCGACCAGAACCGCGCGTCCGCCAGGGTAGGGGAGCGCTTCGCCGCCCATGAGTCGGCTGAACACCACATCGTCGAAGTAGTGTTCCGACGAAAGATCCATCGCAGGAAGGTCAGGCACTCCTTCCAGGGCGACCCTCATGCGCTGGTAGGCAGCTTGGATGCTCGCGCGATCGTTGTCGAACAGCCCCGGTCGCATGTGCGGCGTGGCAATGACCTTTGCGAAGCCGATCTTGCGGAGCCCCTGCAGCAGCTCCACCCCTTCTTGGACGGTGCGCACCCCATCATCGATGTCCGCTACCCAGTGGCAGTGCAAGTCGATGAATTCAGGCATGTGCGCTTCCTGTCCCGGGCTGTCGTCCAGATCGGGCTGCTCCAGCTGTCGTGCCGGAGCCTGCGATCGTCAACGTTCTGTTGCTCCGCCCCGGGCGATCGTTCGCGCGCGACGGACAACGGCATGCTCGTTCGTAGGGCCAGCGGGATCCGAGCGCAACCTTCGAAAACAGGCAAGAGCGTGCTGAAAGGCGGGCCAGCCCTTTAATCCGGGGAGCGCTGCCGGGCTTGCGACGGCGGCCTGCGTCGTGGGCACAGCTGCCGGTGGACGCGCCGCGCCTCTTTGCTTCTCAGACCTCGGCGCCCAGGATACGTCTGCAACCTGCGATCGCTCTCACGATCCAGGGAGTCACGTCAGCGCCTCCGCCACGGGCACAAAGCAGCACTTCAGAGCCTTCGATCTGCATCGCTCGCACGTGGGTGTCACGGGCGATTTCTCCGGTACGCGACGCTACGCCAGGGGTCTGGGAGTTGTGACGGTGGGCAAGAAACGGGGCGTATGCCGCCAGCTCTTCGCACACCGGCCAGGCTCCTGCCCCAGCCACCAGGCAACCGGCCCCGTCGACCAGGACGAGCGCGTCGAACGCTGCCTCGCTTCGAACGGTGGACAGCTGGTAGTGAAGCGCCACGATGGGATCGTCGCTCCGATGCTTGCGTCGTTCGGTCTGGTCCGGCATCGGCTTCCTCCGATTTTCGATGAAAATGATCACCTGCCGGAAGCCTGCCGGCCAACTTCATGGTAGGAGGCACGCCATCGAGAACTCGCCGTGCCACTCTCCTCGCTGATCGACTCCCGCCGGGTCATCCTCTGCGTCGGCTCTGGCGGGGTAGGAAAGACGACAACCTCCGCGGCGCTCGGACTGGCCGCTGCGAGGGCTGGCAAACGTGCGCTCTGTCTGACCATCGATCCGGCCCGGCGGCTCGCCCAGAGCCTCGGGCTCGAAGAGCTGAAGGCAGACGCCCAGGTTGTCGACCCGACGCTCTTCCGAAAGGCCGGGCTCGAAGTCGGCGGCACTCTCACCGTGATGATGCTCAACACCAAGCGCACCTTCGACGAGATCGTCGAGCGCTACGCATCCACGCCCGAGGCTCGCGAGCGGATCCTTCACAACAAGCTCTATCACTACGTCTCCACAGCCCTGGCCGGTACGCAGGAGTACATGGCCATGGAGAAGCTGCACGAGGTCAAGAGCAAGGGCGCGTTCGATCTGATCGTGCTCGACACGCCGCCGACCGCCAACGCTCTCGACTTCCTCGACGCCCCGGTTCGCCTCATCGATGCGCTCGATAGCCCTGCCATGCGCTGGTTCGTGCAGGCCTTTCGCTCCTCCGGCAAGCTGTCGCTCAGCCTCCTCGCCAAGTCCGCTGCGCTCGCCATCCGGGGCGTCGGACGCTTCACCGGAGGCAGGTTCCTGCAAGACGTGGCCGAGTTCCTGACCGAGATCAACGACCTTTTTGGAGGCTTCCGCGAACGTGCGCGCGAAGTCCAAGCTTCCCTCCGCGCGCCTGACGTGGCCTACGTGCTGGTCACGTCCCCGTCCCCCATGGCCATCAGCGAGGCTCTCTACTTCTCCGACCGCCTCGTGGATCTAGGCCTCAAGAGCGATGCTTTCGTCGTCAACCGCGTCCACATGCCACCGCTGTTCCGGCCAACAACTCCAGAGGTCGCCGAGGCCGTCTCCAGAAAAGGCCTGCGCCTCGACCGAGCAAGCCCCGAAACGCTGATGCAAGCCCTTGCTGACGAAGCACGGCAGGCCGAGCTCGATGCTCGCCACCTGCATGTGCTCGATGAGGCCTTTGCAGGAATGGACCGTCGCCCCTTGCGCGTGGATGTCAAAGCGTTCACGGACGATGTCCACGACATCCCGTCGCTGGATCGAGTTGCTCGAATCCTGGTTCGGCCTCGAACCGAAGACGCCTCCGCTTCGGCTCAAGCCGCTGCCCTTTGAGCTTCGACCGCAATTCTGGCTTCGCGCTGCCCAACGAGCGCCCATGGTGTATCCTTGATGATGGTGCTTGGCTTGTGGAGGATCGCTTTGCGGCTCGACGGCTTGTTCAGGTTTGCAGGACTCTCGTTGTGCGTTGTTGCCGCAGGCGCTGCCTGCTCGCTCAACAGCCGAGGCGAAGGTCAGGACCTGCCCGATGCATTCACGCCTGACGCGCAAGCGGACGCAACCGCGGAGGTCGCGCTGCCGGACGCCCCCTCAGATTCCGACCCTTGCTCCCCGGGGATGAAGGTCTGTAGCGACAAATGCCGCTTCCTCGACGATCCAGCCTGGGGATGCGAAGCGGCCGATTGTACGCCGTGCCCGGTCAAGCACGACACGGCTGGTTGCTCGAACGGCAAGTGCGCCGTGGACAAGTGCGACGAGGGCTGGGGCAACTGCGACGGCGACGTGGCCAATGGCTGCGAGACCGATCTCCACACGCCTCAGAACTGCGGGAAGTGCGGCACCCAGTGCGCGATCGCCCACGGCAAGGGGTCGTGCACGACCGGCGCGTGCACGATCCTGAGCTGCGACCAGGGGTTCCTCGACTGCAACAAGAAGGTCGACGACGGCTGCGAGGGCGATCTCTCCTCGCCCGAGAACTGCGCTGCGTGCGGCAACGTCTGCACCGTGGACGGCGGCGGCAAGCCGACCTGCAAGTCCGGGGTGTGCGGCGTCAGCGACTGCCCCGATGGATTCCTGGACTGCAACAATGATCCCGCGGACGGCTGCGAGACCGCGTCCACGACAGTCCAGCACTGCGGCACCTGTGCCAACCAGTGCGACCTCGCCAACGCGGTCGCTGCGTGCATCAGTGGGCAGTGCGCGATCGACCATTGCCAAGGCACGTTCCTGGATTGCGACACCAACCCAGCCACCGGCTGCGAGACGGACAGCGCCATCAGTACGTCGAATTGCGGCGTATGCGGCGGCGCGTGCGATCTGAACCATGCATCGGGCGCCGCGTGCAGCGCCGGCCTGTGCTCTTTCACCTGCGAAAACGGCTTCTTCGACTGCAACGGCCCTGCGAGCGGAGCTTCGGACGACGGCTGCGAATCCGAGGTCGCAGCGGATCCGCTCAATTGCGGCGTCTGCGGGCGTGTGTGCTCGGCAACCGGCGTGGACAAGCTCGCGTGCAGCTCGGGCGTGTGCACGTCAAGCTGTCAGCCCGGTGTCTCGAACTGCTCCTTGCCGGATTCGTCGAACGCAGACGATGGCTGCGAGACCGACATCCTGACGAGCACCCTGCACTGTGGTGCATGCTCGGCTCCTTGCGAAGGCACGAATGCATCCGTCCTGCAATGCGCCGGCGGGTTGTGCACGCCAACGTGCGCTACCGGCTTCGTGGACTGCAACGGTCCGAGCCCTGGGAACGCCGACGACGGGTGTGAGGTCGACGTCACGAGCGACCCGCTCAACTGCGGCGCGTGTGGCACGCCCTGCAAGCTGGTGAACGCATCCTCCGCCTCGTGCCAGACCGGCCTTTGCACGTACGCCTGCCTGACGGGCTGGGGCGACTGCAACGCTCCGCAGCAGGCGTCGATCGCAGACGGCTGCGAGCTTTCCGTCACTGCAGACATCAACAACTGCGGCGGATGTGGCCTCGCATGCGGGACAGCGCACGTCGTGTCCGCAACCTGCGGGAGCGACAAGTGCACGTTCCAGTGCTCGCCAGGCTGGGTGGACTGCGATCACACCGCGCCCGCTCTTGGGGGAAACAACGGCTGCGAGATCAACGCGCTGACGGACGTCAACCACTGCGGGGGATGTGGTCGACCTTGCTCGGGCAACCACGTCGACACCAAGTCCTGCTCCGGAGGCGTGTGCGACTCCAGCTGCGATTGGTCCTACAAGAACTGCTCGAAGCCGGGCTACCCGAACCCCGACGACGGCTGCGACACGTGGGGTGCGGTCTGCTGGTGACCGCGCCTGCTCAGCGCTGGCCGAGCTTGTGCTTGCGTTTCTCGCGGTAGGCCACGCGCACCGGCACGCCTTCGAAGCCGAAGTGCTTGCGGATCTGGTTGGTGACGTAGCGCTGGTAGCTGAAGTGCACGGCTGCAGGGGCGTTGCTCATCACCACGAACAGGGGAGGGGAGGCCTCGGCCTGCGTGATGTAGAACAGCCGGGGTGCGCTGCCGCCTGACGTTGGCGGCGGATGGGTCGCGAGCACCTTCTCGAAAAAGCGGTTGAGCTCCCCGGTGGGAATCCGCTTTCGGAAGTTGGCTTGCACCTCGGCCAGCTTGCGCAGAAGCGTGCCGACCCCACGACCCTTGAGCGCGCTCGTGCGCACGATCGGTACCCAGGGAGCGAACGAGAGCTTGTCGCGCGTGTCCTGCTCCAGCTTCTTGTACGTCGATGAATCAAGCTGATCGATCTTGTTGAGCGCGATGATCGCCCCGCGCGCCCGATCCACCGCCAGCCCCAGGATCTTCGCGTCCTGCTCTGCTACCCCGATCGTCGCATCGCACAGCAGCACCACCACGTCGCACGCGTCGATGGACCGCATCGCACGCAGCACGCTGATCACCTCGACCGTGTCGTTCTCCTTGGTGACCTTGCTCTTGCGACGGATACCCGCGGTGTCGATCAGAAGGAGCTTCAATCCATCGCGCTCCACGATGGTGTCGACCGGATCTCGCGTCGTGCCGGGACGATCATCCACGAGCATGCGATCCTCGCCCGCGAGCCGGTTGACCATGGAGCTCTTGCCCGCGTTCGGGCGACCGACGATGGCAACGCGCAGCAAGGCCGGATCCGCAGCTTCTGGAGCCAGATCCGCGGTCTGAGGCGGGAGCAGCTTCACGATCGCATCTTCCAGCGCGTTGAATCCACGCCCATGCAGCGCGCTCACGGGCAGGATGCGATCCAGGCCGAGGCGATACAGCTCCGAGCTCTCGAGCTCCGAGCGGGCGGAGTCTGCCTTGTTCGCGACGTAGATGACCGGACGCGAGCTTTTCCGGAGCAGCTTCACTGCCTGCCGGTCAGCGTCCGTCGGCCCCTGCATCGCATCGAGCACGCACACCACCAGGTCCGCTTCAGATACCGCGATCTGCACCTGCCGGGCGATCCCCTGACGCATCGGATCGTCGCTCTCCGGATCGAATCCGCCCGTGTCCACGACCGTGTACGTGTGGCCCAGGGACTGGACCAACGCATAATGCCGGTCTCGGGTCACGCCAGGCTCGTCGTGGACGATCGCTTCGCGGCGCCCCACCAGACGGTTGAAGATCGTGCTCTTGCCGACGTTGGGCCTGCCCACGACTGCCACGAGCGTTCGCGGCGGCCGTGGCTCGTGCACGACCTCGATCTCCCTGTCTTCCGTGTTGTCGGTCGTCATGAGCTCTGCGCCTCGCCACCTTCCGGATCGTATCCGATCTCTGCCATGAGCTCCGGTGACTCGGTCCACCCCTCGGTCACCTTCACCCACAGCTTGAGGTTGACCTGTCGTTCCAGGAGCGGTTCGATGCGCTTGCGCGCCGCGATTCCGATCGACTTCATCTTCTCGCCGCGCACTCCGATCAGGATCGCACGCTGCCCGGACCTCGCGCAGTGCACCGTGGCCTCGATGTGCACCACCGGCCCGGTGTCGTCGAAGCGGTCGATGCTCACGGCCACCGAGTGCGGCACCTCCTGCTTGGTGGCCAGGAAGACCTGCTCGCGAATGTACTCGGAAGCGAAGAATCGCAGCGGACGATCGGTCAGGAAGTCCTCGTCGTACGCAGCGCCGCGCTCCGGAAGCAGCTTCGCTACCTCGTCGAGCACGCGAAGCACTCCGTCCTCCTGGCGGGCGCAGATCGGCACCACCGCTGCGAAGGGTCGGAGCTTGGCGAATGCCTCGAGCAACGGCAGCAGACGCGTCTTGTCCTTGCACAGATCGACCTTGTTGATGACCAGGATCGAGGGCGTGTCCTTGCCCAGATCCGTCAGGAGATTCACATCGCCCGGGTGCGGCTCGAGCGGACCGGTCATCTTCGCGGACAACGCGGTCATGAAGACCATCACATCCGCTCCAATGATCGAATCGCGCGCAGCGGCGTTCATGCGCCGCCCGAGCTTGGAACGGGGACGGTGCAGCCCAGGCGTATCGAGCAGGGCAACCTGGGCATCTCGATGACGCACCACGCCGAGGATGCGATCGCGCGTGGTCTGGGGCGTGGGTGAAACGATCGCGAGCTTCTGGCGAAGCGCGGAATTCAGAAGGGTGCTCTTGCCCACGTTCGAGCGGCCGATGATGACAGCCGTGCCAGAACGATGGACAGCGAGTTCGACGTTGGGAGGCATGCTGCCCGGGGTATATCAGCCGGGCGACCCCGAACCCACCCCCATCGCCCTTGTCTGACCTCTCACGTTGCACCCCCCCAGGCTTTGACACTAAAGTGCGCCGCCCAGGGGCCAGCTCCCTGGCCGCTACCGTTCGCAACCCCTGGCCCGTGCGTCTGCCCGGGCTGCCTGGCCTGCTGCAAGGATCCAAGTCCGATGTCGGAACCCGACGAAATCCAAGACAAGAGCGAGCGCCCCCAAGCGGTCGTCGACAACAAGAAGAAGCCCTGGCCCCTGGCCTGGCTGCCCGCTGCCGGTCTCGGTATCCCAGCCCTCGTCCTGTTCTGGAAGCTGGGCGGCAGCGGTATCTGGGACCCCTACGAGCTGAACGTCGCCGATCTCGCACGCAGGATCGCGGTCAACGTCCTGGGCGCCAAGTCGCTCATGCTCACCTCCGGCGACAACTCCATGCCGACCCTGGGGGACCTCGGTCGCGGTGAGCTTCCGTTCACGTCGATCGCCGTCGGCTTCTCGATGTTCGGCCTGCACGAGTGGTCCGGTCGCCTGCCGCTCGCGCTCTGGGGCATGGCTGGCGTGGGCGCACTGTACTGGTGGCTCAAGCGGCTCGTCGACGCACGCGCGGCTGCCTACTCCGCAATCGTGCTCGCGACCATGCCGCTGTACTTCGTGCAGGCCCGTACGATGCTCGGGGACATCGTGACCATGGCCTCGCTCGCCATCGCGTTCGCCGGCTTGTCCGTCTGCATCTTCGACAAGCGAGCTGCCACCTGGCTGCGTGGCCTCGGGCTGACGATCGGTTGCATCGGCTTGCTCGGCGGGTACCTCGCTCGCGGAGCCATCATCGGGCTCGCCGTCCCGCTGCTGACACTCGGCCTGGTTTGGCTGTTGATCGCTGTGAATCGAAGACGTTCGCCCCAGGCGGACCGATTCTCCCAAGCCGTCTCCATCGTGGCCCTGGCTGCAGGTGCAGTGCTGGCCGCTCGCGGTGCGTGGTCCCTGTTCACCGTCGAAGGCGCGCAGATCTCTCCGATGGTGGGCGCATCGATCGCTCCGCCTTCCAAGATGCCCACGTTCGACTTCGTGATCCTCTACCTCGGGCATTCGTTGTTCCCGTGGAGCGCCTTCGTTCCGTTCGCTGCGGGGCGCCTGTTCCGGGCGCCCGCTGGCATCGACGAGGACGAGAACGAGCGACTTCTGGCCGTGCGCACGACCGTGCTGGTCGGCTCTGCCCTGTGCTTCGGCGCATTCGCCATGATGGCTCCCCGCACCGGCTACATCCCGTTCGCCGGCGTTGCGCTGCTCGCCGCGATCGCAGGACTTGCCATTCGCGACTACGAGACCGGGGCGCCTTCGTCGCGCGCCCTGGGCCTTGGGGTGGTCACGTTTCTCATGCTCTTCTACCGCGACTTCGATCAATGGCCGGAGAAGGGGCTGTCTGCCTACGGCGTCACAGCGAACTTCCCGGACACGTTCAAGTCGTCGGCCAGCCGCCTCATCCTGGGGGCTGCCATCCTGTTCGCCGTGCTCGTGTTCGCCAGCTGGCTGGAGCGCGACAAGCAGGGCCAGAAGTTCTTTGACTTCAAGGAGTACCGCTCCTTCCCGGACACGGTGCGCACTGCGAACTCAGGCAATCTGATGTTCGTGCTCGTGGTGGTCGAGGCTGCCTTGATCGGCTTCGCAGCCCTGGTCTGGATCGGCATGAAGCTTCATTGGAAGCAGGTCGTCACCATGAGCGCAAACATCCGCGTGTTTGCGATCAATGCGTGGTGGATCGCACCGATTGCCATCGTAGCCCTCGTCTATGCGGCCTACTCGTTCCGCGACGTCTGCCGCGTGGTCTTCCCAGCGGCCCGGTTGAGCCGCGCATCCGCCACCCTGCTCGGCGGCGCGCTTGCCGGCTCGCTGCTCGCGTTCTCCTACTACCCGCGCCTGTCGAGCCAGCTCTCGCCCAAGGAGGTCTTCGACTCCTACGGTCGCATGCACAAGGACGGCGAACGCCTTTCGCTGCTCGGCGTCAGCAGCCGCACCGCCATGTACTACTCTGGCGGCGACGTGCAGACGTTCGGCGACGTCGACACGGCGTTCCGCTGGCTGATGGAGGGGCAGGATCGCCGTTGGCTCGGCGTGCGCATGGACGATCTAGCCAAGCTCAACTCGGTCTACCGCGGCAAGGCCCGCCCCATGGCCAACCTCCCTGTGCTCGACGGACACTCCGGGCAGATCGTCCTGGCGTCCAACCGGTTGCTCCCTGGAGAGGTCAACGAGAACCCGCTGAACAACATCATCCTGCCGGAAAAGCCCAACCCGTCCCATCCCCTCGACACCGATCTGCAGGGCGAGCTGCTCGCACTCGGCTGGGATGTAGTGGACCTGGCGTCCCGCAAGCCCGTCCAGTACGTCGTCGCCGGCAAGAAGTACCGCATGAGGACCTACTTCCAGGTCACTGGCCGCATCAGCGGCGAGTGGGAGATGTTCATCCACATCGACGGCCACCAGCGTCGGTTCAATGGCGACCACAAGCCGATGGACTCCAAGTACCCGATGTCGCTCTGGCAGGTGGGCGACTACGTGGTCGACGACTACGAGTTCGCGCTGGAGCCGAACTTCACGCCCGGCCCCTACATGCTCTATTACGGCTTCTTCATCGGTGACAGCCGCCTGAAGGTCGTTCGAGGCAAGCATCACGAAGACCGCATCGAGGGCGGCAACCTGATGGTGCAGTAGCTTTCCGGATGGAAAGCGGCTACGCCAGACGACGTGAAGCCTGACGAGCGACGTGCGGCGGATCGCTACGAAGTGACGTGGTCGGTCGACTGCGAGACTCCCGATACGTTTCTCTACGCTTCGATCACGAACATCTCCGCGCTCGGGATCTTCGTGCAGACCACAGATCCGCTGCCGATCGGCACGCGCATGACGCTTCGCTTCGCCCCGCCAGGAGGTGAGCCCTTCACGCTGCACGGGCTCGTGCAGTGGGTGAACCCGTTCCGTCCCGGCGGCGACAATCCGAACCCGGGCATGGGCATCCAGTTCGTGGAGCTGTCCGCTGCTGATCGGGAACGGCTGATCGAGGTGATCAAGACGATCGCCTATGTGCGCGAAGGCACGCCTCGGGAGCAGCCGAACTGACGCTGCCAGAGGCTGCCCAGGCTCGCCTCGGCAGCCCGCATCAGCGAATCGGTAGAGGGAACCTCCGGGCGTAGATCCCGAAGTGCCCCGCAGACTCGTCTTGCCAGGCGAACCCGACGTAGGAGTTGCCCCCCACCGCAACCGCCGGAAGCATCCTCGGTCCAGAGCTACCCGAATCCGGATAGTTCACCACGAACGAACCGTCCTGGCCATCCTCCGGGTTGAACAGGTAGCCCGACGCGACGTCCGCGAAGCGCGCCCTGATGTCCGCACCCGATTGCCACGCGATCGCAAAGAAGCCGCCCACCAGCGACGAGCCTGTGACCGACGGGTTGTCGCCCGCTCCGCCCGGATTCACAGGGTCCTTCTGGTCGTCCGCGATCTTCACGTTGGCCTTGTCGAAGCGCTGCATCATGATCGAGCCGCCGTCGTTCCACACCACGATCGACTCGCCGTTCGGCGTGAATGCCACGGCCGGCTGGTTCTGCACGCCCGCCGTCTTGGTGTTGACCACCTGCGCAGCGGTCACGTTCGCAGCAGCGCTCACGTCCGACGAGAGGATGTCGTCGCCGTCGGTCGATGCGCCGTGCCACACCACCTTCCATCCACCACCCGAGCCCGCAACCCTGGGCTGCGAAGAGCCGCTTGCAGCGATCGTCAGCGGAGCCGCGATCCACCCCTTGCTCGTGTCCCAGATGCGTCCGCGGATCGCGCCAGCCGTCGTGTCGGTCCACACGACCAATGCCAGCCCCGAGGGTCCGCTCGCGATCGACGGCGCCGCGTCCTTCGCATTGGCCGTCGTGTCCAGGTACACCTCGTCAGCACCTGGCGTCTTTGCATCGCCCGACACAGGCGTCATGGAGATGTTCGTCAAGCTCGTCTGCGACTGGCGGCTGTCTTCGTAGGCAACGAAGAAGCGGCCGTCCGCCATCAGCGTGATCGATGGCGCAGCTTGCGTGAATGGGCGTTCGACAAAGCCGTAGTTGGTTTCGGTATTCTCGAGCGGCAGCCGAATCTGACCGGCAAGAAGTGCGGGCGACGTCACCGCCTGCAGATCAGCCGTCATCTGGCGGTAGTTGATTTCAGGGCCTGTCTGGGTGAATTCGTTGTCCTGAAAGACAGCATGAAACGCTCCGCCAGCGGTCCAGGCCAGCTGAACGCCCTTCTTGTTCTTCGACTTCGTGTTCGTAACCTTCGGCGCGCTTGGCGGAGCAGGATTGGCATTCGAAAGCAGGATCTCTTTGGTCCGGCACTTGTCGTCGCAGCTCGCGTCGCCGGCCGGTGGCTCACATTGCTCTCCGACCTCGACCGTTCCGTTTCCGCAGCTCGCAGGCGGCAGGAACCGATGCACCACCAGGTGCACGTAGAAAGGATTCGAGTTGACCGCCTGGGTCGTGCAACCCACCGCATACGGATTGTTGCTGGCGAGCCCGATGACTTGGAAGACGAGCTGACGAGCGCCGTCGGTCGGCAGAGTCACTTCGTCCGAGCAGAAGACGCTGTTGTCCGGGCAGGGCGCCTGCGTGGTTCCGCGACGCAAGTCGAACGTCTGCGCCGCGCCCTGTGCGGTCAGATCCGACGAGACGATCCCGGTCTCTTCCGCGCATTGCGTGGCGTCCGTGGCGTCCGCCACGTACAGACGCATCGATTCCACGCCGTCGAGCAGCGTCTGCGGCATGGTGAAGTTCACGCCGATGGTGATCTGCCGGTCGGAATGCGATTCGGCACACGCCAGCCCGAGAACGAGGGGCAATGCGAAGACAGCAAGACGGCGGCGGAGCGACATGCCTGCAGTCTAGCCCGCGTCTGGTGTTGGAGTGAAGCCCGGCGACCTTCGCTCGGGATTCCGGCCGCGGGGACGCTCGAGTGCGTGCGCTGCCCCTGCCTCAATAGGCGTTCGACGTCTTGGAAGGCGCAGCCTTGTTCGCCCCTGCAGGCTTTCGTTCCGGGGTCGCGTTACGGTTGCCGCGCGGGGCTGGTCCCAGACGCGCTAGATCGTGGTCGGCCCGATCCCGCTGCCCCTCGATGTTGCGCAGATCTGCCAGGAGCTGGCGGGCCCGGTCGTAGTTGCCGATCAGCTTCGCGCATGCCGCGGCCTCCCATCGCGCCTGCACTGCCGCAGACGTGTTGCCGTAGCGTGCGATCACGCTGTCGAACTTGGGAAGCGCCGCTCCGCACCCTGACGCGGCTCGCACGGACTTGGCAGCGTACAACGACGCCTGGCTCGCCTCTGGGCCGCCCTGGGCGACGATGGCATCGAAGCCCCGCTGCGCCTTGCCAAACTCCTTGGCCTCGTAGGCTGCCATGGCTTCGTCGTATTCCGAAGAGCGCGACGAGTCCGCCGTCGCAGGGGCAGCCGATGAGGGAGCTGCGGGCGCAGCGTTCGCTGCAGGTGCTGCAAGCGCTTCTTCACTCGACGGAGAGCTTTCCTTGACGCGGTCCCGCGCAGCCGCCGTAGAGCCGAGCTCCGCAGAGCCCGTGCCCTCGGCCCGTGACGCGCCAGACGTCGTCCGAGGAGGTCGGTCGACTTCTCCCTGTGCCATACGGCCGGGCACCGGCCCGGTCGGGTATTCGCCGTGCTCGCGCTCTGGGACCCCTTGCTCAGTGACCCGGACCATTCCGACCTGGCCCGTCCCCGGACGGCCGCGCAATAGTAGAAGGCTGGAGCCGATCATCAACAGGAGCAACGCCGCCATGGCGAGCTGAGGACGCATCGCATAGCTGCCGGCCCATGAGATCGCCCGGCCGATGCGCCTGGGCCAAGGCACGTGCCCTTGCGCAAGACGCGCCATCTCTTCGAGCCGCTGCTCGATATCGGCCGGCGGCTCCTCGAACGCGAGCGCGGCCGCCGTGCGTGTCGACCTCATGGACGCCAGGAGCGCCGAGCAGCGATCGCAGCGCTCGGAATGGCGTCGAGCGTCCACGGCATCCGACTCGGACGCTTCGCCGTAGAGAAGATCGACAACGACCAGATCGAATTGCTCGCAATCCATGGGGTCACATGCCTATCGAAGGGAGCGCGCAACGTCTTCGTACTCGTTGAGCGCCTCCTGGAGCCGATCCAGCGCATAGCGCATGCGGCTCTTGACTGTGTTCTCGGGTGTGCTCGTGATTTCTGCGATCTCCTTGAAAGGAAGGTTGGCTGCCTCCCGAAGAAGGAACACCTCTCGCTGCTCCTCGGGAAGAGCTTCGACCGCCTGGGTGATCCGAACCCGGAGCTCGTCGGACGTCGCCGTCCGCTCCACCGACGCTCGCGAATGCCCGTCGCTCGTCTGCTCCCCCAAGCTCGGTCCGTCCTCGCCCACCGGTCGATCCAGCGAGTCGTGGTTCCGCAACGACATCTTTCGAAGCTGGTCGATGCACATATTGCGTGCGATCGTATAGACCCAAGTCGTGAACCGCGCTTCGTGCTTGAACTCCGAAGCGCTCTGCACAACGCGCAGGAAGACGTCCTGCAGGCCATCCTCTGCGGCCGAACGCGTTCTTAGCTGGCGAAGCAGGAAATTGTACAGGGGTTGCTTGTGGCGCTGGACGAGCTCGGAAAAAGCGCTCACGTCGCCGCGCTGGAAACGCAGCATCAAGCCTTCGTCCGAAACATCTTGCCGTCCGCGCAACGCCACGGGCTCGCTTTCTCAGGTCCGCCGACCGGGCAGCTGGGGCCCGGTCAGCATGGCCGTCCATCTTCCAGTGCAGCATCGTGGCGCAGTTCACGTCCAACACAATGCAATGGACGATCCTGCCCCCGGCAGGATCTAGTTGGCCACGTCAAACTTGGATTTCGGGGGCCAGGGCCCCCCTCAGGGTCGCCAGGACGCATGCTCACACCCGCCGTATACGCGAAAGCGGCTGCCCAGCTCAACTCCCCGGCGCGCCGCGTTGTTCCGGGACCGTCCAAGCTGTCACGATTTAGTCTGAAAGGCTTGATAGTACGGCCACCTCAAACTAGACTACCGCGGTTTCGAGCATACAAATCCAGCTCATGCGTTGGGTAGGGGAGAAACCTTCGCTAATTGTAGGGGTGCCGATGAGACTTGGAAAAATGGTCGTTATTGCCGTGGTCCTCTCGATCCTCGTGATCATCACGGCGTTCGCCCAGACCTCCGCCGCTTTGCCGGGCGCTGCTGCACCGAAAGGTTCTGCCAGCGCTTCGGCTTCCGCGTCTTCTGCTCCAGCGCCCGTGGCCGTTGCCGCTTCGAGCGGAAGCGCCGCGACGCCGGCCACCGTGGCCTCCGGCGGTGCGCCGGTTGCCATGGATGGCGCCACGTACTCCGTGCGGTTGCGTGATCTGGAGCAGCGCATCGATGAGCTCAAGGAGCAGATCCGCAGAAGCCACACGCGTCTGTCGCTGCTCAGCGACACCATCCTGGGTGGAGGTGTGGCCGGCTCGCGCGCGGAAGTGAAGTTCATCAACGAGATGTCCGGCGCGTTTCGTCTGACTCGCGCCGTGTTCGTGCTCGACGGCGCGGTGCAGTACAACAAGGCCGACGAGACGGGGCTGCTGTCCGAGCAGTCCACGCTTCCGATCTACACCGGGTCGATCCCGCCTGGCGATCACACGCTCCAAGTGCTGCTGCAGCTGCAGGGCAACGGATATGGTGTGTTCTCCTACCTTCGCGGATACCGCTTCGAGGTCAGGTCGAGCCACTCTTTCACGGCAACCGAAGGAAAGACCACGCAGCTTTCCGCCATCGCCTACGAGAAGGGTGGCGTGACCACTCCGCTCGAGGAGCGCCCCGCGATTCGCTACATGGAGAAGGCGGTTACGCTCACGCAGACCGATGCTGACAAGACCGCGCCCGGGGCGGCGCCTGCCGCTGCGCCCGCTGCCTCTGCCAGCTTCTCGTTCGGGGGGAAGTAGACGTGCGATCCCTGCGCCCATTGCTGTTCGGGGTCGGAGCCGCAGCCGCGCTGACGGTCTGGCCGGCGCACTATGCACATGCCTTGGGGGCCGATGAGGCCGCCCAGGCAGCGCAGCGCTCGATCGCCGACGCCCAGAACGAAGTGCCCAGCATCCAGCGCGCGATCGCGACCGCGAAGACCGCGGTGCGATTCCCGGCCCAGCGCATCGCCGAGGGCGATCTTCTCCTGCGCAACAAGGACTACGACCGCGCTGCGATCGTGTTCAACGAGGTCATCGAGAAGTACGCGGACAACCCCACCGTGCACGCCGAGGCCTCGTTCCTGCTCGGAGAGACCTACTACCGCTCCAAGCAGCTCCTGTCGGCGCGCAGGGTCTTCCGCCGCGTCGTCGAGACCGGCCAGTCGGGCCGCATGGCTGCCTATCAGCCCGAGGCCCTCGCCAGGCTGGTCGATATCGCGCTGCGCACCCGTGATCTGCGCGAGCTCGACGAGATCTTCGCCAAGATGAGCCAGGTGCCATCGGCCAAGGTCGAGTCGATCCTCGCCTACTCACGCGGGCGTGGCCTGCTGGCGAAGAAGGACTTTTCAGGGGCGCGGCAGTCTCTGTCGAGCGTGCCCGCCACCAGCCCCTATCATCACCAGGCGCGCTACCTGCTCGCGCTCGCAGCGGTCAAGGAGGCCCAGGCGAGCGCTCCGGCCGAGGCTCCGAAGTCCGAAGCCCCGAAGACCGAAGCCGCCAAGACCGACGCGGCCAAGGCAGCCCAGGCTGCCAACCGCGGACGCTACGCTCAGGCGATCGAAGCGTTCCGCGAAGTCACCCGCCTCCCACCTGATACGCCGGAGCACAAGCACGTCGTCGACTTGTCCTGGATGGCCATCGGACGCCTCTTCTACGAGACCGACCAGTGGAACGCGGCTGCGGAAGCCTACAACCACGTCGATCGAAGCTCCCCCGAGTTCGGCACGATGCTCTACGAGCTCGCGTCGGTCTATGTGCGTCTGGGCGACGTGCAGCGCGCACAGCGCGCGCTCGAGGTTCTGTCGATTGCCGATCCCGACAGCTCGGACATCGCGGAAGGATCCCTTCTGCGGGGCGACCTGCTGCTCAGGACCGGGCAGTTCCCCAAGTCGCTGGAGACCTACGAGTCGGTTCACAAGCAGTACGAGCCGATGCGTCTGAAGGTCGACTCGTTCCTCGGGGCGACCAACGACCCCGCGGTCTACTACGACAAGCTCCGGACCGAGCAGCTTGAGATCACCAGCGAGGGCACGCAGCTGCCTCCGCTTGCAGTGCAGTGGGCTCGTGAAGCTGAAGATGGACCGGAAGCGTTCGCGGTGCTCGACGAGGTCGTCAAGACCCGCAACCTGATCAAGCAATCCCAGGCCCTCGTCGACAAGCTCGGCGTGCTCATGGGCGCTCCGAATCGGATCCGTGCATTCCCCGAGCTGCGAGCGGGTGAGCAGCGCGCGATCGGCATCATCAACTCGCTGATGAAGGCCCGGGTCACGTTGGCCGAAGGGCTGGACGACGTGGAGGATTCGCGACTTTCCGGCGAGATTGCAGCAGTCCGCGAGCAGCGGCGCGCCTTGCAGGGGCAGGTGCTGTCGCTGCCGGTGAGTGACGCGGACTTCATGCAGCTCGACGAGCAGGCGTCGAAAGAGTGGAACACGCTATCCCAGAAGGTACAGCAGCTCACGCTCCAGATCGACACGCTCCAGTCGATCGTCAACGCCCTGCGTCGAGTCCTGCGCGAAGGCCCTGCCCAAGGCGTCGTGCGGGATGCGGTCTCGCAGCGTCGTCTCGAGGACGAGCTGGCGGCCAACGAGCGCGACATCGCGCTGTACCGTGCGCGCGTGGCCGAGGTGCACAAGATGGTCGACACCGGCCGCATGGCCGCAGGGTTCGGCGATCAGAAGTTCACGCAGGACGCCAGCCTGCGTGCGCAGTTCAAGCAGCTCCTGGCGCGAGAGGTCCAGCTCGCCACGCAGGGCTCAGGTGGCGGCAAGGCGGTGGCCTACGCCATCCGGATCGCGCCGATGCTCGGCCAAGCCGACCAGGTGGACGACGCAGTCAACAACATGCGTGCGGACATCGCCCGGCAGGTCCAGAAGAAGACCAAGGAGATGCAGGAGCTGGTCTACCAGGAGAGCAGCAAGATCCTCGACTACGCCGCGAAGCTCGACACGCTCGATCAGGAAGCGCGGCTGGTCGTGGGACAGGTTGCGATGCGCAACTTCGGCCTCGTTCGCGATCGGCTCAAGAACATCGTCTTGCGCGCCGACGTGGGAGTCACCGAGGAGGCCTGGGAGGTTCGTGAGGAGCAGGTCACACGAGTGCGCAATCTTCTGACGGAGCGCGCACGCTCCGAGCGTTTGCTCGACGAGGAGCTTCGGGAAGTCCTCGACGACGCGAGCGACGAGCCGGGTGGGGCGAAGCAGTGAGCATCGTTTCGCACTGGAGCAGTCATCATGGGGACTGAGAGGCGAGGGTGGGGTGTGCGTGCTTTCGGCGTCGCCTGCCTGGTAGGCGTTTGCGCGACGGCGGTGTCGTTCAACGCGTTCTCCCAGGCCGGCAAGAAGAAGCCGGCCAAGGGTGCGGCCGATGCGGGGACGGCTCCGACATCGGTTGCAGCGAGCGCGGCTGTGGACGACTCGCTCAACGACCTGTTTGGTCCGGATGGCGGGCTCGCGAGCATGCTCAGCGAGGACGCAGGGATTGCTGGCCAGAGGAAGGTGGCGGCGCCGTTGCCGCCTCCCACTCCCGAGCAGGTCAAGGCGCTCGGCGAGCTGAAGATCGAGGCCGACGAGTACGAGAAGGCTGCCAAGGACTACCGTGACACGATCACCCGCATCGTCAGGCAGCACTACGACGAGCGTCGCAAGCGGGTCCTGACCGGGCTCGATCGCGAGATCGACATCGAGAAGAAGGCTCTGGGCGAAGCGCGAGCTGATGCGATCCGTCGTCTGGAAGAGTTCGTCGCGCGCTACAGCGGTCCCAACGCCCAGCCCGATGCGACGCCCGATGCGATGTATCGGCTCGCAGCGCTCTACGACGAGCGTGCGCGCGAAGGCACCGCCGACGTAGGGGAAGGCCTGCGTCCGGCGGTGAATCTCTACAAGCGCATCATCAACGAGTTCCCGAAGTACCGCGAGCTTGCGGGGGTCTACTACTACCTCGGCCACGCGCTCAACGACTCCAACCGTCTCGACGAGGCGCAGCAGGTCTTCCGCTCGATCGTCTGCCACAACCTGTATCCGTATCCGGTTCCTCCGGATCCGAAGAATCCCGATCGGGATAAGGTCGGCACGCTGCCGCAGGACCACGACTCCGACTACTGGACCGGCTGGCATCACAAGTATCCGACCGCTGAATCTCTCGGCGGGGGCGGCAAGACCGCGAAGAAGGCTGCGCCGAAGGGCAAGGCCCCCGCGGCCGAGAGCACGCTCGAGAGCGAGACGTCGTACATCAATCCGTTCCCGGATACATGCACGCCGCTCGCGCAGAAGGTCGAGCCAGGGCGCGACCCCCGCTACCTCGCAGAGGTCTGGTGGAAGATCGGCGACTGGTACTTCGACGAGACCGATGCCAAGGCAGGTCCCTTCAGCTTCAACCGTGCGGTGACTGCGTACCGCAACTCCATGAAGGCCTCCTCCGAGGAGCGCGGCGTGCTCTACGGCGTCGCGATGTACAAGCTCGCATGGACCCACTTCAAGCAGCAGCGCTACGAAGCCGCGGTTCGCCAGTTCGTCGAGCTGCTCAAGTACACCGACGAGCGCGAGAAGAAGACCGGTGACCCGGGCGCGGACTTCCGCTCCGAGGCCTATACGTACATCGCCGGCTCCCTGACCTACCTCGATTTCACCGGCCCGGCTGAGCTCGAGCCGTACATCCCTCGCAACGACGTCCTCGACCTGGAGCGCGACCCGCGCATCGCCGAGCAGAAGATGCGCATCGGCATCCAGCGGATCACCGATCCCAAGCTGATCCCCCAGGAGCCCAAGTGGGCGGTCGAGATCTACAAGTCGCTCTCCCAGGAATACAAGGAGATCAACCAGCTTCGAAACCAGATCGAAGTCTCGGATCTGATCCTCAAGAACTGGCCCTGCTACCGCGAAGCTCCGCTGATCCAGGCAGCCGTGGCTGACACCTACGACGAGCTCACGCGCCAGTCACGCGAAGGCACAGCCGAGTACCAGGAGAATTCCGCCAAGGCGCTGGATGCCCGCAGCAAGCTCGCCAACTACGTCGTCGGCAGCTCGGTCGCGTGCCAGGACAAGGACAAGCCTTGCTGGGCGCAGTGCAACAAGGACGACCCCGAGGCGTTGCTTGCCGCCGAGCGTCTCGTTCGCGGCGGACTTCAGCGCGCCGCAGCTGACCACACGAACTTCGCGCGCGCCTTCCTTCAGAAGGCCCGAGAAACCAGCGACAAAGAGGAGCAGTCCAAGCTGCTGGTTCGTGCCCTGCAGGAGTACGAGCTCGCCGAGAAGGGGTGGGGCGGCTACCTCGATCAGGAGCCGAATGCACCGGACGCCTACGAATCCCGTTTCTGGCTCGCTGACGCCCGCCACGGGATCGTCCAGGTCAAGGTTGCCATGGGGCAATCACCGCGTTCGGCTGACATCCTCAAAGCGCGTCAGGCAGCGATAGCTGTGCGCGACTCCAACGAGGACGACAAGTACCTCGAGCCTGCAGCGACCTATGCGGTGAACCTGGCGTTCCTCGTTCGCAACGACCAGTTGCGCATCTACAAGGACACCAACGGTGCGCGCGGTTTGCAGGAGCGAATCGAGCTGAAGTTCGAAGGCGAGGGGGAGAACAAGAAGGTCGTCAAGGATCCTCTGCCCCCAGCAGTTCGGTTCCTGAACCTCTCGCAGGAAGAATACGTTCAGCGCGTTCCTGCCAACCTCGACGTGAACAAGCGTGCGCCGATGTTCCGGTTCCAGGTTGCCGAGTCGTTCTTCTTCTACGGGCAGTTCGACGAGGCGCGAAAGCGATACGAACCGATCTATGCCGACGAATGCGGCAAGAGCGATTCTGGCTACAAGGCGTGGGAGCGTCTGCTGACCATGAGCAATCTGGAGCGGGACGCCGAGCGTTCAGCCCAACTCGCGATGGCCGGCAAGAACAAGTCGTGCGCGGTGACGGAAGAGGACAAGCGGCGGGCTGATCTGATCATCAACCCCACTCTTCAAGAGAAATCGTACATCGACGCGCGCAAGGCGTACGACGCCGCCGAGAAGATGAAGGATGGCCCGGAGCGTCAAGAGCAGTGGCGCAAGGCCGCAGCATTGTACCGTACGGCTCTGGAGAGCGCGCCGGACCGCGATGAAGCTCCGGAAGCAGCCATGAACGGCGCCTACGCGTACAAGCAGGTTGGCGAGTACGACAAAGCGATCGAGATGTACAGCCTGTTCATCAGCAAGTACGGCGACGAGAAGACGCTTGCGAAGCTTCAGGGCGGCGATCCCAAAGCAAAGCCCCCAGTCGAGGCGAAGCCCAAACTGTACGAAGCGCGGCTGAAGTACCTGAAAGACGCCTACACGCAGCTATCCAAGTCGTACGTGCTCTTCTTCAACTACCGCAAGGCAGCCGAGGAATTCGATACGATTAGCCAGGTCCAGCGATTCGAGGAGAAGGATCGCAGAGGCGCCGCCAAGAACGCCCTCATCCTCTACGCAAACATGGGCGACCGCGGCAAGACCGAGACCGTCCGCAAACGGCTGCTCGGTCTCAATCCCTCCGCCGAAGAGAAGGCTGAGGCGGACTTCATCGTGGCCCGCGGCGAGATGAACCAGTGGGACGAGCGCGGCCGCGACGAGGGCGCCAACCGCGAAGCCCGCACCCGCGGCATGGCCGCAATGCAGAAGTACCACGACGCCTACATCAAGGATAATTCTGCTTCCAAGTTCGTCGTGATCGCAGCCTTCAACGTTGCCAAGACCCGCAAGGCCGGCAGCGATGAGCAGTACAAGGAGTGGTACAAGAAGACGATCGCAGCCTTCGAGAAGTTCAGGGCCGCGGCTCCAGTCAAGGATGGCCGCAGCTCAGCGCTCGGCTCAGAGCAGGCTGCCATGGCAGCGGAGTGCGAGTTCACCACGCTCGACGCGGAGATTCGCAAGAACTTCGACTACGACACGAATCACCATCGGTACCAGGGCACCACGGTCGACGTCATCTCCAAGTACCGCGCCGACGCCAAGGATGCTGAGAAGTACAACAACCAGCTCGAGCACGTCATCGAGGCGTACATGTCGCCCGAGTGGGTCGTGGCTGCCCGCTCCAGGCAGGGTTCGCTCTACGATTCGCTGCGTACAGGCCTGTACAATGCGCGTCCGCCGGCCCTCAAGCTCTTCAGCGACAAGGAAGAGAAGATCCTGAAGAAGTTCAGGGACAGCGACAACCCTGACGACCAGGAGAAGGCCGACCAGTTCGAGCAGAAGCGCCGCGACCTGTGGCGCACGACCCGCGATCAAGAGCTCGCCAGCGCCGACCAGATCATGGTCAATCGCTACACGCAGGCCGTCTTCTATTCCCGCAAGTTCAACGTGAGCAACCCTGCCGTCGACAAGGCGATCCAGCGCCTCGCTTTCTTCACCGACATCATCGGCGAAGACAAGATGCGTCAGTGGTCGCAGACGGTGAAGGACTTCACGTACACCGACGGGATGTTCCTGCGTTCGCGCCCGGGCATCACGACCGCGCCTGACCCCAAACCGCTGCCGATGCCTCTACCGGTGGTGCCACAGTGAGGAGTCGAGCCATGCGCAAACACCTGGCCGTCCTGGCCTGCTGCCTCATCGCTTCTGCCGGATTCGCAGCATGCGGTGGCGGCGCCCAGAAGAAGTCGAATCTGCCCGCAACCATGGGTAGCGCGCCCCCTGGCAAGACCGTCACCAACGACTCGGGCCAGCAGGTCGGCATCTCTGACGCACCGTCCTCTGTCTCGAATGTGCCGGTCGCCGAGCGCCCGAAGATGAACGAGTCGGCTCGTGGGCCGTACATGCAAGCGCTCGAGGCTTTTGGTCGCGGAGAGCTCGACGCTGCGAAGAAGGGATTCCAGGAGGCCGTCTCCAAGGATTCCAAGGCCTACCAGGCGTACTACTCGCTCGGTGTCGTGCTCGAGCGCCTGCGTGATCCCGATGCTCTCACCCAGTACAGGCAAGCGTTCACCATCGTCACCGACTACGAGCCCGCGATCACGGCGTACGGCCTCGCGCTCGCTCGGCGCGGCAACACGAGCGAGTCCGACCAGTTCTTGACCGAGCGTCACGCCAAAATGCCGAAGTCTGCGGCTGTCACTGCGGCCTTGGCCGAGTGCAAGTCGATCCAGCGGGACACAGGGTCTGCCCAGTCTCTGGCGCAGGAAGCGTTGAAGCTGAACCCGAACTATCCGCCCGCCATGGTCACGCTCGCACGCGACCACTATCGCAACCGCCGTCTCGACCTCGCTGACTATGCGCTGACAGCGATCCTGGATGGCGTGGACGCTGAGAACCCGCCGCGCGACAAAGAGAACCCTGAGGCGCGCCTGCTTCGAGCGCTGATCTACCGTGAGCAGGGGAACAGACCTGCGGCCATCCGTGAGCTCGATCAGGTTGTCAAGGTGCGTCCTGACCTCGTGGATGCCACCGTCCAGCTGGCGACCTACTACCTGGAAGCTGGCAACGCGGACAAGGCGCTGCCGCTGCTGGAGCGAGCGCTCAAGTACGACAACAGCGACGTGACAGCGCACCTGAACGTTGGCGACTGCTACCGTCTGCTCGGGCGACCGCAGGACGCGAAGCGGGAGTTCGACTGGGTGCTGGCAAAGGACTCGAGCCTGGTGCAGGTTCAATACGACCTCGGGTTGCTGTACCTGTACACGCCGAACTACCCTGGCATGACGCCGACGCAGCAGACCGACCTGGCGATCGCCGCGTTCGAGAAGTACCAGGCTGCGCGTACGCGCGGCGCCACAGGCCCGGGCAGCGATGTCGAGGAGCTGATCCTTCGCGCCAAGGCAAAGAAGGCGCTGATCGAATCCAATGCGGCTGCGGCGACGCCTGCTCCGGGGCCATCGGGATCCTCAACCCCACCGGCCGCGGCTTCGGGCAAAGCGCCCGCGGCTGCGTCAGCGGCTGCCTCTGCAGCGAAGGCGGGCACGCCGGCTGCGTCCAGCTCTGCGCCGAAGTGAAATGGAGGCAAGCATGAACAAGCGCGTGATCATCGGAGTGGCTGCGTTCCTGCTGACGCTTTCGTTTGCCGTGGCAGCGAGCGCGCAGAATCCACCGAAGAAGAAGACGGGCCCTGCTACCAAGGGTGTCATCACGCTCGCGGACATCACGATCGTGGGGCGCGTGCAGAAGCCCGTTGCAGCGATCGACGTCGCGAAGATCCGTCCCAAGGTCGCGCTGGCCGAGCTCAGGCAACCGTTCATCGAGCGAATCGAAGAAGCGATCTTCAAGGAGCCTTTCTAGAGGGTGCTTGCGGTCGTCGCAGCGCTGACGTGCAGCAGCTTCGCCGTGATCGCGGCGCTCAGCCGCCTGCGCGCTGTGGGCCGCGCGGTGAGCTACGATCCTGAGATGCTCGCCAAAGCGCTTCCGAAAGGCGTGGCCCCCGAGTTCGTCCGGCGTCTGGCTTCGGTTCAGGCGAAGGACGATGCGGACGTGCCCTGGGAAGGGGAGTTGCTGAGGGCGGTTAGCGAGGCGCGCACGCAGGAGGAAGCGCGGGCTGGAGCCAACGAGATCCTGCTCGACGTGGAATCCAGGTTTTCCTGGGGTACGCATGTTCCGGCAGCAAGCGCGCGGATCGCGCTATTCGGAGCGCTTCTTGCTGGTGTGCTGCTCCTGGCGCGGGATGCGAGGCTGACGAACGAGATCGTGGATGTGGTGGCGCTTGGGGCTGGGGGTGCGATGATATCGCTCATGGCTGGTACCGAAGCCACGAAGAACGCCCGGGCGCGGCGAAAAGCTGTGGATGTACTGGTGGATCGCGTATTGGCGGCGCGCGGGTTGGCGGCGGGGGAGTCAGAGGAGTCAGGGACGAATTCTGCCCTGCGTGGGGGCGGCAAGGAACCTGGGTAGATTTTTGCTGTCGAACCAAAAGTCCGACCGGACCCTAAGTCCAACAAAGGCACTGCTTGCCACCGTGGCGAGTCAGTGCGAAAGTCGCATGCGCAACTTGGAGGTCTTACCATGACGCAGCCGATGACCGGCCCGGCGGCCAAGGGTCGCCCTGGGCAGATGACCGCTGTCATGCGCGCCTTGCCGCAGGCCACTGGGCCCAAGGTGCTTCGAATCGGGTTGGTGCAGGGCGGGCGCGTTGTGGAAGAGCGTGTGATCAAGCAGCGCACGCACGTCAATGTCGGCTCCAGCGAGAAGAACATGTTCGTGATCGCCGGGAGCGGGGCGCCCACGGCATTCCGGCTCTTCGAGCTGATCGGCGCTGACTACCATCTGAATTTCGTGGATGGAATGACTGGGCGCATGGCGCTGCAGACCGGGATCTCCGATCTCGACGGTCTCAAGGGGCAAGCGAAGCGCGGCGCGCAGGGTGCGTACCAGATCAAGCTGACCGAGGATGCACGGGGAAAGGTGGTCGTGGGTGACACGACCTTCTTGTTCCAGTTCGTCGCGCCTCCGCCTGTGCAACCCAAGCCGCAGCTACCGGTTTCGGTTCAGTCCGGCGTGTCCTCGCAGATTGACTGGCGCTTCACGATTATCGCTGCGTTCTCGTTCCTGTTCCACTTCGGCGCCATCGGCATGCTGTACTCGGATTGGATGGATCCGATCCTGAACGAGGACCTGACCATCGCTGGGCTGCTCGACTCGATGAAGAGTCTTCCGCCGCCGCCTCCGCCGCCTGTCGAGGACGACAAGTCGGCGAAGACTGGCGATCAACCGAGCGCTGAGTCTGCGGGTGACAAGAAGAGCGGTGGCGACAAGAAGGCGGCTGGGCAAGGACCAGGCAAGGCTGGCCCTGGGACGATGTCATCGTCGGAAAGGGCGGCCTTGTCGAACGAGCTGGACAAGCTGGACCTTGCGACGGTCGGTTCGCTCGGCGGACAGGGGCCAGCGACCGCGGGCGTGTTGCGCTCTGGCAGCGACCTTCCTGGCGGAGCTCTTGAGCTTGCGGCTGCTTCCGGATCAGGCGTTGGCTCTTCGGGCGGAAGCGGCCTGAACCTGGGCGGTGGCGGCGGTGGCACGGTGCGTCCGGGCGCTGCGGGCGGCGGACTTGCTGGCGTTGGAAACACGGGTGGTGGAAGTACCGCCACGGCCGGTGCTGAGACGAAGGTGCAGGGACCCAAGGGCAATGCGAGCGCGAGCGCGCAGGTCACGGGCGGCAACGTCAATAACGCAGCGCGTGTAGTTGCCGGCATGCGAGCTGGATTCCGTGCCTGCTACAACCAGGGCTTGGCGCAGAACCCGGACATGTCCGGATCCGTTCGTGTGACTGCCACGATCGGTCCGAACGGCGAAGTTCGTTCTGCGAATGCGTCGCCGAGCGGCAGCATCAGCGGTGCGGTTGCGAGCTGCATCGCATCGCGCGTGCGCAGCGCGCAGTTTGATCCTCCGGAAGGCGGGGCTGCGACCGTTGTGATCCCGGTCACGCTCGTCCAGCAGAAGTAAAACTCCCCACAGCCAAATTTCTTCTCACCGTTTCCATGAACGGGCCTGGGAACGCTTGCATCCAACCCACCGGACAAGACTGTCGCTCAGCAACTTGTTCCAGGAAAACCGCGTTGACAGCAGTGAAACCGTTTCCTATAGTTCCCCGCCGTCCGGGAGGGATCGAATGAGAATTCCCAGGCTCGTTAAAATCGGATTCTTTGGCTTGCTCATCTCAGGGGGTTTCGGGGTCGCGTACGCACAGGACCTCGACAAGAACGCGCCACCGCCTGCCGACGGATCGGTGGGGATGAAGCGTGACGTGAAGTTGAGCCCTGATGAGCAACTGAAGGCCGCGGATGCGGTGCTGGGCCGCATCGACAACGCTTCGAACACGGTTCGCAAGCAGCTCGAGCAGGCGAGGGCACAGAGGGACGTCGTGAAGTCGCTCTGCCTGAACGACAAGCTGACGCAGATCGACGTGGCTGCACGGTCCGGCAAGGATCGTCGCGAAGCACTTCGTCAAGCGGCGGCGCGTCAGGACTCGGAGCTTGCGACGCATGAGTACACGATCCTGATGGTCCTCAAGGACCGGGTGGATCAGCTCATCGCGGAAGCGAATCAGTGCATCGGCGAGGAAGCGGGGTTCGTGGGGGAGACGAAGGTGACGGTCACGATCGATCCGAACCTTCCGAGGGAGGATCCGGCGCAGTATCCGGAGAACCCCATCATCAGTGTCCCGCCAAGCTGTGCAAGCTGCGTACAGTAGCACGCGTAGCTAGTTGCCCTCGTGAGGGATTTGGGATGACGAGGGCAGTGCTGTGAATGTATCCGCCTGCTGAGCGACAATGAACTTGAGAATACTAGCCTCCGGGGCTGTGGGGATCTTGGTACTTGCTCATGTTGCGGTTGCGACCGCGCAGGAGCAGCCCTGGCTCAAAGATCGGCGCTATCGCGAGGGCATGGGGTATCGCGTCGGTGACCTTGAGCTCCACCCGGGTATTGCGGGCGAGTTCGGGTACGACTCGAACTTCTTCTATCGCGGGAGCAAGGACAATCTCGCGATCGTCGATGTACTCCGGCTCAGGGTCACACCCTCGGTGTCGATCTCGACGCTCGGACCGCAGCGTCGTGGTGAGGGCACAGAGCAGCAAGAGCCGCCCAAGGTCAACTTCCGCGCTGGCGTGGCTGCGATCTACAACGAGTACATCAGGACCAAGACGTACCCGACCGGCGAGGACCCTTCGAAGTTCCGCAACGTCGGTGCGCTCGCCAACTTCAACCTGCACATCCTCCCTGATCGGCCGTGGGGCGCCCAGTTCTACGGCGATCTGATGCGAAGCATCCAGCCGTCCAACTTCAGCGATACTTCCTACGCGTTCAACCGCATCCAGGCCAACGCTGGCGGCGAGATCATCTGGGCTCCGGGCGGCGGGCTGTTCGACTGGCGCATCGGCGGCCGATACGACACGACCATCTTTGAAAATGACGCGTACAAGGGCTTGAACAACAGCACGGGGACCATCAACACGCGCGGGCGCTGGAGGTTCCTCCCGCGGACGGCGTTGATGTTTGACGCTTCTCAAGGCTTCACCCGGTACACGTCCAGAGGGGCGAACTCGTTCTTGTTGGATTCCGATCCATTGCGTGCCCGTGTTGGTCTGTCCGGCCTAATCACGCAGTACTTCGGCTTCCTCGGCATGTTCGGCTGGGGAACCACGTTCTCCAAGGCTGGCGGCGCAGGGATCCCTGCTCAGAACTATGACGGTCCGATCGGGCAGCTTCAGCTCACGTTCTATCCAACGCCTCCTCCCGGACTGGCCGACGCGCCGCGAGAAGCATCGCTGACCCTCTCGCAGATCGGGCTCGGCTACACACGCGACTTCACGAACAGCTACTTTGGCTCGTTCTACACGCGCGATCGCGGCTACCTGAACATCTCCTACTTCTTCGCTGGGCGCGTGCTCGTGGCTCTCGAGGGCGGCGTGTCCCGCGTTCACTTCCCGACCGTGTACTACGCGACCGTGAACCAGGTGCGATCGAACCCGTTTGACGAGATGCGAATCGATTCGTCACTGTTCACCGAGTATCGCTTCACCGACAGCCTCGGCGTGAACGCAACGCTCACCTACGACTTGAACAACAGCAAGATAATGCGCACCGATCCCACCGATGCTACCCGAGTCGACGATCTCAGCTGGAAGCGCTTCACCGCATTCCTCGGAGTCCGCTGGTTCATGTAAGCCGGTCATCGCCGTGCCAAACCGCATCACCCGCTCCATCCTGCTCATACTCTTCGCGTTGGTCCTGCTGGTTGGTTGTGCCAAGCCGCAGACGAATCGCGTCGAGCTGCCAACGCCTACGCAGAGCACCACCATGGGGCCGGGCGACCTGTTCGAGCTGTTCATCGTCAACGAGGACAAGCTCCCCACGACCTACACCGTCTCGCCCGACGGTACCGTCGACTTCCCCTACGTGCATCGCCTCCAGGTCGCAGGGCTCGAGCCCCAGCAGGTCGTGGATCTGTACCGGCAGAAGCTGATCGACGAGCAGTACTTCAAAGACCCGAGCGTGATGATCAGCGTCAAGGAGTACCGCTCCAAGTACGTCAACGTGCTCGGCCAGGTGAAGAACCCAGGCACGTTCGCCCTCGCTCCGGGATTCACGCTCGTCCAGGCGATCTCCAAGGCGGGCGGGCTGAACTCGATCGCGGACCTCAACAACATCACGCTGACGCGCACGACCGCGAAGCAGCGGCGCACGATTCGTTTCTCGCTCGAGTCGATCACGGAAGGGCGTTCCCCGGACATACCTCTGCAATCCGGCGACGTGATCACCGTTGGCGAGCGTGTGTTCTGAGAGGGCTTTGAACTGGCCGGCTCAGACTGTGAGCATGTTGGAAGACCTCTGGACCGGCCGGGTCAGACCGTGAGCACTTCGGTGTACTGACCCCAGACCTTGCGAAGGGCGTCTGAGACTTCGCCGACTGTGGCGCCGGTCTTGACGGCATGCAGGATGAGCGGGACCAGGTTGTCGCGCCCTCGTGCCGCGGTCTCGATCCTGGCGAGGCTCTCGGCCCATGCGGCTTCGTCGCGCGAGGCGCGGAAGGCGCGCAGCCGCTCGACCTGCTCAGCTTCGATCTGCGGGTTGACCTTGAGGACCGGAACCGGCTCGGTCTCGCCGACGTAGTCGTTCTGCCCGACGATTACCCGCTGCTTGCTCTCGATATCGAGCTGGTACTGGTAAGCCGAAGCCTGGATCTCGCGTTGGACGTACCCTTGCTCGATCGCCGAGGTCATGCCGCCAAGAGAGTCCACGTGGGCGATGTAGGCGAGCGCCTGCTGCTCGAGCTGATGCGTGAGCGATTCGACGGCATAGCTTCCGGCCAGAGCATCGACGAACTCGGCGACGCCGGATTCGTGGGCTATGATCTGCTGCGTTCGGAGCGCTATGAGCGCAGCTCGTTCGGTCGGCAGGCCGAGCGCCTCATCGAAGCTGTTGGTGTGCAGGGACTGGCAGCCCCCCAGCACGGCAGCCATGGCCTGCACGGAAACACGAACCGTGTTGTTGAGCGGCTGCTGCGCGGTCAGGGTCATGCCCGCGGTCTGGCAATGGAAGCGAAGGGCGCGTGCGCGGTCGGACTTTGCGCCGAATCGCTCGTGCATGATGGTGGACCACATCCTGCGCGCGGCGCGGAACTTCGCCACTTCCTCGAGCAGGTTGTTGTGGGCATTGAAGAAGAAGCTGAGCTGCGCGCCGAATTCGTCGACGTTCAGACCTGCTTCGATCGCGGTCTTCACGTACTCGATGCCGTCCGCGAGCGTGAACGCGACCTCCTGTGCTGCGTCGCAGCCCGCTTCTCGCATGTGGTAGCCGCTGATGGAGATGGTGTTCCACTTGGGCACCTGCTCCCCGCAGAAGGCGAAGACGTCGGCGATGAGCCTGAGCGAGGGGCGAGGCGGGAAGATGTAGGTTCCGCGGGCGATGTACTCCTTGAGGATGTCGTTCTGGATGGTGCCGCGCAGCGCCTTGCGGTCCACGCCAGCTTCCTCGGCCACGGCGACGTACAGGCACAGGAGGATCGCGGCCGTGGCGTTGATGGTCATTGACGTGGAGATCTTGTCCAGAGGCAGGCCACGAAACAGCCGGCGCATGTCGTCGATCGAATCGATCGCCACTCCCACGCGTCCGACCTCGCCTTTGGCAAAGGCCGAATCCGAATCGAATCCCATCTGGGTGGGCAGATCGAACGCCACGCTCAGGCCGGTCTGCCCCTGTTTGAGCAGGTAGTGGTAGCGCTGGTTCGACTCGTCGGCCGTGCCAAAGCCGGCGTACTGGCGCATGGTCCAGTGCCGGCCGCGGTACATGTTGGCCTGCACGCCGCGCGTGAAAGGAGGCTCGCCGGGCAGTCCGAGATCCCGCTGCGGGTCGAATCCGAGCGCATCCAGATCATCGGGGCCGTAGAGATCGGGCGGATCGAAGCCGCGGGCAAGCAGTCCGGGATTGGGACGAGGACGTGCGGCTTTGCGGGCGCGGGCGAGCGTCTCGCGCTCCCATCGCCCACGCGCAACGCGGTAGGGGTGGTCAGGTTTTTCGGACATGAGGGTTCCTCATCGAGAGCGTTTTTCCGAGCTGAGGATACGCGAGAGAGCCTCGCCAGCCTCGCGCGCCAGAAGGTCGGCGAGGCGCGTGGCGGTCAACGTGTCGCGCAGGTCGGTCGACAGGATCAGCATGACGGTACGGTCCGCGACCTTGACTGCAACGAGGGAGACTTCGTAGGCCGGGGTTCCGAGCGCCTTGAGCAGCGGCTCGTGCGGCGGCACCGGAGGGATGTGACCGAGGAACCAGCCCTTGCTGGCGGCGGCGCTGAGAGCGGACGGCTGATCGAGGGGGATGCGAAGCTCGGCAAAGGTCCTGGGATGGGACAGCTCGGGCGTGCACATCCAGCCGACGAACTGGTTTCTTCGAAGAACGAGCACACCGGTGCGGTGCGCGACGGTCCTCATCGCTTCCACGATCAGGGCGATGACCTCGTCGCGCGAACGCGCGACACGCAATCGGGCGAGCGCGGGACTGGAGTCGACGATGCTTCCAGAAGCAGGGCGAGCCGATGTCGAGCGCTGGGCTCGAGCGGGGTCCTGGACGACGAGCGGAGGGACGTCGGAGGCCTCTGCAGACTTGTGCGGTGCAAGGCTCCGGCGGACCAGCGGGATAGGGACGTCGGAGGCACGGCTCTCCGGGGAGCGAGCGGGCGAGCCAAAAGCGGGAGTGTCGCGTCGCTGCGGCTCGACGAACGGTGTGGTCGGGTGGCCAGCGTGATGGGAGGACACTTCGAGCTGTCCCTCGAACGAATTGAGGGCCTCGTTCATGGCGGACAGCGGTGCGCGGATCAGGCGGATGGGGGCTTGGAGATGGAAGGCGAATTCCGCCTGGACGTGCGGGTCGAGCGGATTGGCGGTGGCGACGTCGATCGTGGAAGTGATTGGATCGGCGCGCACGGGAATGGCGAGCAATCGGGTGCACATGCCGACCGGCAGTCTCGCGATGGCGTCAATGAGAGGCACGACCGTGCGGAGCAGCGGAGTGTCTCCGACCGCGAGCTCACGTTCGACGGCAGCCTGATCGACGCCCGCTTCGCGCAGGAGCGCACGCGGGAAGGGGACCCCATGGCGCAGGGACACGAAGAGTGCGGATTGGATCTGCGCACGAGCAACGGCACCGGAGGACAGCAGGAGGCGTGCAAGCTCTACGGTCACAAGTGGGGACGATAAGCCGGACAGGGGGAGGTTGTCACCGCTGAGCGGGGAACTGGAAGACGACCTCGGTATTTCGCACGAGTCCGAGCTCATCGCGCGCCAGGCGCTCCACGGAGCGCGGGTCCTGCTTGAGCTTCTGGACCTTGCGTTGGAGCTGCGTATTGGTTCGTGCCAACTCGGCATTTTCGGCGCGAACCTGGGCGATCTCGGTCTCCAGGCTCCGGAGCCTTGGGAGCCCTTCAGAGGAGAACATGAGAACAGGTGCGCCGATCCCGGCCAAGCCGAGGATGGTCAGCGGAAGAATGCGCTCCACGAATAATGCGAACCGCGGCACGGCGCCCAGACTGCCACGAAATGGGGGAAAAAGCCAAGTCAGTGCAGGGGGGCAGGCGCGAGCCGGGGTTTTCTGCCGGACACACAAGAAGGCATGTCCAAGCGCGCCCGGGTTTGGCTACGATGCGCACCCCAAGCAATGCATCCCGGTCCGCGTGGCGGGACTCCACGCGACGAGTGCCATGGACACGGAGACCCTGCGAGGAGAGTTGGAGCGCCTGTTCGAGCTCGATGGATTGATCGAGTTGTCGCGCGACATTCTCGGGCTGAAACCGGACGACGTCGGAGGCACTGGCTCCAAGGCCGCGTTTGCGCGCGCCCTGGTCGAGCGCTGTGCGGAAATGGACGCGGTGGAAACGCTCTTCGAGGTGGCGGAAGCGCTCAAGGGGAAGTTCGACCCCAAGGCCTTGGAGGCGATCCTTCGGGCTCCGCCTGCTCGCGACGAGCTGCACCCGAGCACTTCGCTGGGGCCGTACACCATCTCCCGCAAGCTGGCAGACGGCCCTTGCGCGAGCGTGTACGTCGCGCAGCGGGACGGCAAGGACTTCGTGCTGAAGGTGCTGTCGCGCGAAGCCACGCGCAGCCCACAGGCGCTGCTGCGATTCTCGTCGCTCTGCCGCCTGGCAGGACGCGTCCACCACGAGGGCGTTCCGTCCTCGTTCGCCTTTGAGACGATCGATGGGCTGCCGCTGGTCAGCTACGAGCACGTGGATGGCCAGACGATGGCAGCGCGATCCGCTCGAAGTGGTCCGATGCACATCAACGAGGCCAGGGCGATCCTCCGAGGGCTGCTGGACGCGATGGCGGCACTGCACGAGCAACGCGTGGTGCACGGGAACCTGAAGCTCGAGAACGTGCTGACGTGCCGTGGCGAGGCTGGCAAGCCGCGCATCATGCTGCTCGACCCGGGCTTCGATCGTCTGCGTACGTTGCGCGGACCTGCGACGGGATCGCAGGACGTGTTCGTGGTGATCGGATCGGCGCGGTGCGTTGCGCCGGAGCAGATCCGCGGCGAACGCGTCACGGCTCGCTCGGACGTCTACTCGTTCGGCGCGGTCATGTACGAGATCCTGACGGGCAAGCCGCTGTTCACGGCAAAGTCCGGAGTGGAATTCGCGGTCGCGCATCTGACCGCTTCGCCCATGGACCCGTCGGCAGCAGCTCCGCGTGGGTGGGTGACCAAGGAGGTCGGGGCGTTCATCAGCAGCCTGATTGCGCGCGACCCTTCGGCGCGCCCCAAGGATGCTCGCGCAGTCATCGAGGAGTTCGAGAAGCTCGGGCGCGCTGCGGAAGCCCGTCGCATCGAGAACAAGATCACCGACGACGAGCTGGGCAAGCGCATGGATGCGCTGGTCGTGGCGCCTGACGACGACAAGGCAGCGGCTGCGTTGGATGCAGCCGTGGAAGAGGGAGGCGACGCCGCCAAGATCGCGGAAGCGTTCGTGATGGCCGCCGACCAGATCGAAGGCGACGAAGCGAGCCGCAACGAAGTGCGCAAGTCGCTGCTTTTCCGGGCTGCACGGTTGTACGAGCAGCACCTGAAGAATCTCGAGGAGGCGGAGAAGGCGTACGCGTGGATCGTGGAGATCGATCCTGCGGACGATCTCGCGAACGCTGCGCTCGAGACGGTTCGCAAGCAGCTTGGCAAGTACGAAGAAGTCGTGGAGATGCTGCTCGGGCGCGTGGAGCTATCGAGCGACAGCGACGAGCGTGCGGAGGCGATGGCCGAGATCGGCCGCATCTACGCCGAGGAGCTGGAGGACTCGGCGCAAGCCGTGGTGGCGTATGCCAAGGCATTCTCCGAGGCGCCTTGGCATGCGGAGTATGCGGACGCGATCGAGAAGCGGGTCGGCAACGACATGACGGCGCTTGGCGACGCGATTGCGATGCTTGCCGAAGCGACGCGGGGCGAGCTGCCGCCGGAGCACAAGAATCGCATCTTCCTGCGATTGGCGAACTGGTACCTGACCAAGGTGGGCCGCGCGGATGCAGCGCTGCCGTGCTACCAGGCGGTGATCGCGACCGATCCGAACAGCGACGGCGCCCTGGAGGGCATGGCCAACCTGTTCCGGACGACCCAGCAGTACACCGAGCTCGGTCAGGTGCTCTTGCGCCGCGCGGAATGCGCGCCGGTGCCTGCGAAGTCGCGGGACTACAAGTGCGAGGCCGCTGAGCTGCTCGAGCAACGGCTCAACGAGCCAGCGAAGGCCAAGGAGCTGTACGAGCAGGTGCTGGCCGCGGATCCGGGGCACATCAGGGCGGGCGATGCGCTGCTCAAGGTCTACGAGAAGGACGGCAACACGCGAGGGACGCTGGGCATTCTCGAGCGGCGAGCCGAGGCGTTGCGCGGAAAGGACCGTGCGATCGCGCTGGTGAAGATCGCGGAGCTCTACGAGAAGCTCAAGGAGTACTCGGAAGCGGTCAAGCGCTACGACCTGGCGCTTACCGCCGATGACACCAACCAGGACGCGCTCAAGGCGCTCGAGAAGATCTACACGAAGTCATCCCGCTTCCAGGAGCTGCTCGGCATTCTCGACAAGCAGGCTGCGTGTGCGGCCACGCCGCGGCAGAGGATCGACTTCTACGAGCGGATCGCCAAGATCTGGGAGACCGAGTTCCTCGACCACGTGCAGGCGGCGCTCGCTCTCGAACGGATCATGGAGATCGACCCCGCGCACCAGGAGGGGCTGGCCGCGCTTGCTCGACACTACAGGGCGCTGAATCGATGGGAGGACGTCGTGGGTGTCTACGAACGGCACCTGAACATCGTCACCGACAAGACGCAGCGTCTCGACCTGCTTCTCACCCGCGCGCGGCTTCTCGCCGATCAGATCGGCGCGCCCGAGCGCGCGATGAAGACCTACGAAGAGGTGCTCGAGATCGATCCCCAGCATGCGGGTGCGCTCGAAGCAGTCGCCTCGTTGCGCGAGCAATCTGGCGATGCACAAGCCGCGATCAAGGCGATCGAAGCGCTTGCGGCCAAGGCTGCTACGCCCCGCGAGAAGGCGGAGCACTACCTTCGCGCAGCCAAGATGCTGGAGACCCGTGGCGACCGCGATGGCGCCATCGAGCGGTATCGAACCGCGCTGGACGTCAACCCGCGGGAATCCGCCGCCTCTTCTGCCCTTCGGGCCATCTACGTGGAGCGCGGCGATGCGCAGCTCGCGATGGAGCTCATCGCGCGCGAGATCGAGTATGCAGACTCCAAGAGCGTCAAGGCCAAGCTCTGCGCCGAGATCGCCAAGCTCGCACGCGACAAGCTCAAGGACATGGCGAGAGCCGAGAGCGCAGCCAAGATGGCGCTCGGCCACGACGAGTCGCAGATCGACGCGCTGCTGATCCTCGGCGACATGGCGTTCGAGTCCGAGAGGTTCGTCGAAGCGCAGCACCATCTCGACGACGTCGTGAACCGGCTCGATCTGCTGCCGAAAGAGATCCAGGTGCGCACGCTGCGAAGGTTCGTCGAGAGCCTCGCGCGAACCGGCTCTGCCGAAAAGGCCCTCACCGCCTGCGACAAGCTCCTGGAGCTCGCGGGTGAGGATCTCGAAACCGTGCAGGTCGTCGCCAAGATCGTCTTCGATCACGGCGAGCCCAAGAAGGCGTTCCAGCTCTACCAGGACATCCTCGACCGCGCCGGCAACAAGCTGGTCGGCAGCGATCGCTCCCTGGTGCTCTACCGACACGGCGAAGCGGCCCGCAAGGCAGGCGACGCCATCACGGCCGTCAAGTCCCTGCAGGAAGCCGCGGACATGGATCCGTCTTCTGCAGACCCTCTCGCCGCCCTCGCCAAGGTCTACGAAGCCAAGGGCGATTGGGAAGAGGTCATCCGGATCAAGAACCGTCGTCTCGACGTGGCCGCGGGCGACGAGCGCGTGGACCTGCTGTGCGAGATCGGCGAGATCTGCGCTGCCAAGCTCAACGACCGGACGCGTGCGGCCAAGAGCCTGCAGACCGCCCTGGAGGAGCGGCCCGATGATCGCAAGCTGCTGACGCGTCTGATGCAGCTTCACTCGGAGAACAAGGACTGGTCCAAGCTGGTGGAGGTCGTGCTCAAGCTGGCCGACTTCGTCGATGACAAGAAGCAGAAGGCCAAGTACTTCCACACGGCCTCGATGGTCACCGCCAAGCAGCTCGGCGACACCGACAAGGCCATCGAATTCCTCGACAAGGTTCTGGAGCTCGATCCCTCGCTCGACAAGGCGTTGGAAGAAGCGATCGAGCTTCGCCGCGAGAAGTCGGATTGGGACGGCGTCGACAAGCTGCTGAAGACACGCCTGGAGCGCGCGACGGAGCGCAACGATCGCGACACGATCCTCAAGACGTTCGACGAGCTGGCGGAGATGTACCAGAAGAAGCTCGGCTGGACGAGCGAGGCCATCGACGCCTACGAAGCAGCGCAGATGGTGGAGCCGGAGAACACGGCTCGAAACGAGATCCTCGCGAATCTGTACGCGTCGAACCCTGCCGAGTATCTCGACAAGGCGGTGGCAGCACAGCGCATCCTCATGCGTCAGAACGCGGGCAAGCCCGAGCCGTACAAGCTGCTTCGCAAGCTGTACACGGAGGCCAAGCGCGCAGACGGCGCGTGGTGCCTGTGCCAGGCGCTGTCCGTGCTCAATCTCGCCGAGCCCGACGAGGACCGCTTCTTCCGGCGGATGCGCTCGGACACCGCAGCGGTCGCGAAGGATTGCCTGATCGACGAAGACTGGGTCAAGACCCTGATGCACGAGAGCGCGGACCCGATTCTCACAGCCATTCTGGCCACGATCGAGCCTGCCATTCTAGCGACGCGCGCCGACACGCTCGAGAACCTCGGCTACGACGCGCGGTACGCGATCGATCTTGCGCTGCATCCGTACCCGATCTCGCAGACGATCTACTACGCCGCCGGGGTGCTCGGCATCCAGGCCCCGCCGACCTTCCAGAACATCAACGACCAGGGCGGCATCAACTTCCTGCACGCGCAAATCCCGAGCATCGTGCTCGGGCGAGCCGCGTTCGAGATCGAGCTGCCGCAGCAGCAGGCCGCGTACATGGTCGCGCGCCATCTCACCTACTACCGCCCCGGGCTGTACGTGCGTCATCTGGTGCCGACCGGCACAGGGCTCAAGGCCTGGGTATTCGCGGCGATCAAGATGAACGCGCCGCAATTCCCGATCTCGGCGGATCTCGAGGGGCCGGTGAACGAGAACCTCAAGGCGCTCAATGCGCACCTGATGGGACCGGTGCGTGAGCGGCTCGCGAGCCTCGTGTCCAAGCTCATCCAGAGCGGCGGCGCGCTCGACCTCAAGGGGTGGATCGCCGCCGTGGACCTCACGGCGGATCGAGCGGGCTTCATCGTTGCGCACGACCTGGAGGTCGCAACCGAGATGATCAAGCTCTCGGATGAGGCTTCGTCGCCTGTGACCCACAAGGATCGGCTCAAGGAGCTGGTGCTCTACTCGGTGAGCGAGCAGTACTTCGCGATCCGCAAGAAGCTGCAGGTCGCGATCGACTCCTGATTCTCCCCGTTACGTCACCCCAGCTCCCAGAACCGCGCCCCGCCGAGGAACGCAACCGCGTTTCTCACGATCACGACGTCGCTGGGTAGCTTGGTGTCGATGCAGCGCGAGTTCCCCCCACCCAGGTAGAGCTTGCGGAAGTTGAAGATCTTGCGAAGCAGCTTGGTCGCGCGATCAATCCGACGGTTCCAGTGCCGGACTCCAAGCTGGTCCAACGCCTTCTGGCCCAGCCTCTCCTCGTAGGTCTCGTTCTTCTCGAACGGGTGATGGCCGAGCTCGAGATTCGGCAGCAGCTTGCCGTCGAGGAACAATGCGGCCCCAACGCCTGTGCCCAGCGTGATGACCATCTCCACGCCCTTGCCCTCGATCGCACCGAAACCCTGCATGTCGGCGTCGTTGATCACGCGCAGCGGCACACCGGCAATTGCACCAAGCCGTTCCTCCAGGTGCACGCCTTTCCACCTGCCATCGAGGTTCGGGGCTGTGGCCACGACACCGTGGTTGACCACGCCCGGAAAGCCGACTGTGACGCGATCGAACGGCCTGAAATGATCGAACACGGCACTGATCGTGTGGATGACCGGGTCAGCCGTGGCCGGGCGCGGCGTCTTGATGCGAAAGCGCGGAGCGGTCGGCGTGTCTGTGCCCAGAATCGGCATCCCCTTGATGCCCTGACCACCGATGTCGACCGTGAGTGTGAGGGGATTCTTGGCTCGTGTTGTCTTGGTCATGACGCTGCGCTCAGGTTTCGGAGACGCCCACGGGCGGGGGAGGCGGAAGCGACGGTCTTGGGGGGGCACCGGCGAGCTCGCGATAGATAGCGAAGTAGCGCCTTGCGCTCTGGTCCCAGGAAGCATCGCGCAACATCCCGTTTCGGATCAGCCGCGCCCAGAGCGCCGGCTTGTTGCGAGCTTGCGAAGCCCTGCTGATCGCATCGTGCAACCCAGAGGGCGTGACGTCCTTGAATAGGAATCCCGTTCCCTTCTGCGAAGCTTCGTCGACCTGCTCGATCGTGTCGGCAAGCCCGCCGACAGCCGTCGCAACCGGGATGGCCCCGTAGCGCATCGCGTACTGCTGCCCGAGACCGCAGGGTTCGAACCGCGACGGCATGATGAACATGTCCGCGCCCGCGTAGACTCTGCGAGCGATCGGATCACCAAATACGGGCCTGAACGCCACGCGGTCCGGCCACTTGGAGCATGCGTCCTGGATCCGTCGCTCCAGCTCCGGATTGCCCAAGGCCACGATCGCGAGCCGGGCTCCGTCATCGACGAGCGAAGGGATGATATCGACGAGCATGTCGATTCCCTTCTGGGGGATGAGCCGCGAGACCACGCCCAGCAACGGAGCATTCCCTCCGGGATCGAGCCCGAGCTCGGCCTCGAGCGCAAGCTTGCAGGCGATGCGGCCCGATGGATCGTGCGCGTCGTAGCGCGCTGCAATCGCGCGATCCCGGGCCGGGTCCCAGCTCTCGGTGTCGATGCCGTTGACGATGCCGAACAATCGGCTCGACCTGGACTGCAATGCGGTGTCGAGCCCGCATCCCAATCTCTGCGTGATGATCTCGCGGGCGTAGGTCGGGCTCACGGTCGTCACGCGGTCAGCGTAGACGATTCCCCCCTTGAGCAAGTTCAGGGCATCGTCCTGCTTGAGAGCTTCGTTGTGCAACGCGGTCTCGGGGACGCCGAGCGCAGCAGCGCGCTGCAGGGGAAACGAGCCCTGGAAGGCGAGGTTGTGGACGGTGAACACGCTGACCGCGTTGCGCCACTCGGCTATGTCCGAGAGGCGCGCATAGGCTACAGCCAGGGCGCCGTGCCAGTCGTGTGCGTGCAGGACATCGGGCGGACCTTCCCAGATCGCTTCGGCCACGCGCAGCGCCGACGAGCTCAGCAGTGCGAAGCGCATGTCGTTGTCGCCGAAGTCGCCGTTCTCGTCCCGATAGATGCCGTTGCGGCGGAACAGCGCCGGGCAATCGAGCAGGCAGACCCGAACGTCGTCAGCGAGCGTCGTCTCGAGCACGCCGACATCGCGCACGTCCCCGCCAATCGGCGTCCACAACGGCCGGTTCCACGGCTTGGGCTCTGGAACGCCCTCGAGCGAGGTTACGCCGTAGTACGGGGTCACGATGACCACCTCGACGCCGATTGCGCCGAGGGCGCAGGACAGCCCATGGATCACGTCGCCGAGCCCGCCGGAGCGGGCGAGCGGGGCGAGCTCCGCGGCTACCATCAGCACGCGAAGGGGCCTGGGGAGCGAAGTCTTCCTGTCGATTGCGTCAGCTAGCATCATCTCACTCCGGGACTCGGTTGGGGTCCCGCTGCTGCCCGGCGATTTGTTCGAAGGTCTTTGCGATCTGCACCACGCGGTCCGGATCGAGGTCGGCCCCTGCTTTGCCGTCTCGACGAAGAGCAGAGCCGATGATGGCGCCATCGCAGGCGGAAAGGGTCTGCTCGAGCGTTGCGACGGTGACTCCGCTGGCAGCCAGTACGGGCGCACGAACGCGCTGTCTCACCTTCTGCAGGTCGCCGAGGTTGACCGTCTTGCCCGTACCCGCACCGGTCACGAGAACGACATCTGCCAGGGCGCGCTCGACGAGCTCCTCTGCTTCGTCCGCGATGTCTCGCGGGGCCACAGGGGCTGCGTGCTTGACGTCGACATCGCAGTAGAATGCGATGCGCTCGGCGCCCAGTGCGCGGCGTGCGCGGGCGGTCTCGTGGGCGATCCCCTCGATCATGCCTTGGTCCGTGAGCCGCGCGCTGCAGTGGACGTTGACTCGAATGAAGTCTGCACGGCTCGCGATGGCAATCGCAAGCGCTGCATGGGGGTCGTTGCGAAGCACGTTGATGCCGAGCGGGATGTCGACCGTGCGGCGCACCTCGCATGCACAGGCGGTCATGCACGACACGATCAGCGGTGGGACGTTCGTGGGGTAGAACGGGACGTCGCCGAAGTTCTCCAGGATGATCGCGTGGTAGCCAGCGTCCTCGAGGACGGAGGCTTCTGCGCACGCGCGGCGAACGATGTCGTCGAGCGACATGGACGCCAGCGGACTGGAGGGCAGGGCTGGGAGGTGGATGACACCAATGAGGATGGGGAGCTGCACGGCGGCGGATTCTAGCACCAACCTCGGGCCCCACCCGGCACTGAATGGGTCGGACGGTGCGCGCACCTGAACCGACAAGCTCGCTGAGATCGGGTCGATCCAAGGCCCGAGCGAGGGAGGTATCGCATGGACACGCCCCGGATTGCGTACGCGCCGGTGCGACCGCCGCGTCGCGTGCGGCGGTCGACCGAGGATCTCGACGACAGCTGGTTCAGCTGGAGGGTTGTCCAGCCGCCGGTTCAGGAGGCTGCTGCCGAGGTCCCCGAGCTCGGAGATCCGCTGGCCGACGAGTGGTTTCGCCGGGGTCGCATCTAGACTCAGGGTTTGAATCCGCCTCGGATCGGGCCGGCGTTGGGAGACGCAGAAGGACCGGCGCCCGTGGGGGACGGGTCGTAGCGCAGCATCTTGAGCAGCCCCCAGACATGCCAGCTGTAGAAGCCGTCCGCTCGCTTGGAAGACTTCATCGCAGGGACCATCTCGATCGCAGGAGGCACGTTGCTGCCGGGCGCACCGAACAGGTTGCGGGTCGTGTCGTTGCGGTTCTTGTACCCGTCCGCGAACTTGAATCGCATGTACAGATCCGCCTGGCTGTCCGAGAAGGGGTCGCGAAGCGTGAGCTTGCCGTCCGACGAAAAATCGAGGTCCTGCCCTGATGCCGCGAGCTTGGAGACCTTGGCCACTCCGTCCTTGATGTCGCATTCCAACGTGAGGTCCCCAACGTTCATCTTGGGCAGCGCGATCATGTCCTTGATCTTCGCCTTGCCGTCGCCGACCGAATAGTCGACGAACATCAGCCGGATTGTGCCGTTGGCCTTGGCGAGCTTGCCCTCGGGCAACGTGATGTCCAGGTGTCCCTTGAGCTCTCCGTTGATCGGCAATCCCACAGCCTCCACGAGCGGCGTGATGCCTGCGACCGAGACCTTTTCGATGTCCGCTTCGAGCTGGCGATCCTCACCCTTCTTGGTCGTGGACGCTTCGATCAGGCCGCCCATGGTCTTGGCCGACACGTTGAGCGTGGTGCGCCCGATCAGCAGAGGCAGGATGGAGAACCGGGCGGTGAGCCGCTCGATCCCGATCTCTGTCGCAGGCTTGCGCACGCCGTCTGCCGTGGGCGGGGGAGGGGGAGAGATCAGCCGCACGCCGCGAGCTTCGATTCCGGAGAGCCAGTAGGACGTCAGGCTCTCGATCTCGAGACGCATGTTGCCACCGGACTTGCGTTGGTCTGCGGTGAACTCGACGATGATCCGGTCCCGCAGGTGCTCGAACGGGAAGGTGAAGTACGCGAAGATCAGGAAGCAGAACAGGTAGAAGACGGGGTAGCCGACCCAGATGAGGATCTTCTTGAACCGGGGATTCATCGGGCATCTCCGCTGCTGGCCGGTCGGGCGCTTTCTGCTGCCTTCGGCTCGGGCTTGGCTTCTGCCTTCGCATCGGCCTTGGTGTCGAGCTTGCCTGCATCCCCCTTCGCATCCCCCTTGGGCTCCTTGCCTGCGGCGGCCGCGGTCTGGTCGAAGGACGACACGTTCAGCTCGACGTCGTAGGAGTCGGTCTCGCCTCCCCGCCGTCGGATGTGAAGCTTCGAGACCACCACCGGGTATCCTGAGCCCTCGATCTTCTCGAGCATGCGGACGAGCGAAAGCATACCGACCTTGCGCAGGCGAACCTGGGTGGAGCGCTCGACGAAGCGCTTGCCGTGAGGCACCTCGGACAGGTCCTGCGACTCCGGAATCGCGATGTTGGCCGCCTTTGCTGCGCTCTCGATGAAGCCGGCCAGAGGTGGCGCCTTGTTGGCGTAGCGCGCAGCGATCGCGTCGCGTTTGACGTGGCGGTCCGCGACCTTGTCGCGGCTGCCCTGGACCGCAGCGATCGCAGCGCGCAGCTCCTTGATCTCCTCGCGCCGGGAATCGAGCGCCATGGAGGACAGGTAGGGCACGAGCAGAAGAACGAACGCCGCGATGACTGCGCCGAAGATGACCACGAGCCGGCGCTCGCGCTCACCCAGCCCCTCGAACCACTCGCGAAGGCGCTTCATTTGCCCTCCGTCTTGTCCGGGGCTTCGGCCGACTCCGAAGGCGCAGCCTCTTTGTCCTTGTCCTTCTTCTTGTCCTTGTCGCCGCCCTCCCCAGGACACTTGATGTCGAATTCCATCACGTACTTCTGCGTGGTCGCGTTCACCGCCTGGGTCGTCCTCACGACCTTCACATTCCGGAAGCACGCGACCGATTTCAGGTGGGTCGCGATCGTCTCCGTGTCTGCCACGGTCGGCACGATCCCGTTGATCGTCACGTGGCTGCGCTGCACGTCGAGCTCCTCGATGTCGTGCGTGACCTCCGCGGGCACTGCCTTCGAGAGCTGCACCATGACGTCGAAGCCGTCCATGCGGGGCATCGGATCGTCGTCTGCACCAGACACGCCAGGACCGATCATGTCCTGCGCCTTCTGTGGATCATGGACTGACTCGCCCAGGACGTTCTTGGTGACCATCCCGAGCGCCTCCTCCAGCGTGTCCTTCTGGTTCGAGAGCGTGCGCGCCTCGGTCCACGTGGAGAAGAGGAAGCTCGACGCGATCACAGCACCGAGCCCCACAAGCACGGGGATTCTCTCCCGCAGGAAGCCATAGCCGCGCTCGTAAGCGAGCGGGCCCCGACGCAGGTTCATGCCCTTTGCGCGGGGAGCGCATCCGAGTGCAAGCGCGATCGCGCGCGCCATGCGCCCGACCTGCTGCGCATTCTCAGGGGTGATTCCGTCGACTCGCATGGCCGGGAGCGCGGACACCGGAAGGCCGATCTCGGACGCAAGGTACGCATCTGCGCCGGAGAGAGCAGCGCCGGGCCCTGTCAGATACAGCACCGTAGGCGGCTCGGCTCCGGTCGCACGCCAGGCCATGATCGTCTGGCGCAGGTCGCGGGCCAGGGGAGCTGCGGAAGCTGGCAGGCCGCCAGTGCCGCCGGTCACTGTGCGCGCAAAGTGCACGACCCCGGAGCGCAGGAAGACCACGTCCGTCAGCTCTGCGTCGAGGTGCGCAACGGCAACAGGCCCTTCGGCCATCAGCTCCGGAATCGCCAGCGCGAGATTGCCCAGGGCGACGCAAGCGGGCTCCACGCGCTCCGGCTCCATGGCGAGCGCGGTCTTGATCGTGTCGATGCGCTCGCGGACGTCCTCGGTTCGCGCCACGACAGCGAGAACGCTCAAGGGGTCCGCGCTGCTGCGGCGCGGAAGCAGGCGGCTGTCGTAGACGGTCTGGTCGAGGTCGAAGGGGAGCTGTGCTTCGAGCTCGAAGGGAAGGACCTCGGCCAGCTGGCGGAGCGCTGTCTGCGGCAACTCGACGACGCGAAGGAACTCCAGGTCGCCCTCGAGGGTGGTCGAGATTGATTCTGAGCGAACCGTCGGCGGAACGGCAGCCTTGATGGCTTCCGCAATCGACGGGTACTCGGCCAGCGCGCGCTCTTGGAGCGACTCGATGGCGAGCCGGCGGTAGCCGGTGCGCACCAGAGCGATGCGAACGCTTTGTTGACCGATATCGACACCCAGAAGCCAGGCCATGCAACTCCCTCTTACTCGATCCTGAAGTAGACGATCGTTCCAGCCGGATTCGCCACCAAAGCGCCCTGAATTGCGTCAGGGCTGGTGCCAGCAGGGGGCGTGGCGCCGAACTGCCCGGACGTGGCCGTTCCGGTCGGCATCGCGCCCGGCATCGGGGGCGCTGCCCCGAATTGTCCTGCCATGGAAGAGCCTGACCCCATCGGCGTCGGCCCATAATTCGACCAGTTGCCGGGCGCAGGGGCGCCGCGGAAGTCGACCACCGAGTGGATGCGCACGCGCGTCTCCCGACGGAACCCCTTCACAACACCATCCGAGTAGATGCTGAACACCTTGCTCTCGGTGGTCATCATCTTCGCGGCTTCGGCTTCGGAGGGGAACTGGACCGGCGGGATGCCAAGGGCGGTGAGCATGGGGCCAAGCAGGCCGCCCCCCTTCATGATGGTGATGAAGTCCTTGCCTGAGCCGAACATCGGAGCGCCCATGGTGAAGCCTCGGATGAGACCGACGACCATCAAGAACTTCTGCATCTGGGCTGGGTCTGTACAGATCGCGGCCAGGGGCGCGGCTGAGCACACGATCGTGAGCAACGTCTGCGGGTTGGCAGTGTTGACGTTGATCGCTCCCTGACCCCACACGGTCAACAGGCGTTTCTTGGGATTGCCCGGGTCAGGGTCGACGAAGGTGCTCCAGAAGTCGTCGCCAATGCCTCGCACGAGGTGCAGCTCCTCGAGGCTGTCGTACGCGGTGTTCTTGCGCTTGTAGGGCGGCTCGAGCATCGAATAGAAGGAGTCTTCCGCGGCTGTCGACGAGGCCACTGCCGTGGCCCTGGGGTCGCAAGGCCACATGTTCTCGTCAGGATCCGCCCAGTCGATGATCGCAGAGCAGATCGTGTAGCGATCCGAGTACTGGCCATCGCGATCCCGCTGCTCGAACAAGGGTGTGTACTGCTCGCCCATGAGCAGACCCACCAGCTCCATCGCGACTCGGGTCTGGCTGAACGCATCGCCACGCGCGGCAACGTTGATGTTGATCTTCGAGTCTTCGTCGACGATCACCAGCTCGAATCTTCCGCCTTCGAGCCCCAGGTTCCTGCCCTTGCTCAGGTCGACGCCGGCCAGGGCCGTGAACTCCTGGCTTCCCTGCGAGTCGTTGAAAGCACCGAGCACGCGGTCGGAGAACTCCCAGACCGGGATCTGCGGCGGCTTCATCCCCATGAGCATGAACAGCGGAGCAATGGCCTGCCGGATGGTCGGCTCTGCGGCGATGAGCAACCTCGAGAGGTTGATGCCGCTGCGTGCGATGAACTCGGCCTGGACGGCGTCGCGGTCGGTGATGGCGGAGGAGAAGTCCGCTGAGGACTCGTCCTGGAACTCGACGAGGATGACGGTCAGGACCGTGACCGCGGCGAGCACCATGATCAGCGCAATCCCCCTGCGATCGCCTCTGCGCCGCAAGCGGGCGGAAGCGAGGGATCGGAAAGGGGGAGCCGTAGTCGTCATGGCCTTGGAATCGCGAAGGCAAGAGGATCGTGCATCGCAACCGCAATTCGCGCCACGAACGGGATGTTCCTTCCGCCCGGGCCATCTCGCAGCACCAGCGAGACCTTCAGCTGCAGCGGCATGCGCATGTACTGCCCGGAGGCCTGGGTAGAATCCCACGTCTCCTGCCACATGCCGGACATCGGATCGAGATACTTGACGTCGAACAGGTCGATGTTCTCCGCCATCACGTTGACCCGCCCGCCCTTTCGCGGCTCCAGGTCGATGACGAGCGATTCGCGTCGCGCCAGGTCGGTCTTCCCCGAGACTTCGGGGTCAGGCGAGCCGAAGTAGGACAGCTCGCACTGGTCGGATTCATGGGAATCGCGCGTGATGCGCAGGTGCGAGAACGACGTGAAGTCCACCCGATCCGCCGGTGAGCCATTGGTCCCGACCATCGCCGTGTTGCGAACCGAGAGCATCGGGTTGATCGGCTGGTGCATGGATATGTACGCCGCCGACAGCTCGTTGTTCATGCGATGGATCGCAGCCCGGCCTTCGCGGTATCGCTCGTTGATGTGCCCCACCGACTCCTTGGAGCGGGTGAGTCCGTAGGCTGCGCCATAGACCAGCACCGAGACCATGGCGAGGACTCCGACCGAGACGAGAACCTCGATCAGCGTGAGGCCGCGCGCACGCCCATGGGCGATTCCGCAACAGTCCATGTGCGCACGCGTGCCCATCATCGTCCAATCGGCCTGCTGAAGTCCGGCATCGTGGGCGTGGTCCCGCCCGCAGTCGTGGTCCCCGTGGCACCGAACTGACCCCCGGGCGCCCCTGGCATCCCTGGCATCCCCGGCATGCCCGACATCATCGCATTGGGCATGAAGCCGCCCTTCATCGGGTTGGTCAGGTACTGGATGATCTTGAGCTCGTGGGGGCGAAGCCCTTCGCGCCAATCGACCTTGACGACCACCTTTCGGATGCTCGCCTCGAGCATGGGCTTGAACGTGGGGTAGACGATCCCCATGACGAGCGGAGCCAATCCGGCGACGCCGGTCGATGTTGCGCCGCCCATCATCGACGCCAGTCCGGAGATGCCTCCGTCAGCGCCGCCCATCGCACTCAGCAGCCCTGCGTCATTTGCACCGACCTGGAATAGCGTACCAAACGCCCCGAGCCCGTTCGGCATGGGCGGCATCGCGCCACCGCCGAAGGTGCCCATCGCGCCAAGGCTGCCGGGCATGTTTCCCAGACCGCCTCCCGAAGCAGCGGCCAGGGGGTTCAACGCAGCGCCCAGCCCCCCATCGCCCATGCCGGATTGCTGGAAGGATGGCGGCTGCGGAAGCTCGACACGCTGGATCTCCCAAGAGCAGTGCATCCCCTCGTTGGCGGGATTGTCCTCGCAGCACTGACCATCGTCTTTGGTGTCGACCTCTGGGTAGCCGAGCTTGAGCAGCCGCTCTTCGATCTCGTTCATCTTGCATCGAACGAGACCGATCGCGACCGACTCGCGCTGCGCGTGGCTTCCCGCAGAGAACAGCCCTGCCTGCGCTGAAAGGATCGCGGTGAGCGACAGGCCGAGGATCGCCACTGCGACCATGACTTCCAGCAGGGTGAAGGCTCTTTGCGTACGCATCAGAACCCCCTGTCCTCGCGCTCGCCCTTGTCTTCGCGCTCTGCGTCGATGGTCTTGGCGCCGCCCACGATGGTCGCCTTTCCCATCAAGGGGGAAACCACCACGGTGAGCTGCGTCTCGTCGCTTCCAGAGCGCGCGATCTGGATCGCTGCGCGCTCTGTCATTCCTCCGGACCAGAAGTAGAGGTAGCCGCGGCCTTCGTACTGGGGCTCCTTGCTGTGGGCGACGTCGAAGCGACGAATCCTCACGCCGCTGCCTAGCTCTCGCCCCTTGGCTGGGTCATCGGACTCGAACCCGAGTGCTTTGACTCCCTTGAACACGGGACGCGCTGGCCTGGGCCCCTTGACGATCTTCTCTGCCTGGGCGAGGGCCTCCTGCTCCTGCGGTGTGGCCGCCTGGGCGCCGGCTGCGGGCGTTTCGTCGTCGCGCCGAACCAGCATCGGCTTGTCGGCTTCCTCGAGCATCAAGGTGGAATGATCGATGTCGAATACGAGCCTCATCGGCTTGGAGGTGGCCGAAGAGCGGACGTAAGCGACACGAATGCCGCTGACGATGAGGGTTGCTGCCGATTTGACACGAGCGTTGGGCGCCGCCCCTGCTCCGATGACCACGCCCGCGGTGACCAGCGCAACAAGCACCAGCACGACCATCAACTCTATGAGCGTCAGGCCTCGAGATTGCGTTCGGGCTGGGTCACGGCGGTTCACGTCTGGTTGGCAAGCATGGCTTGTGCCGGCTCGCTACTCGCCTTTCTTGGGGACAATAATGTCGTCCTTCGAGCCTTCCTTCTTGTCAGGCCCAGGGGAAGACACGGTGGTCTCGTCTTCCGTGCACGTAACCTTGTACGGAGAGCTCCACGGGTCGTCGACCTTGGACGCAGTGTCGATCTCCTTGTCCTGCACCAGCTGGGAGACCGTGGGGCAATCTGTCCCACCGTGAGACGCGCGCCAGCGGTTGGCGGCGTTGCGGATCTCCAGCGCATTGGTCGTGGCCGTCTTGATCTGCGTTTCCTTGAACTTCGGGAGCACGGCGAGGGAGACGCCGGCGGAGATCAAGCTGAGGATGGCCACGACGATGAGGACTTCGATGAGGGTGACGCCGCGGGAAGCGGCGCGCGCGATCCGTACTCTGAGGTTCTTTCGGGGGTGCATGGCGGCGATCTCCACGGTCAACGGTAACTGGAACACAGCAGCAGGGTATCCTGTTTCCCGGTCGTATCGGTCATTCGATCCGATCGAGCCCGCCAGGCTCGCCATCCGGGCCTGCCGAGGAAAGCTCGTATCCTTCCGCATCGAACCTGCCAGGGCAGGTGAGGATGAACGGATGTCCCCACGCATCGGCGGGAACCTTGGGCAAGTAGTTCTTCTTCTCCAACTCGGTGAGCTCCGGCGGGCACTTTCCTCCATGGTCCGCTCGGAAGCGATCCAGCGCTTGTCGGACCACCAGGAGCGACGCTCGGGTGGCTCGGATTCCCGCAGCCCGCTGCTCGCGGATCCCGATGACCACGAACAGCAGGATGACCGACAGGGTGAGCAGCAAAGGACGCGCCCGCGACAGGCCCAGACGACGCAGCACGCCGCCCCGCCGTTCCCACGGCAGCACAATCGAGCTGTCCGCCTGTCGCTTCCGAGCCATGAGGATCCCCGTCAAGATGCGCGCTCATTTTACGAACTGATTCATCTGGATGAGCGGCATCAGGATTGCGAATGCTACGAAGCCTACGCTTCCTCCCATGAAAACGATGATGAGCGGCTCCAGCAGGCTGGTGAGAGCCTGAATGCGCAGCTCGACCTGGCTGTCATACGAGTTCGCCACGTTCTCCAGCATTGCTTCGAGCTGGCCACTCTTCTCGCCCACCGCGATCATGTGCGTGACGATCGGTGGAAAATGCCCGCTTCGCTTGAGCGGCTCCGCAATGCTCTCGCCTTCGCGAATCGACCCTGAAGCCTCCTGCACCACCTGCTCGAGCCGGGCGTTGGCCAACACCTTGTGCGAGATGTCCATCGCCTTGAGCAGCGGTACGCCGGCGCTGAGCAACGTCGCCAAGGTCCTGGAGAACCGCGCGATCGCCAGCATCATCGCAATGCGCCCGAAGACCGGCGCGCGAAGGGCGAACGAGTCCCACTTGTATCGACCCTTGGGGGAGCGCTGCCATCGTCGAAACAAGTACACGGCCAGCACGATGGTCGGCAGGATCAACCACCAGTAGCCCGCCAGCGTGTTGGACACGAAGATGAGCATCTGCGTGTACCAGGGAAGAGCCTGGTCCATGCTCTCGAAGATGCTCGTGACCTTGGGCACCACGGCGATCATCATGACGCCCATCAGGCCAGAGCCGATGATGGCCATCAGCACCGGGTAGGCGAGGGCTGCTCCGACCTTCCCCTTCAAACGCGCCTGGGCCTCCAGGAAGTCTGCCAGGCGCTCGAGCACCTGCTCCAGCGTCCCCGACACTTCGCCGGCTGCGACCATGCTCACGTAGATCGCTGGAAATACCTTGGGATGCTGCTCAAGGGCGGCTGCGAAGGACGACCCCTCGTTGAGCCGCTCGCGCACATTGGTGAGCACTCGCTTGAGATCGTCTTTCTCGACCTGGTCCACAAGCGCGGAAATGGAATCCACCAGGGGAATGCCAGCACGCACGAGCGTGGCCAGCTGGCGGGTCATGGCTGCAACATCCGAGGTGTTGGCACGACGGAACATCGCCATCAGGTCGATGTTCCTGCGGGAACCGGCCTTGGCCTTGGCTTCCTCGGTGGCCAGGGTCAGAAGAATGCCGTCACGGCGGAGAGCGGTCCGAAGCGCCTTGGGGCTCTCCGCATCGCGCACCCCCTTGGTGGGTTTGCCCGTGGCAACGAGAATTCCGCGATATTCGTAGACTGCCATGGGTCTACTCCACCGCGACGTCCTCCTGCGTCGCTGCCACCACCTCAGCTACCGTGGTGAGCCCATCCAACACCTTCCGCGCCCCGTCGTCGCGGAGTGTGTCCATGCCACGTTCCATGGCCGCGCGCTTGATCGATTGCGCGTCCGCATTCTTCAAGATGAGCGGCCCCACCGTCTCGTCCACGACCAGAAGCTCGTAGATGCCTCTGCGCCCCATGAAGCCGGTGCCCAGGCACGCATCGCAGCCTTTGGCCTTGTAGACCGTGGGGAACTCGCCCTCCTCGCAGCCGATCGCCTTGTACTCGACCCCGTGCACGACGTACCTGGGCGAAAGGTTGCGATTCCAGCGCCAACGGGACCGTTCCGGGTCGATGCCCAGCTGGGTCAGCTCGTAGGGCGTGGCCTGGTAGGGCTCCCTGCATTGCGGGCACAGCACGCGCACGAGGCGCTGCGCGAGCATGGCGAGCACGCTGGAGCGTACCAGGAACGGCTCGATCCCCATCTCGACCATGCGGGTCACTGCGCTCGCAGCGTCGTTGGTGTGGATCGTGGACAGTACGAGGTGGCCGGTCAGCGATGCATGAATGGCGATTTCGGCGGTTTCGCGGTCGCGGATCTCGCCCACCATGATCACGTCCGGATCCTGGCGCAGGAACGCTCGAAGCGCGCTCGCAAAGGTCAGTCCGATCTTGGCCTGCACCGGGACCTGGTGGATCCCGCCGATCTCGTATTCGACCGGGTCCTCTGCGGTCAGGATATTGAGGTCCGGGCGGTTGATCCTGTTGAGGCCGGCGTAGAGCGTGGTGGTCTTTCCGCTACCGGTGGGGCCCGTGACCAGGATGATCCCGTTGGGCTTGCGGATCAGCATGTCCATCAACGCGTAGTCGCGCGTGGCAAAGCCCAGGTCGGTCAGGTCCAGCAGTACGCTGGTCTTGTGGAGAAGACGCATGACGATCCGCTCGAACCCGCGGCTGGTCGGGATCGTCGAAACACGGACGTCGATGCTCTTGCCAGCGATCTTGAACGAGATGCGTCCGTCCTGCGGCAGGCGCTTCTCCGCGATGTTGAGGCCTGCCTCGATCTTGACGCGCGACACGATTGAGTTGAGGAACTGGCGCGGCGCGCGCTTGGCTACGTAAAGCTTGCCGTCGATCCGGTAGCGGACCACGACCTCTTTTTCTTCGGGCTCGATGTGGATGTCGGACGCGCGCTCCTTGACCGCCTGGCGGTAGAGCGATCGCACCCACCGGATGATCGGCGCCTCGTCGTCGGAATCGAGGATGTCCACGACGTCGTCGTCGTCCTCGGCATCCCCATCGGTCTTCAGATCGCTGGCGCCGACCGCCTGCTTCTCGTACACGCGGTTGATCGCGTCGGTGATCGTCTCGCCACCTGCCACCGAAACGTCCACCGGCTTCTTGAGCAACGCGCGGATGTCGTCGATCGCTCCGGTGTCGAACGGATCGGCGCAGACCATGCTCACGCGCTTGTCGTCCTCGGAGGTCAGCAGGACCTTGCGCGCCCTCGCCCAGGTGATCGGCAGGATCGCCGAAAGCTGCGCGGGGATGGCGTCGACGTCGATCTTGCGGACGTAGGGGAGCCCGGACTCGGCGGCCAGGGCCTGGGCAAGCGCGTGCTCGTCAGCGATGTTGCTGCTGACGATGAGGTCCATGAGGTCTGCGCCGCGCTCCTTTTGCTGTACGAAGAGCGGTTCGAGGCGCTCGGGCGGCAACAACCCGTGCTTCACGAAGATTTCGCCTAGTAGTCGTTCCTCGCGCATCGCTACCGGGTGTTGTCCCCCGAGACGCTGCGGTTCATCGGGGAGACGATGACAGGGCTGGGTCGCTTCGAAGGCTCGGCGGCCGGCGCCGCTCCGCCAGGTGGTGGAGTGGAAGCTGCGCCACCCTTGGGCGCGTCGCCGCCACCCTTGTCGCCAGAACCGGTGGGCACCCATTCGATGGGTTGCCCGGGCTCGTGCGCGGACTTGAGCTTGGGCTTCGCCTCCTCGGCGAGACGCTTGCGCTCGATCACGTCGAGCATCGACTGCCGGATGTCCTCGAGCAGGCCATTGGTCCTCGAGAAGTCCTTGGGCGGCTCGTACTTCTTCTGATCGCTGAATACGAAGTAGCGATCCAGGAACTCCTGACGCTCCTGCATCTTGCGCTCGAAAATCGTTCGCAAGTCGCCCTGATCCCGGATGATGTAAGGCGTCAAGACGAGCAGCAGGTTGGTCTTGCGCTTGGCCATTTCGGAGCTGCGGAACAGGAAGCCCAAGAGCGGGATGTCGCCGAGCACCGGGACCTTCTTCTGGCTCGATGTGAACGCATCGCGCATCAGGCCGCCGATGACCACGGTCTGCTGGTCGTGAACGACGACCGTCGTGTTGGCCGTGCGCTTGGTGATCGACACCACGCCCAGGGCGCCCGATGAAGCGCCTCGCTCGCTGATCTCTTCGGTCAGCTCCAGGCGCACTTCCATCGAGTCGTTGATGTGGGGAACGACCTTGATCTTGGTGCCTACGTCCTGGCGAGGTGCAGCGAAGCCGCCCATGCCGAAGCCGCCCATCATGCCCAAGCCGCCGAGTGCGGGGGTGCCCGTCGTTCCTGTCGTGCCCAACCCTGGAATGCCGCCCATTCCGCCACCGAGGTTGGTCTGCAGTGGGATGTTCTCACCCACGCTGATTTCGGCCGGCACGTTGTCGGTTGCGATGATGTGGGGTGTGGCGAGCACGTTCGCATCGCCGCTGGTGGCGAGCGCATTGATCACCACGCCGAACGCGGGCACGGTCAGACCGGTGCCGAGCAGGTTGGTCGAACCTTCGATCCCCGGGCCACGTACGCCGAGCGCCAGGCCTTGAAGCTGATCGGGCGTTGGCAGAAGGATCGACGTCAGCGGATTGAGACCGCCGTAGATCAGGCTGTTTCCCCCGCCGATGCCGAGATCGGGCGCAGCGCCCACGTGGTAGTTCACGCCGATCTTGGTGGAGTGGTCCACGGACAGGTCCATGATCACCGCTTCGATGAAGACCTGGCGGCGGGCGTGATCGAGCTGATCGATCACGGTCCGCAGGGCGGCGTAGTCGCGCAGCGACGAGGTGATGACCAGCGAGTTGGTGGCCTTGTCAGCCGTGATCTTGACCGTGCCCTCGAACACGCCCTCTGCAGGGCCGGCTCCACCAGGGCGAGCTCCGCCCGGCGCAGCGCCCTTGCCGGCTCCCATGCCGGTGAGGATGTTGTTGAGGACTTGCGACAGCTCCTCTGCCATCGCGTGCTGCAGGGTAAGAACGTGGATGTCGCCAGCGCCTGTCTGGGCGACGTCGAGGCGCTTGATCACCTCGAGAATCCGAAGGTAGGCGCGCTCCGTGGCAACGACGATCAGGGAGTTGGTGCGCTCTTCCGCGATGATCTTGGAGATGCGCGTATCGCTCTCCGAGCCTTTGCCCCCTCCAGCAGCGTCAGGTCCTCCAGGAGCTGCCCCGCCACCCTTGCCGCCGCCACCCTTGATGTCGAAGATCTCCTGCAGCTTCTGCGCGATCTCCGTAGCAACCGCGTAGTTGACCTTCTCGACCCAGATCTGGTCCGCAGCACCACCGACATCGACCTCCTCGATCAGACGCAGGGAGCGACGGATGTTGGACGCGGTATCAGTGATGATCAGCAGATTGCCTGGCCCGTAGACTGTAACGTCGGCTTCCTTGGACTTGAATTTGGTCAGAAGCTTTCCGACTTCGTCCGCATCCACGTGCTGCAGCCGGTAGAGCCGGGTGACGTAGCGGTCTTCTGGAGGTACCGGCTGGCCCACTCCGTAGATCGGCGTCGTGTTCTGGACCACGCCGGGCGTCTCCACGATCTTCAGGAATCTGCCCTGTGGAATGACGGTCAGGCCATTGGTCTCGAGGATGGCGAGGAAGGCGCGGTAGGCTTCGGCAACGGTGACCTTCTGAGGCGAGTAGACCGTCGCCTTGATGTCTCGAACCTTGCCGCCAAAGATGAATCGTTTGCCGGTCAGCTGGCTGATCACCCGAACGAGCTCGGAAAGGCTCGCATCCTCGAGGGAGAACGCCACACGGTAGCCTGGCGGACGGGGAACGAACTCCACTTCCTCGGGGAACTGGGGAAGCGTGTTCGTGTCGCCCTGCTTGGGCGCTGGCGTGGTGGCCGGTGCGCCTGGCCCGGTCGGTCCGGCTGGCGGAGGCGGAGGCGGAGGTGGCGGCGTTGCGCCCGACGTCGTGCCTGCAGGGGGCGGCGTCGGTGTCGGGGTCCTCGGCTCTGCGCCCTTGCGCGTTGGGCCGCCTTGGCCTGGTGTCAGGCGGACAGCAGGTCCAGCCGGCGGTTTTGCTGTGGGTGTCTGAGCATAGCTCGCCGAGGCAACCAACGAGGTGGCTGCCAGGAAGATCCAGCTGGGAACGCGCAGTGCTTTCATCGACGTCCGTGCTTCACGCCTCGGCGAGCAGCGAGTACGCCAAAGTCGCCTCGACCGCAATCGATCTCATGATCAAATGCGCAGGGCTTCGGGCACGAGGGTGGGACGGGCAGGTTCACGAACGCCCTCCCGCGGTCTTCACAGGGGCCGGGGCAGGCTTGGCGCCTGCGGTGGCGGCCGCTGGGGTCGCGGCTGTGGATGCCGCCCGATCCTCGGACTTGGAGGTCTGGGAAGGCGATACGGCCCGATCGGCGATGATCGTCAGAAGGACCGTGAAGGCCCCGACGAACACGAACGACGCGCCCAGCATCGCCCCGACATACAAGAGCGTGCGCTTCAGCATCGAAGTGGATTGGCCTGAGTCGATCATCGCGTTCCCCGTCTGCTGTCCCCTATTTGATGTTGAAATCGATGTTCATCGGCTTGCCGCCGCGATTCAGTGAGACCGTGAGGTGATTGGCCGTGCGAAGGCGGGCATATGCCTCCAGCGCCTTCTCCGGGCTCGCCATGTTGAACCCGTTGATCGATTCGAGCCGATCGCCGTTCTGCATCCCGAGCGTCCCGAGCAGGGTCTCAGGACGGATGCCGAACATCCGGATCCCGACCACTTTGCCGTTTTCCTGCTCGGGAACGATTCGAGCAGACCGCATCAGCTCCGCCTGGTTCTCGAGGATCTTGTCGACCACGGAGCGGTCGACGTTGAACTCCGTGGCGCTGACCTTCTGGATCTTGGACGCGATGTCTTCAGGCACCGCTGCAGGGCCGCCCTTGGGCGGGGCACCGCTCGGAGCCGCAGCTGCAGCAGGCGCAGCAGACGCTGGCGGCGCTGGCGGCTTGAACATCCGGACCTGACACAGCTCGCCGTCGCCCTGAAGCCACAGTCGGTCCCACGCGATGTACCAGATGCGCTTGGCGCCGTACGAGTCGCCGATCCGTCGCATCTGGGACTTGCTCTGAGGGCCCGTGGTGCCGAGCACTGCCATGGACCAGGCCGGGTCATCGGAAGCCGCGATCGCGATCACCTGCGGGTTGTCCGTGCAGTCGGGCGCACCGTACGGGTTCGAGAAGTCCACGGGCGCAGAGGGAACGTCGCCGTCCAGCAGCCCTGCGTCGCCCTTGATCAGCGGCCCTGTGACCGAGTCGAACGGATTGCGCTGGATCACCGCTTCGCCCGTACGGCTATGGGGATCCGACGCTGCAGGAGCAGCGGTGGGGCTGGAGACGCTGGAGCCAGGGGACGCAGCCAACGCCTGCGCGTCGACAGCGAACCGGCTACCCACCCACCTGCTCACGCCAGAAGCCTGGAACCATGCTGCCAGGCCGATGAGAGCCATGATGATGAGGGCAAAGTACCTCTTGAGGACGGTGTCGAGACCCATTGAGCCAACCACCCTTGAGCGAAGATCGTGCCAGTGCGAAATCGCAGTGAAATTGAGGTGTTTTCGATTCCAGGGAGCCAGCTCTGGCCACCTTGGCGAGGCCTACGGCGCACGGCCACCCGCATTGCCAAACTGTCAACCGGATTTCATCAAGCAAATCAGACCCAAGGCGCTTGCAACGCTCCGGCTGCACCCGATGCCCTCGCGTACTCACTTCGGCGCGCCTTGGTCACCCTCGGGGCTCGCTCTGAGCTCAGGGTGGAGCAGGCGCAGTACAGCGAGCGCCACAAAGCCGATCAGCACAGCAAACCAGAGGGTTGCGAAGCGCACGAGAATCATGGACGCGGTCGCCACTGCCTGGTCGACCCCCCCGAGCATCATGAGCTGCCCGTTGAGGGCGCTCTCCGTGACTCCAAGCCCACCAGGAACAGGAATGACACCGCCGGCCAGGGTGGCGGTGGAGTAGAAGAACACCGATGTGAGCATGGGGAGCGAAGAGCCGAAGCCCCGCAGGATGGCGCAAAGGGCGATTCCTTCGAATGCCCACGCGCCCACCGAGAGCACCGCTGGGATGATCAGGGCTCCTGGCGAGGTCATGACTCGCAGACTTTCCCAGGATTCCCTGATCTTGGGTCCAAGTCGCCGGAACGGGCCGGGCAACCGCTCCACCAGCTTGATCGAAGCTTCGGAAAGAGCCCGTGACATGATGACAATCATGCAGGCCAGCACCAATCCTGCCCCGATCAGGGCCCAGGTCAGCGCACCGCGGAACGCCAGCCCCTTGAGGCCGACCGCGATGAGCAGGGTGACGCCAATCGTGTCCGTGAGCCGATCCGCGACCACGATCGGAGCCGTGCGCTGGATCGGAACCTTGTGGGTCTGGAACAGCAGCAGCGACTTGAAGACCTCTCCCACCTTGCCGGGCGTGACCGACAGCACGAAGCCAGAAAGGAAGATCAGCAGACTGTCGGTCTTGGGCACGCCACGGATCTGCAGCCGCCGCAGGTAGTACTCCCACTTGAAGAACCGGAGCAGATAGTTGCCGAGCGCGAGCGCGCACGCTGCAGCAAACGAGCTCCACGAGAACTCCGACAGACGGGAAGCGATCTCTCTGTAGCCCGACCATACGGTGAAAGCAGCGTAGATCAGGAGCGCGAGGATCATCGCCGCAAGCAGGCGGCGCATGTTCCTGCTCAAGATTCGCTCTTTCGTGCTCGGAGCAGCCTCCACAGACCGTATCCGCCAGCGACCAGCACGGTGCTGACAGCGATGAGCACGATCGCCCAGACCGGTGCTTCCCACTTGCCACGGGCCGGGCCAGGGGGAGGGCGCTCGACGATGACGGTCTGCAGAGTGGTCACGACAGAGTCCGTCTACACGCGCGGCGCAGTGCGGGCAAGCGGCTCTGCGCTGATGTTCGGTCCACGGGGCGCGACAACCCGCGGTTTCGTCAAATGGGCCGCGCCAGGCCTTGCGCAAACTTCGCCTTGTGCCACACACCCTGGCGCGCATAGGTTCCGTTCATGTCGATCCGGCCCTTGTCATCTTTCCAAAGCCGAGGGGTGCCAGCTCGCTCTGGCGGGGGAGATGACGATCCCGCAGCCCAGGCTGCGGAGTTGCTCCACACGGTCCAGCAAGCCGTGGCAAGGCTGCGCCTCGCGGTCGCCGAGGCGGTCGTCGGTCAGGAAGATGTCGTCGAGCTGATGCTCATCACCCTGTTCTCACGCGGCCATGCGCTGCTGGTCGGCGTGCCCGGGCTCGCCAAGACCCTGCTGGTTGCGTCCCTTGCGCAAGCGCTCGATCTGCGGTTCGGGCGAGTGCAGTTCACTCCCGATCTCTTGCCTGCCGACATCACTGGGACGGATGTTCTGCACGAGGAGGACGTCGACGGTCAGCGAGCGCGCAGGCTGCGATTTCTTCCTGGGCCGATCTTTGCGAACCTCGTGCTCGCCGACGAGATCAATCGCACGCCGCCCAAGACGCAAGCTGCGTTGCTGCAGGCGATGCAGGAGCGGCGCGTGACGGTGGGGACCTCCACGCATGCGCTGCCTGACCCTTTCCAGGTATTCGCCACGCGCAATCCGATCGAGCAGGAGGGTACGTATCCGCTTCCCGAAGCGCAGCTCGATCGATTCCTCCTCGAGATCTACGTGAGCTACCCGTCGGAGATCGAAGAGCGTGAGATCGCTCGCCGCACGACCTCAGGCCACACGCCGCAGATCGCGCCGGTGTTGAACGCGGACGAGGTTCGCAGGATCGGCGAGCTGGTCCCCCGCATTCCGATCACGGACGAAGCGGTCGACCTGGCCGTGCGAATCGCTCGAGCGTCGCGCCCCACAGAGTCCTCTGCGATAGAGACGGTGCGCGAGTACGTGCGGTTCGGCGCTGGGCCGCGGGGAAGCCAGGCTCTGGTGCTCACCGCAAAAGCCCGCGCTGCCGCGCATGGCCAGGCAGCCGCCGATGTCGACGACGTGCGCGCGATGATACTTCCTGCGCTCAGGCATCGTCTGGTGCTGAGCTACCGAGCGGAAGCTGACGGCGTTCGCGACCAGGACGTGCTCGACGCGATCGTCCGTGCGACGCGCTGAAGCCGCGCAGGTCGCGATCCGAGGCGCCAAATGAGCACGACCCGGGATCTCAAGTTCCCGGGCCGCAGGCTTGCCGTCCCCGTGGGGATTGACGGCTCACTCACCCATGACTCCTACGGATCCGACGCTCGAGGGCCAAATTTCTGACGGTGCGCGAGGCGCACAGACAAGGCGTTGACGGTGCTTGCCGGGCGCAGACAAGGAGGGTGCGCCGGCAGGCTGCGAAACTGCCGGCGCCCAGGAAAGCTTGAAGGTGAGGGGAGTAAGGACTACTGCGCAACGAAGGTCGGGTCGCACACGAGCTGCATGCACTTCTTCGAGTCGATGCGCCATCCGGAGACGCTGTAGCCTTCCTCGCACATCGGCGGCTGCAGGGACGGGCACCCGGCCGTGGGCACGCACTTGTCGGGGATCAAGCACATGTCGGCGTCGCGCGTGTAGGCCCAGTCCTCGCCATCCGGACAAGCGGAAAGCTTGAACGCGGGGCAGGGGCCGGTCATGTCGTCGATGCGCACGTACACCTGGCTCGCATCGAGCACCTTCTCGTATCCGCCTGGGAACTTCTGCCCGTTGAAGATGCGGCCAGCCACGATCGCGTTGTGATGGTCCACCCGCTCGACCAACCAGGCGCTATCCACGAACAGCTTGGTCGCATGCTCGAAGTTGAAGCGGTCGAAGTTCGTCTTGCTGCTGGTGTTCAGGCGGGTCGCGGTCTCGTTGGGGCAGGGCGCGGCGAAGCACTGGATCTGCGGGTTGCGATCCTCGGAGCGATAGAAGAAGTCGTTGGAGGAGGCCACGACGCCCGGCATGCCGCGGTAGGCCTCGTACACGAGGAACGCCTGCGTGCCGTAGGTCGGGTCCTTCTTGGTGAGCTTGCCGCGCAGCACCAGCTCCTCGGGCGCGGCCTCGAGCACCTTGCCGACCTGGATCGAGTCAAGGTTCGACGGGCCGAAATCAAGACCTGAGACGTAGCGTTCTGCTGTGTTCTTGTTTGCGTCCTTGACCCAGTACCCACCGCACATGGGGGACATGCACTTGCGGTCGTCGTGGCGGAGGGTGACGTAGCTACGCGACGTAGTCGACAGCTCGGAGTCAGCGGATTCGGTGGGATCCTCGGGAGTTGTGTCAGCAACGCCGACGGCGCAGCCACCCAGGATCGAAGCAAGGCCGAAAAGAGCAAGAGAAGTGAGATTGGAGTTCATCGTGTCGCCCTCTGATGATTCGGGGAGGCCCCCGTGTGCTGGTGTCGGAAACGAGCGCCGATGTACACCCAGGTAGGATGCGTGTCTACCCATAAAGAACGATGGGGAGCTCAATCTCCATGGTCACTACAACTCATTGAAGTTTTTCAGAAAAAATCGTCGAACGATAGGGCGAGGCGCCCGCGGGAAGACAAGATGAAGACGCCGATCGGCGAATCGCAAATCGGCGTCAAGTGCAGGGAGCGGGACACGGGATTCGAATAAGCTGCGGGACTTCTCACGAATCGACGCGAGCCGACGCGAATGCGGATAGCGGGGCGAATCCCGGCGAGCTTGCGAACCCCGAACCGCACACGAACCCTGGACACGGTACGCCGAACCCGGGTTGCACCACGGATGCACCGGGCCAGGGCGACGCCCGCACCATGGCGATCCGCGACGCATTGGAAGCGCTCGCCAGGGGCGACTCGACCGCCGCGACCGCCATGCTGGCCGCGGTCCTGGCGCCCGATGCTTCCACCCATTGATCCCGCTTTGATTGCACCCGCCCTACTCCGGAGACGGATCGGTCTTCTCCAGGTGGTCGTAGAAGTCGATCGTGTGTTGTCGCTTTATAGCAACGGCCAAGCTGCCTGCCGGGAAAGAGCCCAAAACCTTTTCCCGCAGACGTTTCCGCTCCGAGGCCAGACCAGCGTGCTGGTCGAGCCTCACGCAATGGGTTGAGATGCATGCGCCGGCCTTCATCGGGACTCGATACTCCACAAGAGCCTGATACGTGTACGGCGTACCAGCGTTCCGAAAGATGGCATCGGCTCTGGGGGACAGACACACGAACGGGCCATCGGCCGCATCCGCAAGTTCTGCGACTTCATCCACGGCTGGTCCGACGAAGAAGTTGTCCTCAATCTCGAATGCGCCGGTTGTGATGCAACCACGGTAGGTCCAAACCGGCGGGACAATGTGCCCAAACCACATGACGTGATGAACCAGGACTCCGGCTGCGGCGATTGCAGTTGCGATCTCGCTTTCGGTCGTCCTTCCGTCGCGTGGTCTCACGCCAATCACGACGGTGTCACTCACGCAACAGCCCCTCACCTCATGGTCCTTGTTCAGGCCGAGCACCGGACAGAGTAGCTCGTGCATTTCCTGCGAACCGTCCTGTGAAATCTTGCGAATCTGATGCAGCTTCGACAGGACTTCTTCAGGCGATGCCCGGTGCCAAATGCCCTTGAAGCCGAGCGTGTCGATCATCGCGAGTGCGCCGGTTCTCATGCGCAGAGGGTAGCCCGAGAGCGGCACGCGCGTCACCCCACACCGCGGCTCGACGAAGTTTGTTGCGTCGACTTTGGCATCACGCAACGCGGGTGCTAGAGCACAGATCGTCGACGCGAAGGAAGCCGCGCTGGCCCGAAGGGGCGCAGCGGTGAACACGCGCCCTCCCACCAAGACGACCCCGGTAGGCCGGGACAGACGACGCCGGGTAGGCCCGGAGTGACGTTGGCCCCTGGTTGGTGGTGTGAGGCGCCGTGGAACCACAGAAGCTTCGCGCGCTGGTAGCGCTGGCGGGATTCAAGTCCTGGTTGGACTTGGAACGCCGAACCGGTGTCTGCCGAATCACGGTGTGGCGACAGCTTCAAGGGCGGCAGACCCCGACGCGGCGGTCAATGTCGAAGCTCGCCACGGCGTTGGGCCTCAGCGTTGAAGTGCTGGCGACCATGCTCGAAAGCGAGCAACCACAACCTCCCAGGCTCAGCGACGCTGACGTCGATTCGCTGAACGAACTGTTCGAAGTCGAAGGCGGCGAGTCATGAGCATCGCTCGGGAATGGCTGCTTGCCCTGCGCGATGAGCTGCGCGCCGATCCGGAGCTTGCCGCGGAGCTGCGCTCATTGCTTGCGCCCACGCCGGCCACGCCAGCAAACGACGACTCTCAGCCGGTGATCGAGTTCCTGAGCGTGCCGGCGTTCTGCGCTCGCATGAAGTGGAGCCGCACGCACGTCGAGGGGTTGATCCGCGTCGGGTTGCCGGTGCTCGGCAAGGGTAGGGCGCGGCGCATCCCGGTGCGCGACGCTGAAGGTTGGCTGGCGTCGGCGGATGCGCACGCCACCCGTCACGCCGTGAGCGACCGCACCCGAGCGGCCCTGCAGGCCGCCCGAAGGGCTGGCGCGTGATGGCCCGCAAGTCTGCAGAGCCGACGAACGGCAAGCCGCACCCCGGCGCGTCGTTGACGCTCGACGTGCCGGAACCCCTGAAGGCTGATCCGTTCGCGCCCCTGAAGCGGCTGCGGGCCGCCGCGATGATCGGCCACGTAGCGATCACGGCCGCCGCGGCGGAGCGACCCGAGTATGTCTGGGAGGGGATCTTCACCGCCGACCATCACGTCGAGCTGTCGGGGCCGAGCTACAGCGGCAAGACGACGCTGGCGACGCTGCTCGCGGTCGCGCGTGCGAACCCGACCGACACGCCGGTCAACGTGCTCGGGCGAGCCGTCGCGCCTGCGGCGCAAGGCCAGTTCGTGATCGTCGTCGAGGAAGAGAACAGCAAGTGCTCGATCGCCACGAACCTGATGGCTGCATGCGCGGCGCTCGGGTTGCCGGAAGCCGAAACGCTCGACCGCATGATCGTCGTGGCCCGCGCCGGGATGAAGGCGGCGCCCGGCGCTCGCCCCGGCAAGGTCGAGTCGCTGTGGGACGAGCTGCACCAACTGGGGCAGGCCGGCGCGGTCGGGCTCACGGTGCTGGACTCACGCGCGCGCATCTTCGGTGGCGATCCCAACAGCGAGCGCGACCAGGGCGACGCCGCGAACCAAGTGACGATCCTGATCCGGGCAACGGGTGCGCCCGTGATCGTGATCAGCCACACGCGCAAGTCAGGCGCCGAGACGATTGAGGACGTGGCGGGGTCGAACCAGCGCGGAGCCGCAGCCGACACGGTGTTGCTTGTCACCGCGGAGCGCGACGAAGGCCGAATCCTTTCGAGCCGCGTGGTGTTCGCGAAGCTGCGCGACAGCTTCGTTGGCGAGCATCCCGAACCGGTGTCGTTCAGCATCGCGAAGGGCGACGACGGCGGGTGGAAGCTCGGGGTCAACGCCAGCGCGCGAGCAGAGGACCAGCCCGCGCACGAGCGCGTCGTCGCGATGCTGGCGCGCGTCGGCAAGCCCTGCACGAAGAACGAGATCGCGACCGCGCTCGGCATGAACGCCCGCACGATCGACACCGCGTTGTCGGTGGCGAAAGCCGAGAAGCAGGTGCGCCAGACCAAGGGCAAGCGCAGGGGCAAGGCCACCGACCTGTTCGAGGCAACGCTTTCAGCCGTCGACTTCTCAACCTTGCTGGCCGACCGCGGACCAAAGGAGAGCGATGAACTGCCGTACTGACAGCCAGAATCTCGCCCGACACATGGTGTCGGTCCGACACTCGCCCGACACCCCCCAGACAGTGTCGGGCCAGTTGCAGGAAACACTACTGCCAACGACAGAAACACTCACCCGACACTGTCGGTCCAAACTGGCCCGACAGACAGGAAAACCCCAGAGGGGTTTCCTGTCGGGCCAGATGTCGGGCCAGATCCCAACCGGGGCTAGCCGAGCCCTTCCCGGCGACTCTGCGGACCGTCGCTGGACCGACCCCGTGGGGGACGTGGCAAGTCGACCCGGCCGCGGTGTCCTGGCTCGCGCTGGCAACGCTGGACCCGTGTCCTGCACCCGTGGCCCGCAGCTGGAAACGCGGTCGCTTCGCGTTTCCGTGGTGCAGCCGGCGTGGTGCGGGGATCGATCGCTCGCTGTTTCCGCGGCGGATTCGAGGGCGCGATCATGACGAGCCGTGCACGACAGGTGCGCAACGCGCTCTCCGTTCCCTCTCGGACGAGCACGCGCCAATGCCGCAGTCCGCTCGCGGCTGCGGCGGAGCACGCGCCCGACGCGGGCGACGTGAGCACTCTGGCGACGCTCGTCGGCCATGAGCTGAGGAACGCGCGCGACCACCGGGCCGCAGCCAAGCGCCGCAACGACCATGCGAACTGGTGCCGCACGCACGGCCGCGGCGAGCTGGTCACGCTCGTGCGGACCGCGCTGGTAGCGGACGGCGGCGCGACGCTGAGGGCCATCGCACGCGCGACCGATGGCCCGATGCGCGAAGCCTGCGAGGCCGCGGCGATCAACTTCTGCCGGGCGTACGCGGAGCATGGGATCAGCAGCACGACCGCGGCCGTGATGCTGCTGCGCGCGTGCATGCTGGGGGCGATCGCGGACGCGACGGCCGCACGCGTCATGGCCGGCGAGCAGGGCGCCGATCCGAGGGTCGCGGCGCAGCTCTCCACGGCCGCGAGGATCGACACGCTCACCGCCCTGCAGGTCGAGCGCTCCGCACGCGAAGCGCGGGCGTCGCAGCCGCAGGACATCACCGAACGGCTCCGCGCCCAGCTCGCTCTGCAGCAGGCCGAGCAGGCCGCGCAGGACCGCGCAGGCGAGGCCGACGACGGGGCCGACGGGTCCGAGCAGGGGGGCGACGCATGAGCGATCCCAGGTGCCAGCACGGGCCAAGAATGCCGTTACGCAACGGCCACAACCCGGGTTGTGGCGGGCAACGATGCGACGAAAACGACGGGAGAAACGAGGCAAATCATGGCGAACGACGAGTCAGAACACGAGACAAGGATCAGGGCGCAGCTCAACCAAGCGATCGGTACCGGCCTGCCGGTGCTGGTGCGCTCGACCTTCGGGGGCGTTGCGACGTCGAGGATCGCGCAGGTCGTTGGGGTCTGCGCGCGGCACTGCCTGCTGTTGAGCCCTGGCGTGGGCGAGCGCGTGGTGCCGTGGACGATCGCGACCATCACGAGCGTGGAGACTGCTCCGACGACGCCAGCGCCGGTCGAGCCGGTCGAGCGCGAGGAAGGGGTGCAGCCGTGATGGGCGCGGTGGCGATCAGCCTGCCGAACGGCGACACGCTCGTGCGGTGCGGCGAGCTTGTCGGCACGGGCGACAACGTGGGCCTGGACGATGGCAGCGGCGTCGCGCACGTGGTGCCGGCGAGCCGCGTCAAGGCGGTGCCGGCGACGATGCCGGTCGGGTCGTTCGTCGTGCCGCGGAGCGAACTGCGCTGGCACTTGTTCTGCGCCCTTGCCGCCCGGTTGCTGGACCCTGCGGAACGCGCCGCCGTCTTGCAGGCCGACGACGACGAACCCGAACCCGAGCAGGTCGAGCAAGGCGGTGCGACGTGAGTCGCACGAGAGTCGACGCGCGTACGCTGCGCCGGTTGGGCCTGGACCCGCGCCCGCGGCTGGTCGGCAGCGAGGCGCCCGCGCAGGAACGCGGACCGCTTCGGCCGGCCGCGGGCGCTGTGGTGATCGGGCCGGACGGCAGGTGCTACACGCTCGTGAGCGAGCTGGCGGGCGAGGGCGAGTGGCTCGCACAACCGATCTTCCCGTTGCACTTGATCGGGGCGCAGCACGACCGGCGGATCGACGTCCGCGGCTGCGCGATCCTGCCGTGGCCCGCGGCCCGTGCGGTGCTGATCGCGGGACTGTTCAAGCGTGCGCGCCAGTCGCCCGGGGAGCGCGAGTAATGGTACGTGGCAAGGCACATCACCATCGCGGAGGAAGGCCATCGGTCGGCGGGATCCCGCGCTTCGCGGGTGGAGAGCGCGTGCCGGGGGCGCCAGACTTGCCGGGCACCGTCGCGGGCCAGCTCGCCCGGCTGCAGCTCGGCGCGGTCGTGCGGGTCGTGGCGCGGGATCCCGCGCGCGAGGTTTTTGGGAGGGTGCTGGAAGTCCAGTCGCACGCGCTGACGTTGCGCCCGCTCGGTTGGTTGAGGGACGAATCGCTGACCGTGCTGGCCGACGTGATCGAGCGCGTCGAGCCGGCACCGCTGGACGAGCGCGCGTTCCGCATGATCGCGTCGCGGCAGCAGGCCGCGCGGAAGGAAGAACACCGTGGGACGTAAGTTGCTTTCCGAAGTCGAACCGACGAAGGCGGCGAACGCGAGGCCGCGGCCCAAGGGCGCGAGCGCACCCACGAACGCCATAACGCCCCACGGGGTCGCGACGCTGGCCGGCATACCGCTGACGCTCGCGCAACGCACGGTGCTCAAGAGCTTCTGGGGCGAGCCGCTGGACGCTGACGAGCTGGCGATGTTCCGCACCCTGACCGGCAACGAACGCGCGAAGCCGAACCCGGGCGGCACCCGCGAGGCATGGGTATGTGCCGGAAGGCGCGGCGGCAAGACGACGCGGATCGCGGCGCCGTGCGCCGTCGCGGCTGCGCTCGACACGTCGCTGCGGGTCGGGCTCGCGCCGGGAGAGCGGCTCCGCATCCTGACGATCGCGCCGACGATCGAGCACACCCGCCAGGACTTCCACGCGATCAAGGGGCTGTTGGCTGTGCTCGGCATCCCGCACACGGCGCGCGACGGCGACCTGGAGATCGAGCTGTCGGGCGCCCCGGTGCTGTTCCAGTCTGCGGTGGCGACCGCGCTCGGGCCGCGGTCCGGGACCGCAGGTTTCGTGGTCATCGACGAAGCCGCGCTCTTGCCGACGACGCCCGAAGCGGTCGGCTACGACAAGGACGTCATTGCGTCGGTCAAGCCTGCGCTGGCGACGACGGGCGGCCGGCTGCTGGTGCTGTCGAGCCCGTGGGCGCAGGCAGGCGAGCACTACCGCCTGACGGTCAAGGAGCGCGGAAAGGCGACGGCGCGGCGCGTGAGCTTCTGGGGACCGACCTGGATCTGGAACCCATCGCTCACCGAAGCGATGACGCACGAGCTTGAGGAAGACTTGCGCCGATGGCAGCGCGAGTATGCCGCCCTCGCGGGCGCGACCGAAGACAGCTACTTCGCGCCGACCGACATCGACGCCGTGGTGGACACCGGGGTGCGGGAGCGCCCGCCCGTGCCGGGGCAGCGGTACGCCGCGGGGCTCGACGTTGCGTTTCGCCGCGACCGCACGGTGTTGACGATCGGGCATCGGGAATACCGGGCGCAGCTCTCGGCGCCGCCGCTCGACGTGATCGTGGTCGATCTGATCCGCGTCTGGAAGCCGACGCCGGGCGTGCCGCTCGACTTCGACAAGCTCATGGCGGAGGTGGCGGCGATCGTGCACCGCTACCGCGACCCCAAGGTTGGCCGCGACGCGTTCGCGTCCGACGCCGTGCTGTCCGCATTGAAGCAACGCGGCATCGCATCCGCAGAGCTGTCGATGGCGCCCGCCTCGCAGGCGTTGCGGTTCGACATGCTGGCGCAGCGAATCGCAACCAGCCGTTTTCGGCTCGTCGATGAGCCCATCGCGATCGAAGAGCTGAAGGGCCTGCGGGTCAAGCTACACGCGGGCGGGCGGATAGAGATCGCGGCGCCGAATCGCAGCGGCGCTCACGATGACTGCGCGGACTCGATCGCGCTCATGGTTGAGCTTGCGGCGAAGTTGCCAGCCGGCGGTGACATCCGGTGCGAGCCAGCGCGGTTCGTGTGGAACGGCGCCGAGTCGGGCGCCGTGGGCGAGCCGCAGTGGACGCAGCGCGTGATCTGGGAGGACGGCAGCGAACGGTGGGTCGCGTGCGCGCCGCCGCAGGACACGCCCGACTGGCACCGATACGTCGCGACGATGGCCGCGCAGGGGCTCAGCACGCCCGAGATCGAGCGCTGGCGGGAAGCGCAGCGTCGGGCGGTCCTGCGGGTGCTCAACGTCGACATCGATCTGGGCGGTCGGGCCGACAACTCCAACGACGGTGAGACGAACCGCGGCGAGACCGCGGAACAGAAGGCGCTCCGCGAGTTCGTCGCGGGGCTCAAGCGGACGGGAACGGGTTGAGGCGAGGCCTGCATGGGCCGGAAGGGAACGATCATGGGAGCGAGTATCAGCAAGTGGGCAAGGCGATCGATGAACAAGCTGCAGGCGGGGTCCGACCCGGACCGGAAGCTCGCCGACACGAACGATGCAGGCGAACCGCGTTCGCCGATGGCGCGACCGAAGCCTCGTCCGCCGAGCGGCAAGCCGACGCTTCCGGAAGGCAAGGCGAGGGCGATCGCGCCAGCGGACCAGACGCAGTCCGTGGACTTGAGCAACGTTGCGCAAGCTTTGTCGGCCACCGGCGAAGCGCTGAAAGCGTGCGGCGATCTGGCGAAGCCTGGACTGGCGGCGGTTTCGGCGCTCCGCGAGGCAAACACCTTCAAGTGGTACGTGTCCGACCGAGTGTACGAGGCAGTCTCGGGCGACACCCGAACGCGGCCGGACGTAAGCCGCTCGATGGCGTTTGCAGAGCTGCAGGCGCGCGGCGCAGTCGGCATGGGTACCGATCCGGATCCTGCGATCGCGGCCCGCGAAGCGCAGGCGAAGATGTCTCTCGTTGACGACTACCGCCGGGGCCTTGCGGCGCAGTTCGCCGAGCAGGCAACGACGCTCGCGAGCGCGGCGGCCGATGCGTTGGAGGCGTTCGGCCAGGCCGTCGACAACGCGTTGGTGGATTCGCAGGCGCCGCGGTCGTTGGTGAACAAGGGCCAGTCGATCGAAGCTCTAATCTCGATCGAGCACCTTGCGGTCGAGCTGAGCCCGAAACCCGTGAGCGAGATCAAGTCGCTGTGGCAGAACGCGATCGAGCGTGGCGACGTTGAGCGAGCGGAAGCCATCGAGCTTGCGGCGACGCGTGGTTTGGTCGAGCTGACGTCAAGCGGTGTCGAGGCGGCGAGGAAGCTGAAGGGATCGCGCCGGTTCTGGCGCGACGGCGAATTCTCGAAGGAAACGGGCGACGCGCTGCAGCTCCTTGGGTTGTTCGACACCGCACGCAAGGAGAGGATCCCGGACGCGGTCCGGATCGCTTCTGGCTGCTACGCTGGACTGCTCAGCGTTTTCAGAGAGACGTGCGGCCTGTCGGCGCAACACCTTGAGCGCGGCGCCTACGAGTCTGCGTTCTTGAAGGGCGACGCGCTCGACGCGCCGCTGAGGATCGATCCGAACTGGTGCATGCGGCCGATCCCGACCTACGCGCCGCTCGGACCCACCATGTCGGATGGCTATCGTCGCAGGAACGGAAGCGACGATCGAAAGATCGCAGGCCTGATGAGGCTGAACGCGTCCGAGCGCGCTCGCGGCGCGGTCGCGCAAACCGCTTTGGCAACGAAGGGACGGTGACGCCGTGCGATGCCAGAAGACTTGGAAGCGCACCGCCAGCGGCGGCACGGGGCTCCCGGCCGATCCGACCCCCGGTGGACCGGCCGGGGACTCCGTGATCTCTGTCCCGTCGCTCTCCACCGAAACGCTCCCGACCGGCGTGGCGATCGGCTGGACCGGGCCGGTCGGGACAGCGAGCCTCTCGTTTGTCGTTCACGCCTGGAGTGACGACCTTGGCGGATGGTTGCAGCTCGGCGCCGCGTTCGCGGTGCCGCGCGGCTACCTGTTGCGGGTGAGAACGCCCGTGCCGGGTCAGGTTCGCGTCAGGCAGCACGGCATATCAACGCTGGAGGATCAGGGCACCGAGATCCTCGTCGCGCTTCAAGCAGACGGAGCCGCGGCGGACGGCGACTATTCGATAGTTTCGACTGTTGACTACAGTCAGGCATGAATCGGAGAAGAACATGAGCACTACACAAGAGTACAGAATCCGGCTGGACGCAGCGCAGGCCGACTTGACGGCCGTCACGCTCGCAGGAAGCGGCACGCTCGCCGCACCGGGCAACGCGGCCAAGGCTGCGCTGCAGTCGCTTCTGACTATGATCAACGGGTTGGACGAAGTCATCACGCGAGCCTGGAACGAGCAAGCGATCCAGAATCTGCTCGTGGTCGACGCTGCGAAGTGGAGCGCGGAGCACAGCCAGGAGTTCGCCTCACCCGAACGGCTCGCGGTCCGGCAGGACGACTACCTGTCCGGCCGCCGCGACGAGCTTGTTCTTGATGCGGTGATCGCGCTCGCAAGGGTGCAGCACACGCGCATGATGGGTCCGAGGAACGCAGCCGAGAGCGCGATGATCGCGTTCACGGCCGCAGTCATCGCGTTCGCTGGCGACCCCGCGGAGCTTGCGATCGGACGAGCTGCGCTGACGGCCCTGGACAACGTGGCCGGCGC